>NZ_JBKBML010000033.1:0-4068 GCF_046295775.1 Brevundimonas sp. | reverse complement strand
AAGCCGGGGAAGGCGTTGATCAGGCCGCTGCCCAGGTCATAACCCTGCGGCAGGGGATCGACCTCGATCTCGTAACGCCGCACGCCATAGGCGCGATCGACGCCCGCCAAGGCGGGGCCGAACCAACCGCTGCGGGCGATCGGATAGCCGCTGGAATCCGTAAGGCTGAGCTGAGCCCGCTTCAGGGTCGGGTGGCGTGTCGCGATGACGAAGCCCTCGCGCGCCGAGCGCCCGATGCCGAAAGCGCCGTCCGCATAGCCGATCAGGGTCGACACCCTCCACAGAGACTCCTGGCGGGTTTCTCCTCCTGGTTCGGTGGAGACCAGGCGGTTGGTGATGACCTCGGCGTCGAAGCGGTTGTTGATGTAGCGCACATCGGCCGACAGCGCCTGGTTGGAACGATCCTGCGACAGGCGGATATCACCGCTCAGATCGTCGAGCCGGCCGTTCGAGGCGCGAGACAGACCGACCTCGCGGAAGTCGTTGCGGCTGTCATAGCGCGCCACGCCATTCCAGCGCCCGCCAAAACGCGACGTCAGGGTGAAGCCGACCCGGGTCTCGTCGCGCCCGTCGCTGGCCGTTCCCCGCTGGAGCGCTAGGTTGACGCCAAAGCGGCGGAAACTTCGTCCGACCGAGACGCTCAGGTCGGTGCGATCGCGCTGCTCGCGCCCCTTCACGAAAGCCGCCCCCAGGCTGAGCGAATAGTCCTTGAACCGCAGCAGGGTCTGGGCGGCGGCGCGCCATTTCTCGCGGTTGAAGGCCGAAGCGTCAAAGGCGCTCTGAAAATATCGACTGGTCGCCTGGGCTGAAGCAACGAAGCGCAGGTCGATGTCGCGAACCAGCGTCGCCTCCTTCAAATAGTCGATCGAGGCGACGTAGCCTTCCCGTCCCGTCCCGCCGTTGCGGCTGACCGCGCCGCCCACCTGTATGAGCCCCAGACGCGAACCCCAGGTCGCCAGGCCGCCGATCTGGCCTCGATCCCGAGCCAGTTGCGCATTTGCGCCGACGGTCAGCTGATCGGTCAGCCCTTTGCGCATGAAGCCCGTGGCGGCGAGCGTGGAGCCGTACTGAAGCTGGCCGCCCTCCTCCAGCACTCCGGCCGACACGCCGAAGTCCAGCACGCCCGGATCCAGCAGGCCCGCCCCTCCAAACAGGTCGAAGACTGCGATCTCGCGCTGGCCGTTGTCGTCCTCGACCAGCAGCCGAACGGTGTTGGCGCCCTGACCGAATGGGAAGTCGCCAAGCGAATAGGGCCCCGCATCCAGGCGGACGCGCTCGACCACCACGCCGTTGACCTCGACGACCACCAGGGCCGGCCGATCCAGGATGAACTGCCGGCGGCCGGCCGGGCGCACGTTCTGGAATGGCCGGATGGTCGAATAGGCCCGCGCCGCCGAGAGGCCGAGAAACCGCTGCGAGCCCTGAAAGCTCTCGACCGGCGGAGCGAACTCGCCGGCGGTCAGGCGCACGGCGGACTGGAAAAGGTCTTTGGTCAGACGGAACTCGCGCCGCCGCCAACGCTCCTGGTCGTTGCCGCCGTCGTAATCGACGCCGCCGGTGAAGGTCACGCCGTCGAAACCGCCGACCTTGGCGAAGACGTCGATGCCGCCCTGCAGCGGCGAGAAGCGGTCCGTGACATGGGAATACTGCTGCGCCAGAACGATGTTGGCCCCCGCAGCGAAGCGGGCAGGCGGATCGAAGGCCGACGGATCGACCACCTCATTGCGCGAAAAGCTGACGTCGCGCCGCGCACGCGCGTCCGCCGCCAGCTCGGCCATGAAGGTCAGCGAAAATGGATCAAAGTTCAGCGAGAACCCCTCGATCCGCAGGTCCGCCATGCTGACCTTGGGCTGGGCCGCAATGACGGCGCCAAGCCTCTCGCGCAGGCCCGGCGCAAGCTGCGGCCCCAGCAAGTCCATGAGGGCGGCGGCGTCGACCAGGCCCTGCCCCTGAGCATCCACCTCGCCGCTGATGTCGCCCAGATAGCGCCCGTCCAGCGTCAGCGGACCCTGGATCGGCGTCAGCACCGGCGTGGGCCGGGCCGACGGCGCGCGGTCCTGCGGATCGGCAGAAGGTCCGTCGGTCGCCGCGTCCGGCGTGGGGGGAACATCGGACGCGGCGCCGACGGCGAGCGCGGCCGGGGGGATGGCGCGCTCGATGGGAACGACCTCGGCGTAGTGGCGGGCCGTGCGGATCACTTCCGCGTCCCTCGCCGGCGTCGAGGCGTGAGCCGCCGAGGCGAGGCCGCCCCCGACGCAGGCCATGACGCCGAACCGACGCCAGGCGCACCGCGGCGCTTCCGGGCCGCCAGGACGGGCCCCGTTCACGATCGCCCGCCCTAAAGCAGCGCGATCGCGGCGGTGACATCGCCCGCCGCCCCGGCGGCGAGGGCCGCCGGGATGCGTATCGTCCGCGAAGCCCCTCCCGCAATGACGCTGACCTCGCCGACGTCGACATCAGCGGCGGGCACCTCGTGGGCGCGGCCGTCCGCCGTGGTCAGGGTGAACCGCGCCTCCCGCAGATGGGCGAAGCCGGTTCCGGGATTACGAGCCGCGATCAGGATGTCGCCATTGGGCGCCCGACTCAGGCCGGTGACCTCCACCGACGCGCGAGCGTTCGCCGGGGCCACGAAGACATAGGTGTTGATGGTGAAGGCCACCTTCACGTCGGCCCCCGCCTCGCCGTCCGCGCCCGTGGTCTGCATGACGATCGGCAACTGGCCGACACGCACCAGATACATGCCGGGCTCGCCGCCGGCGCCGCCTGAGGGCTCACCGACATAGCGGACCTGTACGATCTGATCGCGGTTGGGCGGAATGACCGACTGGACCGGAAAGGCGACAATGGCGTCGTCCTCGGGGGTCAGGCTGCGCGCGCCCTCGTCATCGACACGCATGCGGTAGACCTCGATCTCCACCGTGGCCGGCGTCGTACTGTTGTTTCTGACCGTGAGCCGATAGCTGGAGCCGACGCCGGTCGGCGTCAGCTTGGCCACCATCGGCGACACCTCCAAGGCGTGGCTTGGTGTCGCCGAGGCCGTGAAAAGCATCAAAGCCGCCAGTGCGGCGGTGAAGCGCCGGAGCGCCATGACTGCATCCTCCCCTGCAGAAAATGGAAAAAGGCGGGGCCGCCCGAAGACGGCCCCAACCGCCCGGTCAGGCCGGATTCAAGGCGAAGGTGAAGACTTCAGTATAGGTGCCGGCCGGCGCCGAGGCCGCGCCAGGGCCAGACGGCGAAGCCGCGCAGCCGGACGAGCCCGGGTTGCTGGGATCGCCCTGGGTGCCGCCCACGCCCGCACCGCCCGGAACATTGTAGCAGAGGTTCAGGAACAGATCGGCGAAGATGCCGTCGGCCAGCTTCTGGCTATAGCCGCCTGAGTTGGTCACGATGGCCGGGCTGCCGGGCCAGGTGTCGACCGGGGCGAAGCCCAGGCTCGGGATTTCCGGCACGACCAGATCCCAGTCGTAGTTGATCAGCACGCCGCCGGCCGACTTGAAGTCGCCGTTCTGGGCGCTCGACGTCAGGTTGGCGCCCGTCGCCGAGTTGCAGGACATCCGCAGCGTGGTGACCTTCTGACGCGCACCGTTGGCCACCGCGACATTGCCTCCCGCGACATTGGCCAGGCCGATGCCGCAGAAGTTGGTCACGCTGGTCGAGACGGTGACATTGGTCTGGGCGCTCGACACGCCGGGGATGGCGAGCAGAGCTGCGGCGGCGGCGGCCGTCGCAAGAATATGAGTGCGCATAATGATCCTCCAGTATTGATTGCGAGAAGTATCCGGCCCTGTTTGAACAGGTTCCGGCCATTGGGCTGTTCGCCTCAATCTCGCCATTTACAGCGCACGGTCGCCGACCGACATCGCCAAGGAGGGTAGCGATGTTGGACTAGTCAATTTCGGTTAGGCATTTGGGTGCACAACGGAGCGGCCCCCCTCCGCAGCCAGGTGGCCCGAAGCCTTGAAGGCGGCTGTTTCGCGTTTGGTTGCGCGGGGCGCGGTTTGATGCATGGAGCCCGGCCAAAGAAAAACCCGCTGTCCTTTTGGACGGCGGGTTTTGATCTTGGGTGCG
>NZ_JBKBML010000032.1:0-6418 GCF_046295775.1 Brevundimonas sp. | reverse complement strand
TTTTCGCCCGACCCCCGGCTGGCTGCGCTGGGCGGACGGGCGCACGGCGATTTTCAGGTCAACGCCAGCGAGGATGACTGGCAGGCGCATCGCATAGCGCTGGGCGTTCCTGATGCGGCCGCGGACTGCCCCGACGACAAGACCTATCCGATCGAGGCCAACTTCGACCTTTTGAACGGCATCGACTTCCACAAGGGCTGCTTCGTCGGCCAGGAGACGACCTCGCGGATGAAGCGGCGCGGATCGATCCGCACCCGCATGCGCCCCATCGCCTTCGACGGCCCCCCGCCCCCGTTCGGAACCGAAGTGCTGAACGGCGAATTGCGCGCCGGCGAGGTGCTGAGCGGCCGCGACGGCCTGGCCATGGCGTCGCTTCGCGTGGACCGTCTTGACGGCGCGCTGACGGCCGACGGCCGCCCGGTCAGCCTGCCAGCGATCGACTGGCTGGACTGAGGTCGATCAAGCCGCGCGCTTGATCTCATTGCAGTCGTCCAGCAGCACCACGGTCGGCGACCACTGGCGCGCCTCTTCCTGCGGCAGTTGGCCGTAGGTGACGATGATGACCTTGTCGTTCTTCTGCACCAGGCGCGCGGCGGCGCCGTTGACGCCGATCACGCGGCTGCCGCGAGGCGCCTCGATGGCGTAGGTGGTGAAGCGCGCGCCGTTGGTGATGTTCAGCACGTCCACCTGCTCGTGCGGCAGAATGCCCGACGCGTCCAGCAGATCGCGGTCGATAGCGATCGAGCCCTCGTACTCCAGGTCGGCCTGAGTCACGGTGGCGCGGTGCAGCTTGGCTTTCATCAGGGTGACCAACATCCGCGGTCTCCGGCGACAGACGCGGGGCAAACGCCCCCGCACGCGAACCGCCATATAGGGTTTCGACGCCGGATCATCAATGATCAGGTTGCAATGCAGCACGGCTCTCGCAGCTGCGGCCCGCGCCGGTGAAAGGCGAGCTTGGAGCGGCCCTCTCGTGTCTCTATGGTCAAACCAGCCGCCAGTGGCCGACGGACGCATCCTCCCCGATGAAACAATTCTTCCTGACTATGCTCGGCGTCTTCGCGGGGCTGTTCCTGTTCATGATCGTCCTGCCGATCGTGCTCATCATGGCCGCCGTCGCCAGCGCAGGATCGAAGCCGGCCACGCCGGCTCAGGCGGTGGTGCAACTGGATTTGAGGGGCGGCCTGTCGGACCAGCCGTCGACCAGCCCCTTCGCCGGCCTTGGCGGCTCCAGCCTGTCGGTGATCGAGGTCGTAGACGGGCTGGCCCAGGCCGAGCGGGATCGCAACGTCAAGGCGCTGGTCGTACGCCTGCCCGAGGCGGGAATGACGCCCGCCGCCGCCGACGAGGTGCGTCAGGCCATTCAACGCTTCCGGGCCAGCGGCAAGCGCGTGATCGCCCACAGCCAAGGCTTCATGCCGGTGGGCACAGTCGTCTCCAGCTACATGGTCGGCGCGGCCGCCGACGAGCTGTGGATGCAGCCCGTAGCCAGCTTCCAGGCTTCGGGTTTCTCGGCCGACGAAATCTTCCTTGGGCGCGCCTTCGATCGCTACGGCGTCAACGCTCAGTTCGAGCAGCGCTATGAGTACAAGAACGCGGTCAATCAGTTCACCCAGAGCGACTTCACGCCGGCACACCGCGAATCGATGCTGGCCTGGATGACCTCCATCTATGACAGCGCCCTCGCCAGTGCGGCGCGCGACAGGGAGACCGACCCCGCGGCGCTGAAACAGGTCATCGAGGCCGGCCCCTATTCCGCCGAGGAAGCCCTTCAAGCCCGTCTGATCGACAAGATCGGTCAGGTCGAGGAGGCGCTGGGCGAAGCCAAGCGTCTGGCCGGATCAAATGCGGAGGTGCTGGACTTTCGTCGTTACGCCTCGACCCAGGGCCTGCGCGCCGGATCGGGCACGGACGCCATCGCCATCGTTTCGGCCGAGGGCGCCATCGTGACCGGAACCAGCTCCGGCGCGGACCCCTTTGGCTCGGGCGCGACGATTCGTTCGGACGATACGGCCAAAGCCATATACGACGCCATCGAGGACAACGCCGTTAAGGCCATCGTCTTCCGCGTCTCCTCGCCGGGCGGTTCGCCCGAGGCGTCCGAGCAAATTCTCGCCGCCGTCCGTGCCGCCAAGGCGGCGGGCAAGCCGGTGGTGGTGTCGATGGGCGCCTATGCCGCGTCCGGCGGTTACTGGATCAGTTCCGAGGCCTCCGCGATCGTGGCCCAGCCCTCGACCCTTACGGGCTCGATCGGTGTGTACGGCGGCAAGTTCGTCCTGACAGAGGCGCTCGGCCGCTTTGGCGTCGATATGCGCGGATTGACCATTGGCGGCGACTACGCCGATGCGCTGTCGCCCTCCCAGCCGTTTGACCAGGGCCAGCGCGCCGCCTTCGCCGCTTCGATGGACCGGATTTACGACGCCTTCCTGATCCGCGTCGCCCAAGGACGCAAGCTAGAGCCCGCTCGGGTTCAGGAAATCGCGCGCGGCCGCGTCTGGACCGGAGCCCAGGCCCGGGAACTGGGGCTCGTCGACGAACTCGGCGGATTGACCGAAGCCATCGCCGTGGCTCGCCGCCTCGCCGAAATTCCCGAGGATGCTTCGGTTCGCTTCAAACGCTTCCCGGCCGCGAAGTCGCCGTGGGAGGCCTTGTCGGATGCGTTCGGCGTTCAGGCCGAGGCTGCACAGGCCCTGGTGCGGATCGGCGCTGTCATAAGTTCGCCAGAAGCCCAGTCGGTCGTGCAGCGGATCGAGGCCGAACGGCTGCGCAGTCAGGGCGGCGTGGTTCTGGCGGACCAGCCGTTGCGGTGAGACAGGCCGGGCGCGTGATGTCGCACGGCATTGACCGCACAGACCTATGGACCGACATTGCTCATTGGGCGTTCATCGATCGCCCCTTAGGATTTGAGCCATGTTCCAGACTCAGCGCTTTGCCCAGACCGGTCAGTCTCCGCGTCGGCGCGGCGGCGGCGTTTTCGCCCCTGTGCTTTGGCTGTTCGGCTTCATCGCCACCGCCATCGCCATGGCGGTAGGCGCGGTTCTGGCGGTGCTGACCGCTGCGGCCGTGGCGCTGATCGCCGTGGTCGCCGGCGCCTTGGTGTTCTTCGCGGGTCTGGCGATGCGCGCGCGCCGCAAGGCCGCTCCCGTCGGCGCCGCAGACGGCGACGTCATCGAGGCCCGCAAGGTCGACGGTGCCTGGGTCGCCTATGGCTGGGAGCGCGAGGGGCGCTAAACTGCCCTGATGATAGAGGCCCCCTCCCCCAATTTCGACGCCCGCCGGGCCCTGCCCGACGCGCTGGTGCTGCACTACACTGGCATGCGGACCGGCCCCGAGGCCTTGGCGCGTCTGTGCGATCCTGAAGCGCGCGTGTCCGCCCACTATGTGGTCGAGGAAGACGGGCGCGTCTTCCGGCTCGTCGATGAGGCGCGTCGCGCCTGGCACGCCGGCCGTGGCGTCTGGCAGGGCCAGGACGACTTGAACGGCGCCGCCATCGGAATAGAGATCGTCAATCCGGGGCATAAGTTCGGTTATCGCCCCTTTCCCGACGCCCAGATCGAGGCCGTGATCGCCCTGGTCGGCGACATCCGCTCACGCTGGTCCATCCCAGACGCCCGCATCATCGCCCACTCGGACCTCGCGCCTGACCGAAAGCAGGACCCCGGCGAACTGTTTCCGTGGAAGCGGCTTGCTGAGGCCGGTCATGGGCTTTGGTTCGAACCGGCGGCCGAGCGCATCGCCGCTCTGGGCGCGCCGCTGGGCCCTGGCGACCTCGGGCTGGGCGTCACAGTTCTGCGTGCGGGTCTGCACCGTCTGGGCTACGGCCTGCGCTCCGGACCCGACTATGACGAGGAGACAGTTTCGACCGTCACCGCCTTTCAGCGCCACTGGCGGCCCGAACGGGTGGACGGCGTGGCGGACGGCGAGACGCGCGCGCGTCTGGTCGGCCTGCTGCAACTGGCCTCGGCCGAGAGCGTGACGGGCGTGCTCTAAGCCGACCGCTGCTTGATCGGCGCGGCGCCGTCGGCCAGGGATTCGTTCAGATAGACCTCGGCCTCGGTGGCCGGCAGGGCCGGTGCGTAGCCGAACCCCTGACCGTAGTGGCACTGAGCGTCCAGCAGCAGCTTGGCCAGGTGGGCGTTCTCGACGCCCTCGGCGACGACCTCCAGCGACAGGTCGCGACCGAGGTTCACGACCGACTTCACGATCTTGGCCGAGCCCTCATCCTTGTCCATCGTCAGAACGAAGTAGCGATCGATCTTCAGAGTGTCGAAGGGCAGACGCGCCAGGTACGACAACGACGAGAAGCCCGTTCCGAAGTCGTCGAGCGCCAGCGACGCGCCGGCCGTCTTCAACCGCGTCAGCACCTCGGCGGCGCTGGCGGTGTCACGCATGATGTCGCCTTCGGTGACCTCCAGCTTCAGCGCGCCGCGCGGCAGCGCCGTCTCCTTGATGATTTCAGCGACGTCCTCGACCAGGTTGGGGCGCTCGATCTCGCCGACCGACAGGTTGACGCTACAGAACAGCCGGCCCGCCGTGGGATGGCGCGCGATCCATTCCGCCAGTTGACGCGCCGCCTGGCGCATCATCAGCAGGCCCAGATCGTTCATCAGCCCCATCTCCTGGGTCAGCCCCAGGAACTCGTCGGGCGGCACCAGGCCGCGGCGCGGATGCCGCCAGCGCGCCAGCGCCTCGAAGCCGGCCACCGCGCCCGTGTTGAGGTTCACGATCGGCTGATAGAAGGGCTCGATCTCGGCGCGCACGAAGGCGTTGCGCAGATCCGCTTCCAGCGCGAGGCGGGACAGGCTGTCGCTTTCCAGCGCGCGGCCATAGGCGGCGGCCCCGCCGCGCCCCCCGCGCTTGGCCGATTCGACCGCCAGTTCGACGCGGCGCAGGATCTCGGCCGGGTCGGGCGCATCCGACCCGCCCTCGCAGGGCGCCGCGCCGATGGACACCGTCGGATAGATGTCAAAGCCCGCCACCCGTAGCGGCTGCTCCAGCGCTTGGCGCATCCGGTCCGCGCCTTGGCCCTTGGGCAGGAAGATCGCGAACTCGTCCTCGCCCACGCGCGCGGGAATGGCGTGAGCCGGAAAGGCCGCCGACAACCTTGAGCCTAGGGCCGACAGCACCAGATCGGCCCGCTCATGACCCAAGGCCTCGTTCAGCCGCTTCAGCCGATCGACATCGGCGGCCACCATTTCATACTCGCCCGGGCGGGTCAGGGTCTCGGCCACGCGCGCCAGAAAGGCGCGGCGATCCAGCAGGCCGGTCAGGGCGTCCGCCTCACCACCGGCGAACTTCATCTCGGGCGCCACCACGCCGGCGGCGCGCAGGCCGTCTTCCAGCCAGACGCCGCGCCAGACGCCGATCTCGCCGCCGCGCATTCGGATGCGATGCGCGATCTCTGTTCCCTCGGCTTGGGGCTTCAGAAGAGCGTCAGCCAGGCCTCGATCCTGCGGCAAGGCCAGCGCGATGAGGGCCGCGCTGGTGCATTCCGGCGCCAATGGCCCCAGACCCAGGCCATGGGTTGCGCCGGTGAAGCGGAGCGTGTCGTGGGATGGCGTCCAAACCCACAGGGCCGTGTCCGCCGCCGCCAGCGCCTCGATGGCGGTGGCGGCGTCCCAGGCCAGGGATCGCGGTCGTGTGCTCAAGGCGCCTTATGCCCCCTCAGGCCGGCGGCGGTTCGCCGCGCCCGACATCGTCCGCGACGACGCCGAAGAGCCAATGGTCTGCCCATTCGCCGTTAATTTTAAGATAAGCCCGCGCCTCGCCTTCCTTGCGAAACCCCGACTTCTCCAGCACTCGGCGCGAGGCCGCATTGCTGGGCAGGCATGCGGCCTCCACACGGTGCAGGCGCAAAGGCCCAAAGGCATAGGCCAGCATGGCCCGCACCCCCGCCGTTGCATGGCCCCGTCCGGCGAACGGCTGGCCGATCCAATAGCCCAGCGTGCCGGTCTCCGCGACGCCCCGCCGCACGTTCGACAGCGTCGCGGCGCCGACCAGGGTTTGATCCTCGCCGGCGAAGATGAAGAAGGGCCAAGCCGTGCCGTTCTCCATCTCGCGCGCATACAGTTGCAGCCGGCGCTTGAAGGCGGCCCGGCTCAGATCGTCCTCGGGCCAGCGCGGCTCCCACGGCTGGAGATAGTCATGCGACTGCGCACGGAGCGTGGCCCAGTCAATATGGTCGGACGGCCGGGGCGGTCGCAGCACGACGCCGGCGCCCTCCAGCACCGGCCCGGTCGTCTCGCTCATCCAGTCCAGCAGGGCCATGGCGCGGGACTATCTCTCCACCGCCGGCCGCTCGCAAACGAAAACGGCCCCCGGATTGCTCCGGGGGCCGTTTGTGGCTTGGGTCAGACCGTCGCGATTAGGCGATGATCTTGGACACGACGCCGGCGCCGACGGTGCGGCCGCCTTCGCG
>NZ_JBKBML010000031.1:0-9733 GCF_046295775.1 Brevundimonas sp. | reverse complement strand
TGACGACGATCTCGCCAACTTGAGCCACAGCCATAGGCGGGCCTGAATACTCCACGCGATCTTCCATCCTCGCTGGATTAATGGAGCGCACGAACGTCGTGGTGTCCTGCGGCCAACAGACGGGGTCACGCGACACCTCGGCCGGCTGTACCGGCTGCGTGTCGTCGTCGCGATTGAGGACCCCGGCGACAACCTGGACCGGGGCGTCGGGAAAGGCCGTGCCGCCAAAATTGGCCAGGGTGATCCAGCCCTCCAGCGCCAGGGTGCGGCCGTCCGGGTTCAGACGCGCCACATAGTCGGCCGACCATTGCAGGCCCGTCGCGAGATAGGCCAGGGTGACGGTGTAGCGCCCGGCCTGGGGACTGCGCGTGCGAACCGACAGAACCGGTTGGTCGCTTAGGCCCTCGGGCATGCGGTCGAACACGATGCGCTCCGTCAGCCCCGAACAACCCAGCGCCTCGAACTGTCCGTCGACCTCCAGCACCGTGCCGTACGGCCCCGAGCGGACGATGGCCCGACGTTCGGTCGGCGCGCCGGTGACGGGGTTGGTGCGGACCACCGTGACAACTTCGCCAACCGATTTCGCCAGCAACGAACCTGGGCTCAGAATGTCGAAATCCGCGTTCCGCTCGACGACCGAACCGGGCAGGCCCTCCAGCGTCGCACTTTGGGAGACGATGCCTGTGGCGACTCCGCGAAAGCGGATGATCCCCTCGCCTTGCGGGAGGTCCACTGTCCGCTGCTCGACGATCAGGGCCAACCCCTGCCGATTCAGATCGTTGTAGGGCTGGCGCGATTGGGCGATCAGTTCGGCCGTGTCGACCGGCCGGTCGCGATAGATGACGACCCCGACCCGGTCGGGACGCGCCGAGACGCTCTCAACCGGCTCGGCGCGAGCCGAGGTCGCCCACAGCGCCAGAACGGCGCCCAGCGCCAGCCGCGATGATCGACCCAGAGACTCCACGACGCGATCAGCCACCGGTGACGATGACGGCGGTCAGCTTCACCTCGCCGTTGGCCGGAACCGGCACGCGCCACACGGCAGTGCGGGCGTCGCGCAACTCGCCCTCGATGGACTGGCCTTCGATCACCGTGTCGCGGCCCCAGACGCGCTGACGCACCTCGACGGTCTCGGCCGTGGGACGAGCGTTTCGCACCGTGTATTCCATCGTGTAACGCGTCCGGCTGCGCCACCATCCGCCGGCGTTGACCGCTTGCGACGCAACCACACGCGGCTGGACGGTGACGTCGAAGGCCTTGCCCGTGGTGATGACGATGTCAGACCCAGCCGGGGTGTGCGGCACGCGATCCTCGCCGATGAAACGCGGTTCGCCGCTGGCGTCGTTGACATAGACGCGCGCCACGCCAGCCGGCAGCTGCGACCCCACGCCCGAGGCGCGGCTATTGGAGAACAGCACCGCCACATCGGCCGCCGCCGGCTGTTCAGCCGTGGCGAAGTCCTCGACTACATGCAGGTACCGTTTGGACGCCGGCACGCCGGAAGCGTCGATCAGCCCGACCTGCTTGGTCTGATTGTTGGCGACGGTCACCGGCTCAGCCAGCGGATAGACATAAAGGTCGGCGAGACCCTGGGCGTCGCCCATCTGGGTTCCATCGCCACGCACTGTCTGATTGCGAGCGGGCGGGCGATAGCGGGGCTGGGCGTCGACCATGGACACGTCGCCGGCCACCACTCGCGTGTCGGCGTTGGTGAATGTCGAACCCGAGTTGTTGGTCACCGTGACCCAGCCGGTCAGATCCAACCGTCCGGCCGCCTCGTCGAACCGGGCGACATAGTCCGCCTTCCACGACAAGCCGGTGGTCAGATAATTCAGCCGCACGTCGCGCCGACCGGCGCCTTGGGCATCCAAGGTGACCGACAGCGTCGGCCGAGGACGCAGATTCGGCGGCACCTCGTCGAAGATCACCCGCGTAGGCACGCCGTCATCACGCAGCACCTCCACCTTGCCGTCGACGGCCAGAACGACACCTTGATTTGCCGCCAGCACGGTGGCGCGCTCGGTCTGCTGGGCGCCCGAACCGGGATTGGTCCTCACGATGCCGATTTCCGAGCCAACGGCCGACTGCATCAGCCTGTCCGGCGTCAGCAGATCATAATCAAAGTTCTGCTCAACCACCGACAGACCACGGCCCGACAGGCCGACGGTTTCGGGACGGATGCTGGCCGAAACGCCTGGAAACTCACGCCTCGATCGTCCGGCTGGCACGTCGAGCGCGCGCAGGTCCTCCACCAAAGCCAGGTTCTGATTGTAGATTGTCAGCGAGACCCGATCAGGGCCGCCAGATCCGTCCTGCACCGCCGCAGCCGACGATTGTGCAGCTGCTCCCCCCGCCCAGACTAGCAGCACAACACCCGACACCGACGCCGCAATACGCCCTGATACCCGCAGCTTCATCCGACAACTCCCAGCTTCACTTGTAGCCTGTCATTAACCCGAAGCACCAAGCAAGCTCTCACTCATCTTCCCAACGCAGCCGATCAAGATTGCAGGGCTTACGAGGTGTCGGAACACGCTGGCGCATGGCCCACTGCCAGAATGCCTGACTCGGCCTTCCGGTCATCTGTTGCATCACGATCGAACGCTGGCGAAGCGCGCCGCCGAGAGCAACGTCACTGACCCGAAGCTAGGCCAAGTCACAGGCCCGCAGCTTGGCGTCCAGCGCGCAGTTGAACATTGCAAGGTCGCGAACCCTCCTTGCGACCTTCAACTGCTGTCGAATGGCCCAGATGTGCTTCGGTTTTGGCGGCGCCTTGGGGCCGATAAGACGGCCGGCATTCCACGGGCGCTTCGATTGCCTGAACAGGACATACTGGCGCATGGCCCGCCTGCATTGAGGTCGCCTCCCTGTCCCGCCTAACCTACTCCCGTTCCTTCTGCTGTGCGCCAGAAGCGGACCTTCACAGCGTGCTGGAAACACAACATCGACGCAGGCCCGCCTGCGTACATACCTGTTCGTTCTTAGGTTTGTCGATTTAGACTCATCGGCCCATTTCAGCCTTCTGATTTGAACCGGTATGCTACTGGCAATATCCCTCAATGGTTTCGATCATCTGTCGATAATGCCTGATATAAATGCTTACAACCATGTATAAGCAAAACAAATAATTCAAATATCAATACATCGCTACTGAATTGTAAACTTGAGGGTTATTGTTCTGCATTGTTCCAATTCAGGCTTTAAACCTCAACTTCGCCTAAAACCAGATCGGTGGTGATTGCGTAGATATAACCGAATATTCATTGCCGAGCCGAAATTGCGGCAGGATGGCCCAACTCTGGGCTCCGATATTGTCACCCCTTGACTCACACGGGAAGCAAAGCGCTTATAGAACAAATGGTGAACATACAGATTAAAAACGCATGCTTCTCGCTCGCTGAAACCCTTCATCCCATTGCGAACCGCAGGACTGGCGGGGCTTTGGCCGAAGGTGGAGCAACGGGCGTATTGGCCTTGTTGATCCACCAAGGCATCCACGAATTCTATGCTGAAAGCTGCGCCGACGCCGCGACTGTAAACGGCTTTGGTCTGAGCGCTGCGCTGTCCCTCTCTTCGGGTCTGAACCTTGTGTGGATTGTTCATGATCGAGGCGGTCTTGAAAGCGGCCAGCCGTACGGTGAGGGACTGCATGATATGGGCGTGGCTCCGGGGACGGTTCTGGTGGTCCGGGCGCGCGACATCCGCAGTCTTCTGAGCGCCGGTGAAGACGCTTTGCGCACGCGCAAGGTCGGGACCGTGTTGCTCAGTGCGTGGGGGGAGGATCGGGCCTTCAGCCTGACCGCCAGCCGGCGGCTTTCGCTTGCGGCGCGCGATGGTGGCAAGCGGTTGTTCCTGGCGCGGGCGGGGGCCGCACCTCAGCCCAGCGCGGCGGAAAGCCGGTGGTCAGTGCGCTCAGCCGCCTCGACGCCTCTGGCGGGCGGAGCGCCGGGCCGACCGGCTTTTTCCGCGACCCTGCTGCGAAATCGCGCGGGCGCGGCTCTTGGAACCTGGATGATGGAGTGGGACCGTGAAGGACGGTCGTTTGTCGAACCGGCGGCGTTATCTGGCGGTGTGGCTGCCATGGCTGGCCACCGACCGTTTGGCGCGGCTGGAGGCGGGCGGCGTCACGCCTGACGGCATGGCCGGTGCTCCGCTGGTTCTGGTGGAGAAGGTCAAGAGCGCCTTGCGTCTCAGCGCCGTTGATCCTGAAGCGGCGCGCCAAGGGCTGATCGTTGGCCTGACACTGGCCGACGCGCGCGCGCGGCTGTCTGTGGTGCGAGTCGTCGCCGCCCAGCCCGAGGCGGACGAGGCCTTGCTGGGGCGGGTGCTGGACGACTTCGACCGCTTTTCGCCCATGATCGCATTGGACCCGCCGCATGGCCTGATTCTGGACGTTACCGGCTGCGCCCATCTGTTCGGCGACGAGGTGGATATGATCCGCTCCGTCCAGGCTCGCTTGAGCCGTCTGGGGCTGCAAAGCCGCTGCGCCCTGGCCTCGACGCCCCAAGCGGCGCGCGCGCTCAGTCGGTTCGGGCCCGGCGGGGTTTTCAAGCCGGATATGGAACGTGCGGCCATTCGCCGTCTGCCCGTCGCCGCCTTGGAGTTGGGCGAACGCGATGAACAGGCCCTGCGCCGTGCGGGGCTGAAGTGGCTGGGTGATCTGGACGACCGGGCCCGCCCGCCTCTGGCGGCCCGCTTCGGCGCCGACTTCCCAGCCCGACTGGCGCGCGTCATGGGCGACGAGGACATACGCATTACGCCACATCGGCTGGCGCCGCCCATCGTGGCCGACCGCGTCTTTCTCGAACCCATTTCGGCTGACGAGGACGTGCAGCGCGTTCTGTCGGACCTGCTGGACGAGACAATGGCGAGACTCGAAGCCGCCACCCTGGGCGCGCGCGCCTTCGAGGCTGGCTTCTATCGCGTGGACGGCGGCGTGCGGCGGATCGGACTGAGGGTCGGACGCGCCACCCGGGACGCCGGTTCGGTGCTGCGCCTGTTCCGAGAACGGCTGGCGGCTCTAGAAACGCCGCTGGATCCTGGATTCGGTTTTGACCAGATGAGAATGGCGGTGCGGGCCGTCGAACGGTTGGCCCCGTTGCAGGGCGGACTGGCCGAAGACGCCGACCCGACTGGCGATATGGACGGGCTCATCGACCGGCTGGTCGCTCGTCTGGGGCCGCAGGCCGTGCTGCGGTTTCAGCCTCAAGGGTCGCATATTCCCGAACGTACGGCGCGCTGGATCCTGGGGGGCGTCGCGACGGATACTGCTGAGGCCTGGCCCGAGCGCGATCCGGAAGATCCGCCGTTGCGTCCGCTGCATCTGTTCAATCCGCCCCAGCCGGTCGAAACGCTGGCCGAGGCGCCGGACGGCCACCCTTTTCGTTTCCGCTGGCGGCGCGTGGTGCACAATGTCGCCCTCGCGGAGGGGCCAGAGCGGATCGCCGGCGAGTGGTGGCGTGCGCCCGGCCAGCGCACCCGTGACTATTACCGCGTCGAGGACACGGACGGCCGCCGCTTCTGGCTGTTCCGTCAGGGGCTGTACGGCGCCGACGAACCGCCACGCTGGTTCATCCACGGCCTGTTCGCATGATCGCTCCCGATCCGCTGGGCGACTACGCCGAACTGGCGGTCAGCAGCCACTTCTCCTTCCTGCGCGGGGCATCTTCACCCAAGCATCTCGTGGCCAGCGCGATCCTGCGGGGGCACGCGGGAATGGGCTTGGCGGACCGCAACACCGTGGCCGGCGTGGTCAGGGCGTGGAGCGCGCTGAAGACGCTGCGTCTGCATGGCCTGTTGCCGCCCGACTATCGTCGAGAGGGCTCCGGGCCGGGGGAAATCACGACGGACGAGGACACGATGATCGACGTCGCCCTGTCGGACGAGGTCAAACGCCGTGCGGCCGATTTCAAGCTGATCCTCGGCGCGAGGCTGGTGTTCAACGACGGCTCTCCGGACATTCTCGCCTATCCGGAAACGCGCGCCGGATGGGGCCGCCTCACGCGCCTGCTGACCAAGGGAAATCTCCGCGCCAGGAAGGGCGAATGCGAGATCGGCCTGGGCGATCTTCTGGCGGCGCCGGAGGACATGCTGCTGATCGTCATGCCGCCGCAGGGGCTGACGGGCTTCGACGCGACGCTGACGCGCATCGCCTGGGCCGCCCCCGGCGCGGTGTGGCTGGGCGCTTCCATGTTGAGGCAAGGCGACGACCGCCGCCGCCTGGCCCGGTTGAAAGCGATGGCCAAGCAGGCCTGCGTTCCGCTTCTGGCGGTCAACGACGTCCTCTATCACGCGCCCAGCGAACGGGACCTGCAGGACGTGATGACCTGCATCCGCGAGGGAGTGACCATCGAGACGGCAGGGCGGCGGCTCCTGACCAATGCCGAGCGTCACCCCAAGCCGGTCGCCGAGATGACGCGGCTGTTTCAGGACACGCCCGAGGCCGTGGGCGAAACCCTGGATTTCATCAGGCGCGTCGCCTTTGACCTATCTGATCTGGCCTACAACTATCCCAGCGAGCCGACGCCTCCGCAGATGTCGTCGCAACGATGGCTGGAGGCGCTGACCTGGCGAGGGGCCAAGCTGAAATACCCCTGCGGCGTGCCTCCAAAGGTCAAGAAGACCTTGAAAAAGGAGTTGAGATTCATCCGTAAGGCGGGTTTCTCGCCCTATTTCCTGACGATACGCAACATCGTCCAGAAGGCCGAAGATCTCGGCATCCTGTGTCAGGGACGAGGGTCCGCGGCCAATTCCGCGGTCTGCTATGTGCTGGGCATCACCAGCGTGAACCCTGCCCACCACGACCTGCTGTTCGAGCGCTTCCTGTCGACCAGCCGGGGCGAGCCCCCGGACATCGACGTGGATTTCGAGCATGAGCGGCGCGAGGAAATCATCCAGCACATCTACGACCGATACGGCCGAGAGCGTGCCGGCATCGCTTCAACAGTCATCCACTTTCGCCCGCGCAGCGCCGTCCGCGAGGTCGGCAAGGCCCTGGGTCTGACCGAGGATGTCACCGCCCGGCTGGCTGGCAGCCATTGGGGAAGCTGGGGCAAGGACATCACCGAGCGTCATGTCGAGCAGGCGGGCCTCGATCCGAAGAATCCCATGATCTTGCGAACGGTGGAGTTGGCGACGCGTCTGCTGAACACACCCCGTCACCTCAGCCAGCATGTCGGCGGATTCGTCCTAACCCAGGACCGGCTGGACGAGATGGTCCCTATCGGTAACGCCGCCATGCCGGACCGCACCTTCATAGAGTGGGACAAGGACGACATCGACGAACTGTGTCTGATGAAGGTCGACATCCTGGCGCTGGGCATGCTGACTTGCATCCGGCGGGCCTTCGACCTGATCGAGAAACATCAGCAGACAGGCTATCTGCTGCACACGATTCCGGACGATCAGCCGGACGTCTACGCCATGCTTCAGCGGGGGCATTCCATCGGCGTCTTCCAGGTCGAGAGCCGGGCCCAGATCAACATGCTGCCCCGGCTGAAGCCGAAGCGATTCTACGACCTGGCTATCCAAGTCGCGATCGTTCGGCCAGGCCCCATTCAGGGGGACATGGTCCATCCCTACCTGCGTCGGCGGGGTGGTCTAGAGAAGGTCGAATATCCCAGGCCCGGCCTCGAGCACCCGCAGAACGAGCTGGAGGCGATCGTCAAAAAGACGCTGGGCGTGCCGCTGTTTCAGGAACAGGCGATGAAGATCGCCATGGTGGCGGCAAAGTTCACGCCGGATCAGGCGAATGGGCTGCGCAAGGCCATGGGAACCTTCAAGGGCGATGGCGACCTGGAGCGGTTCGAAGACCTGATGGTCTCAAACATGATCGCGCGGGGTTACGACCCTGATTTCGCCCGCCGGTGCTTCAACCAGATCAAGGGGTTCGGTTCGTATGGGTTCCCGGAGAGCCACGCTGTGTCCTTCGCCCGGTTGGTTTACGTCTCGTCTTATCTGAAATGCCGCTACCCCGCCGCCTTCGCCTGCGCTCTGTTGAACAGCCAGCCCATGGGCTTCTACGCCCCGGCCCAGATCGTGCGCGAGGCGCATGAGATCGGAGGGGTTCAGATCCGGCCCATCGACGTGGCGCACAGCGGCTGGGACAATGGGCTGGAGCCGACAGAGGGCGAGCCGACGCTGCGTCTGGGTCTGCGTCAGATCGACGGCTTCAGAGAGGCTTGGGCGACAGCGCTTGTCGCGGCGCGGGCGGAGGCGCCGTTCGCTGATCTCGAAAGTCTGGCCTGGCGTGCGCGCCTGCCGGCGGCGGCGATGCGCAAGCTGGCGGACGCCGACGCCTTCCGCTCCCTTGGGCTGGACCGGCGCGAGGCGCTGTGGGCGGTGCGTCGCCTGCCCGACGACGATCCACTGCCGCTTTTCGCCGCCGCCGAGGCCCGAGAGCGGGGCGCCCGCGAACTGGGCGCCGAGCCCGACGCCCGCCTGCCAATCATGCCGCTCGGCGAACATGTCGCGGCCGACTATCAGACCACGCGCCTGTCGCTGAAGGCCCACCCCATGCACATCTTGCGGCCGATCTTCGACGCCGAGGGCGTATCCACCTGCCAGGCCGCCGAGGCGCGCCGTGGGGGAACCGCCGTGCGCGTCGCCGGAGTGGTGCTGATCCGCCAGCGGCCAGGCAACGGCAACGCCATCTTCGTCACCCTGGAAGACGAAACGGGCGTCACCAACATCGTGCTGTGGGCGCGGCTGTTCGAACAGTTCCGCCGCGAAGTCATGGCCGCGCGTCTGATGTTGGTGGAGGGCGTGGTCGAAAAGAGCGCCGAAGGCGTGACCCACATCATGGCGCGGCGCGTCATCGACCGATCGGCCGAGCTGGAGCGCCTGTCAGAGGATCACGAGACCACCGTGCAACTGGCCCGCGCCGACGTGGTCGCCCACCCTCAGCCGCCGCGACACCCGACCCACCGCCACCCCCGCGACGTGCGTATCCTGCCGGGCTCTCGGGACTTCCACTAAGCGCCAGATGAGACATTCACCGGCGAGCAGAGAGCAGACTTTCGCGCCGTGCAGCAGGAGCCTCGTTAGTCTCCTGCTGGTTTTTCTTAAGACGCAAGACAGGCCACTCTTCGGCATGACCCGAACTTGTTGAGAGTTGCTCGGAGCCTAGAGGTAGTCCGGAAGATCCTTGTTTCCTCGCCACCGTGTCGGCCGCTCTCGCCGCCGGCGTGATCTACGGCCCCTTGGCGAAGACCCGGGATGCCGTCGATCGCGGCCTTCATGCCGCTGGCCTCGCCGACCACGGCGGCGTGCCCCGATCCGCCAGCTCACATCGCGTCGGGTTCCTGACTCAGGCTCGCCAAGCTCTCGACCGCCCCCAGAAAGGAAGCGTTCCAGGCGGAATGTATTGCTCGATCTTTAGGAGCTCGAGACCCTCCTCCAAGATAGAGAGATCGCTCGCCAAGAGGTCGCGGATGCCAGCTTCGTTCATCAGAGGATTCCGAGCCCGTATTTAACACCGGCCTTTCAATGGTCGTGGTGGCCGCAACGGTCGCCGTCGTCTCCATGCGCGTCAACCCATCGCAATCTCGGTGATGGGTTTGAAGATGGAGATATTGCGTTTTCGAAGAAAAAATCGAGACAAAACAACGCGGCGTGGCGGTGCTGTCAGTCCAACGGCAAATTGTCTCTTAGTCCGCTCTAGCGCCCGCTGAAAACAGGGCGGCACATTGAGTTGCCATGTTCCTCTACGGTCCGACCTCACAAGCCATTCCGC
>NZ_JBKBML010000030.1:0-12260 GCF_046295775.1 Brevundimonas sp. | reverse complement strand
ATCTCCCAGTTCCATTTCACGCCCGTCGTGGACGATTCCAGGTTCACCGGCTCGATCGTGTGCCAGCCGGCGTCGATCGCGCCGTACCAGCCGTTCGGCTCCGCCGAAGCGGCGCCGGCCGCGAGCAGCCCCGCCGTTGCGACACCCGCCAGAAGTTTCAGCTTCATAGCCATCCTCATGCTCAAAAAATGTCCGATACGCGACGCACAAGCGCCGTTCTCGAGGGGCCGAACGGAGGCAGCGGCGACTGGTTCCCGCGTTTACGACATTGATCTAACCGACTGTGGCGCCGTTTCAACACATTGGCCCCTCGCCAAGTGAAACGGTGTGGGTAAGTCTCTGCTGAACGCATGCGGGAGCACGGACATGGCGATGGACTTCAATGGCAAAGTGGCGATCGTGACGGGCGCCGGCGGTGGTCTGGGCCGCGAGCATGCTCTCGCCCTGGCCCGCCGCGGCGCGCGTCTGGTCGTCAATGACCTGGGGGGCGCCCGCGACGGATCAGGCGGGTCCGCGACCGCCGCCGGATCTGTTGTTGCCGAGATCGAGGCCATGGGCGGAGAAGCCATCGCCAACACAGCCTCTGTCACCGACTTCGCGGCCGTTCAGGCCATGGTCGATCAGGCAATGACCAAGTGGGGCCGGGTCGACATCCTGGTGAACAACGCGGGCGTGCTGCGCGACAAAACCTTCGCCAAGATGGAGATCGAGGACTTCCGCTTCGTCGTCGACGTCCACCTGATGGGGGCGGTCAACTGCACCAAGGCGGTGTGGGATATCATGCGCCAGCAGAACTACGGCCGCATCGTCATGACCACCTCGTCGTCGGGCCTGTACGGAAACTTCGGCCAGTCCAACTATGGTGCCGCCAAGATGGCCCTGGTCGGCCTGATGCAGACGCTGTCGATCGAGGGCGCCAAGAACGACATCCGGATCAACTGCCTGGCGCCCACCGCGCACACCCGCATGACCGAGGATCTAGGCGCGGCGCTGCCGCTGGAGCATTTAGGCCCCGAACTGGTGTCGCCCGGCCTGCTTTATCTGGTCAGCGAGAACGCCCCCAGCCGCTGCATTCTGGCCGCCGGCGCCGGCGGCTTCGAGCGGGCCTATGTCACCCTGACACAGGGCATCCGCGCCGTCGGCCACGATGCGGCCGAACAGATCGAGGCAGCCGTCGCCGACATCTCGGACCGCACCGGCGAGATCGTGCCCGACATGGGCGCCGCCCAGGGCATGATCGAGCTGACGAAGCTGCAGAAGGCGCTGGGCTGAGGCGCCCGCCTCGCCTCTTGCATTGACGCCGCGACACCCGCCTAAAAGCGTTTCATCCGCGCTCAAGCCGCGAGCGACCGCGTCGCGAGCCTAGCGCCTCAAAAGGAGCATCGCAGATGCGCGAAGCCGTCATCGTCTCCACCGCCCGCACCCCGATCGGGCGCGCCTATCGCGGCGCCTTCAACGACACCCAGGCGCAGCAGCTGGGTGCCCATGCGGTCAAGCACGCGGTCGCCCGCGCCGGCGTCGATCCGGCCGAGATCGAGGACGTGGTGATGGGCGCGGCCCTGCAGCAGGGCTCGACCGGGACCAATGTCGCGCGCCAGATCGCCCTGGCCGCCGGCCTGCCCTCCACCGTTCCGGGCATGAGCCTGGATCGCCAATGCGCCTCGGGCCTGATGGGCATCGCCACGGCGGCTAAACAGGTCATCTTCGATCAGCAGAAAATGGCTGTCGGCGGTGGGCTGGAGAGCATCTCCCTGGTCCAGAACCAGCACATGAACCTGTACCGCGGCAAGGACGAGGACCTGCTGAAGCTGTCGCCGCACATCTATATGTCGATGCTGGAGACGGCCGAGGTCGTGGCCCGCCGCTACAACATCAGCCGCGACGCCCAGGACGAATACGCCCTGCAGTCCCAGCAGCGCACGGCCAAGGCCCAGGCCGAGGGCCGGCTGGACGCCGAGATCGTGCCCATGACCTCCACCATGCTGGTGATGGACAAGGCCACCGGCGAGACGTCGAAGAAGGAAGTCACCCTGTCCAAGGACGAGGGCAACCGCGCCGACACCACGCTGGAAGGGCTGAAGTCGCTGAAGCCCGTGTTTGGATCGGGCGAGGCAATCCAGCAGGGCGAGTTCATCACCGCCGGCAATGCGTCTCAGCTGTCGGACGGCGCCTCGGCCTGCGTGATCATGGAGGCCGGCGAGGCGGTGAAGCGCAATCTTCAGCCGCTGGGCGCCTATCGCGGCATGGCCGTCGCCGGGTGCGAACCTGACGAAATGGGCATCGGCCCCGTCTACGCCGTGCCCAAGCTGCTGAAGCGCCACGGCCTGACCATCGACGACATCGGCATCTGGGAGCTGAACGAGGCCTTCGCCGTGCAGGTGCTCTACTGCCGCGACACGCTTGGCATCCCCAATGACCGGCTGAACGTGTCGGGCGGCGCCATCTCGATCGGCCACCCCTACGGAATGTCGGGCGCTCGGATGACCGGCCACGTCCTGATCGAAGGCAAGCGGCGCGGGGCCAAATACGGCGTCGTCACCATGTGCATCGGCGGCGGCATGGGCGCGGCGGGTCTGTTCGAGATCTTCTGATCAGGCTGGAGGGCCAGCCCCGCCCATCGACATCATGCCGAGGACCGCGCGAGCGGTTCTCGGGGCGACGCGGCGGGTCTGTTCGAGATTTTCTGACAGCCCCGCTCGACTGTTACAACATAACAAACTATAGGACCGGCCATGTCGACCCCCGGCCTGGCCGAACCTCTGTTCCTGACGCTTCTGGGCGGCGGCTTCACGGCCGCCTTCCTGCATGCAGCCCTGCCGACACACTGGCTGCCGTTCGTGCTGGTGGCGCGGGCCCAGCGGTGGGGCGTGGGCCGGATGCTGGCCGCAGTCGTCGTCGCGGGCTTCGCTCATATCGTCACCACGGCCGTCGCAGGCTCGCTGATCGTGGCGGCGGGACTGGCGTTGAATCAGTGGATCGCGGGCCTGCTGCCGCACCTGTCGGCCGCACTGCTGTTCCTGTTCGGCGCCTTCTATCTCGCCAAGGCCAGCCTGCGCCGCCCGCAGTTGGCCTCGGGACCACAGAGCGAGCTGACGGAACCGGGCGTATCGGACCGGGCCGCCTTCCTGGGCCTGGTCGCCATCATGGCCCTGTCGCCGGGTGAAGTGCTGTTGCCCATCTATCTCTCGGCGGCGGACGAAGGTCTGACCCTGCTGACCTTGCTGACCGTGTGCTTCCTGCTGGGCACTCTGGCCGGCATGGTGCTTCTGACCCTGGCGGTCCGGGCGGGAGCCTCGGTATTGAAGGTCGAGCGCTGGGCGCGGTACGAAGGCGCGGTGCTGGGCGTCGCCCTGATCATCCTCGGCCTTCTCGTGGCGACGCATCAACACTAACTTCGCCGCATGGCCCACGACCACCACCCGCATTCTCACGCGCATGACCATCATGGTCATGGTCATGGGCACCACCACCACGGACCGACGGACACGGGCGACTGGCGCTATCTGGCCGCCCTGACGATCAACCTCATCTTCGTGGCCATCGAGTTCGGAGCGGGGTTATGGACCGGCTCGACCGCCCTGATGGCGGACGCGGGCCACAATCTGTCCGACGTGCTGGGGCTGGCCCTGGCCGGCGGAGCGGCGTGGCTGTCGCGCCGCGCCGCCGGGGAGTTGCGCACCTATGGCTATCGCAAGGCGACTGTGCTGGCCGCGCTAGGCAACGCGCTGCTGCTGATCTTCGCCTGTGGGGCCATCGCCTTTGAGGCGGTGCGCCGTCTGAACGAGCCGGCGCCGGTCGCGTCCGGCGTCATCATGGCGGTGGCGGGCGTCGGCTTCCTGATCAATCTGGGCACCGCCCTGCTGTTCCTGAAGGATCAGCACAAGGATCTGAACGTGCGCGGGGCCTATCTGCACATGATGGCCGACGCGGCGGTCTCTCTGGGCGTCGTGGCGGCCGGGGCCCTGATCCTGTTCACGGGCTGGTCGATTGTCGATCCCCTTGTCAGTCTGGGCATCGTGGCGGTCATCCTGATCGGGACCTGGGGCCTGTTGAAGGACTCGGTCAATCTGGCGCTGGACGCCGCGCCGACGGGGGTCAGCGTCTCGGGCGTGCGCGCGGCGCTGGCCGCCCTGCCCGGCGTGACTTCGGTCCACGACCTGCACGTCTGGGGTCTGTCGACCACCGAGACCGCCCTCACTGTCCATCTGGTTCACGACCGTGAGGACGCCACAGCCCTTCTGGCCGAAGCTCACGCGGCGGCCCGCCGCTTCGGCATCGGCCACGCCACCGTCCAGTTGGAGCACGGTCAGGCGATGGACTGCCCGACCTGCTGATCGGCCTTAGCGCGATATGCGCAGCCGGGTGATGTCGCGCCCGATGGCGCGGAAGGCGTCCGACAGATCGGCATTGCTGGCGGGCAGGAAGGCGAAGGACGGGCCGGTGGCGCAGTCGCGCATCAGTTTGGCCGCGTCGCCGCCCGAAGACACCTGGAAGCCCACCGTATAGACGATGACCCCCCTAGCCTTCATGGCGTTGCACAGCCTCAGGGTCTGAGCGAAGGGGTCGCCGTTGGACGAGTTCTGATTGATATGGTCCGTTCCGGCGCCCGAGCCTGTGCCCGCGTCGCGCGCGATGACGCCCTGGAAGTACGGCGTGTTGAACTCGCCGTCCGTCATCAGGATCACGGCCTTGAGCAGCTTCTGCGGGTCGTAGGCGCCGGCGGCGTTGGACGGCCACAGCGTGTTGAAGTTGGGCGACACAGTGTACCAGCCCCAGGCGGCGCCGATCTGGCCGGCGGTGGAGCCGCCGATCGCCATGCCGTTGATCATGGATTTCAGTGAGGACTTGTTGGCGCTCAGCGGCCGGATCGTCGCATCGGGGCAGGGATTGACCGAGTTGGTGTAGCCAGAGGCCGCGGGATAGTTCCGCCCCACGCGCGCCGAAGACGGCGAGGCGTCCGTATAGGCCTGTGCGCCTACGCGTTCGCTGACGCACGATGACGACGGCAGCACCTTGATGGCGTTCGACATGTTGATGAACACGCGCCACTGGCAGCCGTCCTGCCCGCAATAGGAGAGGCCGCCCGAGGAGTAGGTCCCCCACCCCGCGCCGTTCTGATTAATCGTATAGGTGCTGCTCGACAGGCGAGTGACGATGAAGCCCTTCTTGTTGATCCCCGTCATGCCGCGAACGTCGTCGATGTAGACGCCGTCGCCGTCCTGCAGACCGTGATTGTTCGACGTCACAGTAACGAAACAGTCGCTGCGCAGGCACTTGGTCACCGTGCCGTCCGACGAATAGCTGTTGAAGCCCGACGAGGTGGACAGATTGTACCAGCTCCCGCCCGATTGATACTGTAGGGAAAACTTGCTGCTGCTGATCCGAACCACGCGATAGGCGCGATTGTTGATCTGGGTCATGCCGCTGACGCCGTGGATCCACACGAAGTCGCCCGTTGACAGGCCGTGTCCGGACGCAGTGACTTCTCCGGGATTGGCGCGCGTGATGCCGCTGATCGACTTGCCCGAGCCATCGGCCCAGACCGCATCGGTGATGTTGGTCGCCCCCGTCAGATTGCCGCGCGCGCCGGCGGCGTAGGAGCCCAGGTTCACCCCCATCGAATAGGGGATGACCGACATGCGCGAATAGTAAGGCGATTGCTGATCCTGAACGACGGTGTCCACCAGATCGACGGCCGCCGACTTCAGCGAGGTGATGCGGCTGCCCGACATGGATCCCGTGATGTCCAGAACCAGAGCGACCTCGACGTCCTTGGACGAGCGGTTCACCTCGGAGCCCACGCCCACTTCCAGCGTCTTGTCGAAGAACTGGCCATAGGGCGGCAGCACAAGGCCGGCGACCACGGTGTCGATCACCACCTGCGCGCGCGCGATGACGATATTGTCCTCGTTCAGTTCGAAGGTCGCCGAAGGCACGGCCACATTGGGGTAGGCCGCCATATTGGCCAGAAGCGCAGTCATGCCGACGCGCTGAATGTCCTCGTTGGCGGTATAGGGCGAGCGCGCGGCGGCCAAGGCGGCGGCGTCCAGCGCGTCCTGAAGGCTCAGGCGCACGGTCGAGGCGCGATGGATGTCCACCCCGCCCATGGTCATCAGCAGCAGCGCTGGCACGCTCAGCGCGAAGATCATCGCCACGTTGCCGCGTGTCTGTCCGGCCAGCCGCGCTGCGAAAGCGCGCGCGCGCTGAACGATCGAGCGTCCGGTCCCCATGCCCTGCTGCATCCCGACGTGCGACGGACTGTCTCCGCCATCTCCCAGAATGACGGTCGCGCGGTTAGGGAAGCGGCAAGAAGAACAGTTAGCGGCGCATTAGCCCTGTTCTCAGCCGCGACGGATCACGCAGGCGGCCAGACCCTCGTTGCGCACGACGCGGGCTGCGGCCTGCACCCGGCCGGCGCGGCGACGGACATAGGGCCCGGGCTGGCCGGCGTTATAGCGGCGCGGGCTGGGCAGGATCGCCGCCAGGCGCGCGGCTTCCGACGCCGTCAGGTCGCGCGCGCTCTTGCCGAACCAGTGGCGGGCGCCCGCCTCAGCCCCGTAAACGCCCGGCGCGAACTCCGCGACGTTCAGATAGACCTCCAGGATGCGGCGCTTGCTCCAGCCCGTCTCGATCAGGACGGTGTAGCCGGCCTCCAGCCCCTTCCTGACCCAGTCGCGGCCGGGCCAAAGAAAGACGTTCTTGGCGGTCTGCTGGCTGATGGTGGAGCCGCCGCGCACGCGCCCTCCCCGCTCGTTGGCCTCCAGCGCCTGGCGGATTGCCGCCATGTCGAAGCCGCGATGGCTGCAGAAGCGGGCGTCTTCGGCCGCAATGGCCGAATAGACCAGGTGGGGCGAGATGTCGTTCAGCGACCGCCAGCGATAGTCCATCCCCTGCCCCTTGATCGCCTGCTGCCACATCAGAAGCGTCGGCGGCGGCGGAACGAACCGATGCAGGGCCACGCCGATGAACGGCAGCAGGCACAAGACGACCAGCAGCGTCAGCAGCGGCCGACGGCGGCGTTTCGGTCTCGACGTTTCGGCGGCGTCCCCCATGATGTCCGGTGTCCGCGATCCCGCGCGCGGACGCAAGCGGGCCTCAGCCGCCGACGGTGGCGACGCCGGCGTTTCCATCTTCGTCGGCCCAGGCGACGCGGTCGGCGGTCGGGCTCAGCGCCAGGGCCGTAATCTCGGCGCCCCGCTCGGCCTTGATGAAGTCCAGCCCCTGCCCGGCCGGATCGGCGACCCATACGCGGCCGTCGTTCAGCCCGGCCGCCAGCCGCCCCTGCCCCGTCACGCTGGCGATGCGCGTCACCAGGCTGTTGTCGTCGAAGCCGATCTCGGTCGCTTCGCGGCCCATCGGGCCGTTGGAGCCGATAAAGGGCCACAGCACCGCCCCCTGCGCCCCCGAGGTCGCCATAAGCTGGCCCTTAGACAGAAATCCGATCGACTTCACCTTGGACGGATATCCGCCCATGCGCAGATCCTTCTGATCCTTCAGCCGCCAGCCGTGGAGCTGATTGTCCTGCATGGCGGTGATCAGAAAGGCGCCGTCCGGCGACCAGGCGACGCTCGTGTGCGAGCCCGCCCACTTGAGCAGGGTCGGCTTCTGCTGGGCGATGCGGGCGAACCACAGGGCCGCGCCGTTGTAGGTCGCGGTGGCGATGCGCCGCCCCTTGGGATCGAAGGCCAGGTTCGCGACCGTCCGCTCGTGCTGGAACTCACGCCGGAAGGTCGGGTCGGCGCTGTCCAGCACGGTCAGGGTCCGACCGGCGGAAAAGGCGATCAGCCCGGTCTCCGGCGCGGCGTCCACCGCGTCGATCCACTGGCCCTTGGTGGTCGCCAGCACGGCCGACTCGCCGCGCTTGGACCACACCAGCCGCCCGTCGTCGCCGCCCGTCACAACGCCGTCGCCCGAGGGATGGACACAGGCGCACAGCACCGCGCCATCGTGCGCCTCGGCCCGTTCGCCGCTCTCGAACACCACGGCGCCGTCGCCCAGGGCGAAGATGCCGCCGGTGGCGTCGAACAGGGCGGCGGTGACCTGGGCGTCGAAGGTGAAGGTCGTCATCGGATATCCAGCGGTGGAGAAGGCAGCAGCGCTGCCCCTTAGCACGCCCGAGGTCCGCGCAAGCTCGCGGCGCTAGATTTACGCCGGCCGCGCTGCGCCGTGCTCCACGACGATGGACGTCCACAGCTTTTCGATCTCGCCCAGCGCATCCTCATAGGCCTCTCGTTCGGCCTTCAGCCGCGCGGTCTCGATGGCGGCGCCGCTGCCCCAGATATTGGAGCGTTGATCGCCCATGGCCGTGGTCTCGCCCGTGCCGTACACAAAGCCCGTGCGCACATCGACGATCATGAAGGCGCAGGTCGCGTTCACCACAGCCTTCTTGCTGGGCAGGAAGCCGAGCGCGACCGTCTGCAGCGGACCGAGCTGGGCGGTCTCGGTGCGAAATCGGGTGTCGATTGTGTAGATCAGCACCGCGTCGGCCCGCAGTTGCGCCGCCGCCGTGCGCAGATCGCGGGTGTCGCTCGTTCTGACGGGGAGCAGCAGGCGACTCAGCGGCGCCACGGCCGTCACGCCCGGCATCGCGCTGAGGCGCGTCAGGCTTTCGTCGCTTTCGATGTCGCGCGTCGTGACCACGCTGAAGGCGCCGGTCCCGTAGCTGTCATTGGAGGAGCTGCGAAAACCGGATGAAGCCAGGCGCGCAACGGCTAGGCGCGCGGGGAAGGTCATGGCGGGCTGGCGCGACATGGCCGCGGCGATATCGCCGTCTGCCTCCGAGATCGACGCCAGAGAAACTCCCGCCCCCGGCGTCGTATACGTCGAACACCCGGCCAGCACCGCCGCCAGCCCGATCGCCAGGATCAGTCGTCTCATCGCAAGCCCTCCCTCTCGCAAACCGACGCTCGCCCGCGAGTGGGGCGTGATTGTGACGCTTAAGCCGTGCAGGCCTCGAAGCCCGCCTTCAGGGCGGCTTCGTCCAGGTCGCGACCGATGAAGACGGCGCGGCTCCAGCGGCGTTCGTCGGGGCCCCATTCGCGTTGAAGGTCGCCTTCCAGGATCATGTGGACGGCCTGGAAGACCAGGCGGCGGCCCTCGCCCTTGACGTCGATGATGCCCTTGGCGCGCAGGATGTTCTGGCCCTGCTCGCCCAAAAGGCGGTCCAGCCAGGCAGTAAACTTCTGGCCGTCGATGGGTCGGTCCAGCGACAGGGAGATGCCCTTGATGTCGTCCTGGTGCGCGTGGCCGCGCGCGCCGTGGTGGTGGTGGTTGTCGTGACCGTGGTCGTGGTCATGATGGTCGTGATCGTGGCCGCAGTGCTCGTCGTGGACATGGCCAGGCTCGCCGTGGGCCGGATTGGCGAACTCGGGCTTGACGTCCAGGATGCGGGCCAGGTCGAAGGCGCCCAGGCCCAGCACCTGATCCAGCGGCACGTTGGATCGCTCGGCGCGGGTGATGGGGGCCAGCGGGTTTAGCGCGCGCAGGCGGGCCTCGACCTGGGCCAGCTCGGCCTCCGAGGCCAGGTCCACCTTGTTCAGAATGATGCGGTCGGCGAAGGCCACCTGCTCGCGCGCCTCTTTGGAGTCGTCCAGGCGCGCCATGACGTGTTTGGCGTCGACCAGGGCGGTGACGCTGTCCAGCACGGTCTTGGCCTTCACGTCGTCGTCGACAAAGAAGGTCTGCGCCACCGGGCCGGGGTCGGCCAGGCCCGTGGTCTCCACGATGATGGCGTCGAACGCCGGCTTGCCAGGCCGCTGGCGCTTCATCAGCCCCGAGACGACACGGATCAGGTCGCCGCGCACCGTGCAGCAGACGCAGCCGTTGTTCATCTCGAACACGTCCTCGTCGGCGCCGACGACCAGGTCGTTGTCGATGCCGATCTCGCCGAACTCGTTGACGATGACGGCGTAGCGCTTGCCGTGATCCTCGGTGAGGATGCGGTTCAGAAGGGTGGTCTTGCCGGCGCCGAGGTAGCCGGTCAGCACGGTCACGGGGATCTTATCGCTCATCCCTGCTAGATGGCCGCACCGGCCGCCGATGGAAAGGGGTCAGATCAGACGGATTTCCTTGAGGCGCTCGGTCAGGAAGTCCTCGGCCATGATCGCCTTGCCCGCATAGCGGTCCGGATTGTCGGGCGTGACCGTGGACGGCAGGCTCTCGATCACGAAGTCCGGGTTGAAGTGCAGGAAGAAGGGCGTCGAATAGCGGGCGAAGCTGGCCCGCTCGGGCGCCGGATTGATCACGCGGTGGCTGGTCGACGGCAGGACATGGTTGGTCAGCCGCTGCAGCATGTCGCCGATGTTGACCACCAGGGCGCCCGGCGGCGGGGCGATATCCAACCACTCGCCGTCCGCGTCCTTCAGCTGCAGGCCAGCCTCTTCGGCGCCCAGCAGCAGGGTGATGACGTTGATGTCCTCGTGCGCACCGGCCCGCACGCCCGACGCGCCCGCCGGCACCGGCGGATAGTGCAGCATGCGCAGGATAGAATTTCCCAGCTGCACCTTGTCGGCGAAAAAGTCGTCGCCGAGCTTCAGATAGCGGGCGATGGCCTTCAGGATCTTGGCGCCCAGCTCGTCCATCGCCTCGAACATGCCGTACAGGTGCGTGCGGAAGCCCTCGACCTCGGTCGGCCAGACGTTGTCGCGCATATACTGGCGATAGGGGTGACCCGCGGGCAGCTCGCGGCCGACGTGCCAGAACTCCTTCAGATCCACGGTCGCCGCACCTTTGGCCGCCTCTATGCCGAAGGGCGTCAGGCCGCGCGCGCCGCCCGTTCCCGGCTGATGATACTGGCGCTTCACCTCTTCCGGCAGGGCGAAGAAGGCCTTGGAGTCGTCGATGGCGGCCTCGATCACCCCTTCGTCCAGCCCGTGGTCGGCGATGACGGCGAAGCCATAGGTCTTGAACGACGCGCCCAGCTTGTCGGCGAACGCCTGAAAGTCGGTGTCGTACAGGGTCATCGACACGGGTTCGATGCGGCGCTTTTCGGCGGTGGGGCTCACGGTCTCGCTCACGGCAGGGCCTCGGGATTGGATCGGGCGATGTCCATACCGCCTAATCCAGGAAATTGGCAGACCGCCGCCCGTTCATCTCCGGGTCAGACTGGAACCTTCACCATAAGCTCGCGTTTTTGCGCCAATGCTGACCTCAACGAAAGAAAGCCATTTCATGCGCTCGAAAATCTTCCTCGCCGGCGCCTGCGTCACCGCCCTGCTGGGCGCGACCGCCTGCACCACCATGGACCCCTACAGCTCTACGCCTCAGCGCAACAACACCGGCACGGGCGCGATCGCCGGCGCGCTGGGCGGCGCGCTGCTGGGCTATCTGACCAACACCTCCAACTCCGAACAGGGCCGCAAGAACGCCCTGATCGGCGCCGGCGTCGGCGCCCTGGGCGGCGCGGCCGTCGGCCAGTACATGGACCGCCAGCAGCGCGCGCTAGAAGCCGAGCTGTCGGGCACCGGCGTGGGCGTGGCGCGTCAGGGCGACAACCTGATCCTGCGCATGCCGTCGGACGTGACCTTCGCCACCAACCAGTCCGACATCCAGCCGCGCTTCGTCTCCACCCTGAACGACGTGGCCCGGGTGCTGCAGGAATATGATCGCTCGACCGTCGACGTGGTCGGCCACACCGACTCCTCGGGCGGCGACGCGATCAATCAGCCCCTGTCGGAGCGTCGCGCCGGGTCGGTGGCCGGCTATCTGATCCAGCAGGGCGTGATGCCCGAGCGCCTGATCGTGCGCGGCGTCTCCAGCCGCAACCCGATCGCGGACAACGGCACGCCGGAAGGCCGCGCCCAGAACCGCCGCGTCGAAGTCCTGATCCGTCCCTTCCAGGGCTGACCTGACGTTGTCTGAATGACAAAGGCCGCCCGGTTCGCGCCGGGCGGTCTTTTTCTTGCCCGCCACGCGGATGTGAGTTGCTACCGGCGTGCGACGGTGGCCTCGTGGCGTTTGATGAAACCGGATCGCGACCTGCTGATCGACCACGCCGCCGCGGCCCTGATCGCGGTGGTCTGCGCCGTCGTCACCTCAGCGCTGGTGATCGCTGTCGGCGGCCGGCTTCTCGGCTGATCAGGCCCGCCCGATCGAGGCGTAGCGGAAGCCGCGGGCCCGCAGGTCGTCGGGACGATAGACATTTCTCAGATCCACCATCACCGGCTGGTTCATCAGCAGCTTGATGCGGTCCAGGTCCAGGGCGCGGAACTGGTCCCATTCGGTCAGGATGACCACCACGTCGGCGCCCTCGACGGCGGCAT
>NZ_JBKBML010000029.1:0-14944 GCF_046295775.1 Brevundimonas sp. | reverse complement strand
CAGGGCCGCGTGACCGACCACCGCATCGGCCTGACCCTGCACAGCCTGCCGCAGATCTTGGAAGGCGACATCGACCCCGTGCTCGACGCCCTGATCGCCGAAGACCAGGCGGCGCGGCTGGCGGACCTGGAGGCGGAGTTCGGCTGAGATTTATTGGATGCCCAGAGGCAGACGCAGCAGCCGTCCGCTAGGGTGGGAAGCGGACATTGTCAGGTAAGGTCAGGAACGGCATCTAACGGGGCGGCACGTTCAAGGGAGAGGTCCGTGGAGCCCAAAAGCATAAACGTCTTGGACATTTCTGAAAGCTTGCCCCCCGGCGCAGCTAAGTTGTTGGATGTTCGCTTCGGAGCGGATAGCGATTGGAACCTGATCGCCCGCTACAGCAATGCGGACGAAGCGATTTCTGTGGTCGTGGAGAGCCCGACTGCATTCCGGGTGACGGATGAGGGCAATCTAATTTGGTATTGGTCGATGCTGAGCAGGCAAGGCGGTCCATGGGGCTTCGTCTACGAACTGGAAGGCAGTGCATGGCTGGCGGAGTATGAAAGCTCGGCAGCCAGCCCAAGGTCGGAAGTAAAGCACTATCTGGTCGCTGGTTCTGACGAATGTCTTGAAGTGCTCTCAGAGACCCAGCCGGTAGTTCAACGAAGGAACTGATCCTCAGTTTTCCGAGCAGTCCGAATGTCCGCTATGGGTCGAAAGCAGACGTTAGCGAAGTCGACGTTTTCGGGAGCGGCGTTGGCGCGCTTTAAGCCGTCCCACCCAAGCCGTCCATCGCCAGAGATAGAGACCGATCCAAGGGACGCACAAGACAAAGGCCAGCGTGACCGTAACCGGATTCCAGCCGATGAGCATCAGAGGGAACAGGACCGCGATCAGGGGGAGGATCAGCGACGATTTCGCGTTGGGATACTGGTCCCACTCGCGATCCACCCACCTGATGAGCGATGCCAAGTCCATCGATCGATGGTCTGTCATTCCGGAAATGTCCGCAATGGGTCGATAGCGGACTGTCGCCTAGCGGTGGGCAGCGGACGTTGACTGTTCTGTGAGGTGGCATATCGTCCGCCTATGAAATGGCTCCGGTTGATATGCCTTCCTGCCATCGTCGCCGGTCTACTAACGCCGGTGGTGCTGGGTCTATGGGGGGGGCACGCTATCTCCAGCATCATCGAAGGACCATTGGCCTACTGGATACGCAGCGGTTTGGGATTCGGCCTCGCCTACTCGTTGGCTTATGTCCTCGTTGCTATCCCCATGGCGAAGCTCTTCAAGCCGTACGGTCGCGCAGTAACATCCGTCTGCTTGTTACTGGTCGCCGCGCTGGTAGGTTTCATACTTCCTTGGGTCATCCTCCTTGGGCCGCTGTTGGGGGGAGCTGACGCGAAGGGTTTTATGATCCTTGGCCTGATTGGTGCGACCATGGGCTTGTTGGGTGCTGCAACTTGGTTGCCCTTCAACAGCGAGTTACTTCGCAGATCGTGCCGGTCTGAACTCGATCCCGCTTTGAGGTGACGTCCGCTTTGGGTGGGAAGCGGTCGTTCAGCTGCGCGCCCGCAATCTACAGCGCAAGCGGATCGAGTCCCCACGCGTGGAGGCCGCGATAAGGATTTCGGTAGCGCAGGCGATTACGACCGAGAGCGGCCGCGCGAGCAAAGAGCCAGGCTTCAAGTTCGCCTCAGCATAGGCAAGATGGGAGAGTTCCTCGACTTGGATATGCTCGACTAAAGCCGCAAGATCGGCGTCGCAGCGACGTAGGAATGCGATTTGGTCCTCAAGGTGACCGTGGACGGTGCGCTCTACAGCAGCGGTGCACGCCACGACGCCCGTTCGCCCCAGCATCGCGGTGATCGAACCAAGCAACCAGCCCCCGACGCTCCAGACCCCTAACGCGCGGCAAGGCTTGGCCGACCGGGGCTGCATGGCCTCCTGGAAGGCCGCGCGATGTGCCCGCTCGTGGTCCAATGCTTCCGCGAGCCAGGCCTCAATATCTGCGGGGTACGCGCCTTTACGCTTTAGCTGAGCGCTATAGATAGAAATGGCACCGTGCTCACCGGCGTGATTCACGCGCAGGATGCGCCGAACGAGCCGTTGATCAGAAGTTAGTGCTGTGGCCATCCGCCATTTCTACGTTCCGTGAGCTGAGTCCGCCATGGGTCGAAAGCGGTCTTCGGCTTCGAACCCGAAAGCGGAAATTGGCTGGACAGTCGGAGACCGGAGGCCGCTATCGTCAGCGGGGGTTGGATAGGAGACCTTGCTGCAGTTGGGCCTTCGACTGATACTCCTGCAATAGGGAAGCGCGCGTTTCTCTGGCCGATGTCGTGCAAAAGGTTGCAACGGAAATCGACGAAATGAGGGTCATTGCTAGTGTGGCGGCGACGGCAATCTTGTCGTCTTGCGCTCTCCCAGACCCTGACCGGGCCGAACAAGCTGGGGCGGAGGCCGCCGTGCGCGCGAGGTTCGGTCCGGACGCGCTGATCTCTCGTCTATCAAGGACGACGGACAACAGCGGCTTTTGTGGAATGTTGCTGCGGGACGCCGTCACGGATTACGCGGTTCTACCGGTTTTCATCGTGGAGGCTAGTAACGTCACCATCCTCGGCACTGATCCTGCGCTCTATGAACGATGCGGACCCGGATACGTCGCCCCCGTTTCAATCCCCCCGGTCGCATAGGTTGCGGGGAAGGGGGCCGGGGGGGCTTATGAGCTTCCGCAATGGGTCGATTTCGGTCGTCGGATGCCTGCCACGCACTGGACGTTGTTGGCGGATCACGCAAAGGGCCTGTTGTCCCCCTACTCCGTCAGCAGTCCCTGCGCCCTGAGCGCGTCCGCCAGGTCGCCCGGCGAGGTCCACAGGCGAGTGTAGCCGGCTTCGCCCAGGCGCTTCAGTTCGGTCGTCAGGTCGGCCTTGGCCGAGGCGGCGAAGCGGGCGTCGAAGCCTTCGCCGTCGCTGGACAGCCGCACCATGGGCCGGCCGGTCTCGAGCCGGTGCAGATAGCCCTCGTAGAGGACCGCCGCCTCGTCCGACAGCAGGCCGGTCTCGACCTCGAGCCCCGCCTGGCGCAGGCGCTCGACGCCGCGGCCCGAGGCGAAGGGCGAAGGGTCGACGCAGGCCACGACCACCCGCGCCACGCCGGCCTCGACCAGGAAGTGGGCGCACGACCGGCGGCCCGACGACCGCGCGCCGCAGGGCTCCAGCGTGACATAGGCGGTCGCGCCACGCGCCTTGTCGCCGGCGGCCGGCACGGCCTGTTCCTCGGCGTGGGGGCGGCCGCCGTCTGCGGTGGCCGCCTCGGCGACGACCTCGCCGTCCTTGACGATGACGCAGGCGACCGACGGATTGGGCCAGGTGCGGCCCATGTGCGCCCGCGCCAGGTCGATGGCGCGGCGCATGGCTTCTTGGTCGGTCACGCCGCCACGTCCGGCAGGGGCTGGGCGCGGTCGGAGTCCAGATATCGGGCGGCGGTCGGCTTCAGTCCGGCGTCCAGGTCGATCTCCAGCGGATTGCCGGTCGGGATCTCCACGCCGACGATCTGGTCGTCCGGGACGGCGAACAGCAGTTTGACGATGGCGCGCAGCGAGTTGCCGTGAGCCGCGATCAGCACGTCTTCGCCGGCCTTCAGGCGCGGCGCGATCGCCTCGTTCCAATAGGGTTCGACCCGGTCCAGCGTGGTCTTCAGACTCTCGGTGTCGGGGATGGCCTTGCCGGCGTAGCGTTCGTCGCCGGCGAAGTCCCACTCGCCGCCGGGCGCCAGCGGCGGGGGCGGCACGTCATAGCTGCGGCGCCAGACCTTGACCTGATCCTCGCCGTGCTTCTCGGCCGTCTCGGCCTTGTTCAGCCCCGTCAGCCCGCCGTAGTGGCGCTCGTTCAGGCGCCAGTCCTCGACCACCGGCACATCCTTCAGCCCGGCGGTCTGCAGGGCGAGGGCGCCCGTGCGCTTGGCCCGCTTCAGCACCGAGACGAACATCACCGACGGGTGTAAGCCGGCCTGCGCGATCAGCTCGCCCGACCGCCGGGCCTGGGCCTCGCCCTCGGCGGTCAGATCGACGTCGACCCAGCCCGTGAAGCGGTTTTCCAGGTTCCACTGGCTCTGGCCGTGGCGCAGCAGGATCAGTCGAGGCATCGGGCTCTCCGTTGGCGAGCCTTCGGGGTAGGCCCCGCGCCGGTCGCAGGTCAAGGTTTCGCCGTGTTCGCGCATGCCTTGTTGTTGTCCCCGTCGGGAGCCGCCGCTAGAGACATCGTCATGTCAGACCGCGTTTTCTTCGGCGCATCCGCCCTCGCCGCCCTGGCCCTGATCGCGCTCGCCGCGGTCTGGCCCTGACAGCCCAGCTATTTCAAGGACCCAATCCGATGATCAAACCGCGCCAGGACCTGCGCCCGAACACGGCCGAATACGAGACCGTCCCGCTGGTCAAGCCGACCGGCTTTCGCGAATACGACGCGCGCTGGATCCTGGAAAAGGAGATCAATCTGCTGGGCATCCAGGCCCTGGGTCTGGGTCTGGCGACCTATGTGCACGAGATCGGGGTCAAGCCGCGCATCGTGGTCGGCCATGACTTCCGCGGGTATTCGCTGAGCGTGAAACAGGCGTTGATCCTGGGCCTGCTGGAAGGCGGGATGGAGGTGCTGGACGTCGGCCTGGCCTTGTCGCCCATGGCCTATTTCGGCCAGTTCGAGCTGGACGCGCCCTGCGTGGCCATGGTCACCGCCAGCCATAACGAGAATGGCTGGACCGGCGTGAAGATGGGCGCCAATCCGCCCCTGACCTTCGGCCCCGACGAGATCGGCCGCCTGAAGGCGATCGTGCTGGAGGGGCAGGGCGTGGCCCGGCCCAACGGCCGGCTGGAACGCGTCGAGGGTTTTCGCGAACGCTATATCGCCGATGTGGCGTCCAAGGTTCAGATCAAGCGTCCGCTCAAGGTCGTGGCCGCCTGTGGCAACGGCACGGCCGGCGCCTTCGCGCCCGACGCCCTGCGCCGCATGGGCGTGGAGGTGATCGAGATGGACGCCGACCTCGACTACACCTTCCCCAAATACAATCCGAACCCCGAAGACCACGCCATGCTGAGCCAGATGGCGCAGCGGGTGCGCGAGACGGGCGCCGACCTGGCCCTGGGCTTCGACGGGGACGGCGACCGCTGCGGCGTGGTGGACGATACGGGCGAGGAGATCTTCGCCGACAAGATCGGCCTGATGCTGGCCCGCGACTTGTCGGCCATCCATCCCAACGCCACCTTCGTCGTCGATGTGAAGTCGACGGGCCTGTACAAGACCGACGAGGTGCTCAAGGCCAACGGCGCCGAAACGGTCTATTGGAAGACCGGCCACAGCTACATCAAGCGCAAGACCGCCGAGATCGGCGCCCTGGCCGGGTTCGAGAAGTCGGGACACTTCTTCATGGCCGGCGAACTGGGCCATGGCTACGACGACGGCCTGGTCGCCGCCGGCGCCATCCTGGCCATGCTGGACCGCAACCCCGGCAAGAAACTGAGCGAGCTGAAGGCCGCCCTGCCGGACGCCTGGACCAGCCTGACCATGTCGCCCCACTGCGACGACGAGCTGAAGTACGAGGTGCTGGAGCGGATCGTGGCCGAGTATCAGGCCCTGGCCGACGCCGGCGGCTCGATCCTGGGCCGCAAGATCGTCGAGGCCATCACCGTCAACGGCGTGCGCGTGCACCTGGAAGACGGCTCGTGGGTCCTGGTCCGCGCCTCGTCCAACAAGCCCGAGCTGGTCGTCGTGGTGGAGTCCATGCGCTCGGAGGACGACATGCGGGCCCTGTTCCGCGAAGAGGTCAAGCCGCGCCTGGCCGCCTATGCCGAGATCGGCGCCTACAACCAGGAAATCTGAAGCCGGGCGGTTTGACGGCGCCGGCCGTTCGGGCCACTGACGACCATGGGCGAGGTTGGGACTGATCAGATCGTCATCGTCGGCGGGGGCTTTTCCGGCGCCATGCTGGCGGCGCGGCTGGGCGAGCGCGGGCAGCGTTCGACCGTCATCGGCCGCGACGACCGCTTCGGCCTCGGCGTGGCCTATTCGACGCCGTTCGAAGGTCATCTGCTGAACGTCCGATCCAGCCGCATGAGCGCGGTGGAGAGGCGGCCCGCCGACTTCGTCGACTGGCTGAAAGCCAACCGGCCGGAACTAGCCGATCCCGAGGACTTCGCGCCGCGCGCCGTCTATGGCCGGTATGTCGCCGACCGGTTCGATCATGCGCGGGCGACCGGATTGATCCAGACGGTACGAGGCGAGGCGGTCGCCGTCGAGGCCGCCGGCGTGCGCCTGGCCGACGGGCGCCGCATCGAAGGCCGCGCGGTGGTGCTGGCCACCGGCAATCCCGCGCCACGCACCGCCGAGAGCGGCGCGAGCGACCGCATCCTGTCCGATCCCTGGGCGCCCGGCGCGCTGGAGCGCATCGGCGCCGACGACCGCGTGCTGATCGTGGGCACGGGCCTGACCATGGTCGATATGCTGCAGAGCCTTGAGGCCGGCGGCTGGCGCGGCGACGCTGTGGCCTTGTCGCGGCGCGGCCTGCTGCCTCGGGCCCATGGCGAACACCATGATGCGGCGGCCGATCTGCCGGCCCAGGCGTTGTCGGGGCCTGTCTCGCAACGGCTGAACGCCGCGCGCGCCAGGGCCGTGAAGGTCGGCTGGAAGCCCGTGATGGAAGCCTATCGCCCCATCACCGCGGACCTGTGGAGCCAGGCCACGACCGCCGAACGGGCGCGGCTGGTGCGGCATCTAAGGCCCTGGTGGGACGTGCACCGCCATCGCATCGCGGCGCGCATCGGCCGGTTTCTTGAGGGGCTGACCGCCGAGGGTCGACTGACCATCATCGCCGGTCGGCTTGGCCGCGTTGAGGCCGACGAGACGGGCGTTCGCGCCGCCTATCGCCCGCGCGGCGGCGGGCCGGAGGGACAGCTTCGCGCCGACTGGCTGATTGACTGCACCGGGCCGGGCCATGACGCGGCGCGCGACCCGCTGACGGGGCCGCTGATCGCCGCCGGGCGCGCGCGGCTGGACCCGCTGCGGCTAGGGCTGGACCTGGATGCCGACGGCCGGGTGCTGAACGTCGAGGGGCGGCCGGACGACAGCCTCTATGTGCTGGGGCCGCCCGCGCGCGCCGCCTTCTGGGAGACCATTGCCGTGCCCGACATCCGCAAGCGGATCGAGGCGCTGACGGACCGCCTCACACCGGCAGCGCGCCGCGCTTGACCACCGCCCGCATGGCGACGCTGGACGAGACGCGGTTGACCCCCGGCAGACGGGTCAGGGCCTTGGCGTGCAGCCGCTCCAAATCGTCCACGTCGCGCACCACCAGCCGCAGCAGATAGTCCGAGCCGCCGGTCATCAGATAGCATTCCATCACCTCGGGCACGGCGGCGACCGCGGCCTCGAACGCCGTCAGGGCGGCTTCGGACTGACTGGCCAGGGTGACGGTGACGAAGACGCTGATCGGCAAGCCCACGGCCCGCTCGTTGATCATGGCGGCGTAGCGGCCGATCACGCCCGCGTTTTCCAGCGCCCGCAGACGCCGCAGGCAGGCGCTTTCCGACAGGGCCACCTGCCGCGCCAGATCGGCGTTGGTGATGCGCCCGTCCTGCTGCAGCACCCGCAGCATCTTGCGGTCGATGGCGTCCAGTTCGACGGCGGAGACTGTCTTCATGGCGCGCGATCCTCGCAGAGTCTGCGCATTTACGCCGATAACCCAGGCAAATGAACCGGAATCTGCGCCTCATCCGGCGCTATGGTCACGCCCGAACGATCCGCCGAAACAGGCGGACGGCCAGTTTCGGGAGAGACATGATGCGCGTCGGCGTGCCCAGCGAGATCAAGAAGAACGAACACCGCGTCGGCCTGACGCCGACCGCCGCCCGCGAATATGCGGCGCGCGGCCACCAGGTCGCCGTCCAGACGGGCGCCGGGATGGGCGCTGGCTTCACCGACGACGACTACGTCAGGGCCGGCGCGACCATCGTCGCCGACGCCGCGACCGTCTTCGCCGACAGCGATATGATCGTGAAGGTCAAGGAGCCCCAGAAGGTCGAGTGGGAGATGCTGCGCGAGGACCAGATCCTCTACACCTACCTGCACCTGGCGCCCGACCCGGAGCAGACCAAGGGCCTGATCGCCTCGAAATGCGCCGCCATCGCCTACGAGACGGTGACCGACGCGCGCGGCGGCCTACCGCTGCTGGCGCCGATGTCGGAAGTCGCCGGCCGCATCGCCGTCTTCTCGGCCGCCGAGACCCTGCTGAAGCACAACGGCGGCATGGGTCTGCTGTTCTGCGGCGTTCCGGGCGTGGCGCCCGCACGGGTGCTGGTGCTGGGCGGCGGCGTGGTCGGGCTGAACGCGGCGCGCATGGCCATGGGTCTGGGGGCCGAGGTGGTGGTGCTGGAACGCTCCATCCCGCGCATGGCCTATATCGACGAAGTCACCGGCGGCCGGGTCATCACCCGCTATTCCTCGATCGGCGCGATCGAGGAAGAGATCGTCAAGGCCGACGTGGTCATCGGCGCCGTGCTGGTGCCGGGGGCCGAAGCGCCCAAGCTGGTCAAGCGCGAGCACCTGAAGAAGATGAAGCCCGGCTCGGTGCTGGTCGACGTCGCCATCGATCAGGGCGGCTGTTTCGAGACGTCGAAGCCGACCACTCACGAAGACCCGACCTACACCGTCGACGGCGTGGTCCACTACTGCGTGGCCAATATGCCGGGCGCCGCGCCGCGCACTTCGTCCGAGGCTCTGAACAACGCCACCCTGCCGTTCGGCCTTGCGCTGGCCGACCATGGGCTGGAGGCGTTGCGCAAGGACCCGCACCTGGCGCGCGGCCTGAACGTGCTGAAGGGCGAGATCACCTATCCGGCGGTCGCTCAGGCTCTGGGCCTGGAATGGACCGACCCGTTCGGCGTCTGGCCGCAGGGCTGAAGGCGGCGCATGCGACCGAGGGTCGCGGCCCAGGCGAGGCAAGACGGGTTAGGTTGATCGCCTGAACCAAGGGAGAGAAGCCGATGTCTCGTCTATCCTGGATCGCCGCGCCCGCCGTCGTGGCCCTGACCGCCGGGGCCGCCTGGGCCCATCACGGCTGGAGCTCCTACGACGCCGAGAAGGTCATGCGCCCGACCGCTCCGGTGGTCGAGTCCAGCTGGGGCAGCCCGCATGGCAGCCTGGTCCTGACGGTCGACGGCCAGCGCTGGGACGTCGTCCTGGCGCCGGTGTCGCGCATGCAGGCCCGCGGCCTGGCCGAGGCTGACATCGCTGTCGGCCGGACGGTCACCGTCCATGCCTATCCCCGCAAGGACGGCACACGTGAGATGCGCGCCGAACGCATCATCGTCGGCGACAAGACGGTCGAACTCCGCTGATCGCGGAACTGGCCGGCGCGGTCGAGGCGTCCGGCTTCGGCCGCTGGGCGTCGGGCTCGGCCTTGGCCTATCCGATCGCGAACGTGGCGCACGTTCTAGGCCTGGCCGGTCTGCTGGGCGCGATAGGCGTCTATGATCTGCGGATGCTGGGCTGGGGCCGCGCCCTGCCGGCGCAAACGCTTCTGGCTGCCGTGCGGCCCCTGGCGATCGGCGGCTTCGGGCTGCTGGCGCTGAGCGGGGCGGTCCTGTTCGCCGCCGACGCCGTCGCGCTGGCGGGCTCCGACCTGTTCAGGGTCAAGCTGGTCCTTATCGTCGCGGCGGTCGCCAACGCCGCCGCCTTCGAATGGATGAAGCCGCATGGACGGCCCGCCGCAGCCTTCGCCGCAGCCTCCCTGATCCTGTGGATCACTGTCGCGGTGGCCGGGCGGATGATCGCCTACGTCTGAGGCGCCGCTGGCTGGCATTCCTGAGGCGCGTCGCCCTGCCCCTCCCACAGGGCGCAGGACCGGTCGATCTCGCTCTGGATCATCGCGCAGGGATTGGCGGTGTTGCAGGGCGGGCGCGTCGCCGGGCTGACCGCGCGGCACCGTTCGACCAGCCGCGTCGCGGCCTCCTGACCGATCTCGTCCAGGCATGAGCCGCTCGACGCCGGCGTGGCGGCCGGCGTCTGCACCTGCGCTTCCGCCGGCGGCTGCACAGGCGCCTCGACCGGGGCGGTCGCCGTCTCGGGCGGCGGGACCGGCGCGGGGTCGCTCTGATTGCAGGCGGCCGTCAGGGCGGCCAGGGCGACGACGGGGGCGGCGAGGAAGGCCAGGCGCATGAGGGATCTCCTGATGGGTCTCTTGCGGCAACGCGCCTGGGCCGCAACCGTTCGCGATCAGCGCTTCAGCGCCGCATCCACCGCCTGCTTCTGCATCACGAACAGGTCGCGGCAGCCGATCTCGGCCAGCTCGAACAGGCGGTCGAATTCGTCGCGCGAGAAGCCGCGTTTCTCGCCCGTGGCCTGGATCTCGACGATCTGCCCGGCGCCGGTCAGGACGAAGTTGGAATCGGCCTCGGCCGTCGAATCCTCTTCATAGTCGAGGTCCAGCACCGGCAGATCGTTGAACACGCCGCACGACACCGCCGCCACCTGGTCCAGGATCGGATCCGCGCTCAGCACGCCCTCGGCGCGCAGATAGCCCAGGGCCTGCGCCATCGCGACCCAGGCGCCGGTGATCGAGGCGGTGCGGGTGCCGCCGTCGGCCTGGATCACGTCGCAGTCGATCAGCACCTGACGTTCGCCCAGAGCCTTGAGGTCGACCACGGCGCGCAAGGAGCGGCCGATCAGGCGCTGGATCTCCTGGGTGCGGCCCGACTGCTTGCCCGCCGCCGCCTCGCGCCGGCCCCGGGTGTGGGTGGCGCGGGGCAGCATGCCGTATTCGGCCGTGACCCAGCCCTGGCCGGTGTTGCGCATCCAGCCCGGCACTTTCTCTTCCACCGAGGCCGTGACCAGAACCTTCGTATGGCCGAACGACACTAGGCACGAGCCTTCGGCATAGCGGTTCACGCCGGTCTCCAGCGTCACGGGACGAAGCTGTTCGGGGGTGCGTTCGGACGGGCGCATGGGAACTCCTTGGAAGCGGTCGTGCGGGGCTCTATCCTGAAACGGTGAGCCTGTCCCCCTTCCAGAGCCCGGATGTCCGCCGCAGGGTGTTCGCCCCATGACGCCCTTCACCGCGCCCTACGCGGGAATGGCCGTGCTGGACCAGCGCGCGCGCGACATCTTCCGGCGCATCGTCGAGAGCTATCTGCACACGGGCGAGCCCGTAGGATCGCGCACCCTGTCCATGACGGGCGTGTCCCTGTCGCCTGCCTCAATCCGCAACACCATGCAGGATCTGACGATGGCGGGGCTGCTGGCCTCGCCGCACACCTCGGCCGGCCGCATCCCGACGCATGCGGGCCTGCGCTTGTTCGTCGACGGCCTGCTTGAGATCGGCGACGTCGGGACCGAGGAGCGGCGCGAGATCGATGCGCGCCTGGCCGGGCGCGGACGCAATTTCGAAGAGGCCCTGAACGAGGCCTCGGCCCTGTTGTCGGGCTTGGCGGGCGGCGCCGGCGTGGTGGCCAGTCCGGTGCGCGACGCGGGCGTCAAACACGTGGAGTTCGTGGCGCTGGGCCGCGATCAGGCGCTGGCGGTGCTGGTGGCCGACGACGGCACGATCGAAAACCGGCTGATGCCGCTGAAGGCCGGGGTCACGCCCTCGACGCTGCAGGAGGCCTCCAACTTCCTCAACGCCCGCCTGCGCGGCCGGCCTCTGTCCGAGGCGCGGGTTGAAATGCGCGGAGAACTGGACGCCGCCCGACGCGAGTTGGACGAAGCCGCCGCCCGCCTGGTCGAGGACGGCGTGGCCGCCTGGTCGGGCGGCGCCGAGCGCGACCGCGCTCTGATCGTGCGGGGCCGCGCCAACCTGTTGCAGGATCGCGACGCGGTCGAGGACCTGGAGCGGGTGCGCACTTTGTTCGACGATCTGGAACAGAAAGAACAGCTGATCGGCCTGCTGGACGGGGTGGCCGGCGCGCAGGGTGTGCGCATCTTCATCGGCGCCGAGACACGGTTGTTTTCGCTTTCGGGTTCCGCCGTGATCGCGGCGCCCTATATGTCGGGCCGGCAGCGAGTGCTGGGCGCCGTCGGCGTCATCGGCCCCGCGAGACTGAACTACGCCCGCGTCATCCCGTTGGTGGACTACACCGCCCGGGTGCTGGGGCGCATGCTGGACGGACAAGACACGTGAACGACGACATCAGAGACGAAACCGAGCTGGACGCCGACATGGGCGAGGCCGAACTGAACGCCGAGGCGGGGCTCGATTCCCATCCCGACGACGACGGCGATCTGGCCCCGTTGGACGCCGTGATCGCCGAGCGCGACGAGTGGAAGGACCGGGCCCTGCGCGCCATCGCCGAGACGGAGAACCTGCGCCGTCGCGCCGAGACCCAGGCCAATGACGCCCGCGCCTACGCCATCCAGCGCTTCGCCCGCGACCTGCTGGGCGTGGCCGACAATCTGGAGCGCGCCATCCAGGCCGCGCCTCAGGACGCGGAGGGCGCCGCCGCCGGTCTGGTCTCGGGACTGGAGCTGACCCAGAAGTCGCTGCTTCAGGCCTTCGAATCCAACAATCTGAAGCGCGTCGCGCCGGAGCCGGGCGAGGCTTTCGACCCGCACTTGCATCAGGCCATGATGGAGCAGCCCTCCGACACGGTTCAGGGCGGTCAGGTGATCCAGACCCTGCAGGCCGGCTACGCCCTGTTCGGCCGCACCGTGCGCCCCGCCATGGTGGTCGTCGCCGCCAAGGGATCGGGCGCGGCCGCCGCCGGCTACGCGCCGGGCGGAAACTACGACGGCAAGGCCTGAGGCTGAGGCTTCAGCGGCGGGGCCTCAGAACCCCCGCCGCCAGCTCGCCAGGAGAGCATAGCCGAGCGGCGCCTCCAGGCGGTGCTGCTCCTGACGGATCATCACCGCCTCCAGCTGCAGCGCCGAGCCGTCGCCGAGGCCGTGCAGGCTGCGCAGGGCGAAGTTGATCTCGCGGCCGTCGGGCGAGGCCGAGAAGCTGCGCTCGGAGAAGGTGACGGGATCGAAATACTCCAGCGGCACGTCGGCGAGCAGCGCGCTGAAGGCGCCGCTCTCGATCCGCAGCGGCTGCGACACTTCCCAGGTCAGGTTCGCGCAACCCCAGGCCTGGACCGGGCAGGGCGTGACCAGGCCCATGCGCCAGGTCGAGCTCAGCGCCGGATCGGTCAGCTTCAGGAAGGCGCCGTCGATGTCCGTGCGGCCGAAGCCGGCCTCGCCGACCAGCGTCATGCCGCGTCCCAGCGACAGATTGCCGCCGAAGGCCGCGAAGCGCGTCTCCGACGGCAGGCGGAAGTCCGACCCGGCGGGCATGTAGGCGCCCAGCGGACCCATCCGCTCGTCCAGGCTGCCGGCCGAGAAGGACAGGCCGACGCCATCGCCCTGCCAGTTCAGGGTGCCGCGCGAATAGGTCGAGGCGTCGCGCTGGACCTGCTGCAGGGCCGCGCGGCGGTCGCCGGCTCCCGTTTCGGCGCTGAAGGTGAACCGGCCCATGTTGACCGCGCCGCGCACGGCGTGATCGACCTGAGCCAGGGCCGCGAAGCCGTCGCCCGAAGCGCCGCGGAACGGCGAGCGCGCACCGCCGCGGCCTTGCCACACGGCGAAGGACATGCGGCCAGCGGTGACGTCGAACAGGGCTTCCTGGCGCGGCTCGTCGCCCAGCCAAGGGGCGTCGAAGGGCGTGTAGCGGGCCATCACCGGCTCGGGGCCGAGGATCTGGGCGGACGCCACCATGGCGTAGCGCACGCCGCCCGGCCCATCCATTGACACGCTCGTCTGGCGCATCGGCTCGGGATTCTCAGGCTGCCAGCTGCGGCGCGGCGCCGGCGCATAGGCCGTGCCGAGGTTCATGCGGAACAGCCGCTGGAACTCATCATAGGCTATGGTGTCCAGGGCGGGCGTACGGAACGCCGAGCCGAAGGCGCCGCCGACGAAGGCGCCCGGCATCTGGCCGACCATGACGGCGCCGCCGCCGGCCTGGGGCGAGCTGGTGGCGCCGACGGGCTGGAAGGCCCGGGCGATGTCCAGCAGGCCGCGCCCGTAGACGACGTCCGTGCCCGTGTCTCCGGCGTCTCGGCCGGTGCGCAGCAGGATTTCCACGGCCTGGCGGCCCGTCAGGTTAGGGAAGGCCTCCAGCAGCAGGGCCAGGGCGCCCGCCACGGCCGGGGAGGCGAAGGAGGTCCCGTTCACCCGCCAGCACCGCGTGGGAATATCGCAGTCTGTGATGATTCCTTCGCCCGGCGCGGACAAATAGTGCGACAGCGAAACCCCGGCCCGATTCGAGAAGCCGGACATGATATTCGTGGCGCCGTGCGATCCCGTCACGATGATGCCGCCTGCAAAGCGCGGATCGCTGGCGTAGCGGCCGGGCCACCCCGGGTTTTCATTGCCGTCGTTGCCGGACGCGATGGCGAAAACCACCCCGGCGTTGATGGCGCGGAGCAAGGCGGCCTCGAAGGCCGAACCCAGCGTGCCGTCGCCGCCTAGGGACAAGTTGATGACCTTGGCCCCGTTGGCGACCGCATAGTCCAGCGCATTGGTCAGGTCGGAGCTTCGGAAGCAGACCGTGCGGTCGGGATCGTTGCAGTCGCTGATGTCGGCGCGGATCGACAGAATGGTCGAGTTGTAGGCGACGCCGATAGTTCCGTAGTCGTTGAACGGGGCCGCTATGACGCCCGAAACGCGTGTCCCGTGCCGATCGTCGCCCTGAGGCGCCCCGCGCCCCGCCACGATGTCGGTGGAGGCCCTTGAGATGTTGGTCGCGAGGTCGGGGTGGTCCAACTGAATGCCGCTATCAACCACGGCGACGGTGATGCCCCGGCCTGTCGCGCCCTGTCTCCAGGCGGTGATGGCGTTGGTGTTGGCGACGCCGAAATTCCGCGTGTACTCGCTTGAGGTCTCTGACGGCACAGCCGGCGGTGGGGGTGGCGGAGGAGGAGGCGGCGGCGGCGGCGGCGGCGGCGGCGGAG
>NZ_JBKBML010000028.1:0-16537 GCF_046295775.1 Brevundimonas sp. | reverse complement strand
ACCAAGCGTCGACGGGCGCGCTGGAACTCGGCGTGGTAGCCGGCCAGCTTGAGGCCAAAAGTCACCGGTTCGGCGTGGATGCCGTGCGAGCGGCCGACGGTAACAGTGTATTTGTGCTCCTTGGCGCGGGTCTCCAGCGCGGCCAAGACGCGATCAACGCCGCCCAGCAGCAGGTCGGTGGCGCGCGCCAGCTGGACCGCGAAACAGGTGTCCAGCACATCCGACGACGTCATGCCCTGGTGCAGGAAGCGGGCTTCCTCGCCCACCGTCTCGGACACATGGGTCAGGAAGGCGATGACGTCATGCTTGGTGGTGCGCTCGATCTCGTCGATGCGGTCGGCGTCCCACACCACGTCCTTGCCCTTGGACCACAGAGCCTCGGCCGCCTCGGTCGGAATGACGCCCAGCTCGGCCATCTTGGCGGCGGCGTGGGCCTCGATCTCGAACCAGATCGAGTACTTGGTCTCTTGCGACCACAGGGCGACGGCTTCGGGGCGTGAGTAACGACTGATCATGGACGCCGCGTGTCGGTCGTGAGGGGGGCGGAGTCAAGGCGCGGGCTTGACCCGGCGCGCGCCTGTCCCAGATACAGCGTCTCGGAGGACGACCTCTCCCTGCTTCAGGGCATGACCGCCGGGACGACCCGGCTCGCCATGCAGGGAGACGCGTCATGGCCTGGGTTCTTCTTCTCATCGCCGGCGTTCTGGAAGTCGTCTGGGCCTTTCTGATGAAGGCGTCCGAGGGCTTCACCCGCCCGTGGCCGACAATCGGCATGGTCGGCTTCATGATCGCCAGCTTCTGGCTGCTGTCGCTGTCGATGCGAACGCTGCCGCTGGGCACCGCCTATGCGATCTGGACCGGCATCGGCGCGGTCGGCGCCTTTACGGTGGGCGTTCTCGTGCTCGGCGAGGCCCTTACGCCGATGCGGCTGGCGGGTGTCATCCTCATCGTATCGGGATTGATTGTGCTGAAGCTTTCGTCGGGGCATTGATCGCGCACTCTTGAGGGAGACACGCCATGCAGCTGGTTATCGGGAACAAGGCCTATTCGACCTGGTCGCTGAGGCCCTGGCTGGTGCTCAAGCGCTGCGGCGCGGCGTTTGACGAGATCGTCGTGCCGCTGAACCAGCCCGACACCGCCGCGCGGATCGCCGAACATTCGCCGTCGGGTCTGGTCCCGGCGCTGAAGGTGGACGGCGAGGTGGTCTGGGATTCCATGGCCATCGCCGTCTGGGCGGCCGAACGCTATCCCGAGGCGCGGTTGTGGCCGACGGACGCCCATGCCCGCTGGCTGGCCCGATCGGCGGCGTGCGAAATGCACGGCGGCTTCACCGCTCTCAGAACGGTCTGCAGCACCGGACCGCAGCACTGGATGATCGGCCCGGACCGGGCGACCGCGCCGGTCGACGCCGGGCTTGAGAAGGACGTTCGCCGTCTGGTGACGCTGTGGCGCGAGTTGCGCGCGCGATTCGGCGCGGCCGGCCCTTATCTGTTCGGGGAATGGTCGGTTCCGGACGCTTTCTTTACACCGGCGGCCTGCCGCTTTCGGCATTTCCAGATCGACCTCGCCGCTCATGGCGATGCGGACGGTGCGGCCCAGGCCTATGCCGACGTCCTGCTGGCGCAGCCGGACTTCCTGCAGTGGGAAGCCGAGGCGCTGGCGGATGCGGGGCGGGCGTAAGTCGGCGGAAACCATTCCCACTGACGCCGATTTAAGGCGGGCGGGCTAGAAGGGCTCGTCTGGGAGAGCCGCCATGGCCGTCGCGTCCTGTCCACCCTCGTCGCCGCTGCTTCAGCGCCTGCTGGGCGTGATGGGCTTCGTTCTGGCGGGGGCCTGCTTGTTTGGCCTGCTGTTGACCAGCCTGCTTTAACGACCGCCCTCGGCTCCGGCGGCGGCGGCCATCTCGACGGCCGGACGCGGCGGCGCGACGTAATCCAGATGGATCGGCACAGCCAGGGCGCCCGAGGCGGCGGCGTCCAGGGTGTTCAGCGGCCCGCCCAGAATGCGCTGATAGATCCAGTAGGCGGCCACGACCTTTTCGACGTAGTCGCGCGCCTGGGGCACGTCGATCGTCTCGATCAGCAGCAGCGGCTCGGCCTGGGGGCCAAGCCTGCGCATGGCGGCCAGCATCGGGCCCGGGCCGGCGTTGTAGGACGCCACCGCCTTGAGCAGATCGCCGTCGAAGGCCGACATCTGGAACATGCGGTTCACATAGGCCTGGCCGAGCCGCATGTTGACGGCGGGATCGAACAGCCGTTCGGGCTGGGTGACGAAGCCGCGGTCGCCGCTCAACTCGGCGGCGGTGGTCGGCATCACCTGCATGACGCCGTATGCGCCGGCGCTGGACCGGGCGTTGGCCTCGAACCCCGTCTCCTTGCGGGCGATGGCGTAGACCAGGGCGCGCTCGATGGTGAACCCACCCTCGGGCTCAAGATTTGGCGCAGGATAGCGGGCGGCGTCGATCCGTTCGGCGTCCTCGCCGCCTCTCGATGACATCAGCCGCGCCAGACCGGCCCACATACGCCGCGCGGTGTCCTCGACCGCGCCGCGAAGGCCGTCGCGAACCGCCGTTTCGGCCTCGTCTCGCCGGCCGACTTCATAAAAGGCCAGCGCCCGCCGGGCCTGATCGTCCGACTGCAGGAAAGCCCGCATTTCGACGGGGTTGAAGGCGGTCGCCGGTTCGCCGCGCAGCGAGGCCTGGCGCACCTCGGCGTGATAGGGGCGGGGCCCCAGGTTCTCGATCACCGGCTCTTCGCCCAACTGGCGCAGGGCGATCTGGCCGTAGAAGGTCGCCGGCCAGCGCGCGGCGAGGCGCAGATATTCGTTGATGCGGTCCTGCCGGCCGCTTTGACCGGCGGCACGGGCGGTCCAGAAGGCGGCGCCGGCGCGGACCCACGGATCCTCGGTCGGGTCCAGCGCCACGCGTTCGAAGGCCCGGAACGCCTCCGCGAAATCGTTCAGCCGCCACTGGGCCAGACCCACCGTCCACCAGTCGCCGGTCTGGCGGCCCAGTTCGACCGCGCCCGTCAGGTCGTCGGCGTTCAGCCGGATGCGGGCGGCCTTGGCCGGGTCCTCAGCCGAGGCGACGCTGGCCCAGGTGCGGCCGCCGACCCCCGCCGGACGGCGCGGCTCGGCGGCGCCGTCGGGGCGGCGGCGAAGGGCCAGGGCGTAGACGCGGCCGGCCTCGGGCAGGTCGGCGTAGGTTTCGAGCCAGGCCGACAGCTCGTCATAGGTGGCGGTGTGGCTGCGGTGGAACAGCCGTTCGAACTCGACCTGGCCCAGCAGGACGCGGTCCTGGGCCTGACGCGCCGAGGCGCGGGCCAGCTCCAGATCGCCGCGTCGCAGGGCGTCGAAGGCGGTGGTGTAGCTGAGGCGGTCGGCGGGGCTGAGGGCGGTGATGGGGCCGACGATCTCGGGCGAGGGGTCGGACGCTGCCGCAACCGCAGCGGGCCCGTCTTCGGCCAGGGCTGGGGCGGCGCAGGCGAACAGCGACGCGACAGCGAACAGCGGCGCCAGGCGCACGCGAAGGACAGGATGCATACGCGGCGGCCCCCTTGATGGGCGCGATCCGTCTCGACTCGGAAACGCGCGCTCAGGTCATGGTCGTCAGCCGCTCATCATGCCGGAATCACGAATCCGGCTCAAGCATTTCGCCATCCAGGCGAGCGGCCAGGGCCAGCAGATCGGCCCATACGACCTTCTTCGCCTGAGGTTGGCGCAAAAGAAAGGCGGGGTGCAGCGTCGGCATGGCGGGCGCCGAGACAGCGCCCTCGGCCAGGCGCCAGTCGCGCCAGTTTCCGCGCAGGCGCATGATCCCCTCGTCCACCTGCAGCACCGACTTGGCCGCCGCGGCGCCCAGCAGCAGCACCGCGCGTGGCTTCAGGATAGCGAAGGCGCGCTCGACGAAGGGGGCGCAGATGGCCTGCTCCTGCGGGGTCGGCGTGCGGTTGCCCGGCGGGCGCCAGAAGACGGTGTTGGTGATGAAGACGCGGTCGGTCAGGCCAGCCGACGCCAGCATCCGGTCCAGCAGCTGGCCAGCCTTCCCCACAAAGGGCTGGCCCTGACGGTCCTCCTCGGCACCTGGACCCTCGCCGATCACGAGGACCGACGCATCGGGATTTCCGCGACCGAAGACGGCCTGGGTGGCGCCCATGCCGGACAGGGGGCAGCCGGTGAAGGCGGCGACGGCGGCGGCCAGTTCGTCCAGTGTCGTGGCGGAGGCGGCCAGCCGACGCGCCTCGCCCAGGGCGTCGCCGGTCTGAACCAGCGGCGTGACCGAGGCCGTCGCGCGCGCCACCGCCTTGGCGGCGGGCGCAGGGGCCACGTGGGTGCGGTCGATCGGCGCATCTTCCAGGCAAGCGTCCACGCCCGCGTCGGCCCAGAAGGCCAGCAGGGCTTCTGCGACCCTGTAGTCATGCGACGGATCGGCGATCTGATCGTTCATCGCCTTGAGGGTTAAACCTTGACCGCCGCCGCGTCACCTTCCGATAAGGCGGATAACCACGACGAGAACAGGGATTCAGCCTGCATGGCCGAGGAAGCGATCGAAGGCGGCGCCAAGAACGCCTGGCAAGAGGCGGTCATCGACAAGCTGCCGCCGCTGGAGGCCTTGGCGGGCGTCGAGCGCGAGGTGATGGAGTATGACGTCGTCATCGTCGGCGCCGGCCCGGCCGGCCTGTCGGCCGCCATCCGCCTGAAGCAGCGCGCCGAGAAGGACGGCAAGGACATCTCCGTCGCCGTTCTGGAAAAGTCGGCCGAGATCGGCGGGCACATCCTGTCGGGCGCCGTGATCGACCCCAAGGCGCTGAACGAGCTGTTCCCCGACTGGAAGGACCGCGGCGCGCCGCTGGAGACGCCGGTCACCAAGGATCGCTTCCTGCTGCTGGGGCCGATGGGCGAGCTGCCGCTTCCCATGCCGCTCTTGCCGCCCTTCATGCACAACGACGGCTGCTACATCGCCTCGCTGGGCAATGTCTGTCGCTGGCTGGCCGAGCAGGCCGAGGCGCTGGGCGTGGAAGTCTATCCCGGCATGGCCGCCAGCCACGTGGTCTGGGAGGAAGAGACCGGCCGGGTGAAGGGCGTCGTCGCCGGCGTGTTCGGCATCGACCGCGAGGGCAAGCCCACCGGCGAGTTCCAGCCGGGCATCGAACTGCACGGCAAATACGTCTTCATCGGCGAGGGCGTGCGCGGCTCGCTGGCCAAGACCATCATGGCCCGCCACAATCTGTGCGACGCCGCCGATCCGCAGAAGTTCGGCATCGGCCTGAAGGAGCTGTGGCAGGTGCCGGCCGAACAGCACCAGCCCGGCCTGGCCCAGCACACCACTGGCTGGCCGCTGGACGAGCATACGGGCGGCGGCAGCTTCATGTACCACTTCGGCGACCGCTACGTGGCCATCGGCTATGTGGTGCACCTGAACTACAAGAACCCGTTCCTGTCGCCGTTCGACGAGTTCCAGCGCTTCAAGCACCACCCCTCGATCGCGCCGCATCTGGAAGGCGGCACGCGCATTTCGTACGGCGCCCGCGCGATCACCGAGGGCGGGTTCCAGTCCGTGCCCAAACTGGCCTTCCCGGGCGGCGCGCTGATCGGCTGTTCGGCGGGCTTCGTGAACGTGCCGCGCATCAAGGGCAGCCACAACGCCATGAAGACCGGCATGCTGGCCGCCGACGCGGCCTATGACGCCGTCATCGCGGGCCGCGCCGGCGACGTGCTGGACGCCTATCAGACCGCCTATGAGAAGAGCTGGGTCTACAAGGAGCTGTCGCGGGTTCGAAACGCCAAGCCGCTGTTGTCGAAGTTCGGCACGACGCTGGGCGGGGCGCTGGGCATGGTCGACATGTGGTGCCGCACCCTCTTGGGCGGCGTCTCGCCGATCCCGACGCTGCGTCATGGCAAGACCGACGCGGCCTCGACCGAACCGGCGGCCAAGCATCAGCCGATCACCTATCCCAAGCCGGACGGGAAACTGAGCTTCGACAAGCTGAGCTCGGTCTTCGTGTCGAACACCAACCACGCCGAGGAACAGCCGGCGCACCTGAAGCTGGTGGATCCGTCCATCCCGATCCAGGTCAATCTGCCCAAATACGGCGAGCCCGCGCGGCTTTACTGCCCCGCCGGCGTGTACGAGGTGGTCTATGCCGACGAGGCGGCCAGGACCGACCCGCGCTTCGTCATCAACGCCCAGAACTGCGTCCACTGCAAAACCTGCGACATCAAGGATCCGTCGCAGAACATCGTCTGGACCACGCCCGAGGGCGGCGGCGGGCCGAACTATCCGAACATGTGATCGGACCCGCGCCGGGCGGGGCTTTCGAGCCTTGCCCGGCGTCGGAAAAGCGTGAAGGGTTCGAGGCATGACTGTCTCTTGCTCCCCGTTGTTCGCGACATCCATGACCGTGCTGGCCATCGCCATGGCGGGGAGTGCGACGGCGCAGACCTTGCCGCCGGGCTCTATCCAGACCGACCCGGCGCCGCGCACGGGGCCGGCGCAGCAGACGCCGGAGCAATCGGACCCAAGCGCTTTGCCGCCCGCGATCATCGTGACGCCGCCCGCGGCCGCCGATGAAGCGACGCCCGAGGTCGCGGAGGCCACTGCCTCGGTCACCGCTCCCATCCCCGAAACCTGGGCGCCCGTGCCGACGCGGGCCGACGAGCGGTCGGCCTACGGCCTGTTCCTGGCTGGCCGCAACGCCATGACGTCGGGCGAAGGGGCGCAGGGCGCTCTGCTGCTCAGCGAAGCTCTGGCTCTGACGCCGGAACAGCCCCGGCTGCGGGAACAGACCTTCAGCGCCCTGCTGCTGGGCGGAGACCTGAGCTTGGCGGGCCGGATCACCCCCGACGGGCCGGGCGCCTCGCCGACCTTCACCCAGGCCGGCAAGCTGGTCGCAGCGGTCCAGGCCTATGCCGCCGGCGATGCTCGCGGGGCTCTTGACCGACTGACGACCGATCCCGTGGGGCAGCCGCACGCCCTGGCGGCGATCTATGTCATGCCCTGGATCGCGGCCGAGGCCGGCGATTGGAACTTCGCGCTGGTGCAGGCCAACGGCCTGACCGGCCCGACCGGTTGGGTGTTGCGCGCCAATCGCGCCCTGCTTTTGGAGCATCGGCGCCGCTACGACGAGGCCGACGCCGCCTATCGCGAACTGGTGGCCGATCCGATTGGAGGGCCGGCCTTCCGCCGAGCCTACGGTGGTTTTCTGGAGAGGCGGGGCCGGCGCGAAGAGGCGGTCGCGCAATACGACGCCCTGATCGCGGCGGGCCGCAATGAACTGCGCGGCGACCGCGAGCGGGCCGCGGCAGGCGGCCGAGCCCCGGCCGCACCGACCCTTCGCGAAGGCGCCGCCGGCGCCCTGGCCACGGCGGCCGAGCAACTGTCAGCCCAGGGCGCGCACGAATTCGCCGCCGTCTATCTGCGTCTGGCGCTGGAGGTTGCGCCGCAGGACGCCGCGCGTCTTCAACTGGGGCAGGTCCTGGCCGAGGCGCGCCTGACCCGCGCGGCATTGGCGGCCTGGGACGAGGTGCGCCCGGACGACCCCGCCGCCTATGCGACGGCGCGGCTGCAGATGGCGCTTCTGCATGCGCGAGACGAAGAGGCCGCAGACGCCGTGCGCGAACTCGAGCGCGCCCGCGCCGCCCAGCCGGACAGCCCCGAGATCGCCTATCTGCTGGCGGGTCAACTCATGGCCGAGGAGCGGCACGAGGAGGCGCTGGCGCTCTTGGACGGCCCGCTGCTGAACACCGCTGACCAGGGCTTCCAGACACGTTTCCTGCGCGGCGCGGCCTATGAGTCGATCGGCCGGACCACCGAGGCCGAGGCCGAGCTTTGGGCGGCGCTGCAACAGCAGCCGGACAACGCCACGGCCTTGAACTATCTGGGCTATCTGTGGGTCGACAGCGGCGCCCGGGTGGCCGAGGGGCTGGCCATGATCGAGCGGGCGCATGCGGCTGAGCCCGACAACGGCAACATCCAGGACTCGTTGGGCTGGGGCTATTACCGCTTGGGTCGGTTCGAAGAGGCGGTTGAGCAGCTTGAGGCGGCCGTCGCCAAGGAGCCGGCCAACGCCGAGATCAACGACCACCTGGGCGACGCCTACTGGCAGGTCGGCCGTCGCCGCGAGGCCGGGTTTCAGTGGAGCCGCGTCCTGACGCTTGAGCCCGACGCCGAGCGTCGCGCAGAGGTGGAGCGCAAACTGGCCGGCGACAGCGAGCCGTCCGTGGGCGGCGCGGGCGTTTCAAACTGACCGTGCCGCTGACTGCGACGGCTCCGGCCAAGGTCAATCTTTTCCTGCACGTCGGGCCGCTGGACGCGGCCGGCCTGCATCCGCTGGCCAGCCTGGTCGCCTTCGCCGACGACGGCGACCGCCTGATGCTCGAGCCGGCCGAGGCGCTTTCGCTGGAGATCGTCGGCCCGTTCGGCGACGGGCTGTCGGCGGGCGAGGACAATCTGATCCTGCGCGCGGTTCGAGCGCTGGGCGAGGCGACGGGGCGGCCGACGCCGTTTCGCCTGACCCTGGACAAGCGGCTGCCGATCGCCTCGGGCGTCGGGGGCGGGTCTTCGGACGCCGGCGTGGCGCTCAAACTGGCGCGCGAGGCGCTGGGCGTGGATATGGACGATGCGGCGCTGGCGCGGATCGCGGCGCGCCTGGGGGCCGACGGGGCCATGTGCCTGCATGCCCGGGCCGCCTGGGCCGAGGGGCATGGCGAGCGTCTGACGTTCGAGCCGCGCCTGCCGCCGCTGCCTGCGTTGCTGGTCAATCCAGGCGCGCCGTCGCCGACGGGCGCGGTCTACGCCGCCTATGACGCCGGGCCCGCCCGCGCCGCGGACCGGCCGGACGCGCCGAGCGACTGGAGCCCTTCACGGGTGATCGACTGGCTGGCCCGACAGCGCAACGACCTGGAGGCCCCGGCCGTAATGCGCGAGCCGGCGATCGCGGCTGCGCTCGAGGCTGTCGGCGCGCTGGACGGCGCGCGTCTGACACGAATGTCGGGCTCGGGCGCGACCGTTTTCGCCTTGTTCGATACGCCCGAAGCCGTCCAGGTCGCCGCCGACCGCTTGAGGAACACTTATGGCGATTGGTGGATCAAGTCGGTGATGCTGGGCGACTTTTCGGCATCGGCCAAGCTTTAGGGCGCAAGCGGGGCCGTATTGTGCGGTCCGCCTTGAGATCACCTTGAGATCACCGCGTGCGGGTCGTGGCGAGATGTCGCGGGTACGCCATATGGAACTTCAGGCGGGGGCTGCGGCTTTCATCACGCAGTCGTGCTTATTCGGATCGCGTGCATCACAGCGCCGCGATCTGCCCCCGAGATATCAGAAAGAAGGACATCGCCATGCTCCGCACTCGTCTTCTCACCGCCTCCGCCGCCGTCGCCCTGCTGGCCGCCCCGGCCGCCTTCGCTCAGGACGCCCAGACGATGCCGGCCCAGCCGCAGCCCGTCCCGGCGCCGACCACCCCGGCTCAGCCCGACCCCTCGATGCCGGCCGCGCCGTCGTCGATGGCCGATCCGGCGCCGATGACCGCCACCCAGCCCGCGCCGGCGGCCCAGGCGCCGCAGGCGGCTAACCAGACCGCCGAAGCCAACACTGTGGTCGATGTGCTGCGCGCGCAAGGCGAGTTTACGACCCTGCTGGCCGCGCTTGACGCCGCGCAGCTGACCGAGACGCTGAACACGCGCCCGGCCATCTCGATCTTCGCTCCGACCGACGCGGCCTTTGCGGCCCTGCCGGAAGCCGAGCGCACGCGTCTGATGGACCCGGCCAACGTCAATGAGCTGCGTCAGATCCTGCTGTATCACGTGATCGTCGCTGACGTTGAGGCCAGCCAGATCCAGGGTGCCCGCGGCCCGGTCGAGACCGCCGCCCGCACTCAGGTGCAGCTGGACGGCACCGGCGATCAGCTGAAGATCGACGAGGCCACCATCACCAACGCGGGCTTGGATGCCTCGAACGGCGCGGTCTTCTCGATTGACCGCGTTCTGGTTCCGGCCGCTTCTCAGGCCGCGATGGGCGACGCCGAGATGACCGAAGCCGCGCCGGCTGACGAGGCCGAAGCCACGACCGCGCCGGCCGCGACCATGGACGCCGAAGCGTCGGCCGAGGCCTATGACACCGAGACGGCTCCGGCCGCGCCGGGCGAAGTGCGCCCGACCGACAGCAGCATGGCCCCGGCCGGCGCTCCGGCGGGTGACGCCACCATGACCCCGTCGACCACCCCGGCCACCGCGCCCACCGGCGAAGTGACGACCAACACCACCACGGTCGCCGCGCCCCCGGTCGTCAACCCGACCGACGGTCAGCAGGACGACGCGGACGAGGAAGAGGCCCCGGCCCCTACGCCGCAAGGCTAAAAGCAGCGCAACCGTTCGGTTGAGTTCAAGGACGGCGGGCTCTAGGGTCCGCCGTCTTTTTTGCGCCCGCGAAACGAGCCGCCGTGACCACCGAACCGCTGTCTTTCCAGGACCTGATCCTGACCCTGCATCGCTATTGGGGCGACCAGGGCTGCGCCATCCTGCAGCCCTATGACATCGAGGTTGGGGCCGGCACGCTGCACCCGGCGACCGTGCTGCGTGCGCTGGGCTCCAAGCCCTGGAAGGCCGCCTACGTCCAGCCCAGCCGCCGCCCCGGCGACGGGCGTTATGGCGAGAACCCCAACCGGCTGCAGCATTACTACCAGTATCAAGTGATCCTGAAGCCGAACCCCGACGACCTGCAGGATCTGTATCTGGGCTCGCTGAAGGCGATCGGCATCGATCCCAAGCTGCACGACATCCGTTTCGTCGAGGACGACTGGGAGAACCCCACCGTGGGCGCCTGGGGCCTGGGCTGGGAGGTCTGGTGCGACGGGATGGAGGTGACGCAGTTCACCTATTTCCAGGGCGTCGGCGGCATCGAGGTCGATGTTGTGTCGGGCGAGCTGACCTACGGGCTGGAGCGCCTGGCCATGTACGTCCAGGGCGTCGACAACGTCTATGACCTGAAGTTCAACAAGGACGGCCTGACCTATGGCGAGGTCTTCCTGGAGAACGAGCGCCAGCAGTCGGAAGCCAACTTCCACGGCTATGACGTCGATGGTCTGAAGCGCCGTTTCGAGGACATGGAGGCCGAGAGCCGCCGTCTGCTGGGCATGAAGGGGCCGCAGGGCCAGGCGCTGGTGCTGCCGGCCTATGACCAGGTGCTGAAGGCCTCGCACCTGTTCAACCTGATGGATGCGCGCGGCGCGATCGCCGTGGCAGAACGTCAGAGCTACATCGGCCGCATTCGTGACCTGTGCAAAGCCTGCGCCCTGGCGCAGGTCGAAGAAGAGCGGAAGACCGCCTGATGCCCCAACTGCACATCGAAATCTTCTCGGAAGAAATCCCCGCGCGCATGCAGGCGGGGGCCGCGCGCGATCTGGAGCGGATGGCGGGCGAACGGCTGAAGGCCGCCGGCCTGACGTGGGAGGCGCTGACGACCTATGCGGGGCCGCGGCGGCTGACGCTGGTCATCGACGGCCTGCCGACCGCGACGCCGGACCGCGAGGAAGAGCTGAAGGGGCCCAAGGCCTCGGCCCCGCCCCAGGCGCTGGAGGGTTTCCTGCGCAAGACCGGCCTGACGCGCGAGCAGCTTGTCGAACGCGACGGCGTCCTGTTCGCCCAGATCAGCAGCCAGGGCCGCGCGACCACCGAGGTCGTCGCCGAGACGCTGGATCAGGTGATCCGCAACTTCCCCTGGCCCAAGTCCATGCGCTGGGGCACGGGCGCGCTGCGCTGGGTGCGGCCGATCAAGCGGATCGTCGCCCTGTTCGACGGCGCGGTGGTTCCGTTCGAGATCGACGGCATCACCTCTGGCGACACCACCGAGGGTCACCGCTTCCTGGGCTCGGGCCAGCCGTTCGCGGTCAAGGATTTCGCCGACTATCGCCAGAAGCTGGAGCGCGAGTTCGTGCTGCTGGACGCCGCCGACCGGCGGCTGCGCATTCTGGAGCGGGCCAAGGCGGTCTGCGCCGACAAGGGCCTGGCCCTGGTCGATGACGACGGCCTGCTGGACGAGGTGTCGGGCCTGGCGGAATGGCCGACCCCGATCCTGGGCGACATGGACCCGCAGTTCCTGGACCTGCCGCCCGAGGTGGTGCGCCTGTCGATGAAGGTGCACCAGAAGTATTTCGCCGTCCGCGATCCGGCGCGTGAGGGCCCAGAGTCTTCAGGAAAATTGGCTCCGCATTTCGTCGTGGTGGCCAACGTCGAGGCGTCGGACGGCGGCAAGGCGCTGGCGGCGGGCAATTCGCGCGTGCTGTCGGCCCGTCTGAACGACGCCCGCTTCTTCTGGGACGAGGACCAGAAGGTCGGCTTCGACGCCTGGAACGAAAAGCTGAAGGGCGTGACCTTCCACGCCAAGCTGGGGACCCTGGCCGAGCGGGTCGACCGCATCGCCGCCCTGGCCCGCGAGGTCGCGCCGCTGGTGGGCGCCGACCCCGATCAGGCCGAAAAGGCCGCGCGTCTGGCCAAGGCCGACCTGGCCTCGGGCATGGTGGGCGAGTTCCCGGAACTGCAGGGCGTCATGGGCGGCTACTATGCTCGCGCCCAACACGGCGACGCCATCGCCGACGCCATCCGCGACCACTACAAGCCCCAGGGACCGAACGACACGGTTCCGACGGCGCCGCTGACGGTGGCTGTCGCCCTGGCCGACAAGCTGGACACGCTGGTTGGCTTCTGGTTCATCAGCGAGAAACCAACGGGCTCCAAGGATCCCTTTGCTCTGCGCCGTGCCGCCTTAGGTGTCGCTCGAATTGCCTTGGCGACAGAGGCTCGCCTGCCACTCAACAGGCTGTTCGTGCATCACGGCCGCCGGCTGGCGTCCCAGCTTCTTGGGCAGTTCACGGAGAGCTTGCCGAACGTAGTGAAATCGGTGGAAGCGCTGGGCTTCAATGTGACGCCCGACGAGAAGGGCGGCTTGGGGCCCGTTGCCGACAAAGCTCGGGTCGCTCTTCGGAATTCGAGCATCGAGGACGTTCCACCGGTGGATTGGGAACGAGCCTACTGGACTGACTTGGGCATGTTCATGCTCGACCGCCTTAAAGTCCTCCTCCGCGAGCAGGGCCAGCCTCACGACCTCGTCGACGCCGTGTTCGCGCTGGGCGACGACGATCTGGTGCGGATCGTGCGGCGGGTCGAGGCGCTGGGGGCGTTTCTGGCGACGGACGACGGGGCCAATCTGCTGGCGGGCTACAAGCGGGCGTCCAACATCCTGCGGGCCGAGGCCAAGAAGGGCGACCTGCCGACCGGCATGGTCCAGACCGGCCTGCCGAACCAGCCCGAGGCCGAGACCACCCTGGCCTTCGCCGTCGGCGCAGCCCGGATGCAGGTCGAGCAGGCGCTTCAGGCCGAGGACTTCGCCGCCGCCATGAAGGCCCTTTCGGGCCTGCGCGCGCCGGTGGACGCCTTCTTCACCGACGTCATGGTCAACTCCGACGTCTCCGCCGAGCGCGAAAACCGGCTGAAGCTGCTGGGCCAGGTGCGCGACGTCATGGGCCAGGTCGCCGACTTCGGCCAGATCGCGGGATAAAGCCTTCTCCCCCTCGTGGGAGAAGGTGGCTCGCGTCAGCGAGACGGGTGAGGGGGCGGGGGAAACGCCTGCTCGACCTCGAATGACGGCGCGGACACCCCTCATCCGACCTGCTCCGCAGGCCACCTTCTTCCACAAGGGGAGAAGCATCAGTCCTGGCTGACGAAGTCCTGGGCGAACTCGGGCGCGTCGTCGGTGTCGGGCGGTGGCTCGTCGTCGCCGTCGTCGGCGCGGGCGGGGTTGGGGACTTCGAAGCCGGCCGGCAGGGACAGGTCCAGCAGGCCGGCGGCCTTCATCTCGGCGGCGCCCGGCAGGTCGATCAGGGACGCCAGGCCGAAATGCTCCAGGAAGTGATCGGTGGTGCCGTAGGTGACGGGCCGGCCCGGCGTGCGGCGACGCCCGCGCAGACGCACGAAGCCCATCTCGAGCAGCAAATCCAGCGTGCCGCGCGACATGGAGACGCCGCGCACGCTCTCGACCTCGGCGCGGGTGCAGGGCTGGTGATAGGCGATGATCGACAGGGTCTCGAGCGCGGCCTTGGACAGGCGGCGCGGCCCTTCGCGCTGATCGGTCATGAGGAAGGACAGGTCCTCGGCCGTGCGAAAGCGGAAGCGCCCGGCCACCTCGTCCAGCACCACGCCGCGATCGGCATAGCGGGTCTGCAACGCGCGCACGGCGCTCTCGGCGTCGGCGCCCTCTGGCAGACGGGCGGCGATGTCGGCCAGGGACAAGGGACCGGCGGCGGCGAACAGCAGGGCCTCGACGCGACGCTCAAGCTCTGTGGGATCGGGGGCGAACGACAGGCTCATCCCGTCAGCTCCAGCGGCTGGCCCTGGCCTCGGCGTTTCAGCAGCAGTTCGGCGAAGGCCGAGGACTGGCGCATGTCCAGCGCGCCTTCCTTGACCAACTCCAGACTGGCCGAAAGGGTCGAGGCGACATAGCTGGCCTGGCTGGGCCCCTCGACCTCGGGCTCAGCTTCCGGGGCAATGCGTTCCAGCGGCGTCCAGGCGTCCAGGCGGGGCAGGCGGTCGCGCAGCCAGTCGCGCGCAGCCTCCAGCGGAAAGGCCTCGACCCGCTGGCCGGGGGCGTAGTGGCGGGCCTGTTCGCGGCGGCGCTGGGTCACATAGGCGGCCATCAGGTCGTACAGGCTGGCGTCGATCTGATCCGACGGGATCACCACCGTCGCCTCGGGGTCGCCGCGCGTGAAGACGTCGCGCTTCAGCTGGGGCCGTTCCATCAGGGCGTCGACCGAGCGGCGCATGGCCTCCAGCTTCTGCAGACGGAAGGCGAGGGCGGCGGCCATCTCTTCGGCCGGGGGCTCTTCGGCCTGGGCCTTTTCGGTGCGCGGCAGCAGCAGGCGCGACTTCAGATAGGCCAGCCACGACGCCATCACGAGATAGTCGGCCGCCAGGGCGAAGTTCCGGCGCCGGGCCTCGTGCACGAAGGCCAGATACTGTTCCGCCAGGCGCGTGATCGACAGCTTCAGCAGGTCGACCTTCTGGGTGCGGGCCAGGGCCAAGAGGACGTGCAGCGGGCCTTCGTATCCGTCCAGATCCACCACGAACGCCTCGCGCGCATCGACTTCCTCGACGGCGGAGAAGTTCAGCGTGGGCTGAAAGGCGTCGGTCATGCTCAGGCCTGGGCCTCGCCCACATCTGGGCCTCGGGCGGCGTCCAACCGGCCCGCCAGCAGGGCGTCAAAGCGAGCGCGGGCCTCGGCCAGGTCCAGCGGCTCGGGCGTATGGACGATGCGCGACAGGGCGGCGGCGGCGCGGGCGGCGGCCTTGCCCTTCAGACGGCCCACGCCGGCGGCCACCTGCTTCATCTCGGCCATGTCGCCGGTCCAGTGGACGACGAGGTCGCAGCCGGCTTTCAGCGACTGGCTGGCCCGCTCTTCAAGCGTGCCCGACAGGGCGTTCATGCACAGGTCGTCGGACAGCAGCAGGCCGTTGAAGCCCAGGCGTTCGCGGATCAGGCGGATCGCCTTCTTCGACTGGGTGGCCGGACGTTTCGGGTCGATGGCGTCGAAGACGATGTGGGCGGTCATGCCGATCGGCATGTCGGACAGGGCCTTGAAGGGGGCGAAGTCCCAGGCGTCGAGCGTATCCAGATCGGCGTCGACGACCGGCAGCTCCTTGTGGCTGTCGGCGAAGGCGCGGCCGTGGCCAGGCATGTGCTTGATGACCGGCAGGACCCCGCCGGCCAGCAGCCCCTCGGCCACCGCCCGGCCCATCTGGGCCACGGTCGCGGGATCGCAGGCATAGGCGCGGTCGCCGATGATGTCGTGGGCGCCGGGCGTGGGGACGTCCAGCACGGGGGCGCAGTCCACGTCGATGCCGACGGCCTTGAGATCATGCGCCATCAGCCGACCGGACAGGCGGGCCAGCTCGCGCGCGGTGAAGGGGTCGTTGGCCGCCTTCAGATAGGCGTCGCCCGGCGGATACTTCGGCCAGTGCGGCGGCCCCAGTCGCTGAACACGGCCGCCTTCCTGATCGACCAGGACGGGCGCGCGCCAGCCGACGCTGTCGCGCAGAGCTTCGGTCAGGCGCAGGACCTGCTCGGGGCTTTCGACATTGCGCCGAAACAGGATGAATCCCCAGGGCCGCACATCCGAAAAGAACGCGCGCTCGGCCTCGGTCAGAACCGGACCCGAGCAGGCGTAGATGGCGGCGCTGGTCAAACCCCTACCGCACCAGGCAGTCGCGGCCTGCGGCCTTGAGCGCGTTGCAGAAGGCGGTGGCGCGCTCGCGGCTGAGGCCGGTGAAGGTGGTGCGATAGACGGTCGAGCCCGACGAGGTGGTGACCTCCTGCACGCGCTTTTCGGCGCCGCGCGCGAACTCGGGGAAGCGGGCGGCGACCGTGGCGTATTCGCGATCCGCGATGGCGGTCGAGGAGAAGGCCCCGATCTGCACCGCCGAGGCGCCGCCGGCGGCTGCGGGCGGGGTCGCCGGCGCGGGCGCCGGACGGGCTGGGGCAGGCGCGGCGGGCGCGG
>NZ_JBKBML010000027.1:0-26625 GCF_046295775.1 Brevundimonas sp. | reverse complement strand
CGCTGCGCTCTGCGAGCCTCAAGCCCTCTCCCATCGGGAGAGGGTTTTAGAGGTTGGTGAGCTTGCGGATCTTGCTGTCCGGCTGGCGGCTTTCCAGCACGGCCGCGCCGACCAGGGCCGCCAGGGTGGCGACGGCCAGAAGCGCGCCACCCTCGCGGGCGTGATCCTTGGCGTACTGACCGGCGTCATCGGCGTATTTGCGCGCGCGCTTGCCGGCGTGGTCGCGGCGACGGCGGATGTCGTCGAAATCGACGCGGCCGCGCAGTTCGTCCACAAGCGATTCGAAGCTGGAACGAGCCTGATGGGACGCCTTGCCGGCGCGTTCGCCGGCCTCTTCGGCACCGCCGCGCAGAGCATGAGCCGCGTCGGACAGCTTGTGCTTGAGGCCGTCGACGTCGACCCAGCCGCGCGGGTCGATGCGGCGCTTGATCCGCTCATAGCGGGTCGGGCCGCTGCGCTGGCTCAGCAGCACCACGGCGATCGCGGCCAAGGCGACGGCGGCGATGGTTCCGCCGGTCACGCCGGGATGTTTACGGGCCTCGGCCAGGACGCTGTACTGTCGAACCATGGGATAGTGAACCTCTTCATCCAGGCCGTCTTCGGTCGGGTCGTAGAGCCCGTCTTCGTACGGCCGATAGGCGGAACCCCTGTCCCGCATCAGGCTAGGAGCGAACTTGGCCAGAAGTGGTTCCGCCAGGCCCGGCAGGGCCGCGTAGAAGCTGGCCGCCAGCCGCCCGCCGCCGCCGACCGTGATCTCGCGAATGCCGTGGCTGGCGCAGTACAGAATGGTGTCGGCCACCACATGGGTCGCATAGACCGGCTGCGGATTCTGCACCGCCTGTCCCGTCAGATTCAGGGCGTGGCGTGGATAGGGCGTGTCCACCGCCGCGGGCTTGACCAGGCTGACGGTCACCGGCGCCTTTTCGCGCAGCAGCTCCATCCGCAGCGCATTGGTAAAGCCCTTCATGGCGTGTTTGGAGGCGGAATAGACGCCCTGCACCGGGATCGGCGCATCGCCCAGGATCGAGCCGACGTTGACGATGGACCCGCCGCCCGGCTTGCCGCGCAGATGCTCGACCGCCACCAGCGAGCCGTTGACCACGCCCCAGTAGTTGGTCTCGAACAGGCGGCGCTGATCGTCCAGCCCGGTCTCGCGAATGGGGCCGTAGATCGAGACGCCGGCGTTGTTCACCCAGGTATCGAACCCGCCGAACAGGCGCACGCACTTGTCAGCCGCCTCCTTCAGCGCATCGAAGTCCGCCACATCGGCCACGGCCCAGGCGCAGCGCGCACCCTCGGCCTGCAGTTCTTCGCACAGCGCGCGCAGATCGGTCTCGCCGCGCGCGATCAGGAACACCCTCGCGCCTTGCCGCGCTGCGCGTCGGGCGGTCGACAACCCGATCCCCGACGTCGCGCCGGTCACGACGATCGCCTGCTGGTTCAACGGCTTGAGCTTGGCTTTGGACATGACGCACCTCCGAACGGACCGGGCAAACGGGCGCGCGGGCGTCCCCGTTCCAGGCCGACGGCCCAGCCTAGCACAGCCCCCTTACCAAGCGGGAAGCGGGCGCCTATCTTTCCGCCTCTTCCGAAACGCCATTTCCTGGAGCCGCCGTGACCGATCACGCGCCCCTGTCGCCCGTTCCCGTCGACGACCTCGCCGCCGCCTTCCAGATCGAGGGCTGGCCCGTGCGCGGCCGCCTGGTGCGCCTGGGCGACGCCATCGACGCCGTCTTGTCTGCCCACGACTATCCCGAGCCGGTCGCCGCCCTGCTGGGCGAAACCTGCGCGCTGGCGGCCTTGGTCGGCTCCAGCCTCAAGTTCGAGGGCCGGCTGATCGTCCAGGCGCAGGGCGACGGGCCGGTGCGCTATGTCGTGGCCGACTACGACAGCGACGGGCACATCCGGGGCTATTGCCGCTTCGATCCCGAGGAAGTCGCGGCCGCTTCGACCGGCTTCTCGCGCCCCGGCGCGCAGACCCTGCTGGGCAAGGGCGTGTTCGTCATGACCCTGGATCAGGGCGCGGACTTCGAACGCCATCAGGGCATCACCCCAATCGAGGGCGAGAGCCTGTCACTGGCCGCCGAGCACTACTTCCGCCAGTCCGAACAGGTGCCGACGAAGGTGCGCCTGGCGGTTGGCGCGGTCGATCAGGGTTCGGGCCCGAAATGGCGCGCGGGCGGAGCGATGATCCAGATGGTCGCCGGCGACGCCGCGCGCGGCTCGACCGAGGACGTGTGGGAACGGAGCGAAGCCCTGTTCCACACCCTAGCCGACGACGAACTGCTGGATCCGCAGATCACGCCGGAAATTCTGCTGTTCCGCCTGTTCCACGAGGACGGTGTGCGGCTGGAGCAGGCTAAACCGCTGTCTGCCGTCTGCCGATGCTCGGCCGACCGGATCGCCGCCGTTCTCACATCATTCGGCGACGACGAGCGGCGCGAGATGATCGAGGACGACGGCAAGATCCGCGTCACCTGCGAATACTGCTCGACCGTCTATGAGATCGAGCCGGAGCAGATCGGGAGCTGACGGCCTACTCGGCCCAGCGCGGCTTGCGCTTGTCCAGGAAGGCGCGGACACCCTCCTGCCCTTCCTCGGACACGCGGGCGCGGGCGATGCGGCGGGCGGTGTCCTCGATCAGGCCGTTGTCCAGCTTGTGGCCGGCCACGTCGTTGACCAGGCGCTTGGCCTCACCCATCGCGCCGGGCGCATTGGCGGTCAGGCTGTCGCTCAGCATCGAGATGAACTCGTCCATCGAGCCTTCGGGCAGCACCATGTCGATCAGCCCGGCGTGGGCCGCATAGTCGGCGTCGAAGATGTTGGCGGTCAGGAACAGCTGACGCGCGCGACGGGCGCCGACGGCCTCGATGACATAGGGAGCAATGGTGGCCGGGATCAGGCCCAGCTTGACCTCCGAGAAGGCGAAACGCGATCCCTCGATCGCCACGGCCATGTCGCAGGCGGCCACGATGCCCGCGCCGCCGCCCATGGCCGCGCCCTCGACCAGCGCCACGGTCAGGGCCGGAATGTCATGCAGCGCCTTCAGCATCCGGGCCAGGCCCATGGCGTCTTCGCGGTTGTCGCTCTCGGACCAGTCGGCGGCGTCGCGCATCCAGCTCAGGTCCGCGCCGGCGCTAAAGGTCCCGCCCGCGCCGCGCACGAAGACGATGCGCACATTGTCGGCGCCATGCAGCGTCTCGAACGCCTCACGCAGGGCGGCGATGGTGGCGGCGTCGAAGGCGTTCTTCTTGGCCGGCCGATTGATGGTGACGAAGACCCGGCCGTCCGTGGTCGCGTCGATCTGCACCAGATCGTCGTTCGCGTCCGGGGCGGCGTCCACCAGCAGCGGGTGTGAGATCGAGTTGATCTCGGCCGCCTCGGCGTCGGTGATGTCCAAGGCGTTGAGGTCGGCCTCTTCGGGCGTGCGGCGGTCGGTCATGGCGGTTCTCCTTCGCCTCCCTAACGCATCAAGGGCGGCGAAGGTCAACGCGCCGTCAGAAGGTTTCCTGGAACCGCACGGGCTGGCCGTGGGCCGATCCGATCAGCTCGCCGTCCTTCATCACCACCCGCCCGCGCACGATCGTCGCCATCGGCCAGCCTTCGGCCTCGAAGCCGTCGAAGGGGGTCCAGCCGCTGCGGGTCGCCATGTCTTCATGGCGGATGACCCGCCTGGCGTTCAGGTCGACCAGGGTCAGGTCGGCGTCATAGCCTTCGGTCAGACGGCCCTTGCCGGCCGTGCCGAACACCCGCTGGGCGCCGCCCGAGGTCAGGTCGATAAAGCGCTCCAGCGTCATCCGACCTTGCGCCACATGGGTCAGCATGACCGGCACCAGGGTCTGCACGCCCGGCATGCCCGACGGCGACGCCGGATAGGCCCGCGCCTTCTCCTCCAGCGTATGCGGCGCATGGTCCGAACCCAGCACGTCCACGACGCCCTGCTGGATGCCGCGCCACAGGCCGGCGATGTGCGGCGCATTGCGGATCGGCGGGTTCATCTGGGCCAGGCCCCTCAGCCGCTCATAGGCCTCGTCGCCGTCCAGGGTCAGGTGCTGGGGCGTTACCTCGACGGTCGCCACATCCTTGTGCTGGGCCAGGAACTCGATCTCCTCGGCCGTCGTCACGTGCAGCACGTGGATGCGGCGTCCGACCTCCTTGGCGAGACGGACCAGGCGGCGCGTGCTCATGATGGCGCTCTCGGGGTCACGCACCTCGGGGTGGCTGGTCCAGTCGCCAGGCCGGGCCAAGTCGCGGCGCTCGGCCAGGCGGTATTCGTCCTCGGAATGGAAGGTGGCCCGCCGGCTGACGTTGCGCAGCACCTCGCGCACGCCGTCGTCGTCGGCGATCAGCAGGTCGCCGGTCGAGGCGCCCATGAAGACCTTGACGCCGCAGCAGCCGGGCAGCCGTTCCAACTCGCCCAGATAGGCCGCATTGCCGTGGGTGCCGCCGACGTAGAAAGCGTGATCCGTCCACATCCGGTCCCTCGCTCGCGCCAGCTTGTCGGCTAGGGTGTCGGGATCGGTCGTATTGGGATTGGTGTTCGGCATTTCAAACACCGCGACCACGCCGCCCAGAGCCGCGGCGCGCGAACCCGTCTCCAGGTCCTCTTTCCATTCCAGCCCCGGCTCGCGGAAGTGCACCTGGGTGTCGATGACGCCGGGGAGAACGGTCAGACCGGCGGCGTTGACGATCTCTCCGGCCGAGGCCTGGGACAGGTCGCCGATGAAGGCGATGCGGCCGTCGCGCACGCCCACGTCGGCCGGGCCGCGCCCCGCATGGTTGGCGACCTCGCCGCCGCGCACGATCAGATCATAGGTCGCCATGGGCTGCCTCCTCGAAAGCTCGCCGCTTATGGCGACCGAAGGCGGCCGGGGGCAAGTCTCAGGTGGCTGGGACCGCTGTCGAGCCGCCCGCAGCCGACGGCTGCTCCCACGGGCCCGGATCACGGCCGCCGCCGAACTTCACCAGGGCCGCGATGCGCTTCTCGATGGGCGGATGGGTGCCGAACAGGCCCGACAGGCCAAACGCGCCCTCCTGATTGTCCAGGAACATGCCGCGCACTTCGTCGGGCGCTTCCAGCTTGGACTGGCCCGACACCTTGCGCAGGGCCGAGATCATGGCGTCGGGGTTCTTGGTCAGCTCGACCGCGCCCGCATCGGCCACATACTCGCGCGTCCGCGACAGGCTCATGCGGATCAGGAAGGCCAGGGCCACGCCGATCACCGCAATGGCGATGCCGATCAGGATCAGCGGCCCGGCGTTCTTGTTGTTGCTCCGCCCGCCGCGCGCAAAGAACAGGCTGCGGAACACGATCTCGGCTATGACGCTGATGATGCCCGCGAAGATCGAGGCGATCACCATGGTCCGCACGTCCTTGTTGATGACGTGGGTGAGCTCGTGCGCCAGCACCGCCTCCATCTCGTCGCGGTCCAGCGCGCCCATCAGACCGCGCGTCACAGTGACGGAGTAGCGCCCCTCGTGCAGGCCCGAGGCATAGGCGTTCAGCGACTGGTCCTCGATGATCCTCAGCGTCGGCGTCTTCATACCGCGCGAGATCGCGAGGTTTTCGAGCAGATTATAGAGCTCGGGCTCGCTGCGGCGGTCGACCTTTCGGGCGCCGGTCATGGCGTCGATCATCGCCTGATTGCCGAAATAGGCGATGGCGAACCAGACGCCCGAGATCACCAGGGCGGCCGGCACAGTCCAGCCCAGCATGCTGGCGGCCAATGCCATGTCCTGACCCAACGTCGCCTCGGGCCCCGCGTTCGGCAGCACGCCGAAGCCCATCAGGATCAGCTGCAGCCCATACAGGATGCCGACCATAAGCACCGGGAACCCGGCCAGCAGGATCGCCGACCGGGTGTTGTTGGCCCAGATGTGGGTCTTGAGACCGACCGCGCCCAAGCGCTCGCTCCCTTAGAACTGCACCGTCGGCGGGGCGGCGTTCAGGCCCGCCCGCTCGCTCTCGCCCACGTCGAAGAAGGGCTTGTCCGAGCCAAAGCCGAACAGGCCGGCGAAAAGGACGGTCGGGAACTGGCGGCGCACGGCGTTGAACTCGGCCACGGCGTTGTTGAAGAAGCGGCGCGCGGCGGCCAGCTTGTTCTCAATGTCCGACAGATCCACCTGCAGCTGCTGGAAGTTGGTGTTGGCCTTCAGGTCCGGATAGGCCTCCGACACGGCGAACAGGCGGCCCAGGGTCGCCGTCAGCATGTTCTCGGCCTGGACCTTGTCATTGACCGAAGTCGCCCCGGCGGCGGCGGCGCGCGCCTGGGTCACAGCGTCCAGAGTGCCGCGCTCGTGCGTGGCGTAGCCCTTCACCGTCTCGACCAGGTTCGGGATCAGGTCCTGGCGCTGCTTCAGCTGCACGTCGATGTCCGCGAACGACTGGTTCGCGGCCTGATCCAGCGCCACCAGCCGGTTGTAGGCGCCGACGATGACGAACAGCAGTACGACGACGATGACGCCGATGATGATCCAGGTGATCATGAAGCCCTCCTAAAGCCTTGGCTCGATTATGGGGCCTGGACGCGCGCGCCCGAAATGAATTCGGCGTCACCCGACGGCGCGAGCGGCCAGGGCCCGCTTTAGCTTGGCGAGGGCGATGCGTTCCAGTCCCCGCGGCTCGTGCGCAGGACCCACGGCCGAAACCTCGATCCCGCTGACTACATGCACAGCCGAGCATTTGAGGAAGGCCCCATTGCGCACGAACTCGACGATGACATCGCCCAGTTCCGGGTCATGCATCAGGCGGCGCTCGGCATCCGGGCGACGTTGCAGTGCGACCACAGCTTGTCCATGGCAGTGACCAGGGCGTCCATCATGCCGTCGTCATGGTCAGGCGACGGCGTGAAGCGCAGACGCTCGGTCCCCTTGGGCACGGTCGGATAGTTGATCGGCTGGACGTAGATGCCGAAGTCTTCCAGCAGCATGTCCGAGATCATCTTGCAGTGGACCGGGTCGCCCACGTGCACGGGCACAATGTGGCTGACGCTGGGCAGGACCGGGATGCCGGCGGCGGCAAAACGCGCCTTCAGCGCAGCGGCGCGTTCCTGATGCTTTTCACGCAGTTCGGGGTGCGTCTTCAGGTGGCGCACAGAGGCCAGCGCGGCCGCGGTCAGGGCCGGCGGCAGGCTGGTGGTGAAGATGAAGCCCGAGGCCCAGCTGCGCACGGCGTCGATGATCACGGCGTCCGCCGCGATATAGCCGCCCATCACGCCGATGGCCTTGCCCAGCGTGCATTCGATGATGTCGATGCCGTCGAGCACGCCGTCGCGCTCGGCCACGCCTGCGCCCGTCGCGCCGTACAGGCCGACCGCGTGGACCTCGTCCAGATAGGTCATGGCCCCGTATTTGCGGGCCAGGGCGATGGTGCCGGCCAGGTCGGCGATGTCGCCGTCCATGGAATAGACGCTCTCGAAGGCGATCAGCTTGGGCGCATCAACCGGGGCGGCCTGCAGCAGCGCCTCCAGATGCTCCAGATCGTTGTGGGCGAAGATGTGCCGCTCGCAGCCGCCGTTGCGGATGCCCGCGATCATCGAGGCGTGGTTCAGGCTGTCGGAGAAGATGATCAGGCCCGGCAGGATGCGCTGCAGGGTCGTCAGCGTCGCCTCGTTGGCCACATAGCCCGAGGTGAACAGCAGTGCGGCTTCCTTCTGGTGCCAGCTGGCCAGCTCGGCTTCCAAATCGACCGCGGAGCGAGTGGTGCCCGAGATGTTGCGCGTGCCGCCGGCGCCGGCGCCGGCCTCGGCGACCTCGTCCTGCATGGCGGCGACGACGTCAGGATGCTGGCCCATGCCGAGATAGTCGTTGGAGCACCAGACGACCACGTCCTGTTCGGTGCCGTCCTCGCGCCGACGCACCGCGCACGGAAACTTCCCGCGCACGCGCTTCAGATCGGCGAAGACACGATAGCGGCCTTCGCTCTTGACTTGAGTGACGGCGTTTTGGAACGCGGTCCGGTAGTCGAACACGGCAGGCTCTTTGTCGGCTTGTGACAGCGACGCCTATGTGCGCCTCGAACCCCCTAATGTCCACAAGCGGCAGAGGGAGAAATCGTCGCAAGGCCTTAATCGATAACGATTCTCATATTTGTTGGAGCGCGGTCAGAAGGCTCCGCCTTCTCGACCCGACGCGCTCCCTATCTCCTCCCCATGAAATGGGGAGGGGGACCACGAAGTCGTGGAGGGGCGGGTCCACCATCGCAAAGGCCCTCCGTCACGGCGAGAGCGCCGCGCCACCTCCCCATGACATGGAGAGGAGACTGAGAGCTCAGTCCTTCTTCAGGTCGTCCAGTCGGCCGCGCAGCATCTGCAGGATTCCGGAGAAGTCGCGGCCCGCGTAGCCCAGGCCGCCGAACAGGGCGTAGAGGGCCTCGGCCTGGGCGCCCAGGGGCGTCGTGGCGCCCGCCTTGGCGGCGGCGTCCTGGGCCAGCTTCAGATCCTTCAGCATCATGGCCGTGGCGAACCCGCCGTCATAGTCGCGGTTCGACGGCGCGGTCGGCACAGGGCCGGCCCAGGGATAGTAGCTGCTGACGCTCCAGCACTGGCCGGACGACTTGGACGCGATCTCGAAGAAGCGTTCAGGCTCCAGGCCCAGCTTCTCGGCCAGGGCGATGGCCTCGCACGTGCCGACCATCGAAATGCCTAGCAGCATGTTGTTGCAGATCTTGGCCGCCTGCCCCGCGCCGTGGTCGCCGGCGCGGATGGTGATGCGGCTCATGGGCTCGAGCGCCGGCTCGATGCGGGCGAAGTCGCCCTCGTCGCAACCGACCATGAAGGCCAGCGTCCCAGCGTCCGCCGCCGCCGTGCCGCCCGACACCGGCGCGTCGGCGAAGGCGTAGCCTGCCTCCTTGGCCAGACCGGCGACCTTGCGCGCGGTGTCGACGTCGATGGTCGAACAGTCCAGCAACAGGGCGCTCGTCGGCGCAGCGCCGATGATCTGTTCGGAGTAGACCTTCAGCACGTGAGGGCCGGCCGGCAGCATGGTGATGACGATCTCGGCGTCCCGGACGGCCTCCGTGACCGACGCGACCGGCGTGCAGCCCACGGCCGCCGCGCGGTCCAGCGCGTCCTTGGACAGGTCGAAGGCCGCGACCTGATGACCCGCCTTGGCCTGATTGGCGGCCATGCCGCCGCCCATGTTGCCCAGCCCGATGAAGGCGATCCGCGCCATGCGCCTGCTCCCTTGATTATGGTTTCTTGGCCGGACGGTTAGCCCGCCTCTTGGCCTCGCGCCAGCCCGATCAGCCGCCGCGGCGGATCAGCTCGTCAGCCAGGGCGGCGGTCAGATAGCCATCGGCGGTGCGGCCGTTGGCGATCTGCCACTGGCGAAGCGCCGCGCGGGTGTTGGCCCCGATCACGCCGTCCACGCCCTGCGTGTCATAGCCCAGCCGGGTCAGCGCCGCCTGGGCCCCGACGCGCTGATCGCGGGTCATCGGACCATCGTCGGGCCAAGCCTTGCTAAGCGGCGGCTTGCCCTGCACCCCGTCGGCGATCAGGCCGATGGCCAGGGCGTAGCTGACCGAGTTGTTGTAGCGGCGGATGACATAGTGGTTCGGCAGGGCCAGAAAGGCCGGACCGTTCGCGCCCTGAGGCAGAAGGATGGTCGCGCCCTCCCCGGCCTCGGCCGCGTTGAGGCTGGCGCCGTTCGCTAGCGTCACGCCGCGCTGGGACCAGAAGCTCCAGGGATGGCGGCCGCCCTCGGCCAGCGAATAGTCGAAGCCCGAGGGCAGCACGACCTCATAGGCCCAGCCTTGACCGCGCTTCCATCCAGCCTGAGCCAGCAGATTGGCGGCCGAGGCCAGGGCGTCGGCGTCAGAGCCCCAGATGTCGACTTTGCCGTCCCCGTCCTGATCGACGGCGAGGCGCAGATAGTTGTCCGGCATGAACTGGGTCTGACCCATGGCGCCGGCCCAGCTGCCCTTCAGGCCAGCGCGGTCGCGCTTGCCGTCAACGACGATGTTCAGCGCATTCTTCAGCTGTTCCTCGGCCCAGTCGCGGCGACGACCGTCGAAGGCCAGGGTCGCCAGTGAGCGGATGACGTCGAAATCGCCCTGAACCTGACCGAAGGCGCTCTCCTGAGCCCAGATGCCCAGCAGGATCTCGCTGGGCACGCCGTATCGCTGGACCACCGCCCACGGCACGCGATCGCTGCGCCGACGCGCCTCTGCCACCCGAGCCGCGCTGGTGGCGTTGGTCACATAGACGCCGGCTGGCCGCGAGAACTCAGGCTGGTTGCGGTCCAGGCGTATCACCGACGGGTTGGGCGTCAGCCCCTGGAGCTCGCGCTGATAGGCCGCGCGGCGCGCACCGCCGTGACGCTCCAGGAAACTCTGCTTCCACTGTTGAAAGCTGGCCTCGTCGTACGCTTCGGCCGGCGGAGTCGCGGGCGCGGGCGTCGGAGCCGGCGTGGTCACGACCGGAGCGGGCGCGGGCGCTGGCGTCACCGGAAGCGGCGGCTCCGGGACCATTGGCGCGCAGGCGGCGACGGAAACGAACAACAGAAGGCGGTAAGAGAATCGCATGATCCCGGCGTAACGCCTCAACGGCCTGAATCGTAATCACAACCGCGCGAAAAACTTGATCGGAAATCCGCCTTCATCCTTGGGGCCGCCCCCCGCGTATATGCAAAGCTTCAGCCGAAGGCCCGCACGATGATCCTGATCCTTCTATCCTACCTGGCCGGGGTGCTGACCATCCTCAGCCCCTGCATCCTGCCGGTGCTGCCATTCGTTTTCGCCCGATCCGGGCAGCCATTCCTCAAGAGCGGCCTGCCGCTGCTTGTGGGGATGGCCGTCACCTTCGCGGGCGTCGCCAGCCTGGCGGCCATCGGCGGGGGCTGGGCGGTTCAGGCCAATGAGATCGGCCGCTGGGTCGCACTTGCGGTCATGGCGGTGCTGGGCATGACGCTGCTGATCCCGTCCCTGGCCGACCGCCTGACCCGGCCGCTGGTGGCTCTAGGCTCCCGACTGACCGAGAAGGCCAGTCTTCAGGACGCCCAGGGCGGCGGCTCGATCTGGCCCTCGCTGCTGCTGGGCGTGGCGACGGGATTGCTATGGGCGCCGTGCGCCGGGCCGATCCTGGGCTTGATCCTGACCGGCGCGGCCCTGCAGGGCGCCAGCGTGGGCACGACCTTCCTGCTGCTGGCCTATGCGGCAGGCGCGGCCACTTCGCTGGCCCTGGCCCTGCTGGTCGGCGGCAAGATCTTTCAGACGATGAAGAAGTCGCTGGGCGTCGGCGAGTGGGTGCGCCGGGTGCTGGGCGCCCTGGTGCTGGCGGGCGTGGCGGCCATCGCCCTGGGACTGGACACCGGCCTGCTGACGCGCCTGTCGTCGGCCGGCACCAACAGCCTGGAGCAGGGGCTGGCCTCGCGCTTCGGCGTCGGAATGCCCGCGCCCACGCCGCGCGCGGATCGACCGCCGCTGGATCAGCTGCCGATCGAACAGGCCATTCCGCCCCTGACCGGGGCGACCGGATGGATCAACAGCCCGCCCCTGACCACCGAAGGTCTGCGCGGCAAGGTGGTCCTGGTCGACTTCTGGACCTACTCCTGCATCAACTGCGTGCGGACCATCCCCTATGTCCGCGCCTGGGCCGAGAAGTACGCGCCCTACGGCCTGCAGGTCATCGGCGTGCACACGCCGGAGTTCGCGTTTGAAAAGTCCGAGCGCAACGTGCGCGCTGCGGTTCAGCGGTTCGGCGTCACCTATCCGGTCGCCATGGACAACGACTTCGCCGTCTGGCGCGCCTTCAACAACCAATACTGGCCGGCCCACTTCTTCGTCGACGCAAAGGGCGACGTGCGCCACCACCACTTCGGCGAGGGCGACTACGACTATTCGGAACGGGTGATCCAGCAGTTGTTGCGCGAGGCGGGCGTCCGAAACGTGCCGACGGATCTGGTTTCCATCGACGGCCAGGGAGCCGAGGCCGCGGCGGATCGGGCCAATCTGAACTCGCCCGAGACCTATCTGGGCTATGCGCGAGCCAAGAACATCGTGTCGCCCGGCGGCCTGCTGGCCGATCAGGCGCGCGACTATTCGGCGCCCGCCAGCCTGGCGCTGAACCAATGGAGCCTGTCGGGCCGTTGGCTGGTGCGCAGCGAGCACGCCGAGGCGCAGTCGGCCGGCGGACGCATCGCCTTCCGGTTCCGCGCCCGCGACGTGCATCTGGTGCTGGGGCCGACCCGCGCGGGTCAGACCATCCGCTATCGCGTGACCATCGACGGCCGGGCGCCCGGCGCGGCGGCGGGCGTCGATGTCGATGCTTCTGGCATGGGCGTGGTGACCGACGAGCGGCTGTATCAGTTGATCCGTCAGCCGGGCGACATCGGCGAGCGCACCTTCGAGATCGAGTTCCTCGACCCGGGCGTGCAGGCGTTCGCCTTCACCTTCGGCTAAAGCCGCCCTGCCTCGGCCAGCTTGTCCAGCATCCACACGCGGGCGGGCGGCAGGGGCTTGTTCAGTGGGTGGAAGACGAACTGCTCTAGGAAGTGGCCGGTCAGGTCCAGGCCCGCCTTGACGTCGCCCTCGGCCACACCCGCCTGCGCGCCCAGCATGAAGGGCGGCAGGGCCAGCAGCTTGTCGGCATAGGGCGCCCCCGCCTCGCGGCTGACGGCCCGGCCCGTGCGCGGGCTGACCCAAACGAGATCGTCGGTCGATCCGCTGGCCGCGCAGCGCGACAGGTCGAGACCGAAGCCGAGCTCTTCCAGCAGGCCTGCTTCAAACCGGGCGAAGACGGCCGGCCAGACCTCGGGCCAGGCCAGGGCGCCCATAAGCGCTTCGAAGGCGAAGAAGGCTCCCGGATGGGCCTCGCGCTCGGGCAGCGCGCCCTCGGCCACGGCCGCGGCGGCGTTGAGGCCGACCAGAGCGAGAGGATCGTCGAACAGGGCGGCCGGCCCCTCCCCGATCGGCTCCAGCCGGGCCGAGCCTAGCTGATCGGCGGTGCGCGACCTCAGCGCGGCTGTCACCCGTGCGCCGGCCTGCAAAAAGGGCCTCATGCGCCGCGACGCCCCGCCGGCCACATAGGCCATGCGCCGCCCATGCTGCTCGGTCAGCAAGCCGACCACGGCGCCCGTGTCGCCGTGCGACCGCGCCGACAGCACAAAGGCCTCGTCTTCGATCTCCATCAGTCGGAAGCGCCGCCCCGAATCAGATCGACGACGGCGAACGCCTTGTCGTTGGGCACGGCGAAGCTCAGCACATACTGCTCGATCTTCCAGCCGTCGTCGGTCCGGCGCAGCACGCCCGACCCGCGCGTCTCGCCATAGCTGGCGTTGGTCAGCTTCTCTTCGAACCAGGCGATGCAGCGACAGTCTATGGGCGCGATGGTGATCGTTCGCTCGGTCGCCGGATAGGACCATCCCCGACCGCGGGCGAAGACCGGCCCGGCGTAGGCGCGGAACTGCTCAAGGGTCCAGTGCTCGGTCGCGTCCGTGCCGACGAAGCGGGCGTCCGGCGCGAACAGGGCGAAGTAGGCGTCGCCGTCCGCGGCGGTCGAGGCCGCGTTCAGCCGATCCAGGACCGCAGCGACCTCGGCCTCGGGGCTGGGCGCCGTCTGGATCGTGAGGGCGGCCAAGGCCGCAAGGGTCAGGGACATGGCCGTCTCCGCTATGAGAGGATCAGCCTAGCCCTCCTCGCCGCTTTCGGGAACGGGATAGACGCTGGGTTTCATGATCTTGGCCAGCGCGACCAGATTGCGCGCGGCGTTTCTGCCGACGCGGTCGGAATAGTCGTGGCCTTCGTCGGTTTCGACGTAGTCGGGCCCAGGCCCCGGCCCCAGATGCCAATAGGTCCAGCTCTGCCCCGGAATGGTGAAGCCCATGTCGATCAGGCCCTGGCAGACGGTGGCGACGATGTTATGGGCGCCGTCCTCGTTGCCGGTGATGACCACGCCCCCGACCTTGCCGAAGGCGACCGGGCGGCCGTCGTCGTCGGTCTCGGCGAACCAGGCGTCCATGCGCTCGAGCGCGCGCAGGCAGACGCTGGACATCTGGCCCAGCCAGGTCGGCGTGGCGAAGACGACGATGTCGGCGGCCTTCAGCTTTTCATCCACCTGGGGCCACTGGTCGCCGTCCCCCTCGTCGGCGGAGACGCCGGGCTTAATGTCCAGATCGACCAGACGGATCAGCTCGACCTCCGCGCCGCCCTTTTCCAGTTCAGCGATGACGACGCGGGCAAGCGCCTCGGTCGACGAGGTATGCGGCGACGGCTTCAAGGTGCAGTTGAGAACGACGGCCTTCATGGGATCTCCTCGCAGGTCACGAGGCCAACCCTCCGGCGGGCGCTGCGTTCCCTAGTTGGCCAGACGCGTCGGGACCGGCTTGCCCAAGGCCTCGGCCAATGCCTGCTGAGTGATGAGCATGACCTGGTCACGACGGTGATAGTTGTTGGACAGGACCACCACCGTCACGTCGTGCTCGGGCTCGTGGACCACCAGGTTGCGGAAGCCCGCCCAGCTGCCCGTGTGATAGATCTGCGCATCGGCGAAGGGCGCGTCGGTGCGCATCCCCAGGCTGTTGACGTAGAGGCCATAGCCATAGGCCCGGCGCTGGCGGCCGCGTTCGCGCGGCGTGTCCTCGGGCGCGTGGTCGGCGATCATCTGGGCGTAGGAGAAGGGCGTCAGAACCGCGCCGCCGTGCAGGGCCCGGTTCCAGATCATCAGGTCGTCGAGGCTGGAATACAGAGCCCCAGAGGCGAAAACGATGCTGACATTGGCCAGGGGCTGGGGCGTCAGCCCGCCGGGAAAGTCGCCGTAACCCATGACCAGCCCTTGGGTCTGATCATCGGCGTCGGAGTCTGTGTGATCCAGGCCCAGGGGGTCGAACAGCGCCTGTTTCAGATAGGCTTCGTACGAGACGCCGCTGGCCTTTTCGACCACCACGCCCAGAAGGTTGAAGCCGGCGTTGCTGTATCGGACCTTGGTCCCCGGCTCGAACTGCAGGCGATAGCGGGCGGTGGCTTCGGTCAGTTCCTGCGGCGTGCGCGGCGTGGCGCGGATTCGACCCCACTCCGCCTGGGCCATCAGGTCCACCACGCCCGAGGTGTGCGACATCAGATGATGCAGTCGGATCGGCGCCCAGGCCTCAGGGCACGGCTGGATCCATTTGCATAGCGGATCGGCGACGCTGAGCTTGCCCTCGTCCTGAAGCTTCAGGATCGCGGCGGTGGTGAACTGCTTGGAGACCGAGGCCAGGCGAAAGCGGCTGTCCAGCGCCAGGGGCTCGCCGCGCTCGCGATTGGCCATGCCGTAGACTTGGCGGAACAGCACCTGATCGCCGCGCGACACCAAGACCCCGCCCATGAAGTCGCCGCGATCCAGCCGCGCCTTCAGGATCGGCAGGTCCTCGACGACCTTCAGAGGCGCCCGCTCGGGCGGCGCCGACGCGGTCGGAACGGGCAGGCGCGGCGCGGCAACGGTCTTCACCGCCGCCCAGGCCGAGGCCCCGACCACGATGGCGGCGGTGACCCCCAGGATCAGCCGGGGATGGCCCCCGGCGGTACGCGGCACATGAAACACGGGCTCTCGCTCAGACGTCGAAGTCCAGGCCGAACTGGGCGTAAAGGGCGCGGCTGTCCTGCCACTTCGGATCCACCTTGACGGTCAGGAACAGGTGGACGGGCCGTTCCAGCAGCTCGGTCAGCTCCTCCCGCGCCTTCTGGCCGATCCATTTGACGGTCTGACCGCCCTTGCCCAACACGATCGGACGTTGGCTGTCGCGCTCGACATAGATGGTCTGTTCGATGCGCACCGAACCGTCGGGCTTCTCGTCGAAGGCCGTGGTTTCCACCGCCGCCGAATAAGGCAGTTCCTCGTGGACGCGCAGATAGACCTTCTCGCGCGTGATCTCGGCCGCCAGCACGCGCATCGGCACGTCAGCGGACTGGTCTTCAGGATACAGCCAGTGCCCCTGCGGCATGGCCAGGGCCAGGCGGGTCTTCAGATCATCCACGCCGTCGCCGCTGAGGGCCGAGATCATATAGACCTCGGAATAGACGCCGGTTTCGAACAGACGCTGCGACAAGGCCAGCAGGGTGTCGCGGCGCATGCCGTCGATCTTGTTCAGCGCCAGGATGACCTTGGTCCCCGTCGCCTGCAGATTAGCGATGATGGTCTCGGTGTCCTCGGCCGAGCGGCGATCGGCGGCCGTGCCCTCACGCCCTTCGGAATCGATGTGCGACTGGGCGTCGATCAGGTGCACGACTACGTCGGCGTCCTCGGCCCCGCCCCAGGCGGAGGCGACCATGGCGCGGTCCAGACGGCGACGCGGCGTGAAGATGCCGGGCGTGTCCACCAAGACGATCTGAGCGTCGCCCTGAATGGCGATGCCGCGCACCGGAAAGCGCGTGGTCTGGACCTTCTGGGTGACGATCGAGACCTTGGAGCCCGTCAGCCGGTTGACCAGGGTGGACTTGCCGGCGTTGGGCGCGCCGATGATGGCAGCGAAGCCCGCGCGGGTCTGGTCGTTGGTTTCGGAGATATCGGTCAAATCACGCCTTCACGTTCAAGCAGGCCGACAGCGGCCGCCTTCTCCGCCTCCTGACGCGAACGGCCCTGGGCGGTCAAGGGTTCGACGCCCTCGACCGAGACCTGGACCGTGAAGGTCGGGGCGTGGTCAGAGCCGGTGCGCTCGACAACGGCATAGGCGGGCAAGGGCCTGCCCTGCCCCTGCGCCCATTCCTGAAGCGCGGACTTCGGGTTGGTCAGGCCCGGCTTGGAAGGAGTTTTCAGCTCTTGGGCCCAGGCGCGATCGAACACGCCTCGCGCCGCCTCCAGACCGCCGTCCATATAGACGGCCGCGAGGATCGCCTCCACGGCATCGGCGATGACCCCGGCCTTCTTGCGTCCGCCGGTCTTGGTCTCGCCTGCCGACAGCCTCAGCGCCGGACCGACGTCCAGCGCCTCGCCCACGCGCGCGCAGGCGGCCTTGTCGACCAGGGCATGCAGGCGCGCCGACAGCTTGCCTTCGTCGGCCTCGGGGAAGTCGGCCGACAGCCGTTCGGCCACCAGCAGGCCCAGCACCCGGTCGCCCAGGAACTCCAGCCGCTCGTTGTCGCGGATCTTGCGGCTTTCGACCGGCGTCCCCTGCCCCACGCTGGCGTGGGTCAGGGCGCGGTCCAGCAGGGTCTTGTCGGCGAAGGCGTGCCCCAGCCGCTGGGCCAGGGCGGCCACGGCCTCGGCGCGCGCGTTGGCCATCAGTCCAGGATCTGGAAGAACCGGCTCGGCCGCACATTGGCGAACCAGCTGACCGGGTTGAACAGGGACGCGCCGGGCGACCAAGAGAACAGGATGATCTCGGCCTTACCGACCAGATTCTCCTCCGGGACCATGCCCACCCCGCCGGCGATGCCGACCCGGCTGTCGATGGAGTTGTCGCGGTTGTCGCCCATGAAGAAGTAGTGACCGGCCGGAACCTCGAACACCGGCGTGTCGTCCAGGTCGCCGCCGGGGCCGTAGTCCTGGATGGCGAAGGTGCGGCCGCCCGGCAGGGTCTCGCGCTTGCGCATCACCTGGCGCGGTCCGAACACATCCTCGAACTCGCTTTGAGAAACCACGGCATCGGGCACGGCCTGATCGTTGATGTACAGGACGTTGTCGCGCATCTGCACGCGGTCGCCCGGCAGGCCGATCAGGCGCTTGATGTAGTCGGTCTTGTTGTCGCGCGGCAGTTTGAACACGACGATGTCGCCGCGCGCCGGCGCCTTGCCTAGGATGCGGCCGTCGAACAGCGGCGGGCTGAACGGGATCGAGTGTTTGGAGTAGCCGTAGGTCCACTTGGACACGACGATGTAGTCGCCCTCATAGAGATTCGGCTCCATCGACGCCGACGGGATGGTGAAGGGCTGGAAGAACAGCACCCGCAGCACCAGGGCGATGAGCAGGGCGAAGACGACGGTCTTGATGATTTCAATCGTCTCGCTGCCCGCGGACTTGGCGGGCTTTTCACGGCTGCGGCGGGCGCCGGGGGCGTAGACGGCGCCGTCGCCTTGGTTCGTCGCGCGCACCTCTTCGTCGCGCTTACGGTCGTCGCTCATCTGGCCTTGATTCCCCTGCCGCTTTCGCGCGGCCATTCCTGCCACGGGGTATAGGCTGATTACGCCATCGGCAAGGCTTCGATCACCACGAAGGCCAGGGCGTAAGGGTGCTCGTCCGACAGCGTCAGGTGAATGCGAGGCTCGTGGCCCGGCGGCGTCAGGCGCGCCAGATGCTCGGCCGCATGGCCGGTCAGGGCCAATGTGGGCTGGCCCGAGGGCAGGTTCACCACCCCCATATCGCGCCAATAGACATCGGAGCGCATGCCCGTGCCCAGAGCCTTGGCACAGGCCTCCTTGGCCGCGAACCGCTTGGCGTAGCTCCAGGCCGGGTCGGGCTTCCGATCGGAACGACGCCGCTCCAGCTCGGTAAAGCAGCGCGTCTTGAACCGGTCGCCGAACCGGTCAAGCGAGGCCTGAATGCGGCGGATGTCCGACAGGTCCGCGCCGACGCCGACGATCATGCCGCCCCGCCCGACACGGCCTCGTCCATCGCCACGCGCATGCGGCGAATGGCCCCGTCCAGGCCGGTGAAGACGGCCTCGCCGATCAGGAAATGGCCGATGTTCAACTCGACGATCTCGGGGATGACCAGCACCTCGCCGGCCGTGCCGAAGTCCAGGCCATGCCCGGCGTGAACCTCGAGCCCCAGGCCCTGCGCCTGGGCGGCGGCGGCGGCCAGGCGATCGAGCTCGGCGGGCCGCTGGCCGGGCGACAGGTGGCAGTATCGGCCAGTGTGGAACTCCACCACCTGGGCGCCGACGGCTGCGGCGGCCTCGACCTGGGCCGGCGAGGGCTCGATGAACAGGCTGACGCGCATGCCTGCTTGCGCGAGCGTCCGGGCGACCGGGGCGATGCGCGCCTCCTGGCCGGCGACGGCCAGGCCGCCCTCGGTGGTGACCTCCTCGCGTCGCTCGGGCACCAGGCAGGCGGCGTGCGGGCGATGGCGCAGCGCGATGGCCAGCATCTCGTCGGTGACCGCCATCTCCAGGTTCAGCGGCTTGCCCGCGCGGCGGCACAGGGCTGTCAGCACGTCGATGTCGGCGTCGGTGATGTGGCGGCGATCCTCGCGCAGGTGGGCGGTGATGCCGTCGGCCCCTGCCGCCAGAGCCGCCTCGGCGGCGCGTGCGGGGTCGGGATGGCTTCCACCGCGCGCGTTCCGCACGGTCGCGACGTGATCGATGTTGACGCCGAGGCGGACGCGTCGGCTCATCTTATTTCGCCAGCCGTCGGCTGCCGGGATCCTCGACCGGCAGAGCGGCCAGTTCGGGCGGCAGGGCGTCAGCCGGATAGGCCGGCACGTCCAGAGTGGCCAGCGCGATCAGCGGCACGCCCACGTCCGCGCGCCCGCCCGAGCGATCCACGATGCAGGCGGCCGCGACGACCGTGCCGCCCGCCTCCTGAATGGCGGCGATGCATTCACGCGAGGACAGGCCGGTGGTGACGATGTCTTCGACCATCACGACCTTCTCGCCCGGCTCGACATGAAAGCCCCGCCGCAGCTTGAAGGCGCCGTCCACGCGCTCGACGTACATGGAGCGCACGTTCAGATGCCTGGCGGTCTCATAGCCGGGGATGATGCCGCCGACAGCCGGCGAGATCGCCGCATCCACCGGACCGACCGTCGCCGTGATCTTCTCGGCCAGCGCCTTGCACAGCCGCTCGCAGCGTCGACCGTCCATGAAGACCAGGTTCTTCTGCAGGAAGACCGGGCTGTGCAGGCCGGACGACAGCACGAAATGCCCTTCGCGAAGAGCGCCGGCGTCACGGAATTCGGAGAGAACGTCGTCGGAGGTCATACAGGCTGCTTAGCCGTTTGACCGCTGCGGTTAAAGCCGAAGCCTACTCGATATCCGCGCCCGGCTTCAGCCCGCCTTCCAGCAGCTTGGTCCAGACCGTTTCGGCGTCGTCGGCGAAGGCGAACAGGTCCATGTCCGAGGCCTTGACCATCCCGTGCTCGATCAGGGCGTCAAAGTTGACGACCGAACGCCAATAGGCCTCGTCGAACAGCACGATCGGGATCGGCGGCGCCTTGCCGGTCTGGCGCAGGGTCAGGATCTCGAACAGTTCGTCCAGCGTCCCGAAGCCGCCCGGGAAGACCACCAGCGCATTGGCCCGCATGGCCAGGTGCATCTTGCGCATGGCGAAGTAGTGGAACTGGAACGTCAGCTCGGGCGTCGACCACGGGTTCGGAAACTGCTCGTGCGGCAAGGTGACGTTGAAGCCGATCGACGGAGCCCCGGCTTCGTGCGCGCCCTGATTGGCCGCCTGCATGATGCCCGGCCCGCCGCCTGTGGCGATGACGTTGTCGCGCGGTTCGCCCGGCGAGCCCTTGAAGGCGCCGCCCCGCTCGGACGCCAGACGACCGAACTGGCGCGCCTGCTCGTACCAGTAGGAATGCCGCCCCTCCCCGTCCGCGCCGACGCGGGCCGAGCCGAACACCACCAGGGTCGAGCGCACGCCCCAGGCGCGCAGGGCCTCTTCGGCCTTGGCGTACTCCATCAGGAAGCGCACGCCGCGCATGGAATCGCCGAGGATGAAATCGGAATCCTTGGCGGCGAGGCGATAGGAGGGCGAGGCGACCTGCGCCTGATTGGCGAGGGCTTGTTCTTCGGGCGTCATGAAATCTCTTGGGGTCTGTAAAGTTCAGCCGCGGGCGCGTTCGACGGTGTCGACCGACGGATTGGCCCTAAGCGCGGCGATTATGGTGGTGGCGTGCCGGGCGTCCTCGACCTCGACGTCGATCTCGATGTCGAAAAAGTCCTGCTGCCTGTGCGCCATCACCAGGTTCAAAATGTTGCCGCCGGCCTCGCCGATCAGGGTCGACACCTGACCCAGCACGCCGGGCGCATTCTTCATGGTGGCGCGGATCCGGGCCGACGCGACGGCCTCGTGCTCGGCCTGCGGCGTCCACTGCAGGTCCTGCCAGACCGAATCGTCATCGGCGAAGTCCGCAAGCTGCTGGCAATCGATGGTATGGACCGTCAGCCCCTTGTCCGGCTCCAGAATACCGACGATGCGGTCGCCCGGCACCGGGGTGCAGCAGGCGCCGAAATGCACCGAGACGCCGGGCGTCAGCCCACCGCCGCGCACGAACAGCCGCGCCTGGGCGTCGTCGATGCGCTTCTTCTCGGGCCCGGCCTTGAGCCGACCCTTGAGGCCAGGGAACAGAACCTCGGCCACCCGCGAGGGGCTGAGCCGCCCGCGTCCGATAGATTCGAACAGCTCGCCCTCTTCCTCGATCGCCAGGGTTTCGAGCGCAGGCTTGAGCGACACCTCGCCGAGCGCCTTTTCGGCCCGCTCCAGCGTCTGTTCCAGCGCCGCGCGGCCCAGCTTGATGAACTCCTCGCGCTCGGAGCTGCGGATGTGGCGGCGGATGGCCGAGCGGGCCCGGCCGGTCACCGTCAGGCTGCGCCAGTCGGCGGGAATGTCGCGCTTGGCGCCGCGGATGATCTCCACCACGTCGCCGTTCTGAAGCTGGGTGCGCATCGGCTTCAGTTCACCGTTGATCTTGACCCCCACGGCCGTGTCGCCGACCTCGGTATGGACGGCGTAGGCGAAGTCCAGCGCCATGCCGCCGCGCGGCAAGGTGATCAGCGCGCCCTTGGGCGTGAAGACGAAGACCTGATCCAGGTACATCTCCAGCTTGGCGTGCTCGACCCAGTCCTCGCCGCCTTCCCCATGCTCGATCACCTGCACGAGGTGGCGTAGGTTCTGCAGCGGGTCGCGTCCGCCGTCGGCCTCCATGGCCTGCCGGTCGAAGCCGTAGGACTGGTTCTTGTAGCGCCAGTGCGCCGCCACCCCGTCTTCGGCCACGCGGTCCATGGCCTCGGTTCGGATCTGCATCTCGATGCGCAGGCCCGATGGGCCCACCACCGTCGTGTGCAGGCTGCGGTAGTTGTTGGACTTGGGCGTCGAGATGAAGTCCTTGAAACGCTCAGGCACCATGGGCCAGGCGCGGTGGATCACCCCCAGCGCGCGGTAGCACTCGTCCTCGCTGTCGACGATGACGCGGAAGCCATAGATGTCCGACAGGCTGGAGAAGCCCACCGACTTCCTCTGCAGCTTGCGCCAGATCGAATAGGGCGTCTTCTGCCGGCCCGGCACACGGGCGGCGATGCCCGCTTCCTCCAGAACCCGCGTCACCTCGCTCGATACGCCTTCGATGGCGTGGCCGTGCTCCAGCTTCAGCGCCTCCAGCCGCCGCTCGATCGCGGTCTTGGCGGTGGGGTTCAGGTGGGTGAAGGCCAGCTCTTCCAGCTCCGAGGCGATGGAGTGGATGCCGATGGACCGGCCCAGCGGGGCGTAGACTTCCAGCGTCTCGCGGCTGATGCGCTCGCGCTTCTCGGGCTTCACGTACTGAAGCGTGCGCATGTTGTGCAGGCGGTCGGCCAGCTTGACCAGCAGCACGCGCACATCGCGCGAAATCGCCAGGATGAACTTGCGCAGGTTTTCGGCCTGGCGCGTGTGCTCGGCCTGCAGCTCGAGCCGGGACAGCTTGGTCACGCCCTCGACTAGGACGGCGACCTCCTCGCCGAACATCTGGGCGATGTCGTCGCGCGTGGCCGAGGTGTCCTCGACCACGTCGTGCAGCAGGGCGGTGACGATGGTGGCCGTGTCCAGCCGGTAGTCGGTCAGGATGCCGGCGACCTGGATCGGATGGGCGAAATAGGGATCGCCCGAGGCCCGCAGCTGCGAGCCGTGCATCTTCATCGCATAGACATAGGCCCGGTTCAGCAGGGCCTCGTCCGCCGTCGGGTCATACGCCTTGACCGCCTCGATCAGCTCGAACTGACGCAGGACGGGCATGCGCTTGGCCGCCGGGGCCGCTTCGGGCTCCGGCGTTGGCGGCGAATTCAGGTTTGCAGCTTCCGGAGCCGGCGCAGCCTTTACGGCCCGCGCCGGTAGAATAGTGACGCCTCTGGCGGGCTCGGCCGTCAGTAGCGCTCCTCCTGACCACCATCGCGGTCGCTCTGCAGTGCGCGGATCAGCTCGGCCTCGGCCATGTTCATGTGCTGGGGCTCAGCGAGCAGCTTGACGGTTTCGGCTTCGTCTTCCGCCTCGGTGCGCTCATCCACGCGTTGAAGAGTCGTGATGATCGTCTCGCGCAGTTCGTCGGGAACCACCTTGTCCTCGGCCAGCTCGCGCAGGGCCACGACAGGGTTCTTGTCGTTGTCGCGATCAAGCAGCAGGGCCGCGCCGTTGGCAATCGCGCGCGCGCGGTGACCCGCCAGCAGGACCAGGCCGAACCGGTTCGGAACCTTCTCGATGCAATCTTCGACGGTGACGCGGGCCATGAAATTCCTCGGACGCAGGGGAGAACCCCGCTAAATATAGCGTTGAAGCCGATTGTGCAACGCGGCGACGGCCGCAATGCGGCGATCATTCAGCGTATCGGCATGGCGTCCGACCCTATCGCCGCTGTTTCCGCCAGCCGCCTGGCTGTGACGTCAAGCACCGGGTGGCGCCACTCCGGGGCGATCTCCGCCAGCGGGCCCATGACGAACAGACGATCAGCGGCCCGAGGGTGCGGCAGGATCAATCCGTCGCAGTCACCCTGCTCACGCCCATACGCCACCAGGTCCAGATCCAGTGTGCGCGGCGCGTTGGGACGCGAGCGCTGTCGGCCAAAAGCCTCCTCGATGCGGCCGAGCGCGGCCATCACGGCATGGGGGTCGTGCTGGGTGTGGACGATGACGACCCCGTTCAGGAACGGCGGGTCGTTCGGGTCGGGCCAGGCCTGGGAGCGCCACCACGACGACCGCGCCACGACGTCCAGCCCCTCGGCCCGGAATCGCGCCAGCGCCGCCTCCAGCGCCTCGCGGCAATCGCGCCACGGCCCCTTGTCATTACAGCCTAGGGCGACGATGACCGCCTGATCGAGGTCTCCCGCATATTCGCACGGATATTCGCCCATGGTCATTCACCCGTCCGACCGACTGGCGGTCTTCATCGACGGCGCCAACCTGTACTCCGCCGCCCGATCGCTTCAGCTGGAGCTGGACTTCAAGCGGATGAACGACTGGTTCGCCGCCCGCGCCCGGCTGGTGCGGACCTATTATTACACGGCCATCATCGAGGGCGAAGAGTTCTCGCCGGTGCGGCCCCTGGTCGACTGGCTGGGCTACAACGGCTTCTCGGTGGTGACCAAGCCGGTCAAGCGCTTCACCGACTCCGAAGGCCGCAGCCGCACTAAAGGCAATATGGACATCGAGATCGCGGTCGATGTGCTGTCGCTGTCCGACAAACTGGAGCACGTGGTCTTGTTTTCCGGCGACGGCGACTTCCGCCGGTTGGTCGAAGCGGTTCAGGCCAAGGGGGTGCGGGTCACCGTCATCTCGACGACGAAGAGCCAGCCGCCCCACATCGCCGACGAACTGCGTCGTCAGGCCGACAGCTTCCTGGACCTGGCCGACATGGCGCCCGAGTTCGCGCGTCCGAGGCGCGACGCCTGATGCTGAATCCCGAACCGCCTCGCGACTGTCCGCTGTGTCCGCGCCTGGTCGGCTACCGGCGCGAGAACCAGGCCCAGAACCCCGACTGGTGGAACGGTCCCGCTCCCTCCTTCGGCGATCCGAACGCAAGGCTGCTGGTGGCTGGCCTGGCCCCTGGGCGCACGGGCGCCAACCGCACGGGCCGCCCTTTCACCGGCGATCACGCCGGCTGGCTGCTGTACGAAACGCTGAAGAAGACCGGCTTTGCGCGCGGGACCTACGAGGCGCGGCCTGACGACACGATCCAGCTGATCGACTGCATGATCACCAATGCCGTCCGCTGCGCCCCGCCTCAGAACAAGCCCCTGCCGATCGAGGAGGCGACCTGCCGGCCCTTCCTGATCGACCGGCTGGCCGCCCTGCCCCGGCTGAAGGTGATCGTGACCCTGGGCGACGTATCGCGCCGGTCGCTGCTGAAGTCGCTGGGCCTGCCCGGTACGGCCATCCCCGCCGGCCACGGGGTCGAGGGCGAAGCCGGCGGCTATCGCATTCTGAACAGCTATCACTGCTCTCGGCTGAACACGAACACCGGCCGGCTGACGCCCGAGATGTTCGAGGACATCTTCCGCCGCGCACGCCAGATGCTGGACGACTGAGCTCGGACTAGGCCCTCGCGGTCTGCATCCTGGTCAGGAAGGCGCAGGTCTTCTTCAGCACCCGGTCGGCCGGCAGATCCATCATGTGCTGGATCGACTGGTTCAGGCGCGGATCCAGGGCGCGGAACTCGTCGATGGATCGCGCGCCACGCACGGCGATCCCGCCCCACGGGCCGGTGCGCCGCTCGTCCGACGGGCCATACACGCCGACGCACGGCGCGCCGGCCGCGACGGCCAGCTGGGTCCAGACGGAATCCGCGCCGATGTAGAGGCTGGCGTGCTTCAGCGCCGCCACCGTCTGCAGACGGGTAAGACGCCCCTGCAGTTCGATCACCCGATGCCGCTGGACGGCCAAACGGATGGTGTGCGCCGCATCGCGGTCGGCTTCTTCGCCGACGATCATCAGCCGTCCGCCTGCCAGCGGCCCGTCGTCGGCCAGAACCGGGCCCGCCACCTTGGCGAACCGCTCGGCCGGCCAACGCTTGCCCATCCAGTCCACGCCCGGCCCAACGGCCAGGATCGGCCGCCCGTCGGGTCGCACCAGGGCGTCGACGTCGGCCTGGGTCCGATCCGAGATGAACAGACGCGGCGCCACCGGTTCGTCCAGTTGCATGACCGCGGCTGCGGCTTCCACCGCATGCAGCGCAGGATCGTCCTTGCCGCGCACGGCGCGCCTGTGTCGCTTCAACTTTCCCGACAGGGTCGAGCCGCGCAGATCGACCACCAGACCCCAGCGCGTCTCGCGCACCTTGTTCCACAGAGCGATCCAGTCGAACCGGCTTTCACGCTCCAGCACGATCAGTTGATCCAGCCCCGGCGTCTCAGCAAACAGGGGCGCGGACGCCGCCGAACCGACGATGGTGAAGCGCGCGTTCGGGACTTCCTCGACCAGATGCGCGAGCAGGCCCGAAGACAGCACGGCCTCCTCGGCGTCCGCCTCTGCAATATAGAGAATGGGAAAGGTCCCGCGCATTTTGCGACGCTACAGGGATTCTCGCCCAGGTTCAGCCGTCGCGCGCCCTCGCCATCGACCTTCGCCCCCCCTATTTGAAGGCCATGTCCGCCCGCATCGCCCGCCTCAACAGCCGCGCCCTGGTCCGCGTCTCCGGTCCCGACGCCCGCCCGTTTCTGCACAATCTGCTGACGCAGGATGTCGAGACCTTGGCCGAGGGCGAACGGCGCTTCGGCGCCCTGCTCTCGCCGCCCGGCCGGCTGCTGTTCGACCTGTTTCTGACTGCCGAGGGCGACGCCGTCGTGCTGGACGTGGACGCGGCGCGCCGCGACGCCTTCGTCCAGCGCCTGTCGATGTATCGCCTGCGAGCCAAGGTCGAGGTGGAGACGGACGACCGCCCTGTCCACGTCGTCTGGGACGGCGACGCCCCCGGTTTTTCGCCCGACCCCCGGCTGGCTGCGCTGGGCGGACGGGCGCACGGCGATTTTCAGGTCAACGCCAGCGAGGATGACTGGCAGGCGCATCGCATAGCGCTGGGCGTTCCTGATGCGGCCG
>NZ_JBKBML010000026.1:0-32144 GCF_046295775.1 Brevundimonas sp. | reverse complement strand
CGCCCGACTTCGCCAGCGTCATCGTGATCGCCGCCGTCAGCGTCGTCTTGCCGTGGTCAACGTGACCAATCGTGCCGATGTTGCAGTGCGGCTTGGTGCGTTCGAACTTTTCCTTGGCCATGGCCAAACTCCTTAATGGCCCGGGTCCGTTCGTCGGATGGGCGTCATGCTCATCAAAAACCTGGAGCGGGTAGACGGGATCGAACCGACATCCTCAGCTTGGAAGGCTGCTGCACTACCATTGTGCTATACCCGCGCAGAAAGAACGCAGGACCGCTGCCGGCCTGACGTTCCGCTCCTCAGTGCGGCCTCGCCCGGAGCCGTGTTCGAAAAAGCGCGTGGTGGGGGAAGCAGGACTCGAACCTGCGAAGCTTACGCAGGGGATTTACAGTCCCCCCCCTTTGCCGCTCGGGACATTCCCCCGCGCGCGTTTTCGACACCGTTCCGAGGCTGAACCGACGGTCGAAACGACCGCGCGGAACAAAAACCTTCGCTGCCGGACGCGCCTGTAATAGAGGGTGCGCCTGACCCGAAGGCCCTGGGGCCCCAAATCGGAGGGCGTCTTATAGTGTCGTCGAACTACGAACGCAACGACCGGAAAGCCGGTAAAAAGCAGGTCTTTCAGAAGCGGCCCGAGGGGCGTCTGGACCGGCCTTCCAAAGGCTCCGAGCGCGGTCCGCGCACGGCCGAAGCGGCGCCGCGCGTCGGACGCGGCAAGCCCGAGGCGGACAACTTCCTGTGGGGCCGCCATCCGGTGCTCGCCGCCCTTGCCAATCCGGCGCGTCGCGGCATGGGCCGGCTGATGGCGACGGAGGAGCGGGCCGCCGAGATCGAGCGCGACGGCCTGGCTCACGGCCACCGCATCGAGGTCGTGGACGTCCAGGCCCTGACGCGGCTGCTGCCCGCCGGCGCCGTGCACCAGGGTCTGGCCTTCAAGGTTCAGCCGCTGGAGGGCGTGGATCTGCGCGATCTGGCCGAACCGGCCGAGGGGCTGATCGTCATGCTGGACCAGCTGACCGACCCGCAGAACGTCGGCGCCATCTTCCGCTCGGCCCTGGCCTTTGGCGCGCGCGGCATCGTGGTTCAGGACCGGCACGCCCCGGCCCTGGCCGGCGCCCTGGCCAAGGCCGCCGTCGGCGCGACCGAGCGCCTCCCGCACGCCCGCGTGACCAATCTGAGCCGTGCGCTGGAGACCCTGGCCGAGTACGGCTGGCGCGCCGTGGGCCTTGATGGCGATGCGGAGCACACGCTGGAGCAAGCCCTGGATCATCGGCCCACGGTGCTGGTCATGGGCTCGGAGGGCGACGGCGTGCGCCGGCTGGTGGCCGAGCATTGCGAGGTGATGGCCAGGATCCCCATGCCCGGCGGTTTCGAGAGCCTGAACGTCTCCAACGCCGCCGCCGTCGCGCTATACGAAGCGGCGCGCGCACAAGGCCACAAACCCGCCGGTTGACAGATTGACGCAGGGCGGAGCCGGGCCTAAGGCGCGGCCATGGACGCCCTGCTGACCCCCGAACTCCTCAGCCAGCTCTCGGCCCTGGCCAAGGTGCTGATGATCGACCTGGTGCTGGCGGGCGACAACGCCGTCGCCGTCGGCTTGGCCGCCGCCGCCCTGCCGCAGGAGCAGCGCCGCAAGGCCATTCTGATCGGCCTGGCCGCCGCCGTCGTCATGCGCATCGGTCTGGCTCTGATCACGGTGCAGCTGCTGGCCGTGGTCAGCCTGTTGCTGGCGGGCGGCTTCCTGCTGCTGTGGGTCTGCTGGAAGATGTGGCGTGAGCTGCGCGAGCAGGCGACCCATGACCAGGCCGAGGCTCAGGCCGAGCTTGAGCTGGCCCAGTCGATCGAACATGGCCACGGCCCAAGCCCCGAGGCGCTGGGCCTGAAGCGCAAGACCTTCGGCGCGGCGCTGCTGCAGATCATGATCGCCGACCTGACCATGAGCCTGGACAATGTGCTGGCCGTCGCCGGCGCGGCGCACGACCACCCCTGGATCATGGTCTTCGGCCTGGTGCTGTCGATCGCCCTGATGGGGCTGGCCGCGACCTTCATCGCCAAGCTGCTGAACAAGCACCGCTGGATCGCCTATATCGGCCTTGTCATCGTGCTGTATGTGGCGCTGCACATGATCTGGGACGGCGCGCGCTCGGTGATCGTGCGCACCGACAACACCCAGGCCTTCAACAGCTCGGCGCCGCAGATGCTGCGCATCAGTCCCGAGGAAGAAGCAAAGCACTGGCGCGGCGTGCGCGGCGCGCCCGACAGCGCGGCGCCGGCCCACGGCCTGCCTGCAAACCCGCAAGTCCCGGTCGGCTGAGGCGACCGCCTAGTCGTCGCGCAGGTTCGATCCCTTGGCCAGGCGGCGGGCCGCCAGCCGCTGAACGGCGTAGGCCGTCAACCAAAGGGCCATGGCCCAGGCTGCGCCGACGCACCAGCCGGCGATGACGTCGGTGGCCCAGTGCGCGCCCAGGTAGACGCGGGTGACGCCGACCATCAGGGCTAGGATCACCCCCACGCCCAGCGCGTAGGCCTTGAACCGTCGCCGGGGAAAGGCCTGCGTCAGCATCACGCCCAGCGTCAGGTAAAACACGGTCGCGAGCAGGGCGTGGCCTGAGGGGAAGCTGGCGTTCAGCGTCTCCACAACCTGGAACGGCGCGGGCGGACGCTCACGCTCGAACACCGCCTTGAGGCCCTCGCTCAGCACGACGCCGCCGGCCAGTCCCGCTACGAGCAGGACGGCGGACAGGCGCTTGCCCATCATGACGAGGAAGCCAACGGCGATCAGAGCGAACAGGCCCAAGACGGCGATGCCGCCCAAAGACGTGATGTCGGCGGCCGCCTCGTGCAGCCACCAAGGGCCCCAGGGGCGGCCCGGGTCCTCGGTGAAGGGCCTAAGCAGATCCAGGATGGCGCGGTCGAACCGGCGTCCGTCTTCTTCCGCCATCACGTCGGCCAGTTCGACAAACGCCAGCACGCCTCCAGTCAGGACCAGAAGCGCGGTCAGGGCGGCGATCTCGGCGCGGGCCAGACGGCAGGCGCGCCAGAGGTGGGAGCGGAGCTCTGCGATCATGGCCAAGCTCAATGGTCATGAGAGCTCGCCCGTTCCATCCAAAGAATTTCGAGGCGTGTGGATAAGCGGTCGATTCCGGCGAAACGCCCCCGTGGCGGGACGCGAATCGGGAGCATCCGCCGGTCAACCGCAAAAGATGGCGACAATGCGAAATATCAGCCCTTGGCGCCTCCTCAAACCGGTGATTTAGTCGTTGTTAAGCAGACCAAACACAATATGTAGTGTGTGAGGCAGGCGATGGGGGCTCTTATGGCTGGCGGCGAAGCGTTGAAGACAGTGGAAATCCAGACGGTTGCGACGACGGAACCCGTCCGTCCCCAGCTGTCCGTCGTGCCTTCGATTCAGCTGGATCGGTCGCGAGACGACCTGCTGACCGACTTCGGCAAGAAGACGCTGGAAGACCGCTATCTGCTGCCGGGCGAGTCCTATCAGGACATGTTCGCGCGCGTCGCCACGGCCTTCGCCGACGACCACGAGCACGCCCAGCGCGTCTATGACTACATGTCCAAGCTGTGGTTCATGCCGTCGACGCCGGTGCTGTCGAACGGCGGCGCGGATCGCGGTCTGCCGATCTCCTGCTTCCTGAACGCTGTGGGCGATTCGCTGGACGGCATTCAGAGCGTCTGGAACGAGAACGTCTCTCTGGCCTCGAACGGCGGCGGCATCGGCACCTATTGGGGCGGCGTCCGCTCGATCGGCGAGAAGGTCAAGGGCGCGGGCCAGACCTCGGGCATCATCCCCTTCATCCGCGTGATGGACTCCCTGACCCTGGCAATCAGCCAAGGGTCGCTGCGTCGCGGCTCAGCCGCCGTCTATCTGGACGTGCACCACCCCGAGATCGAAGAGTTCTTGGAGATCCGCAAGCCGTCGGGCGACTTCAACCGCAAGTCCCTGAACCTGCACCACGGCATCAACATCACCGACGCCTTCATGGAGGCGGTGCGCGACGGCCGGACCTTCGACCTCGTCTCGCCCAAGTCCGGCGAAGTCCGCAAGACGGTGGACGCCCGCTCGCTGTGGCAGAAGATCTTGGAGATCCGCCTGCAGACCGGCGAGCCCTATCTGATCTTCTCCGACACGGTGAACCGGCAGATGCCGCAGCACCAGAAGGACCTGGGCCTGTCGGTCAAACAGTCCAACCTGTGCTCGGAAATCATGCTGCACACCGGCCGCGACCACCGGGGCGTGGACCGGACCGCGGTCTGCTGCCTGTCGTCGGTCAACGCCGAGATGTTCCTGGAGTGGCGCGAGGAGCCGCGCTTCATCGAGGACGTGATGCGCTTCCTGGACAATGTGCTGGAAGACTTCATCCAGCGCGCCCCCGCTGACATGAAGGCCGCCGTCTATTCGGCCAAGCGCGAACGCTCGGTGGGTCTGGGCCTGATGGGCTTCCACTCCTTCCTGCAGTCGCAGGGCGTGGCCTTTGAATCGGCCATGGCCAAGTCGTGGAACATGCGGCTGTTCAAGCACCTGCGTCGCGAGGCCGACAAGGCCAGCGTCAAGCTGGCCGAAGAGAAGGGCCCCTGCGAGGACGCCGCCGAGCGCGGCGTGATGGAGCGGTTCAGCCACAAGCTGGCGATCGCCCCGACCGCCTCGATCTCGATCATCTGCGGCGGGACGTCAGCCGGCATCGAGCCGATCCCGGCCAACATCTACACCCACAAGACCTTGTCGGGCTCGTTCGCGGTCAAGAACCCGTATCTGGAAGAGCTGCTGGACGCCAAGGGCCAGAACACCGACGCTGTCTGGTCCTCGATCCTGGAGCACGAAGGCTCGGTCCAGCATCTGGATATTCTGAGCGACGACGAGAAGTCGGTCTTCAAGACCGCCTTCGAGCTGGATCAGCGCTGGATCGTCGAACTGTCGGCGGACCGCTCGGCCGACATCTGCCAGGCCCAGTCGGTCAACCTGTTCATCCCCGGCGACGTGAACAAGTGGGACCTGCACATGCTGCATTGGCAGGCCTGGGAGCGGGGCGTGAAGTCGCTCTACTACCTGCGCTCCAAGTCGGTTCAGCGCGCGGCCTTCGCCGGCGCCGAGGACAAGGCCGAAGCCGACGTCGACCTAAACCAGCCCGACCTCTTCGCCGTCGCCAAGACGGACTACGAGGAATGCCTGGCCTGCCAATAAGGCGCGCTTGAGCCGTCCTCACGACCGATAACGTCCCCGTCAGGCTGGCCGTCGCTGCGGAACGATCCGCAGCGGCGCTGCGTTTGCCGCCTGATGTCAGGATCGTGTCCGCAAGATGGCCGTGGACTCTTCGCCGTTAACCGGTGCAGGGTGACGCGTGCAGGCGGATCGAGGGGACCGTTGATGCGTGTTTTGGCCGGGATGGCGGGACTGGGAGCGGGGGTGGCCATGGCGGCCGCAGCCTCGGCCCAGACCTTTGCGCCCTCGGCCTGGAGCGAAGCTGACGGCGACCAGATCGGAACCACGCTTATGCGCCTGGACCGCCAGGCCCGCTTCGACGCCGCACTGGACGGACCGTTTGGCCCGGCGGTCGATGTGGAGGCGCTGCGCCTTGCGGACACGCCCTTCGCCGCCGCCGCGCGTCGTGACGTCTGGCTCGAAGGCAATGGGTTCGCCGACCGGGTAAGCCTGACCACCACTGGCGTCGCCCGCCGCCTAGACGGCGCGCCTCTGCCGGTGGCGGCGGGACAGGCCGCCGGCCTGGACGCTGACGGATATGATCTGCGCTATGTTCGAGGCTGGATCGGGCCGGTCAGCCGCACGGCGTCCGGCCTTGAAGTCAGTTTGACGCCCCACGCCGGCTTCGGCCTGGGATCAGAGGGGCGGTCCGCCGAGGCCGGCGCCACCCTGCGCATCGGATCGGGCCTGAACAGGCTGGTTCAGGACGGCCGCGAAGCTTTTGGCGAACGGCCGCGCTGGTATCTCTATGCCGCCGGGTCGGGGCGAGCCGTAGGCTACAACTTCGCCCGAAACCGCGATGGTGACTTTGCCCGATCGGGCGTCAGCCATGACGCCGGCACCTTCATGGGCGACGCCTCGGTCGGCGTCGCCATGCGGCGCGGTGCGGTGCAGAGCTCGTTCGGCGTCGTCTATCGTGAGATCAAGGCGCGTGGCCTGCGCACCGGCCATGGCGACGACACTGATGTGTCGGAGGGCCTGGTGGCCTTCCAACTGTCCATCAAGCCCGGACGCTGATCCGCGCTACTGCGTGCGCGCCACGCCCTCGCGGCGGGTGTCCGCCCCGCCGTCCCAGCGGCCGTTCCGCCACACCGCGCCGTGCAGGCCCGACGTCTCCGACGCATTGGGCCTGAGCGCCATGCCGGCCTCGGCCAGGGCGTCGCGGACCGCCGGATCGAACAGGGCGGTGTCGGCCCCCACGCTTTCGCCGCGCACGACCAGATTGGGCAGGTCGAAGGCCTGTTGCAGCGGCAGGCCCCAATCCAGCACGCCGATCAGGGCCTTGGCGTTGTAGGCCAGGATGGAGTTGCCGCCGGGCGACCCCAGTGCGGCGACGAACCGGCCCTGTCGGTCCAGCACGATCACCGGGCTCATCGACGAGCGCGGCCGCTTGCCCGCCGCCACCGCATTCGCGGCCGGACGGCCTTGCGCGTCCGTCGGCGTCAGGGAGAAGTCGGTCAGTTGGTTGTTCAGGAAGAAGCCACCCGCCATTCGGCCCGAGCCGAAGATGCTCTCGACCGTGGTGGTCATGCTGACGGCATTGCCCTGGGCGTCCACCACGACGAAATGCGAGGTGCCGGCCGGCTCGCGGGTGGCGTCGGCGCCGGTGAAGACGCCGCCGGGCGGATTGCCCGCCTCGGGCGCGCCGCGAAGGCCGGGGACCAGTGCCGCGCGCGAGGCGACATAGCCGTCGTCGAGCAGACCCTGCACCGGCACCCGGGCGAAGGCGGGGTCGCCGACGTAGCGGTCACGATCGGCGTACATCAGCTTCTGCAGCCGGCCGAAGGCGACCCAGGCCTCGGGGCTGTTCGGGCCGCGCTGAATGTCCGGGGTCTTCTCGGCCATGGCCAGCAGCTGCAGCAACGCCAGGCCGCTGGACGGCGGCGGCGGGACGCAGACGACATAGACCCGATAGGGCCGGCACAGGGCGCCGCGCTCCAGCGGCTCATAGCCGGCGATGTCAGCCTCGGTCAGGGCGCCCGGCCGCGGATCGCGGCGCACGGCCTGGACGATCTCGCGGGCGATGCGGCCGGTCTGAAGGGCGGCGGCCCCGTCACGGGCGATGGCCGAGACGGTCTCGGCATAGGCGGGGTTCCTCAGGGTGTCGCCGGCCTGATACGGCTGGCCGTCGGGCCGAGTGAAATAGGCGCGGGCGTCCGGCGTCGCGGCCTGGGGCGCGCTGCTCGAGATCATGCCGGCCAGGCGGGGGCTGACGACGAAACCGTCGCGGGCCAGACGTTCGGCGTCGGCGAACAGCTCCGACCAGGGCAGCCGGCCGTGATCCTTCTGGGCCTGGGCCAGCATCGGCACCGCGCCCGGCGCACCGGTCGAGCGGCCCGACAGCACCGCGTCGCGGAAGTTTAGCGGCCGGCCGTTCTCGAAAAACAGCTCGGGCGTCGCCGAGGCCGGGGCCGTCTCGCGGCCGTCATAGGCCGTAATGTCGCCGGTGGCGGCGTCGAAATGCATCATGAAGGCGCCGCCGCCCAAGCCCGAGCTCTGCGGCTCGACCAAACCGAGCACCGCCTGGATGGCCACCGCCGCATCGACCGCCGAACCGCCGGCGTTCAGCACCCTCAGCCCCGCCTCGACAGCAAGCGGATTAGCCGCCGCCACGAACGGGCCGCGCGCCGGCGGCGCGGCCGGCGCCTCGCCCGGCGTCGGCGCGGTGGTCGCGACGGGCGCGCAGCCGGCCAGCAGGCCGATGACGGCCAGGGTGGAGGCCAGGGTGCGGATCGGGCGGCGCATGGCGGGCTCCGGTACAGTCTCGGGGAGGAGACCTGTGGCCTAGCCCGCGAGCGTCGCCGCGCCAAGGGCGGCGGCCATGATCGCCGCCGGAACCGGCGTCAGGCGCGGCCCGTCGGTCCAGACCAGCGCCGCCTCGACCGGGCGGTCGGGATACAGTCGCTGCAACACCGCGCGATAGGCCGCCATCTGCAGCACATAGGCCGGATCGGCGTCCTCGATCCGATCCGGCGCCGGACGATTGGTCTTGTAGTCGACCACCAGCACCCGCTCGGGCGTCACCACCAGCCGGTCGATGCGGCCCGACAGCACCATGCCGTCCGGCAGGCCCGGAGCGGCGCCGGTCAGGGCGACCTCGGCGCGCGATCCTGGCCCGAAGACGGCGGCGAACCGCTCGTCGCCCAGCACGCCCAGCGCGGCCTGGATCATCTCGTCACGGACCGCATCCGACAGGTCCGTCTCGCGCGCGAGCAGCCGTCGGGCCAGTTCGGGCCAGGCGCTGGGCTCGGCCTCGGGCAGCCGCTCCAGCAGCCGGTGGATCAGGTCGCCGCGCCGGAACCGCCCCAGACCGCCCGCCGCCCGGTCGAGCGGGGACGGCGCACGGCCTGCGATGTCGCCCGCCAGCTTGGAGGGGGCCGCCAGACGCGCGCCCGGATCGGCCGCCGGCCGCTCGCTGACCCAAGCCGGCAGGCTGATGCTTGAGACGGCCTCGCCGGGCGCCGCGCCCGCCTCGATCGGATCGACACCGAAGCGCAGCCTGCCGTCGCCGATGTCGCGCGCGCGGCCGTCGGCCAGCAGGCTTTCGAACGTCTGGCCGACGACATCCCACCACGAACCGGGCTCGAAGCCTTCCTTGGGGCGGCCCATGGCGCGGCCCATGACGATCACCCGCTCGCGCGCCCGCGTCAGGGCGACATAGAGCAGGCGCAGGGACTCCGCGTCGGTGCGGTCGATCCGGCCCTGACGCGCCAGGGCCGAGGCGTCGCAGTCGCCGGCCTTGGACGACGGGCACATCAGCCACGCCTCGGTCCCGTCCGCCTGATCCACGGCCATCAGGGTCGGGCCTTGCGGCTTCGCCTTGCCGGTGGTGTCTGGAAGGATGACGATGGGCGCCTCCAGCCCCTTCGAGCCGTGCACGGTCATGACGCGCACCTCGTCGCGCGCGCCCTCCATCTCGCGCTTCACCTGGACGTCGGCCTGCTCCAGCAGCGCCAGGCAGGTCTCCAGGTCGGTCCCGCCGCGCGCCTCGGCGGCCAGGATCTGAGCCAGCGTCTCGTCGATCGCCTCTTCGGCCTCGCGGCCCAGCCTGTGCAGGATGCGCGCCCGGCCCGAACGGCCATCGGGGCCGAGCCGGTTCAGAGCCAGGGAGAAGAAGGCCAGCGGATCGCGCCCGCGCGACGCGATCAGGGCGCCGGCCAGATCGCGCGCCTCGGTCCATTGCGGGTGCTCGGCCGCCCGTTCGCGCAGGGCGCGCCACAAGGACCTGCCGTTCCGGGCCTCGGCGTCGGCCAAGGGGTACAGTGCATGCGCCGGTCCGAAATCGGGGACGTCGCAGAAGGGCCCGCGCAGCACCTCGGCCAGGCTCAGGTCGTCCTCCGGATAGAGGGCGAACCTCGCGAGGGCCATCAGGTCGTCGAAGACGATGTGGGCGTTCAGCTTCAGCCGGTCGGCCCCGGCCACGGGCGCGCCCTCGGCCTTCAAGGCGCGGATGATCTCCTCGAACGTCGCATCGCGGCGGCGCACCAGGATCAGGAAGTCGCCATAGCGCACGGCGCGCCGGCCGTCGGGCGCCTTGCGATCATGGATCATCACGCCCGCCTCGACCTGGCGGCGACTCTCGCGGGCGAGGGCGCGGGCCAGCTGTTTGCGGGCGCTCTGCGGGCCTTCCTGATCGACCGGCGCGGTCCAGGCCTCTGGCGGCTCAACCGCTGGCTCCTGGAACAGCGGCCACAGATCGACCGAGCCGTGCTGGCCCAGCCGCGCGGGCAGGTGGCGCGGAATCTCGCCGGTCTCGCCGACCAGAGCGCGGGCGCGTTCGGGAGGGTGGAAGGCGGCGTCCACGAAGGCCAGCACTTCTTCGGTCGAGCGGAACGAGGTGTCGAGCGGCACTTCCTGGAAGGTGTGGCCGGCGTGGCGCACGGCCTGGTCATAGACCTGAGCTTCCTGACGCAGCCGTTCGGGACGGGCGCCTTGGAAGGAGTAGATCGACTGCTTTTCGTCGCCCACGGCGAAGACGGTGCGCGCCGGAACGTCGGTGGGACGCTCGCTTCCGTCGCCCGCGAAGAAGGGCTCGGTCAGGGCGCGCACGATGGCCCATTGCTCGGGCGCCGTGTCCTGCGCCTCGTCGATCAGGACGTGCTCGATCCCGCCGTCCAGCTTGTACAGCACCCAGGCGGCGTCGGCCCGGCGGGTCAGCAGGTCGGCGGTGCGGCTGACCAGGTCGGTGAAGTCCAGCGCGCCGGCCTCGGCCTTGGCCGTCTCGTAAAGCGCGTGATGCTCGTCGGCGAGCGCCAGCACCTTCATGGTCTCATCGGCGACGCGGGCCGCCCGGACGCGCTGCAGGGTCGCCAGATATTGGCCGCTGGTCCGAGTCAGGAACTCGGCCGCTTGTGGCGGCGCGCCCTTGGTGGCCAGACGCGCACGCGGCTCGCCGACCGAGGTCAGGAACACCGCAGCCAGGGCGTCGAAGCTCCAGTCCGTCTGGACGGCCCGCATGCGCTGGGCGCAGGCCTGATCCGAGGCGCCGCCGCCGGCCAGGCCGTCCGCCGCCGCGATCCAGTCGGTGCGGTCCAGGTAGCGCATGAAGTCGTCGGACAGCCTCTGCGGCGTCTCGTCCGGCGTGACGCCGGTCAGGTGATAGGGGCTGGGCGCGCGGCCTTCGGCGATGGCCAGCAGGTAGGCGTTCAGGCTTTCGCGCTTCGCCTCGATCACGCCCAGCAGGGCGTTGAAGGCGTCGAACGCCAACTCGACCGCGAAATGTGAATAGGCCCGGCCCACACGGCCGTCGGGCTGGTTCAGCGCCGCCCGCGCCAGGTCCGCCCGCGCACGGTGCGACAGGGCCAGGGCCGCCTGGTCCTCCAGCACCTCGAACCCCGGCGCTACGCCGGCCTCCAGCGGGAAGCGCCGTAGAAGGCTTTCGCAGAAGGCGTGGATGGTCTGGATCTTCAGCCCGCCCGGCGTCTCCAGCGCGCGGGCGAACAGCCGCCGGGCCTCCGACAGCTCTTCGGCGGTCAGGGACCGGGGGTCGCGCCCGTCCAAAGCCGCCAAGGACTCTGACAGCGTCGTGTTGTCGGCGACGGCCCAGCCGCCCAGCTTGTCGAACAGCCGCGTCTGCATCTCGGCGGCGGCGGCCTTGGTGTAGGTGATGCACAGGATGTCGCCGGGCCGCACCCGTTTCAGCAGCAGGCGCGCCACCCGGTTGACCAGGGTCGAGGTCTTGCCCGAGCCGGCGTTGGCGGTGACGAAGACCGACAGGCCGGGATCGGCGGCGACGGCCTGGTTGGCGCGGGCGATGTCGGCGGGAGAGAGGGGCGAGGTCATTGCGCTCCTTCTTCTTCGGCCCCAGCGACGTGCCATTCCCAGACGCGCGCCAGATGGTCGAAATTGCCGCCGAAGGTGCCCATGAACTGGGGCGCGACCCAGCTGCGATACGGCATGGCTTCGTCGTCGAAAAGGGCGACCCCGGCCTTGAGCCGCGCCAGCTCGCGCTCGGCCATGAAGGCCGCGCCTTCGGCCCCGACGTCGGTGACCTTGCCGGGCTCGCGACGGCCGGTCAGCTGGACATAGAGAAGCTCGGTCGCCTCGGTCGGCGGGGCGGGGAAGCCGCCCTCGGCCAGGATGGCGGCCGCCAGGGTCAGCTGTGGCGCAAAGCCGGCGGCCACCTGCTTGGCCTGGGGCGCGGAGCCGGTCTTGAAGTCGATGACCGCTGCGCCCGTCGCATCCAGCTCGATCCGATCGGCCTTGGCGGTGACGGTGAACGGCCCGCCGGGCGCGTTAAAGGTCAGGGCGCCCGACTGCTCGACCAGAAGCTGGGCGCCACGCGCGCGCCGGGCCCGCTCGAAGCCTTCCAGCCAGCGGGCGCAGTTGGCCGCCAGGGGACGTTCGCGGGCCATGGCGTGATCCTCGAAACCCGCAGCGTCGATCTCGTGGATCAGCCAGGCTTCGATCTGTTCGGCGCAGTCTTCGGGCAGAGCGTCGGGCCAGGTCCGCACTACGGTCTCCAGCGCCGCGTGGATGGCGGTGCCGCGGGCCATGGCCTCGGCCGAGGCGCCCGGCCGATCCAGCTTCTTCAGCCCCAGCACGCGCGAGGCGTAGATGGCGTAGGGATCGCGCACCCAGCGCTCGATGCTGGTCACGGGCAGATTGCGCGGCCGGCGGTGGACCGGGGGGCGCGGCTCGGGGCGGCGCGCATAGTCGGGCGTCGCGCGCGCCGGCGCATCCAGCGCGCGGGTCAGGCTCAGCACCGCGTCGGGCGCGGCGATGGTCACGGGCGTGGTTTCGCCATGTGCGCCGCTGACCAGCATCTCCAGCCGCCACAGCCACCGTGACCGAACGGCCGGCTGACCGCCGCGACGCTCGCGCACCACCATGACCGCTTCGGGCGCGCAGGCGGCCTGGACGAAGTCCTGCGCGGTCTGACCCAGCCGCCGCTCGGGCGCGGGCAGGTCCAAGGCCTTGCGCATGGGTCGCGAAAGGAAGGGATCGGTTGGCGCGGGCCGGGGCCAGACGCCTTCCTCCAGCCCCGCCAGGATCATCAGATCCGCCCGCGCCAGCCGCGCTTCGATGGCGCCCAGAATGCGAAGTCGCGGATGGCTGGCGCCGCCGGTGCGCACGGTTTCGGCCGCGATCAGTTCGGCGACCAAAGCCGCTAGCTCGTCGGGGGTGACGCCGCCCAGGGCCTCGCCCTGTTCGATCAGGGCCGACATCAGACCCGCGGCCGCCTCGCCGTCCCGCCCGGCCCAGGCGGCGGGCCCGGCCAGCGCCTCGATGAGTTCGGTCAGGGCGGTCGCGGCCTTGTCCAAGGGCGCCCGGCCGCCGGCGAAGGGCGCGCGCGCCGCCTCGACCAGACCCTGCAGGGTCTCGGCCAGGCTTCGCGCCTCGCTCAGGCGGGCCAGGCGTTCGGGCGAGGGCGCGGCCTGGCCGTCGCGCGGTTGGCCGGCCTGCTCCAATTTGCGCAACAGGGCGGTCCAATCGCGCGGACGCGGGCCGCGCAGCCCCTTGCCCTCCAGAGTGCGGGCCGCGATCTCGGTTGAAAGCTCAGGGCGACGCCGCGCGTGCTTCAGCAGGGCCAGCAGGGTCTGGGGCGACAGCGGGTCGGCCATCCAGCGCGCGGCCAGCTGAACCAGGCCGCCGGCTTCGGTCAGGGCCAGGGGCGCGCCCGCCGAAGAGTCCGCCGTGATGCCCCAGCGCTCCAGCCGCGCCTCGACCCGGCGTGACAGATCCAGGTCCGGCGTCACCAGGGCGCAGGTGCGGCCCGGCGTCTCCAACGCCTCGCGCATCATCAGGGCGATGGCGGAGGCGGCCTCCTCCTCGGCGCGGACGGTCAGCAGCGACAGGCCCTTCAGCCCTTCGGCGATGGGGTCGGCGGAGCGATCGGCCCAGACGCGTGCACGCAGATCGCGGATGGCGCCGCGCCAGTCGTCCGTCGCCTCGGCGGGCCGCAGAGCCTCCTGGATGACGCGAGAGCGCGCCGTCTCGACCTCGGAGCTCAGCCAGGGGCGGACGGCCGCACGCTCGACGCCGTGCCGTTCCAGCAGCCGTTTCAGCGCCGCCTGCGGATGCGCCTCCTCGATCTTGGACCAGGCCGCCTCGTCCAGAGCCTGATCCAGACCGGGCACGACGACGCAGCCCTGGGGCGCCCGCGCCACCGCGCCCAGCACGTCGGCGGCAGACGGCAGCGTGCCTGTCGAGCCGGCGGCGATGACCGGGCGGGCGGGCGGCTCGGCGTCCCAGGTCTCGGCCAGGCGTCGCAGCAGGGTGGCGCGCCGCCACGCCGGATCGACCAGGCCCAGCGCCTTGAGCCGTTCGGGCCAGGCCTCGACGGCGAGGGACAGAAACTGCGCCGACCGCTCCCAGTGTCGCGCCATCTCGCCCTTGACCAGATGGGCCACGCGGGCGGGCTCCACGATCTCCTCCAGTTGGCAGGAATCCAGAAAGCCGCCCAGCGCGTCGGCCAGCTCCAGCGCCCGCAGCGGCGTCAGATCCGCGTCGAACCGCTCGACGATCATGCGCGCCATCTCGAACCGGCGTCGCAGGGGCGCGATGGCGGGCGGCAGGTCCAGTCCGAGCGCGCCGGGGGCGAAGGGCGGCTCGTCCTCCTCTAGGTCGCCCAGCGGACGAACCTCGGGCAGCAGCACCGGCCTCGCGCCGGCCGCTCGCGCCAGGGCGGTCGAAAAGGCGCGCGCGGCGCGTCGATTGGGCAGCAGGATGATGGCGTCCGACAGGACCTCGGGCGAGGCCTCGCCCAGCCAGGCCAGCACGCCGCTGGCCAGGTCTTCCAGGAACGGCCGTTGGGCGGCGATCGTGAACCAGCGCGGGCCGGACCCGGCGAAGGGGTCGAACGACGTCACGCCTCGCTGCCCAGCCGCGCCTCGGCCTTTTTACGCGCCTGCGGGTCGCCGACGTGCATCCAGTCGCCGTCCAGGACGCAGCCGAACAGCCGACCCTCGGCCGCCGAACGCCGCCACAGCGGACTGAGTGAAAAGGGGCCGTCGGGACCAGCATCCGCATAGCCCGGCCGGGTGATATGCACGCCCATATAGGCGAAGGGCGCGCTAGGCGCGTCGCCTCGGAAGGTGAGGCGGCCGTCTTCGGCCCTGAAGAAATCGCCATCGCCCTCGAAGCCGATGGAGCCCTCGCGGCGCGCCAGCAGTAGGGCGGCGTCCATCCGCGACGGATCCCACAGCCGCGCCAGCTCGGCCAGGGCATCGCCCCTGTCGATCCACACGCTGTCGATATTGGCCACGAACACCGGGTCGTCGCCCAGCAAGGGCCGCGCCTTCTTCAGCCCGCCGCCCGTCTCCAGCAGTTCGGCGCGTTCGTCGGAAATCTTGATGCGCGGCGTTTCGCGGTCCGCCAGGTGCGCCTCCAGCCGATCCGCGAACCAGTGGACATTGACCACCGCGTTCTGGACGCCCGCCTGCGCTAGCCGATCCAGCACATGATCGATCAGGGCGCGGCCGCCGACCTCGACCAGGGCCTTGGGCCGATCGTTCGTCAGGGGACGCATGCGGGTGCCCAGACCGGCGGCCAACACCATGGCGGTCTGTGGAGCGGCGCCGGGCGTCATACGCGCACCTCGGCCGGCACATGGGCGTCGAACCAGCGTGCGACGGGCGCAAGGGCCGGTTGATCCAGATTGGCGTTCAGATGGCCCCACATGCGCGGCAGAAACTGGCGGTAGCGCGGCTTGCCGTCGCGCGCGATCAACCGCGCGAAGACGCCGATGATCCGCGCCTCGTTCAGCGCCGCGAGCCCGGCGTAGTCGGCCATGAAGGCGGCGCGGTCCGTGTGGGGTCTCAAGACGAAATAGCGCTCCAGCGCTTCGGCCTCCAAGGCGGACGACACGTCGCGGCGGGCGTCCTGCAACAGGGAGTGGAGGTCCCAGGCGGGGTGGGCGCGCACCGCGTCCTGGAAGTCGATCATGCCGACCCGCGCCGCGCCGTCGCGCTCGGGCAGCCAGATCAGGTTCTCGGCGTGATAGTCGCGATGGGCCAGCACCGAGGCGCCCGCCGCGCCCGAGGCGACGATAGCCGCCCAGGCCTCGCGCCAGGCGTCGACGGCGGCTGCGTCGAACCGCACCCGCTCGTCCAGCTTCGGCAGCCATTCCACGAACAGGTCTGCCCCGCCCTGCAGCGCCGTCTCGTCATAGGTCAGGATCGGCCAGTCGCCGCCGGGACCGCTCAGCACCTCGGGCGGCGCCCCGGCTTCATGCAGCCGGGCCAGCGCCTCGACGGCGGTCAGATATAGGGGCACCTCGGGCTCCCCGTCCTCGATGACGCGGGCGAACAGGGCGTCGCCGAAATCCTCCAGCACCGCCAGGCCGTTCGCCGCATCGACGGCCACAACGCCGGGCGCGGACAGTCCCAGCGACCGCAGATGCTCGGCCACGGCGGTGAAGGCTTCGATGCGCCCGGCCGACAGGCGCGCGACCGCATTCCAGCCTTCTGCGCGGCGCCGCTCGGGGCTCCAGTCGGGGGCGCACGGACGGCTCTCCGCCGCCGGCGGCTGATCCATCAGCATCAGCGACGGCTGGCCTGACCGGATCAGCCGCTCATAGCGGCGCGTCGAGGCGTCGCCGGGCAGGGGGCGTCGCGCGCTTACGCCCAAGTCGAGGGCGTCGAGGAAAGCGTCGATCAGGGGTGCGCGGTCAGACATTCAACTCTCCGATGCGGGCTTCCCACGCCCCTGCGCCGGAAACGGTCGCAGCTCTGGTGTTTTCGTCCCTATCGCCGCCCGTCTCTTCCAAAGTGATGATCAGGCGGTCGGGGCCGAGAAACTGTGCGGGATCGTCGCCCAGGCGTTCGGGCCATTCGATCAGGGCGCAGCCTTCGTCGAGAGCCTCGTCCAGGCCGATCTCGAAGGCCTCCTCCGGGCGCGTCAGGCGATAGAGGTCGAAATGGGCGATCGGCGGGTCGCTTTCGTAGAACTGGACCAGGGTGAAGGTCGGGCTGGGCACGTCTTCTTCAGGCCGGGTCAGAGCGCGGATCAGGCCGCGGGCCAGGGTCGACTTGCCCATGCCCAGCGGGCCGTAAAGCAGCACCGCCTCGCCCGGCCGCAGCAGGGGCGCAATCGCCTGGCCCAGGCGCGCGGTGGCCTCGGCGTCGGGCAGGTGGATCCTCATGCGAACTCCGCGTCCGGCTGGCCCGGCAGCATCCGCTCGACAAACGCTTTGAGCGCATAGGTGGCGCGCGCGGCGTCCGCGTCGATGCGCGAGGGCGGGATCGGCAGACCCACGGACAGGCGAAACGCCTGCTTCTTCTTGTTCAGCATCTCGTGGAACAGGGTCACGTCGCGCAGTTCGGTCGAGAACCGGTCGAACATATGGAACAGCTTCGACGTCGGGCCGGCGACGTGGACGGGCACGATGGGGGCGTCGTATTTCCTGGCCAGGGAGGCGGCCGTGGGCGCCCAGTCGGGATCGATGAGTGAGCCGTCCTTGCCCACCCGCGCCAGTCGCCCGGCGGGAAACATGACCAGGCAGCGCTCGGCCTCGAACGCATCGCGCGCGGCGGCCAGGGTGGCGCGGGTCTTTTCGCGCGTGCGCTTGTCCAGCACCCATTCCACGGGGATGACCGTCTCGCCCAGGCGCGGCGAGACCCTGAGGGCGTCGGCGTTGGCGAAATAGATGGCGTCGTCGCGCCGCTTGCGGATCGCGTCATGCACGGCCAGGCCGTCGGCGATGCCAGTCGGGTGGTTGCATATCACGATGCAGCGTCCCGTCGCCGGGATGCGGTCCAGGTTCAGCGTCGAGACCTTCAGGTCCAGCAGGTTCGAGACATAGGCCAGGGCCTCTCGGCCCGACAGGCCGGCGATGCCGTCGGCCATGGCGCGCGCCTCGCGATAGCCCAGCAGCCGATACAGGGCCGGACGGATCGCCGGCCAGGCGGGCGAGCCCGTCAGGCGCGGGGCCCGCTCGGCGATAAGCACATCGACGATGTGGTCGCGGTTCGATCTGGCGGGCGGGGATGCGGACGACATGCCTGCCGCTTGTCGCCGCTCGCGCGACGCGGGGCAAGACGCCGCCTTGGCGTTTGGCCGCCGCCACGCTAGCCCTTTCGCATTGACGGTTTCGGGAGTGGGCGGATGGTGCGGTATCTGGCGGCGGCGGGCCTTTCGGCCCTGATGATCGGTCTGTCCGGCGAGGCGGCGTGCGCCCAGGCCTCGCCGGAGACGGCCGCGACCGCCGCCGCAGAGGCACGGCAGGCGACGGCCCGCTCGGGTCTGGGCCTGCGCGACCTGGCGATGATGGAGCGTGTGTCGGATCCGCGCCTGTCGCCCGACGCCCGGCAGGTGCTCTACGGCCTGCGGACCACGGACTGGGAGAATGACAGGGGCGTCAGCGCCTTGTGGCTGGTCGATGTCGAGGGCGGGACGCCTCGCCGCCTGGGCGCTTCGGACGGCGGCGCCGCCACGGGCCGCTGGGCGCCGGACGGCCGCGCCATATACTTCCTGTCCTCGCGCGGCGGCTCCAGCCAGGTCTGGCGCATGGATCGCGAGGGCCGCGCGGCGGTGCAGGTAACGACCCTGCCGGTCGAGGTGACCCACTTCCAAGTGGCCCCGGACGGCCGATCGCTGATCCTGTCCGCGCCGGTGTTCGTGGATTGCGACACGCTGCAATGCAGCCGCGACCGGCTGGACGCCCGCAGCCAGTCCAAGTCCAAGGTCCGCACCTTCGACCGCCTGCCGCTCCGGCCGTGGGACAGCTGGAACGACGGGCGGCGCAGCCAACTGTTCGTGCAGCCGCTGAATGGGTCCGGCCTGGGCGACGGGGCCCCGCGTCCTCTGACGCCAGGCCTGGACGCCGACACGCCCTCGCGACCCCAGGGCGGGGACAACGCCTTCACCGTCAGTCCCGACGCGACGCAGGTGGTCTTCTCCACCCAGACTCAGGGCCGCACCGAGGCGTTTACGAACAACACCGACTTGTTCCGCGTACCGCTTGCCGGCGGCGAGGCGGTCAATCTGACCGAGGCCAACGCCGCGCCCGACGGCGCACCGGTCTTCTCGCCCGACGGTCGACGCCTGGCCTGGCTGGCCGGCCGGCGCGAGAACGTCGGGGGCGATCAGCCGGTGGTCATGGTGGCCGAAGCCGACGGATCGAACGCCCGCGCCTTGACCGACTGGGATCGCGGTCCGGGCGGCCTGTCGTGGCGCTCTGACGGGCGGGCGCTTTACGTCACCGCCTCGGACAACGGGCAGCAGAAGCTGTTTGAAATCGACGCCCGCACCGGCCGCGTCACCGCCCTGACGGATCAGGGCGCGGTCTCAGCCTATGACGAGGCGCGCGGCGTTCTGGTCTGGGCCCAGGACGGCTTCACCAGCCCCACCCAGCTGTGGGTCCGGCGCGGCTCGGGCGAGGCGCGCCGTCTGACCGATCACAACGCCGAGGTCCTGGCGCGGCTGGACCTGCCCGAGCCCGAGCTGTTCACCTTCGCCGGCTGGAACGGCGAACCGGTGCAGGGCTGGGTCTTCAGGCCCGCCGGCTTCGTGGAGGGGCGACGCTATCCGGCCGTGCATCTGATCCACGGCGGGCCCAAGTCACCCTGGACGGACAGCTGGTCCTATCGCTGGAATCCTCAGGTCTATACGGCGGCCGGATACGCCGTGGTGATGATCAACTTCCACGGCTCGCCCGGCTTCGGCCAGGCCTTCACCGACGCGATCAACGATCACTGGGGCGACCGTCCGCTGGAGGATCTGCAAAAGGGCTGGCAGGCGGCGACCGCGGCCAATCCCTGGATCGACGGCGGCCGCGCCTGCGCGCTGGGCGCCTCCTATGGCGGCTATATGGTCAACATGATCGCCGGCCGCTGGAACGAGCCCTGGCGCTGCCTGGTCAATCACGCGGGCGTCTTCGACGTGCCGCAGCTGATGAACGCCATGGATATCGGCAACTTCATCTGGGAGTTCGGCGGGCCCAGCTGGGAGCGCAAGGAACTTTACGACCGTCACAACCCCGAGACCTATGTCTCGAACTGGTCCAAGCCGATGCTGGTGCTGCACGGCTCGCGCGATTTCCGGGTGCCCGAGGAACAGGGGCTGGCGACCTTCTCGGCGCTGCAAAGGCTCGGCGTCCCCAGCCGCTACGTCCACATCCCGGACGAGAACCACTGGGTGTTGAAGGCGCGCAACTGGGTCGACTGGCAGCAGGAGATCCTGGACTGGACGGACCGCTGGACCGCCGAGAGCCCCTGATCTTTTGTCGCACCCCCGGCGGTGCTACGGCTGACGACCTCGGATTTTGAGGAAGCTTGCCCATGCGTCGCCATTCGCTGCTCTCGGGGGCCGTCGCGGCCCTGGCCCTGATCACTGCCGTGCCGGCCTTGGCGCAAGCACAACCCGCGCCCGCCGTATCGGGCGCGCCGGCCATGCCGACGACACCCGCGCCGCATCCGGCCGCGACGCCGGACGCCTTCACCTATCAGGACATGATCGGGCTGAACCGCCTGGCCGATCCGCAGGTGTCGCCCGACGGCCGCCGCGTCGTCTATTCGGTGACGGCCACCGACGTGGAGGCCAACCGCCGCGCCACCACCCTGTGGATCCGCGACATCGAGGGCGAGGCCGCGCCGCGTCGCCTGGCGATCAACGAGGGCGGGGCCAACACCGCGCGCTGGGGCGCTGACGGCAATCTGTACTTCCTGTCGGGTCGTTCGGGGTCGAGCCAGGTCTGGCGCGCCGACGCCTCGGGCGCCAATCCGGTGCAGGTCACGCGCCTGCCCACCGATGTGAACGCCTATCGCCTCAGCCCGCGCGCCGACAAGGTCGCGGTGTCGCTGGCCGTCTATCCCGACTGCGCCGACCTGGCCTGCTCGGTCGAGCGCGCCAAGGCCCAGGGCGAGCGTAAGTCCACCGCCCAAGTCTATGATCGCATGTTCGTGCGCCACTGGGACACCTGGGAGGATCACACCCAGAACCACCTGTTCGTCCTGCCGATCGCCGCCAGCGGGCGCGCCGGCGAGGCGGTGTGGGTGACCAAGGGCTTCGACGGCGACACGCCCTCAAAACCGTTCGGCGACGAAAGCGAATTCACCTTCGCGCCCGACGGTGAATCGGTGGTCTTCTCGGCGCGGCTGAAGGGCCAGTCCGAGCCGTGGAGCACCAACTTCGACCTGTGGCGCACCAACGCCCTGACCGGCGACGGCACGTTCGAGAACCTGACCGCCGACAACCCCGCCTGGGACACCGGCCCGGTGTTCTCGCCCGACGGCCGCACCCTGGCCTATCGCGCCATGGCCCGACCGGGCTTTGAGGCCGACAAATACGCCATCTTCCTGAAGGACGTGGCGACCGGCCAGACCCGCCAGATCGCGGCCAACTGGGATCGCTCGGCCGACACCCTGCAATGGTCCGCCGACGGCCAGACGCTGTACACCACCGCCGGCGACGTGGGTCAGACGCGGCTGTTCGCCATCGATACGAGGAACGGCGTGGTGACGCCGGTGACCGGGCCCGGCCACGTCTCGGCCTTCGCCCAGACCCCCTCGGGCTTCGTCTTCGCCGAGGACGCGCTGGATCGGCCGTCGGACCTCTGGTTCAAGACCTATCTCGGCCGCGAAATGCCGCGTCGCCTGACCAATGTGAACCCGTCGCTGGACGCCAAAACCTTCGGCGAGGCCGAGCAGTTCAGCTTCCCCGGCTGGAACGGCGAGACGGTGCACGGCTATGTCATCAAGCCCGCGGGCTATGTCGAAGGCCGACAGTATCCGGTCGCCTTCCTGATCCATGGCGGGCCGCAGGGCTCGTTCGGCAACAGCTGGTCCTACCGCTGGAACCCGTCCACCTACGCCGGCGCGGGCTATGCGGTGGTGATGATCGATTTTCACGGCTCGACCGGCTACGGCCAGGCCTTCACCGACTCGATCAGCCAGCACTGGGGCGACCGCCCGCTGGAAGACCTGCAGAAGGGCTGGGCCTACGCACAGCAGCAATACCGTTTTCTCGATGGTGATCGGGCCTGCGCGCTGGGCGCATCCTACGGCGGCTACATGGTCAACTGGATCGCCGGAAACTGGCCGGGCGAGTTCAAGTGCCTAGTCAACCATGACGGCATCTTCGACACCTTCGGCATGGGGTACGCCACCGAAGAGCTGTGGTTCACCGAATGGGAGAACGGCGGCACGCCCTACGACAATCCGCGCGCCTATCAGCAGTTCAATCCCGCCAACCACGTGCGTAACTGGCGCGACCCCATGCTGGTGATCCAGGGTGACCGCGATTTCCGCGTGCCGACCACCCAAGCCCTGTCCACCTTCACCGCCCTGCAGCGACGCGGCGTCGAGAGCCGGCTGGTCTTCTTCCCCGACGAGAACCACTGGGTGCTCCGCCCGGCCAACAGCCTGCAATGGCACAATGAGGTGTTCGGCTGGCTGAACCGCTTCATCGGGCCGGACGCCGAGCAACGCTGACGCGACCATACGGCGGGTCGCGCGTTGAGGTCTCTTCAAGGAGAGCGGCGCGCTGACCAAGGGATTGAAAGATCGACTGAACTGGAGGGGCTGGCGCGACGGCGCGCTGGCCCCTGTCGGCGTTCGCGCCCGCGCGTTCGGCGGCTGGGTGCGTGAAAACGATCCGGTCTATCGCGCCTTTCGCCATCCGGGTCCGGTGGAAAAGGGCGCGGCGCTGGGCGTGCTAATCCTGTTCGCGGCTCTCGTCGTGTTTCTGCTCCTGTTCGACTGGAACTGGCTGCGTGGGCCGATCGGACGCTGGGCCTCGGTCCAGTATGACCGCGAGATCGCCCTGAACGGCGATCTGGACGTCAAGCTGTTCAGCTGGACGCCGTCCGTCACCGTCAACCAGCTGACGGTGGGCGGTCCGTCCTGGGCGCGGGACGAGGACACGGCGCGCGTGTCGCGCATCGAGGCGTCGGCCCGCCTCAGCCGCCTGCTGCGCGGCCAGATCGAAATGCCGCTGCTGGCGATCACCCGTCCTCAGCTGGTCCTGATCGCCGATGAAGAAGGCCGCCGCAGCTGGGACCTGAACGCCGACCGGCCCGACGACGGGCGCGGCGCCAGACTGCCTTTGATCGAGCGGCTGGTCATAACCGATGGGGCTTTGTCGGTCGAGGAACGTCGGCGCGGCATCACCCTGGAAGCCGTCGTCAACGCCCGCGAGGCCGCGGCCTCCGCCGATCCGGGCCAAACCGGCTTCCGCCTGGAAGGCGAGGGCGAGATCAACGGCGCGCCCCTGACCCTGACCATCGAGGGCGGCGCCTTCGTCAATATTCGCCGCGACCGGCCCTATCGCTTCACCGCCGAACTGGAGGGCGCGCGCACCCGCCTGCGCGCCGACGGCGCCATCACGCGGCCTTTTGACCTGGGCAGTTTTCAGGCGCGTCTGGCCATGCGGGGCCAGGATTTGAATGACCTCTACGCCCTGACCGGCGTGGTCGCGCCCAATACGCCGCCCTATGAACTGGCCGGGACGCTGACGCGCGACGCGACCCTGTGGACCTTCGCCGACTTCGCGGGGCGCGTGGGGTCCTCTGACCTGGCGGGCGACCTCAAGGTCGATCGGATCGACGACCGTTTGCGGGTCGAGGCTGATCTGACGTCGCGTTCGCTGGATCTGGACGACCTGGCCGCGGTGCTCGGCGCCCAGCCCCAGGTCACCTCGGGCGGCACGGTGGCCCACTCAGGCGCGCCCGGAAAGCTGCTGCCCGACGCGCCGCTGCAGACCGATCGCCTGCGCCAGATGGACGGCCGCCTCAGCTTCAAGGCCGGCTCGGTCAAGCGCAACACCTTCGCCGTCCGGCAGGTCGATCTGGGTGCCGCGCTGAAGGACGGCATCTTGAACCTGGATCCTGTCAGCTTCACCTTCAGCCAGGGCGAACTGAACGGCACGGCTCGCATCGACGCGACCGACGACATGCCCAACAGCACGGTGGACTTCCGCCTGTCCGGCTATCCGCTGGAGGCCATCATCCCCGCGCGCGACGGCGCGCCGACGGTGACGGGCAGAGCGCTGGGCCGGGCCAAGCTGGAAGGGCCGGGCCGCTCCATCAGCGAGTTCGCCGGCCGATCGAACGGCTCGCTGAGCCTGGTCGTGCCCCAGGGGCGCATCCGCTCCGCCTTTGCCGAACTGCTGGGCATCAACGTCGGCGCGGGCTTGCGCCGACTGTTCAGCGGCGACGTCAGCGAAAGCCCGATCCGCTGCGCTGTCGCCGACTTTACGGTGAGGGGCGGCACGGCGACGGCCCGCACCCTGGTGATCGACACCGACGTGGTCCTGACCAAGGGCGAAGGCGCCATCGATCTGGGCTCGGAGCAGATGAACCTGCGTCTGGACGGGGAGACCAAGAAGCCGCGCCTGTTGCGCGTCTGGGCGCCGATCACCGTCAGCGGGCCGTTGCAGCAGCCCCGCATCGGTGTCGACACCGGCGCGGTCGCGGCGCAGGCGGGCATCACCGGATTGCTGGGCGCCCTCGTCGCGCCCGTCGCGGCCCTGTTCGCCTTCGTCGATCCCGGTCTGGCCGAAGACGCCGACTGCGGCGGATTGATCGCCGGCGCGCGCTGAGTGAGCCGAACGGACTTGGCGCGCGTATCTGTGCGACGTCGCATGATCCACGAGAGACCGAATGACCCGTAGAGGCGTTTTCGCAGGCGCGCTGGGCGCCCTGACGGCGGCCTGCTCGCCCCTGTCGCTGCTGAACACCCTGGGACCGCGCGATCGCGGTGCCCGACGCGTGGCGCGCGGCCTGGCCTATGGCGACGACCCGCGCCAGACCATGGACGTCTATGCTCCGACCGGGGCGCGCGATCTGCCGGTGGTGGTTTTCTTCTACGGCGGCGGCTGGGATTCCGGCTCGCGCGACGTCTATGGCTGGGCCGCCCAGGCGATCGCGGCGCGGGGCTTTGTCGTCTTCCTGCCCGACTACCGCATCGTGCCTCAGGTGCGCTTTCCGTCCTTCATCGAGGATGCGGCGGCGGCGACGGCGCGGGCCGGCGACCTGGCGCGCGACTACGGCGGCGACGGCGCCAGACTGGCGGTCGCGGGGCACTCCGCCGGGGCGCATCTGGCCATGATGATCGCGCTGGATCGCCGCTACATGCAGGCCGTCGGGCGGCCCGACCTGATCAAGGCGGCTGCGGGTCTGGCCGGGCCTTATGACTTCCTGCCGTTCGACGTGCCGGCCTCGGTCAACGCCTTCGGCCGGGCGCCTGACCCGACCCTGACGCAGCCCGTCACCTTCGCCCGCGCCGACGCCCCGCCGCTGTGGCTGGGCCACGGGACGGATGACGTGGTCGTGCACGCCGAGGACACCACCATTCTGGATGCCCGCATGAAGGCGGTCGGCGGCCGGTCGGAGGCTAAGCTCTATCCCGGCCTGGACCACGCCGACCTGATCGCGACCTTCTCGCCCCTGTTCCGCAAGAAGGCCCCGGTGCTGGACGACATGACGGCCTTCCTGCATCGCGAACTGGGCTGAGCCGTCTCGCCAAGGTCACGAAGCTTCGCTACAGGAGGCCATGACAGAACTGATGACAGCCGAGGCGGCGCTGGACCGCCTGCAAACCCTTTACGATGACGCCGTGGCCAATCTGCGCCGGGCGGTGAAGACCTTCCTGGACACCGGCGAGCGCGCCGACGCCGAAGCCCGGGCAAAGGGGCTCTTTTCGTATCCCCAACTGAAGATCAGCTGGTTCGGCGAACGGCCGGCCAATCTCGAGACGCGCGCCTATGCGCGCCTGTCGCGGCCCGGCGTCTATTCGACCACGGTGACCCGGCCCGATCTGTTTCGCGCCTATCTGCTGGAACAGCTGACCCTGCTTCAACAGGACTATGGCGCGACCTTCGAGGTCGAGCCGTCCGAGCAGGAAATCCCCTTCCCCTATGTGCTGGACGGCTCCGACGTGGCGCTCGACCGGTCGCAGACCGCCTCGATCGCCCGCTATTTCCCGACCACCGACCTGGCCCACATCGGCGACGAAATCTCCGACGGCCTATTCGACCTGGGCGAGGACTTCCCCCTGTCGCAGTTCGACGGGCTGAGGACCGACTTCTCGCTGGCGCGGCTGAAGCACTACACCGGCACGCCGGTGGACGATGTTCAGAGCTACATCCTGTTCACCAACTACAATCGCTATGTCGACGAGTTCGTGCGCTGGGCCATCGAGCAGGTGCGCGATCCCGACAGCCCGTATCAGACCCTGTCGTGCGCGGGCGGACTGGTGATCACCGCCGAGACAGCGGACCCGCAGACGGCGATCTCGGACTCGGCCTGGAAGAAGCACCAGATGCCGGCCTATCACCTGACCGCGCCAGGGGCGGAGGGCATCACCCTGGTCAACATCGGCGTGGGGCCGTCCAACGCCAAGACCATCTGCGACCACCTGGCGGTCACCCGCCCGCACGTCTGGATGATGATCGGCCACTGCGGCGGCCTGCGTCCCTCCCAGACGATCGGCGACTATGTGCTGGCCCACGCCTATCTGCGTGACGACCACGTGCTGGACGCGGTGCTGCCGCCGGACATTCCGATCCCGTCGATCGCCGAGGTCCAGCGCGCGCTCTATGACGCCTCCAAGATCGTGTCCGGCGCGCCGGGCGAAGAGGTCAAGCGGCGCCTGCGCACCGGCACCGTGGTCACCACCGACGACCGGAACTGGGAGTTGCGCTATTCCAAGTCGGCGCTGCGCTTCAACCAGAGCCGGGCGGTCGCCATCGACATGGAAAGCGCCACCATCGCCGCCCAGGGCTACCGCTTCCGCGTGCCCTACGGCACCCTGCTGTGCGTGTCGGACAAGCCGCTGCATGGCGAGATCAAGCTGCCGGGCCAGGCCAACCGCTTCTACGAGGGCTCGATCTCCGAGCACCTGCAGATCGGCATCCGGGCGGTGGACCTGCTGCGTCAGGAAGGCTCGCGACTGCATTCGCGCAAGCTGCGCGCCTTCGACGAGCCGCCGTTCAGGTAAGAGTCGCTAGGCTTGCGCCGCGGGCGCTCGCGACTTGAGCGGCGTCAGCCTGCGGGCCGGCGCAGCAGATAAAGGCCGAAGCCGATATAGGGCCGACCGAAGTCGAACATCGCCTTGACCCGGTCGGCCGAGGCGCGGACGTTCGGCGCCTCTTCTGTGTCCGGATTGGCGGCCAGCCAGTCGCGGGCGGCCCGGTCCATGGTCGCGGTGTAGCGGTTCCAGGTCTCGGCCGAGGACATTTCGGCCGAGACGATCTCCAGCCCGGCTTGGTCGGCCGCCGCGCGCCACCCGGCGTCGGTGGCGTAGGTGTTGTTCATTTCGGTGATCAGGCGCAGCGGCTCGGGCGGCGCATCGGTCCAGACAAGGTCGCCCCACAGCAGCCAGCCGCCGGGCGTCAGGTGCTCGCGCAGGCCGGCGAAAATCTCGGCCGGATCACGTCGGCCGTCGCCGACCGGATCGGTCGAGCCGATGGCCGAGATCAGGTCGAACGGCGGTTGGGCGTTCAATACGTCTCCAGACCGGCCTTCCTGCAGCACGACGGCGCCCTTGGACCGTTCGATGCGCGCGCGGGCCAGCGCGGCCATGGACGGGTCCAATTCCACCGCCGTAACAGACAGTCCGTACCGCTCGGCCAGGTGAACTGCGATCGCCCCGTTGCCGCAGCCGATGTCCAGGGCGCGCGCACCTGCGGCCAGCCCCGTGCGAGCTAGGGCGGCGTCGATCGTCGCCATCTCCAGGGCGTTGCAGACCTCGAGCGCCTCATAGGCGATGCGGTGGAAGCTCATGCGCATGAACACGGCATAAGGCGAGGGGACGATTTCGTCTAAACAAATCACTTTACAACGCAAAGTTCTTCATGCACCTTGGTGTCATCAACGACGGGAGGTCGACATGGCTGCTCAGAACACCGCGCCACAGGCGCAGGACGACATCGCCTACATCCGCGCCCTGGCTCAAGAGGGGCGCCACGCACCGCCCCTGAACGGGCCCTTTCTGGTCGCCGCGGCCGTCATCTTCGGGAGCGCCAGCGTGGCCCATTGGGCCATCCAAAGCGGTCTGATCAACGTCAGCCCCTGGGCTCAGCTTTGGGTCTGGCTGGCGGCCGGCGCGGCCTTTGCCGTGGCCCTGGCTTTTCTGATCCGCAACGTGAAGTCCAAACCAGGCGCCAGCACGGTGCGCAACGAGGCGATCGGAGTAGCCTGGTCCGGCGTAGGCTATCTGATCTTTACGGTCTGGCTCTCCATGATGGCGGTCGGCTTCTCGACGGGCGACTGGACGCCGATGCGTCTGATGCCGTCCCTGGTGTTCGCCGCCTACGGAACCGCGTGGTTGGTGGCCGCCGCCATGAGCGGTCTGAAGTGGATGAACATGGTGGCTCTGGTTTCCTTTGGCGGCGCGGTGCTATTCGGCGCCCTGTCTCACACGGTCTGGGTCTATCTGGTCTTCGCCGGGATGCTGATGGCTGTCGCGCTGATCCCCGGCCTGATCCTGATGCGCCAGGAACCGGCTGAGGTGGTCTGACCATGGCCGACGATTTCGACATCGGCCTTATCGACGAGGTCATTCATGGCCGCGTCCGGCTGGGGATCATGGCCTATCTGTCCACCGCCGGCGCCGCAGACTTCAACGACCTCAAGGGGCGGCTACAGGTCACCGACGGCAATCTGTCGGTCCATCTGAGGAAGCTTGAAGATGCCGGTTTCGTGGCTATCGACAAGAGCTTTCAGGGCAAGAAGCCCCTGACGCGGGCGCGCCTGACCGAGCCGGGGCGCAAGGCTTTCGTCGACTATCTGGACGCCCTGTCGTCCCTGATGCCCACGAACTGACTTTGACGCGTTGGACGCGCGGATTAAGCAGGCGGTCATGAGCGACCGCCTGCACGCCTTCGAGGCCCTGGACAACTTCCGCGACTTCGGCGGCCATCCCACGGCGGATGGCCGCCGCGTCCGCAAGGGACGGCTCTATCGCGCGGCCCATCAGGCGCGCCTGACCGAGGGCGATGTGGCGGCGCTGGGGGCGATCGGCCTCGGCTGCGTGGTGGATCTGCGCCGGCCCGGCGAGCGCCGCGACCAGCCTAGTCGGCGGCCCGCAGACTTCGACGGCCTGATCATAGAGGGCGGCGTGGACGACGGTCGCGAGGCGCCGCACATGACCTTCCTCAAGTCCGGCGACCTGACCCCCGACTCAGGCCGACGATTCATGAGCCGCACCTACGCCGAGATGATGTTCGACCCGGCGCACCAGGACGTCTTTTCGCGCTACTTCCGGCATCTGGCCGACAACGACCGCCCCGTGCTGATCCACTGCGCGGCGGGCAAGGACCGGACCGGCGTGCTGGCCGCCCTAACGTTGCATCTGCTGGGCGTGGATCGCGAGACGGCGCTTGAGGATTATCTCGAGACCAACCGCGCTGTCGATCTGGTCGGCCGCGCACCGGCTATTGCCCGCCAGATCGAGAAGCACGCGGGGCGGCGGCCGTCCGACGACGCGGTGGTGGCCTTCCTGGGCGTGGAGGCAGCCTATCTGGACACCGCCTTCGCCGCCGCCGAGGCGCGATACGGCAGTCTGGAGGCCTATGCGGATCAAGCCTTGGGCTTAGATGACGCCGCGCGTGTGCGAATGGTCGAGCGGCTGGTGGAATGAGACCCTGGCCCGCCACCGCGCGGCGGACGACGGATTGGCGCGATCCCATGACGGTCGCGGCGGGCCTTGCGCACCGGCCCGGCGCGGTGGTCTTGCTGTCGGACGGCGGCCCGCTGGGACAGCGGTCATGGATCGCGGTCGAGCCGGAAACAATGATCGAGGCGCAGCGGGTCGACGGCGAACTGTTCGCGACCCTGAAGGCGCCCGGCTGGGCCCGCGGCGTGGTCGGCCTGGCCAGCTATGACGCGGGCGCTCGAGCGGCCACAGGCGAACGCGGCGGCGGCTGGCCTGACCTGATTTTAGCGCGCTATCCGGCCTGGCTGAGGTTCGACCATGACGCGCGCGGGCTGACGGCCGTCGGTCTGGGCGAAGACCAAGCTCAGGCTGGGCAGTCCTGCGCCCAAGCGCTGGCCTGGCTGGATGCGGCGACGCCTCGAAGCTCCGCTGCGGCGCCGGCCGCCTCCTGGAGCGAAGAAGCCCCGCCCCAGCGCTACGGCCAGGCGGTGGCCGAGTTGGTCGAGCGGATCGGCGCCGGAGAGCTGTTTCAGGCCAATATCGCGCGCGCCTGGCATGGGCGGCTGAAACCCGACGCGAGCCCGTTCGACGTGTTCGCACGGCTTCAGGCCGGCCGGGCCTCGGCCTATGGCGCGGCTTGGCGGATGGGCGACCGGGCGCTGGTGTCAAACTCGCCCGAACTGTTCCTGACCTTCGATCCCGAGAGCGGGCGCATCGAGACACGGCCGATCAAGGGCACGCGGCCGCGCCGCGCCGACCCGGCCGCCGACGCCGCCGAGGCGCGCGCCCTGGCCGAAAGCGCCAAGGACCGGGCCGAGAACCTGATGATCGTCGACCTGATGCGCAACGACCTGGCGCGGGTGTCGGAACCGGGCTCGGTCAGGGTCGATCGTCTGTTCGAGGTCGAGCCCCTGCCGACGGTCCACCATCTGGTCTCGACCGTGTCGGCGACCGCCCGGTCGGGCGTCGACCCCGCCGACCTTCTGGAGGCGGCCTTCCCGCCCGGCTCGATCACCGGCGCGCCCAAGCATCAGGCCATGAAGGTGATCGCCGCGCTGGAGCCGCCGCGCGGTCCCTGGTGCGGAAGCCTGTTCCACATTGACGATGCGGGGGCCCTGACGGCGTCGGTGCTGATCCGCACCGCCGGCTTTGAGCGGGACGAGGCGGGCTGGACCTATCGCACCCTGGCCGGGGCCGGCATCACCGCCGACAGCGACCCGGCGGCCGAAACCGCCGAGACCGAGGCCAAGATCCGCGCCCTGCGCGAGGCCCTGATCGGGCCGCTCGATCAGTTGCTGTAGGCGACCTGATTCACCGTCCGGGGCCGCAGATAGTATTTCTGCTGGAAGGTGGTGATGCCGGGCATCAGGTAGTTGGCCGGCGAGCGATAGTCGTAGGCGGCCTCGGCCATGATCAGGCTCTCGCCATTGGCGATCAGGCCCGCTGGAATGCCGGTGATGACCTGGTTGCGCGTCAGGGCCGTCATCCCCGAGCCCCGGCTCCAGTCGATCTTGGCCACGCCGGACGAGTCTCGTGTCACGCTGCTGACCCGCTGGCTGAGGCCTGTGGCGGTGAACGGCCGCAAGATCAGCACGCCGATGTTGAAGATGTCGTCCACCTGGCTGCCGGTGACGGCGTCGGACTGAGCCACCAGGTCGGCGACCTGGGAGGCGACGTGGCCCATTCGCTTCTGGGCCATATAGCCCTGACAGAACTCCACCAGGCCGAAATAGAAGAAGACCATAACCGGCGCGAGGAGGGCGAACTCGACCGCCGAGAGGCCGCGCTGGTCGCGGCGTAGGCGTTGCAGCAGGCGCATCATGGGTTGCTCCCCGATCCGCCGGCGCCCCAGCCCCAAGGCTCGTTGCGGAAGGCGGTGGTGGCGCTCAGCATGGCCTTGCCATTGTTCAGCCGCGACAGGCCCTGCGACAGGAAAGGGGTCACCAGCGGCTGCTGATACCAGGCCCGAACCACCATCAGACTGCCCGGCTGGCCGTTGGCGTAGCTCGTCTGGCCTGTGTCGAAGGTTCCGCCGGCCATCGGATCGGGCAGTACGGGATTGCCGAAGGCCGGGACCTCGCGCACGTCGATCTCGGCGCGGCCTTCGCAGTCGCCGGCGAAGATGCTCATTCGGCTGCACATCTCGGTCTTGAAGGCGGCCTTGTCGAAGTTGCGTGTCGATGCCTGGCCCGTGCGGACCAGGCGCGCGGTCTCCATGGTGGCGTTCTCGAGCAGGGAGCTGGTCACGAAGACCATGCCGATCTCGAAGATGGCGAACATCATGAAGAAGAAGGGCAGGGCGACGATGCCGAACTCGACCGCAGCGGCGCCCTCGCGCGACTTGCGGCGGCGTGATCGGGCCGAGGCTGCGGCGAGAGGGCGCATCATTCCGTCTGGTCTCAGGGCGTGACGTCGGCCGCCGCGGCGCCGCTGGAACGGATCGAGGGCGCGCAAGACGCGCCGGCGCAGGCCATCTCGGTGGCGCGGCCGCCGCGCCAGACGCGGACGGCGTTGCTCGATCCCGCGGTGACGACGACCTGGCTCTGGAAAACGGTGCGGCCGATGGGATCGACGGCGACGACCTCGGTCACGCCATAGCCCTTGCCGGTGATGAACAGGGTTTTGGCGTCCACCACGGTCACGTCGGCGATGGCGGGATTGCCGACGATGACCGACGCCGCCGGGGCGCGCAGCGAGACGCGGGTCGAACGATCGATCTCGACATTGACGCCGCGCGACTGACCAACGGCCGGGGCCGCGACGGCCAGGGTCACGGTCAAGGCGGCGACCAGGGCTGAGCAGGCCTTCATCATTGGGGTTCCCCGAATTTCATCGAACGCGCGTGGACGAACGCGCGAACGGTGCCATGCAAAGATCAAGAAAGTCTGAAATGC
>NZ_JBKBML010000025.1:0-36325 GCF_046295775.1 Brevundimonas sp. | reverse complement strand
AGACCGCGTCCCACGGCGCCCGCGCCGCCCAGCGCCAGGGCGCCGGCGCCGGCGACCGCCAGGCCGCCTGTCAGGGCCGAGCCCGCGCCCAGCGCCGGGCCGCCCGTGACCAGGGCGGCGGCGAGATTGGGAATGAACAGGGCGAGCATGGCCAGCAGCAGGGCCGCGACCAGTATGGTCAGGGCCTCGTAGATGTCGGGATTGGCGGAAGGCTGGAGCTGGGCGAAGACGGTCTGGGCGCCGGAGACCACGATGGCGAGCGCCAGGACCTTGAGGCCCGAAGAGACGACATAGCCCAGCGGCCGCTCCGCCAGGAAGGCCGACCGGCTCCAGATGCCGAAGGGCAGGAGCACGAAGCCGCCCAGGGTGACGATCTTGAACTCGACCAGGCTGACGATGATCTGCAGGGCGAGTATGGCGAAGGCCAGTAGTATGCCGATCATGGCCAGGCCGAGGATCAAGGCGTCGGCCATATTGCCGACCACGTCCAGCGGATTGCCGACTGGGGCGGGCGTCTCCCCCAGCGCCTTGACGATGGTCCAGCCCTGGGACAGGACGGCGCCCGGATTGAGAAAGGCCTCCCGGGTCAGGCCGCCGCCGCCCGCCGTCAGGCCCAACTGCAGGAAGCCCGCATAGATCGTCTCCGACAGGGCCTGCCAGTCGTTGATCAGCCAGGCGAAGACGCCGACCAGCAGGACCTTGCCGAAGGCCGCCGCCAGGATGTCGCGCTGGGGCGAGAGGGCCCACTGGACGCCGGTCAGGGCGACCACCAGGACGATCATCATCCCGAACACCCCGGCGACCGCCCCCTGGAGGGCGTCGAAGCCGGCCGAGACGGTGTTGGAGAACACCACCATCAGTTCGTTCGGCGTTTCGACCCCGACCGCCATCGCCCTACTCCCGCGCCCGCGAGAGCGGGTCGAAGGCCGGCGGACGGGGAACCGCCCGCGGCCCTCCGCTCCACCGGGCCCGCCGCAGGGCTTCTCCCGCCTCGCGGTCCGCGCTCTCCCGCGCGGTCTGCTCCGCCATCAGCCGGGCCTGGGCCAGAAGGATCGTGCGCAGGCCGGCCATCTCCTCGGCCAGGACCGCCAGCATCTGGTTGGTCGACTGGGCTGCGGAGGTCTGGCCCACAGCGGTCTCGCTGGCCCTGAGGGCGCCGGCCACCCGGTTCGTCCGGGCCTCGCCCAGCCGCTCGAGGTCCGCCGCCAGACGCGCCACGTCGCCGGCTGTCCTGCGCGCCGCGTCCAGCCGCGCCTCGCCCTGGCGGGCCAGACCCTCGCGGTCGACCGTCCGTGCATCCAGGCTGCGGACCGCGTCCGGATAGAGGGTCTCGAACTGCCGCTCCAGGGCTTCGGCCCGGCTCGCCAGGCCGCGCGCGGTCCGCGCCAGCTCGGCCATGTCGCGCAGGGACCGGTCGGACTCCATCAGATGGCTGTAGGGCGAGGCGGCAAGGGCGCGCGCCTCATTGGCCAGGCTCTCCAGCTGCCGCGCGGCCTGCAGCGCGTTCTCCAGATGATTGCGCGGATCGAAGACGATCTGCTGGGCGCTGGCGGGCGCCGCGCACGCCAGCGCCAGGACGAGCATCGCGCCGCCGACCGCCCTATGGGATCGCCGCTCGGTCCGCATGAAGATCGAACACCGCATCGACATGGCTCAGTCCTTTCGCCTTGAGAAATTCCTTCGCAAACTCATGAGGCTCCGCCTCTCTCTCGATCCGGTCGATGAGGCTCTGATCCTCCGGCCCGCCGGCCCCGCACAGGGCCAGGGCCGCGCCGTCCAGCCGAAGATCGAACAGCCGGCGGCCCCGGGGCTGGCGCCAGTAGTAGGCGCGCTTGGGCGGGGCGAAGGCGATCAGCTCCAGCTGCCGCCGGCTCAGGCCGAAGGCCTCGTAGTGGGCGGCCGAGGCCGGCTCGAGCGCCCGCGGATTGGGCAGGAAGACCTGGGTCGGACAGCTCTCGATCAGGGTCGAGGCGATGGTCGAGGCGGCCACATCGTCCAAGCTCTGGGTGGCGAAGATGACGGCGACCCGCTTCTTGCGCAGGGTCTTGAGCCATTCGCGGATGCGGGCGGCGAAGGCGGTGTCGTCCAGGAACAGCCAGGCCTCGTCGAGGATCAGCAGGGTCGGCCGGCCGTCGAACCCGGCCTCGAGCCGCCGGAACAGGGCCGAGAGCACCGGCGCGACCGCCGAGGGCGCGCCCATCAGACTCTCCAGCTCAAAGGTGTCGAACCGGCTCTCGCCCTCCGGCCCGGCCAAGCCGTCCAGCAGGGCCCCAAAGGGACCCTCCAGGGTGAAGGGCGCCAGGGCCGCGGCGACGGCCCGGTCCTGGACCAGGGCCTGCAGCACCGTCAGGGTCCGCTGGTCCTCGGGCGCCTCGGCCAGGGCCGTCAAGGCAGTCCAGACCGTCTCGCGCAGCCCCGGTCCGGCCCTCACCCCGCCGCGTACTGCGATGTCGCAGATCCAGTCGGCGGCCCAGGCCCGGTCGGTTTCCGTGTCGAGCCGCGCCAGGGGCTGCAGCCCGGCCCCCTCGCCGGGCGTCAGCGCCCGCCAGCGTCCGCCGCAGGCCAGGGTCGCGGCCCGGGCCGACCGGCCCTTGTCGAACACGACCACCCGCGCGTCCGGATAGCGGAACCACTGCAGGGCCAGGAAGGCGAGAAGCGCGCTCTTGCCCGACCCCGTCGGGCCCACGACCATGGCGTGACCGACGTCCCCGACGTGCAGCACGAGGCGGAAAGGGGTCGCGCCGGTGGTGCGCGCCACGGCGAGAGGCGGTCCCTCCAGGGCCGCGTCGCCCTGCGGCCCGGCCCAGACCGCCGAGACCGGCAGCAGGTCGGCCAGGTTCAGGGTCGAGACCAGGGGGCGGCGCACATCGGCGTAGGGCTCGCCCGGCAGGCCGCCCAGCCAGGCCTCCACGGCGTTCAGGTCCTCCGTGCGGGCCACCAGCCCCTGCCGGTTCAGGGCCCGTTCGATTGCTCGCGCCCGATCCGCCGCCTCGGCCTCCGTCGCCCCCAGCACGGCGACGGTCAGGGTCAGATAGCCGTAGGCGCAGGCGTCGGACCCCAGGGCCGCCAGGGCGCCGTCGCACTCCTCCGCCTTGGAGGCGGCGTCGGTGTCCAGGAGCGGCGTCTCCTCTCGGGTCACCGCCTCGCGCAGCAGGACGCCCAGCCCCTTGCGCTTGGCGAACCAGCGCTTGCGGATGCGCACGATCTCCTGCTCGGCCTCGGCCTTGTCCAGGGCGATCCAGCGCGCCGTCCAGCGATAGGGAAAGCCGAGATCGCCCAGCCCGTCGAGCAGGCCGGGCCGGGTCGCCGAGGGCAGCCCCCTCACCGAAACGACCCGAAGCCAGGCCTCGCCCAGCCGCGGAGCCACGCCGCCGGTCAGGGCCGCGTCGCCGAGCAGGGCGTCCAGGAAGACCGGCTCGTCCGGCGCCTTCACCGGCCGGGCCGAGCCCGAGGCGGCGTCATGCAGCCAGGTCAGAAGGTCGTCATCTCCCAGACGCCGGATTTCCGGCAGGGCGTCGGCGAGCAGGCCGGACAGGCCCTCCACCTCATGATCGAAGGCGGCCAGGGCCTGGCGCCAGTCCGCGTTCAGGCGCGACAGCCCGTCGAACATCCAGCGCTCCAGCCGCCGCGCCTGGTCGGCGGGCGGCAGCCAGGTCAGGGCGAGCCGGTAGTCGGTCTCGAAGGCCGGGTCGGACGCCTCGAACCCCTGACGACGCTCCGCATCCACCAGCCAGGCGGCCGTGCAGTCGAAGCCGCTCTCTCGCGGATAGTCGGCTGCAGGCCGGCGCCGCGCCTCCACATGCAGGCACCAGCCGCTCCCCAGCCGGCGCAGGGCGTTGTTGAGGCGCGCCCTCACCGCCATCAGCTCGTCCTCGGTCGAGGACTCCAGGTCGGGTCCACGGAAGGCGAAGCCGGCCAGCAGCGACCCGTCCTTGTTCAGGACCACGCCCGGCGCGACGATCACCGCCCAGGGCAGATGATCGGCCAGGGTCGCCGGGCGGCGGCGATGCTCATCGAGGAAGCGCATCCCGATCACCCGTCCAGATGGCCGGGCGTCTTCAGATGACGCCGCAGCACCTCGAAGAAGCGCCGGTCCGCCCGCGCGGCCCAGAGGCCGATCGCATGGGCCGCGGCCCACCACAGCAGGCCGAGCCACCAGATCCTCAGGGCCAGGCCCAGCACCAGGGCGATGGTGCCCATGACCACGGCGTAGTCCCTCGGCATACCGGCCAGCAGGACCGGTTCGGCCAGGGCCTGGGCCGTGGGCTGCTCCCAGCCGTCGGGACGCGCCTGGGCCATCAGCCGATCTCCGCCCCGCCGGCGAAGCCGAAGAAGTCCAGGAAGAAGGTCGAGGCGGCGAAGGCGATCGACAGGCCGAACATGATGCCCAGCCCCCGCCGCATCGACGACCCGCTCTCGCTCATGGCGATCCCCGCCCCGAAAAGGACCACGGCCACCACGGCTGCAGCCTGGACGACCGGCCCGGTGATCGACTGGATCACCTGCTGGAGCGGTCCCTCCCAGGGCATTCCGGAGCCCCCGGCCGCCGCCGGACCGGCCAGGATCAGGCCGAACGTCATCGTCGCGCCGATCAGCCGGCGCCCCTTCCGCATCCACATGTCGCTGTCCTCACGAGGCGGTCCCACCGCCTTCCCGACTCAAGGCAAGCAAACGATCCACAGGCCTGTCAACATGTTTTTAGTACATTTTACAACGACTTGTATGCAAGTCTTGCCTGCGTCGCCTTAAGTCCTGGCGACTTTAATGGGACGCCGCCCTGATACAGCGTGGCGTGGGCGTTGGGCGGCTTTCAACGCGCCGGCGGGCGTGAGCGCCGCAGCATGGCCCCTATTCCCTATCCGATCCTTCCGGCCGGTCGGGCCAGACTGGCGGCGAAGACCCCCGGGATGCGGGGTTTCGCCGTCGCATCGGTCGGGGCATGGTGACCGCGCCGGGCGCATCTCGGGAGGCCGACCATGTCAGGCGCATCGATCCTTCTGCTTATGGGCATCCTGGCGCATCAGCCCGAGACCCTGCCCCTGTCCGAAGTCGAGCGCGCGGATCCAATGCGGCTTGCCCCAGCGGTTCTTCCGCCCGAGATCGCCGGCCAGGTGACGGGTGGATGGGTGCGCCGGATGTGGATGCCCGGCCAGGTCCATCGTGCGCTGTTCTGGGAGACGCCCCAGCCTCACCGTCCGGGCCTGTGCGCCCGACGGGTACATGTCGTGGAACTGGTCAATGCGGAAGCCCCCGGCCATGAGGCCCCGCGCGGCACTCCCCTGGCGCCGCGGTCTCTGGGCGACGGCGTTCAGTACGGCCCCTCCCATCCCGAGCCGGCGACCTTTGAGCGGTGCGCCGAACTGACTGGCTATGTCGCCGGCCCAGTGGAGGACACCGAGGCCCAGCTAAGGATGATGCTGCGCCTTACAGAGGCCATGCGCCTGGCCGAAGAATCCGGCCCGCTTCCGTTCGAGTTGGCCTGTGAAAGCGAAACAGCCGACGCCTGCGCCGATCCGCGCGAGGCGCTGTCCGCCCTGCCGCTCGACAGGCTGATCGGCCTTCGGCTGCGCAACACCCAATACCGCGTCGACGACACGACGCCGGGCGTTCGAATCCGAAAGATGGAGCCTGTCATGGACGGACGCTGGCCCGAAGCCAGCGTCGAGTTCGACACATCCGGATCTGACGGGAAGTCTTGGAGCGTCACCCTTGTCGGCGCCGACCGCCTGGAGACGGTGCGCCTTCGCCGCTCCACCATCATTCGGCACTAATCCCGCTATCCGAGAGGCGGCCTTAGCGGCCTTGGATGGCCCTGGAAGCCGGAGCGGCGCCCGCCGCGCGCGAACCGTTTCGCGCTCCGCGACGTTGCAGCCGGGTTCGCCAAGGAGCCGTCATGCAGACACCGCCGCCGGAAGCCCCCGTGCCCTTCCTCGAAGCCGCCCGCCGCGCCCTTGAAGGCGACCCGGTCATGGTGCGGGAGGTTCTAGGGGCTGTGGGCGCCTTCAGCGTGCGCCTGCTGGTCGCGGCCCTCATCCTGGCGCTCACCCTGTGGGCGGCCAAACGGCTATCGAACTTCGCCCGGCGCGCGCTGGGCCGGCTGCCGCACCGCAATCATCCGGGCGACACCACGCTTAGCGACTTCCTGTCCGGCCTGGTGAAATGGCTGGTGATCGCCGTCGGCCTGGTCGCGGTGCTGCAACAGGTCGGCGTCCAGACCGCCTCGGTCCTCGCCATCCTGGGCGCCGCCTCCCTGGCCGTCGGCCTGGCGCTCCAGGGCACGCTCAGCAATGTGGCCGCCGGGGTGATGATCCTGCTGCTGAGACCCTACCGCATCGGCGACCGCGTCGAGATTCACGGCCGGTCCGGCAAGATCAGCGACCTGGACCTTTTCCACACCACGGTGGTGGACTACGACGGCCTGACCCTCGTCTATCCGAACGGCAAGGTGTTCGGCGAACTCATCGTCAACGTCGATGGCTCGGGCCGCCGCCGCATCGATCTCGCCTTCGGGGTCGACTACGAGGACGATCTCGACCTCGCACTCCGCCTGCTGCTCGAATGCGCCGCCGCCGATCCGCGCGTCCTTAAAGACCCGGAGCCCTGGTCACGGGTGACCTCCCTGGACGACAGCGCCGTCAGCGTCACCTTGCGCTGCTGGACCACGCCCGCCGACTGGCAGAACGCCAAATGCGATCTGATCAAGACGGTGAAGGAGCGGTTCGAGGCCGAAGGCTTGAGCTTCCCCTTCCCCCAGCGTGTCATGATGATGCGCGAGGTCTCCTCAACGGACGACGCCAAGGGCTCTCTCGTCCTCTCGCCGACATCCAGCTAGTGGCGGTCAGGGGGTCAGCTTGGCGATCCCGCCTGGCCCCCCCTCCGCATTACTCAAAGCAGTCGAGCCGGCGGGGCCTTCACCGGTTCCGCCGGCTTCGCCTCGCCCCGGCGCTCGCGTTCGACGCCGGCGCTGTACCGCACGTCCAGATCCCGGTCGCGCGTCAGCATCTCAAGGTCGGAAGCCGACAGGTCCGACCAGGCCCGGCCTCTGAGCGGCCCTGACGGCACGCGCGGCAGCAGGCCGGGTTCGCGGCTCCAGCGCAGCAAATCCTCGAGCGAGGCCTGGTTCAGCTGATCGCGGAGATGGTGGGCGGTGACATAGGCGTCGGGAAAGGCGCGGTGGGCGGGCAAACCCCGCTCATGCACCAGTCCCTCGGGCCGGCGCAGATAACGCAGCATCTGGTTGGAGAACCGCGGCAGCTCGGGCCACAGGCGCAGGGCGCATTTCCAGGTGCAGATCCAGTCGGCCCCGCCGGTCAGGCGCGGCGTGCAGAAGCGTTGCTCGAAGGCGGCCCTGTGCGCCGCCAGGGCTGCGACCGGCGGGGACGGTCGCAGGACGTCTTCGGCACCAGTTTTCCAGAAGGGCGCTCCCCGGACCGCCTCATCGGTGATGTGGTGCACGGCCATGGTGTCCGGCGAGATCGGCCGTCCGGGATTCACAAGCCGGGCGCCGCCCTCGCCCTCCAGCCGCCAGACGCCGTCCTCGCCCTCGGCCACGTCCTGCCAGCCGATCTCGCAGACGTCCGTGGGCCCGGACCCAGCCGTCTCCAGATCGATGACGCGCACCACCTGGCCCGTCGCCGACGCTCCGTTCACGATTTTGACTTCGCGCCCTTTTTGCCCAGGATCGCCTGGGCGGCGGAGGATTTGCGGGGGTTCTTCTCGCCGTCCTTGGCGGCGGCGGCGTTGGCGCGGCGGGCGGCGTGGCTGCCCTTGCCCTTGGTGTCAGACATGGAGACCTCCGTGTTCCTAGACGGACGAATACGGGCGGCCTCCATCTGTTCCGGAAGAACCTCATCAGATCCCTGTCAGCCGGGCTCCGTCACACCCCGGCCGGCTGGTGCGTTGCGGGACCCGTGGAGACCCGGCTTCGGCGCATGTCGGCCCAGAGATCAGCCATCGCCAACAGACCCCGCCGCCGGGCGTCATCCCCCTCTGCGATCGCTTCGGCGATCAGCTCGCTGATACGCTCCGAGATTTCGCTGACGGTCTTGGGTCTCGGCGGCGCGGCGGTGTGTCTCATTGAGCGGACAACCGGTCCAGCCCGCCGCCGTTCCACAAGTCAGGCTCTCGCCATCAGATGCAACCCCACTGTGGCCGCCGGCACGCACAGTTTAGCTTCGTCGACGAGGCCCTGGACGGCGTCTTCACAGATCGTGGGTGAGGTACCGACCGTCCTCGCAGCCTGCGACGGCGACCAGACCCTCGACCCTTCGGCCCGCCTTCGTCCGGGCCATCTGCACGATCAGATCGACCGCCGCGCCTATGGAGCGGCGCGGCGGTTCGGGCGCGACCTCCAGGATCAGGTCCTCCAGCCGCCGCAGGGCGTCCTCGGCCGTATTGGCGTGGAGGGTGCAGAGACCACCGGGATGGCCGGTGTTCCAGGCCTTGAGTGTCTCCAGGGCCGCTGCCCCGTCCCTCACCTCGCCCACCACGATCCGGTCCGGCCTGAGCCGGAGCGCGTCGCGCACCAGGTCCGCCACCCCGATCGCCGGATCGGCGGGCCGCGTCAGCAGCGAGACGGCGTCGGGCGCGGAGGGCTGAAGCTCGCGCGTGTCCTCGATCAGCACCAGACGGTCCCGCGCGAAGCCCGGCTCGGCCAGAAGGGCGTTGGCCAGGGTGGTCTTTCCCGATCCCGTGCCGCCCGACACCAGGATGTTGCGGTGCTCATCCACCGCCCGTCGAAGTCCGGTCGCCTGGATCTTGGTCATCGCTCCGTCGGCCACATAGTCGGCCAGCGTCCAAATCCGGCCCGCCGGTTTGCGGATCGAAAAGGCCGGCGCCGTCGCCAGCGGCGGCAGGATGCCCTGGAACCGCTCTCCCGTCGTCGGCAGGGTCGCCGACAGCCGCGGCGCATCCCGCCCGACCGTCTCGCCCGCATGGTCCGCCACCAGCCGGATGACCCGGTCGCGCGCCTCGCGCGAGACCGAAGCCCCGAGCGGTGATCGGCCCTCGCCCAGCCGGTCGATCCAGATCCGACCGTCCGGATTGACCATCACCTCCGTTACTTCCGCATCGGCCAGGGCCGAGGCGATCTCGGAGCCCAGGGCGTGTCTCAGCGCCTCGAGGCGACGCGCCAGTCCGAGCCGCCCGCCCTCGCTCACCCGGCCCTGGCCTCCGTCTCGTCGTTGGCGGTCGATAGCTCCCCTTCTGTGCGCCGGCGCGCGGCGACGATGCGCGAGGCGGCCGCATCCAGAAGCTTCTCGACCCGCCGGTCCACCTGCGCCTGGACCGTGGGATCCTCGTCCACCAGATCGTCCGGAAGCCGGACGAAGAAGGCCCGCGCCACCTCGATCAGCAGCTCCTGGACGATCTGCATGTCCCGACCGGTCGCCCGCATGTGGTCACGCAGGGCCCGTTCGATCCGCAGCAGCCGATCCTCGCTCTCGGCGGTGTTGCGCTGCAGTCCCCGCGAGATGGCCTGGCCCGCCGCCTGGCTGAGTGGAATGCGGCTGGCTCGGGCCTGGCGGGTCAGGGCCGCGGCCACGCGCGGATCCGCGAGGTAGACCTGCACCCGGCACGCCGGCGAAACGGACCTAGTCATGGGCGCCGCCCTGAAAGGCGTCCAGCACCGCCTCCTGCGCGGCCATCTCTTCGGCCACCCGGGCGTAGACCTGGGCGGTGCGCGCGGCGGCCTTGCGGTCGTCCATGGCCGCGACGGCCTCCTTGAACAGCGGCAGGGTCGCCGCCGCATCCTCGCCCCAGGCCCGGCGGCCGGTCCAGGGGTGAGGCGGCGCGGGTGGCGCGTCCAGGCCGGCAGCCTGGTCGGGCGCCGGCAGGCGGGCCCGCCCGCGGAAGGGTCGGCGGCGATCGTAGCGCAGCCGCCGGGTCCGCAGCGGACGCCGGCCCGCCACGAAGACCAACTGTTCGTGGTCCGCAAGGGCGCGGACCTCGCCGGGCTCCAGCAGCGGCCGCTCCACCTCCGAGCGCGAGACGCTCGACCGCCCCGCGCCCAGCAGGCCCGGCCCGCTGCGGCTGGTGCGCGCCTCCGCGACCGTCCCCGTCAGCCGCGAGACCTTGTCCTGGGTCATTGGATCCAGGGCCGAGAAGGCGGTGTAGACATGGCAGTTGTCCAGGATCGTATTGTGAACGCCGTAGGTCTCGGTGATGTCATTGAGCGACTGGGCCACCAGCATGGGCTTGATGCCGTAGCCGCTCATCAGCCGCAGCGACTTCTCGAAGAAGCCCAGTCGTCCCAGCAGGGGAAACTCATCCATCACCATCAGAAGCGGATGGCGCTTCTCGCGCCCCGCCGCGTCCCGGTCCTCCTCCGCCGTCAGCGACTGGGCGGCGGCGTAGAAGAGCAGCCGCGTCAGCGGCCGCAGCGCCGCCGCATCGGCCGGCGCGAGCCGCACATAGAGAGAAACCGGCGCCTCCGCGCACATCAGGTCGCCCAGGGCGAAGTCCGAGGCGGACACCGCCCGCTCGACATCCTCTCCCGCCAGCCACGCCAGATAGGAGCGCGCCGTGCCCTGGACCGAGGTGCGGAAGCGGTCGTGCATGGCCGCATAGCCCCTGACCGCCGTGCGGATGAAGGGATGGGGCTCGCCCTGCCCGTCCGGCCCCGGGCGGTGAAGGGCACGCATCATCACGTCCGCCGTGGCGTCGAGGTCAGCCAGGAGGTCCCGCACCTTGAGCAGGGTCTTGTCGCCGTCCTCGGCCACATGGAGCACATGCAGGATCACCGCCTGAAGGATCTCCGAGGCCGCCTTGTCCCAGATCGCCTCCTCGTCCCGGGTCCCGCCAGGATCCGACAGGATGGCCACAAGCCTCTGCACCTGGGCCAGCTCACCCGGGCCGGGACGGATCTCCGCCAGCGGGTTCCAGCGCGCCGAGGCCGGATCGCGCGGATCGAAATACAGCGCGTGGGAAAAGGTGGCCCGCCAGCCAGCCGTCGTCCGCCACAGCTCCTTCTTCGGATCGTGCACCAGCACGCTGCGCCCCCACGACAGCAGGGTCGGCGTCACATGCCCCCGCCCCTTGCCGCTCCGCGTCCCCCCGGTGACCAGCGTCGGCCGCAGGTCCAGGGTGGCCAGGACGCGTCCGCCCATCTCGCCGATCACCGCCCCGTCCCGGGCGCGCAGTCCCGAGGCGCGCGCGTCCGCCTCTCCGCCCCAGCCCCTCACCCGCCGGCTCCGTCCTCCGCCGTCGAGGACCGCGCCGAGCCCGAGCCCGGACACGGCCCCAACCAGGATCAGGGGCCCCGTCCTCTGCGCCACGGGCGCGGCCTCGGCGCCGAACGTCCGCATCCACAACAGCACCCGCCAGGGCGGATAGAGCGTCGCACCCTGGCCCACATCGAGCCCCTCGCCGAGCACCGGATCAAACCCATAGGCCCAGGCGAACAGCTGCGTGGACGCCCACAGGCCGACCGAGAGACCGCACCCTAGGCCGAGGAGCCGGGCCTTCACGGCGCCGCGTCCCCGACATCCGAGGCTTCAGCCCGGCCGGCCTCGGCCTCGAGCACCAGCACCGCCGCGGCGTCCATGCGCCGCCTGTGGTAAACGCCCAGAGCCTCCGGCAGACCCCCGCCGCCCGGCGCCTCGAACAGGTCGACAAGCGCCCTCGCCTCATCCTCGAGATCGTCAAATACACGCCGTTCGGCCTCCGCCAGCTGGCGCAGCTGGCTCGCCACCCGTCCATAGGCGTCGGCGAGCGCGGCGTTCCCCGTGGCCCGCACCGTCCGCAGCATATGGCCCGAGAGCGCCTCCACCGGATCCTCGCTTGGCCGCCCGCCTCCCACATGCGCCTGGCCCGCCCCGTTCACGCTCACGGACAGGCAGTGCAGCCGGAAGGCCAGACGATCCACGACCACCGCCGGCTCGAGCCGCGGGGCGAGGAAGCCTCCGGCCGGCGCCCGCTCCACCAGGCCATAGCCGCACAGCCAGGCCAGGGCCTCGCGCACCGGCGTGGTCGACAGCTTCAGCCGGCGCGCCTCGTCCACGATCACCACCGGCTGTCCCGGCGCATAGACGCCGGTCTCGGCGCGGCCCATGAGGCTGGCCAGGGCCTGGATGAAGGGATCAGGGCGACGGGTCACGACGGCCTCCGACAGGATCAACCGACTATTCCGCTCCGCCGGACGCTCGCCAACAGGTTGCGGAGCGAAAGTCCCGCCCCCGCCGAAGATCGTCGTCGCCCGCGCCGGAAACCGGCGCAAGCCGCGCCGTTTTGTGTCGTCCAGCGGCTGCGACGGCGGCCCCGGCAAGCTGCGCCGTTGCCGAACAGGCTTCCAGACGCCACCATTGGCGCGGGGAGGTTGCATGACCAAGGACGCGTCCGGATCCGGAGTGGACGGCCGACGGCTCTCGCAGGCCCTGCGCGGCGTGCGCCGGCTGCGGCGCCTGTCGAGCGCCGAGACGGCCGCCCGCATGCACCTGTCCCTGCGCAGCTACCAGCGGTTCGAGGCGGGGGCCGTGCGGCTGAACATCGACCACGTCCACCGGTTCGCGGCCGCGACCGGCAGCGACGCCCACGCCATCCTCCTCGCCGTCGCCATTGGCTCTCCCCAGTTCGCCGTCCGCGCGGCCGACAACCAGATGGGCGCCATCCTCACCATCGCCCTGCAGAAGTTCGACGAAGCCCAGGGCGACCGCCTGGCGCGGCTGGACATCCATACCCTGATCCGGGTGATCGGCGGCGCCTTCGATGAGCTGGGCGAAATCCTCGGCCCCGACGATCCGGACCAGACCTGGATCGACGACGGCCTCGGCGCCCTGGCCGAACGTCGCCCCAAGCCCGGCCGCTGAACCGGCTCGGCTCAACGCCGGATATACTCCACATATAGCTTTTCAGCCGGCCTGAGCGCGCGCCTCCTGAGGTCCACCGCAATCCCGCGGTGAGCAAGACCAAGGAGAGACCTCGATGACCGCACCGCGTCTGAATAGGGTTCGCCTGGGCGACGCCAGCACGCTGACGCGCGACCTCCAGGACGGACCATATCTGGAGATCAACGTCTTCGACAGCCGCACGCCCGCCGGGTGAGCCGAGGGCGGATGGCGTCCGCGCCATCCGCCAGGCCGCCGCGCTTACACACGTCCACCTCTATCAGGAGGTCATCATGACCCGACTCGAACAGCCGACCCTGCGCCGCACCGTCCTTGGGCGCGCCCGGACCGCCACGCGCGATCTGATGGGCGGCATGCATACCGAGATCAACGTCTTCGACAGCCGCGCCTGGGCCGGCTGAGACAGAGGGGCGGCGTGTCTCCCGTCGCCCCCACCGGCACAATACATGTCCATACTCTGGCCCGCCCCACAGCTTTTTTTCGCCGTCGTAGAACCCGATGCCGTCGTGCTCGACATCGCCGCGGATCGTTATGAGTGCCTTTCGCAGGCGGCGGACTGGCTGCAGGTCCTCGAAGACCGGTCCCTACAGGTCGCAGACGCATCCATGGGTCAAGCGCTCGTCGACGCCGGCCTGGCTGCGCAAAGCCCGCCGCCTCGCCCCCTCAAGTCTGTCGCTCCGCCTGACGCCGAGCTGGACCCCGCCGCCGGCGGCGCCCTGGCAGCCATCATGCGCGCCGGCGTTTCCCAGGCGGCGTCGGGACTACGATTCAGGCGGCTGGATCTCGCCGAGCTGACGGCGCCCCTTGAGGTCCGCCCGGAGCGTGGCCTCTCCGCCGGCGATGTCGCCGCCTTCAAATCCGCGTCGGCCTGGATCCCGTTCGAGGGCGAATGTCTCGATCGCGCGTACAAGCTGCGGCGCTATCTCCATGCACTCGGCGTCCCCGTCGACTGGATCTTCGGCGTGCGCACCTGGCCGTTCGCCGCCCACTGCTGGGTTCAGCTCGGCTCCCAGGTTGTCGGCGACAATCTCGAGCGTGTCCGGCGCTACACCCCGATCGCGGCCTTCTAGGATGCGCGACTATTTCCTTGTCTCCCGGCAGGCCGACCGTCCCGAAACTTTGGCGCTGTCCGAACGGCTTCTGGCCGAAGCCCGTCGGGAAGGATGGATCGTCCGCGATCTGGGCCCCCGTGCATGGCTGGCCAGCGGGCCCGACCGAGCACTGGCGGTCACCCAAGTCTCAAACTGGAGCCTGGTCGGCGACGTGCTGAACCGTCGCAACGCCGACCCCATTGCGGTTTCGTCGGACCACCCGCGCTCCTATGAAGCCAAGCTCATGCGACGCTTCTGGGGTCGCTACGTCGGTTTTGCCTTCGAGGCGTCTGGCCGCCTGGCGGCTGTCCTACGCGACCCGTCCGGCGCGCTTGAGGCCACGGTCTGGGAGCAGGACGGCCTAGCCATCGCGACATCGGCGGCCTCATCCTGGTGGCTCAGCGCCCTCGCTCCAGGCTGGACCGTCAGCCGCTCTCAACTGGCCGCCGCGCTAAACGACCCGCTGCACGCGTCCGCAGCTCTTCTGTTTGACGGCGTCACCGGCGTCCTCCCCGGCTCGCTGCAGGCCTGGCCTTTGTCGACCCCGCCCTGCAGCCTATGGTCGCCGGCCGAGATGGCGCGCGAGAGCCTGCACGCGCCACCGCCCGCCACATTTGCAGCGGCCTACCTCCGGGCAGCCCTCGAAGAGACGGTCGATGGCCTGGCGGGTCTCGGAGGGCCGCTGGGGATGGAAATCTCCGGCGGCCTGGATTCTTCCATTGTCGCCGCCTGCCTGAATGACCGGGACACAGACCCGCCCGTGGCGCTCTGGCTGAATGCCTATGGCGCCTATCCGGAAGCCGACGAGCGGTCTCACGCCGCGCGGGTCGCCACGCATCTCGACGTCCCGCTTACAACCGCGCCCCATGCCGTCGCCCGTCTTACGGAGGCGAGTCTCGAAGCGGCGGCCGGCGGTCTGAGGCCGCCGCTGAGCGGGCTGGACAGGGCGCATGACGAGGACTGGGCCCGTCGGTGCCGTGCGGCGGGAGCCGAGGCCCTGTTCACCGGCAAGGGCGGCGATTCCATTCTGCTGCAGCGGGCCGACGCGGACGTCTTTGTCGACCAATTCCAGATCGAAGGCTGGAGAACGCTCCTGCATTGCGACACCGCGGCGCTTGCCCGGTTCAATGCGAAGTCGGTCTGGACCTTCCTCCAGGCCGCGCACAGGCGACGCAATCCTTTGGATGACCTGCGCGGTTCGTCTTGCATTCGTCCTGCCGAACAGACGGGCGAGGCGCACCCCTGGCTCAGCGATCTCGAGTCTTTCGGGCCGGCGAAGATCCTGCAGATCGCGGGCGTGGCGGACGGGGTCATGCGACACGGCGCAACGGTCCTTACGGAGGCGGTCGACGTCCGGCACCCCTTCTGCGCCCAGCCAGTGGTCGAAGCCTGCCTGCGACTCCCAAGCTGGACCCTAACCCATGGCGGCCGCGATCGCGGTCTGGCCCGCACCGCCTTCGCCGACCGGCTGCCGCCCCTGACCATCGACCGGAGGACGAAGGGCGACATGAGTCGGGTCTACGGCCATCTGGTGCGTGACAGCCTGCCCTTCCTTCGTGACTGGCTGCTCGATGGCCGCCTCGTCCAGCTTGAGCTGCTGGACCGGATCGAGCTGGAGGCCCAGCTCGATCCGGATGCGCTTCGGTGGCGCGGCGGCTACGGCGCGCTCATTCGACTGGCGGCCTATGAAGCGTGGGTCAGGGTGTGGGAGCGTCGACTGGGCCGTCCGGCAGGGTCTCTTCCAACCACGCCAGAACCTGAGCCAGTCGGTCTCGCGCGTTGGCGGGGCTCATCAGATGATGGGCCTCTCCCCAATAGGTGATCAGACGCGCCCGCCCCCCTAGCCGGTTCAGGGCGCTGAACATCCGCTCCAACTGCGACATGGCCACGTAGTCCCGATCGGCGGTGATCAGCAGCACAGGCGCCGTGATGCGGTCCGCCGAAAACAAGGCGCTGCGTTCGGTGTAGAGTTCGGGCTGCACCCAGGGCGGCGCGCCCAGCTCGCCTTGCCCGCTCTCAACCCACCCCTGCTGGTTGACAATATAGAGGCCGTCTTCGGGCTGGATCCGGGCCGCCGGGACGAACTCGCCCCAATGGCCTGCCATGTCGCTCGGAGCCGAGGAGGCGATGATGGAGCGATAGCGCTGGCTGCGGGTCGCGACGCCGAGAACGACGTAACCGCCATAGCTGTGTCCCATGAGTGCAATGCGGTCAGGTCGCAGCTGCGGCCATGCGCCAAGCGTGGCGTCAACCGCGAGGTCGAGCCCACGCGAATGGCTGTCGAACCCCGGCGCGCCCTCCCCCTCCATCACGAGGGACGGCGAGAGAACCGCATATCCGGCTCCCACGAGAAGATCGGGCCGAATAGCATAGGCCAGGGACAGGGGCCCGGACCAGCTGTTGGCGTCCACAGACCCGGGATAGGCCTGGACCACAAGGCCCCTGGGCGTCCCTTTTCGCGGCAGATAGAGGGCGCTTCTCACCGACCGGCCCAGCACGTCGCGGTGCGCGATCCATTCAGGCTGGGCCAGGTCCGCATCGGCAAACCGCTCATTCACCGCATCGATCGGCCACCGGCGCCCAGCGGTCTGGACCACCAGCCTCTCGGACAGGCCCTGCCGCTCAAGCCCCATGGCCGCCTTGGCCGAGACGGCGAGGAAGCGCCAGGGCGCCGGCCCGGGCCCAAGCCGCTCAACCGTCGCATCGGCGTCCGGCGCCTTGAGTCCGAGCGTCACCGGTTCCCCGCCCGCACCAATCGCGGTGAGCCAGGGCGCCCGCGAAGGTTCATTCACGGTCAGGCGCATGACCCGTTCGGGATCGGAGGTCAGAACCTCGGTCAGCTGGTCATCGTCCGGCGTCACCGCGCGTGCGCCGCCCCCTCCGAGCGACCAAAGCCGGCCGTCCGCGAAGCCAAGCAGATCGGTCCCTCTCTGCAGCGCTATCTGGGACGGAACGGCGTCCAGGTTCTGTGTCAGGGACACTGGCGGTCGGCTTGGGTCCAGCCGCCACCAGTCGCGACGCGTTCCCGCGCTGGCCTGGGCGTAGACGACCGCCGCCTCTCCGGCCCAGGCCGCCCGCACCCCACGCAGGACCGCGGCGTCGTCTCCGACAGAGAGCGCCCCCATGTCGAAGGTCCGCACGCCGTCGGCGCCGAGGCCGTACAGGCGCCCTTCACTCCATTGCGCTCCGTCTTCACGCCCCCAGATCAGAACTTCCGTCGACGCCGCGTTCCACTGCAAAAGATGGGGCGCGGCGTCGATCCGTTCGGCAGGCCGTCGCGTCTGTCCAGTCTCGAGATCCAGGACCACGACCCTCTGTCTGAGGCGACCCTCGGCCTGCACGATGTGATCCGCCCGCGTCGGGATTGGATCTCCGCCGAACAGAACCGCCACGGATCGACCGTCAGGCGAGGCGGCGAAGTCGAACAGCCGACCCTCCGCCAGCGTGTACGCCCGACCAAGGCCGTCCAGCCGCACGAGCCGCTGCAAAGGCTCGGGCGTCTCCGCTGCGGCGACGCCGTCGCGCGTCTCGACGACCGTCCTGGACGGCGCTGATCCCAAGGCGCTCGTCTCCCAGGCCCGCGACAACCGGGCGGGCGCCCCGCCGATGTGTCGGACCAAGCCCGGGAGGCTTCCGTCCGGGCGGGTGAGCAGGAGCAGATCGCCATTGGCCAGCCACTGGGCGTTTGCGCCGGCCAGGGGCGTTTCGGCCGCCAGACCGGTCCATCGAACGCTCCGCCCTTCCGGATCGGCCACCCCGTATTCGTATCGCCCCTCGCCGAACCGAGAGACGAGCAGCCGATCGCCGGACGGCGACCAGTCTCCGCGCAGAAGGCCGGTTCTTTCGTCCGGAAGAAGGCGGACCGGGACCGCCTCCGGCTGGCTCAGGTCGACACGCCACAGGTCGAACGCCGCCCAGACCGACCGCTGGGCGAGGTCGAACCTCGGCGTGCCTTCATAGGGCCCTCGCTTCTCATAGACCGCCCATCGCCCATCCGGCGAAATGGACGCCCGTCCGAAGGCTTCGAGGGACAGGATGTCGTCGAGCGTGGGCGCGCGGGGCTCATTAGCGTGGGCGGGCTCCGCCCAGCCGATCACGATCGCCGCAGCCGCGGCGAGCATCAGGAACCTAGTCATGTCCGGCCCTCACCAGCGCCGGATGAGCTGAAGCGCCGCAACGCGGCCAAGCAGGCTGGCCTGTCCCGGGTCGAAGCCGAACCCTGTCGCCGCATCATGGAAGGGCGGGTCGGCGTCGAAGAGGTTCTGGACCGTCAACGTCAGCCGTGTGCCGGACCCTGCGCCCGGCGACCAGCCCAGCTGCAGATCGGCCGTGTTCCAGGCGTCGATCCGGCGACCGGTGCGGTCCCGATAGTCCGAAACATGGTTCCAGTGCACGCCGAGATCGACGGCGTCCCCCACCCATCGAACCCCCGTACGCGCCCGCAGCCTGACGGGATAGCCGATGAGCCCGGCCACCTGGCGGACCGGGGCGACCGGCGTGGGTCGGGTCTCATAGTCGAGTATCCACGACCCCGAGGTCTCCAGCACGAGCTGACCGGCGTCGAGGCTCAGGGCGCGGCGCGCCGAGAGGTCCAGACCGCGCACCGCGACCGCGCCCGTATTGACCCAGCGGGCGTCCACCACGGCCGCATAGGTGTCTATTGGATAGAAGCTGGGGAAGCCCGGCAGGCCGGCATAGCTCTGGATCAGCAGGAGGTCGGCGGCGTTGCCGGCCGGATTGACGAGAGTCACGAAGGGCGAAAGGGCCGGATCGCCGAGCACGCCGAGCAGGTTTTCGGCCACCGGCTGGGCGATGCGGTCCTCGAACCGGGTGTCGAAATAGGTCAGGCTGAACACACCGCCCGCCGGCCGCCAGTCGAAGCCGGCCGTGAAGGTCTCGGCCGTCTCCGGCTTGAGAGACTCATTCCCGCCGACCAGGAAGAGGGCGAGCGCGGACGAGCCGTCCGGCCGGTTGATGAAGGCGCCCGACGCGCCCGGCGCATCGTAGATCTGCGGCAGCGACGCCGCCCGGAAGGCGGAGCCCCAGGTGGCCCGCGCCGTCAGCTCGGCCGCCGGCGACCAGACCAGGCCGACCTTCGGATTGATGGTCCGCCCGAAGTCGTCGTAGCGCTCCACCCGGGCGGCCGCCGAGACCTCGAGGCTGCGCACGCCGGCCAGCCCCATCTCCGGGCTCACCAGCGGCAGGCGGCCTTCCGCGAACAGCGCTTCGATGCGCCGCTCCCGGGTCGGCAGCACCGTCTCGACCGGCGCGGCCGTCGAGAAGAAGTTGCGGGTGCGGGTGTCGAAGGTTTCGCGACGGGCCTGCCCGCCGATCGCGACCTGCAGCGGACCGGCCGGCAGATCCATCACCGGCCCCTGGACCAGGGCGTTCACCGAGGCGGCGCGGCTCCGGTCGCGGGCTTCGGTGAAGCCGGACCGGATGAAGTCGAGCACGGCGCGGCTGTTGGTCGACCCGTCGCCGAACAGGTTGAGGTAGCCGTCCCGAGCCGCGCTGTACGCCGTCGCCGGATCGTCGGGAATGTTGCCGAGCGCCTCGGCGACGAAGCGGCTGTTCACCCGGTTGGTGTTGCGCAGGGCGCCGCGCTCCTCCGCCCAGGCGGCGTAGACGTCAAGCGTCCAGTCGGGCGAGAGCGCGAACCGGAAACCCGCCGTGCCGCCCAGGCTCCGCGACGATCCCGTGCGGCGGATCGGCCCCACCTCATCCCCGAAGGCGTAGCCGACGATATGGGACGCCGCCCCGGTGGGAGACACGAAATAGGGGTTGGCCCGGCTCATGGTGGTTAAACCCACATTGGGCTGCCCCCGGAAGTCGAAGTCGCGCAGGCTGAATCGCAGATCCCCCGAGAGCTCGAGCCGCGCGCCCGCGTCCTGCCTGAGGCTCAGATAGGCGGCGTGCCGGTCCGACGCCGGCAGGAGATCGGCGCCCAGGGTCGAAATCTGCAGATTGGCCTCACCGGCCGCGAAATCCCCGGGCCCGGTCGCCACGCCGGACGGTCCGGGCCGGATCGCGAACTGCGACCGATAGGCCCCGGCCGCCGCATCGTAGACCAGGATGTTGCCGGGACTGGCGTAGAGCCCCCGATGGTCCGTCCCGCCGAACGGCCGCAGGTCGCCATCCGCCGTATAGGGGCGGTCCAGCGAACTGAGCGCCCTGGTCGTCTGATATTCATAGGCGCCCAGCACCGCGCCGGACCCCCAGCTGCGCCCGGCCATATGGGACAGGCTCACATCCTCCGCGCCGCCCTGGGCCGCGGAAACCCGCAGGCGGCTCTCCTGGCCGTCGAACCGCCGTCTCAGGATCACATTGACCACGCCGGCCACGGCGTCCGACCCATACAGGGCCGAGGCGCCGTCGAGCAGCACATCCACCCGCTCGACCGCGGCGGACGGCAGGGCCGAGGCGTCGCCGAACTCGGCCCGGAATCCGGTTCCGGCCAGGCGGCGGCCGTTCACCAGCAGGAGGGTCGAGGACGGACCCAGCCCCCTGAGGTTCACGCCGGTGGCGTAGACGGCGTTGGATCCGCCGCGGTCCGATCCCGTCAGTTGCACGACCGGCGTGGCCGAGCCGGCGTAGTTCTGCGGCAGATCGGTCAGGGCTTCGGCGACGGTCCCGTAGCCCCTCCGGTCGAGCTCGGCCCGGTCCAGCGTCACCACCGGCGCGGCCAGGTCGCCCGACACGTTCAGCAGCGTCCCGGTGACCACAATGTCCTCGACCTGGACCGCCGTCTCCTCGGCCAGGGCCGTGCGCCGCAGCACCAGGACCCCGGGCCGCGTCTCGGTCCAGCCCAGGCCCGACCCGCGCAGCAGCCGCTCGAGCGCCTCCCGAGGCGCATAGCGGCCCCGAAGTCCTTCGCTGCGCCGCCCCTCCACCAGATCCGCCGTGAAGAAGATCTGCTGGTCGGCCTGGGCCGCGAAGCCGTTCAGCGCCTCCCGCAGCGATCCGGCCGGAATGTCGAAGGGCCTGACCGCCTGGGCGCTCGCGGGCGCTCCAGCCAAGACCACGCAGGCGGCTAGGGCGCTCCCCGTCAACAGGCTCAATCGGTTCATGTCGTCATCTCCTCCCCACGCCGCCTCATGGCGACCGGAAGAGACGACCGGGGCCCCGCGGGACCCCGGCGCTCACCTCAGTTTTTTTTCTCTCGCCGACAGCACCAGGCTGCCGTCCGCCCGGACCCTGTTCTGCAGGTCCAGCCCCGCGGCCGCCGCCGAGGCGAAGGCCGCGCGGTCGCCGGCCCGGAACACGCCGCTGACCGGCGTCTCGCCGAAGGCCCCCGCCTCTATGACGATCGGATCCTGGAGATACCGGTTCATCTCCGCCGCCGCCTGGCGCAGCGGCACATCCTCGAACACGAGCCGGCCCTCGATCCAGCTCGTCGCCTGCGCCGTGTCCACCGAACGCCGCCGCACCCCGTCGGCCGTGACCCGGGCCTGCTCGCCGGCCCGCATCCGCTCGCCCGGCCGGCCCGTCTTCGGCGCAACATCGACAGCGCCCTCGACTAGGGTGACCCGCACCGCCTCGCCCTGCCGCCGCACGTCGAACACCGTGCCGACCGCGGTCACCTCGGCCCCGCCGGCGGCCACCACGAAGGGCCGCGACGCATCCCTGGCCACGGTGAAGAGCGCCTGTCCGCGCTCCAGCACCACGCGCCGCTCGGTCCCGCTCATCCGCACCCGGACGGCCGACGCCGTGTCCAGGCGCACGGTGGAGCCGTCGGCCAGCTGCACCAGCTGCTGCTCGCCGACCTCGGTCACGAACAGCGACCGGCTGTCGAGCCACGCCCAGACCCCGACGCCCAGGACGAGGGCGGCCGCCGCCCCGCCGATGAGACCGATGATCCGGCCCTGTCGCCGCCGCCCGGCGTTGCGGTCCCGGCGCGTGAACGCCTCGTCCACCGCGGCCTGGATGCGGGCCTCGCCGCCCAGGCGGCCGGAGCCCTCCCAGACGGCCTGGACCCGTCGCCAGGCGTCGGCGTTGGCGGGCACGGCCCGCCAGGCGAAGAATTCCTCGATCGTATGGGTCGAGACGGGGCGTTCGCCCAGACGGGCGTGCCAGGCCGCCGCCTCCATGTCCGCCGCCGCCACCCGCGTGTTCCGGCTGACCATCCTGCGCCCCATATCTAGCGCCGAAGCTGGGCGGCGCAGTGGGCCAGGGCCCGCGTCATCCGCCACTCGACCGTTTTCGGACTGATGCCGAGCTGCTCGGCGATCTGCCTGTTGGTCAGGCCGCCGAACCGCGAGAGCAGAAAGACATCCCGAAGTTGTTCTGGCAAGGCGAGGACGATCTCCTCCAGCGCCAGCGCCGCCTCCTGGGGCGCCTCGACCGTGCCGCTCTCCGGCGTCGGCGCCGTCTCCGGGACCCGCGTTCGCCGCGCCGCCTGCTTCACCCCGTCCAGGCCGGCGTTGGTCGCGATCCGAAGCAGTAGGGCGCGCGGATGCCGGACCAGGGGCGAACCGCCATAGCTGACCAGCAGCCGCCGCCAGGCCTCCTGGGCATAGTCGTCGGCGTCGTCCCCGAACCGGCGTCTCAGCCGCCTCGTCAGCCAGCGCGCGTGCCGGCGATAGAGGTCGGCGATCCAGGCGTCCGACGTCCGCGCTTCTTCCCGTCCGATCGACACAGGCCCGCCTCCTTTCTCAAAGAGGCGGGCCCGGCCTCAGCCGGGTGTTGAGAACGTGGATTGAAGCACGCGCGAGCGCCTTTGGCCCCAGAGGAGCTTGGACATGCGCGCCCGCCACACCGGCGGCGCAGATCTACATCAGGTCGACAGTTCAATCGAGGTTCTCACGCCTCGGCGTCCCAGGGAACGCGGTCCAAGCCTTCTTGATTTGCCGCCGTCTGACAAGGCCCCGGTTTGGCGCGCCCGCCCCGCGGCGCTATCCTCCCCCGTCCGTCCGGATCGCCGCCGTCGTGTCCAAGCGCCCCGCGCCAAGGACGGCGGCCATGCCGACAGTCATGTTTCTCACCGTCCGGGCGGACACCCGCACCCGGCTCCCCACCCCAGACCCCGCCGCCATGCCCGCCCCTCCCCCTCGTGCTAGACTCGAATCATGAAGGACGGCCTCGACCATCTGCCCGAACGTCAGCAGCGTGAACTGGCGCGCATCCGCACCCACCTGCTCGACGAGTTCGACCGGGCCATCCAGTCCGGCGGCGGCCCGACCCAGTCCTGGCGCCGGGACGGCAAAATCCTCAAGCTCATCCTGTTCGGCTCGTATTCCCGCGACGACTGGGTCGACGCCCCCGAAACCGGCTACCAATCGGACTTCGACATCCTGGTCATCGTCAGCCACGAGAAGCTGACGGACATCTCCAGCTATTTCTACGTCGCCGAAGACAAGATCGCCCGCGACCCCGCCATCGGCCGCATCGTCAACATCATCGTCCACACCATGGCCGAGGTGAACCAGGGCCTCAGTCAAGGCCAATACTTCTGGACAAGCGTCATCCAGGACGGCGTCAAGCTCTACGCCCTGCCCGGCCACCCGTTCGTCGTCCCCAAGCCCATCACACCTGAGGAAGCAGCCAACACCGCTGCCACCTACTTTCAAGCGTGGGTCAAAAAAGTCGACTCAGCTTTGGGCTTGGCCCGGCACGCCGAGATGCAGGGAAACCGGAATGACGCCGCTTTCCTGACCCATCAAGCTGTTGAGCGGGCCTACGCCTGCTTCCTCCTCGTCCACTCTTTCTATTTCCCGCGCTCGCACAACATCAAGTTCCTGCGGTCCCAAGCCGAGGCCATGGACAAGTCTCTGGTCGCCGCCTGGCCTCGAGAGCAGCGCTCCGATCGTCGCAAGTTCGAGATGTTGAAGCGCGCCTATGTCGAAGCGCGCTATTCGGATCAGTATGATCTGAGCCCCGATGATCTCGCCTGGCTCATGAACGGCGCGCGTCGCCTTCAGAGTTTGGTCCAGGCAAGCTGTGAAAGGCGGCTGCTGCACCTACAGGCTAGTGCAGAAGCGAGCCGATAGGCTGAGCCGGTAGCTAGCGTCTTCAATGCGCCAGAACCGGATATTCCGCTGATCGCCGAAACGAGACGTTGGAGGCAGTCTTTCAGCGAACTCGATGGCGTAAGGCGTCGATGATGATCTGGAAGGCCAGCAGGCTCTGGCGACGGCTAGGGTAATAGAGGAAATAGCCGTCGAACATGGGCGACCAGTCGTCGAGCACCTGTTCCAGCGCGCCGGATGCGAGGTGCTCCACGACCATGCTGTCGGGGATGTAGGCTATGCCGAAGCCGCTGAGGGCCGCATCGACCTGCGCGTATGAGTTGTTGAACGCCACCTGGCCGTCGACCCGCACCCGGAGCTCTTGGCCGTTCTTTTCAAACTCCCAGGCGTAGAGGGCGCCGGAGCTTTCGTGACGGGTATTGATGCAAAGGTGCCGGACAAGGTCGCGGGGATGCTCGGGCCGGCCACGCTCCGCAAGATAAGAGGGGGACGCCACCGCCACGAGGCGCCAGTCGGGGCCGATCCGCACCGCGATCATGTCCTTTTCGACGCTCTCGCCCAGCCGTACGCCGGCGTCGTAGCCGTCCTCGACGATGTTGCGGAAGGTGCTGTCCAGAACCAGCTCCACCTTGATGTCGGGATAGGTTTCGAGCACCGGCTTAAGCTTCGGCCACACCACAGTCTCCAGAGCGTGATCGGACAGCGTCAGTCTGATTGAACCGGACGGCGTGTCGCGGAACGCCCTCAGGGCGGCGATCTCGTCCTCGATCTCGCCGAGTCTCGGCGTGATCGTCTGCAGCAGCCGTTGGCCGGCTGCGGTCAGGGCCACATTGCGGGTTGTCCGCGTCAAGAGACGAATGTCCAGACGCGCTTCCAGCTGCTTGATGGCGTGGCTCAGAGTCGACTGGGCGACGCCCAGCCGTGCGGCAGCCTTGGTGAAGCTTCGCTCTTCGGCAACCGCCTGGAACCAGGTGAGCTGGTTGAAATCGGTCGACAACGCATGGCCCTCTCATCGGATTAATCGATTCAGTCGATTAGAGCATGCGGATCAAGCTGGCTAATCGGATAGGCGTTCCGGGACTAGCTTCCGTCGCAAGATGACGAACGCCCCTGCATACCCGATGGCCGATCCGACCACCCAGACCGCCTCCAGCGACTGGGGCGCCGTGCTGTCGATGTCGCTGTGCGTCGCTCTGCTGATCGCCTCGGAATTCATGCCGGTCAGTTTGCTGACGCCGATGGCCACGGGTCTCGACGCGACCGTGGGCCAGACCGGTCAGGCGATCTCGATTAGCGGCCTCTTCGCCATTGTCTCTAGCCTGCTTGTGACCACGGTCGCCGGGCGCCTGAACCGCAAGGGCGTGCTGGTCGGCATGACGGTGCTGATGCTCGCCTCGCTCGTTATGGTCGCCGCAGCGCCGAACTTCACGGTGCTGATGATCGGACGCGCCTTGCTCGGCGTCTGCATCGGCGGCTTCTGGGCCCTTGCGACGCCCGTGATCATGCGCCTCGTCCCCGCGTCCGACGTGCCCAAGGCTCTGGCCCTCATGTATGGAGGCCAGGCCATCGCAGCCGCCTTCGCCGCGCCGATCGGCAGCTACGTCGGCGGGCTGCTGGGCTGGCGCGAGGTCTTCTGGGCGCTGACACCGCTGGTGGCGATCAATCTCGTCTGGCACCTCGTGGCGCTGCCATCGCTGCCGGCGCGCGGCCGTCAGGACGTCCGGTCGATGTTCGCCCTGCTGCGTCGCCCATACTTCGCCCTCGGCCTGATCGCCTCGATGCTCTCCTGGGGCTCGGCCTTCACCATGTTCACCTACCTGCGACCATTCCTGGAGCGCGTCACCGGAGCCGACGTGACGCTCCTGTCCCTGCTTCTTCTGGCGCTTGGCGTCGCCGGCTTCGTCGGCACCTGGGCGGCGGGCCGCTTCATCAAGGACGACATCGCCTCGCTCCTGAAGCTGCCGGCCCTGATCATGGGCGCGGCGACCCTGGGACTGTTGCTGTTCGGGGGTTCGTGGATCGTGGTCGGTGCCCTGCTGGTCGTGTGGGGTGTGATGAACACCGCCATGTCGGTGATCTGGATGACCTGGATGTCGCGCAACGCAGACGACGCGCCGGAGGCGGCGGGCGGTCTGATGGTCGCGGCGGTGCAGGCCTCCATCCTGCTCGGCGCCGTCGTCGGTGGATGGCTGCTCGACGGCTTCTCCATCCAGGCGACCTTCATCGGCAGCGTCGCGCTGGCGCTGCTCGCTCTCGTCCTGATCCGCCACGGGACCCGCCTGCTGAACCCTGCTCATGCAAACAGAGGGAGACCCCATGATGATCTCTGAAATCCTTCCGCACGGGATGACCCTGCGCCGCTTTGGCCGTCGCGATCTCCTGAAACTCAGTGGGACAGGCGCCGCCGCGCTAGGTGTCGGCATCCTCGCCCGTCCCAACCCCGTGAAGGCACAGACCATGACCACCGAATGGGACAAGGTGTTCCCCAAGAGCGCGGCCGTCGACCAAGAGAAGGTCACCTTCGAGAACCGCTACGGCATTCGCCTCACCGCCGACCTCTATCTTCCGAAGAACCGCTCCGGCGGGCGTCTGGCCGGGCTTGTGGTCGGCGGGCCATTCGGGGCCGTGAAGGAACAGTCCTCGGGCCTCTACGCCCAGACGATGGCCGAGCGCGGGTTTGCGGCCTTGGCATTCGACCCCTCGTTCACGGGTGAAAGCGGCGGCGAGCCCCGCAACGTAGCGTCGCCCGACATCAACACCGAAGACTTCATGGCGGCGGTCGACTTCCTCGGTCTGCACCCGTCGGTCGATCAGGAGCGGATCGGCGTCATCGGCATCTGCGGCTGGGGCGGCATGGCGCTGAACGCCGTCGCGGTCGACAAGCGCGTAAAGGCCGTCGCGACCAGCACGATGTATGACATGAGCCGCCTCATGTCGCGCGGCTACAACGACAGCGTCACGCCCGAGCAACGGTCGCAGACGCTGGAACAGCTCAGCCGCCAGCGCTGGGACGACGCCCGGAACGGCGGCCCCGCCTACGGGCCCGCGGCCAACGAACTGGAGGGCGGCGAGCCGCAGTTCCTGGTCGATTATCACGCCTACTACCGGACGCCGCGCGGCTACCACGCGCGCGCGGTGAACTCGGGCAATGCGTGGACGGTCACCAACCCGCTTTCGTTCATGAACTTCCCGCTGATGACCTACATCGCGGAAATCTCGCCCCGCCCGATCCTGCTGATCCACGGCGAGAACGCCCACTCGCGCTACTTCAGCGAGACGGCGTTCGCGGCGGCGGCGGAGCCGAAGGAACTGCTGATCATCCCGGGCGCCAGCCACGTCGATCTCTACGACCGCGTCGATCTGATCCCCTTCGATCGACTGACCCAATTCTTCCAGGAGCATCTCTCGTGATCATTTCGATTCTCTCAGCCATGGCCGCCCTGACTGGCGGCGAAACCCCCATGCAGACGCAAGCAAACGCCCCCGTCATGGAAATCACCCGCAAAGCCGACCAGACCCCAAGCCAGGGTTCGGCTGAATTCTTTACCGGCCGTGTCACCATCAGCGGTCTGTTCCAGCGTGAGGCCCCATCGCGCGTCGGCGGGGCCATCGTCCGGTTCGAGCCCGGCGCCCGCACGGCCTGGCACCTCCACCCGCTGGGTCAGACCCTGATCGTCACCGAGGGCGTCGGCTGGACCCAGATCAAGGGCGGTCCCAGGCTGGAGTTCCAAGCGGGCGACATCCTCTGGTGCCCTCCCGAGCACAAGCACTGGCACGGCGCCACGCCGCACGGTCCCATGGAACACATCGCCATCCATGAAAGCCAGAACGGCTCTCCCGTCACTTGGATGGAGCACGTCACCGACGACCAATATCTCGGCGGCGCGCCTGCGGCCGAAGCCGCGCGTTAGGCCGATGCGTCGAATGCTCGCGGTGCTCGCCGCCGTCGCCATCAGCGGCGCCTGCAGCGGTCCCGCGACGACGGCCGACACCGCGAACGAACAGGATCAGGCGCCGGCCGGCACGGAGCAAACCATGCGGATCAGGATAACCACAGGCGATCAGGACTTCACCGCTGTGCTGGAAGACAGCGAGACGGCGCGGGACTTCGCATCCCTGCTGCCGATCGAGGTCACGCTGCACGACCATAACAGGACCGAGAAGGTCGCTGATCTGCCCCGGCGTCTGTCGACAACCGGCGCGCCGGACGGCGCCGACCCCGTCGTCGGCGACATCGCCTACTACGCGCCGTGGGGCAATCTCGCGATCTACTACCGGGACTTCGCCTGGTCGCGCGGCCTCGTCCCCCTCGGCCGCCTCGAAGGCGACGCCTCATCGCTGGCCACAGTGGAGGCCGGACGAGCGCGGATCGAGATCGTTCCGGAAAACTGACAGCCCACTCCCTCCATTTTGAGACCAAGGCAAACCGCAATGAACGACAACATCACAGGCAAGACCACCGTCATCACCGGCGCATCCAGCGGCATGGGCGCCGCCGCCGCGCGTCACCTGGCCGGAAAGGGCGCGGCCGTCGTCCTCGGCGCCCGGCGAACCGACCGCATCGAGGCCCTGGTGAGCGAGATCACTGAGGCGGGCGGTAAGGCCATCGCCGTGCAGACCGACGTGACGAAGCGGGAAGATCTTCAGCGACTGATCGACGCCGCCATCGAGACCTACGGCCGCATCGACGTGCTGATCAACAACGCCGGCGTCATGCCCCTGTCCCCGCTGGAGCGGGTGAAGGTCGACGAATGGGACCAGATGATCGACGTCAATCTGAAGGGCGTGCTCTACGGCGTCGCCGCCGCACTGCCCCACATGATCGGGCAGAAGTCCGGCCACATCATCAACGTCGCGTCAGTGGCGGGTCACAAGCTCTTCGGCGGATCGGCCGTCTACTCCGCGACCAAGTTCGCCGTGCGCGCCTTTTCCGAAGGCCTCCGACAGGAGATGGCGCCCCACAACATCCGCACCACCATCCTCTCGCCCGGCGCGGTCAAGACGGAACTCCTCGACCACATCAGCGAGAAGGACGTCCAACAGGCGAACCGGGACTATGTCGGCCAGGTCGGCGTCCCCGCCGAGACCCTGGCCCGGCTTGTCGCCTTCGCGATCAACGAGCCGGAGGATGTCGGCATCAACGAAATCCTCTTCCGTCCGACTGCCCAGGAACTCTGACGCAGCATCCCACGGGCGGGGTGTCTCGCCGGCAGACAGAAGGAGAAGCGAAGTGCTTCGATCAGCAATATGCATCTCGGCCGCCTTGGTCCTGGCTGGTTGCGCGTCCGCACCTGCGCCGGATGACAGCGTGAGGGTGAGGATAACGGCCGGCGCCAGCGCCATGGTCGCAGAACTGGACGACACACCCACGGCGAGGAGCTTTGCCGCCCAGCTGCCGTTGCAGGTTTTGCTGCGGGATCACGACGCGACGGAGAAGGTGGCGACCCTGTCCCGGCCGCTGTCGCTGGATGGCGCACCGGCCGGCGCGGACGCCGCTGTCTACGACATCGCGTACTACGCGCCGCTCGGCAATTTCGTCATCTACTACCGCGATCCCGGCTACTTCCCCGGCCTCGTTCGGCTCGGCCGCATCGTGGCGGGCGCCGAGACGCTGGAAGCGGCGAGCGGCCCTGCCACCATCGAACGCATCAGCCAATGAAAGGCGAACCCATGACTTCATCAACCGACCGACGGGGGTTCCTGTTGGGCGCCGCCACGGCGTCCATCGGTGCCGGCCTGCCCCTGGGCGGCGCCGTCTGGAGCAGCTCTGCTGCTGCGCAAACCACAAGCTCAACGAGGCGAGGAACCATGAACACGCGCAATCTGGGTAGCCTGCAGGTGTCCGAGCTAGGCTTCGGCTGCATGGGCCTTAGCGGCGGACACTACGGCCCCGGCGTCGACCGCGCCGAGGGCGTGCGCATGATCCGCGCCGCGCATGAGCAGGGCGTGCGCTTTTTCGATACCGCCGAAGTCTACGGCCCCTATGTCAACGAGGAGTTGGTCGGCGAGGCGCTCGCTCCAGTGCGCGACCAGGTGAAGATCGCCACCAAGTTCGGCTTCGCCATCGACGGCACCAACGGGCTCAACAGCCGGCCTGAGAATATCCGAAGGGTCGCCGAGGCGTCGCTTCGACGGCTGCGGACCGACCACATCGATCTTTTCTACCAGCACCGGGTCGATCCGAACGTGCCGATCGAAGATGTTGCCAGCACGGTGCGAGACCTGATCCGTGAAGGCAAGGTGCTGCATTTCGGCCTTTCTGAGCCCAGCGCTCGCACCATCCGCCGCGCCCATGCAGTGCAGCCGGTCTCGGCTATCCAAACCGAGTATTCGCTGATCGAGCGCAGCGTTGAGCGCAACGGCGTTCTCGATGCCTGCGAGGAACTCGGCATCGGCTTCGTCCCCTGGGGCCCGCTCGGGCAGGGCTTCCTGCCCGGCACGATGAGCGTGGATGTTCAGGCGTCGATGGACCCGGCAAACGACCTGCGCGCCAGCTTCCCACGCTTCTCGCCCATGGTCATGCAGAACAACCGGCCGGTGATCGACTTTCTGACCCGGTTCGGCGCCCCGCGCGGCGCCACGCCGGCTCAGGTCTCCCTGGCCTGGCTGATAGCTCGCAAGCCGTGGATCGTGCCGATCCCCGGAACCGGCAATGCCAATCACCTTCGCGAGAATATCGGTGCGACGCAGGTCCGCTTGAGCCCTGAAGATGTCCAGCAACTGGAAACCGGGCTGGCGCAGATCGAAATCTACGGAGGGCGAATGGATGCCCGTCAGATGAGGCAGATCAGTTGGGACGCTTGAACTACGCCCATTCGCCCGTAATCGCGAGCCGGAGGATTTCGGCATCAACGAAATCCTGTTCCGGCCGACCGCCCAGGAACTGGCCGAAAGCGGACCTCCCCAAAGTCAGAGAGGAGTCAGTAGCGGACCTCCCCTGCTCCGCTCCGGCCTGAACGGAGAGATAACCGCTTCTGGCTCATTGTCGACGTCGGGAATCTCTGCACTGGGACAACGAGTACGCCTGGCCAGTCTGGAGCTGATCCGGTTGGCGCAGGGATCGTGGACCAGACCGTGTTTCGCTGGCGCCGGCGACGAATTGAAGTCGTCGTACCCAAGCCTTAGTCGAGCGACAATGTGCCGATCGGAGAAGCGTCGAGGTCCTCAAATAAAGTGACCATCATCGCGTTTCGCACGCGGACCAGGGTTGCTTCGAAGGACTCGTTCGGGGGTGCCGAACCTAGGTAGGGCATGGCCTCTTCAAACTGCTGACGGGCCGCGACGCGGGACACAGCTCTGCCAACCTCTACGCGCACCGCCAAAGCTTCCGGTGAGTCGCATCCTTCTCTGAGGATGCTGCCCAGTGTAGCCAGGATCAGGGGAATGAAGGGCTCTTCCTCCGGAGCGGTTGCCGCCTGACGCGCCAAAAGGAGCCGGGCCGGAAGCCCCCCTACGAACGCTAGGTCAGGTGCCACTCGCATCGCGAAGTGGCGAGCAGTTGGGCAGAAGCCCAAGTCCGTCGATTTTCCAGCAGCAATCGCCTCGATCTTGCAAAGCGGAGCCCCTGACATCCAAACCGGAACGACCTTCTCGATGAGATCCAGGGCCTGCAGTGCGCGGGCCTCGTCGGACGGTAATTTCTTGTAAGCGTCGCCAAAGAGCCCCTCTAGGCTTTCCGGGCGAACCAAATCCATCAACCGGAGCGGTTCTTCGCGCACCCAAGCCAGCAGAGCCGCGACAGCATCGTAAGCGTTTCCCGCCAAGGCGTCGCTGTCGACGAGCTTCAAGAGGCTTTCCATCAGCGCTAAGGACAGGCCAGTCGAAGCACAGACCAAGCCCAACCAATGGACTTCGTCCTTAGCGGCGGCCGGGCGAGCCGCCACGGCAGCGGCGACGCGCGACGCGATCCAAGCCGTATTGCCGGCCTCGGTCTTCCGGTAGGCCACGAGGGACCGTTTGAGCATGACCTCAGCCGGGTCCGGACCGCCACCGGATGTCGCGGTAGGAAGCCGGCCGAGCAGGTAGGCCGCCGACCCCGTGAGCGTGATGCCGTTGTGGATGTCGTCGAGGGCAGCCCCGAGGGGGTCGTCGATGATCAGGCACTGGTCCGATTGTTCGAAGATGGCGCGAAGGTCCATCCAGTCCTCGCTGATCAGGGACTTGGCCTGATCGAATCCGATCACGTGGCTGGGGACCAGCAACACGAAACCTTGTGAGCCTTCACCGGCTCGGCCCGCCCGTCCGGCCGCGTTTAGCAACTCGTGCGCCTCTAGTTGCTTGAGTTTGTCCACTTTGGGATCGAATCGACTGTCGCCACAAATCACGACGACCTCGCTGGGCAGGTTCATACCCTGCGCCAGAGTCGAGGTTGCGAATAGCGCGTGCAGGCCGTCCTTGCGCTTGAAGAGGCCCTCATGGAGCTCTCGTTCCTCGCGCAGAAGAAGGGCGTGATGGCTGGCCGCGCCCGTTCTGACGACTCCCGCATCGTCGATAGGAAGATAGCAGTATTCTGCTCCGCCCATTTCTTCGACGATAAGGGAGCGCCAAGCCTGCTCCTCTTCGGTGAGGACAACATCGTGCGGTGACAGATGGTTGGCGAACTCGCGCACGCACTTGGCACACGCGATGGTGTTCTGTACAAAGACAAGGGTTTTCATGCCGGCTCCGACGGACCCAGCCGCTATCGCCGTGCTGACTTCGTTGCCGTTGGGTGTGAGGTACCAGCGTCGCCCTTTGCTGGTGCCCAGCCGCGTGGGCGTGTCGAGAAGCGCTCGCAGGGCGTAGTCTTCGGTGTCCGTGGAATTCCACGTCTGTCGCAGGCCGAAGAAACCGAAAGGCTCGGCGGATAGCTCGCGCTGCACCCCGACTGGCACTGCGTTCTGACCGGGCTTGGCCTTCCTCGCTGCCGTCAGTTTTGTCTCAAGCTCGCTGATGCGGTCCATGTCGTAGACGACGCAGCCTCGCGCTTGGCGGGTCGGTTTCCACGCCAGATCGAGCGTCAGGCAATCACGGCCAGTCAGGGTCTTCAGCCATCCCGCCAGCTCGGCCGTGTTCTTCATCATTGCCGAGAGAAGCAGAAGATCTGCCTCAGGTGCCGCCTGGGTGAGGTTGAGCAGGCAGAGCATGCTGTCCAACCCCCGGCGGCTTCGGTCATCGGGTCGGGCGTGGATGAGGTGGCACTCGTCGAACACGATAAGGCCCAACCCAGAAAACGCCTGTGGCTGCATAGCCAGCAACATAAGGCAGCGTTCTGGTGTGGTGACGATGATCTCCGGAAGCTCGATCACCAAGCTAAGCGTGACGTCGTCTTCGATGTCACCGATGACAGAAGCATCACGAAATGTCTTCTGCAGGGCCTTGGTGGTCTGGCCGACAAGCGCGTGCGTCGGTGCCAGAAACACGACCTGTTTGCCCTGAAGTAAGGCCGTCGCGATCTTTAGCTCGGCAAGGGTCGATTTACCGGCCCCGGTCGGAAAACTGATAGCCGCGGATAGACCAGGGTTGAGCAGCCCCTGATCGATGGCGGCTCGGTGGTTCCGCCATAGAAACGGGCGCGATCGGACCATTCGCCGCAGGATATCGCGCCAGCCGGTTTGATCGATCCCGATTGGGGCAGGGAGGTGAGCGAGGGCCGCCGCACCCATGTCTCGTTCCGCTGCGAGCAACAGATTGGCAAGGTGCAGGGGTCCTGAGAAAACGCTATAGGCAGCGCGGCCGTCTCCGAAGGGATCGGCCAATTCGTCGACGCAGAGCGCCTTAACCCTCAGGAACAGCTGGCGCGCGGTGCCGTCGTCGTCATCAGACGCGGGGTTGCGAAGCTGCCGTCCGAGGGCGCGAACTCCACGCAGGAGAAGGTCTAACAGGGCTTCAAGCGCTCGATCTTCCGGCGCCACTGCGCTGCGTTCAGGCAGCGGGTCGGAGATGACTTCGCCCAGCCCGCCTTCCGCCAGCTTTTTGAGGGCGACCAGCAGCCCCCGTTCGGTAGGTCCAGCCTCTTCGGAGTCGGCTACGATCCGCTTGGCTGCCTCGGCCGCGTCCGGATAGGCCTCGGCGATAAGGAAAAGAAGCGCGGCGCTGATCTCCGAACTGATGTTGGTGGCGCTGATCCGGCTCGCGGACTGTGTCCCGACGCGAGCGAGCCTCCGAGCTTGGTGGGCCGAGGCTGCGACGAAAGCCGCAGCAGCCCGATTGTCGCGATCTGGCATAAGGGCAACATAGATTTCGTGTGTCGCCGCCAGCCGGGTCAGCAGCGCCAAGGTTCGTGCGACCTCCGTGCCATCCGGCTCTGGAGTGCCGGTGCGCAGGCGAACTCTCGCCGCCACCACGGTCGCGAACGCATCGGTCAAGATCTGCGGCAAGGCTGAAAGGTCCAGGCCTTCCAAGGCTGGAGCTCGCTGGATGAGCTCAACTGTTTCCGGATCAAACATGGTCCGGAAGCCCCTCGACCTTGGTGATCACTAGGTTGGCAAAAGCCTGCATCCAAGGTCTCAGGTTCTGTACCACCATTGTTTCCGCGATGCGGCGGCTGATTGCACCCGGAGCTTTGCTGTCGAATCCTTTGAAGAGCGCAAGTCGTGGCTCGGGGGTCGCGTGGGATTTGTCCACGGTGATGGCCACCCGGTAACGGCGCGCCTCCTTCCAGGCGATCTCCTCGACGGCCGCTTCGACGTTCAGGTCGGGGAATGTCCTCAGTTGCGTTTGCAGAAGAGCGCTTACCTCCTGCCCGAGCTCGTTACTGCGCTCGCCCTGCTCAAGCTTCGTGATACCCGGCCATACATCTTTCCGAATGGTGTCGCGCGGTTTTCCGGTGGCCTTGTCTTCGAAGACGATGACCCCTGTCACAGCCCCCGCGTCGCTCAGCTCCAGCTTCAACCCGTCAAAGCCCTTATGCGCTTTGATCAGGTGCGGGGCCCGTATGGCCACCCCGCCGTCGTCGTGAGCTGCGATCCACGAAATCGCCTGAAAGACCCATCCATCGCGGTGCCAGGGACCTTCTTCTGGCTTGAGGGTGAGAAGGCCGATGGCGTCCTTCTTGGCCGCCTGCCTGACCTTAGTTGGCGTGGCCGCTTCTCCAAGCAGAATCTTGCTGACATGGCTAAACTGCCCAACCGCGATGCGGGCGACCTGTTCCGCTAGGACATCTTCATCGACTACCGTCCACTCCGACCCTTCGCAGAGGATTGAGGTCGTCACTTTCTGAAGCGCCAGTGTCACGCGCGCACCATCTTCGAAATGTAATCCACAGCAGCCCAGTGCCCCTCTTTGACGAACCGAGCTCTACAGTAGAGCTTAGGATAGGGATACAATCGCCAGTAGAAATGTGCCGGACAGCTTCCATCACGCTTAATCCTTGAGTGAAGAAATGTCCGCTACCTGGAGGCATTCCAGTGTCCGCTTGTGGCGCAATGCCAACGCTCTCGCTGAGCCGATTGGCTCCGACCGTACCGGCGCGGCACGAGATCCTGATGTCTGACGCGGTTGTGCCCAACGCATATACTTACGAAGGAGCGGTATGGACGAGTTCGATCTGCCCGACGAAATTGAGCCGCTGCTGACCGCGCGCGACCAGCTGAAACGGCGCTATGCCTCGTCGGGGTTGAAGTTCACCCTCGACGGAAACCTTGTGGGCGACATTGGGGAAGCCATAGCCGCTGAACTCTACGGCGTTCAACTGAGCGCCCGATGCGGCGCTGGGATCGATGGCATGTCGGCCGGCGAGAACCCAAAATCCGTTCAGGTCAAAGCGAGCGGGACTGGCCGCGGCCCCGCCTTTCGCAAGGTGGATCTCCGAGCAGATCACCTGCTGTTTTTCCATCTCGATTTCGAAAACCGGCGTGGGCTCACGATCTTCAACGGCCCGGAAGCCGTCGCGCTGGAGGAGGTCACGTTGAAGCGCGGCGAGCAAAAAAATCTTGCTCTGGGCCGGCTCCGAGCGGCTAACGCCAGGGTTTTGGAGGCCGACCGTCTCCCGCTCCTGCGGGTGCGTTGAGCGTGCCGCTAGGTAATCACCCGAGTTTTGATCGGCCGGCAGTTAACGTCCCTCTGTGGCGCTACACTGACTTGCCGAAGTTTGTCGAAATGATCACTTCCGGCAGTCTCTGGCTCACGAGTGCTGAAGTCCTAGCCCAGGACGATCCGTATGAGTGCCTGCCCGGTCCCGTCCAGTTTCCGCATCGGATGTGGAAGTCCATCGACGAAGTACCCGAGGCGCTCCGTGTCCAGATCTTGGAAATCTACGGCAGGAAGAACAACGACAGTCCCGAAGCCATGTTTCGTGGATGGGTGATGGTTGAGGAGCAGCGTTGTATCATGACGCGCTCCGGCCGCCGCGACTATTTCATAAGCTGCTGGCACGCCGCCAAGAACGAGTCGGCTGCAATGTGGAAGGTCTACGGCGCTCCCGGTGCGGGTGTCGCAGTCGTCACCA
>NZ_JBKBML010000024.1:0-36632 GCF_046295775.1 Brevundimonas sp. | reverse complement strand
CAGATCGCGCCAGGCGGGGTCGGTGTCGTCCACCAGATCCACGTCGTCGATCAGCGCCACGGCCGAGCCGCCGTCCGGCAGGATGAGGCCGAGCACCTCCATGCTCTCGCCGTCCGGACCCAGGTGGCTTTCGGCCTGGACCGCGACCGCCGCCTGTTCACCGTCGTCCTCCCACCAGATCAGGGGCTGCGGCAGATGCATGTCGATGATCCGGGCGTCATCGGTGTCGCCTAGCGCGAAGACCGCCAGGCCGGCCTGGACATCGTCCAGGGTCGCCACCCGATCGGTGAACGGCTTGAGCCGCGACCAGTCGTCGACGTCATAGCCGCCGCCGTCCATTTCCAGGTCGTCCACATCGTCCGTCATGACGTCTTCCGTTCAGAAATGACCTTCAGCACGGCCTCGGCCGCCAGCCCGGATGGGTCTTCACCTTCGCCGCCCATCAGGGCCAGGGCGTCGGTCTGCTCACGCGCCTGTGCCGCGGCGGCGTCAGGATCGGTGAGCAGGCGGCCGACAGCCTGAGCCAGCGCGTCGGGCGTCGCCTCGTGCTGGATGAACTCGGGCGCGATCCGGCGGTCGGCGGCGATGTTGAACAGGGTCACGTACTTGGCCGTCACCAGCCGCTTCATCAGCGCGTAGCTGAGGCCGTCAATCCTGTAGGCGATGACCATGGGCGCGCCCGCGAGAGCCAGTTCGGTCGAGACCGTGCCGCTGGTGGCCAAGGCGACGGTGGCGGCGCGCATGGCGTCGTACTTCTCGGCCTCTTCAACAAGGTGCACGCGGAAGGGCCAGGCCGCCACGCGGCCGCGCACGTCCTCCGCCACGGTCCCGGCCGCGATCACCGCAACCTCAAGGCCCGGAACCTGCGCCTTCAGTTGCTGAACCGTGGCCTCGTAAACAGGCGTCATCCGATTGATCTCGCTGGGCCGACTGCCAGGCAGAACCAGAAGAAGAGGCGCGGTCGGTCCGATCCCGCGCCGGGCTCGGAAAGCGCCGCCATCCGCGTTGCTCATGTCCACATGAAGAGCCGATGAGCCTACAACCGTGGTCGACAGCCCCGCCTTCTCGAACCACGGCGCGTCGAAGGCGTAGAGGGCCAGGAGATGATCGACCGCGCCGGCTAAGGTCTTGGCTCGCCCCGGCCGCGAAGCCCAGACCTGGGGACCGACGTATTTGATCAAGGGCGTATCAGGCGCTGCGGCGCGAACAGCCTTGGCCACTCGGATGGTGAACCCCCAGCTGTCGATCAGCACCACGGCGTCGGGTTGCTCGCGCGCCGCCAGCGCCGCCGTCTGGGCGACGCGCTTCTTGACTAGGCCGTAGGCGCGCAGGCCCTCGACCCAGCCCATGATGGACAGTTCGGCGATGTCGAAGGGGCTGATGACGCCCTCGGCCGCCATCTTCGGCCCGCCCACGCCCACAAAGGTCACGCCGTCGCCCAGCCGGGCTTTCAGCGCCCGCGCCAGACCTGCGCCCAGGGCGTCGCCTGACGCCTCGGCGGCCACCAGCATGATCTTGAGCGGTGGTGTCACCGGGTTTCGCCCCAGACGAACAGGCCCAACCGGTCAGCTGCCTCGATAACCCCCACGCGGTCGATCAGAATCAGCCGCCCGGCCACTCCGGCCACGCCGGCCAGTCCGGCTGCAGCCGCCAGCTCGATCGTGCGCGGTCCGATGACCGGCATGTCGACGCGCAGATCCTGGATCGGCTTGGGAGCCTTGGCCAAGGCGCCCTTGCGGTCGGTCTCGGACCCGCGCAAGTCGGCAGGCAGGCCGGCGACACGGCCCAGCATGGCGTCGGTGCCCTCCTGCGCCTCGACGGCCAGCACCAGACCGTCGCACACGACGGCGCCCTGTCCGATATCCAGTTCACCCGACTTTTCAGCGACGTGGATCGCTTTCTTCAGGTCTTCTATCTGGGAGGGCGCGGGCGTGACGCCGCCGAGCGCGCCAGCCGGAAGGAGGTCGCCGCCCAGTATGTCGTCGGCGCCTTCGACCCCGAATCCCTCGGCCTCGAAGACCGACAGAATCTTGCGCAGCAGGGCGTCGTCGCCCTGAGTCGCCGCCTTGACGATGCCGGGCAGAAGGGTCGCGCCCTTGAAATCAGGCTTCAGCGTCTTGAAATCGGGGCGGCTGACGATGCCGGCCAGGCAGACCGCACCGCAGCCCTGGGCCTTCAGCGCCTTCAGGATCGCGCCGATCTGGGCCATGCCGAAATCGTCGCCCGGCCAGCGCGCTAGGTGCGGATCGGCGAACCCGTCCAGCCGCACGATGTAGAAGGCCCGACCCTCGGCCTCACAGCGATGGGCCACCGCCAAGGGCAGCCCGCCGCCGCCGGCGATCAGCCCCAGTTTGGGCGCGCTCATTCGGCGTTCGGGAGGCACAGCGGCCGCTTGCCGCCCGCGCGGATGAAATCGACAATCTCCGCGATTTCAGCCAGGTCGCCATACTGGCTCTGCGTCGCCGCCAGACGCCCGGCGAACTCGCCCTCGCCCTCGAAGAGCTCGCGATAGGCGGCCAGCAGTCGCCGGATCTGGGCCTTGTCGTAACCCTTGCGTTTCAGCCCGATCAAGTTCAGCCCGCGCAGTCGTGCGTGGTTGCCCCAGGCCGAGCCATAGGGGATCACATCGCGGGTCACCGCGGCCAGTCCGCCGATGATGGCGCCCTGCCCCACCCGGCCGTTCTGATGAACCGCGCACAGGCCGCCCAAAAACACCCGGTCGCCGATCCAGGCGTGGCCGCCGAGCGTGGCGTTGTTGGCCATGACGACGTTGTCGCCCACCACGCAGTCGTGGCCCACGTGCGCGCCGGTCATGAACAGGTTGCTGGAGCCCACCACGGTGACCCCCGTCCCCTGCGGCGTGCCCCGGTTGAAGGTGCAGTGCTCCCGGATCAGGTTGTTCGACCCGATCTCCAGCCGGACGGGCTCGCCCTTGTAGCCGTTGTGCTGCGGGTCGCCGCCGATGACGGCGAAGGGATGGATGGTGGTCCCGGCCCCGACGGTCGTGTCCTGCTGGATCACCACATGGCTGGCCAGACGCACGCCCTCGGCCAGCACGACGCCAGGCCCGACAACGCACCACGGGCCGACCTCGACGCCTGCCGCCAACTCCGTCGAGGCGTCCACCTGGGCTGTGGGATGAACGGCCATCAGCTCGCCGGCTGATCCACGGTTACGACCATGGCCATGAACTCGGCCTCGGCCGCCAGCTTGCCGTCGATGAAGGTCTCGCCCCGGAACTTGTAGGCGTCGCCGCGCGCGCGGATCACCTTGACCTCCATGCGCAATTGATCGCCGGGCCTCGCCGGCTTGCGGAACCGCACGCCGTCGATCGACATGAACATGATGACCTTGTCCGCCACGGCCACGTCCATCGACTTGGACATCAGCAGCGCGCCGGTCTGGGCCATGGCCTCGACGATCAGCACGCCGGGCATGACCGGATCGATGGGAAAGTGGCCGGGGAAGAAGGGCTCGTTGTGGCTGACGTTCTTGATGCCGGTGATCGAGGTCGCCGCCACGAAGTTCTCGGCCTTGTCGACCAGCAGAAACGGATAGCGGTGCGGCAGTCGCCGCATCACCTCGGCGTAGTCGATCTTGGCCTCTTCGCTCATCCGGCTGATTCCCTGGGCGGCTTCCTCTGACCGACCTGTTTGGCCAGCCAGACGGCCTCGCGCAAGGACTGACGGATGGGCTTGGCGGGATAGCCCGACCAGGTCTCGCCCGGCGGAATGTCGGCCAGAACACCGCCGCCAGCCGCGACGCGCGCGCCCTCGCCGATGGTGATGTGGTCGCCCACGCCCGCCCGACCGCCGAACAGGACGTTGTCGCCCGTCGTCACAGAGCCCGAAATACCGGTGTGCGCCGCCATCAGATTGTTGCGGCCGATGACGCAGTTGTGGCCGATCATCACCAGGTTATCGATCTTGGTGTTCTCGCCGATGACCGTGTCGTCATAGGCCCCGCGGTCGATGCAGCTGTTGGCTCCGACCGTCACTCCGTCCTGCAGGATCACTCGGCCCAGCTGCGGAATATCGATCGGCCCGCTGCGCGACACCGCCGCGCCGAAGCCCTGTTCGCCGATGCGTGCGCCTGACAGCAGCTTCACCCGGTCGCCGATCAGGGCGAAGCCGACGGAGACATTGGCGCCGATCCAGCAGTTGCGGCCGATCTGGACGCCGGGCCCGATCACGGTGTTGGCGCCGATCCGCGTGCCGCGCCCGATGCGGACGCCCGCGCCCAGAACCACGCCCGGCGCGATCAGAACACTGTCGTCCTCAGCAGCCTCGGAAGGCGCGATCCCGGCCTCCAGCTCTATCGCGCCATGCAGAAGCGCCGAGGCCCGCGCCCAGGCGGCCTGGGGTTCTCTGGACACGATGACCGATGCACCCGCAGGCGCCTGGTCAGCCATGTCAGGATGCAAGATCACGCAGCCCGCGCCGGTGTTCGCCAAGGCGGCGACGTGCTTGCGGTCACCCAGAAACGCAATCGCGCCCTCGTCCGCCTGGGACAAGGGCGCGACCTGTCTTATCAGCCGTTCCCCGCCCCTCGTCGCCGTTTCGCCGATATGCTCGGCGATCTGACCGACGCTCAGCGCCGGCCGGGTTTCGAAGAAGCGGGGATCAGGCACGCTTACTGCTGCTGAGCTTGCGCCGGGACCTGCAGACGGTTGAAGCTCAGCGTCGGCAGTTGCGCGTTCAGGCGTTCGATCACCGTGTCGGTGATTTCCATTTGCGGGTTGAGAATGAAGACGCTTTCGCGGTCCAGCAGCACGCCGCAGCCGCGCTCCTGATAAACTTGAATCAGGATGGGCTCGACCGCGTTGGAAATCAGCCGACGTTGTTCGGCCAGGGTGTAGCGCAGTTCGTTTTCTCGCGTCTGCTGCAGTTGCTCCGCTTCGTTGACGCGCTGCTGCAGTTGCTGACGGCGGGTGTTCATCTGCTCAGCCGGCATGGTGGCGCCTGCGGATTGCAGCTGCTGGGCTTCATTTTGAATAGTGGTGGCGTAAGGCGACAGCTCTGCCTGAACTTCCTGGGCCAGTTGCTGCATGCGGGTGTTTACGGCCTGGCCGACGGTCGATTGGGCAAGCATGCGCTCGTTGTAAAAGGCGCAGACGCCAGGGATCACCGGGCCGGGATTGGTGAGACCAGTGGTTTGCGCCTGTTGGGCCTGGGCCCCCGTGGCGGTCATCAGGGCAAGGGCGGCGACGCTGAAAGCGATGAACTTCATTGTGTTACCTCTGTTGCGGCCATGCCGCGCTTAGAACTGGGTGGACGTCGAGAAGCGGAAGCCTTCGGTGCGGTCGTAGTCTTCCCTGGACAGAATTTTGGAGAAATCGAAGCGGATCGGCCCCATCGGCGAACGCCAGTGAAGGCTGAGGCCCGCGGCCGCCCGCAGCGCCAGATCATCAACGATATTGGTGTCTCGAACGCCGGCGGCGGTCAGGGTGTAGCGATCGTCCAGAACGCCGAGCGTGCCGACATCGGCGAACAGCGACGTGCGGATCCCATACTCCTCGGGCAGGCCGTTCGGCACAGTCAGTTCGACCGTGCCGATGGCGTAGAAGTTGCCGCCCAAAGAGTCGTTGGTTCGAATGTCTCGCGGTCCCATGCCGGCGTTCTCGAACCCACGGAAGCTGTTCCCGCCCTTGAAGAAGCGATCGTTGATGCGGACAGGATCTCCGCCCCAGCCGGAAACATAGCCCGTCGAGCCTTGCAGGCTGACCACCCAGCTGGGCGTGAAGCCCCAATACCAGGCGGCGTCGACCTCGGTCTTGATGAAGTTCACATCGCCGCCAATGCCGGCGAAATCCTGGCGTAGCGAGCCGGACCAGCCCCGTGTCGGGCGGATCGGATCATTCAGGCGGCTGACGTTAAGAGTGTAGCCGGCCGAGGAGTTGATCGCCGATCCAACCTGCTCGCAAAGCGCCCGCGAGCCGAAACCGCCGGTGTCGCAATAGCCTTGCGGGACCACCACCTCATCATTGCGCAGGAAGTAGCGGGTGCTCAGCCAGGTGTAGCCGTTAAGCGGGAAGGTTAGGCGCAGGCCGCCACCGGTCGAGCGATAGTCGAACGAGGATTCCGTCTGGAAATTATAGCGTGAGTGGAACAGGTCGAAACCTGCCCGCAGGTCGCGGCCCAGGAACTTCGGCTCGGTGAAACGGAAATCGATCTGCTGTCGCAGCGAGCCCCATTCCACCCGGGCCACCACGTTCTGCCCACGACCACGGAAGTTTCGCTCCGAAATGCCCAGGTTGACGACGAAGGAGTCCACTGAGCTGAAGCCGGCGCCGACCGACAACTCCCCGGTGGGCTGCTCCTCGACCGTGACATTCAATGTCGAACGATCCGGCGCCGAGCCGCGGGTTTCCTCGATGGTGACGTTGCCGAAGAAGCCCAGAGCCCGCAGATTGTTGCGCGACCGCTCCATCAGGGCGCGATTGAAGGCGTCGCCTTCCGTCAGCATCAGTTCGCGACGAATGACCGGATCAATGGTGCGGGTGTTGCCCACCACATTGATGCGATCAACGTAAACCCGCTGACCCTCTGAGATGTTGAAAGTCACATCAACCGTGTCGGTGTCGGGATTGGCGCGGTAGGTCGGGTTGATCTCGACGAAGGCGTAGCCCGCCGAACCCGTCGCGAAGGTTAGGGCATCCACCGCTTGCTCGATGCGATCGCTTTCGTACAGCTGTCCCTGACGGATTGGCAGAAGGCGCTGCAGGAAGTCCGCATTCAGGCGGTCGCTTTCGGTGACCACCTTGATCTCGCCGAAGTTGTAGCGATCGCCCTCGTCCACGGTCAGGGTGACAGTGAAGTTCTCGTCGTTCGGCGCAAGTTCCGCGACCGAGGAGACGACCCGGAAGTCGTAATAGCCCCTGTTGGTGTAGAAGGTGCGCAACTGGTCGCGGTCGTAATCCAGTCGGTTGGGGTCGTAGTTGTCGTTACGGCTGAACAGGCGCCAGAAGCGCGACTGCTTGGTGACCATGACCTCGCGCAGCTCGCTGTCCGAGAACGCGCTGTTGCCCTGGAAGATAATGTCGCTGATCCCGGTCTCGGGGCCCTCGTCGATCTCGAAGATCACGTCGACGCGGTTCTGCTCAAGCTGGACGAGCTTGGGCGTCACCCGCGCGCCGATCCGGCCCGACAGACGATAAAGCTCGATGATCTTGCCGACGTCCTCCTGGACACGGGCGCGGGTGTAGATGCCGCGCGGCGAAATGGTGACTTCCTCACGCAGCTTGTCCTCGCGGACCGCGCGGTTCCCCTCGAACACCACCTGATTGATGATCGGGTTCTCGACCACCTGCACGATCAGATCGCCATTGGGCTGCACGCCCAGTTGGACGTTCGAGAACAGCTGGGTGCGCGACAGGGTGCGCAGCGCCACGTCCAGAACCACGGGATCGACCGTGTCGCCCGGCTGGATCGGCAGATAGGACAGGATGGTGGTCTGGTCGATTCGCTGCGCGCCCTGCACCAGGATGCGATTCACTACGGCGCGCTCATCGGCCTGGAACTGCTCAGGCTGGATTGCGGGCGCCGGCGGCTCGGCCTGCGTTTGCGCGGGCGGAACAGCCTGAGCCAGCGCGGGCGTGCCAAGGCCGGCGGCGAGCACGAGCGCCAGAATGCTGGAGGCCGCGCCTGGACGGAAGGAGGCGCACTGTCGGATGTTCATCATTCGGGAAACCATCGGGGGCTGGCGTCGGCTCAACTGACGAGCCCGCCGAGGAATTGGAACAGATTCAGCTTCTGCAGGTCGTTCCATGTCGCGAACAACATGAAACAGGCCAGCAAGGCAAGACCGACCCGGAAACCGGCCTCCTGGATTCCGGCCGGTAGAGGCTGCCGGGTCACGGCCTCATAGGCGTAGAATACCAGATGACCGCCATCCAGAACCGGAATAGGTAGCAGGTTTAGAAAGCCGATTCCGATCGAAAGTATGGCGGCGAAGCTCGTCAGCGTCAGGAGCAGGTTCATCGCCATGGCCGTCGGGTCTGGATTGGCCTGAACCGCAGCGTTGGTCAGGGCGCCCGAGGCCTTGGCGATGCCGATCGGCCCGCTCAGTTGATCCCCGTTTTCACGGCCGGTGAAGATGCGGCCCAGATAGGTCAGGGTGGTGGACAGGACCTCCCCGGTCTGGCGCACGCCCTGCCCCACCGATTCCACGACGCCGTAGCGCACGTGACGTATCTCGTCCCGCGCCGAGGCCAGGCCCAGACCGATGCGGCCGATCGAGACACGCCCGGCGATCGGGTCCTGGGTGACCTCGCGAACCGGCGTGGCGACCAGCTGCACCTGCTGATCGCCGCGCTCGACGACGAAGCGCACCGGATCGCCGCTGGACAGGGAGACGATGCGAATGACATCGCGTCCGTCCTCGACCGCGCGGCCGTTGATCTGGGTGATCAGATCGCCGCGCTGGAAACCGGCGGCCGCAGCCGGGGATTCCACCGCGACATCCGCCACCCGCGGCGGCCGCAATTGCACTCCGACAGCCGAAAACAGGATGGTGAACAGCAGGATGGCCAGAATGAAGTTGGCGACGGGCCCGGCCGCCACGATCAGAGCTCGCTGCCACACCGGCTTGAAATACAGATAGTCGCGCTCGGCGCCCGGGCCTTCGTCAGCCTGGATGCGGGCCTTCAGCGCGTCGAGCCCCTTGCGATCCGGCACGCCGGTGGCGTCCAGATCGCCCGCGAACCGCACATAGCCGCCCAGCGGCAGCGCCGCGAGCCGCCATTCCACGCCCCGCTTGTCGGTGCGGCTGAGCAGCGTCGGACCGAAGCCGATGGAGAAGCGGTCCATCTTCACCCCGAACAGCCGCCCGGTCAGGAAGTGGCCCAGCTCGTGGATGGTGACCACGACCGTCAGCACAAGCAGAAACGGCACGAGGTACATGACGACCTGGCCAAGCGCGCCCAACATGATGCTTTAAGCTCTCCCCTCGCCTCAGGCCGCTTCGGCCAGCGACTGCACGACCGCTTCAGCGATCCGGCGGGTTTTGGCGTCGACGGCCAGAGCCGCCTCGCAACCTTGCCCGGCCTCGCCGGCCGCCCCCGCGCTTGTCGCACGCTCAAGGGTTTCGGCGACGACTGCGGCAATATTGAGAAAGGCCAACCGCCGGCCCAAAAAGGCCAAGGCGGCCACCTCGTTGGCGGCGTTGAACACCGCCGGGGCTTCCCCGCCTGCGCGCAGGGCCTGACGGGCCAGGAACAGGGCGGGAAACCGCGTCTCGTCCGGGGCCTCGAAGGTCAGCTTCCCTAGCTGCGCCAGATCCAGCCGGGGCGCATCCCACGCCACGCGCTCGGGCCAGGCCAAGGCGCAGGCGATCGGCGTCTTCATGTCCGGCGGCCCTAGCTGAGCGAGCGTCGAGCCATCGACCATCTCGACCAAGCTGTGAATAATCGATTCCGGATGGACCACCACGTCGATCTTGTCGGCCGGCTGGTCGAACAGATAGGCGGCCTCGATCATCTCCAGGCCCTTGTTGGCCATGGTGGCGCTGTCGACCGAGATCTTGGCGCCCATGCTCCAGTTGGGATGGGCCACCGCCTGTTCGGGCGTCACCCGCGCCATTTCGTCCAGAGACGCGCGACGGAAAGGCCCGCCCGAAGCTGTCAGAACCAGTCGGGCCACCTGTTCAGGCTGACCAGCGGGAAAGACCTGGAAGATCGCGGAATGTTCGGAATCCACGGGGATCAGCCGTCCACCGGCCTGAGCCACACGCGCGATCAGGGCCGGGCCGCAGCACACCAGGCTTTCCTTGTTCGCCAGCGCCAGGGTCGCCCCGGTCCCGGCCGCCGCCCAGGCCGAGCGCAGTCCCGCCGAACCCACGATGGAGGCCATGACCCAGTCCGCCGGCCGTGTCGCCGCCTCGACCACGGCCGCGTCGCCGGCCGCCACCTCGACGCCCGTGCCCGCCAGACCGTCGCGTAGTTCCGCCAAACGGTTCGGATCGGCCGTCACCGCCACGCGCGGCCGCCAGCGGCGCGCCTGTTCGATCAGGACTGGGATGTTGGCGCCGCCCGTCAGCGCCTCTACCTGAAACTCGGCGCCGCCCTTTTCGGCCTCGGCCATGAGGTCCAGCGTCGAACAGCCGACCGATCCGGTCGAGCCGAGCACAGTGATACGCCGCCGGATCACGCCACGCCCCCGAAATGCAGGAACAGGGCCCGGCCGGCCGCGACCACCACAATGGCGAACATCAGGCCGTCGACCCGGTCCAGCAGGCCGCCGTGTCCGGGAATAATGGCGCCGGCATCCTTGACGCCGAACCGGCGCTTGAGCGCAGATTCCCACAGGTCGCCCGCCATCGCCGCCGCCGCCGCCGCCAGGCCCAGCAAGGCGCTCCACCACAGGCTCGGCGCGCCCGCGCCCGGCAGCATCGACATGGCGGCGCCCGCCACGGTCCCGGCTGCTAGACCGCCGAGGAAGCCCGACCAGGTCTTGTTGGGGGAATAGCGCGGCCACAGCTTGGGCCCGCCCACGGTCGATCCGACAAGAAACGCGACGATGTCCGCCGACCAGGTGACTGCGAAGGTCAGGGTCACCCAGTAGAAGCCGGCGGCCGAGTTTCCGTCTCTCAGCCAGATGAACAGCACGGCCGGCCAGCCGATGTAGAGCACGCCATAGGCCGCGTCCGTCATCGACAGGCCGCGGCTGCGCGCGAAGATGCCGGCCAGCGCCGCGCCGAACACCATCAGCACCAGACCCGCCGACAGGCCTGTCGCATGGGTCACCGCCACCGCCGCCAGCAGCGCCAGGCCCACCGCGCCGAAGATCGGTTTCCAGCCCTCGCGCGCGCTCATGCGCGACCATTCCATGGCCAGCAGCACGCAGGCCGCCATCATCACTGCGGTGATCCAGACGCCGCCCAGCCAGACCGCGAAGACCGCCAGCGGCGCCAGCACGATGGCCGAGGCGGCCCTCAGGCCCATTTCGCGAACCTTGAGCGCCATCAGACGGCGACACGCGTGGCGGGCGTGTCCGGCAAGCCGCCGTAGCGGCGATCGCGCGCGCGGAATTCCTCCACCGCACGCCTCAAAGGCTCTGGCCCATAGTCGGGCCACAGGACATCCTGAAACACGAGCTCCGCATAGGCCGCCTCCCACAGCAGGAAGTTCGACAACCGGCGCTCACCCGATGTGCGCACGATCACATCCACGGGCGGTCCTTCGCCGGTAGACAGGGCCTGAGACAATGCGTTCTCGTCTATGGGACGGCCTGCCTCGGCAAGGGTGCGAGCGGCGTCCGCGATGTCCGCCTGGGCCCCGTAGTTAAAGGCCACCTGCAGCAGGAAACGGTCATTGTGCGCCGTGTCAGCCTCGGCCCGGCGGATGATGTCGGCGATATCGGCCGGCAGTCCCTGACGGCGCCCCAGCACCTTTAGCCTCACGCCAGCCTTGGTCAGCCGTTTCAGGTCGCTGACAACATAGGACCGCACAAGGCCCATGAGGTCAGACACCTCCTCTGCGGGCCTGCGCCAGTTCTCGGTCGAGAAGCCGAAGACCGTCAGACAGCCGACCCCGCAATCCGCCGCGCCCTCCACCGTGCGCTTCAGCGCCTGAACACCCGCGCGATGGCCCGCCGCGCGAGGCAGCCCGCGCTGGCTGGCCCAGCGGCCATTGCCGTCCATGATCAAAGCGACATGAAGCGGCGCGGCGGTTTCGACCGTCATGTCGTGAAAGGTTCCATGAGCTGAAGAGCAGGCCGTCTCAGACCTGCATGATCTCCACTTCCTTGGTCTTCAAGGCCTCGTCGATGCGCTTGATGGCGGCGTCGGTGTCCTTCTGGACCTCGGTCTCCATCTTCTTCTGCTCATCCTGGCTGATGTCGCCGCCCTTTTCGGCCTTCTTCAGGTCGTCGTTAGCGTCACGGCGCACGTTGCGCACGGCGATCTTCTGCTGCTCGGAGTATTTGCCGGCCAGCTTGACCAGATCCTTGCGGCGCTCCTCGGTCAGGGGCGGCACGGGGATGCGCAGGGTCTGGCCGTCGACGATGGGATTCAGGCCCAGGTCAGCTTGGCGGATGGCCTTTTCGACCGACACGACCATGCCTTTGTCCCAGACGCTGACGGTGATCATGCGCGGCTCGGGCACGCTGATGGCGGCCACCGCGGTCAACGGCGAGGTCGAGCCATAGGCCTCGACGCGCACGGGCTCCAGCAGGCCGGCGTTGGCGCGGCCGGTGCGCAGGCCGGAGAACTCCTCCTTCAGCGCGGTCACCGCCTTGTCCATGCGGTCGCGATAAGTCTTCAGATCAGGCTTGGCCATGGTTGGGCTCCCGGTCGTTTCTTGTGGGGTTCAGGCGGCCTTGTCGGCCCGGATGACGGTGTAGGTACCCTTGCCCGTCAACGTCTTGCGCAGCGAGTCTTCCTCACGGATCGAGAAGACCACGATCGGTATGCCGCTGTCTCGCATCAAGGCGATGGCCGAGGCGTCCATGACGCGCAGATCCTTGGCCAGCACATCGCGATAGCTCAGCGTCTCATAGCGCGTCGCCTCGGGGTCTTTCTTGGGGTCGGCGGTGTAGACGCCGTCCACGCTGGTGCCCTTCAGCAGGGCGTCGCAGCCCATTTCCGCGGCCCGCAGCGCGGCGCCGGAATCGGTGGTGAAGAAGGGCGCGCCCACGCCGGCGGCGAAGATGACCACCCGTCCCTTTTCCAGATGACGCAGCGCGCGGCGACGGATGTAGGGCTCGGCGATGGCGGCCATGGGAATGGCGCTCTGCACGCGGGTGTCGACCCCGATCTTCTCGAGCGCGCCCTGCATCGCCAGGGCGTTCATGATGGTGGCCAACATGCCCATGTAGTCGGCGGTGGCGCGGTCCATGCCCTCGGCGGCCTTGGACAGGCCGCGGAAGATGTTGCCCCCGCCGATGACCAGGCAGATTTCGACGCCTTCGCTGGCGACCTGGGCCACGGCCTGGGCGACGGTGTCGACCGTCTTCATGTCGATGCCGTAGGCCTGGTCGCCCATCAGCACCTCGCCGGACACCTTCAGCAGGACGCGTTTGTAGCGAAACTCGGGGCTGGCGTCGGGCATGCGTAGGGGATCCGTGAAGGCGGCGGCGTTGACTCGGGTCGCCCCTTATAGACGAAGGGCGCGCCCGGCTTCAAAGCCTGACGCGCCCCAAGGCTGATTTATCCGGCCCCGAGGGGCGCGGCTGACGTCTTACTGGCCGCCCATCATGGAGGCGACTTCAGAAGCGAAGTCCGGTCCTTCGACCTTCTCGACGCCCTCGCCCAGCGCCAGACGGACGAAGCCGCCCAGGTGCAGGCCGGGGTTGCCCAGTTCCTTGCCGGTGTTGGCGACCAGCTGCTCGACGGTCACGTCCGGGTCCATTACGAACGGCTGCTTGGTCAGCACCACGTCCTTCTGGAACTTGTTGATCTGGCCTTCCACGATCTTGGCGATCATGTTTTCCGGACGGCCTTCTTCCTTGGCCTTTTCGGTCAGGACCTGACGTTCCTTCTCGATGGCGGCCGGGTCCAGGTCGTCGGTGTTCAGCGACAGAGGAGCGGTGGCGGCGACGTGCATGGCGATCTTGCGGCCCAGCTCGCGCAGCTTGTCCTTGTCGCCGGCGCCGTGCAGGGCGACCAGCACGCCGATGCGGCCGACGCCCGGTGACACCGCGTTGTGGACGTAGGAGGCGACGACGCCTTCATCGACCGACAGGCGGGCGGCGCGACGCAGCTGCATGTTCTCGCCGACGGTGGCGATCAGGTTGGTCACTTCGTCCTGAACCGTCTTGCCCGCTTCCAGCTCGGCACCGTGCAGCGACTCGACCGAAGCGTGCTCCAGGCCCAGCTGGGCGAACGTCTTGGCGGCGTTCTGGAACAGCTCGTTGCGGGCCACGAAGTCGGTTTCGGCGTTGAACTCGATGGCGGCGCCCACTTCGCCGGCGCCGACTTCCTTGGAAGCCACGGCGACCAGACCTTCAGCGGCGACGCGGTCGGCCTTCTTGGCGGCCTTGGACAGACCCTTGGCGCGCAGCCAGTCGATGGCGGCGTTGATGTCGCCGTCGTTCTCCTGCAGCGCCTTCTTGCAGTCCATCATGCCGACGCCGGAGCGTTCGCGCAGCTCTTTCACGAGGGCGGCGGTGATCTCGGCCATGTTCAGTCTCCTAGTGTCTTCAATGCGGGAACGGCCGGGCTGATTTAGCCCGGCCGTGTGTCAGTTGGACCCGCGGCCTTCGGGCGAAGACCGTGGTGCGATCGTCAGACCGCGGCCTTCTCGGTTTCAACGGCGTCGTTGGCGTCCGAAGTCGCTTCCTTGGCGGCGTCGTCGGCGACGGCCGGCTCAGCAGCGGCTTCCAGCTCGGCGGCGGCGCCTTCGGTTCCGGCCGGGGCGGCTTCGGCTTCAGCCTTGGAGGCCGAGGCTTCGCGCAGCATCGGCTCGACCGGAGCTTCCGAAGCGCCCAGGTCCACGCCCGAGGCCGACTGGCCGGCGGCCAGACCGTCCAGGACGGCGTCGGCGACCAGGTCGCAGTAGGTCTGGATGGCGCGCGCGGCGTCGTCGTTGCCCGGCACCGGATAGGTAATGCCGTCGGGGTCCGAGTTGGTGTCCAGGATCGCGATGATCGGGATGTTCAGCTTGCGGGCTTCCTGGATCGCGATCGCTTCCTTGTTGGTGTCGATCACGAACATGATGTCGGGGATGCCGCCCATGTCCTTGATGCCGCCCAGCGACAGCTCCAGCTTGTCCTTCTCGCGCTGCAGGGTCAGCAGCTCCTTCTTGTTCCGGCCTTCGCCAGACTCCAGGATGCCGTCCAGTTCACGCAGGCGCTGGATCGAGCCCGAGACGGTGCGCCAGTTGGTCAGCGTGCCGCCCAGCCAGCGGTTGTTCATGTAGTACTGCGCGCAGCGCTTGGCGGCTTCGGCCACCGGGTCCGAGGCCTGACGCTTGGTGCCGACGAACAGCACGCGGCCGCCCTTGGCCGCGACGTCGCGCACGGCGACCAGCGCCTGATGCATCAGCGGCAGGGTCTGCGACAGGTCGATGATGTGGATGTTCGAGCGCGAACCGAAGATGTAGCGGTCCATCTTCGGGTTCCAGCGGTGCGTCTGGTGGCCGAAGTGGGCGCCCGCTTCCAGCAGGGTGCGCATCGAGAATTCAGGCAGAGCCATGATCGTCTTGTCCTTTTTCCGATCGACGTGGCGCGGGGGATTGAAGCCCGACAGGGCCCTCGGAATGGTGCGGACCGGGATGTCTCCCCGAACCGCGCCTCACCCGCGTTGCGAAATGCCCGCGCCCTCTACGCCCAAGGGCCGGAAAAGGCAAGCCGGTCTGTGATCCGCACGAGGCCGGCTACGGCGCGTCCGCCGCCGCCTCCGGCAGCCGGTACTCCAGATCATAGCGATGCTCGCCGCCTTCGATGGTCAGGTGAAACACGCCGATGATTCCAGCAAGCTCGCCCGATCCGGAACCCGGAACAACCGCGATTGTAAGATCCTGCCGCCCCTCGTCCATCAGCCCGCGGTGCACCAGGGCGAAGCCGCCGGCGCGCCCGTTCACCGTGCCTTCCACACGCTCCATGGCGACATAGGCGCCGGACTGTCCCTGCAGGGTCGCCAGCATCTGGCCGACCCCTGTGGCTTGAACATCGCCTTGGAAAATCTTTTCCAGACGCATGCGGCCGGGGCCGGCTGGACCGCCCTCTTCTTCAGGTGTGATGACGACGGTGAAAGTCCCGCGAGCGTGCTGCACGGTCGGCTCCTGTGGTGAGGCGAAGACAGCCAGGGCGAGCAGGCCCGCCCCGATCGCAGAGGCGGCCATCAGGCGTCCTCCAGCATGATCACGCCGGGCGCCGACTTGAGCGCCCCGCGCAGCGCCGCATCCAGCCTATAACGGCCGGGCAGCTTGATCTCCACCTCCTGCCGACCGGCGTCGGCCGTCTGCAGCGTCGTCTGAAGCCAGACCTCCCCGCCCTTCCCTTGCGACCGGGCGCGATCCAGCCGCGCCTTCAGCGCCTCCGCATCGGCAGACGGCGCCGAAAGCAGCACCCGCAGCCCGATCTGGGCGTCGTCCAGAAGCGTGTCCATGCGGCTGGCGTCGTCGCCGAAGAAGCGGACTTCGCCGTCCGACGACTTGGCCCGCACCCGCACCAGAACCGCCGAACCCACCTCCAGGATCTCGCGGCAACGACGCAACTGCTCGGGCGGGAACAGGCATTCGAACTCGCCGGTCGGGTCCGAGAAGGTAACGAAGGCGAACTTCTCGCCGGTCTTGGCGCTGGCGCGTTCCTGGCGGCGCCGCACAACGCCCGCCATCTGGAAGGCCTCATGTCCCGCCTCGGCCAGGCCCTGCGCCTCGGCCACGAAAGTCACGCGCTTGCGCTTCAGCGCCGGAGTCAGCTCCTCCAGCGGGTGGCCCGACAGATAGAAGCCGACGGCGGCCAGTTCATGATCCAGTTGATCCGGCCCGGCCCACGGCTCGACGCTCTTCAGGCGCGGGCGTGCGGCGTGGGCCTGGTCGGCGCCAAACAGGCTGACCTGGCTGGAGGCGCGCTCGGCCGCCACGCTCTGGCAATAGGCCATCAGCACATCGGCCTGTTCGAACAGCTGGCGGCGGTTCGGATGCAGGCGGTCGAAGGCGCCGGCCTTGGCCAGGCCCTCCAGCGCGCGCTTGTTGACGGCGCGCGGATCGACCCGCTCCAGGAAGTCGAAGATGTCGGCGAACGGCCCGCCCGTCTGGCGCACCTCCACCACGTGCTTCATGGCCTCCAGGCCCACGTTGCGGATCGCGCCCAGCGCATAGAGCACCGCCCCCTGCCCGTCCTCATAGGCCACATCGAAGTCGGCCGAGGAGCGGTTGATGTCGGGCGCCAGCACCGGCACCTCGAAGCGGCGGCAGTCCTGATAGAAGACCGCCAGCTTGTCGGTGTTCGACAGGTCCAGCGACATGGAGGCGGCGAAGAACTCGACCGCGTGATTGGCCTTCAGCCAGCCGGTCTGGAAGCTGATCAGCGCATAGGCGGCGGCGTGCGACTTGTTGAAGCCGTAGCCGGCGAACTTGGCCACCAGGTCGAAGATGCCGCCAGACTGCGCTTCCGGCACGCCCTTCTCGGAGGCGCCCTTGATGAAGCGCGCCCGCTGAACGTCCATTTCCTCCTTCTTTTTCTTGCCCATGGCGCGACGCAGCAGGTCGGCCTCGCCCAGGCTGTATCCGGCCAGGATCTGGGCGATCTTCATCACCTGCTCCTGGTAGATGATGACGCCGTAGGTCTCGGTCAGCACCTCGGTCAGGGTGGGATGCAGATAGTCGACCTCGGCCCGACCGAATTTGCGGTCGATATAGGTGTCGATCATCTCCATCGGCCCAGGCCGATACAGCGAGATTAGGGCGGTGATCTCCTCGATGGAGCCGCAGCGCATCTTGCGCAGCGTGTCGCGCATGCCCTGGGATTCCAGCTGGAACACCCCGACCGTCTGGCCTGACGCCATCAGCTCATAGGTCGGAGCATCATCCAGCGGCAGCAGGTTCCAGTCCGGGGCCGCGCCACGCCGCTCCAGATAGCCGCGCGCCCGGTCCAACACTGTCAGCGTCTTCAGACCCAGGAAGTCGAACTTCACCAGACCGGCGGGTTCGACCCACTTCATGTTGAACTGGCTGGCGGGGATGGTGGAGCGCGGATCCTGGTACAGCGGCACCAGCTCGGTCAGTGGACGGTCGCCGATGACGATGCCCGCCGCGTGGGTCGAGGCGTTGCGGTACAGACCCTCCAACTCCAGCGCCGTCTCCAGCAGCGCCTTGACCGAGGCCTCGCTGTCGCGCGCCTCCTTCAGCCGCGGCTCTAGCTCGATAGCCTGGGCCAGGGTGACGGGATTGGCCGGGTTGTTCGGCACCATCTTGCAGAGCCGGTCGACCTGGCCCAGCGGCATCTGTAGCACTCGGCCCACGTCGCGCAGCACCGCCCGCGCCTGCAGCGTGCCGAAGGTGATGATCTGGGCGACGCGGTCCGAACCATAGTGATCCTGAACATAGTCGATCACCTCTTCGCGCCGCTCCTGGCAGAAGTCGATGTCGAAGTCGGGCATGGAGACCCGCTCAGGGTTCAGGAACCGCTCGAACAGCAGGCCGAACCGCAAGGGGTCCAGGTCGGTGATGGTCAGCGACCAGGCCACCAGCGAGCCCGCGCCCGACCCCCGCCCCGGCCCGACCGGAATGCCGTGCGACTTCGCCCATTTGATGAAGTCCGACACGATCAGGAAATAGCCGGGAAAGCCCATCTGCTGGATGATGCCGACTTCCCAGTCCAGCCGGGCCCAGTAGTCGGCCTCCGGCGCGGCGGCCTCGACCTGTTTCAGCCGGACCTTCAGACCCTCGCGGGCCTGGTGCGCCAGTTCGTCGGCCTCCGAGCGCCCTGCGCCCGTGTCGAAGCGCGGCAGAATGGGCGCGCGGGTCTGCACCAGAAAGGCGCAGCGGCGGGCGATCTCGATGGTGTTGTCGCAGGCCTCGGGCAGGTCGGCGAACAGCTCGCGCATGGCCTGGGCCGATTTGAACCAGTGCTCGCCGGTGATCCGGCGGCGGTCCTCCTGGCCGGTGAAGGCGCCGTCGGCGATGCACAGCAGGGCGTCATGCGACTTCGCCTGCGCCGCCTTGGCGTAATAGACGTCGTTGGTCGCCACCAGGGGCGTGTCGGTCTCATAGGCCCAGGCGAACAGCCCGCTCTCGGCGGCCGCTTCGCGAGGCAGCCCGTGACGCTGCAGTTCGACATAGAAGCGATCGCCGAAGACCCGTTTCATTTCGGCCAGGGCTTGCGCCCCGTCCTTGGCCTTCTTCTGCGCGAACAAGGGATCGACCGGCCCGTCGGGACCGCCGGACAGCAGGATCAGCCCCTCGGAGCGCTCGGCGACCAGTCCCCAGTCCACGCCGGGCTCGGCCATTTCGCCCGCGTCCAGATAGGCCGCCGAAGAAAGGGCGCACAGGTTCAGCCAGCCGGTCTCGTTTTGCGCGATCAACACGACGGTCGGCGTCCGCGCCCAACGCTCGACCATCCGACCGCCGATGCCCGTGACCGGCAGGGCGCACGCCACGATGGGCTGAACGCCCGCATCGCGCGTGGCCTGACTGAACTCCAGTGCGCCGAACAAATTGGCCCGGTCCGCGACCCCGACCGCAGGCATCCCGGCGTCCGCCGCCATGCGCCCGATCTTACCCGCCTTGATCGCGCCTTCCAGCAGCGAATAGGCGCTGCGCACCCTCAGGTGGACGAACCGTTCTGCCTCGGGCGTGGAAATGGCCTGCGTCTCCTTGAACAGGCCCATGACCGACTCACCCGATCAGGAACGCGGCCTGCCACACCATCCAGACGAAGCCGCCGCACGACGCAAGCGACAGCATATCCTTCACCCACCGAGACATGACGGCATCCCCAGATTTCCTGTTCTGGTAATGTTCTATGTTCCCTTTTTGTTTTCGTCAAGCTGACTGGCTGAAGCGGCGAATCCGTGGGAAGCAGATGCTTATGCCCTTGGACGGTCCTCGCCTCAGCCCCGCGCCGGAGCCTCAGCCTGAACCTTCTCGCCGGCGCGTTCTGTCGGCCGCCGTGGCCATGGGCCTCGGCTACGCCCTTGCGATCTACGGCCTGATACGGATCCAGGCCCCCGATTCTGGCATGCTGCTGTTCTCGTTCCTGATCGGCGCCCCCAATGGCCGCCAGCATAGTCGCTGTGGGTTTGGCTGATCCTCGTCGCCAGGCTGACGGCGCCTCGAACGCCAGCGTGTCAGCTCTCACGGTGACCATCATGCTGCTTTGCGCCGGGGTCGTTCTTGGTGAGGGCGCGGTGTGCCTGTTGATGGCCGCGCCAATCTTTTATCTCACCGGAATCCTGGCCGGGGTCATCTCGGGGCGGTTGATGCGGCGCCGGCCGGGCCGGATGCTGTGCTTGTCGCTGCTGGTCCTGCCCCTCGTGGGCCTGCCGGCCGAACTGGATCGCCCGCCCGAGTCTCAGACGCGCGAAGTCGTAACGCGTGTGAGCATCGACGCTGCGCCCGAGATCGTGTGGCGCACCTTGGCCGAGGTTCGCCATATCCGGCGTTCGGAAAACAAGTGGAATGTCAGTCACGACCTTATCGGCGTCCCGCGTCCAATCGACGCCCGACTGGACGGCCGAGGGGTCGGCGCCGTGCGCCACATCGCCTGGACCAAGGGCGTGCGCTTCGAAGAGCGCCTGATCCGTTGGGAACCGGGCCGCGAGATGGCCTGGTCGTTTCACATTTCGCCTGAGGCGTCGCGCCTGATCCTGGATGAGCATCTGACGATCAACAGCGACTATCTGCGCCTCGAGGAAGGCGGGTATCGCCTCCACCAGCGCGCTGACGGCGGAACGGACGTAGTTCTGACGACGCGGTACTGGATCCGTACGCCAATGAACGGATACGCCGCCGTGTGGGGGCGGCTGTTTCTTGGAGACTTCCACGCTAATGTCCTCGGCGTCATTCGCGCCCGGGCAGAGGACGAGGCCCGCAGCGCCTGATCAGTAGGCGTGGCTCTCGGCCGCGCGCTCTTCCAGATGGCCGTCCTTCAGAGCGAAAACGCGGTCCATGTGGCCGGCCAGCTCCATGTTGTGGGTGGCGATCAGGGCGGCGACGCCCGTCGTCTTCGACAACTGGCGCAGGCTCTCGAACACCGATCCGCTGGTCGAGGGATCCAGGTTGCCGGTCGGCTCGTCGGCCAGCAGCAGGCGCGGCCGGTTGGCCAGGGCGCGGGCGATCGCCACGCGCTGGCGCTCGCCGCCTGACAGCTGAGCCGGCTGGTGGGTGACGCGGTCGCCCAGGCCTAGCGCCGTCAGGGTATCGGTGGCGCGATCCTGCGCGGCTTTCACCGACAGACCGGCGATGCGCATGGGCAGGGCCACGTTGTCGCGCGCATCGAACTCGGGCAGCAGATGGTGGAACTGATAGACGAAGCCGATACGCGACAGACGCAGGCGGGTGCGTGCCCGCTCGTCCAGCCGACCGACCTCCTCGCCGTCGATGACGACCTGGCCCGTCGTCGGCCGTTCCAGCAGGCCCGCGGCGTGCAGCAGGCTGGACTTGCCCGAGCCCGACGGCCCGATCAGGCCCACGATCTCGCCCGGCCATACGTCCAGGTCCACGCCCTTCAGCACCGTCAGCCCGCCTTGGGCAGTGGGATAGGTGCGGCTGACGTCGCGCAGCGACAGGGTCGGCGTGTCGGTCCTATTCATAGCGCAGGGCCTCCACCGGATCGATGCGCGAGGCGTTCCAGGACGGCGGCAGGCTGGCCACGCAGCTCATCAGCAGCGACCAGACCGCGACCCAGGTCACGTCGCCCGGATCGACCAGCGCCGGCACCGCGTCCAGCATATAGACCTCGGAGTTGAACAGCTGGACGCCCAGCAGGGCTTCCAGGAAGTGCTGGATCGCGCCGATGTTCAGGCAGAATGCCAGGCCCAGCGCCAGACCGGCTAGCGTCCCCGCCACGCCGATCGCCGCGCCCGCCACGAAGAAGATGCGCAGGATCGACGATGGGCTGGCGCCCACGGTGCGCAGGATGGCGATGTCGCGCGTCTTGTTCTTCACCAGCATGACGATGCCCGAGATGATGTTCATCGCCGCGATGGCGACGACCATGCCCAGGATGATGCTCATGGCCGCGCGTTCGATCTGCAGCGCGCCCCAGAAAGCCGCCATCTGGGTTCTCCAGTCGGTCACGACTGCGCCCGCCCCGGCCGCATCGCGCACGGGGGCCAGATAGCCGTCCATCTGGTCCGGCGTGCTGACCTTCAGCTCGATGACGCTCCACACGCCTTCAAGCCCGAAGAAGAGCTGCGCCTGCTCCAGCGGCATGAAGATGAAGGCCTGGTCGTATTCCGAGGTGCCCGAGCTGAACACGCCGCCGACCGTGTAGGTCTTCTCCAGCCCGCCGAGATTGCCAAAAGCGCTGTCGGCGCCGGTCGGGGAATACAGGGTGATCGGATCGCCCGGCCCGATGCCCAGGCCGCGCGCCAGGGCGCCGCCGATCAGGATGCGGTCGCCGCCATAGGCGCCTTGGCCAAAGGTCTGACGCGCTTCGTCCGACAGGCTGTCATAGACGAAGTTCAACGACGACAGGTCCTGCGGGCGGATGCCCTTGACGATGGCGCCCGTGGTCGCGCCGCCGGCGCGCAGCAGGCTCTGGGCCTGGACCTGAGGCGCCACGCTGACGACCCCCGGCACGTCCGACAGCCGTTGCAGAGCCTGCTCGCGGTCCGGCGAACTCAGCACCTGACCCTGGACATACATGTGCCCGTTGAACGAGAGCATCCGACCCAGCAGCTCAGCCCGGAAGCCGGCCATGATGCTCATGACGCTGATCAGCACCGCGACCGCCAGCATGATGCCGATGAAGCTGATGATGGCGATCATCGCCACCCCGCCTTCCTTGCGCTTGGCGCGCAGATAGCGGAGCGCCAGACCGATCTCCCAGGCGGAGAAGGCGCCGGCGGGCTTCACCGGCTTGGTCGCCGAGGCGGCGTCGCTCATCCGATCAGTTTCCCGAGGGCGGCGTCCAGCGCCAGGCTGTCCTTCTCGCCGGTGGCGCGGCGCTTCAGCTCGACCACGCCGTCCTTCAGGCCCTTGGGCCCGATGGTCAGCTGCCACGGCACGCCGATCAGGTCGGCTGTCGCAAACTTGCCGCCCGGACGCTCGTCGGTGTCGTCATACAGCACGTCCAGGCCCGCAGCCTTCAGGCGATGCACCGCCTCGTCGCAGGCGGCGTCCACCGCCTCGTCGCCGACGCGCAGATTGATGATCACCACGTCGAACGGCGCCACGGCGTCAGGCCAGATGATGCCGCCTTCGTCATGGCTGGCCTCAATGATGGCGCCCAGCAGGCGCGAGACGCCGACACCATAGCTGCCCATGTGAACCGGCGTGTCCTTGCCGTCGGGCCCGGCCACCTGCGCCTTCATCGGCGCGGAATATTTGGTTCCGAAGTAGAAGATGTGGCCGACCTCGATGCCGCGCGCCGACAGACGATCAGCCTCGGCGGTCTGGCTCTCGAAGGCGCCCGCGTCGTGCATTTCCTCGGTCGCGGCGTACAGGGCCGTGCGCTCGTCAACGATGGCCTGCAGGTCGTCCCAGTCCACGTCGCCGCCCGGCGCCGGCATCTCGACCAGCTTGCGATCACAGAAGACGGCGCTCTCGCCGGTGTCCGCCAGGACGATGAACTCGTGGCTCAGGTCGCCGCCGATCGGGCCGGTGTCGGCGCGCATCGGCACAGCCTTCAGGCCCATGCGGGCGAAGGTGTTCAGATAGGCCACGAACATGCGGTTGTAGGCCTTGCGCGCCGAGGCCTCGTCCAGATCGAAGGAATAGGCGTCCTTCATCAGGAACTCGCGGCCGCGCATCACGCCGAAGCGCGGGCGCCGCTCGTCGCGGAACTTCCACTGAATGTGAAACAGGTTCAGCGGCAGGGCCTTGTAGCCCTTCACATAGCCCCGGAAGATGTCGGTGATCATCTCCTCGTTGGTGGGGCCGTACAGTAGTTCGCGTTCGTGCCGGTCGGTGATGCGCAGCATCTCCGGGCCATAGGCGTCGTAACGCCCGCTCTCACGCCACAGGTCGGCCAGCTGCAGCGTCGGCATCAGCAGTTCGACCGCGCCCGCCCTCACCTGCTCCTCGCGCACGATCGCCTCGATCTTGCGCAGCACCCGCAGACCCAGCGGCAGCCAGGCGTAGATGCCGGCGGCCTCCTGCTTGATCAGGCCGGCGCGCAGCATCAGTTGATGCGATACGATCTGGGCGTCCGAAGGCGCCTCTTTCAGAGTGGGCAGGAAGTAGCGCGAAAGGCGCATCGGGCGATCCAGATTTCGAGTCGAATGAACCCGAGCTTTAGCCGGGTCGGCGGGGCGAAAGCTAGGCGGCGCCCCTAAACGGGCGGCGCCAGGCTCGGCAGGGGCATCCAGCCGATGTAGACCAAGACCATGATGAACACCCAGACGACGGCCGCCACCCAGGTCGTTGTGATGAACTTCTTCTTCAGCCGGGGATTCTCCGGCGCGCCCCACTGAGCGCCGTCGGTCGGCTGCGCTTGGTCGCGCTGGTTCATTCCAAGCGGCAGAACGACGAACAGCACCGTCCACCACACCGTGATGTAGATGGCCGTCATGGTGAAGGGGCCGATGGGCATCAGTGCGCCTCGCCTTTGGGGGTTTCCATCAGTTCGATCAGCACCCCGCCCATATCCCTGGGATGCAGGAACAGGATGGGTGTGCCATGGGCGCCGATGCGCGGTTCGCCCGTGCCCAGGATGGTCGCGCCCTTGGCCCGCAGCGCATCGCGCGCGGCCAGTATGTCCTCGACCTCGAAACAGAGGTGGTGCTGGCCGCCCTTGGGGTTCTTGGCCAGGAAGCCCTGGATGGGACTGTCCTCGCCCAAGGGCTCGATCAGCTCGATCTGGCTGTTGGGCAGGTCGATGAAGCATACCCTGACGCCCTGCGCCGGCAGGTCGAACGGCGCATGTGCCCGCGTCGCGCCCAGCAGGTCGCGATACAGCCGCACGCTGTCCTCGATCGAGGGCGTCGCCACCCCCACATGGTTCAGTCTTCCGATCATCAGGCTCTCGAAACCTTCCTACGGTTCGAACGGGTCGGTCGGCGTGGGCCGGGTCGGCAGCGGCATGCGCGGCAGCGGCTCGTCGCTGTTGGCCGCCGACAGCAGGATGCTGGCCATGATGATCGCCGCCTGGCGCAAATCCTCGGGCCGCAGCTTGTCGTAGCTGTCGATCGAGGTGTGATGAAGGCGGCTGCCGTAATCCAGCGGATCCTGGATGAACTGGAAGCCCGGGATGCCCACGGTCTGCATATAGACATGGTCGGTGCCGCCCGACGGACGCAGCGACACCGTGCTGGCGCCCATGCTGGCGAAGGGCTTCAGCCACTCCTCAAACACGGCGGCGGCGGCGACATTGCCCTCGGCGTTGATGCCGCGGATGCGGCCCGAGCCGTTGTCGAAGTTGAAATAGGCCACCAGGTCGCGGTGGCCCGGACGCGGCTCGATGGGCCAGCGGGCGCGCCAGGTGCGGTTCACCGGGAGGGCGTCCTGGGCGGCGTCGCCCAGCGGCGCGCGGGTGGCGACGTACCGGTCGACATAGGCCAGCGAGCCGAGCAGGCCCTGCTCCTCGGCGTTCCACAGCGCAAAGCGGATGGTCCGCTTGGGCCGCACGTTCAGGGCCTTGAGAATGCGAGCGGCCTCCATGACCACGGCCACCCCGGCGGCGTTATCGACCGCTCCGTCCGACGCGACCCAGCTGTCCAGGTGGGCGCCGGCCATGACGTATTCGCCCGAACGGCTCGTGCCCGGAATGTCGGCCAGGATGTTGTAGGCCTGGGCGTCCTCGTCATGGAAGCGGACCTGGCTGGTCAGCTCCAGCGTGGGCGTGGCGCCGGCGGCGGTCAGACGCACCAGACGACGATAGTCCTCCTGGGTCATCTCGACGCCCGGCACCGTCGGCGTGGCGCCGGCGCGATAGTTGTAGCCCGCGCCGTGCAGCAGGCCGCCGTCGCGCTGGGACATGCGCACCCAGGCCAGCGCGCCCTCTTCTCTCAAGAAGGCGTCCAACTGCAGCGTGAAGTCTTCGGCCGTGTTCACGCGCACGGGCGCGTGGCGCGGCTGGACGTAGACGTTGCGGCCGGCGAGGTCCTCGTCGGTCAGACGACGGAAGACGGGCTGATCGGACGGCTCCGACGGCGCGTGCGCGGCGCTGATCAGCACGATCTTGCCGGCCAGCTTGCCGCGATGACGCGCGAAATCGCCGGCGTTGGCCATGGGCGCGAACACCACCTCGGCGTTGACCGTGCCGTCGGTCGAAGGCGTCCAGGCGACCGGAATGACCCGCAGTTCGATCGGACGGGGCGCCGTCATGCGCGCGCTGGCGCGCTCGATGGACCAGCCACGCCCGAACTCGAAGCCGTCGGCCCGCACATTCGACAGACCCCAGTCGCGGAACTGCTGCTGGGTCCAGCCCTCGGCCTGGCGCATCTGCGGCGAGTTGGTCAGACGCGGACCGATGCGATCCGTCAGCCAACCGGCGGTCTGCATGACCTGGCTCTGGTTCAGCCCCTGATCGATGATGCCGTTGATAGCCACCCGGTCGACGGGCTGGGCCAGCGCCGGCGTGGCGAGAAGCGTGGCGGACAGAAGAACAGCCAGATGACGCACGAACACCCCCGAAGAATGCGATGGCGTCTCTATGGGCGACGTCGGGATCAGCGGCAAGCCGCGCCCACGCCCGGCGCCCGCACCGCCAGCAGGGCCGAAGAGCGCTCGGCGCGGGACATGACGCCGGCGTCTTCCAGGATGCAGCCGATCACGGTGTTGGAGTTGGGCGCCAGCACGCCGTAGTCGATCTCTGCGTCCTCGAGCTCCGCCTTGGCGCGCGACAGCCGATCCAGTGCGCCCGCGGTCTCTTGGGGGTCCCGCGTGATCAGCGTCAGCTCATGGACCGCCTGACCGGACGACGGAAAGTCATAGGCCCCCGGCGCATAGTCGCCGATCCGCGCCGCCAGATGCTGCTCGTTGTCGGCGTCCGCGTCGAAATGTCCGGTCAGACTGGCTGAAAACACCTGTGCCGGACCGGTCTCCGGCACCACCAGAATATAGGCGTGGCGGGGGAAGAACAGGAAGTGCGCCAGGTATTTGGTCACAGGCACGAACGGCAGGCCATCGGGCCCCAGCGCCCTGACGCCGACATAGACCCCGGCCGGAAACGTCCGCGCATCCACGCCGCCGAACCGATCAACAAGCTGTTCGGTCATGATCTGATCCAGCACGATGGTGCCGTCCAGTCGGCGCTCGAAATAGCCGCGGATGTCGCTGGCGTTCGGATCCGGGCCCAGCTCTTTGCTGTATAGGCGTTCGAACGCCGTCGGATCGGCGGTTCGTCCATCCAGGGGGCTGAACCACAGGGCGGTCGCAACGTGCACGAACCGGAGTCCTCGGTCCTCCCGGCTCTGGACCGACAGGCCCAGCGCCAGATTGACCAGGGCAAACACCACCACCAGCAGCGCCAGCCACTGAAGCAGGATCAGCGACCACTTCTTCCACCCGTGCAGGGGGTGGCGCGCGTGGCGCACGCGTTCCAGCGCATCGTGCGAACGACGACGAACCGACTGACGGAAGCGGTGAGGGGCTGAGTTGGCCAAGGGCGCCGGCGAAGCTTGAGACTGATCGCCTCAAACCCCGCCGAACGGCCAAGGTTGCGTCCTACAGACGCAGAACGACCGTCTCGACGATCGGGCGACGCGACCACACGCCCTGGCTGGCCTTTTTGAGGGTGCGGGCGACGGCCTGTTCGACCACCAGCTCGTCCTCCAGCGCCGCGCCTTTCAGGCCGCGCACGGTCTGTTCGACGCGCTCGGCCAGATCGTCCAGGATGTCACCCAGCGGCTGGTCCTCGTCGCCCGGCAGGCCGATGGCGCGCACGTCGATGTCCGAGACGATCTTGCCGCGCTTGTCGAGCGCGAAGCTGACTACCAGCACGCCGTTGGACGCCGCGTGGCGACGTTCGCGCAGGGCTGTGCCCGCCTCCTCCACCAGCATGCCGCCGTCCACGAACAGACGGCCGGAAGGCACCTCGTCGATGATGGCGGCGGGTCCGGGGGCCAAGCGCACCATGTCGCCGTTTCGCGGCGTCACGGTCTCGGGCACCTGCATGTCCTTGGCCAGCAGGGCGTGTTCGGCGATGTGGCGGCGCATGCCGTGGGTCGGCACCGCGATCCTGGGACGCGCCCACTGGTACATCTGACGCAGTTCGTCGCGGCAGGGGTGGCCTGAGACGTGGATGCCTGGCGTGTCCTTCTCGGTGTGGATGCGCACGCCGCGTTCCGACAGCGTGTCCTGCAGCCGGCCGATCGACAGCTCGTTGCCCGGGATCACCCGCGACGAGAAGATGCAGTGGTCGCCGCGTCCCAGCTTGATGAAGGGATGCGAGCCATCCGCCACGCGCGACAGCGCGGCGCGGGCTTCGCCCTGGCTTCCGGTGCACAGATACAGGATCTGCTCGCCCGGCCAGTGCCGCGCCTCGTCCTCGCTCAGGAAGGGCTTGATGTCCGACAGCATTCCGACCGACTTGGCCGCCGCCGTGATGCGGTGCATCGACCGTCCGGCCAGGGCCACGCGCCGACCGGCCGCCTCGGCGGCGCGGATCACGCTGTCCATGCGAGCCACGTTGGACGCAAAGCAGCCGACCGCGATCCGGCCCTTGAGGCCCGAAATCAGCTCGGCCAGGGCCTCGCGCACCTCGCCCTCTGAGCCGGCCACGCCGTCCACGAAGACGTTGGTGGAATCGCACACCATGGCCAGGACGCCTTCGTCGCCCAGGCGCTGGATGGTCTCGATGTCGGTCCGCTCGCCCACGACCGGATCGTTGTCGATCTTCCAGTCGCCGGTGTGCAGCACCGTGCCCAGCGGCGTCTTGATCGCCAGGCCGTTCGGCTCGGCGATGGAATGGGTGATGGTGACCATCTCGACCTGGAACGGGCCCAGGTCGATCGTCCCGCCCAGCGGCACTTCGTGCAGCGTCACCTGATCCAGCAGGCCGGCGTCGCGCAGCTTTTCGCGGATCAGGTAGGCGGTGAAGGGCGTCGCATAGAGCGGGGCCTTGATGCGCGGCCACAGCCAGCCCAGGGCGCCGATGTGATCCTCGTGCGCGTGGGTCAGCACGATGCCGCGGATGTTCTCGCCCTCCAGATAGACCGGATCGGGCACGATCACGTCGACACCGGGCGTCGAAGGATCGCCGAAGGTCACACCCACGTCGACCACGATCCACTCGCGGTCGTCCGCCGGGCCATAGCCATAGGCGTTGAGATTCATGCCGATCTCGTTGGATCCGCCCAGCGGCAGGAAGACGAGTTCGTTGTCTTTGTTTTTGTTCATGCGCCCATGTGGGTGTTGCGGCGCCAGATTTCGAGCAGGCCGCGGATGGTTAGATCGGGATCGAAGTGATCAATGCTGCCGGTGGCGCCCTCGAACAGGGAGGCGACGCCCCCCGTGCCGATGACGGTCATGGGTTTTCCCCATTCGGTTTTGATGCGCGCGACCAGGCCCTCGATCAGCGAGATATAGCCCCAGAAGACGCCAGCCTGCATGTTGGACACCGTGTCCTTGCCGATGACGCGCTCGGGCTTTTGGATGGCGATACGCGGCAGCATGGCCGCCGCTTCGTGCAGGGCCTGAAGGCTCAAATTCACGCCCGGCGCGATGACGCCGCCCTCGAAGGCGCCGTCGGCGGCGATGACGTCGAAGGTCGTGGCCGTGCCGCTGTCGATGACGATCAGGTCGCCCGGATATTTCAGATGCGCCCCAATGGCGTTGACCAGCCGATCCGCGCCGGCCTCCGAAGGCTTCAGGATGCGCGCCTCCATGCCCAGCGTGGCGTTCTCGCCGATCACCAGAGGCTCGGCCCCCAGGTAGCGCCGCGACAGGTTGCGCAGATTGAACATCGACTGCGGCACGACGCTGGAAATGATGCAGCCGTCCAAGGCCTTCAACTCCAGCCCCCGCATCGCCATCAGTTGCGACAGCCAGACGGCGTATTCATCGGCCGTGCGGCTGGACTCGGTCGCGGCGCGCCACTGGGCGACCCAGTCGGTCCCATCGTGCACCGCGAACAGCGTATTGGTGTTGCCCTGTTCGATCGCCAGCAGCATCAGGCGGCCTCCTCGCCGAAGAAGACGTCGCCGGCAGAGACGCGACGCAGCGTCCCGTCGGCCAGCCGCAGCCTCAGCGCACCGTCGGCCTCGACCCCGTCGGCCTGGCCGCTGATCGTCTCGTGGCCCAGGCGCGCGACGCAGGGGCCGTCCAGCCCCCGTGCGCGGGCGCGCCAGGCGTCCAGGATGGGCTCGAACCCTAGGGTCTCCCAGCGCTCGATCCAGTTGGCGAAGGCTTGGCTCAGCACGGCCAGCGCGGCGTCAGGGGAAGGCGCCTGCGCCACATCGGCCCGAAGGTGTTCGGCGATGCAGGTCGCCGGCCGCTCGACGCCCTGCGGCGCCTGGGCCAGGTTCACGCCGATCCCGACCGCCAGCCACAGTCCGCGTTCGGCTTGACCGGATTCAATCAGCACGCCGGATACCTTGCGGCCGTCCAGCAGCACGTCATTGGGCCATTTGATAGAGACCAGGGCGGCGGGCGCAAAGGCGTCCAGCAGATCCACAGTGGCAAGGGCTGCGATGAACGTCACCTGCGCGGCCTCGGCCGGAGGCTTCTGCGTCAGTTGCAGCAGGCTGGCCGTCAGATTGGCGCCGTCGCTTTCCCACGCGCGGCCGCGCCGCCCGCGCCCGGCGGTCTGGCGCCGCGCGGCGATCCACAGCGGCCCGGTCTCGCCGGCCTCGGCGCGGCGTCGCGCCTCGGCGTTGGTGGAGTCGACCTCGTCGAGAAACAGGACCGGGGCGGCGGTCGCCACCGCCCTACCCGGCTCCGAAGCCGCTCGCGGCCGCCCGCGTCAGGGGCTCGAGCCAAACCAGACCCACGATCACCAGCGGGAAGGAGAAGGCGGCCGCGGCGAAGGCCACGGTCTTGGCCTCCACCGGCGCGGCGTCGGTCTTGATCTCGTCCACGGGGGGATCGAACCACATCAGCTTGATGATGCGAAGATAATAGAAGGCCGCCACGACCGAGGCCACCAGACCGGCGGCGCCGGCCATCCAGTAGCCCGCGTCAGCCGCTGCGCCGAAGACATAGTATTTGGCCCAGAAGCCCGCGAACGGCGGCATGCCCAGCACCGAGAGCGACAGCACCGTCAGGGCGATGGCCGTCACCGGGCGGTCCTTCTTCAGTCCGGCCAGGTCGGCGATGTTGCGGATCGGCCGGCCGCGCTTGGACAGCGACAACAGGATGGCGAAGAAGCCCAGCTGGTCGATGACGTACAGCGTCATGAACATCAGCATGGCCTGCAGGCCCAACTGCGTGCCAGCCGCGATGCCCAGCAGGGCGTAGCCGATATTGGCGATCGACGAATAGGCCAGCAGGCGCTGGATGTTCTTCTGCGCCAGGCCGCCGAAGGCGCCGACGGCGAAGCTGATCAGCGAGATCAGGATGATGACCTGGGCCCACTGGTCGTGCGAGCCGGCGAAGCCGTCGGTCAGCACGCGCGCGATCAGAACCATGGCCGCCATCTTGGGCGCGGTGGCGAACAGGGCCACGACCGGCGTCGGCGCGCCCTCATAGACGTCTGGCGTCCACATGTGGAACGGCGCGGCCGAGACCTTGAACGCCAGACCGCAGATCAGGAACACCAGTCCGAAGATCAGGCCCGGACCGGGGTTGGCGGCGGCGTAGGCGGCGATCTCGTCGAAACGCATCGAGCCGGTGAAGCCGTATACCAGGCTGGCGCCGTACAGCAGCAGGCCCGACGACAGAGCGCCCAGCACGAAATACTTCAGGCCCGCTTCCGACGCCTTCAGGTCATCGCGGTGATAGGCGGCCAGCACATAGAGGGCTAGCGAATGCAGCTCGATGCCGACGTAGAGCGAGATCAGGTCGCCCGACGACGCCATCATCGACATGCCGACCGAGGCCAGCACGATCAGGATCGGATATTCGAACTTGGCGATGCGCTCGCGGTGCATCCAGCCGTCGCCGAGCACGATGGCGACCGCGGCGCTCAGGAAGATCACCACCTTGGCGAACACGGCCAGCGGATCGGCCACGAACGCGCCGTTGAAGGCCGCGCCCAGGGGACCGGTGGCGGCGATGACGGCGGCGGCGATCAGCAGCAGGATCGACGCGCCCGAGATCAGGCGCGCGGACTTCTCGCCCATGAAGGCGCCCACCATCAGCAGCACCAGGGCCCCGACGGCCAGGGTGATCTCGGAAGCGGCGAGGTGAAGGGCTTGGGACAGGTCAGGCATCAGTCTCTCACCCGCCGATCGCGGCGCGATAGGCGCTGGTCAGGGCCTCAACGGCGGGCCCGGTGTAGTCGAGGACGGCGGCCGGATAGACGCCCAGCCAGATCGTCCCGATGATCAGAGGCACGAAGGTCAACAGCTCGCGCTTGTCGATGTCGGTGATGGTCTTCATCGCCGGATTGGTGATCTCGCCGAACATGACGTTGCGATACAGCGTCAGGGCGTAAACCGCCGAGAAGATCACGCCCGACGCGGCGACCAGCGCCGTCCAGGTCGAGACCTCATAGACCGCCGTCATCGTCAGGATCTCGCCGATGAAGCCCGAGGTGCCCGGCAGGCCGACATTGGCCATGGTGAACATCAGGAAGATGGCCGCGTACCACGGCATCCGGCTGGTCAGACCGCCGTACTGGGCGATCTCACGGGTGTGCATCCGGTCATAGACAACACCGACGCACAGGAAGAGCGCGCCCGAGATCAGACCGTGGCTGATCATCTGGAACACCGCGCCCTGCACGCCCTGCTCGTTGCCGGCGAAGATGCCCATGGTGACGAAGCCCATGTGCGCGACCGACGAATAGGCGATCAGCTTCTTCATGTCGGTCTGCCGGAAGGCGACCAGCGAGGTGTAGACGATGGCGATCACCGACAGGGTGAAGACCAGGGGTGCGAACATCTGCGACGCCAGCGGGAACATCGGCAGGTTGAACAGGATGAAGCCATAGCCGCCCAGCTTCAGCAGGATGCCGGCCAGGATGACCGACCCCGCCGTCGGCGCCTGCACGTGGGCGTCGGGCAGCCAGGTGTGCACCGGCCACATCGGCATCTTCACCGCGAACGAGGCGAAGAAGGCCAGCCACAGCAGCGTCTGCGCCTGCGGCGAGAAGGCGTATTCCTTCAGCGCCGGAATGCTGGTGGTGCCGGCCGTATTGGCCATCCACAGCATGGCCAGCAGCATCAGCACCGACCCCAGCAGGGTGTAGAGGAAGAACTTGTAGGCCGCGTAGATCCGGTTGGCCCCGCCCCAGATGCCGATGATCAGGAACATCGGCACCAGGGTGCCTTCGAAGAAGATATAGAACAGGAACAGGTCCAGCGCGGTGAACACGCCGATGACCAGCGTCTCCAGCACCAGGAAGCAGATCATGTACTCGACCACGCGGTCGGTAATCGTCTTCCAACTGGCGATGATGCACAGCGGCATCAGGAAGGCAGTCAGCAGCACGAACAGGATCGAGATGCCGTCCACGCCCAGGTGATACTGGGCGCCGGCGAACCAGACGTAGCGTTCGACGAACTGATAGGCTGGGTTCGACGGGTCGAAGGTGGCGACCAGCAGGACCGACACGGCCAGCACGACCAGGGTCGTGCCGAGCGCGATCCAGCGCGCCGCTGGCGCGGCGTCGCCCTTGCCCAGCAGCCGCGCGCCCAGAATGGCGGAGGCGCCCAGCAGCGGGAGGAAGGTGACGAGGCTCAGAATGTGAGGCACGGGATCAGGCTCCCCACGTCGCGATGGCGAAGGCGAGCAGACCCGCCACCCCCAGCAGCATCACGAAGGCGTAGTGATAGACATAGCCGGACTGCAGCTTGGCCAGTCGTCCGGCGGATTTCAGCGAGGCCCAGGCGGCGCCGTTCGGGCCCATGCCGTCGATGATCTTCACATCGCCGACCTTCCAGAACAGGTCGCCCAGCTTCTTGGTCCCGCGCACGAAGACAAAGTCATACAGCTCGTCGAAGTACCACTTGTTGTAGAGGAAGGCGTAGATCGCCCCTCCCCGCTCGGCCATGCGGCGGCCCATGCCCTCGCGCAGGACGTAGATCCACAGCGCCGTCAGCGTGCCGGCCAGCGTCATGACCAGCGGCGCCCACAGCACCCAGACCGGCACATAGTGGCTGTCGTGAAGCACATGGTTGGCTTCCGAGGTGAAGATCGCCCCGCGCCAGAACTCGGCCTCGTGGTGACCGACGAAGCTGTCGTAGAAGACGAAGCCCGCCGCGATCGCGCCGACCGACAGCAGCAGCAGCGGGATCAGCATGACCCACGGGCTCTCGTGCGGCTTCAGCGGGCCGTGGTGGTGATGGTCGTCATGCTCGGCGTGGGCATGACCCTCGACCGGCGCGTCGTGGGCGGGATGGGCGCCGTCGGCCAGGGGCTCGTCATGCGTTTCCAGCTGGGCCGGCTGATGGGCGTGCGCGTCCGCGTCGTGAACGGGATGCTCTTCCTCTTTCCACACCGGCTTGTTGTGGAAGGTCATGAACACCAGACGCCACGAATAGTAGGCCGTGAGCGCCGCGGCGAAGAGGCCGATAAAGAAGGCGAACAGGCCCACCGGGCTGTAGCCGGCCGACGCGAAGGCGCTCTCCAGGATCGAGTCCTTGGAATAGAAGCCGGCGAAGCCCCACTTCAGCTGCGGAATGCCCAGGCCGGTGAGGGCGATGGTGCCGATCATCATGACCGCATAGGTCACGGGCAGCAGCTTCCACAGGCCGCCCATCTTCCGCATGTCCTGCTCGTGGTGCATGCCGTGGATCACCGAGCCGGCGCCCAGGAACAGCAGGGCCTTGAAGAAGGCGTGGGTGAACAGGTGGAACATGGCGGCCTGATAGGCGCCGACGCCCGCCGCGAAGAACATGTAGCCCAGCTGCGAACAGGTCGAATAGGCGATGACCCGCTTGATGTCGTTCTGGGTCAGACCGACCGTGGCGGCGAACAGGGCCGTGATCGCGCCGATGATGGCGATGATCTGGCTGGCGACCGGAGCGTATTCGTAGATCGGGCTCAGCAGGCAGACCATGTAGACACCGGCCGTCACCATGGTGGCGGCGTGGATCAGGGCCGACACCGGGGTCGGACCTTCCATGGCGTCTGGCAGCCAGGTGTGTAGGAAGAACTGCGCCGACTTGCCCATGGCGCCGATGAACAGCAGGAAGCCGGCCAGATCCAGCGCTGACCAGGTGTGGCCCAGGAAGGTCCAGCCCGTGCCCGCGCGCTCGGCGATCAGAGGGAACAGTTCGGCGAAGTCGATCGTGCCGAACATCCAGAAGATGGTGATGATGCCCAGCGCGAAGCCGAAGTCGCCGACCCGGTTGACCACGAAGGCTTTGATGGCGGCGGCCGACGCCGTGGGCTTCTTGTACCAGAAGCCGATCAGCAGATAGGAGGCGAGGCCCACGCCTTCCCAGCCGAAGAACAGCTGCATGAAGTCGGCGGCCGTGACCAGCGCCAGCATGGCGAAGGTGAACAGCGACAGATAGGCGAAGAAGCGCGGCTTGGAGTCGTCCTCCGCCATATAGCCCCAGCTGTACAGGTGCACGAGCGAGGACACGCTGGTCACAACGATCAGCATCACCGCCGACATGGCGTCGATGCGGATCGACCAGGTCGACTGGAAGTCGCCGACGTTGATGAACGGCAGCAGGCGCAGGGTGAAGGCTTCCAGCCCGCCCCAGGTCCACTGGACGAAGACGAACCACGATACGGCGCAGGCGAAGAACAGCAGGCCCGTGGTTACGGCCTGCGAGGCGACGTTGCCGATGCGGCGGCCGAAGAAGCCGGCGACCATCGCGCCCAGCAGGGGCGCGAAGACTCCGAGAGTGACGAGAAGCTGGATGGTCACGATCAGCCCTTCATCACCGAGGCGTCATCCACGGCGATGTCGCCGCGGTTACGGAAGAAGGTCACCAGAATGGCCAGGCCGACGGCGGCCTCGGCCGCGGCGACGGTCAGCACGAACATGGCCATGATCTGCCCGGCGATGTCGTTCAGATAGGCCGAGAAGGCGACGAAGTTGATGTTCACCGACAGCAGGATCAGCTCGACCGACATCAGGATGATGATGACGTTCTTGCGGTTCGCGAAGATGCCGAACACGCCGATGGTGAACAGGATGGCGGCGACCGCCAGATAGTGGGGCAGACCGATGTCCATTACAGAAGCTCCTCAGGGCTGACGCCCTGGCCGGTCTGGGCCGATTTGACTTCGACGGCGGTGCGACGGTCGCGGTTGACCTGGGCCGACGGGTCCTGGCGACGGATGTGCGGCTTGTGCCGCAGCGTCAGGGTGATGGCGCCGATCATGGCGATCAGCAGCACGATCCCGGCCGCCTGGAAGAAGTAGACGTAGTCCGTATAGAGCACCCGCCCGATGGCGTGGACGTTAGTCAGCTCGGCATTGGGCGCGGCCACCTCGGTGATGCCGCGCGCCGCGCCGCCCTGCACCACGGCCATCGAGATCACGATCATCTCGATCAGCAGGACGGCCGCCACGATGGCACCGATCGGCAGATAGCGGGCCCAGCCTTCGCGCAGACGCACGAAGTCCACGTCCAGCATCATGACGACGAACAGGAACAGCACCGCCACGGCGCCAACGTAGACGACCACCAGCAGCATCGCCAGGAACTCCGCGCCCAGCAGCACGAACAGCCCCGCCGACGAGAAGAAGGCCAGGATCAGCCAAAGGACCGAGTGCACGGGGTTGCGCGCGGTGACGACCAGCAAGGCCGAAACCACGGCCACGGCCGCCAGCAGATAGAACGCTATGCCTTGCAGCATTGCCGGGACGTCGCCCCCTTTGAAAACCTGGCCCGGCCGAAGCCTGACCATCCTGACTCGCGCCCCCAGAGGGGACGCCTGCGGAATCGGCGCTCCGTTTAGCGATACGGAGCGTCGAGTTCCAGATTCTTAGCGATCACCCGCTCCCAGCGGTCGCCGTTGTCCAGCAGGCGCTGCTTGTCATAGAGCAGCTCCTCACGGGTCTCGACGGCGAACTCCGAGTT
>NZ_JBKBML010000023.1:0-37869 GCF_046295775.1 Brevundimonas sp. | reverse complement strand
GCCCTGCGCCGCCGCGTCGGCCACGTCGAGCGCGCCCACAACGGCTCGCTGTTCCTGGATCAGATCGAAAGCATGCCGCTGGACGTGCAGGTCAAGATGCTGCGCGTGGTCGAGGAGCGCGAGATCCAGCCCATCGGCGCCGGCGAGCCGCGTGTGCTGGACCTGCGGATCCTGGCTTCGGCGCGCGGCGATCTGGGCCAGGCGGTTCAGGACGGGGCGTTCCGCGAGGACCTGTATTACCGGCTGAACGTGGTGCGCCTGCGCGTGCCGCCCCTCAGGGAGCGGCGCGAGGACATCCCCCTGCTGTTCGCCCGTCTGCTGGAGCGCGCCGGCGCCGAGGCCGAGCAGCGCCCTGTCCTGACCGACCGGGCGCGCCGTCACCTGATCGAGCACGACTGGCCGGGCAACATCCGCGAACTGGCCCACTACGCCCAGCGCGTCACGCTGGGCCTGGAGGACGAGCCCGCGGCGTCGGTCGCCCCGGACGACGGCCTGGGCCTGTCGGACCGCGTCGCCCGCTTCGAGGCCGAGGTGCTGCGCGAGACGCTGCAGGCCTGCGGCGGCGACATCCCCGCCGTGCTGGATCGCCTGCGCCTGCCGCGCAAGACCCTGTACGACAAGCTGGCCCGCCACGGTCTGAAGCCGGCCGATTTCCGCATCGACTGACCAAGCAGGCTGGACCTGACGGCGCGGCTGATGTTGGCTCGCTAGGGTCATCTGGATTTCAAGGAACGCCCATGCCCCCCGAGCGTGACATCTATCCCGTCGATCCGGCGATCGCGGCGGGGGCCCACATGGACCGCGACGCCTATGAGGCCGCCCGCACGGCGGCGCGCGAGGCGCCCGAGGCCTTCTGGGCCGAGAAGGCCCGGCGGCTGGACTGGATCACGCCGCCGACCAAGATCAAGGACGTCTCCTTCGACAAAGCCGACTTCCACATCCGCTGGTTCGAGGACGGCGTGCTGAACGTCTCGGCCAATTGCATCGACCGCCACCTGCCCCAGCGCCGCGACGAGACCGCGATTGTCTGGGAGGGCGACGATCCCGCCGATAGCCGGCGCATCACCTATGGCGAACTGCACGCCGAGGTGTGCCGCATGGCCAATGTCATGAAGGCCCATGGGGTGAAGAAGGGCGACCGCATCACCCTGTATCTGCCGATGATCCCCGAGGCGGCCTACGCCATGCTGGCCTGCGCGCGGATCGGGGCGGTGCATTCGGTCGTGTTCGGCGGCTTCTCGCCTGACAGCCTGTGCGGCCGGATCGAGGACTGCCAGTCGCGCCTGGTCATCACCGCCGACGAGGGGCTGCGCGGCGGCAAGACCATTCCGCTGAAGGCTAATGTCGATGCGGCTCTGGCAAAGGTCTCCGTGGACACCGTCCTGGTCATCCGGCGCACCGGCGCGGACGTGCCGATGATCGAGGGCCGCGACGTGGATTATGCCGCCGCCGCCGCGAAGGTCGAGGCCGACTGCCCGCCCGAGCCGATGAACGCGGAGGATCCGCTGTTCATCCTCTACACCTCGGGCTCGACGGGCAAACCCAAGGGGGTGCTGCACACCACCGGCGGCTATCTGTTCTGGGCGTCCTGGACGCACGAGATCGTCTTCGACCATCGCGCCGGCGAGCTGTTCTGGTGCACCGCCGACGTGGGCTGGGTGACGGGCCACAGCTATGTCGTCTACGGGCCGCTGGCCAACGGCGGGGCGACGCTGATGTTCGAAGGCGTGCCCAACTATCCGACCGTCAGCCGCTTCTGGCAGGTGGTGGACAAGCACAAGGTCGATGTCTTTTACACCGCGCCCACGGCCCTGCGCGCCCTGATGCGCGAGGGCGACGGGCCGGTGCGCGAGACCAGCCGCCAGTCGCTGCGCCTGCTGGGCACGGTGGGCGAACCGATCAATCCCGAAGCCTGGCGCTGGTATCACGAGGTGGTGGGCGACGGCCGCCTGCCCATCGTCGACACCTGGTGGCAGACCGAGACGGGCGGCATCCTGGTGTCGCCGCTGCCGGGCGCAACGGACCTGAAGCCCGGATCAGCGACCAAGCCCCTGCCGGGGGTCGAGCTTCAACTAGTCGACGCCGAGGGCCAGGTGCTGGAGGGCGCCGCGTCCGGCAATCTGGTCATGACCGACAGCTGGCCGGGCCAGATGCGGACCGTCTATGGCGATCCCCAGCGCTTCTTCGACACCTATTTCTCGACCTACCCCGGCAAGTATTTCACCGGCGACGGCTGTCGCCGCGACGCGGACGGCTACTACTGGATCACCGGCCGGGTGGACGACGTCATCAATGTGTCAGGCCACCGCATGGGCACCGCCGAGGTCGAGAGCGCCCTGGTGCTGCACGACGACGTGGCCGAGGCGGCGGTCGTGGGCTTTCCTCACGACATCAAGGGCCAGGGCATCTACGCCTATGTCACCCTCAACGCCGGGGTCGAGCCGAACGAGGATCTGCGCAAGGCTCTGATCGCCCATGTGCGCAAGGAGATCGGGCCCATCGCGGCGCCCGACGTGGTCCAGTGGGCGCCGGGCTTGCCCAAGACGCGGTCGGGCAAGATCATGCGCCGGATCCTGCGCAAGATCGCCGAAAACGAAATCGGCGCCCTGGGCGACACCTCCACCCTGGCCGACCCCGCGGTCGTCGACGATCTGGTGCGAAACCGGGCGAGCTGACGCCGCCTGCGACAAAGTTTCAGCCCAAGAGCGCGATTATCACGAAAATTCAATGTGCGCCGCGCGGCGCCTGCGGTTAAGGTGCAGCTGAAGCCACCGTCGCGTCCGCGCGGCCCGGCCTCTCCTTCATTTCTTATCGGAGATCGCCCCGCCGCATGCCGCCTGGCGCCTTGATCCTGACGACCGCGCTTCTGCCCTTCGTCGGCGCCGTTCTGGCCGCCTTCCTGCCGACGCGAGCGCGCAACCTGGCGGCCGCCCTTGCCTGGGCGGTGTCTCTGATCGGCGTCGGCTGCGTCATCGCCCTGTTCCCCGCAACGGCGGACAACGGCGTGGTGCATCAGATCATTCCGTGGATCCCCAGCCTGGGGCTGGAGCTGAATTTCCGCATGGACGGCCTGTCGTGGCTGTTCTCGCTGCTGGTGCTGGGCATCGGCGCGCTCGTCGTTCTGTACGCCCGCTACTACATGTCGGCCGAGGATCCGGTCCCGCGCTTCTTCTCCTTCCTGCTGGCCTTCATGGGCGCCATGCAGGGCATGGTCCTGTCGGGCAACATCATCCAGCTGGTGGTGTTCTGGGAGCTGACCAGCCTCTTCTCCTTCCTGCTGATCGGCTACTGGCACCACAACGCCTCGGCCCGCGACGGCGCGCGTATGGCGCTGACGGTCACGGCCGGCGGCGGGCTTTGCCTGCTGGCGGGCATGGCGGTGCTGGGCCGCATCGTCGGCAGCTATGACCTGGACGTGGTCCTGGCGTCCGGCGACGTCATCAAGGCCAGCGGCCTGTATCTGCCGGCGCTGCTGCTGATCCTGGCCGGCGCCCTGACCAAGAGCGCGCAGTTCCCCTTCCACTTCTGGCTGCCGCGCGCCATGGCCGCGCCGACGCCGGTCAGCGCCTATCTGCACTCGGCCACCATGGTGAAGGCGGGCGTCTTCCTGCTGATGCTGCTGTGGCCGGTGATGTCGGGCACGGACGCCTGGTACGTCATCGTCTGCACCGCCGGCATGGCCACCCTGCTGATCGGCGCCTGGAGCGCGATCTTCCAGCACGATCTCAAGGGTTTGCTGGCCTATTCGACCATCAGCCATCTGGGACTGATCGTCCTGCTGCTGGGTCTGGGCAGTCCGCTGGCGGCGGTCGCGGCCATCTTCCACACGGTCAACCACGCCATCTTCAAGGCCTCGCTATTCATGGCGGCGGGCGTCATCGACCATGAGACCGGCACGCGCGACCTGCGCAAGCTGTCGGGCCTGCGCAAGGCCATGCCGATCACCGCCGTCCTGGCCATCGTCGCCGCCGCGGCCATGGCAGGCGTGCCCCTGCTGAACGGCTTCCTGTCCAAGGAGATGTTCCTGGCCGAGGCGGTCGCCCAGTCCGGCGGGCGTCACCTGAACCTGGCCCTGCCGGTGCTCGCCACCCTGGCCAGCGCCTTCAGCGTTCTCTACTCGCTGCGCTTCATTCATCAGGTCTTCTTCGGCCCGCCCGCGACCGACCTACCCAAGGCCCCGCATGAGCCGCCGCGCTGGATGCGCTTCCCGATCGAACTGCTGGTCGCCCTGTGCGTCATCATCGGCATGATCCCGGGGCGTACCATCGGGCCGTATCTGTCCTCGGCCGTCGAGGCGGTTCTGGGCGAGCGCACGCCCTATTACAGCCTGGCGGTCTGGCACGGCCTCAACTTGCCGCTGCTGATGAGCGTGCTGGCCCTGATCGGCGGGGTCGTGGCCTATGTGCTGTTCCGGCGCTCGATCAACGTCAATCCGCGCGGCGGCCCCTGGCTGTTCTCGCGGTTCAACGGCGGCCGGATGTTCGAGGCCAGCATGGACAATCTGGTCCGCGCCTCCCGCTTTGTGGAGCGCCGCCTTGGCGCGGCGCGGATGCAGCCGCGGCTTCGCGGTCTGATCCTGACTGTGCTGCTGGCCGCCGGCCTGGTCGGCGCCGGGCGCGGCCTGGGCTTCTCCATGTGGGGGGCGCAGACCACGCCGCTGGACCCGGGCTTCCTGATCCTGTGGATCGTCGGCGCCGCCTGCGCCATCGGCGCGGCCTGGCAGGCCAAGTATCACCGCCTGGCCTCCGTCGTGCTGATGGGCGGCGCGGGCCTGGCCAGCTGCCTCAGCTTCGTGTGGCTGTCGGCGCCCGACCTCGCCACCACTCAGCTGCTGGTCGAGATCGTGACGACCGTCCTGCTGCTGCTCGGCCTGCGCTGGCTGCCCAAGCGGCTGGAGGCGCTGCGCGGTTCGCCGCAGCAGGAGGCCCAAGGCCGCCGTCGGCGTCTGGTCGATCTCGGCATCGCCTCGGCCGTCGGCGCCGGGGTCTCGGCGCTGGCCTATGCGGTCATGACCCGCCCGGCCCCGGCGGACGGCGTCTCGCGCTATTTCGTCGAAAACGTCTATGAGCTGGCCGGCGGGCGCAACATCGTCAACGTGCTGCTGGTCGACTTCCGCGCCTTCGACACCCTGGGCGAAATCGCCGTGCTGGGCGTGGTCGGTCTGACCGTCTGGGCGCTGCTGCGTCGGTTCCGGCCGGCGCCCGACAGCCTGGGCGCGCCGGCTCAGCAGCTGTCCCAGAACGCCCGCGACCGACGCCGCGAGAAAATGAAGGTCGGCGACACGCTGGAAGAAACCATGCTGATCCCGCGCGTGGTGATGAAGTGGCTGTTCCCGTTCATCATCCTGCTGGCGCTGCACCTGTTCCTGCGCGGGCATGACCTGCCGGGCGGAGGCTTCGCCGCCGGGGTCGCCCTGTCGATCGCCTTCATCCTCCAGTACATGAGCTCCGGCGCGCGCTGGGTGGAGGACCGCCTGCGCATCCGGCCGTTGATCTGGATCGGCTCGGGCCTGCTGATCGCCACCCTGACCGGCGTCGCCTCCTGGCTGTTCGGCTATCCGTTCCTTACCTCCTACTTCCAGTATGCGGAGCTGCCCCTGGTCGGTCGTCTGCCGATGGCCAGCGCCCTGGTGTTCGATCTGGGCGTGGTCTTCCTGGTTCTGGGCTCGACGGTGTTGATGCTGATCGCCCTGGCGCACCAGTCGCTGCGCAAGCCGCGTCAGCCGGATCCCGAGGTCGATCAGGGCATCGACGACGCCGCGGGAGACATCGGCTGATGGAACTGGTTCTCGCTCTCGGCATCGGCGTTCTGGTCGCCTCCGGCACGTGGCTGCTTCTGCGTCCACGCACCTTCCAGGTCATCATCGGGCTGTCGCTGATGGCCTATGCGGTCAATCTGTTCATCTTCGCCATGGGTCGGCTGCGGCTGGGCGCCCCGCCCGTTCTGGAGAACAATTATGCGAACAATCCGGCGCTCTACGACGACCCGCTGCCCCAGGCCCTGGTTCTGACAGCCATCGTCATCTCGTTCGCGCTAACGGCCCTGTTCCTTGTAGTTCTGCTGGCGGCGCGCGGCGCGACCGGCACGGACCATGTCGACGGCAAGGAGCCCGAACGTTGAGCGGGCTGATGGACCATCTGATCATCCTGCCGGTGGTGCTGCCGCTGGTCGTGGCCTCGGTCATGCTGCTGATCAACGAGCGGCGGCACCGGCTCAAGGCCGGGCTCAGCCTGGGCACGACCGCCCTTCTGGCGGTCGTCGGCCTGACCCTGCTGCATCAGGCGGCGACGGGCGGCGAAGGCGGCGCCGACACCGCGCGGGTCTATGCGCTGGGCGACTGGGCGGCGCCCTATGGCATCGTGCTGGTGGCGGACCGGCTGTCCAGCATGATGCTGGCCCTGTCGTCGGTTTTGGGGCTGGGCGCCCTGATCTTCGCCCTGGCGCGCTGGGATCGGGCGGGACCGCGCTTCCACGCCCTCTTCCTGCTGCTGCTGATGGGGGTGAACGGCGCCTTCCTGACGGGTGACCTGTTCAACCTGTTCGTCTTCTTCGAAGTCATGCTGGCGGCGTCTTACGGCCTGCTGCTGCATGGTTCTGGGACCGAGCGGATCCGGGCGGCGCTGGGCTATATCGCCATCAACCTGACGGCCTCGCTGTTCTTCCTGGTCGGCGTGGCGCTGATCTACGGCTCGACCGGCACGCTCAACATGGCCGACCTGGCCATGCGCATACCGATGCTGCCCGCCGAAGACCGGCCGCTGTTCGAGTTCGGGGCGGCCATCCTGTCCATCGCCTTCCTGGTCAAGGCCGCCGCCTGGCCGCTGGGCTTCTGGCTGCCGGGCGCCTACGCGGCCGCGTCGGCGCCGGTGGCGGCGGCGTTCGCCATCCTGTCCAAGGTCGGCGTCTATGTGGTGATACGCCTGCATCTGCTGCTGTTCGGACCCAACGCGGGCGACAGCGCGGGCTTCGGCCTGGACTGGCTGTTGTGGAGCGGGATCGCGACCATCGTCTTCGGCACGGCGCTGCTGCTGGCCTCGCGCAAACTGGTCCGCGCGGCGGGCGCGGCGGTCATGATCTCCTCGGGCACCATGATCGCCATCGTGGGGACGGGCGATGGTCAGGCCCTGGCCGGCGCGGTCTTCTACCTGGCCGGATCGACCCTGGCGGCCGGGGCTCTCTATCTCGTCGCCGAAATGATGAACCGGGGCGGTCAGGACGTGGAATCGGACGAGGTCCCGGTCTTCGAGGACGAGTATCAGGACCCGCTGGACAACGCCGAGCAGGAAGTCGGCCTGGTCATACCCGCCGCCACCGCCGTTATCGGTGGCTTCTTCCTAGTCTGCACCCTGATCCTGGCGGGCGTGCCGCCCCTGGCCGGTTTCATCGGCAAGCTGGCGGTGTTTGACGGCCTGCTTCAGGACGCGGGCGCCCAGTCTTGGCGCACCGGCCTGATGATCGCGGTGCTGACCCTGTCCAGCTTCGGCGTGCTGATCGGCCTGGTCCGGTTCGGGGTGGATGCGCTTTGGGTGCCCGCCGATGAGACGCCGCCCGCCGTCCGCGCGCCTGAGTTCGTGGCCGTGGCCGGATTGCTGGCCGCCTGCCTGGCCCTGACCATCTGGGGCGAGGCCGCCTTCGCCTATGCCCAGCACACGGCCGAGTGGCTGGTCCGGCCCGACGCCTATGTCGTCAACGTCCTGGGGCGTGTCCAATGATGGCGCGCATCCTACCCCACCCGATCCTCAGCGTCGCCCTGGCCGTCAGCTGGGTGCTGCTGACCCGATCGACCGCACCCGCCACCCTGGTCGGCGCCGTCCTGATCGGCCTGACCGTGCCCTTCGTCATGCGCTCGCTGGAGCCTGATCGATCTAGGGTGCGCGCCCCCGGCGCCATCCTAAAGCTTTCAGGCCTGGTGATCGCGGACATCGTCCGCTCCAACTACGCCGTCGCGGCCATCATCTTGGCCGGCAAGCGGCGCGAGCGGGTGTCGGGCTTCATCCAGGTGCCGCTGGACCTGAAGAACCGCTACGGGCTTGCCGTCCTGGCCATCATCCTGACCTCCACGCCGGGCACGCTGTGGGTGCAGTACGAGTCGACCACCGGGCGCCTACTGCTGCACGTGCTCGACCTGGTCGACGAGAGCGAATGGGTTCACCTGATCAAGAACCGGTACGAATCCCTGCTGATGGAGATCTTCCCATGACCTCCGCCGCCGTTCTGTTCTGGGGGCTGGGCCTGGCGCAGGTGCTGCTAGCCCTGGCCCTTGCCCTGGCGGCCTTCCGAGCGCTGTACGGTCCGCGCGCGCAGGACCGGGTGCTGGGCATGGACACCCTGTATCTGAACGCCATGCTGCTGATCGTGGTGTTCGGCATGCGCACCGGATCGCCGCTCTATTTCGAGGCGGCGCTGGTCATCGGCCTGGTCGGCTTCGCCGCCACCGTGGCCCTGGCCAAGTTCCTGATGCGCGGCGAGGTGATCGAATGACCGGCGCCGAACTGCCGCTGTGGGCGGCCTGGATCATCGTCGTTCTGGCCGTGGGCGGCGCCGCCCTGTCGCTGATCGGGGCCCTGGGCCTGGCGCGGCTGCAGCGCTTTTACGACCGGGTTCACGCCCCGACCCTGGGGGCGACCTTTGGCATGGCGCTGATCCTGCTGGCGTCGATCGTGTTCTTCTCGATGACCGAGGAGCGGCTGATCCTGCGCGACCTGCTGATCGGCCTGTTCCTGACCGTGACAACGCCCGTGACGCTGATCCTGCTGGCCCGCGCCGCCGTCTATCGCGACCGCACCGAAGGCGACCCGGACGCCCCGCCGGACCTCTAGATCCACCGTCTAGCGCGCGATCGATTCCGCCAGATCGGCCAGGCGCTGGGTCGCATCCAGATGGGCCGCGGTGCGCGCGGCGTTCGACATCGCCTTAAGGCGCTGCGGATCACTCAGCAGAGCCCCCAGACGCTGGGCCAGGGCCGACAGGGTCGCCTCGTCCTCGGCCAGCACCTCGGCGGCGCCCGCGTCGGACAGGGCGCGCGCGTTCAGCGTCTGGTGATCGTCCATGGCGATCTTCAGCGGGATCAGCAGCGACGGCGTGGCCGTGACCGCCAGCTCCGAACAGGTCGAGGCGCCCGCGCGTCCGATCAGCAGATGCGCCCCGCCCAGTCGCTGGGCCATGTCGCGGAAGAAGGGCGCGACCTCGGCCCGAACGCCCGCCTCCAGATAGGTCTGCGACGCCGCCTGCATCGTCTCCGGCCGCGACTGCTGCGACACTTCCAGACGCGACCGGAGGGCCTCAGGCAAGGCCGCCAGGGCCTGGGGTACGGCCTCCGACAACAGGCGCGCGCCCTGGCTGCCGCCGGTCACCAGCACCCGGATCGGCCCCTCGACCGGCGCGGCGTAGATGCGACCGGCCAGGGCGGCGATGTCGGCGCGAACCGGATTGCCGGTCACCGTAGCATTCGCCTTCACCTGATCCGGCGCCTTCTCCAGCATCGGAAACGCCGAGGCGACGCGGGTGACGAAGGGGGCCAGGGTCCGGTTTGTGCGGCCCAGCACCGCGTTCTGCTCATGGATCAGGTTCGGGCGGCGATCGACGATGGCCGCCACCAGCGCCGGCGCGGACGGATAGCCGCCAAAGCCCACCACCACATCCGCATCCAGCCGGGCGAAGGCGTCGCGCGCCTGCATCACCCCCCGGCCGATGGCCAGGCCGGCCTTGATCAGGCCCAGCGGCCCGCGCCCGGTGGCGGCGTCCAGCGCCAGCCGCTCTTCGGCCGGAAAGCCCTGCGCATAGGCCTCGCCCCGCGCGTCGGTGGCCAGCACCACGCGCCAACCGCGCCCCGCCATCTCGCGAGCCAGGGCTTCGGCGGGAAACATATGGCCGCCGGTGCCCCCGGCGGCGACGACGCACAGTCTGCTCATCGATCTATCCCAGGAAACGACGCCGGGGCGCGAAGCTGGCCCCCGGCTCATAGGCGCCCGGCCGACGGCGCGTCAGCGCCAGGGCGAAGCCCATGGTCAGCCCCATGGCCACCATGGACGACCCGCCGTAGCTGATGAAAGGCAGGGTCATGCCCTTGGTCGGAATCAGGTTCAGATTGACCGCGATGTTGATGCAGGCCTGTAGGCCGATCAGCATGAACAGGCCCGCCGCCGCGGTCTGCTCGAACGGATCGGTCAGCTTCATGGCGCGCCGCATGCCGCGCACAACAATGAAACCGTACAGGCCGATGACGATCAGGCTCAGCACCAGGCCGAACTCCTCGGCGCCGACTGAATAGATGAAGTCGGTGTGCAGATCGGGCACATATCGCTTCATCACGCCCTCGCCGACGCCGCGCCCGAAAAGGCCCCCAGCGCGAATGGCCTCGGACGCGCGGTCGATCTGGTGGGTGTCGGTCGAATCCGGCGACAGGAAGCGGCTGAGGCGGTCACGCATGTGCCCGAACATGAAGTACAGCGACACGATCCCCGCCATACCCGCCGAGGCGATCACCGCCATCCACTTGAACGGCACCCCCGCCATGAAGAAAACGGCCATGAACGTCGTGGTGATCAGCAGGGTCTGACCGATGTCCGGCTGGATCAGCAGCAGGCCGACGGTCAGGGCGTAAAGCGCAAAGGCGATCGAGACGCCCGGCACGCCCTGCCCCTTCTGCGCCTCCGCGAACATCCAGGCGGCGAAAACGATCAGGCCAGGCTTGGCGAACTCGGACGGCTGCAGGCTGAACGGTCCCAGATTGATCCAGCGCGCGGCGCCCTTCACGGTGTCGCCGATGAACGGCAAGGCCGCCATCACCACGATCGAACCCAGCAGAGCCAAGACTGCAATCCGCCGAACTCCGCGCGGCGACAGCAGCGACGCGACCAGCATCGTTGTCAGCCCGGCGCCCGAGAAGACGATCATCCGCCACGAGTAATGGAAGGGGTCCCCGATCGATTCGTCAGCCAGGATGGCGGCCGGGCTCGAGGCGAAGCTCAGGGCCACGCCCAAGGCCATCAGGGTCAGGGCCGCCAGCAGCAGACCGCGATCCACCGTCCAGAACCAGCGCGCGCCCAGACTCTGATCGTTGCGCGAAAAGGCGGGGCTGTAGCTGTGGGTCATGGCGCCTTCGCCGAAATCTGCGCCAGCACGGCGGCGCGGAACGCCTCGCCCCGCGCCTCGAAGTCCGGATACTGGTCGAAGCTGGCCGCAGCCGGGCTCAGCAGCACAACCGCCGGGCCACCCTCGGCCGCCGCATCGGCCGCCGCCGCCTGAACCGCCGCCTCCATCGTCGTGCTGACGACGTGAGGCGTATCGCCCAGCGCACGCGCGAAGTCAGGGGCCGCCTCGCCGATCAGATAGGCGCGGGCGATGCGGGGAAACAGGTCGGCCAGGCTGTCGATCCCGCCGTCCTTGGCCCGTCCGCCGGCTATCCAGAACACCCGCTCATAGGACGACAGCGCCTGGCGCGCCGCATCGGCGTTGGTGGCCTTGGAGTCGTTGATGAAGCGCACGCCGTTCTGCTCGGCCGCCGGCTCCATTCGGTGCGCGAGGCCTGGGAAAGTCAGGAGACCCTCCACGGCCTGCTCGTGCGACACGCCCACGGCGCGCGCGGCGGCGTAGGCGAAGGCCGCGTTCTGAGCGTTGTGCCGACCAGGCAAGGCCAGGGCGTCGGTCAGATCGATGCGCACATCGCCGGCGATCAATAGTCCTGGCGTCGCCCGGAGGTCCTCACCCTGCGCAGACGCGGGCGACGTCGTGACAGTGCGCGTATCGCGCCCCTCGCGTTTCAGCCCATCAGCCGCAGCGCGCCCCGCCGCCTCGTCCACCCCGACCAGGGGCAGGCCCGCGTGGGCGAAGATCCGCCGCTTGGCCGCGACATAGCCCTCCATGCCGCCGTGGCGGTCCAGGTGATCGGGCGTGATGTTGGTCAGCATCGCCACGTCCGGCGCGAAGGTCGTGGTCAGGTCCAGCTGATAGCTGGAACACTCGATCACATAGACCGTGTCCGGCGTCGGCTCAGGCAGAGCCAGCACGCCGATGCCGATGTTGCCGCCAACGTGGACGGTCAGGCCGGCCTGTTTCAGCACCCAGCCGATCAGGGCGGTGGTCGTCGACTTGCCGTTGGTGCCGGTGATGGCGACCACGCGCGGGCGCTCGTCCCCCGGCAGGGCGGCGAGTGCGCGGGCGAACAGCTCCAGATCGCCGATGATTTCGACCCCGGCCTCGCGCGCCTTGTCCACGCTCCAGTGCGGGCGCGGATGGGTTAGGGGCGCGCCGGGCGACAACACCAGGGCGGCGAAGTCCGACCAGTCGGCCGTGGTCAGGTCCTCGACCACGAAGCCTTCGGCTTCGGCCTGCATCCGGCCTGACACGCCGTCGTCCCACAGCACCGGCAGGGCGCCGCCGGCCTTGAGCGCGCGCGCCGCCGTGATCCCCGACCGTCCCAGGCCGAAGACCGCGACCCGCCTGCCCTCGAAGCCGGGGACCGGGATCATTTCAACGCAGCTTCAGGGTCGCCAGGCCGGCAAGCGCCAGCATGGCCGAGACGATCCAGAAGCGGATCACCACCGTCGATTCCGGCCAGCCCATCTTCTCGAAATGGTGGTGGATCGGCGCCATCAGGAAGATGCGCTTCTTGGTGGCCTTGAAGTAGCCGACCTGGATCATGACCGAGGCCGCCTCGATGACGAACAGGCCGCCGACGATGCCCAGCACCAGCTCGTGCTTGGTGGTCACGGCGATGGCGCCCAGCGCCCCGCCCAGGGCCAGCGAACCCGTGTCGCCCATGAAGATCTTCGCCGGCGGAGCGTTGTACCAGAGGAAGCCCGTGCCCCCGCCGATGATGGCCGCGCAGAAGATGGCCAGCTCGCCGGCGCCCGGCACGTGGTGGACCTGAAGATATTCCGAGAAGACGAAGTTGCCGACCAGATACGAGATCACGCCGAACGCGGCGGCCGCCATCATCACCGGCACGATGGCCAGGCCGTCCAGGCCGTCGGTCAGGTTCACCGCATTGGAGAAGCCCACCAGGGTGAAGGCCGCGAAGATCACATAGAACCAGCCGATGTTCAGCAGCACGTCCTTGAAGAACGGAAAGGCGATGGAGGTCTCCAGCCCCGGCGAGGTCGGCGAGGCCGTCATCCACAGCACCGTCAGCACGCCGGCGATGACCGACACGACCACCTGGGCGACCAGCTTCTGCTTCGAGGTCAGGCCGGCCGAGCTCTGCTTGGACACCTTGGCGTAGTCGTCGATGAAGCCCAGCACGCCGAAGGCGGCGGTCACCATCGACACGATCCAGATGTAGGGATCGGTCAGGTCGGCCCACAGAAAGACGCCCGCCGCGATGCCCGCCAGAATCATCAGCCCGCCCATGGTCGGGGTGCCGACCTTGGACAGGTGCGACACGGGGCCGTCGTCGCGGATCGGCTGGCCCTTGCCCTGACGCGCCCGCATCCAGTTGATGAAGCGGCTGCCCATGGCCACCGCCACGATCATCGCCGTGGCCATCGCCAGGCCGACCCGCACCGTCTGGTACTGGATCAGGTTCAGCAGCGGATAGTCGCGGGCGACGTCGGCGAAGTGGAGATAGAGCAGGTAGAACATGGGTGGAGTCTTCTTTCGCCCTATCGCGTCCCGCGCGGCGGGCCGCTGCTTGAGGGCGCCGGATCGGTGGGGTCAAGCGGCGCCGTATCCAGCCCCGCCAGCGCCTTGGCGACGAGGGCGGCCTTGGACCCGTTGGAACCCTTGACCATGACGATGTCGCCGGGGCCGGCGAGCACCGCCGCCTCGGCCGCCAGCTCGGCCGCCGTTTCGCGCCACAGGCCGCGCCGCGCCGCCGGCAGGGCGTCGTGCAGGCGCTTCATCTCAGGCCCGGCCGTGTGGACCAGGGCGATGTCGGCGGCGACAATCGGTCCGGCCAGCCCCTCGTGCAGATCGCGCGCGAGGTCGCCCAGCTCCAGCATGTCGCTCAGCACCACCACACGCCGGCCGCCCGCTCCGGGAGTGCGCGCGCCCAGCGAGCGGAAGCCCGCCGTCATCGACAGCGGATTGGCGTTATAGCTCTCGTCGATCAGGGTGAAGGCGCCCTCAGTTGTGCGCACCACCTTGGTTTCGCCGCGCCCCGCCAGCGGCCGGAAGTCGGCCAGGGCCTTTAGCGCCAGCTCGCGCGACACGTCCAGCGCCTCGAGCATCAGCAGCACGCACAGGCTGTTCAGCCCCCAGTGCGCGCCGGACTGGGCCAGCCGATAGTCCAGCGTCTCGCCGTGCAGACGGGCGCGCGCCGTCGCGCCCTCGGCGTCGGGGGTGAAGTCGATCAGCCTCGCCTCGCAGCCCTCGCCCGTTCCGAAGCGCCAGACCTGACCGGCGTGCCGACGCGCGACGGCCTCGACGATGTCCGCCTGCGCCACATCGGCGTTCAGCACGGCGACACCGCCCTCGGCCAGGCCTTCGAAGATGGACGCCTTCTCGCGCGCCACCCCGGCCTCGCCATCGGAGAAGGCCTCGATGTGGACGGGCCCAACCGTGGTGACGCAGGCCGCGTGCGGCCGCACCATGCCGCTGAGCGGCGCGATCTCGCCCGGCGCGTTCATGCCGATCTCGAACACGGCGCGATCGGTCCCGCGCGGCATCCGCGCCAGGGTCAGCGGCACGCCGATGTGGTTGTTGTAGCTCTTGATCGAGCCGTGGCTGGTTCCGGCCAGCTCAAGGCCCGCCCGGATCGCCTGGGTGACGCTGGTCTTGCCGACCGAGCCGGTCACCGCCCCGCGCTTGGTGGCCGGCGAACGATCGCGCGCGGCCTGGCCCAGCGCTTCGAGCCCCTTCAGCACATCGGGCGCGACGACGAACGGCCCGCCGTCGACGGGCCGCTCGACCAGGGCGCCGACCGCGCCGGCGGCGAAGGCCGAGGCGGCGAACTCATGCCCGTCGCGCGCGCCCTTCAACGCCAGGAACAGGTCGCCAGGCGCAATCTCGCGGCTGTTGTAGGTCAGGCCAGCGGCTGTGAAGTCGCCGCCCTCGACACGACCGCCCACGGCGCGGGCGATCTCGTCGGCGGTCCACAGGGGTGTGTCAGGCATGGGCGGTCAGGGCCTCGGTCGCGACGGTCGCGTCGTCGAAAGGGTGGGTCACGCCTCCGACGATCTGGCCCTGTTCATGCCCTTTCCCGGCGATCACCACCACATCGCCGTCGCCCATCATGGCGATGGCCTGGTCGATGGCGGCGCGGCGGTCGCCGACCTCCAGAGCCTGAGGGCAGCCTTCACGCACCATGGCGCGGATCGAGGCGGGGTCTTCCGAGCGGGGGTTGTCGTCGGTCACGATGGCCACGTCGGCCAGCCGCCCTGCGATCTCGCCCATCAGGGGCCGCTTGGCCCGGTCGCGGTCGCCGCCGGCCCCGAAGACCACGATCAGTCGGCCCGTCGCATGGGGCCGCAGCGCCGTCAGCACCGTCTCCAGACCGTCGGGCGTATGGGCGTAGTCGACATAGACCTCGCCCCGGCCCGAGCCGGCGATGCGCTGCAGCCGGCCTTGCGCGCCCTGAAGCCCTTCCAACGCGCCCAGCACGCGCTCGGCGTCCTCGCCCGCCGCGATGCACAGACCCGCCGCCACCAGGGCGTTCGACGCCTGGAAGCCGCCGGCCAGCGGCAGCAGAATCTCGTGGGTGCGCCCGCGCACGTCTAGGGTCAGACGCTGGCCCTCGGGCGTGGCGCGGCGGCCGATCAGGGTCAGGTCGCGGGCCCGCTCGCCCACCCCCATGACCCCCAGGCCCGAGACGATGGCGGTCGAGGCGAACTCGGAATAGGCGTCGGAATCGGCGTTCAGAACGGCCGTGCGCCCGCGCGGCAGCAGGGTCTCGAACAGCCGAAGCTTGGCCGCCCGATAGGCCGCCATGTCGCCGTGATAATCCAGATGGTCCTGGGTCAGGTTGGTGAAGGCCGCCGCCTTCAGCGCCACGCCGTCCAGCCGCCGCTGATCGATGCCGTGCGACGAGGCCTCCAGCGCCAGATGGGTGACCCCCTGCTCCGCCAGCCCCGACAGCAGCCGCGCCGCCTCGCCCGCGTCGGGGCTGGTCAGCCCCGGCCCCGTCAGCGCCTGGGTCCGGGCGCCCGACTGAGCGGTGACGCCCAGCGTTCCCATGCTGGCCGAGACATGGCCCAGCGACGCCCAGATCTGGCGGCAGAAGCTGGCGACGGATGTCTTGCCGTTGGTGCCGGTAACCGCGACGCAGGTCCGCGGCTGCAGGCCGTAGAAGCTGCGCGCGGCGATGGCGTAGGCGCGGCGCACGTCGCCCGAGGTCACCAGCAACGGTGCGGCCTCGGCGGGCGTATCGGCCGAGGCGAGCACCGCCGCCGCGCCCTTGGCCAGGGCCTGAGGGATGAAGGCCCGGCCGTCGGACTGGCTGCCCGGCAAGGCCACGAACAGGGTTCCGGGCGCGACCTTGCGGCTGTCGGCCGTCACGCCGGTGATCTCCGGGTCCGACGGCACGTCGCGGCGCAGCAGTTCGGACAGGCGAAGCGCGCTCATCGCGCAGCCTCGACGACCGGCTCGGGGATCTTTTCGCCGGTTGCGGTGCGGTAGCGGTCGGCGCGGCGCTCCACGCCCAGGAAGGGGGCGATGCGGTCGGCGATGCGGCCCACCGCCGGCGCGGCGACGAATCCGCCCGTGCGCGGATAGCTGCCCGGCTCGTCGATCAGAATGAAGATGGAATAGCGTTTGGCGTTAGCCGGCCCGTCCGCCGGGAAGACCGCCGCGAACGAACCCACGGCGACCGTCGGATCATAGCGGCCGTTGACCAGCTTGTTCGCCGAGCCGGTCTTGCCGCCGACCCGCAGGCCCGGCGCGTCGGCCCGGCCGCCCGAACCGCGCACGACGTTGCGCCGCATCAGGTCCAGCATGGCCAGCGACGTCTGCTCAGACACCACCTGGTGCGTCTGAGCGTTGCGCGCCCCGCCCTTGCGCAGGCTCAGCGGCACGAAGCGCCCGCCGTTGGTCAGGGCGCCATAGGCGGCGGCGGCCTGGACCGGGGTGATCATGATGCCGTAGCCGAACGACAGCGACGCCAGGGTCGAGTCGTCCCACTTGCCGGGACGACGCGGACGCGCGCTTTCCTTCAGCTCGATCGGGGCGGCGTCCAGCAGGCCGAGGCGCTGGAAATAGGTCTTCATCACGTCCCCGCCCATCTCGACCGCCAAGCGCGAGGTGCCGATGTTGGACGAGTGGATGAAGACGTCTTCCAGCGTCATGATTCGGTTCTGGGCGTGGAAGTCGTTGATGCGGCGGTTGCCGATCATGAAGGTCTGCGACGCGTCGAACAGGGTGTTCATGTCGGCCCGACCGGTGTCCAGGCCGGCGGCGACGGTGAAGCTCTTGAACACCGACCCCATCTCGTAGTGGGCCGAGGTCACGCGGTTCAGCGTCGCGCCTTCGTCGGCCGCGTCGCGACGGTCAGGATCGAAGGTCGGCCAGCTGGCCATGCCCAGAACCTCACCGGTCTGGACGTCGGTGATGATGCCCACCGCGCCCTTGGCCTGGGCCGCGACGGCGGCAACGGCCAGTTCGTTCTCCAGCACGCCCTGGACGCGCAGGTCTATGGACAGGGGGAAGTCCTGGCCCGCCATGCCGGCGGCCTTGATCTCCTTGTCGAACGCCAGCTCGGCGCCCGAGACGCCGACGTTGCCTGTGTCGGCCACGCCGATCAGGTGCCGGGCCGAGGCGCCCAGCGGATAGACCCGGCGATCCTCGGGCTCGAAGGTCACGCCGCCCAGGGCCAGGTCATGCACTGCGGCGCGCTCGGACGGGGTCAGGCCGGTCAGCACGATCAGCCGCCGCTCGCCGTTCAGCACGCGGTTCAGGCGCGAGGCGGGAATGCGCGGCAGGGCGGCGCGCAGCTGGCGGAAGGCCACGCCTCGGTCCCAGACCTCACGCGGGTCGATGTAGAGGCCGTAGTGGACGATGTTGGTCGCCAGCAGCTGGCCGTTGCGGTCCGTCAGATCGGCCCGCGCCACCGCGCCCGGCGCCACTCCTGCGCCGCCGCCACGCTGCGGTCCCCACAGGGCCGCGTGGGCCGCGCCAAGCGACAAGACGGCGAAGATCAGACTGAAGACGCCCAGGATGATGAATATCCGGACGCGCGTATCTTCCTCGGGCCGGCCGCTGGCCTTGGCGCGCTCGAAGGCATGCTCCAGCCCCCAGACCACTTCAGTCAGCCAGCGCCAGCCGGGCGTCAGGCGACGCGGGCCAGACACGCCCGGCGCAGGACGATAGTGCGGCTCATGCACGCTCATCGCGCCGCCTCCGCCTGAGGCGACGCCGGGGCCGGGGCGGGCTGGGCGGCGACGACGGGCGAGGGCTCGGCTTCGGGCGCCAGTTCGACCAGGCCGTGGGCGTCGGTGACCTGTTTGACCGCCACAGGCTCGAGCCCGGCTTCACGCGAAAGGGCCTCCAATCGCGCGGGCTGCTCCAGCCGCGCCGCCTCTGCGTTCAGCAGACGCACCCGCTGGCGGTTGTCGGCGATCTCGCGCTCCAACTCGACGATGCGCGAACCCTCCCGCGCTGCCCCCGCCTTGGCGACATAGACCGACAGGATCATCACCGCGACCAGGACGCAGCCGACGATCTCGACCCAACGCACGCCGCGCACCTTCCAGTCGAACACCCGCTGGATGGGAGACGTCAGCGTCCTCATGCCGCCGCCCTCCAGGCCGGAGCATCGGTGCGGACGGCGGCGCGCAGCTTGGCCGAGCGCGCGCGCGGATTGACGGCGCGCTCCTGATCGGTCGCTTCGCGCGCGCCCTTGAAGATCATGTCGAAGCTGGGCCGACGCGTCTCGACCGCGACCGGCGCATGACGCGATCCGCCGGGTGCGTTGCCGCTGCGTTCGGCGAAGAAGGTCTTGACGATGCGGTCCTCCAGCGAATGGAAGGTCACCACCGCCAGCCGCCCTCCAGGTGACAGGGTCGCCTCGGCCGCGGCCAGCCCGCGCTCCAGCTCGCCCAGCTCGTCGTTCACCGCGATGCGCAGCGCCTGGAAGGTGCGCGTGGCCGGATGGATGGCCGCGCCGCGCCGACCGCCCAGAGCCTTTTCGACCACCTCGGCCAGATCCAGGGTCCGCTCGAACGGCCGCTCGGCCCGGCGGCGCAGGATGGCGGTGGCGACCCGGCCCGACTGACGCTCCTCGCCGTACAGTTTCAGGATATGGGCCAGCGGCCCGTGCTCCCAGCCGTTGACGATGTCCGCAGCGGTTTGACCCTCATCAGCCATGCGCATGTCCAGCGGCCCGTCGCGCATGAAGGAAAAGCCGCGCTCGGCCTGGTCCAGCTGCATCGACGAGACGCCGATGTCGAACACCGCGCCGTCCAGCCGCGCCTCGCCCGTCTCAGCAAAGGCCTCGGCCAGCCCCGAGAACGGCGTCTCGATCAGGCGGAAGCGGTCCGGATGGTCCGCCGCCACCGCCTCGGCGTGCGGACGGACGGTCGGGTCGCGGTCGAGGCCGATGACGCTCGCGCCGGTCGCCAGGATGGCGCGCGTATAGCCGCCAGCGCCAAAGGTGGCGTCGATCATCACCTCGCCGGCGCTCGGGCTCAGCGCCTCGATGACTTCGTTGAGCAGGACGGGGGCGTGAGGGCTCATTGACCCTCCCGCGCGGCGATCGACGCCTTGCGGCGCGCCTCGCCCAGTTCGCGCAGGGCCTTGCCGGCCAGGGCGCGCTGCGCCTCGCGGTGCGCCAGCCAGGCCTGGCGGTCCCAGATCTGGAAGCGCGAGCCCAGGCCCGCGATCACCACGTCCTGACCCAGGCCCATCTCGGCGCACAGGGTTTCCGGCAGGGTGATGCGGCCGCCCGCGTCATAGGCCAGCGGCTTCTGGCCCGCATAGACGGTCGCCTCGAGCGCTGAACGGTATTCATCGCCGAACGGCAGGCCGTCGATCAGGGCCTGATATTCGGCGAACAGGCGATCGCCGCCCGCTTCCAGACACGGCGCTTCGATCGAGGGAAAGCAGAAGACGCCATGCTCGGCGCCATTGTCGGCGGTGCGGAACTCCTGAGGGATCAGGAGACGGCGCTTGCCGTCCAGCTGCTTCTCATAGGTCGAGAGAAACACGCCCTGCCCCATCGGACCAAAGGTCCGCCCCTGATTGCCAATGCGTCCAACGGCGGACGCGCCCCAATGCCTGCTACTGCATTTGGGATAGCATGGGACCAGGTGGGCCTCAATGGGATTGATTGACGCTTTTTAACCACGTTCGAGGCGTTTTCACCGCGCTACACTGTCAAAAATGCGAACATACAAAGAACACGGCAAGTATTAACAGGCTGGGGACATCTGCGCCGCCCTGATGCGGCCAAAAGCGTTAACGAAACGCCGGCTTGCCTGACGCCGTTTTCGAGCGTTCCCTGCAATCTTCAGATCTTGGAGCCGATGCCATGAAGCGCCTCTTTCCGATCCTGACGGTGGCGCTCGCCCTGTCCGGCTGCATCATCGTCTCGAACGAGGGCGGCGAACGCACTGTCGTGACAGCCGAGGCTCCGAACGCCAGCTTGTCGGCCGCCTATGCCGCCGCCATCGCCGATCCGCTACGCCCTGCTGAGGAGCGCGAGCGCGACCCCCTTCGTCACCCGGCCGAGATGCTGGCCTTCGCCGAGCTGTCGCCAGGCGACCGCATCGCGGACATCCGGCCGGGCGCGGGCTATTTCACCCGGCTTTTCGCCCGCGTTGTCGGCCCGCAGGGCCACGTCTACGCCTTCGTCCCGGATCAGACCGCGGCGCGCGAGAACGCCCGCGCCCAGCCGCTGGTCGACGCCTACGGCAACGTTAGCTTGGTCAACGGTCGGTTGGAGACCATGCGGTTCGATCAGCCGCTGGACGTGATCTTCGTCAGTCAGGAATACCACGACTTCCACCTGCCCTTCTTCGGGCCGGCCGACATCGGTCAGGTCAACGCCGCCGCCTTCCGCGCCCTGCGCCCCGGCGGCCTCTATGTGCTGATCGACCACCAGGCGCGCCCCGGCAGCGGCATCGCCGACACCGCCCAGCTGCACCGCATGGAGGGCGCCCAGCTGCGGCGCGAGGTCGAGGCCGCCGGCTTCGTATTCGACGGCGAAAGCACCGCCGTGGCGAATCCGGCCGACGACCACAGCCTTAACGTCTTCGATCCGGCCATTCGCGGCCGGACCGATCAGTTTGTCTATCGCTTCAGAAAGCCGGGCTGAGCCCGATCAGAAGTATTCGGCGTTCGCCGGGCACTGAGCGCTGATGCGGCGCGCGGTGATGCTGGCCGGCAGATAGGGCGTGCCTCGCGCCAACTGGGCGCCGCCGCGGAAACTGAAGCTCTCGGCCTGATAAGGGCCGTTCAGCCGCACATTGATTCGACGGCCCTTGCGGTCCTGGCACGTGCCTTCGAACCGCGCATTGCCGCCGGCGACCTCGCGCACCGGATAGGTGCACTGCCAGCGCCGCGTCGACAGGCCGCCGAAGAAGCGGTTGATCTCGCTGGCCCGCACGCACTTCTGCTCGGTGTCGCGTACGCCGACGGCATTGGTGGTGTATTCCCAATAGCCGGGCTGGGGCGTCTGGGCGGGGCTCTGCGCCTGGCCCGGTGCGGCCAGCAGCAGGGCGGCCCCGACGGCGGGGACGGCCAGGGCGGCGGCGCGGAACAGGCAGGGCTTCATCGCTTTTCCTTGGAGCTTGGTGGTCTTCATGGTGATCACCGTGCCAGATGGCGGTTGAACGGCGGCTGAACAAGCTTTGAGCCTGTTCCGAGCCTTGACGGCGGACCCCGCCTTTGTCTATACGGCCCCCTCTCGCGCGGGCCTCGACCCGCGCGTACCTGTTTCATGCGCCCCTTGTGGGCTGCAAGCCCAAGGACTTTGACGATGGCTCGTCGTTGCGAACTCACCGGGATCGGCCCCATGGTCGGCAACTCGGTCAGCCACTCGAACATCAAGACCAAGCGCCGCTTCCTGCCGTCGCTGAAGACGGTCAAGGTCGCCTCCGACGCGCTGGGCCAGACCTTCTCGCTGCGCATCTCGAACGCCGCGCTGCGCACCCTGGACTACAAGGGCGGCCTGGACGCTTTCATCGTCAAGGCCCGCGACGAGCAACTGTCGCCCGCCGCCCAGAAGATCAAGCGCCAGGTCCGCGCCAAGCTTTCGGAGCAGGCCGCCGCCTGATTTTGGCGCCTGCATGATTTTTGAAAAGGCCGGCGGCGACGCCGGCCTTTTTCTTGGGCCGAACGACGGGGACAGCGGACGATCCTCTGCTAAGCTGGGTCCATGTTCGCTCGCCTCGCCCTGACAGCCTCCGCCTGCGCCCTGGGCCTGACCTTCGCCGTAGCGCCGGCGTCAGCCCAAGCGCCACAGCGGCCTTCCACGCCCTTCACTCTCGACACCGGCCACCCGCGTGCGCCCGAACAGCTGGCCGTCCGGTTCGACAAGGCGGATCTGGCCATCCGCCTGCTGCCGGAAACCAAGTCGCTGGAGGCTGTGGCGACGCTGGACTTCACCGCGACGGAGCCGCTGGCCGCCCTGGTCGTCGAGCTGGATACCCGTTTCGACATCTCTTCGGTCGAGATCGACGGCGTCGCGGTCACGGGCTGGACCAATCCTGACGGCCGAATGACCGTGCCGCTGCCCGCGTCCCGGTCGCTGGGCCAAACGGTCAGCCTGCGCATCGCCTATGCCGGCGCGCCGCACGAAGCCCTGCGCGCACCCTGGTCCGGCGGCTTCGTCTGGCGGACAGCGCCCGGCGGACAGCCGTGGATCGCGACCGCGGTCCAAGGACAGGGCTGCGACCTGTTCTGGCCCTGTATCGACCATCCGCAGGGCGAGCCTCAACGCATGGACCTGCACATCACCGTGCCAGAGGGCCTGTCCGCTCCGTCCAATGGGCGTTTCTTGGGCAAGACCGACAACGGCGACGGAACGACAACCTGGAACTGGACCGCGCGCCAGCCCAACACCTATGCCGTGGCCCTGAACATCGGCCCGTACGTCGAGATGAGCGGGACCTATGACAGCCGGTTCGGCAACACCATTCCCCTGCATTTCTGGCGACTGGAGACGGACGATCCGATGCAGGCTGCCGACCTGTTCGCCGAGTTCTCCAAACAGCTCGACTTCTATGAAGCGACCATCGGGCCCTTCCCCTTCGCCGACGAGAAGATGGGTGTGGTCGTGACCCCGCACCTAGGCATGGAGCACCAGACCATCAACGCCTACGGCAACGGCTACCGGCTGGACGGCAAGGGCTATGACTGGCTGCTGCAGCACGAACTGGCCCACGAATGGTTCGGCAACCAGATCACCAATACCGACTGGGATCACATGTGGCTGCATGAGGGCTTCGGCACCTATATGCAGCCGCTCTACGCCCGCTGGCTGAACGGCGACCGGGCCATGGAGTCCGAGTTGCAGACCATGCGGCTGACCCTGGCCAACCGCTTTCCGGTCGTGTCGGGCCAGAGCCATACCTCGGGCGAGGTCTATGAGGGCGAGCGCGGGCCGGGGCTGGACCTGTATTACAAGGGCGCGTTGGTCGCTCATACTCTGAGGCTGATGATCGGCGACGAGGCCTTCTACGACAGTCTGCGCCGGCTGGTTTACGGGCGGCCTGACCCTGCGCCGGGCAATTTCCAGCCGCGCTACGCCTCGACCGACGACTATGTGGCCATCGTCAATCAGGTGACGGGCCGCGACCTGGGCTGGTTCTTCGACGCCTATCTGCGCCAGGCCGAGTTGCCGGACCTGATCCAGACGCGCGACGGCGACCGGCTGAGCCTGGAATGGAAGACCGGCGACGGCGGGCCCTTCCCGATGCCTATCGAGGTCGAGGTGGGCGGTGTCGTCAACGTCCTTCCCATGACCGACGGACGCGGCGAGATCGTGGTTCCGGGCCGCGCCCACGTCCTGATCGATCCGGCCAACAAGGTACTGCGCCGGCAGCCGCATATCGAGGCCTATCAGGCCTGGCGCGCCCGGAACGCCGGCTGATGCGCGCTCAACCTTTCGCCAACGGCTGCGTGAGAGACTGACGTCATGGACACCGCCAGCCCCGAAGACCGTTTCCGCCAGGTTCTGGCCGGACTGAGCGACGGCCAGCGCGCGCGCGTCAAGGCCGCCGCGCCCGAAGCCGAGCGCCGGGCGGCCGACGCCGCATCGCACTGGGACTTCACCCTGCCGGCCCAGGCCGTCGACATCGTGCTGGGCCCCAAGGCCGAGGATGCGGTGCGACGCGGCCTGATCGCGCGCTGGTCCTTGGGCGTCATCGAGCGGGCGGCGCACCTGGATATGCCGCCCCAGGTGCTGGACCTCTATCCCTATTGGCTCGACAAGATGGCGGACTTCCTGCTGCAGGCGGTCGAACCCTATGACGCCGACTTCTGGGCCAAGGACGTGAGGTTCGCCCTGGCGCTCAGCGTGCCGGGCGCGCGCAGCCAGGTGATCGACCTGTCCTCGCCTTTCGGCCCCGGCCAGACCGTGCGGCACGCGGTTCAGGGCCGAGGTCTGTCGGCCCCGCTGAACTGGCTGCGCCACGGCGGCTGGAAGACCTGGCTGGAGGTGCACACCGAAAGCCGTCATCTGGACGACTTCAACGAAGAGGGCTGGAACCGCGCCTGGGCGACGGCGGCGGCCATCTGCGAGCGCAAGCCCGAGCTGGCCGGCATGATCGGCTCCAGTTGGTTCTACGATCCGCCCCTGACCGAGATCAGCCCGCGCCTGGCTCACCTGCGGCTGAACCCGCTGAAGGGGGGCGCCTTCATGGTCCATCAGGGGCCGGGCGAAATTCACACCGAGCGCGCCGGCACGGCCTCTCCGACCCGCAAGGCCCTGATCGACAGCGGCGACTACACCGCCCGGTCCTGGCTGATGGCCTGGCCGCGCGACAGTCTGGTCGCCTGGGGCCGCGCGCGCGAGGCAGCCTAGCCCTTCACCCGGTCGAAGGCTTTACCGACAGGCAGTATCTCCAGCCCGGCCGAATGGGCCGCCAGGATCAGGCGCTCGATGTCCCGCTGGGTGCAGCCGTAGGGCGTGGGCCTGTCGGACACGTCGTGGCCGTAGGCGATCAGCCAGCCGTTGGCATGGGCCGCCTCGGCGCACAGCGCGTCGAAGTCGTAGCCGGGGATGCGGCGGCTCTCCAGGCCGATGGCCTGCAGATTGGCGCTGTCCGCGCGGCCCGCATTGACGCCGTCGCGCACGCCGCGCGCCAGCTTGAACCGCCGCGCCGCGCCGCTCTTGGCCTCCAGCGCGCAGTCGCCGAACGGCCAGGCGAAGGTGTCCATGACGGCCCCGTCCAGCCGCTCAGCCACCCAGGCGGCGTTGCGCGCCCAGCTGGCCTCCAGCATCGCCGGCGAGATCGCCAGGGAGCTGACGTGCTCGAAGGTGTGGCACCCGACCTCATGCCCGTCGGCGTAAAGAGCCTGCAAATCTTCGGTCTCGAACTGCGGCAGGTCCAGGTTGGTCCCGCCCGCCAGGCCGCCGCAGACATAAAAGGTCGCCTTGACGCCGTGCGCACGCAACACCGGCCCGCCTTCGCGCCAGGCCGAAGCCGGGATGTCGTCGAACGACAGGCTCAGCACCCCGCGCGGCGGACTGATCTCGATCGGGCGACGACCGAGGTAGCGCCCCGCGCGTCTGCGCATCTTGTCTGTGAAGCCGGACATGAAACCCAGCCTAGGCCCGGCGGGTAAAGGCCGCCTTTAGCCGGCCATCGCCAGTTGCGGCGTGCGCACGACTTCGCGCCAGGCCTCGGGTTGGGCCAACAGGGCGCGGACCAGCTTGTTGTTCACCGCATGGCCTGCGCGCACGCCCTCATAACGGCCCAGCAGCGGCGCGCCGAGCACATAAAGGTCGCCGATGGCGTCCAGCGCCTTGTGACGCACGAACTCACGCTCCATGCGCAGCCCGCCGGGGTTCAGTATTTGCTCGCCGTCGATGACCACGGCGTTCTCCAGGCTGCCTCCCCGCGCCAGCCCGGCCTGGCGCAGCGCCTCGACCTCATGGGCAAAGCCGAAGGTGCGGGCGGCCATGATCTCGGTGCGGAAAGTCGCCTCGTCGACCACGAAATCCACGACCTGATTGCCAATGACCTTGGCGGCGAAATCGATCTCGAAACGCATCTCGTAGCGATCGCGGGGCAGCAGTACGGCCGACTTGTCGCCGTCCTGGACCCGCACGGGCTTCAGAATTTCGATATAGCGAACCGGCGCTTCCTGGCGGCGGAAGCCCGCGCGATCCAGAAGTTCGACGAACGGACGGGCCGAGCCGTCCATGATCGGCAGTTCCGGGCCGTCGACCTCGACGATGACGTTGGACACGCCCAGCGCCGCGAACGCCGCCATCAGGTGCTCGATGGTCGACAGGCGAACGCCGTCGGCGTTCTCGATCATGGTGTTCAGGCGCGCATCGATCACGGCCTCTCCCGACACGGGAATGCGGTTGTCGCGGTCGGTGATATCGGTCCGTATGAAGACGATGCCGGTCCCCGTGGGCGCCGGCCGGACGACCAGGCGCACGCGACGGCCCGTGTGCACGCCCACGCCGGCGCAGATAGCCGGGGCGAACAGGGTGCGCTCGTTATGATCGCGGACAGGGGACAAGGGCTCGGTCTCTCGAAATCGCGCCCCCGCCTCTGACGTGCAGGGTGCGCCACGCCGCCGTGATAGCCCCTGCCCCGTCGTGGTTAAATGAAAGCTCGGTTTCGGAATGTTTCGTGACGCCGCGCCCTCTGAAACGAAAACCGCCCCGGAGCGGCGGCTCCGGGGCGGCGGGATCAGGGGTCAGTCCTGACGTTTAGTTGGCCAGTCGCCTGAGAAAGGAAGGGATCTCCAGGTCATCATCGGCCTGGTCCGCCTCCTGCTGCTGGACGGGTTGGGCCGACTGGGCCGGGCGCATCTGAGCGGCTGAGCGCTGCTGAGGCGCATAGGCCGGCTGCTGCGGCTGGGCGTTGCGACGGCCGCGGCCAAACAGGCTCCAGCCGCTGCGACGGTGGTCGCGATCGTCATAGGCGTCGTCGGGATGCGGCGCGGGCTCGACCGGGCCTTGACGGCTGGGAGTCGAGGCGCGGTCCAGATACAGGTCGCCTTGCGACGTCTCGGCCTGCTGGCGAGCAGCCGGACGCGGGTTGGACTCATATTCCTCGACCCAAGGATCGACGATCGGGTCCAGCCGGCTGTGTTCGACCGGGCGAATGACCGGCTCAGGCTGCGGCTCGGGGGCGCGGGCGACCGGAGCCGGTTCGGGCGCCGGCTGGGCCTGAGCCTGAACCTGGGCGCGAGCCGCAGCGACCGGCTCGATCCGCGCCGGCTCGGCGCGTGTGGGCTCCGGCCGGCTCGAGGCCGTGGAATAGGTCGGCGCGGCCGGACGGGCGGTGAAGGCCGGAGCATGGGGCTCGATCTTCTGGATCACGGCCTCATCCATGCCCGTGGCCACGACCGAGACGCGGATCTTGCCGTCCAGCGCGGGATCGAAGGCCGCGCCGAAGATGATGTTGGCGTCGCCGTCCACCTCGGCCGCGATAGCGTTGGCGGCCTCGTCGACTTCAAGCAGGGTCATGTCCATGCCGCCAGTGATGTTCACCAGCACGGCCTTGGCACCCTTGAGGCTGGTCTCGTCCAGCAGCGGGTTGGCGATGGCGTTCTGGGCCGCCAGCAGGGCGCGGTCGTCGCCCGTGGCCTCGCCCGTGCCCATCATCGCCTTGCCCATTTCGGACATCACGGCGCGGACGTCGGCGAAGTCGAGGTTGATCAGGCCGGGCAGGATCATCAGGTCGGTGATCGAGCGCACACCCGAATGCAGCACCTGGTCGGCCATGCCGAAGGCGTCGGCGAAGGTGGTGCGCTCATTGGCGACGCGGAACAGGTTCTGGTTCGGAATGACGATCAGGGTGTCGACATAGCGTTGCAGCTCGGCGATCCCGGCGTCGGCCAGGCGCATGCGATGGCGGCCCTCGAAGGTGAAGGGCTTGGTCACCACCCCGACGGTCAGGATGCCGCGATCACGCGCGCACTTGGCGATGATCGGCGCGGCGCCCGTGCCGGTGCCACCGCCCATGCCGGCGGTGATGAAGATCATGTGGGCGCCTTCGAGATGCTGATGGATCTCGTCGGCGCTCTCCTCGGCGGCGTTCATGCCGACTTCGGGGTGGGCGCCCGCGCCCAGGCCTTGCGTGATCGTCTCGCCCAGCTGGATGCGGCGGTCGGTCTTGGCGAAGGACAGATGCTGCGCGTCGGTGTTGGCGACGACGAACTCGACGCCCTCCAGACCGGCGTCGATCATGTTGTTGACGGCGTTGCCGCCCGCCCCGCCCACGCCGAACACGACGATGCGGGGTTTCAGTTCAGTGTTTTGCGGCTTGACCAGCGACAGCGACATATCAGTTCCGACCCTTCGACCCTTTTGCCCCGTTAGTCCCCAGTGCGAAATCCCCGCCGAATCGCATTGGTTATGAGCGCGTTAAGAAAAGCGCGCTCGGAGTTAACGAGAGGTTACCGGTAGCGTGAGTCGGACCAAATGAAAGCGTCACGCCCAAGCGTGGCCGCAGATTCTCCACGACTTTCCCCAGGAACGTCGATCGCCAAAGAAAAAGGGCGGCTCCGAAGAGCCGCCCTTTCCGTCTTGATCGAAACCGAACTTACCAGGGACGGAAGTTCAGGCTCACGTTCACACGACGACCGTAGGGGTCGAAGTTCGAGTAGAGCGTAGCGCCCAGGATGTCCCGCTGGCGGGCATCGAAGACGTTGCTGACGCCAACCCGCAGGGTCACGTCGTCGCGCACGTTGAAGCGGGCGGCCAAGTCGTGACGGACGAAGTTGCCGGTCGACAGATAGTCTAGCGGACGGTTGTCGATGTTCGTCACGATGGCGCGGGGCTGGACGATGTCTTGCGACGTCTGCCAGTCCACGACCCAGGTGAAGGACATCGCCTCGTTCGGGCTCCACACCAGGCTGTTGGCCAGGCGGACCCGCGGGAACGAACCGCCGACCTGCAGGGTGCTCGAGAACTCGGTGAAGTCGGCCGGGTTGTCGATGTTGTTGAACTGCTTCTGCTCGATCAGCCAGGAGCCGCGCAGCGAGTTCTGGAAGGTGCCCAGATTCCAGCCGAACATTTCCTGCGTGTCGATGGCGTAGCTGGCGGTGAAGTCCAGGCCACGCACTGTGCGCTTGGCGTAGTTGATGGAGCCCTGGATGAAGCCGCCGATCGGATCGCCAGCCGGCGCGCCGACCTTGAAGCCTTCCGAACGCTCGGCCGCCGTCGTGCCGCCGCCGGCGGTGCCGGCCACGCGACGGAAGATGGTGTTACAGGCGCCGGCGTTCAGGCTCGGGCCGTTGACGCAGTTATTGGCTGCGGTCTGGGCCGTCACCGCTGCGATCACGTTGGTGATCTCGATTTCGTAGTAGTCGAGCACCAGGTTGAAGCGCGGGATGAAGCTGGGCGTCCACACCGTCGAGAAGGTGAAGGATTCCGATTCTTCAGGCAGCAGGAAGGGGTTGCCGCCGTTCACGCCGGCCACGCCGCCCGAATAGACCGGAGCGTAGTCGTCGTTCGGATCCAGCGTCGAGCCGGCGAAGTCGTAGGTCAGGCCCTTGGCCGCCGCCAGAGCGGTACAGTTGGCGATGCGGTTCTGACGGATGTCCGCAGCCAGGGCGGAAGCGTTAATCGCCGCGGTGGCGCAGGGATCCGCGAAACCGTTGGCGAAGGTCTGGCCGAAGGGCGAGAAGTTCTCGACCAGGGTCGGGACGCGCACCGAGGTGTTGAAGCTCGACTTGATCGCGAAGTCCGACACCGGACGATAGACCAGGTTGACGCCGTAGACGTCGGTCTCGCCCACCGTGGTGTAGTCCGAGTAGCGGTACGAACCGCTCAGCTCGGCGTACTGACCCAGGAAGCTGTCGCGGAACAGCGGCAGCGACACTTCGGCGAACAGTTCACGGGTTTCGTACGAGGCGCCCGGGAAGTCGGGGCTGGTGTTCAGGAACAGCTGACGGTCGCCGGTGTCACGATCGCGACCCACGCCCTCGGCGAATTCCTTGCGCCATTCCGCACCCAGGGCCAGGCCGATCGAACCGGCGCCCCAGAAGTCCCACAGCTGACCCGACACCGAACCGATGGCGTTGTGCTGCTCGTTGGTCTGTTCGACCGTCACCGACGCGTAGGTGTAGTCCAGAGCTTCCTGGCTGGCGCGGTTCTTGCCAAACACGTTCAGCGGAACGCACTGGTCGATGGCGGCGCGGCCTTCGGCGCGGGCGCGCAGGTCGCCGAAGGTGCCAGCGCTTTGACCCGCGCGGCTCGACCAGTCGCGCAGACCGCCCAGACCCGTGTTGGGATCCGTGAAGGCCGGGTTGGTCGCGTTCAGCAATTGAACGCGGCAGACGATCTCGCCCGGACGGCCATTGACGATGCCCGCGGTGTCGACCACGGCGTCGGCGGCCAGCACATAACGCTGGGTGTCGACGGCGATCTCTTCGTTGACGTTCTCGAGCTTGCTGTAGGTGTAGGCCAGATCCCAGCCAAAGTTGCGCACCGGCCCGATGTCGCCGTGTGCGCCGCTGAAGGCCGCGACATAGCGCTGGATTTCACGCGTGTTGTCCTGCGAGCGGTCCTCGCCGAAGCTGACGTGACGCGCCCAAGGCGCGGCGATCGTTCCGGTCGGCGCACCAGGCTCAGTGACGGTGGGGTTGCCGTAGTTGGTGACCGTGTTGGTCAGGATGGCGTTCCGGACCGCCGCCGGAAGGAAGGCGTTGTCCGAGACGCGCAGAACCTGGTTCTGGTTGCTGGGCGTGATGCCCGTGCGGCCGTTGGTCTCGTTCGCGGCGTAGTGGCCGTCCCACAGGTAGAAGTCGAAGAAGGTCGGCTGGGCCGTCGCGAAGGTCGACTCAGTGATGTATTTGGCTTCCAGATACGCCGTGACCGAATTCGTCAGACGGATGTTGGTGCCAACCTGATAGCGCTGAGCCTCGACCTCGCCGACGCGGTCGGCTTGGTTGAAGAAGCCCGGGTTCTCGCCGTCGCCGCCGATGTTCAGCGTCGTGGAGCCCACACCGACGCGCTGGCCGAAGTTGGCCAGACGCGCGTCCGCACCCTCCGGATAGACCCAGGTCTTGCCCGGGTTCACGCCGAAGCAGGTGGCCTGGGTGGAGCTGGTGCAGTTGGTTACGCCGACCAGAGGATTGTTCAGCGGGCTGGGCTGCAGGGTGTTGGCGATGGTCGTCTGGCCGCCGCGCGGACGCGAGATGGTGTTGACGCCGCAGAAGACGCGGTTGTCGATCAGTCCATCGACGTTCGGACCGGCCGCCGGGTTGGTCGGATCGACGTCCACGGTCACTAGGGCGCAGCTGTCGCGCAGGAAGCCGAGATCCAGCGTTTCGATGCCGTCCAGTTGCTCGTATTCGGCGAAGCCGTAGACGTTGACGCGGTCGTCGAACAGGTTCTTGCCGGCCAGCAGCGAGGCGCGACGGCCGAAGTTGCCGCCGTAACGCGACAGCTGGGCGCCGTACAGGTCGAGTTCGACGCCCTCGAAGTCCTTGCGCAGGTTGAAGTTCAGCACACCGGCCACGGCGTCAGCGCCGTAAACCGAGGAGGCGCCGCCGGTGATGATCTCGATGTTTTCGATCAGCAGGCGCGGAATGGTGTTGGTCGACACGGCCAGGCTGCCGCCGACCGAACCGACCTGACGACGGCCGTCGATCAGGGTCAGCGTGCGGTTGTTGCCGAGCGCGCGCAGGTTGGCGATGTTCAGGCCTTGGGCGTTCAGCACGCCACCGACGTTGTCCGACGGGATCTGCGAGTTCGACAGAGCCGGAATCTGCGCCAGATAGTCGATCAGGGTCGCTTGACCGGTAGCCAGGATTTCCTCGCGCTGAACCTGGATCAGCGGGGTCGGGGCGGTGGTCGGGTCGCGACGGATACGCGAACCGGTGACGACGATCTCTTCGACCTGGGTCGCTTCTTGAGACACCGGAGCCGGCGCTGTTTGCGCGAAAGCCGGCGCCGAGGCGGCGATTACGCCCGCCAGCACCGTGGTGCCGAACAGGTATGTGCGTTTCAGCTGCATTCTAATTTTAACCCCCAAAGGAAAGGTGCGAGCCGCCCAGACCACTATTGTGAAACTGGCATGTGCCCTGTCGTTAACGGCAAGCTCGACAGAGGCGCAACCGTTTAGCCGCATCTTCGCCATGTTCCGCCTCGGATGTTACAATCTGGACACACTTCGGTCGCGTCACCGGCGCCATGTCGCAGTCTGTATGCTTGACCTCATCCCTGCCCGCGTCGATCGTGCGGGCTGCCTCCAAGACAGTGTTTATTATGGAAAGTCGGATGTCATGAATTTGCCGGGTCACAGATCACTCGCCCGCGCCTGGGTCAGCGCCGCGCTCGCTGCAGGCTTCGTCGTCTTCGCGCCGCTCAGCGCCGCTGCTCAGGACCGGCCCGATCAGGACGACACCGCCACCAGGCCGCGCGCCGAACAGGTTTTGCCAGGTCGCATCGGAGGCGATCGCACCGATCGCCGGGAACAGAGGCAGCGGCGCGCTCAGCAAGAGCAACCCGCCGCACCGACAGCCGAGGAACTCGTCGCTCAGGCGCAAGCGTTGGCCGCCGTTGCTGCGCCGTCGTGTCAGGTCACCCAGGCGACATTGCTGGGCGCCAGCGCCGAGGGGCACACCTATATGGAGGCGGTCTGCGCGTCCGGTCCTGGCTACATCCTCTCCAGCGCCACGCCGCCTCAGGCGATGGATTGCGTTTTGCTGGCCAGCCAGGGACGCATTCTTCGGGAGACCGACCCCGCCGCCGAGGTTGGAACCCAATGCGCTCTGCCCGCCAACACCGATGTGGTCGCGGTGATCTCGGGCTACGCGCGCGAAGCGGGCGTCGGCTGCACCGTCGATGATGGCCTGGCCATCGGCCGCAGTGACGGCGGCTCGCCCATCTATGAGGTGGGCTGCGCCAATGCGCAGGGTTACTGGATCGAAAAGACAGCCGCGGGCTGGGACAAGACCGAATGCCTACAGGTCATCACCCAGAACGCTACCTGCCGCTTCACCACTCCGGCCGACGGCGCCGCCAGCGTCAAGGCCATGCTGGCCGGCTCGGACGCCGCCGGTTGCGACGTGACCCAGGCGCGCTTCATGGGCGAAAACAGCAACGGCCGCTTCTATGAGGCCAAGTGCGCGGCCGGCGACGGGTTCATCGCCCGCATCCAGGAAACCGCCGTTCAGCAGGTCTATCCCTGCCAAGAGGCGCAGCGCATCGGCGGCGGCTGCACCCTGACGCAGGTCGCGGCCGCGCCGGCGACCACCGAGCAGAACTAAGACGTCGCTCGTCAGAGTGAACGAGGCCCGGCGGAGCGATCCGCCGGGCCTTTTGCTTGCCGCATTTGCCGACGCGATCTAGCGTCCGCGCCATGCGCATCGCCACCTGGAACGTGAACTCCGTCAACGCCCGCCTGCCGACCGTCCTGGCCTGGATGGAGGCGGCCCAGCCGGACGTCGCCTGCTTCCAGGAGATCAAGTGCGTCGACGAGAAGTTCCCGCGCGAGGCCTTCGAGTCGCTCGGCTACAACGTCGAGGTCCACGGCCAAAAGACCTACAATGGCGTCGCCCTGCTCTCCAAGCATCCGGTCTCGGACGTGCGTCGCGGCCTGCCCGGCCACGAAGAGTCCGGTCTGGACGGCGACGACGACCATGCCCGCTATATCGAGGCCCTGATCGAGGCGCCGCGACCCATTCGTGTCGGCGGCCTTTATCTGCCGAACGGCAATCCGATCGGCACGGCCAAGTTCGACTACAAGCTGCGCTGGATGGAACGGCTGAACGCCCACGCCCGCGATCTGCTGGCGCTTGAGGAAGCCTTTGTGCTGTGCGGAGACTACAACGTCATCCCCGAGGCCAAGGACGCCAAGACCCCCGACGCCTGGACCGGCGACGCCCTGTTCCAGCCCGAAAGCCGCCAGGCCTGGCGTTCGCTGAAGTGGCTGGGCCTGACCGACGCGCACGAAGCCGGCGGGGAGCCGGCCGGGACCTATACCTTCTGGGATTATCAGGCCGGCGCCTGGCAGCGCGACCACGGCATCCGCATCGACCACCATCTGATGTCGCCCCAGGCCGCCGACCGGTTCCGGGGCATCGAAACCCACCGGGACGCCCGCGACATGGAGAAACCCTCCGACCATGTCCCTGTCGTCATCGAGATCGAGGACTGAGCCATGGGCGAGGCGGTGCGCGCCGTCCTGCTGATCGGGCTGGCCGCGGCCTTGCTGACGACGGCCGCCCTGACCTTTTCCTGGTGGATGGAGCCGGCGCGACGACTGCGCCGGGCCATGACCAAGGCTGTGGTCGGCCGCATCGAGACCGAAGCCTTCTCGCCCGCCGAGGGCCGCGCCGCCGTTCTGGATTTCGACGCGGGCCAGGTCGTCGTTCTGTGGGACCGAGGCGCCAACGGCTTGATCTACGGCTTCGAGGAAACCGAGGGCGGAGAGATCATCGTCGACGGCCACGTCGTCGCCCGCGTGCGGCGCGGCGAGGCGCGCAAAGCGCTGGACATCATGGCGCCCGAAGCCGAGCAGGTGGTGCTGCGCCTGATGTTCGCCGATCCGCGCAATCCCGAGTTCGAGCTGTCGCTGTGGAACGCGGACCGCCCTGCTCCCACCAGTTCGCCGGCCGAGGCGCTGAGGCTGGGGCGGCGCTGGCTGTCGCACATCGAGGCCCTGCTGAGAGCCTGACGGCCTTTCGTCCGCCACGCGAGAGGGCTAGAAGGCCGGCATTCCCGTAACGCCTGCCTGAGGAGGCCCGCCGTGGCCCGCCTTTTCGACGCCTACATCATCGCCGACTGGACCGCCGCAGAAACCAAGAAGCTGGGCGACCAGTCCGTCTGGATCGGCGTGGCCAAGCGCGACGTGCGCTTCCGCCTCTATACCGAGACGCACAATGTGGCGACGCGTGCCGAGGGCGAGGCGCTGCTGAAAATGCTGCTGGCCGATCACCGCAAGCGCGGCGACCGCGTGCTGCTGGGCCTGGACTTCAACTTCGGTTTCCCCGCCGGCACGGCCGAACGACTGAAGCTGGACGGCGCGCCGTGGCAGGCGATGTGGAAGTTCCTGGCCGGCAACGTCGTGGACAAGGCCGACAACACCAACAACCGCTATCAAGTCGCCGCCAAGATGAACCGGCTGATGACCGATCAGCCCTGGCCGTTCTGGGGCGCGCCGGCCAAGCAGGCGCAGCGCTGGCTGACCACGACCAAGCCGCCCGCCGGATCGGGCGCCGACATCCCCGAGTTCCGCGCCACCGAAGACGCCGCCCGCAAGGGACGGCTGCAGCCCAAGAGCGTCTGGCAGATGCACGGCGCCGGGGCGGTTGGCGGCCAGACCCTGGTCGGCGTGCCCATGGTGCGCCGCTTGCTGGAGACGCTGGGCGCATCGGGGGCCGTCTGGCCCTTCGGCACCGGCTGGCGTGCGCTGGACGCCGCCGACGTCGAGCCGCTGTCGACCCTGCTGGTCGAGGTCTGGCCTTCGATGTTCGACACCAAGCCCCAGCCGGGCGAGTTCAAGGACCAGGCCCAGGTCCGCACCACGGCCGAGGCCTTGGCCCGCATGGACGAGACCGGCGCCCTGGCTCACGCCTTCGCGCCGCCGAAGGGCGCCGACGAGGCCTTGGTCGCGAGAGTGGAAGGCGAAGAGGGCTGGATCCTGGGAGCGTAAGCCTCGAAGTTAAATCGAGAAGCTGACGCCGCAGCCGCAGCTGGAGGCGGCGTTGGGGTTGCGCACGACGAACTGCGCCCCGGCCAGCTCGTCGACATAGGCGACTTCCGACCCCTTGAGGAACGGCACGGACACCGGGTCGACCACGAGGGCACGGCCGTGGGCCTGGATCACTAGGTCGTCGGCGTCCGCCGCCTCGATCAGCTCCATCCGATACTGGAAGCCCGAACAGCCGCCGCCGTCGACCGCCACACGCAGCATCAACTCACGGCCCTCGGCTTGGGACAGGGCGTCCAGCCGACGCGCGGCGCTGTCGGCCAGGACGATGCCCTCGGGCGATCGCGCGGCGATCGTCAGCTTGAGGTCGGACGGGGCGGATTGGACGCTGCTCACGAGGCTCTATATGAGGGCGGCGCGGGCGTTCGCAAAGGGTCCGCGACCATTCAGGCCCGATCACTTGAGCCAGCCCGACCGCGCCCCTTACGCCGAACGACCCGACGCCACGCGCGGGCGTCGCTTTCCAGAGGGCGCCAGCCGCACCCGCACGCCGTTCGCGCGCGACCGCGACCGCATCATCCATTGCACCGCCTTTCGCCGGCTGAAGGGCAAGACCCAGGTCTTCGTCGCGCATGAAGGCGACCATTACCGCACCCGCCTGACCCACTCGCTGGAGGTGGCGCAGATCGCGCGTTCGTTGGCCCATGCGCTGCGCCTGGACCTGGACCTGGCCGAGACGGTCGCCCTGGCGCACGACCTGGGCCATCCGCCGTTCGGTCACGCGGGCGAGGACGAGCTGCAGGCGCGCATGGCGGACTGGGGCGGCTTCGACCACAACGTCCAGACCTTTCGCGTCGTGACCAAGCTGGAGAACCGCTATCCGGCCTTCGACGGCCTGAATCTCAGCTGGGAGACGGTGGAGGGGGTCATCAAGCACAACGGCCCTGTGGCCCACCGTCTGGACGAGCCGGCCTGGCGCGCCATCGCCGAATACGCCGAGGGCTGGGACCTGCGGCTGGACACCTTCGCGTCGCTGGAGGCCCAGGTCGCCGCCATCGCCGACGACATCGCCTACAACAACCACGACGTGGACGACGGGGTGCAGGCGGGCCTGTTCACCTTGGACGACCTGGCCGAGGTGCCGCTGATCGGGCCGGTGCTGGCGCAGGTGCGGCGCGATTGGCCTGATATCGACGCGCGCATGACCCGGCTGGAGGCCGTGCGGCGCATGATCGGCGTCATGATCGACGACGTCCTGGCCGAGACCGCGCGTCGGATCGCCGAGCACAAGATCACCTCGCCCGAGGCCGTGCGAGCCGCCCCGCGCACCCTGGTGCAGTTCTCCGACGCCATGATGGCTGACCTGAGCGTGCTGCGGACCTTCCTGCATCAGCGGATGTACCGCCACTATCGGGTCAATCGGATGCGCAGTCAGGCGCGGCGGCGTCTGGCGGAGATGTTCGACCTGTTCCTGGCCGATCCCGGCGTGCTGCCGCCCGAATGGGCCGCCCGCGCGGTGGCTGACGATCCGGTGCGCAAGGCGCGCGCGGTGTGCGACTACATCGCCGGCATGACCGACGGCTTCGCCATCGAGGAGCACGGACGGCTGTTCCGCCTCGACCTGCATCGCGATCTGTGATTCGTAGAACCGCAGGGGCGGGTTAGACTGGACGGCCGGCGCGACGATTCGCGGCCGGGCCTATGTGCGAGAGCCCCGATGTCCCACCACGACGACGACCGCTACAACCGCGACCGGGGCGCCTACACGCCGCCGACCGACGACGATCTGCCCTTCCGCCGCGGCGATTTCGACGCGCGGCGCGGCCCGGCGTCCAAGGCCCCGCCCGTGACTCTGATCGTCAGCGCCGTGGTGCTGCTGCTGCTCATCGTGGCCGTGGTGGTCTTCTATCGCTCGGGCGTGCGCTCCTCCACCGACGCGCCGGCCGCCGTCGGCTCTCCCGTCGGCGAGATGAAGGTCGAGGCCCCCATCGACGCCCAGCCGGTCGATCCGGAGGCCGACATCAGCGTCTATCGCGACGCCGGCGAGCCGACTGACGCCGCCCCCACCTTTACCCCTGGCCCCGAAGCGCCCCAGCCGCGTCCCGAGCCCCAGCCCCTGCCCGCCAATCCGCCCGTGACCGGCGGCGGCCTGGCCCCGGCGGCGCCCGCGCCCGCCGCGCCTGCCCCAGCCCGTCCGGCGCCCGCGCCG
>NZ_JBKBML010000022.1:0-40802 GCF_046295775.1 Brevundimonas sp. | reverse complement strand
CAGGGCGTCGGCCAAGGCCTGGAGCGGCGCGGCCAGGGCCTGGACCTCGGCGCGCCAGCCCTCGAAGGTTTCGGTCTCGATCGCCAGGGCGCGCACGCCGGCCTGGCTGATCTTGGCGTCCAGTTCGGACAGTTCGACCGTGGTGAAGCGGACCTGGTTGGCCAGGGTCTGACGGTGGATGAAGGGGCTGTCCGGACCGGCGCGCAGCAGGCCGTCGGCATGCTTGGCGGTGGTCTCCAGGAAATAGCCCAGCACGGCGTTGTGCCGGACCTTGAAGGGCACGCCCGCCTCGGCGGCGGCGCGGGCCTCCAGGTCAGCCACGACGCGGCGGCTGTCGTCGCGCAGGCGCCGGGTCTCGTCCAGTTCGGGACGGTGGTCGGGCTGAACGAAGCCGCCGTCGCGCGCCAAATGCGGCGGCTCCTCGACCAGGCCGTCGTTCAGCGCGGCCAGCAGCCGGGACGTCTCGGTCGTGGGCGAAAGACGCGCCAGGCAGTCGGCGATGCGCGCCGGCGGCCCCGACAGCGGATCGGGCCGCGCCATCAGCCGCCCGACTAGCCCCTCGGCGGTCTTCAGACCGGCGCGCACGGCGGCCAGGTCGCGCGGACCGCCCCGGCCCAGCGCCAGGCGCGACACCGCCCGCGCCACATCGGACGAGCCGCGTAGAGCCTCGCGCAGATCGCGCCGCAGGTCGCGCCGCTCGACGAACCATTCCACGGCGTCCAGCCGGGCGTTGATCGCGGCGGGGTCTCTCAGTGGCCGCGCAATGCGCTCGCCCAGCGACCGGGCGCCGCCGGCCGTGACGGTGCGGTCCAGGCAGGCCAGCAGGCTGCCCTCGCGCTCGCCGCGCTGAGTGCGGTCGATCTCCAGGCTCTGGCGGGTGGCGGGGTCGATGGCCAGGAAGCCCGCCTCGACCGAGCGGCGCGGCGGGGCCAGGGCGGGCGTGCGGCCGGCCTGGGTCGTTTCCAGATAGGCGGCGACAAGGCCCAGCGCCGAAACCTCGGCCTCTTCGAAGGCGCCGAAACCGTCCAGCGCCGCGACGCCATATAGGCGTTCGACCCGCGCTCGGCTGGCGACCGGCTCGCCCAGCGCCTGAGGCATGGCCTGGACCACCCCGCCCGAGCCGTCCAGGGCCGCCTTCAGCGCGGCGTCCGAGAACAGGCGGTCCGGCACCAGCACTTCGGACGGGCGGAAGGCGGCGAGCGTCGCACACAGGTCTTCGGGATCGCAGGCCACGCAGTCCACTACGCCGGCCGACAGTTCGACCACGGCGACGGCGGCGCGGCCCTTGCGCACGGACACGGCCGCCAGGCGATTGGCGCCGCGCGCGTCCAGCAGACTGTCTTCGGTTAGGGTGCCCGGGGTGACGACCCGCACCACCTCACGCTTGACCACCGCCTTGGAGCCGCGCTTACGGGCCTCGGCGGGATCTTCAACCTGGTCGCACAGGGCGACGCGGAAGCCCTGGCGGATCAGCCGCGCCATATAGCCCTCGGCCGCGTGCGCGGGCACGCCGGCCATGGGAATGTCCTCGCCCAGATGCTTACCGCGCTTGGTCAGGGCCAGACCCAGGGCGGCGGCCGCCTTCTCCGCGTCCTCGAAGAACAGTTCGTAGAAGTCGCCCATTCGGAAGAACAGCAAGGCGTCGGCGTGGTCGGCCTTGGCCGCCAGGAATTGCGCCATGACCGGGGTCACGCCGGGCTCGGGCTTCGGATCGGGCTTTGGCGGCGAAAGGGGGGCGTTCATGCGTGGCCGGAAGGTGACGGATCAGAGCCGCCGCCTCAAGCGCCGTGTGACGCGACTTGCGGCCACGCTTTGGGCCTGCGACAAGCCCGGCAGGCGGTTAAGGGAACGCGGTCAGACACCGCGGCTGTGCCCGCAACTGTAGGCGGTGAGACCGTCGTCCGATCCGGGAGCGATCCCGGCGCCACTGGATCCCTCGGGCTCTGGGAAGGCGAGGCCGGCGTTTTTTGACCCGCAAGCCAGGAGACCTGGCCGCCGATGTCGCTCGTCGCTGTCCGGGACCAGGCAGAGGCGCGGGGACTGAATTCCGTCGAAGCGACCCGATCTCTGCGCCGTCCGGACCTCTGGTCCGGCGGATCGGTCGCATTCGCCAGCCCGTTCGCGCGCGCCGTCGCCGGGCCGATCACGGAGTCACGAGCCATGAGACGCTCGATCCTGCTTTCCACGGCGGCCCTTCCCACTTTAGCACTGGGCGCCGCCGCCTTCCCCGCATTCGCCCAGGAGGTCGATCCGACGACGCTGGAGGAGGTGGTCGTCACCGCCACCCGCCTGCCGGCGATCGCCCTGGACACCCCCGGCGCGCGCGTCATCGACGACCGCGCCATCGAACAGCGCGGCGCGGTGTTCGCCGCCGACATCCTGGCCGATGTGCCGGGCCTGTCGGTGACGCGCTCGGGCGCCTTAGGCGGCGTCGCTCAGGTCCGCATGCGGGGCGCGGCGCCCGGCAAGACCCTGGTCCTCGTCGACGGCGCGCCCGTCAACGACCCGGCCGAGATCAACGGCGCCTTCGACTTTTCCGGCTTTGAGCTGGGCGACATCGAACGGATCGAGGTGCTCAGCGGGCCGCAGTCCTCGCTGTGGGGCTCGGACGCCATCGGCGGGGTGATCGCCTTCACCACCCGCGAGCTGGACGGCCTGCGCGCCGAGGCTGAGACCGGCAGCTTCGACACGCTGCGTGGCCGCCTGGCCGGCGGCGTGGCCAACGACCGGTACGCCATCGGCGCCTATGTCTCGCGTTTCGAGACGGACGGCATTTCGGCCGCCGACGAGCGCGACGGCAATCCCGAGCGCGACGGGTTCAGGAACACCACCGTCGGGGTAAAGGGCCGCTACGCCGTGGCGCCGAACGCCCAGATCGACGGCTCTTTGCGGTGGTCCGACAGCCACGCCGATCTCGACGGCTTCCCGGCGCCGACCTACGCCCTGGCTGACACCGACGACACGCAGGACAGCGAGCAGTGGTCGGGCCTGGCGCGCCTGCGCCTGGCCGCCGGAGGTCTGAACCATCAGTTCAGCATTGCGGCCTCGGACATCGAACGCACCAGCTACAGCGGCGGCTTCGGCTCGACCTTCAGCGCCGACCGCCAGGTCTATCGCTGGCAGGCCGACGGCGAGACGGGCGCGGTCGCTTACGCCTTCGGCGCCGAGCGCGAGGAGACGTCGGGCGCCCTGTCCAGCGGCCTGTCCGATGATCTGGGCGTCACCTCGCTGTTCGCGGTCGGGCGGTTCGCCGCCACGGAGCGTTTGGACCTGACCGGAGCCCTGCGCTGGGATGACACCGACGACTTCGGCTCAAAGACCACGGGACGCGTCTCGGGCGCCTATGATCTGGACTACGGTTTCACCCTGTCGGGCGCCTATGGGACGGGCTTCAAGGCGCCGTCGATCAGCCAGTCGGTGTGCGACTTCTGCTTCGCGCCGTTGCCGTGGCCGGACCTGACCCCGGAGACGGCGGACAGCGTCGAGGCGGCGCTCGGCTATCGCACCTCGGACGGGCGGCTGCAGGCGCGGGCGACGCTCTATCGCCTGAACGTGCAGGACCAGATCACCTATGTCGCCGGGCGCTACATCAACATCGCCAAGACGCGGACCGATGGGGTGGAGTTGGAGGGCAGGGCGCTGCTGGGCGGCGGCTTCGACCTGACGCTGGCCTATGCCTGGACCGACGCCGAGGATCGGACCACGGGCGCGCGCCTGCTGCGCGTGCCCGAGCATTCGGGATCGGCCATCCTGGGCTGGACCGGGGAGCGTCTGTCGGGCGCCCTGACGGTGCGCGCCGAGGGCGATCAGGATGACGCCGGCGGGGTGCGCGATCGCTTCGTCGTCGCCCATCTGAACGGCGCCTACGCCCTGACGCCCAACGTCGATCTGACCGCGCGGGTCGAGAACCTGACGGACAAGCACTATCAGCAGGTGCTGGGTTACGGCGAGCCGGGCCGGTCGGGATATGCCGGGATCAGGCTGCGCTATTGATCCGATAGCGGATGTCGGCGGCCTGCCCCAGCGAGCGGGCCGCCGGTGTTTCCAGGGCGAGCGCCGACCAGTCGATGGCCGGCGCAGGCGCGTGGGCCGCCGCGAGCACGGCGCGCAGCTCGGCCGCCGAGGCGACGCTGGCCACCACGGCCGAGGCCTCGGGCAGGTTCAGGGCGAAGGCGAGGGCCGCCTGCATCGGGTCCAAACGCGATTCCGCCAGGCGACGCCGGACGCGCGATAACGCCAGGGCGTGTCCGGCCAGTTCGGGCGGCAGGCTCTCGCCGGCGGCGAACAGGACGCCCTGGGCGAAGACATGGGCGATGTGGATTTCGGCCCCAGCGGCCTTCAGCTCGGCCAGCACGCCTTCGGTCGAAGCGCGCTGATCCAGCAGGTTGCACGGGATCTGGACCAGGTCGGGCTGCAGCCGACGCGCCAGCAGGGCGGGGCCGTCGTCCAGGGTCGCGCAGAAGCCGATCTTGCGAAACAGGCCCCGGTCCTTGAGGCTTCTCAGCCGGTCCCAGAGAGCGCGGCCCTCGGCGCCGGCCAGATCGGCGGCGTTTGACACCAGCAACGCTTCGCCGCGCGGCAGGCCCATGCGCTCCAGCGAGCGGCGCGCGCGGGCTTCGATCCGGTCCAGGCCGTCAGCCAGGGCCACGGTCCGCACGGTGACGCGGAACGGCGATGGGAAGGGCCAGGCCTGACCCAGCAGACGTTCGACATCGCCCTCGGGGCGGGTCGCAACCACGCCGACGCCCGCATCGGCCGCGGTCTGCAGCAGATGGCGCATGGCGTCTTCACGCGCGCCGACGGGCGCCGTCATGAAGGCGTCAGGCGCGCGTTCGGGCTCGGTCACCGCAGCGATGGCCAGCCGGTCCGCCGGAGAGGGCAAGGCGTCGAATCTCACACACTGACGGTGCGCCCCGAATGCTTAAGGGAGATTGAGCGTCCGGTGGAAAACCGTGACCATTTGTGGGCAGTTCAGTCGGCGTCCGGCTGGCGATCCGGGTGGGCGGCCTGGAAGGCGGGATGCGCCTGGGCTCGGCTCTCGATGGCGGACAGGGCGGGCCAGGCCGTCATGTCCACGTTGAACCGACGGGCGGAATAGATCTGCGGGATCAGGCAGCAGTCGGCCAGCGTCGGTTGATCGCCCCAGCACCAGCCGTCGCCCTGGCGCTGAACCAGGCTCTCCAGGGCGTCGAAGCCCGCTCCAACCCAGCGGCCGGCCCAGGCGTCCGTAGCGGCCTGGTCGGCGTCGAAACCTTCGCGCAGCGCCTTGAGCACCCGCAGATTGTTCAGCGGATGGATGTCGCATTCCACCAAGGCGGCCATGGCCCGCACCTGGGCCCGGTCCAGCGCGCCGGACGGCAGCAGCGGCGGTTGGGGATGCGCCTCCTCGAGCCATTCCAGGATGGCCGGGCTCTGCGTCAGGACCGCATCGCCGACCTGAAGCGCCGGCACCAGCCCTTGCGGGTTCATCGCCAGGAAGTCGGCGGCCTTCTGTGCGCCCTGACGCAGATCGACCCCGCGCGTCTCATAGGTCAGCCCCTTCAGGTTCAGGGCGATGCGGGTTCGGTAGCTGGTGCCCGAACGCCAGTAGCCGTGCAGGATCATCGCGCGCCCATCCGGAAGCTGAGGGGCGACAGGCCGGCCACCAGGGCCTCGACCCGGTCACCGGGTTGCAGCGGGCCGACGCCCTCGGGCGTGCCGGTGAAGATCAGGTCCCCGGCCTGCACGTCCCAGAAGCGCCGCGCCTGGACCAGAACCTCCTGCGGGCTCCAGATCATGTCGTCCAGCCGTCCGGACTGGCGCGTCTCGCCATTGACAGTCAGGGCGATGGCGGCGGCCGGGTCGGGCAGGTCGCCCAAGGTGAGCGGGCCGCAGGGCGCCGACTGATCGAAGCCCTTGGCGGCATCCCACGGCCGACCCTTGGACTTGGCCTCGGCCTGGATGTCGCGCCGGGTCAGGTCGCAGCCGACGGCCCAGCCGACGATGACGCCGCTCTCGCCGATGGCGCAGACCAGTTCGACCTCGTGGTGCAGGTTCTCGGTCTCGCCGGGAAAGGCGGGGTTCGCACCGTCGGTCACAAGGGCGTCGGCCGGCTTGGCGAAGAAGAAAGGCGCCGGGCGGCCGTCCGCGCCCATCTCGCGCGCGTGGGCGGCGTAGTTCTGACCGACGCACAAGATCCGGCGGACGGGAAAGCGTTCGGGGCGGCCGGCGATGGGCAGCGACGGCGTGGGGGCGGGCGGGAACAGCCATTGGGTCATGCGCGTATTCCTAATGCGCCGCGCTGGGCTTTCCCAGCGCGGCATTGCTGCATTGCGGGGAACCCTGGCGAGCGAGTGGCGTTGCAAGGCGGGGTTCCCTATACATAACGCCAAGCTTTCACGCATCGGAGCGCACCATGGCCACGACCAAGGCTCGAGAAGACGTCAAGAACGACCTGAAGACCCTCAAGGAGGATCTGAAGACCGTCGTCCGCGAGGAAAAGGAAAACCTCAAGGCCAAGGCGTCTGAGACCGAAGGCGCCGTCCGCGCCAAGGCCGACGAGGCCCGCGAGCGCGCCCGCGGCTATTACGAGCAGGCCCGCGTCCGCAGCCGCGAATATTACGACGACGCCGCCGAGCGCTTCGATGAAGCCCAGCGCTACGTCACCGAACGCGTTCAGGAGCGCCCGGTCCAGTCGACCGCGATCGCGCTGGGCGTCGGGGTCGTCATCGGCCTGCTGCTCGGCGGTCGTCGCCGCTGATGTTGGATGGGCTGTTCAAAAAGCTGACCGCCATCGCCGTGGTGGCGGCCAGCGCCCTGGTGGCCACGGTCGCCCTTGGCTTCACCGTGTTCTACGCTCTGTCTCTGGTGATGACGCCCTTGGGCGCCGCCGCCGTGACGACGGGCGTCTTCGCCCTGATCTGCATCGTCACGGCCCTGGTGTTCTTGGGCAAGGGCAAGGACAAGGACGACCACGAAGACGAGGATGAGCCCGAAGGCTTGGCCGGAAAGATCATCCACATCGTTCGCCACCGGCCTCTGCTGGGCGCGGCGGGCGGTCTGGGCGTGGTCTTCCTGCTGCTGCGCAATCCCGCCCTGGCGGCGATCGCGGCGTCGATGATCACCGAGAAAAGGGCCGAAAAGCGGTATCGCCGCCGCTGGTGAGCAAGCTTTGCGGGAACGGTCTGTCGTAGGGGGCGTTGGGTTGATCTGGCGGAAGGGCTCCGCCGAACATCAACCTCGGAGGACGCCTTATGCTACGTTGGGCCATTATTTTCCTTGTCATCGCGCTGGTCGCGGCCGTGCTCGGCTTCGGCGGCATCGCGAACTTCTCGTTCGAGATCGCCAAATTCATCGCCGTGATCGCCATCATCCTGTTCGTCATCGCCCTGGTGGCGGGCGGACTGCGAGGCCGAGGCCCCAGGGTCTAGACGAGCATCTAGGCTGGCGAGAGCCGGAAATGACGACGGCCCCGGAGCGATCCGGGGCCTTTTTCCATGTCTGGCGTCCTGCTGTCCGAAGTCGGCAATCAGGCGCCCAGCGTCAGACCCTGGCTCTTGGCCAGATCGACCAGCGGCGTCATGGGGCGCGGCCCCCAGTGAGCGATGACTTCGGCGGCGGCCAGCGAGCCGAGCGCGCCTGCGTCAGCCACGTCGAGACCGCGGGCCAGGCCCAGCAGGAAGCCGGCGGCGTACTGATCGCCGGCGCCGGTGGTGTCGATCACCTTGTCGACCGGGAAGGCGGCGACGGCGGCGCGCTCATCGCCGCGCACGATCACGGAACCAGACGCGCCGCGCGTGACGGCGGCGACCTCGACCATGGCGGCCAGGCGATCGCAAGCGGCGTCGAAATCCTCGGTCTCGAACAGTGCCGCCAGTTCGGCCTCATTGGCCAGGACGATGTCGGCGGACGCCTCGATGAAGGCCAGCAGCTCGGCGCGCCAGCGCGCCACCACAAAGGTGTCCGACAGGGTGATGGCCACCTTGCGGCCGGCTGCGTGGGCTGCCCGGGCGGCCTGCTCGAACGCCGCACGCGCCGGGGCCGGGTCGAACAGATAGCCTTCCAGATAGACGATGGCGCTGTCGCCGATCAGGGCCGCGTCGATGTCCTCGACCGACAGCTGGTTGGCGGCGCCCAGGAAGGTGCACATGGTGCGCTGACCGTCCGGCGTGACATTGATCAGGCAACGGCCGGTGCCTTGACCGCCCTCCAGAGGCGCGGTGTCGAAATGCACGCCGACGGCGCGGATGTCGTGGCTGAAGACTTCGCCCAGCTGATCGGGCGCGACCTTGCCGACATAGGCGGCGCGCCCGCCGAACGAGCCGACGCCGGCGACGGTGTTGCCGGCCGACCCGCCGGACGCCTCAACGCCCGCGGCCATGGCGGCGTAAAGGTCCGCACTCTGAGCCTCGTCCACCAGCTGCATCGAGCCCGGCGTCAGACCGCGCCCGTCCAGGAAGGCGGGCTCGCACGGGCTCAGCACGTCGACGATGGCGTTGCCGACGGCGCAGACGTCGAAGCGGGCGGGAGAGGCAGGGGTCTGGGTCATGGCCGCGCCCCTTACAGAGGATCGAGACGGTGCGCCAGTTTGCAGCTTCGCCCCTCACTCCTTAGGAGCGGGAAATGACCCAGATAGCCGTTCTCACGCCCGACCCCGCCGACCCGTCCTACGCCGGCCAGTGGCCCGGAGTTCTGGAGCGTCTGAGCCAGGCGCTGGCCAAAGCAGGCGTGACCGCCCGACCCACGCCCTGGACCGACCATGTGGCAGACGCCGGCGGTCTGGCGGCGTTTCCCCTGATCCTGCCGGTCGTGGCCTGGGGTTATCACCGCGACCACGAGCGGTGGATGGCGGCCTGCCGGACGTGGATCGAGGCTGGCCTGCCGTTCGCCAATCCCGCCTCGGTCCTGGCCTGGAATTCCGACAAGGCCTACCTAGGCCGGCTTGCGGACAAGGGCGTGCCGATACCGGCGACGATCTGGAGTGAGGCGGTCGACGACGCTGTCGTGACCGCGGCCTTTGCCGAAACGGGCGCGTCCCAGCTGGTGGTCAAGCCGACCGTGTCGGGCGGCGCCTGGCGCACGCTGCGCCTGTCGCCGGGCGACGCGCTGAGCGATCCCCCGGTCGGACGGGCGATGATCCAGCCCTATCTGCCGGCCATCGAGACCGAGGGCGAAACCTCGCTGCTGTTCTTCGGCGGGCGCTTCAGCCATGCGGTGCGCAAGCGGCCGGTGAACGGGGACTTCCGCATCCAGGTCCAGTTCGGCGGCCTGTACGAGCCGATCGAGCCGCCAGCCGAGGCCCTGGTCCTGGCCGAGCGGGTGCTGGCCGCCATCGACGAGCCGCTGCTCTACGCCCGCATCGACATGACGCGCGACGGCGGACACTGGGTGCTGATGGAGGCCGAACTGATCGAGCCGGACTTCTATCTGGCCTATGCGCCAGACGGCGGCGCGGCCTTCGCCCGCGCGGTGCGCGAACGACTGGGCTGAGCGTCCGCCATGATGCCCGCCCTGGATGGGCACAGGTCCGAAATGACGCAGCCGGGACAGTTGGGCTTGCGCGCCGTGCAGACATAGCGGCCGTGCAGGATCAGCCAGTGGTGCGCCTTGGGCAGCCATTGCGCCGGGACTACCTTGTGCAGCTGGGCCTCGACCTTGTCGGGGGTGTTGGCGTTGGCCAGCGCCAGCCGATGCGAGACGCGATAGACGTGGGTGTCGACCGCGATGGCGGGCGCAATGCCCAGTTCGTTCAGGACCACGCTGGCGGTCTTTCGCCCGACGCCGGGCAGGGCCTGGAGGTCCGCGCGGTTCAGCGGCACCTCGCCGCCGTGCTGATCCAGGATCATGCGCGACAGGGCGACGACGTTCTTGGCCTTGTTTCGATACAGGCCGATCGAGGCGATGTAGGGCGTCACCCCCTCGACCCCCAGCGCCGCCATCTTGGCCGGCGTGTCCGCGACGGCGAACAGCTTGCTGGTCGCCTTGTTCACGCCGACGTCCGTCGCCTGAGCCGACAGGGCGACGGCCACGACCAGGGTGAAGGGCGAGGTGAAGTCCAGTTCGGTCTTCGGCTCGGGCATGACGCCGCTCAGACGCTGGAAGATCGTCTCCACCCGATCCCGGTCCGGCGGAAAGCGAAATCCCGGCGCGGCGCGGGGTGTCCTGGCGGTGCGGGCGGCGGGCGGCATGGGCCGTGGGTCGCCCGTGTTCACGGCGCCGTCAAGCCCGCTTTCAGGCGGTGCGGGCCTCGTGATACGACAGCGCCATGACGCGCCCCAACCTCGACCGACACATCGCCGGCTGGCGCGGGCCCGTCCTGGCCATGATCGTCGCCCTGTTCGCCGGCCTGCCGGGCCTGCTGCTGCTGCCGCCGCTGGATCGCGACGAGAGCCGCTACGCCCAGGCCACGGCCCAGATGCTCGAGACGGGCGACTTCGTCGACATCCGTTTCCAGGACGATCCGCGCTGGAAGAAGCCGGTCGGCATCTACTGGCTGCAGGCCGCGGCGGTGTCGGTGACGTCCAGCGTCGAGGCGCGCGACATCGGTCCCTATCGCCTGCCCAGCCTGCTGGGCGCCATGCTGGCCGCTTGGGCCGCCGCCGGGGCCGGCGGAGCCCTGTTCGGACGGCGCGCGGGCTTTCTGGCCGGGGCCATTTTGGGCGCGACCTTCCTGCTGTCGACGGAGGCCGGCATCGCCAAGACCGACGCCTTCCTGTGCGGCTCGGTCACCCTGGCCATGGCCGGGCTGGGGCGCATCTATATGTCGACCCGCGCGGGCGAGCGGCCCCAGCGTCTGCACAAGCTGCTGTTCTGGCTGGGCCTAGGCGCATCCATTCTGATCAAGGGGCCGATCGGCCTGATCGTCATCGCGCCGGCCATTCTGGCGCTGTCGGCGTGGGATCGAGATATCCGATGGCTGGGCAAGCTGGGCTGGGGCTGGGGTCTGCCGCTGACGGCGCTGATCGTCGGGCCCTGGGCCATCGCCATCACCATCGCCACGGACGGCGGCTTCTGGCGCGAGGCCATCGGCGGCGACCTGGCGCCCAAGATCGCGGGCGCGCACGAAAGCCACGGGGCCTGGCCCGGCACCTATCTGTTGCTGGCGCCTGTGCTGTTCTTCCCGGCGACCCTGTTGCTGCCGGCGGCGATCTCGACGGCCTGGTCGCGGCGCGCGGAGCCGGCGGTGCGGTTTCTGGTCTGCTGGCTGGTCCCGGCCTGGCTGATCTTCGAGCTCGCCCCGACCAAGCTGGCCCACTACACCCTGCCGACCTTCGGCGCCCTGGCGCTGCTGGCCGCCGCCGCCCTGACCCAGCCCATCGGCCGCATCTCGCGCTGGAGCGGAGCCGGGCTGATGGCCTTCGCCGCCGTCGTGATCTGCCTGATCACCGTCTACGGCCTGACCGAGTTCGGCACCTCCACGGCCCAGACCTGGGCGACCGTCACCATCGTTTCGGCGGTCGCCGCCGCAGCGATCGGGGGCTTCCTGTTGATCAATCGGGCAGCCATCACCGGCATGCTGCTGGCCCTGGCCTTCGGCATCGTGTCGCACGCCGCCCTGTCCGGCACGATCCGACAGCTGCGTCCGCTCGCCGTCTCGCCCCAGCTGGAGAAGGCGCTGGAGCGCGCCGATCTGCACCCGCGCCAGGGCCGTTATCCGGGTCCGGTCGCCATCACCACCTTCCATGAGCCCAGCTTTGTCTTCCTGACCGGCCGCGACACCCAGCTGACCGACGCCGCCGGCGCCGCGCGCGCCCTGGCCGAGGGCCGGCCCGCGATCGTCGAGGCGCGCGACGCCGAAGCCTTCCGCCAGGCCTCGGCCGGTCTGGGCGTCGTCGGCCGGGCCGTTGGCGAGGTGCGGGGGCGCAACTATTCGACCGGCGACGATGTGGACCTGACGATCTACGCCCCGCCCGGAGGCGGCAGGTGAGCCGCCCCTTCATCCAGATCGTCGAGGTCGGGCCGCGCGACGGCCTGCAGAACGAGAAGACGGTGCTGTCGCCCGAGGTGCGCGCCGACTTCGTGCGTCGGCTGGAGGCCGCGGGCGCGCGCCGCATCGAAGCCGCCAGCTTCGTCCATCCCAAATACGTGCCTCAGATGGCCGGCGCCGAAGAGGTGCTGGCCGCCCTGCCGCATGAGGCCGGGCGCAGCCGCATCGGCCTGGTCCTGAACGGCCGGGGCTATGACCGCGCGCTCGCCACCTCGGCCGACGAGGTCAATGTGGCGATGTCGGCCACCGACGGCTTCGGGCTGAAGAACCAGGGCCTGTCGGTCGATCAGCAGGTCGAGATGCTGGCCGCCATTGTCGCCGGCCGCGCCAACGCCGAGGGCGAGCCGGGGGCCGCGCCCAGCCTGTCGGCCACCCTGTCCTGCGTCTGGGGATGCCCGTTCGACGGCGAGGTGTCCGCCGATCAGGTCGCCGGCCTGGTTGGCCGCATCGCCGCCCTCGGCGTGGCGGAGATCGCCCTGGCCGACACCATCGGCGCCGGCGACCCGTGGAGCGTGACAAAGAAGGTCGAGGCCGCGCGCCGCGCCGCACCGGACGCCGCGCTGCGTCTTCATTTCCACGACACGCGCAACACCGGCCTGGCCAACGCTCATGCGGGTGTTGAGGCGGGCGTGACCATACTAGACGCCTCGGTCGGCGGCATCGGCGGCTGTCCCTTCGCGCCGGGCGCGACCGGGAACATCGCCACCGAGGACCTCGTCTATATGCTGGAGCGCGGCGGGTTCGACACCGGCTACGACCTGGACGCCCTGATCGAGACAGCGCGCTGGATCGGCGAGAAGCTGGGCAAGCCGGCGTCGAGCGCGCTCAGCTGCGCCGGTGCCTTCGGGACGCGGGCCAATAGCTGATCACGCCTCAGGCGCAGTCAGGCCGGATCGAACGACAGCGGCTCGCCCCAGAAGCGGCTGACGCGTTCGCTCTGCGGGCCCGGGACGCCGGTGGTCAGGAAATCGCGACGTCCGCCGTCGCCCAGCGGATAGTCCGGATGGCGCGTAAAGTACCGCTCAAGCGCGTCGGCGACGGCGCTGGGCTGGTGGATCAGCGTGGTTTCGGGCGGCAGGGCGGACATGAACAGATCGGCCACGATCTCGTAATGGGTGCAGCCCAGCACGGCCTTGTCGGGATGACGGCCGATGCGGCGGCGCAGGGCGTCGACATGCTCATCGACCACGACCTTCAGCTCCTCGGTAGAGGCGCCCAGCTCGATCAGTCCGGCCAGACCGGGACAGGGCTCGGAGAATACCGCCAGGTCGTCGCGCCGCTTGTCGATCTCGATCTCATAGACCCGGCTCATCGCCGTGGCGGCGGTGCAGAAGACGCCCGTGACCTCCAGCGAGGACTTCTTCTGACCCTCCAGCCGGCCTCCACGCTCGGCCTCGTAGCTCCAGGGCAGGCCGGTCGCCGCCTCGATGGTCGGCACAATGATGCCGAGCACGTTCAAGGGCCGGCCCAGCCGATCCCGCTCGCCGGCGATCCAGGTCTGCTGAAGCCGGCGAAGGGCGATGGCCGAGGCCGTATTGCACGCCAGGACCACGACCGACGCGCCCGCATCGAACAGCCTTGCGCAGCCGGCGCGGGTCAGTTCGACGATCTCCTCGCCGCCGCGTCCGCCGTACGGCGCATTGGCCTGGTCCGCCAGATAGACGAAGTCCCGTCCGGGAAACCGCCGGGTCAGTTCGCGGTGAACGGTCAGCCCGCCCACGCCGGAGTCGAATACGCCGATAGCCATGCGGGCGGGTTTAGAGCGGATGCGACAGCATGACGAGAGGGCCCGATCCTACCTTGGTGCTCCCGAAAGGTGACGGGGCCGTCCCTGTGTGACTATGTAGCGTTCAGTTCTGCAGTCCAACGGAGTGATCCATGCACAGACGCCAGCTTCTCATCGCAGGGGGCAGCCTGATGGCCCTGACCGCCTGCGGCACCACGAGCCAGATGGGCGCAAGCTCGGGCCTGGCGGGTGCGCCCGACGCCGCGACCCTGGCTGAGGACGCCCGTATCGCCCGCGCCGTTCTGCCGATCCAAAGCCCGCGCGCCGAACTGCTGCAGGTCTGGACGGGCCCCTACGAGGGCGTCCCGCCGTGGGACAAGGTTTCGGCCGCCAAGCTGCGTGAAGCCATCGTCGAAGGCATCGCCCTGCGACGCGCCGAATATCAGGCCATCGCCGCCAATCCCGAGCCGGCGACCTTCGCCAACACCAATGTCGCCATGCAGATGGCCGGCGAGCCCCTGGGGCGCGCCCTGGCCCTGTTCGGCGTGATGACCTCCAACATCGGCTCAGCCGACTATCAGGCGGTCGACCGCGAGGTTTCGCCCCTGCTGTCGGCAGCCGGCGACGAGATCACCTTCAACGAGGCCCTGTTCGCCAGGGTCAAGGCCGTGGCCGACAATCCGTCGGGCCTGACCGCCCAGCAGCGCCGTCTGGCCGAGCGCTCGCGCGATCAGTTCGTGCGCGGCGGCGCCGCCCTGGACGCCCAGAAAAAAGCTCAGCTGGGCGAGATCAACACCGAGTTGGCCAATCTCTTCACGGCCTTCAGCCAGAAGGTCGTGGCCGACGAGAACACCTGGACCGTCATCGCCAACGAGGCCGGCGTGGCCGGTCTGCCCGCCTCGAACAAGAACGCCGCCGCAGCCGCCGCGCGCAGCCGCAATCTGCAGGGCTGGGCCATCGTCAATACGCGCTCCAGCGTCGATCCCTTCCTGACCTTCGCCGATGATCGCGGCCTGCGCGAGCAGGTCTGGCGCAAGTTCATCATGCGCGGCGACAACGGCGACGCCAACGACACCAAGGCCGAGATCGCCCGCATCGTCGCCCTGCGCGACCAGCGCGCCAAGCTTCTGGGCTATCGCCACCACGCCGATCTGCGCATGCAGGACACCATGGCCCGCACGCCTGACGCGGCCATGGAGCTGATGATGCGGGTGTGGGAGCCGGCCAAGGCTCGCGTGACCGAAGAGGTGGCCGACATGCGCGCCATCGCCGGCCACGACATCGAGCCGTGGGACTACCTCTACTACGCCGAGAAGGTGCGGAAGCAGAAGTACGACCTCGATCAGAACGATCTGAAGCCCTATTTCGAGCTGAACGCGGTCAAGCGCGGCGCCTTCTACATGGCCGGACGCCTGTACGGCTTCACCTTCACCCCGGTCCCGGCAGGAAGCGTGCCGGTGTTCCACCCGGACGTGGAGGTGTTCGAGGTCAAGGACGCCGACGGCGCACATGTGGGTCTGTTCTACTCCGACGACTTCGCGCGCGCGGGCAAGCGGTCGGGGGCCTGGGCCACGACCTACCGCAGCTATTCGACCTATGACGGCGTCAAGAACGTCCTCTCGTCGAACAACAACAACTTCATCAAGGCCGAAGCGGGCCAGCCGCTGCTGATCTCGCTGGACGACGCCGAGACGCTGTTCCACGAATTCGGCCACGCCCTGCACTCACTGTCGTCTCGCGTGACCTATCCGTCGCTCGCGGGAACGCCGCGCGACTACGTCGAATATCCGTCGCAGGTGCACGAACACTGGGTGCTGAGCCGGCCGATCCTGGACGGCTTCATGAAGCACGTGGAGACCGGCCAGCCGATGCCGCAGGAACTGGTCGACCGCATCGAGGCGGCCTCGACCTTCAACCAGGGCTACGCCACGGTCAGCTATCTGTCCTCCGCCCTGGTGGACATGGACCTGCATACCCGCGCCACGCCGCCGACCGACATCGCCGCCTTCGAGCGCGAGAGCCTGGCGAAATACGGCATGCCCAAAGAGATTGTGATGCGGCACCGCCTGCCGCAGTTCAATCACCTCTTCACCTCCGATGCCTATTCGGCGGGCTATTACTCCTACCTGTGGTCCGAGGTCATGGACGCCGACACCTGGGCTTATTTCGAGGAGTCGGGCGACGTGTTCAATCCGGACATCGGCCGTCGATACAAGGAGATCATCCTGGCGGAAGGCAACTCCTCGGACCGCGCCGAAGCCTATCGCCGCTTCCGGGGCCGCGATCCGGACGTGCGCGCCCTTCTGGCCGTGCGTGGCTTCCCGACCAACTAAGGCGTCTTTCGGGATCCGGTTTCGACCGGATCCCGAAGGCAACCGGTCAAGCAAAAGGCCCGGCGGAGCGATCCGCCGGGCCTTTCTGTTTCAGCAAATCGCCGCGATCAGGCGTTAGCGGCCGTCGGCATGGCGTTGGCGCGCTGGAAGGCCAGAGCGATTAGGCGGTCCCAGCCGGCCAGCGAGACCAGGTGGGCGTAGATCTGGCCCAAGGCGCCGTTGTCGCGCAGTTCGGCCAGCTTCTCGGGCGCCAGGGCGCGCAGCTTGTCTTCGTCGATGGCGAAATACTCGGCCAGCTTCTGCGGCTCGCCGGCGGTTCCATCGGCGTTGCGCGGGGTGAAGCTGGCTTCGCGCGTGTGGAACAGGTCCAGGTCCGTCAGCAGCTTGATGAAGCTTTCGGTGCGCAGGCGCTCCTGCTCGAAGTTGTTGCAGAACTCCATCGCCTGCTTGGTGTAGTCGCTGGGCTGGCCGTCGACGAACAGAGGGGTCTGGCCGCCTTCCTTGATGAACGAAGCGCCGCGATCGACGCACAGGATCAGACGCTGCTGTTGGTCGTCATTGGCGAAGACGAAGGGATAGCGGCGGACATAGGCGGGGATGTAGGCGTCGCCGCGGAACTCGCCCGAGGCCTCGACATACAGATTCTCGTCCTGGCGCAGGCCCATCACCGCGACCGGCTGCTTCTGCGGGCCGATGAAGACCACCGGATAGCTGAGAGCGGCGGGCGCGAACTCGGTCACCGTCAGCGGCACGACGTTGGACTGGGCCACGAAGCCGTAGGGGCGCTCGACGGGATCGACGCCCAGCTTGCCGTGCGCATCGACCGAGAGGGGCTCGGGCTTGGTGTAGAACAGGACGTTGCCGGTCAGGTCGCCCGTGGCCTGGGCGGAGGCGGTGGTGTCGGTCATGAAACGCTCTGGAGGAAAGGAAGGCGGGCCTTCTAGCCCAAGGCGAGAGCGGCGGCAAATGAGGCGGCGTTGCGGATCGCCTCGCAACGCCTTAGCTGTGGGTCATGGGCTCGGCCTGCGATCACGATCACGACCACGGCGGCCTGGGCGGCCGCGACCTGGACCAGGCGCTGAGCGCGGCCGAGGCGCGCTGCACGGCGCTGGGCGAACGCATGACGCCGCCGCGTCGCCGCGTGCTGGAGCTGCTGCTGGCCGAAGGCGAACCGGTCAAGGCCTATGACCTCATCGCCCGCTATGGCGTCGACGGCACGGCCGCTAAACCCCCAACCGTTTATCGCGCGCTCGATTTTCTGGAGAAGCAAGGCTTGGCGCACCGGATCGCCTCGATCAGCGCCTATGTCGCCTGCGCCGGCGGCGATCAGGCCCATGCGGCGGCTTTTCTGATCTGCGACTGCTGCGGCGTGACGCGCGAGGTGGCCACGCCGGCCGATGTCGCCCTGGACACCGCCGCCCGCGCCGCCGGCTTCACGGTCGAGCGCACCACCGTCGAGGCGCACGGCCGCTGCGACGCCTGTCGGCTCGCAGCCTGACCATGGCGGCCTGGGGCCTGGACGCGCCGCGCCGCCTTTCATTCGCCCTGGACGATCGCGGGCCCGGCGAGATGGCGGTGCTGGAGTGGGGCGATCCGACACGTCCCATCGATCTGATCTTCGTCCACGCCAACGGCTTCAACGCCCGCACCTATTCGACCCTGCTGGCGCCGCTGACCGAGGGCCGCCGCATCTGGGCGCCTGATCTGCGCGGGCATGGCCGCACGACGCTGGCGGCTGATCCCGAAGGCCGCTGGAGCTGGGACGATCACGGCGCGGACCTGGCGGCCTTGATCGATCAGGCTGGGTCGACGTCGCTGGTGATGGCGGGCCATTCGATGGGCGGCACCTCGGCCGTTCTGGCCGCCGCCCAACGGCGCGAACGTGTGTGCGCCATGACGCTGTTCGACCCGGTCATCTGGTCGCGCGGCGCGGTTCTGGCCTTTGGCCTGCCGGGGCTGCGTCAGCTGCCGCGTCGCATACCCCTGTATCTGAACGCCCTGAAACGACGCGCCCGCTTCGACAGCACCGAGCAGGCGCGCGCCGCCTATGCCGGGCGAGGCGCCTTCAAGGGGTGGCCCGATCAGATGCTGGCCGACTATGTCGAGGACGGCCTGATCCCGACCGACGACAGCCTGGCCCTGGCCTGCGCGCCACAATGGGAGGCGTCCAACTACGCCGCCCAGTCGCACGACCCCTGGCGCGCCCTGCGCCGATACGGTGGGCCGGTCCGCATCCTGGCGGCCGAGATCAACTCGACCTGCCGCGTGCCCGAGCGGCCTGCGGGCCTGCCGCAGGTTTCGGTCGAGCGGCCGGCGGGCGCGACCCACTTCTTTCCGATGATCCAGCCCGACCTGGCGCGCGAGGCGCTGCGGCGACTTCTGTGACGCTGGCGTCCCACGGTTCCGGGCGCTAAACCCAGCGCCAACGACAAGAACGGAAATTCCAGGATCAAGGCCCAGCTCATGCGCGACATTTCCCATTTCATCGACGGCGCGGCGTTCACGGGCGCTTCGGGCCGGTTCGGCGACGTGTTCAATCCGAACACCGGCGAGGTTCAGGCGCGAGTGCAGCTGGCGACGGACAGCGAACTGGACCGCGCGGTCCAGGCCGCCCAGGCCGCCTTCGAAGGCTGGTCCTCGACCAATCCCCAGCGCCGCGCGCGGGTGATGTTCGAGTTCAAGCGCCTGGTCGAAGCCAATATGCAGGAGCTGGCCGAGTTGCTGAGCTCGGAGCACGGCAAGGTCATCGCCGACTCCAAGGGCGATATTCAACGCGGCCTCGAGGTCATCGAGTTCGCCTGCGGCATCCCGCATGCTCTGAAGGGCGAGTACACTCAGGGCGCCGGTCCCGGCATCGACGTCTATTCGATGCGCCAGCCGCTGGGCGTGGTGGCGGGCATCACCCCGTTCAACTTCCCGGCCATGATCCCGATGTGGATGTTCGGCGTCGCCATCGCGGTGGGCAACACCTTCATCCTGAAGCCGTCGGAGCGCGATCCGTCGGTGCCGGTGCGCCTGGCCGAACTGATGATGGAGGCGGGCGCCCCCGCCGGGGTTCTGAACGTCGTGCACGGCGACAAGGCGGCGGTCGACGCCATCCTGACCCATCCGCTGGTCCACGCCGTCAGCTTCGTCGGTTCCTCCGACATCGCCCACTATGTCTATCAGACCGGCGCGGCCAACCATAAGCGCGTCCAGGCCATGGGCGGCGCCAAGAACCACGGCATCGTCCTGCCCGACGCCGACATGGATCAGGTGATCAAGGACCTGTCGGGCGCGGCCTATGGCTCGGCAGGCGAACGCTGCATGGCCCTGCCGGTCGTGGTGCCGGTCGGCCAGAAGACCGCCGACGAACTGCGCGAGCGGATGGTGGCGGAGATCCCGTCGATGCGGGTCGGCGTCTCGACCGACGCCGGCGCCCATTACGGTCCGGTCGTCACGGCCCAGCATAAGGCCCGCGTCGAGGGCTGGATCGACCAAGGCGTCAAGGACGGCGCCGAACTGGTCGTCGACGGTCGCGGCTTCAGCCTGCAGGGGCACGAGAAGGGCTATTTCATCGGCCCGTCGCTGTTCGACCACGTCAAGCCGGAGATGGAGTCCTACAAGGAAGAGATCTTCGGCCCGGTGCTGCAGATCGTGCGCGCCGGCAGCTTCGAGGACGCCCTGTCGCTCGCGTCCAAGCACCAGTACGGCAACGGCGTCGCCATCTTCACCCAGAACGGCCGCGCGGCCCGCGACTTCGCCGCCCGCGTCAACGTCGGCATGGTCGGCATCAACGTGCCGATCCCGGTGCCGGTGGCCTATCACACCTTCGGCGGCTGGAAGCGCTCGGCCTTCGGCGACACCAACCAGCACGGCATGGAAGGCGTCCGCTTCTGGACCAAGACCAAGACCGTCACCGCCCGCTGGCCCGACAGCGAGCTGGAGCACGCCGACAGCTCCTTCGTCATCCCGACGATGCGTTAAGCGAGCGATCGCGACGGTTCGGATTCGCGCCTGACGCGTCCTTGGGTGATTGTTCAGGATCGGGCGTCATGGTGGCGCCCATGATCCGAGGCGAAGCATGAGCCGACAGGCGAGCCGGGCCAGACGCGGACGCACCAGGACCCTGGTCCTGGGCGCGTTCGCGGCCGCGCTGCTGTTCGCGGTCGGCTTTGTCGGCCACGACAAGCTGGCGCCCCTGGCGCCGGCCGCCCTGCAGCCCGCCGCGCCGCAGCCGCGCGTGGTGGACGCCCAGGCCCAGGAGATCGAGGCCCTGCTGACCCAGACCTCCTGGGTGTCCTTGGGTGGCGCGGGCGCGCCTGTCCACATCCTGGCCCACCGCCATGACGAGACCTCGGCGCGCTTCCTGACCGAGATGGCCCCCCGCCTGGCAGACAGCGGCGCAGAGGTGCGGGTGACGATGTTCGCGCCGACGGACCGTGACGGCGTGGTCCAGTCCACCAAGGCCGAGCGAGCGACCGTCGCCGAACTGTGGCTGAGCCGTGATCCGGCCCTTCTGGAGCGCTGGCTGGCGACCGACCCCGCGCGCTGGACGGCGGCGGGCCTGCCTTCGGCGGACGAGGGCGTGGCGCGCCCGGGCCTGGTCACCCTGGGTCGCCGCCTGGCCGGTCAGCTTGAAGGCTTGGTTGCGGCGTCGGGGGGCAGGGTCGGCTATCCGCTGGTGATCTGGCGTGACGGGGCCGGCCGGCTGAGGGCGTGCGCCTGCATTGACGAGCGATCCTGGGCTGTCGTGCTTGAGGACCGCGCCAGAGCCGATCCGGCTCCGACGCCGATTGAGGCCGTCCCGGCCGCCCCGCCTGCACCAAGACGCCCGGCGCCGCCCGCCGCTCCCACCGGGCGGCCCTATCCTGACCTGCCGCCGCCCAAGGCCGCACCTTCTGAGCGCACGTCAGAAACCCCTACGCCGGCCCCGGTCCCACGCGCCCAAAGGTCCGCGCCGTCCGCACCGCCCATCGCCGCCCGGCCCCAGGCCGAGCCGCCCGCGCGCCGGGAAACCCGTCCCGCCCCGGGTCGCGCGCGCCCAGAAGCCAGGCGCCAGGACGACAGCCTGTTCTTCTGATCCTGCGGAACCGCGTGGCGAAGGAGGCCGTTTCGCTGCCTCGCCCCGGCTGTCGGGCGCGCAGGAGCGTTCGATGTCCGACACCGTGGCAGATCCCAGCTTTCATCCGCCGGCCGAGGCCGTGGCGTTCTACGAGGAAAGCCTGCGGCTGTTGAAGGAAAGCGGCATTCCGTTTCTGCTGTCAGGGACCTATGCGGTTGCGGCCTATACCGGCATTCGCCGGCCGACCAAGGACCTGGATGTCTTCTGCAAGCCGGGCGACTACCCTCGCATCCTCGCCTTCTTCCAGGCCCGCGGTTACCGCACCGATGTCGAGGACGAGCGCTGGATCGCCAAGGTCTGGAAGGACGAGAAGCACTTCTTCGACGTCATCTTCGCCATGTCGAACGGCACCATCGCGGTGAATGACAGTTGGTTCGGCGACGATTTCATCGAGGTCTACGGCCACAAGGTCGCCATCACTCCGCCCACCGCCCTGATCCTCTCCAAGGTCTTCATTCAGGACCGCTATCGCTACGACGGCGCCGACGTGAACCACGTCATCCTGAAGCAGGCAGACGCCATCGACTGGAAGTCGCTGCTGAACCAGATGGATCTGTATTGGGAGGTGCTGATGGCGCACCTGCTGAACTTTCGCTTCGCCTATCCGACCGAGCGCGACAGCGTGCCCGCCTGGCTGATGACCGAGCTGAGCGAGCGGCTGCAGGCCCAGGTCGATCTGCCGGCGCCGCGCGTCAGGGTGTGCCGCGGCCGGCTGTTCAGCCCGCGGGACTATGTGGCCGACATCTCCGAATGGGGCTTTGGCGACGTGGTCGGCAAGGGGCTGGAGGAACGGCACGACCCCGTGGATTGAGAGAGCGCATGACCGACCCGAACCCTGACCCTCAGACGCCCCAGCCCGGCATGACCGGCGGCTTGGCCAAGACCCTTCGCGTGGCGGCGGTCGGCGACCTGCACGTCGGCGAAAGCGCCGAGCGGCCGCACCGCGAGCTGTTCGACCGCGTGCACGAGGACGCAGACGTCCTGTGCCTGTGCGGCGACCTGACCAACTTCGGCAAGACGCGCGAGGTCGAAATCCTGATCGAGGACATCAAGGCCTGCCGCATCCCCATGGTGGGTGTGCTGGGCAACCACGAGCACGAGTGCGGTCAGCCCGATGAGGTCACCCGCATGCTGTGCGACGCCGGCGTCAAGATGCTGGACGGCCAGGCCTATGAGATCGAAGGCGTCGGCTTCGCGGGCGGCAAGGGCTTCATCGGCGGCTTCGGCCGCTACATGCTCAGCTCGTTCGGCGAGAGCCAGATCAAGCGTTTCGTGCAGGAGGCGGTCGATGACGCCAACGCCATCGAGACGTCGATCCGAGCCTTGCGCACCGAGCGCAGCGTGGTTCTGCTGCACTACGCTCCGGTGGTCGACACGGTGATCGGCGAGCCGCCGGAAATCCACGCCTTCCTGGGGTCGTCGCGGCTGGCCGAGACCATCGACCGCTACGACAACATCAGCCTGGTGGTGCACGGCCACGCCCATCGCGGCGCGCCAGAGGGCCGGACCAACAAGGGCACGCCGGTCTACAACGTCGCCCTGCCGGTGCTGAAGACCCTGGGCGAAACGCCCTATCGGGTGTTCGAGGTCTGATCGCGCCTTAGGCGTTTTCTTAAGTCAGATACGTCATTGTTCTCGCCGAACCGCAAGGGGGGGGGGGGGCGATGACCGCTGGACGATTCAGGACCATGGCGTGGGAATCGCTGCGCTGGAACGCCTTGCCTGTGGGGCTGATCCTGGGCCTGGTCGCCGTCGGCGCCGGGCTGGGCGCGCAGTTCGGATTCCCCTTCAGCGTCATTGTCGTTCAGGACTTCTGGCTGCTGTTCAACGTGGCGGGCTTTGGCCTGATCATCGCCGGCGCGGCCCTTTTGGAACTGGTTCGCGCGAGGCCTCAGCATCCGTTGCCGCACCTGAAGGCCAAGCTCGGCGAGTGGCAGGTGGTGCGTCGCGCGATCATGGCGCTGCCGATCCTGCTGGCGGCGCCGGCGATGTTCTCGGCCTTCTCGGCGGTTAAGGCCGGCATTCCGGAAATGAACCCATTTCACCTCGACCCTCTGTTCGCGCAGATGGACGCGGTGATCCACGGCGCCGACGCCTGGCGTCTGGTCGAGCCGGTTCTGCGCACGCCCTGGGCGGTGTTCGGCATCAACATCGCCTATCACCTTTGGTTCTTTCTGTTCTACGGCGCGCTCGCCCTAGCGGCGGTGATGGTGCGCGACGTAAGGCTGAGGAACCAGTTCCTGACCGCCTTCGTGCTGTGCTGGATTGGACTGGGATTGGTCGCGGCGACCGGCCTATCGTCGGTCGGACCGGTCTATTTCGCCGACTTTTATCCGCACCTGGCTAATCCCTACGCCGAGCAGATGAACCTGTTGAGAGCGGCAAACGAGCACTTCCCGATCTGGGCTCTGGATGTTCAGGCCATGCTGCTGGAAGGCGCGCGCGATCCCGCCAAGGCCACGATCGGCGGCGGCATTTCCGCCATGCCCAGCCTGCATGTCGCGGTGTCGGTGCTGATGGCTCTGTTCGCCCAGAGGGTGAACCGCTGGCTAGGCGTTGCGGCCTGGGTCTTTGCGGCTGTCATCATGCTGGGGTCGGTGGTGCTGGCCTGGCACTATGCGGTTGACGGCTATCTGTCGGCGATCCTGACGCCGATGGTATGGATCGCCGCCGGTTGGCTGACCCGGCCGCGCCGGGTCACGCTGGCGACCCCGGCGCCCCAACCCGTTTCAGCCTGAGACGGAATCAAGAAAGCCCGCCTCGATAGGAGGCGGGCCTTGCTCTTATCTGGATGTTAGGCGGCGTCAGCCCTGGGCGGGACGTAGGCCGTCGGCCGTAGCCTGCTGCAGCTGGGGCCGCTTCTCGCCGCCCGCGGCGATGATGCGGTCGATGCGGGCCTTTTCGGCGCGGAAGGCGGCGAGGTCGGCGCCCGAGAGTTCGGTGCCTTCCTGAGTCTTCACGCCCGCCGGATTGATCCGCTGACCGTTGCGCCAGATTTCATAGTGGAGGTGCGGACCGGTCGAGGCGCCGGTCGAACCGACATAGGCGATGATCTGGCCCTGGCTGACGCGCTGGCCGGGGCGAATGCCCGAGGCGTAGCGCGACAGGTGGGCGTAGCCGGTCTCAAGACCATTGGGGTGCCGCACCCGCAGCCAGTTGCCATAGCCGCCCCAGCGACGCGCCTCGACCACAACGCCGTCGGCAGGCGCCACGATGGGCGTGCCGGTGCCGGCGGCGAAATCGATCCCCTGGTGCATCTTGCGATAGCCCGAGATCGGGTGCGTGCGCACGCCATAGCCCGAGGACACACGGCGGAAGTTCTGCAGCGGGGTGCGCATCATGGCCGAGCGCAGGTTCTTGCCGTTGGCGTCGAAATACTGGACCTCGCGCGCCCCGGCGGGCTGGAAGCGGTAGAAGACGTGGCCCTTGAGCTCGGCGTAGAGCAGGTCGCCCGTCTCGATGGTGCGGCCGCCTTCGGTCACGGCGCGGTCGAAGACCAGGGTGAATTCGTCGGACGCGCGCACGTCGCGCTGCATGTCCAGCTTGTGGGCGAACAACTGGCTGGCGCGGCGCACGATGGCGGCGGTCGCGCCCATGTTGCGGGCGGTTCCAGACAGCGAGCGCTCGACATCGCCGTTCAGCACCACGGTCTCGCGAGTGACCTTTTCCTCCAGCGCGCGAAGGCGAAGGGCGCCGTCGAAGCTGCGCGACACGGTCAGCTGGCTGGCCGGACCGGTGCGCATGGTCAGGCCGATCAGGCGGGCGTCGCCGCGACCGGTGCGCTCCTTGGCGATGGCGGTCTCGAACTTGAGGCCGGCGCGCAGGTCCTTGAGGTCGAAGGCGCCGGCCACGGTGGCGGCGACGGCGGCGGCTTCCTCGGCGGTGACGCCGGTGCGACGCACGGCCTGCTCGAAGGTTTCGCCGCGGCGGATCTGGACAGGAACGGCTTCGGGGGTGGTGAGGCCGGCGGGCGCGCCGGCGGCGGCGAAGGCCTGGGCCTCTAGCGCGTTGAGCTGGGTTGCGCTCAGCGGCGGCGCCTCATGGGCCCGGGCGGGCTGGTGGACGGCCTTTCCGGCCATCAGGGCGACGGAGACCGCCGCAACCGTGGTAAGCAGATGTGGCGACAGCCGCACTGGCTGTCGACGCGGATCGAACTGAGCCATCGGTCCCCGGCAAGCGACGGCGCACTTCGGCGCCAACAACTGGAATCAACTGGGTCCGCGACCAGATCCCCCGACCGCGAGGCAAGCCGTATAACCCGCCGAGTACATCCTGTGAAGACAGACGGTTACAAATGGTTAACTTGGGTGAAGCGAAGCTTTCGAAAGTCAGTCTCGAAATTGCTGGCTGATCTCGAACACACATCCATCATCAGCCATCTTGTAGGTCCTCTCGGCGTCATGGCCCATATGTCGCCTCTGTTGACTGAAAGTGTCCTGGCCGCCACGCCGCAGTGTTCTTGTGGCAACGCTGTCGCGGCGAAAGAGTTAGCGGGCGTGCCTCCAGTCCTTCAACGGGCGACCTGATTGACCGACCCCTCTCCCTACAAGATCCCGGACGAAGCCGCCCCGGCGCCGCGCCGGCGCCGCTCGCGGCTGTTCGTGATCATGCTGGTGTTTCTGGCCGCCCTGATCGTGGTGGCGGGGCTGCTGTATCTGAACCGCAGGACCGCCGCGCGAGAGGTGCTGGTCGGCTGGCTGGAGCAGCGCGGCATCCAGGCCGATGTTGAAGTCGAGACGGTGGATCTGAACCGCTTCGTGGCCAAGGTGCGCATCGGGCCGGCGGACGACCCCGACTTCGCGGTGGAGCGGGTCGAGGTGGACTACGCCGTGGCGGGCCCCTGGTCCGCGCGCGGGCCGGGCGTCACGCCCAGCCGTATCCGTCTGATCCGGCCGGTGCTGAAGGCGACCTGGGCCGAGGGGCGCCTGTCGCTGGGCTCGCTGGATCCCTTGGTCGAAGAGTTCCGCGCTCGCCCGCCCAGCCCGGATTCCACCGCGCCCGAGGTTCTGGTGGAAACCGGCCGCCTGCGCCTGTTCACCGAGTACGGCCCCTATCCGGTGCTGGCCGACGCTCGACTGGTGGACGGCAAGCTGCGCCGGCTGGACGCCCGCGCGCCCGCCGCTTCGCTGAAAAGCGGACGCATCGAGGCTCGCGGATTGGGCTGGCGGCTGAGCGCCGACGCAGAGGATGGGCGGCGCCTGACCGTGGCTTTGACGGCGGACGCTCGACGCGCCGGCGCGGGCGCCACGCGGGTTCAGGGCGCCCGTCTGACCTTGAACGGCGACCTGCCGTATCCGGACGAAGAGGTTTTCGAAACCGGCGGGGTCGTGAACCTGCTCAGCGAGCTTACGGCGGATCGTCTCGATGTGGGCGCATCGCGCGGCGCGGATCTGACGGTAAGCCACACGCTGGATGGGACGGTCCAGGGCTGGATCAATGCCTATCGCCTGACCGGCGACAGCCGCCTGTCTGTTCGGGCCAGCCGCCTGGACGGTCCTGCGGCGACGGGACGCGACCTCTTCCTGTCGGTTCAGGACGCGCAAACGCAGATTTCGCGCGCGCGTCGCCAAGAGACGCAATGGAGCGTTTCGGGGGCCGCTCGCATCGGCGCTTCGCGGCTGTCGACGAGCGGTGTCACGGCCTCAGGCCTGACGGCCGCCACCCCCGCACTGGACGCCGGCGGACGGGGGTCGGCTTTCGAGGTTCGGGCGCCCCTCGATCTCTCGGCGTCACGCGTGGACTGGAACGATGTGCGGCTGGAAGGACTGCGCTCGCGCGCCGCCTTGGACATCTCCCATGCCGGCGCGACGAATGTGACGGTCGCGGGGTCGGCGTCCTCTAGCCGCGCCGCCTGGCCCCTGTTCGGGCCGCCTCGGCCTGACGACTTGCCCGAACTCGCGGAGATGAAGCGAGCCCTGTCGGCCTTCGCCCTCGACCTGCCGGGCTTTCGCCTGACCACCGGCAGCCCCGGGACCCGTCTGAGTCTGACCCAATCGGCCACGGCGCGGCCCGTGAACGGAGGCGTGCTTACGGTCACAGCAGGCGCACGCCCGCTTTACGCCGCCGAGCCGGGCCGCCTGGGCGGCGGGAGCCTGCGTCTGACGTCCACGCGGGGCCGGGGCCTGCCGGCGCTGGACATGACCGTTCCCGACTGGCGATTGACGTCTTCGGGCTTCGAAGCCCGGCTGACGGGCCGGGCCGGCCTGGATTTCGGCCTGGCGCGCCAGATCGAGCTGACCACCGCCGGCCTGCTGGCCTCGTCCGCAGGCCGGCTGACCTACACGGCCCAAGACTGCACGCCGCTGACCGTGGCGCGGCTGGAGCTCGAGGAGAACAGCGTCACCGACATCTCGGGCCGTCTGTGCCCGAGCGATGCGCCCCTGGTTGTGGTCGAGGGCGGGCGCTGGACAGCGCGCGGCCGGTTCGAGGGGGTCGCCGCCGAGGCGCCGTTCCTTCAGATGCGGTTCGCCGACGCCCAGGGTCCGCTGCGGGTCGATGGTGGTCCCGCCGGCCTGTCGCTGACGGCGGGCGTCGAGAGCGCCAGCGTGACCGACGCGGCCGACCCGACGCGTTTCCGCCCCCTGTCGGCCGCCGGTCGCGCGGGCCTGAGAAACGAGGTGTGGAGCGGCGAGTTCGTCCTGTCGCGCGGCGACTTCGCCCTCGGCCAGGTGGTGCTGACCCACGACGGCCGGGCCCAGGCCGGCGGTGTGACGATCGACACCGGCCTGCTGACGTTCGCCGAGGGCGGGCTTCAGCCCAATCTGCTGAGCCCGTTGGTCGAGGACTATGTGCAGAATCCGGTGACCGGTTCGGCGCGCTTCCAGGGCCGGTTCGACTGGTCTGCGGCGTCCGAGGTCGGGACCAGTTCGGGCCGACTGACCATCCCGTCGCTGGATTTCGTCAGCCCCGCCGGGCCGGTCGAGGGTCTGTCGGGCGACATCGCCTTCAACAGTCTGGCGCCGCTGCAGGCCGCGCCGGGCCAGCGCCTGACGGTGCGGTCGCTGGACGCCTTCGCGGACCTGTCGGACCTGGAGCTGGTGTTCGGCCTGGATACGGCCGCCCTGCTGGTCGACGGCGCCGCCGTTCGGGTGGGTGGCGGCTGGGCGCGACTGGAGCCGCTGTCTATTCCCCTGGATCCTAAGGCCGCGACGACCGGGGTGCTGGTGCTGGAGAATGTCCAGATCGGCGATCTGATCTCTGGCGCAGGCTTCGCCGAGCAGGTTCGGATGGATGCGATGGTGTCGGGGCGGCTGCCCTTCACCTGGGACTCCGCCAACGGCGTGCGCGTCTCGGGCGGTCAGCTGACGGCGACGCGGCCCGGCCGGCTGTCGATCCAGCGCGAGGCGCTCAGCGATCTTGAGGCGGGCGGCGGCGGCGAGGACGTGGCCCCCAACACGGTGCAGGACTTGGCCTACCAGGCGATGGAGAACCTGGCCTTCGACCTGCTGACGGCGGATGTGAACAGCCTGGACGGCGGGCGGCTGAACCTGCTGTTCCACATCAAGGGCCGCCACGATCCGCCTCAGCGGCAGGAACTGCGCCTGAGCCTGCGCGAACTGATCACCCGCGACTTCCTGAAGCGCGAGCTGCCCTTGCCGTCCGACACCGGCATCGATCTGACGCTGGACACGACCCTGAACGTCAATCAGCTGATCTCGGACCTGATCGCCTATCAGCGCGCGCGCGCCGGCGAGCCGGAGCCCACGCCGTGACGGCTGGCCAATCGTTCAGAACCCATTCACCCTCAGTGGCGTTTAAGTCGTCGCGAACCAATACGGAGCTTCGCGCCATGATCCGTCGCCCCAGATCCACAGCCGGTCTCATGCTGGCCGCCGCCGCCCTGTCGATGGGCGCGGCCGCCTGCACGCCCACGGTTCGGCTGGAAGTCGCGCCGATCTCGATCTACGCCAAGCTCGACGCCGAGGTGCGCGTGAAACTCGATCAGGAGCTGCAGCAGCTTCTGCGCGAGAACCCCAATCTGTTCTGATCCGATGATGTTCGGAGGAAGGCTTCAGTCATGACGTTCCGCAAGCTCTTCGTCATCGGCGCCGCGATCGCGGCGCTGGGCGTGGCCGCCGGTGCGGCCTATGCGCAGACGGCCCAGCAGAAATCCGCCATCGACGCCGCCAAGGCGCAGGGTGTGGTCGGCGAACAGGCCGACGGCTACCTGGGCATTCGTCAATCCAGCGCCGACGCCACTGTGCGCGAGGCGGTGCAGGTGACCAACGATGCGCGTCGCCGGGCCTACGCCCAGAGCGCGGCCCAGGCCGGCACCACCGCCGAGGTAGCGGGCGCCCGCATGTTCGAGGCGCAGCTTCTGCCCCGCATCTCTTCCGGCCAGTGGTACCGCAACGCCCAGGGCCAGTGGGTCCAGCGCTAGGCTGGGCGAGCGGCCGAGACGAGCGCCGCATGGTTCGGTTCCTTCGCCTTCTGTTGGTGGCCGTCGCGGTGTCCGCGGCGGCCACGCTTCTGCTGGGCGTGACGTGGACCGCCATAGGCGGCGGCGCGATGAACCTTCACGGCTGGATCGCCCTGGGCATCGGCGTCCTGGGCACGGCCGGCCTGACCTGGGGTCTGATGGCCCTGGCCTTTCGCTCCAGCCGAGAGGGCTGGGACAAGCGCGTCGACAACAGTCTGGACCCCGGCCGCGAAGACCCCCACGACTGAGACATGGAAGACATCGCATCTCTCTGGGACCGGCTGGAGCCTCATATTCAGGCCTACGGGCCACAGGATGACCGGCCGCGCCCTGCGGTGATCCTGTTCCACGGCTGCGGCGGCCTGCGCAGCCATCTGCCGCGCTACGCGGACGCGGCTACGGCGGTCGGCTGGCGGACCTTCATCGTCGATTCCTATGCGCCGCGCCGGATCAGCCGCACCGTGGCGCTGACCACCGTCTGCACCGGCCTGAAGCTGCGCGGATACGAACGGGGCGGCGATGTTCTCGCCGCCATTCAGGGCGTGTCTCAGCGGCCCGATGTCGACGCCGGTCGGCTGGCCCTGGCCGGCTGGAGCCATGGCGGCTGGGCCATCATGGAGACCCTGGCCGCCGACGTCTCGCGCCCCGGCGCCCTGGGCGTGCGCGACGCAGCCTCTGGCGACCTGTCAGGGGTCAGGGCGGTCTGGCTGGCCTATCCCTATATCGGGCCCTGGGCCTTCAACCGGATGCGGCCCTGGCGTCATTGTCCCCGGCTGCTGGCGGTCACGGCCCGCAAGGACCACCTGACGACGGTGCGCAACGCCGAGCGGGTCAACGCCATGATCGAGGGCTGCGGCGTTCAGGTGGAGCATTGGATCGCCGAAGGCACCCACGCCTTTGACGAACCGACCAACAATGGACCTATGCGGCATAGCCCCGAGTTGACGCTGGAGGCGCTGAACCGATTTCGCCGATTCCTTCAGGACACCGCGCCGAGCGCCTGAGGATCAGGGCTGCAGGCGATAGCCGCCGGTGTCGGTCAGCAGCAGCCGCGCCTGGCCGGGTTCCGGCTCGATCTTCTGGCGCAGGCGATAGATGTGGGTTTCCAGCGTGTGGGTCGTGACCCCGGCGTTGTAGCCCCAGACCTCGGTCAACAGCTCCTCGCGCGACACGGGCTTCGCGCCGGCGCGATAGAGGTATTTGAGGATGTTGGTTTCCTTCTCGGTCAACCGCACCTTCTTGCCCCTGGCGTCCAGCAGCATCTTTGAGGCGGGCCGGAACTCGTAGGGGCCGACCTGGAAGACGGCGTCCTCGGACTGTTCGTGGCTGCGCAGATGGGCGCGGATGCGCGCCAGCAGCACGGCGAACCGGAAGGGCTTGGTCACATAGTCGTTGGCGCCGGAGTCCAGGCCCAGGATGGCGTCGGAATCCGACGACTGCGCCGTCAGCATGATGACCGGCGTCGAAACCCCCGCCTTGCGGATCAGGCGACACGCCTCGCGCCCGTCCATGTCGGGCAGATCGACATCCAGCAGGATCAGGTCGGCGCGGATCTCGCGCGCCTGGCGCACGCCATCGGTGGCGGTCGCGGCCTGGACCGGGCGGAACTCCTCGTGCAGCGCCAGCTGCTCGGCCAAGGCCTCGCGCAGGTCGTCGTCGTCGTCGATGATCAGGATGGTCTTGGGTGCGGGCATGAACACAGAATGGCGAGGCTTGAGGGCCGCGCCAAGGCGTGCGGCCGCATTTGTCACACTCAAGAGGGCGAAAGCGGCGCTTTTCGTCCCCCGAAAAGTCTCGAGCCCAGTCGAACGTGGGTCGCGCCAGCGGTGATCGCGGCCTCGAAATCGCCGCTCATGCCCATGGACAGGACATTCAGGCCGTTGCGCGCCGCGATTTCGGCCAGAAGCCGGAAATGCGGTTCGGGCGCCGCTTTCGCCGGCGGAATGCACATCAGGCCTTCGACCTGCAGACCGGCGGATCGGCCGTTCGCGATCAAGGCGTCGGCCTGATCTGGAACGACGCCGGCCTTCTGCGCCTCCCGCCCCGTATTTACCTGGACCAGGACGCGCGGCGTTTTGCCGGACTTTTCGGCGGCCCGCGCCAAGGCATCGACCAGGCGCTCCCGGTCCACGGTCTCGATCACATCGAACAGGGCGACCGCGTCAGAGGCCTTGTTGGTCTGGAGCGGGCCGATCAAGCGCAGCTCCAGGTTGGCCACGGTCCCACGGCGGTCGGCCCAGCGGGCTTGCGCCTCCTGAACGCGGTTCTCGCCGAACACGCGCTGGCCGGCGTCCAGGGCGGCCTGCACGGCTTCATTGGCCTGGGTCTTGGTCACGGCGACGAGGGTCGGGATGTCAGATCGGCCGGCCGCGCGGGCGGCCCGTTCGATCCGGGCGCGCGCTTCCGCAAGGGCCTGGGTTATGGACGCGGCGGCCGCGACGGGCGATGAGGCGGTCATGAGCGCAACCCTGCCTGAAGACGCCCGACGGCTCTGGGACGCCGCTGTGGCTCTAAACCGCGCGGCCGCCGCTGTCAGCCCGGCCGCCGCACGCCTGCCTCCCCTGCTGTTCTTCACCGATCCACAGCGCACGCCCAGGCCCTGGGAGACGGCCGAGCGTCTGCCGGCGGGAGCAGCCGTGGTGTTTCGGCATTTCGGCGCGCCCGACGCCCTGGAGCAGGCCCGGCGCCTGCGCGAGGTCACGCGTGCCTCCGGCGTCCGACTGCTGGTCGGGCTGGACGTCGATCTGGCGCATGAAATCGAGGCGGACGGCGTCCATCTGCCTGAACGCGTCCTGTCGATCGCCTCGACGATGACGAGACGCCCCGGCTGGATCGTCACCGGAGCCGCGCATTCTCTAGACGCGCTCGGCCTGGCCCGCGACCTCGACGCCGTCGTGCTGTCGCCTGTGTTTCCCGCTGGCGGCGCCTCGGCGGCGCGGGCGAGCGTCGGGATTGAGGCGCTCGAGATATGGGCGAACACCGCGCCCTGCCCCGCCTATGCTCTTGGCGGGATCACGCCCGAAACGGCTGACGCCTTGAAAGGCGTTTGCGGCCTCGCAGCGGTTGATGCGGTCGTCCAGGCCTTCGGCCCAGTCCCGATCAGAACTTGAAGATGGTTTCGAGGCGCACGCGCGGCTGGGCGCGCCGATCCGACTCGGCGGGACGGGCAGGATCGATCTCGCGCGTGCCGAGCTCGGCGGCGGCGCCGACGCTGAGCCTGCGGTTCAGGTTGTAATAGGCCCCGGCCTCGACTTCTCCAGCTTCGCCCGTACGGCTGGTCGGCTGGCCGAGATTGAAGTTGAGGCCCCAGCGACCCGGATCGTACCAGCGCAGGCCACGACGATCGCGCGAGGTCGAGGCGACTGCCTGATCAGCGGCGTCCGCGGCCTGAGCCAGCGTGGTCTGGGCGGCGGGGGCGCGACGCTGGGTATTGGAGGTCTGAGCCTGGGCGGCCTGAGCCAGGCTGGTCAAAGCCAACCCGAACGCCACCGCCGCTATCACACCGCCGAAGCGCATGTCCTGCCCTCACGCGCCGCATTGGCGCGGCGCCTTTCATCCCGAACCGGCGTTTCCACCGAAGGACGTTCGACGATTAAGCGCCGTCCGTTCATCCGGTCAACGCAACGTGACGCTCTCGCGCCGGTTCCCCGCGATTCGGACAGGCGGTTGTGTCGCAGCGGTCACGCGATTGGGCGACGATCAGACCAAGATGAGGCGCGGCGCGGCGGTTCGCCTTGTCATCGCCCCTTTTGACCGTGTTATAGAGCCGAGCTTGCGCGCCGTCGGGCGCCGGCCGTCGGACTGCGCGCCTTATCAAGGGCCGGCCGACGTTCACATGAGACGAAGAGGATGTTCGATGGGCCAGTTTCGCGGCGCGCTCAAGGCGGCGGTCCCGGCGCTTCTCCTGGGTTTGACGGTGTCGGCCTGCGGCGGCGTGCCCGGTTTCCGCGGTGATCGGTCGGCGGCGGCGAACGCCCAGCCGGGCATCGGCGTGAACGCCTTCCTGTGGCGCGCGACCCTGGACACCCTGGCCTTCATGCCCCTGGCCAGCGCCGATCCGTTCGGCGGCGTGGTGAACTATGACTGGTACGCCGATCCGGCCACGCCGAACGAGCGCTTCAAGGCGACCGTCTTCATCCTGGACCGCCGTCTGCGCGCCGACGCGCTGAACGTCACGGTGACCAAGGAAGTGCGCGACGCCTCGGGCGGCTGGGTCACGGCGCCGGTCGCGGCGCAGACCGAGACCGACCTCGAGAACGCCATCCTGACCAAGGCGCGTCAGCTTAACCTCTCGACCGCCCGCTAAACCCACCTCTCACCATCCTCGGGGGCCGGCTTCAGGGCTCAGCGCCTGAGCCGACGCTTCAGGACTGACCGTGGCCCGATACGAGCCCAAGACCGCCGAACCTCGCCAGCAGGCCCGCTGGGCGGACGCCGACGCCTTTTCCGTATCCAACGACGATACGGGTCGTCCTAAATACTATGTCCTTGAAATGTTTCCGTATCCTAGCGGAAACATCCACATGGGGCACGCCCGGAACTACGTCATGGGCGACGTGGTGGCGCGTCACAAGCGGGCCCAGGGCTTCGACGTTCTGCACCCCATGGGCTGGGACGCCTTCGGCATGCCCGCCGAGAACGCGGCCATGGAGCGCGGCGTCCATCCCGGCGACTGGACCTGGTCCAACATCGCCAACATGCGCGATCAGCTGAAGCTCTTGGGCCTGTCGCTGGACTGGTCGCGCGAGTTCGCGACCTGCGACCCCGAATACTACGGCAAGCAGCAGGCGTGGTTTCTGGAGCTGTATCGGCGCGGCCTGGTTTATCGCAAGGACGGCGTGGTCAACTGGGACCCGGTCGACAACACCGTGCTGGCCAATGAACAGGTCATCGACGGACGCGGCTGGCGCTCGGGCGCCGTGGTCGAGAAGCGCAAGCTTAACCAGTGGTTCCTGCGCATCACCGACTACGCCGATGATCTGATCGAGGGCCTGACCGAACTGGAAGGCCGCTGGCCCGACAAGGTCCGGCTGATGCAGGAAAACTGGATCGGCCGCTCCAAGGGGCTGCAGATGACCTGGGCCTGGGCGAGCGAAGCGCCGGCCGGCTTCAAGAATGGGCTGGAGATCTACACCACCCGGCCCGACACCCTGTTCGGGGCCAGCTTCATGGGCCTGGCGCCGGACCACCCGATCTCCAAACAGCTGGCCGAGGCCGACCCGGCCATCGCCGCCTTCGTGGCCGACTGCCGCAAGGGCGGCTCCAGCCAGGCCGAGATCGAACAGGCCGAAAAGATCGGGCGCGACACCGGCCTGAAGGTCGTGCACCCCTTTACCGGCCAGGAAGTCCCCGTCTGGATCGCCAACTTCATCCTGTCCGAATACGGAACCGGCGCGATCTTCGCCTGCCCCGCGCACGACCAGCGCGACCTGGACTTCGCCCGCAAATACGATCTGCCCGTCATCCCGGTCGTCCGGCCGGAAGGCGCGGACGATGATTTCGCGGTGGGATCGGAAGCCTACACCGGCCCCGGCTCGATCTTCCATTCCGACTTCCTGGACGGGCTGGACATCGAGACCGCCAAGGCCGAGGCCGTGCGCCGCATCGAAGCCGCCGGCCAGGGTCAGGGCGCGACCATCTATCGCCTGCGCGACTGGGGCGTGTCGCGCCAGCGGTACTGGGGCTGCCCCATTCCAATCATCCACTGCGAGGCCTGCGGCCCCGTCGAGGTTCCGGCCGACCAACTGCCGGTCGAGCTGCCTAAGGACGTCACCTTCGACGTGCCCGGCAATCCGCTGGACCGCCACGCGACGTGGAAGCACGTCAAATGTCCCTCCTGCGGCGGCGACGCCCGGCGCGAGACGGATACGCTGGACACCTTCGTCGACAGCTCCTGGTACTTCGCCCGCTTCGCCGATCCCAAGGCGGCCGATCCGATCAACCGCGCCGCCGCCGCCCGCTGGCTGCCGGTCGATCAGTACATCGGCGGGGTCGAGCACGCGGTGCTGCACCTGCTCTACGCCCGCTTCATCAGCCGCGCCCTGACGAACGCGGGCCTGATGGACGTCAAGGAGCCCTTCGCCGGCCTGTTCACACAGGGCATGGTGGTCCACGAGACCTATTTCGACGGCGTCGACAACGGCAAGCCGCGCTGGATCGAGCCCTCGGACGTGCGCATCGAGACGGTGGACGGCCAGCGTGTCGCCACGCGCCTGTCGACGGGCGCCCAGGTCTCGATCGGCGACATCGAGAAGATGTCCAAGTCCAAAAAGAACGTGGTGGCCCCCCAGGACATCATCGAGGCCTATGGCGTCGACGCCGGCCGCCTGTTCGTCCTGTCCGACAGCCCGCCCGAGCGTGACGTGCAGTGGTCGACAAGCGGCGTCGAGGGCGCCAGCCGCTTCGTCCAGCGTGTCTGGGCCGAGTTCGACGGCTTTGACGCCGCTCAATCCGGCGATGCGGCCGCCGGCGCCGCCCTGCGCCGCGAAACGCACAAGGCCATCAAGGCCGTGTCGGACGGGGTCGAGGGGTTCCGTTTCAACTCCGCCATCGCCAAGCTCTACGCCTTCGTCGCCACCGTGCGTCAGTACGCCGGCGCCGACGCCGAGGCCCGGCGCGAGGCCCTGTCAGCCCTGGCGCGCCTGGTCGCCCCCTTCACGCCCCACCTGGCCGAGGAATGCTGGGCCCGCCTGGGTGAGGACGGCATGGTCCTGGATGCGCCCTGGCCCGTCTACGATCCCGCACTGGCCGCCGACGACGAGGTCACCCTGCCAGTCCAGATCGGCGGCAAGCGTCGCGGCGAGATCGTCATGCCAAAGGGCGCGGACCCCAAGGCGGTCGAAGAGGCCGCGCTGGCCAACGCGGCCGTCCAGGCCTACCTTGCCGCCAACAACCTCTCGGTCCGCAAGGTGATCGTCGTGCCCGATCGCATCGTAAATCTGGTGGCCGGATGAGGCGCGCGCTGGCGGTTCTGACGGCGGCCGTAGCCCTGTCGGGTTGCGGCTTTACGCCTCTTTACGGCGACCTCGGCGTAGCGGGCGGCTTGTCTCGCATCACGGTCAACACGCCGGACGACCGGCTGGGTTATCGTCTGCGCGAGCAGCTGGAAGACGCCCTGGGCTATGACCGGACCACGCCGTCGGCCTATGCGCTGTCGGCGGTTCTGGACGCCGAGCGCCGTCCTCTGGGTCGCCGCATCGACGACACCGCCAGCCGCTACGAGCTGACCGTTCGCGCGGTCTGGACCCTGACGCCCGCGAGCGGCGCCGAAGCGCTGACGGGTACGGAGACCGCCACCGTCACCTATGCGGCGGCCGACCAGCCCTATGCCGCCATCGCCGCCCAGCAGGACGGCGAGGACCGCGCCGCCGCCGAACTGGCCCGGCTGATCCGGCTGGACCTGATGCGGGCGCTTGCCGTCGGCCAGCCCTAGGCCGGGAGCGATGACGCCATGATCCTGGCCAAGCGGCCCGAGGTCGATCGCTTCCTCAAGTCGCCGGACCCGGCCGTCCGCGCGGCCCTCTTCCATGGCAAGGATCGCTCAGGCGTGGGCGAGCGGGCGGTGATCCTGTCCAAGACCGTCACGCCGGACCTGAACGACCCCTTCAACGTCACCCTGCTGACCGATTCCGACATCGACAGCGATCCCGCCAGGCTGGAAGACGCCCTGACCGCCATGAGCCTGATGGGCGGCCGGCGCCTGGTGCGGGTGCGGCTGGGCGAAGGCAAGCCAGGCGTCGACAAGGCCCTGGCCGCCGCCCTGACGATCCATGCCGACGGCGGCTTCAACCCCGACGCCATGCTGGTGATCGAGGCCGGGGCCCTGGGCCGCGAATCCGCACTGCGCAAGGCGGCGGAGAAGGCCGCGGGCGCCGTCTTGATCGCCTGTTATGAAGACGAGGTCGGGGATGTCTCGCGCATGACCCGCGAGGCCCTCGCCGCCGACAAGGTGGGCCTGACCTCGGACGCGCTGGAGATGTTCGTCGCCCGCCTGCCCCGAGAGCGCGGCCTGATGCGCCAGGAGATCGAGCGGCTGGTCCTGTTCATAGGCCCGGGTTCGGGTCGCAGCATCGGGCCTGAAGAGCTGGAACAGCATCTGGGCGTCGAGCCCGACGCCTCCCTGTCCGACGCGGCGCTTCAGGCCTTCGGCGCGCGGCCTGGTCCCGCCCAAGCCGGCCTGCGGCGCGCCTTCGCCGAGGGCGAAAGCGCCGTCATGGCCGTGCGCATGACCGCGCTTCATCTCGGAAAACTTCGTCGAATCAATATCTTGCAACATAACGGCGCGGGCGCGAAGGAGGCCGCCAAGGCCGCCGGCGTCTTCTGGAAACAGGAAGCCGAAATGCTGCGTCAGGCGCGCGGCTGGCGTCTGGAAATGCTCGACGAGGTTCAGGACAGCGTCAATGCCGCCGATGTCGCGTCCAAGACGACCGGCCTGCCTGACCAGTTGATCGCCGAACGCCTGTTGTTGGAGATCGCCGCGCGCGGGCGTCGCCTGGGGCTGTAAAGTCGGGCTCTAGCCCCGCTTGGAGGCCTTGCGGAAGGCCGGCTTGTTCATCGCCGCAGCCTGACGCTGCATCGACTTTTCGGTCCCGCCGACCGGCGCCTTGCCCGGTTTGCCGGGAGCGGAGACGCCCGCCTTCTTGGCCGCCAGCGCGCGTTTTAGAGCGTCGAGCGCCTGAGCCTTGCCTGTGTCGGTCATGGGGTCAGCCCTTCATCAGTCGACGGCACAACTCATCGAGCTGCTCCAGCGATCCATAGCGCAGCGTTAGCTCACCCTTGCCGCCCTGATCGCTGAGCGCGACCTTCAGGCCCAGCGCGTCGGCCAGATCCTGTTCCAGGGCGGCGATGTCGGCGTCGCCATCCGCCGACTTCGCCTTGCTCGGACGCGGCGTTTTCGGGCCTTCGGCCGCCTGTCGCGCCAGGGCCTCGGTCTGACGCACGTTGAGCCCTTTGGACAGGACCACGTCGGCCAGGGCCTTGGGGTCCGGCGCGGTGATCAGCGCGCGCGCGTGGCCGGCCGTCAGCTTCTCCTCCATCACCAGATTCAGCACCGAGATGGGCAGTTGGAGCAGGCGCAGGGTGTTGGCCACGTGACTGCGGCTCTTGCCAACCACGCCGGCCAGGGCGTCCTGACTGCGGCCGAAACGCTCCATCAGGTTGGAATAGGCGTTCGCTTCCTCGACCGGGTTCAGGTCGGCGCGCTGGACGTTTTCGATGATGGCGGCTTCCAGGACGTCGCTGTCCTCCATCTCGTGGACGACGATCGGCACTTCCTTCAGACGCGCCGCCTGGGCCGCGCGCCAGCGACGCTCGCCAGCGATGATCTGCCACATCCCCTCCTCGCCGGGCTGGGCCCGAACCAGGATCGGCTGCAGCACGCCCTTGTCGCGGATCGAGGCCGTCAGTTCGTCCAGATCTTCGCGCTGGAAGATCTTGCGCGGCTGATCGGGATTGGGCTTCAGCCGTTCGATCGGCGCGCGCCGCACGCTTTCGGTCGTCGTCGTCGCGGCGGCGCCGGGCGCGGCGTCCTGCTCGCCCATCAAGGCGGCCAGGCCCCGACCGAGACCTCTCTGACGTTCGGACATGGCGGTTCCTTTCAAGGCTTCAGGCGGCGCGGCGCTGGCGCTCGCGCGCCACGACTTCGCGGGCCAGACGCAGATAGGCCTGGCTGCCCGCGCACTTCAGATCGTAGATCAAAACGGGCTTGCCGAACGACGGCGCCTCGGACACCCGCACATTCCGGGGAATGACGGCGTCGTAGACCTTGTCGCCGAAGTGCGCTCGCACGTCGTTCGCGACCTGGCCCGACAAGGCGTTGCGACGGTCGTACATGGTCAAAACGAGACCCTGGATCTCCAGGGCCGGGTTCAGGCTGTGGCGCACCATGTCGATGGTCTTCATCAACTGGCTCAGACCCTCCAACGCGAAGAACTCACACTGAAGCGGCACCAGAACCGCATCCGCCGCGGCCATGGCGTTCAATGTCAGCAAGTTCAGCGACGGCGGGCAGTCGATGAGCACATAGTCGTACCCGGTCTGACCCGTTCGGTCCTGCGCCGCCAGAGCGTCGCGTAGACGATAGGAGCGTCTATCCGCCTGACTGAGCTCGATTTCCACGCCCGACATATCGGCGTCGGCTGGGATTATGGACAGACCCGGTACGGCCGTTTGCACGGCGGCGTCCTGAATTGAGCGCCCATCAACCACCACGTCATAGATGGTGATACGCCGTGTTTCACGTGGAACACCCAGACCGGTGGAGGCATTGCCCTGCGGATCCATGTCCACGATCAGCACGCGCTCGCCGATCGCCGCCAAAGCCGTGCCCAGATTGATCGCGGTCGTAGTCTTGCCGACCCCACCCTTCTGATTGGAGACAGCGAGAACGCGCGGCGAGACGGGCGGCAGGGGCGTGTTATCGGGCACGTCTCAGGCTCCGTATGGAAACGATCCGGCCGCGCGCATCGCTCAGCGACGGCGACAGCTCCGCTTCGAAATGCCAGACCTGGCGGGCGGCGATCAACTCACTCTCGGCCTTCTCTCCCTTGAGAAACAGCCCTTGTGCACCGCGCTGGAAGTACGGCTGTGCATAAGCCAGCAGCTTCTCGAGCGGCGCGACCGCCCTGGCCGTCACAACCTCGCACCTGACCGCCTGATCCTCGGCTCGCCCGTTGATGACGGTGGCCGGTAGTTTGAGTTCGTCCACGATCTGATCCAGAAAGCGGCAACGCTTGCCCAAGCTGTCAATCAGCCACACGTGACCGCCCGTGCGCGCCTTCAACAGGATCGCCAGGACCACGCCCGGGAACCCCGCGCCCGCGCCGAGATCCGCCCAAGTCAAAGCCTTGGGCTGATGTTCCAGCAGTTGCGCGCTATCCAGCGCGTGGCGGATCCAGAAGTCCGGCAGGCTGTCGGGACCGACCAAGTTCATAACGGCATTGGCTTCGGTCAGCAGGACCAGAAACCGATCCAGCTCCGCCATCGTCTCATCAGAACAGCGGAAGCGGGATTGGAAGGCGGCGCGGTCCGCGCTCACGCCGCCGCCTCGGTCGCGCCGCGGCGAACATGGGCCAGCAGCGCGGTGAGCGCCCCAGGGGTCATCCCCTCGATCCGGCCGGCTTGGCCCAATGTCTGGGGCCTGACCCGCTCGAGCTTTTCGCGAACCTCGTTGGACAGACCGCCGATCGCCGCATAGTCCAGACCGGCCGGCAGCGTCAGCCCTTCATCACGGCGCAGGGCCTCTGCGTCGGCCGCCT
>NZ_JBKBML010000021.1:0-41536 GCF_046295775.1 Brevundimonas sp. | reverse complement strand
GGGTCCGGACGGCGAGAGCATGGAGGTGCTCGGCCTCATCCTGCCGGACGGCGGCTCGGCCGTGGCGCTGATCGACGACGTGGATCTGGTGGACGACACCGACCCCGCCTGGCGCGATCTGGTCACCCGCGCGATCGACTGAGTTCAGACAAGAAAAAACGCCGGGGCTTCCACCCCGGCGTTTTGCTTTCGGACGTATCGGTGGCTTAGCCGCGCTGGTCGATCGGCACGTAGTCGCGCTCGGTCGGGCCGGTGTAGAGCTGGCGCGGGCGGCCGATCTTCTGCGACGGATCGGCCATCATTTCCTGCCACTGGGCGATCCAGCCTACGGTGCGGGCCAGAGCGAACAGCACGGTGAACATCGAGGTCGGGAAGCCCATCGCCGACAGGGTGATGCCCGAATAGAAGTCAACATTCGGGAACAGCTTGCGCGAGGTGAAATACTCGTCCTGCAGCGCGACCTTCTCCAGTTCCTTGGCGACCTGGAACAGCGGATCGTTCTCGCGGCCTGTGGCGGCCAGCACTTCGTAGGCTGACTGCTGCATGACCTTCGCGCGCGGGTCGTAGTTCTTGTACACGCGGTGGCCGAAGCCCATCAGCTTGTACTTGCGGTCCTTCACGCCCTGGATGAACTCGGGGATCTTGTCCGGGGTGCCGATCTCCTTGAGCATCGTCAGCGCCTCTTCGTTGGCGCCGCCGTGCGACGGGCCCCACAGGCAGGCGATGCCCGCGGCGATGCAGGCGAACGGATTGGCGCCCGACGAGCCGGCCAGACGCACAGTCGAGGTCGAGGCGTTCTGCTCGTGGTCGGCGTGCAGGGTGAAGATGCGGTCCATGGCGCGCACAAGCGCCGGATCGACGACATAGTCCTCGGCCGGCACGGCGAAGCACATGCGCAGGAAGTTCTCGGCGTAGGACAGGTCGTTGCGCGGCGACACGAAGGGCTGGCCGATGTGGTATTTATAGGCGCGCGCCGCGATCGTCGGCATCTTGGCGATCAGGCGGATGGCCGAGATGTTGCGCTGGACCGGATCATGGATGTCCAGGCTGTCGTGATAGAAGGCCGACAGGGCGCCGACGGTGCCGACCATGATCGCCATCGGGTGGGCGTCGCGACGGAAACCCTCGAAGAAGCGGTCGAACTGCGAATGCAGCATCGTGTGCATGGTGACGCTGTTTTCGAACGCCTCGAACTGCTCGGCCGTCGGCAGTTCGCCATGCAGAAGCAGGTGGCAGACTTCGATGAAGTTCGACTTCTCGGCCAGCTGGTCGATCGGGTAGCCGCGGTGCAGCAGGACGCCGGCGTCGCCGTCGATGTAGGTCAGAGCCGACTCGCACGACGCGGTCGAGGTGAAGCCGGGGTCGAAGGTGAAGGCGCCTGTGCCGGCGTACAGCTTGCGGATGTCGATGACTTCAGGGCCCGTCGAGCCCCCCAGCACCGGCAGATCGACGCTCTTGTCGCCATAGGAGAGGGTCGCCGATCCGGCGGGTTTGGCTTGTTCGGTCATCATGGCCCCTTGTCGATTATCGAGGGGCGCGGACCGGGGATGGCCCAGCGCCTTTCAATGGTGGACGTTCATGTAGTCTGTTGCAGCGCATCATCCAAGCGTCCCAGACTTTCGTCGCGACCAAGTGATGACAGAATGCGCGCGATGTCGGGCGAGGGACTGCCGCCGGTCAGGACGGCGCGCAGGGGCGGGCCGATCTTGCCGAAGCCGACGCCTTCCTCTTCGGCGAAGGCCTTCAGTTCGGCTTCCAGCGCGAACACGTCCCACGACTGGAACAGACCCAGACGCGCACGCAGGCGCTGCAGGCGCGCCAAGGTCTCTTCGACCAGCATGGCGCGGCCCTTGTCGCCCAGGCCCAGCGGTCGCGCCTTCAAGGCAAACTCAGACTGATCCGCCAGGTCGAGCAGGGTCTTGGCGCGGTCCTTGATGAAGGGCAGGGCGCGGGTCAGGCGATCCTCGTCGTCTTCCTGCAGCGCACGGCCGCGGGCCAGGTGCACGTCCAGCGCCAGCTTGGCGAGGCGGTCATCGTCGGCCAGGCGGATCCAGTGGGCGTTGACGTGGGCCAGCTTGTCGAAGTCCAGCCGCGCGGGCGCCTTGCCCACGCCCCCCAGGTCGAACCAGGCGATGGCCTGTTCGTCGCTGAACAGCTCGTCATCGCCGTGCGCCCAGCCCAGCCGGGCCAGATAGTTGCGCATCGCCTCGGGCAGATAGCCCATCTCGGCATACTCATGAACGGCCTGAGCCCCATGGCGCTTGGACAGCTTGGCGCCGTCCGGTCCGTGGATCAGCGGGATGTGCGCGAAGACAGGGCGAGCCCAGCCCAGGGCGTCGTAGATCAGGCTCTGTCGCGCGGCGTTGTTCAGATGGTCGTCGCCGCGAATGACGTGGGTCACGCCCATGTCGTGGTCGTCCACCACCACGGCGAGGTTGTATGTCGGCGCGCCGTCCGATCGCACGATGACCAGATCATCGAGAGCGGAAGAATCCCAGCTGACCAAGCCTTGCACGGCGTCGTCCACAGTCACCGCGCCTTCGGGCCGACGGAAGCGGATGGTGTGCGGCTTCATCAGATCGTCGACCGTCGGCGCGCGGTCGCGCCAGGGCGAGACGAAGGGACGGCCCTCGGCCTTGGCCTGATCGCGCAGGGCGCCGGTCTCTTCGGCCGTCAGGAAGTCGCGATAGGCGTGGCCCTTCGCCAAAAGCTGGTCGGCGACTTCGCGATGGCGCTCGGCCTGGGCGAACTGGAACGTCGGCTCTTCATCGGCGAACAGGCCGAGCCAGGACAGGCCCTGGAAAATGGCTTCCACGGCGGCGTCGGTCGAGCGCTCGCGGTCGGTGTCCTCGACCCGCACCAGGAACTTACCGCCATTGGCGCGGGCGTACAGCCAGTTGAACAACGCTGTTCTCGCACCGCCGATATGCAGATATCCTGTGGGCGAGGGGGCGAAGCGTGTGACGACAGTCGAGGCGGGGGAAGATGAGGTCATGGCAGGGGCGTCCGTTCGGGGCGCCCTTATAGCGCCGGACGCCGCAAAGCCCAGCATCGGCGCCCGCATCCGCGCCTGGTTGGCCGATCAGGCCTCGGCGCAAACCGATCAATGGCGGCTCTGGACGCCGGTCGCTTTCGGGGGCGGATGCGCCCTGTATCTGTATCTGAAGACCGAGCCGGGGCTGTGGCCGTTGCTGGCCGTTGGCGTCACGACAGCCGGACTGTGGCTGCTGGCGCGCGGCAGGGGGATGGGGCAGGCCTGGACCCTGCCGCTGCTGCTCCTGGCCTGCTTCGCCGGGGGCATGACGGCGGCGAAGCTGCGGGCCGAAGCCGTCGCCACGCCGATCGCGCCGTCTCTGGCCGAGCCGGTCACGCTCCATGCCTGGGTGCTGGACGTGGACAGTCCTGGCCAACGGGGCCACCGCATTCTGATCGCGCCTGTGCGCATCCTAGGTCTGGCGCCCGAGCAGACCCCGATTCGCCTTCGCGCCACCGTCCGTGGCGAACCGCCCCGACCGGGCGAGGCGGTGCGGCTCTACGGCATTCTCAACCCGACGCCGCCGCCGGTCAGCCCCGGCGCCTATGACTTCGGCCGCAACGCCTATTTCCAAGGCATGGGCGGCGTTGTGTTCGCTCTGGGCGAGACACGCCCGACGACGCTTGGCGAACCGCCCTGGCGGCTGCGGATGCAGATGCGGGTCAACGCCATACGTTTCGCCCTGGCCGAGCGTATCGTGGCGCGTCTGGGCCCCCGCACCGGCGGCGTCGCCGCCGCCATGACCACAGGCCACGAGACCTGGATCCAGCCCGAGGACCTGGACGCCATGCGGGATTCCGGCCTGGCGCATATCCTGTCGATCTCGGGCCTGCACATGGCGATCGTGGGGGGCTTTGTCTTCTTCGGCGTGCGCCTGCTTGTGGCTGCCTGGCCCTGGCTGGCGTTGCGGGTGTCGGGAAAGAAGGTCGCCGCCGTCGCCGGTCTGATCGCGGTCGGAACCTATTGGTGATCTCCGGCGCGCCGCCGCCGGCGGAGCGGGCGGCAACGACGGCGTCGATCGCCTTTCTGGCGGTGCTGCTGAACCGCCAGGCCGTCAGCCTGCATGCGCTGGCCGTGGCCGCCTTCGTCGTCCTGTTGTTGCAGCCCGAGGCGGTGGCGACGCCGGGCTTTCAGATGTCGTTCGCCGCGACGGCCGCCCTGGTGGCGCTCGCCGCCGCCTGGCCCAAGCGGACGCGTGAGATATCTGCGCCCTGGCCCGTCGTCTGGACACAGCGGCTGGCCAGCTGGCTGCTGATTGCGGGCATGGCCAGCCTGGTGGCGGGCGCCGCGACCGGGCCCTTCGCCATGCAGCATTTCAACCGCACGGCCATGTATGGTCTGGCCGCCAACCTGGCGACCGCGCCCATCGCGGACTTCATCATGATGCCGGCGCTGGCCCTAGGCGCGGCGTTGGAGCCGCTGGGGCTGGGCGCTCCCTTCCTGTGGGTGGCGGGCAAGGGCGTGGACGCCATGCTGGCGATCGGCCACTGGGCCTCGAACCTTCCCGGCGCGATCCGCACGATCGCCAGCGCGCCGACCCTGACGCTTCCGGTCGCCTTCGTCGGCATACTGATCCTGTGCATCCATCGGGGACCGCTGCGCTGGCTGGGGCTGCCGCTGGCTCTGGCGGTGCTGCTGTGGCCGCGCGGGGCGGCACCGGATGTCTGGATCGGCAACGCCGGGGCCAACGCCGCTTATCGCCAAGCCGACACGGCGGTGGTGATGAGACCCACGGGCCCGTTCGCCACCGACGTGTGGAGCCGGCGTCGAGGGCTTGAGGCGGTTGCCCGCGACCGGGAAGACTGGACCTGCGGCCGCACCCACTGCCTGCCGGACCCCGAAACCGAAGCGCCCATCGCCCTGTGGTGGGGCAAGCGCGCGCCATCCGCCGAGCAGATGCAATCTCTATGTGCGTCGGCCGAGATCGTCAGCGTGCGCGCGATCGTGTCGGACCTGCCAGCCGCCTGCGCGCAGCGCCTGGTGCTGGATGGCCGGGACTATGCGCGAGGCGGCACTGTCGAGCTGTGGCGCGACGGCGCGGGATGGCGCGCCCTGTGGGGATCCGACCTCAGGGGAGACCGGCCGTGGAGCCGCCTGGGCGACCCCGACTTTCAGTGATAGCGGCGGATGAGGCCGACCAGCTTGCCCTGCACCTCGACCTGGTCCGGCCCGAAGATGCGGGTTTCATAGGCGCGGTTGGCGGGTTCGAGCGCGATTGAGCCGCCCTTCTTGCGTAACCGCTTCAGCGTGGCTTCCTCCCCCTCGACCAGGGCCACCACGATCTCGCCCGACGAGGCGTTGTCCACGCGCTTGATGACGACCAGATCGCCGTTGAGAATGCCGGCCTCGATCATGGAGTCGCCCTCGATCTCGAGCATGTAGTGCTCGCCCGAGCCCACCATGGCCTCCGGCACGGGATAGCGAGCCGTTTCGTGCTGGATGGCGGCAATGGGGGTGCCGGCGGCGATCTTGCCCAGCAGCGGCAGTTCGCGGGTGTCGTTGGCGGGCTCGACCCGGCCGCCCTCGATGACGCCCGGCTTGAAGCCCGCCCGTCCGCGGGGAGCGCCGGCCGTGGCCTGTTCCGGCAGCTTGGTGACCTCGAGCGCTCGGGCCCTATGCGCCAGACGACGAATGAAGCCGCGTTCCTCAAGCGCCGTGATCAGCCGGTGGATGCCCGACTTGGACGCAAGATCCAGCGCCTCCTTCATTTCGTCGAAAGAGGGCGAGACGCCGGTTTCCTGAATGCGTTCGTGAATGAACATCAGGAGTTCGTGCTGCTTGCGCGTCAACATGGCGAATCGTCCAGAACAAGGCGTGAACCGTTGCCGATGTTCTGTAAGTGTTCTTGCCTAATGTCAACTTAACGGCGCAGGCCCACGAGCGGCATGCCGAGCGCGCTGCGCAGGCGAAGTGCGATGCGGCACCTGTCCCCGGCGAGCAGCCAGCTGTGCAGACGGGTCGTCAGCCTCCCGTCGCGATAGAGCAGAACGCCCGTCCAGTTCTGGCTGCCGGTGTCGCTGGCCGAGACCTGAACATCTTCGATATCGGAAATCGGGATAGGTCGGCTCTGCCCAAAGGCGTGAAGGGCGCCGTCTTGGATACGGATGGCCGGACCGCTCCACACAGCGATGCGGATCGCGGTGATGATGGCGACGAGGCCGGCGAAAACCCCCATAGCGCCCGCAACCATGGTGCGAGCGTTGCCGCGGTCTCCAGAGGCGAGCATCCAGCCGCCGACCACCAAGAGCACGAACGCGAGGGCCCCGTAGCCGACCAGCTTTCCGGCGTGAAAGCGCGCGACGACGGTCACGCCAGCAAGACCCGGGTCGCCGCCTCGACATCCTCCTGCCGCATCAGGCTTTCGCCGACCAGGATGGCCTGGGCGTCGGCGGCGGAAACACGGGCCACGTCTTCGGCGGTGAAGATGCCGCTTTCGGCGACAAGCAGGGCGCGGGGCGGGCTCAGCATCGCCAGCACCTCGGTCACGCCCAGATCGACCTCAAACGTCCGCAGAGACCGATTGTTGATGCCGACCAGATCGCCGCCCAGGCGGCAGGCTCGCGCCATTTCGGCCTCGTCGTGGGTCTCGATCAAAGCGTCCATCCCGAACCGCGCCGCCTCGGCCAACAGCTCGGCGGCCAGAGCGTCATCGATCATGGCCAGGATGATCAGGATGCAGTCGGCGCCCAGTTCCCGGCTTTCGGCCACCTGCCAGGGATCGACCAGGAAATCCTTGCGCAGGCAGGGCAGGGCCGTCGCCGCCCGCGCCTGCATCAGATAGGCGTCGTCGCCCTGAAAGCTGGGGCCATCGGTCAGGACCGACAGACAGGCGGCGCCGCCCCGCTCATACGCCTGCGCCAGCGACGGCGGGTCGAAGTCGGGGCGGATGACGCCCTTGGACGGGCTGGCCTTCTTGATCTCGGCGATCAGGGCCGGGCGTCCCGTCTCCTCGTGCGCCCATTCCAGCGCGGCGCGGAAGCCGCGCGGGGCCGAGACCTGGGCGGCGGCCTGTTCGACGGCGTCCTGAGACCGCTCGGCCTTGCGGACCGAGACCTCTTCCCGCTTGTAGGCGGCGATGCGCGCCAGCACGTCGGTCATTCGCCGTCGCCTTCGATGGGGGTGTTGGTGGCCTTGATCAGTTGCTCAAGCGCCTGACGCGCCCGGCCATCATCGATGGCGGCGGCGGCGATCGCCGCGCCCTCGGCCAGGTCAGCGGCGCGGTCGGCCACCACCAGAGCGGCGGCGGCGTTCAGCAGGACCACGTCGCGATAGGCGCCCGGCGCACCGTTCAGCAGAGCCGACAGGGCGGCCGCGTTATGCTCGGCGTCGCCGCCGCGCAGCGCTTCGATTTCGGCGCGAGCCAGGCCTGCGTCTTCGGGCGTGACCTGAAAGCGGCGGACGGCGCCGTCGCGCCACTCCGCCACCTCGGTCGGTCCGGTCAGGGTCAGCTCGTCCAGCCCCTGTCCATGCACGGTCCAGGCGCGCACGGCGCCCAGGCGGCCCAGCACCTCGGCCAGCGGCTCAAGCAGGCGCGGGTCATAGACGCCCATGACCTGACGCCGCGCACCGGCGGGATTGGACAGCGGGCCCAGCAGGTTGAACACGGTGCGGAACCCGATCTCGGCCCGCACCGGCCCGACGTGGCGCATTGCCCCGTGGTAGTGGGGGGCGAACAGGAAGGCGATGCCGGCCTCATCCAGCGCGCGACGCTGCTGGGCCTGATCGGCGCCCAGATTGACGCCGAGCGCCGACAGCACGTCCGACGACCCGGACTTGGAACTGAGCGCCCGGTTGCCGTGCTTGGCGACCTTCACGCCTGCACCGGCCAGCACCAGGGCCGCGGCGGTCGAGATGTTGAAGGTGTGGGCCCCGTCGCCGCCGGTGCCACAGGTGTCGATGGCGTCGTAGGGGTGGTCCAGCGTCAGCGCGGCCTGGCGCATGGCAAGCGCGAAGGCGGCGATCTCGTCCACCGTCTCGCCGCGCATCCGCATGGCCGTGACGGCCGAGGCGACCTGGGCCGGCGTCGGTTCGCCGCGCAGGCAGGCGGCGAAGAAGTCGAGCGCCTGATCGCCCGTCAGGGCATGGCCCTCGACCAGGCGCGACAGCAGAGGCTTGAACCCGTCGGCCAATTCAGGCCGCCTTCAGCCGACGCACGCCGGCGATGTCCAGGAAGTTGGCGATCAGGTCGTGGCCGTTCTCGGTGGCGATCGATTCGGGGTGGAACTGCACGCCGTGGATCGGCCGCGTCCGGTGCGACAGGCCCATGATCTCGCCATCCGCCGTCCAGGCCGTGACCTCCAGCGCGTCCGGCAGGGTCTCGCGCCGCACCGCCAGCGAATGATAGCGCGTCGCCGTAAAGGGTGAGGGCAGGCCGGCGAACACGCCGCGTCCCTCATGCTCGATGGGCGAGGTCTTGCCGTGCATCAGGGTCTTGGCCCGCACGACCTCGCCGCCGAACGCCTGGCCAATGGATTGATGCCCCAGGCAGACGCCCAGGATCGGCATGGATTCGGGCGCGCTTTCGATCAGGCCCAGGCAGATGCCCGCCTGATCTGGCGCGCAAGGGCCGGGCGACAGCAGCACGCCCTGCGGCTTCAGCGCCCAGGCCTCGTCGACGCTCAGATCGTCGTTGCGCACGACATGCGTCTGCGCGCCCAGCTCCGCGAGGTAGTGGACGAGGTTGTAGGTGAAGCTGTCGTAGTTATCGACGACCAGGATCATGAGCGGCTTCTAGTGCGAAATCGGCCAGATGGCGACGGCCTTTGCGCTCAGATATTCGCGCGGCGCGGAAAGTCGAGGGAGCGCCCGGCGACGGCCTTAACGCTTCGGTTAACCACCCCATGCTCGGATCGGCTCGGAGGAATCGCCATGACCGACGTCGCCCGCATCGAAAAGGCCCGCCAGCTGCTGGCCGAGCCCACGGTTCGCTCGAACGCCTGGGGCCTGCTGGCCGCCGCTTCCGCAATGGCGCTGTCGGCCGTGCTGATGGCCGGCGCGGTCGTGCTTGGTCCGGGATTTGGCGTCTAGGTCCGGCAGTTGTGCCAGCGTCTGCTTTCGACCCGTTGGAGACTTTGGACATGTATGCTGTGATCCATCCATGATCATCAGCGAACTCGCGCTTTCAGCTACGCTTGTGATCCAACTGATCCCTAGCGAACGAGCGGTTTTTCCTGATCACCAAGTCCTCGTCGCCTATGCTGATCAGGAAGTAGCGACAGCCGTACGAACCCCGCAGGTGCTGCCCAGTGGCAAGCTGCGCGTGCATGTCTACACTGTATATAGAAATGGCGTGGCGCTGTCTGGCGGACGGACGCCGGCCTATAGTGACGAGTGGGTTGATTTCGATTGCCGCGAAAAAACGTTCAGGCTTTTTCAGAGCAGTTTCTACCGTCCTAACGCCGAGACGGTTGAGGCCAGAGATGATCGAGCGGCGTTCGTCTTTGTTGAAGGCAATTTTTTGCGATCACGCCAGCTAGAAGCAGCCTGCGGGACTGTGGAGGGTCCGCGATACGCTGACTATTTCTTGTTCATGGAAGCTTACGGCTTGAACGATGGGCGCTCGCCTCGGTCCCGACCGGGAGTCTTAGTTCGGTAGGTCCGCTTCCCACCAAAAGCTGACGTTCAGAGCGTCCGCTTCTCGCGTCACTCTTTGCAAAGCCGCATCCACACCGCGTTATGCTCTTTCACCTCGCGGATGGTCTCGTCGGTGTCCCGCGACGACCAGTGATCGGCCGGGCGACGACGCAGAAGGTGGTCGCCCCCTGGATCTGCTCAATCCCGCCGGAACCCGTCATCGTCGCGCAGGCGCTCAGGGTCGGCGTGCGTCGAGCAGCAAAAACCCCGGCTCCTAAGAGCCGGGGTTTCTCTTTGGCTAGCGAACCAGCGAGCCGTAGCGCGATCGTCAGGGGATTATAATCGGAGGTTCCCCGCCGTCGCAGACTGCGTCCTGACACTCTAGGACGCACCGCTCATGGTTGCCGGTGATCTTCCAGCAAACGATCATGCAGTTGTCGAAGTCCGGGCACGACGTGGCAGTGCAAGGGGCGGGTGCTGCTGGAACATTGGCAACAACGGTAGCGGGTGAGAACGCAAGAGCGCCAACCATTGCGGCGGCTGCGAGTACTTTCTTCAGCATGATGTTTCCCTCTCCCACGGAACGTGAGGATCGCGAGTTCAATCGCTAAACCACTGCGAGCTATGCGGCAGGATGACGCATCCTAACCGTGTGAGGCGTGGGGACGTATCATGAAGCGACGAACGCCCGCCCCGGCGGACCGGAAGGCGGGCAAGTCGTATCGCGTTCCGGTGGCGGTGATCGAATGCAGTAAACCCCATCGGAGCATACAGGCCGCCGACACAGATGAGCGTAACGCTTCTAAGTAACGGCGATCAGTGTTATCGGTGCGTATGCGCGGTGCTTTGACCAGATACGTTTTATGGTTGGTATTGTTGCTGGCCGGGGTGAGTGCCTCCGCTGCAGCGCAGGCTCAAGACGGGCTGGATGAGCCAACTACAGTTGATGATGTTATAGTTCGCGGACGCGCGCTTGAAACCGCTGTTGAGCAGTTCGTCGGATCTCTGGCTGCGCCCGCTCGTATGCGGGGGCTTGCGCGATGGAACACGGCTATTTGCGTGGATGCCGTAAACTTCCGGCCAGATGTCAGGACTGAGATCGTCAGGCGAACAACAGAGGTTGCGACCGCCCTCGACGTCGCACTACAGAATGACGGCTGCGCCCCCAATATCGTGATCATGGGTGCCGCCGATGGGGCGGTCCTGGCTGACGCTGTGGTCGATCGGTTCAGGTCGAAGTTTTTCCGCTTCGGATCCACGCAGTCGAACCGCGGAGCAGCTGCGCTGACAGCGTTCCGGCTCTCTGACGCGCCGGTGCGATGGTGGCACGTAAGCCTCCCAGTTAATGTTATAACGGGCGCCCCGGCCATTCGCTTGCCTGGCGAGCCCGCAGTGGCTCTACCCTGCTACTCGCGATCAGTATCGCTAAAAGACATCAATCTCGCGGGCTTCGGTGGGTCGCGCACTGGTCGATCATGCAACGCGGTAACAGACCAGATCGTCGGGCTGTGGATGATTGTTGACGCTCAAGCCACTGACGGTTTTAGCTTGGAACAACTGGCCGACTACATTGCCTTCATTGCTATGGCGCAGGTTGATCCTGAGGCAGATTTAGCCAGTTTTGATACCATCCTGAACCTTTTCGAAAATCCTCAAGGATACAGCGGCATCACCGAATGGGACGAGGCCTATCTTATATCGCTATATCAAGGCCACAGCGAACGACTCGACCCCGCCGAGCAGACAGCGCGAATGATCGATCTATTCCGTGGATCGGGCCCGTAGCCGGCGACCACCTTTTTGTTGCGTATCGCGCGCTGCCGGATGGCGCTGGTGATCTAACCACCCTTGCGGAAACCTACAGCGTCCGTTTTCCGGTCTTAAGCTCAGTGTCCGCTCTCAGCTTTGAAGCCGAAGACCGCTTTCTACCCATAGGCGACCTGGGATAGGTGTGCTGTGATGCGACGATGGCCATCAGCGAACTCGCGATTTCAGCTACGATTCTGATCCAGCTGCTCACCAGCCAGCGGATGGTCTTTCCCAGGAACGAAGTGGTCGTCGCCTACGCCGATCAGGACATGGCGACAGCCGTAGGAAGCCCACTAGCTCTGTCAAACGGTAGCCTGCGCCTGCATGTTTATACGGTCTATCGAAACGGGGTGTCGCTATCTGGCGGAAGAACGCCAGCCTACAGTGACGAGTGGATCGATTTCGATTGTCGCGCAAAATCGTTCAGATTGTTCCAAAGCAGCTTCTACCGACCCAACGCCGACACGATAGAAACAAGGAATGATCAAGCGACATTCGTCTCCGTTGATGGTGAGCTTCTGCGTGAGCGCCAGCTAGAGACTATTTGTGGGACTGCGGAGCGCCCGCAATACGGCGACTACCTCTTGTTTATGGAAGCCTACGGTTTGAATGATGGTCGAACACCCCGGTCTGCACCCGGGCCTAGAGTTCAGTAAGTCCGCTTTCCACCCATAACAGACCCCGGCGACGTCCGATGATGGACGTCGGCGCCGGGCCGCTTCAGCTCTTGAACCGCCAGGCGTCTCCCGCGGCCCGCATCGGCGCGCGGGCCTTGGCCAGGGTTTCGGCGTATTCGGCGGCCGGATCGCTGTCGGCCACGACGCCCGCGCCGGCCTGGACGAAGACCTGATCGCGGGCGAACAGGGCGGTGCGCAGCACGATGCAGATGTCTGCCTGGCCGTCTGCCGAGATGTAGCCCACGCCGCCGCCGTAGCCGACGCCGCGCTTGGTCGTCTCCAGCTCGTCGATGACCTCCATCGCGCGGACTTTGGGCGCGCCGGACAGCGTGCCGGCGGGCAGGGCGGCGAGCAGGGCGTCAACGGCGTCCAGCTTCGGGTCGGCCCGGCCGCGCACGTCCGACACGATGTGCATCACCTGGCTGTAGCGCTCGATCTTGAAGCTTTCGGCCACCCGCACCGAGCCCGGCTGGGACACTCGGCCGACGTCGTTGCGGCCCAGGTCCAGCAGCATCAGGTGCTCGGCCCGCTCCTTGGGATCGGCCAGCAGTTCGGCCTCCAGGGCGCGATCGGCCTCGGGCGTCGCGCCGCGCGGACGGGTGCCGGCCAGGGGGCGGATGGTGACCTCGCCGTTCTTGAGCCGAACCAAGATCTCGGGACTGGAGCCGGCCAGCTGGAAGTCCGCCATGTCCAGATAAAACAGATAGGGCGACGGGTTCTGGCGGCGCAGGGTGCGGTAGACGGCGAAGGGGTCGCCCTCGAACGGCGCGCTGAAGCGGTGGCTCAGCACCACCTGGAAGATGTCGCCGGCACCGATGTAGTCCTTGGCACGTGCCACCAGGGCGCCGAAGCCGGCCTCGTCGACCGGCGAGGCGAAGGCCGGGGCAGCGGCTCTGTTTCCAGCAGGGCGGGGCGTGGCGGCGGACAGTTCGGCCTCGAACCGATCCAGCCGCGCCTGGGCCGATGTCAGAGCCTGCTCGGGATCGGCCCCGGCGTCGGGGTAGGCGGCGGCGATCAGCACGATCTCGTGCGCGACCGAATCGAAGATAGCCACCAGCGACGGGCGCGTCAGCACGGCGTCGGGCAGGTCCAGCGGGTCGGGATTGGCCTGACCCAGCGGCTCCAGCAGCCGCACCATATCGTAGCCGAAGACGCCGAACAGACCGGCGGCCATGGGCGGCAGGTCGTCGGGCAGCGCGAAGCGGGACGCCGCCATGAGGGCGCGCAGCGAGTCCAGTGTGGGAGAAGCTTCAGCCTCAAACCGGCCTGCAGCGACGCCTTCGCCGCGCGCCGTCTCGGCCTGGCCGCCGCGGCAGCGCCAGACCACATCGGGGTCCAGCGTCAGGATCGAATAGCGGCCGTTGACCGCGCCGCCTTCCACTGACTCCAGCAGACAGGTCCAGGGCCGCCCGCGCCCGACCTTCAAGAAGGCCGAGACGGGGGTCTCCAGATCGTCCACCAACCGCCGAACCAGAACCGCCGGCCGACCGGCGCCGAGTGCGTCGCGGAAGGCCGTTGCGGCGGCCCCGGCCTCTGCCGTCATTGGCCCGCCGGAGCAGCCGGGGCCGCCGGGGCGGGGGCGCCGGCCGGGTTGGCCGCGGCCTCGACGCCGATCGCTTCCAGGGCGCGCGCGGGGTCGTTCCTGGCCTTCACCTTGACGGCCGCCGCGTTGAACGCGGTCTGGATCAGGCCGTCGAACATGTCCTGGGTGACGCGCGGACGAGCCTGTTCGGCCAGCGGCGCGGCGATCGCGGCCGAGGGCGCGCGGATCTGATCGACGCGACCGACGACGAAGGCGTTGTTGCTGTTCGGCTGGCTGAACACCTGGCCGCGCGCCTGACCGAACAGGCCCTGCAGGGCGCCTTGGCCCAGTTCGTTCACCGTCTCCTGGCTGCGCTGGACGCCCTCCCGGGTGATGAGGGTGGCTCCGGCCGATGCAGCCACGGCGCCGATGTCCTCGCCGCCGCGCACGCGACCGGCCAGTTCCTCGGCCTTGGCGGCCAGGCGCTTGGCGTTTTCGCGCAGCACCCATTGCTGCGCCAGGGGCTCGCGCACCTCGGCCAGGGTCGGCAGCGCGGCCGGGGTGATGTCTTCCAGACGGACCGCGAAATACTGGCCCTGGCCCGCGTCGATGACATCGCTTTCGCCGCCCTTGCTCAGGCTGGCGATGCTGGAGAGCACCTGCGGCGGGGCGTTCATCGGCTGGCCGTCGGGCAGCTGACCGTCGGCCGTCACCGGCGGCAGCTGGATGATGCGCGCTCCGACTTCCTGGGCGGCGGCGGTCAGGGTCTTTCCTTCGTTGCGCGCGCGCTCATAGGCCTCGACGCGTTCGAAAGTCTGGGCGCGAGCGGCCTGACCACGCAGTTCCTCGACGATCTGGGGCCGGGCGCTGTCCAGCGTCACCGCACGACCAGGCGTGACCGTGTCCAGCTTGATGACCGTGAATCCGACGCCGGCCTGAACCGGCTGGGACACCTGACCGGGCGTCATGCCAAAGGCGGCCTCGGCGACCGGACGGTCGCCGATCGCGCTCTGCGGCTGCGTGTCATAGACGGCCGGACGAATATTGTTGGCGCGGCCCACGGCGGCGGGGTCTTCGCCGGCCTGCAGCGCGGCCTGGATGCGTTGCGCGACCTCGCGCGACGGCGCGGTCAGGGTGGTGAAGCTGCGGCGCTCGGGCTCGGACAGGGCGTCCTTCTGGAACTCGAACCGTTCCGCGATCTGCGCCTCGGTGATCGGGAGCGCCTGGATCGCAGCGGCGTCCGGCGAGAACAGGACCAGCGAGGCCATGCGGAACTCGGGCCGGCGCAGCTGGGCGGCGTTTTCGTTCAGGAAGGCGGTCAGCTGCTCGTCCGTCGGCGCAGCCGTCGTGCCGGCCATCGCCTGGCTGACGACGAACCAGCGTCCGTCGCGGCTCTCCAGCGCCTGACCCGCCACCAGAGCGCCGTAGATGCGAGGAACGCGCGCGCCGGCGAACAGGCCCGAGCCGAAATGCTCAAGCAGCGCCTGGTCGCGGAAATCCTGTTCAATCTCGACCGAGGTGACGTTCTGCTCGGCCAGGATCTGGTTATAGCGGTCGGGGTCGAACTGACCGGTCACCTGATTGAAGAAGGCGGGCAGGGCGCGGATCTGCTTCAGCACCAGCTCCTTGCCGGGCCGGATGCCGGCGCCCCAGGCCCATTCCAGGAAGCCGAACCGCTGGGTCTGGCTTTCGAGGTAACGCAGATGAAGACCTTCGTTGACCAGGTCCTGGAACGCCACCGGCTGGCCCGATCGGTTCTGGATGTCGGCGCGAACCCGCTCGAACGCGCGCCGGAACTCTTCCTGGCCCTGACTGCGGTCGCCGGCCTCGATGACGTGACGCGGTCCCAGGCTGCCGAAGATATCGACCTGGCTGCCGCCCGTGATCAGCAGGCTGAGCGCCATCACGGCGAGCAACCCCACGGCCCACTTGGACTTGGCGAAGTTGCGGAACATCGAGATCATGAAACGGACCTGCGGCTTGGAACCGGGCGAAGCGCCCCTACGGCCGTATAGGGCGCGACCCGTGGCGACCGCAAGGCGAGGCGATCGGTCACGGCTTGGCTTGAGGAAAAGCGGCGCCTAAAGAAGGCGCATGAAACGATCCGTGAAGCTTATCGCCGGCAACTGGAAGATGAACGGTCAGGCGGACGGCCTGGCTCAGGCGCGCCGTCTGATCGAGGCCCTGGTCAGCGAGCCGACGTCATCCCGCGTGGCCGTCATGCCGCCCGCAACGCTGGTCTCGCGCCTTGCTGAACTCGCCTCGGGCTCCGTGGTCGAGGTTGGAGGGCAGGACTGTCGCGCCGAGGCGGCCGGCGCCTTCACGGGCGACATTTCGGCCGAGTTGCTCGCCGAAGCGGGGGCCGCTCTCGTGATCCTGGGCCATTCCGAGCGCAGACAGGGACACGGCGAGACGGACGCCGACGTGTCCGCCAAGGTGGAGGCCGCCCTGCGTGCGGGCCTAGAGCCCGTCATCTGCATCGGCGAGACGTTGCAGGAGCGCGAGGCCGGCCGTGCCATCGAAGTGGTCAGGAGCCAGATCTCCGGTTCGCTGCCGATGTCGCTGAACGGGCGAGCCTTCGCCGTAGCCTATGAGCCAGTCTGGGCTATCGGGACGGGGCTGACGCCGACGCTGGAGCAGATCGCCGAGGTCCACGCCGCCGTGCGCGCCGCCCTGGTCGAGCAACTGGGCGAAGGCGGCCAGGCGCCGCTGATTCTGTACGGCGGGTCAGTCAAGCCCAGCAACGCGGCCGAGATTTTGGCAGTGGAAGAGGTCGGCGGGGCCCTGGTCGGCGGCGCGTCGCTCAAGGCCGATGACTTCCTGGCCATCATCCGCGCGGCCTGATCGTTCGCGCCACCCTTTGATTGCTCGCGAGCGGCTTCGGTGTTAGAGGCCGCCGCTTGATCGGCGCAGTTCCGCGCCCACATGTCGGCTGCCATGCTCCAGACCATTCTCCTCGTCGCCATGATCATCATCTCGGTCGCCCTGTCCGGGGTGATCCTGCTGCAGAAGTCAGAGGGCGGCGCCCTGGGCATGGGCGGCGGTGGCGGCGGTGGCGGCGGCTTCATGACCGCGCGCGGCGCGGCGAACCTGCTGACGCGCACCACTTCGATCTTGGCGGTGCTGTTCTTCCTGTGCGCCATCGGCCTGACCATCGCCGGCAACATGGAGCGCGGCTCGCGCTCGGTGATCGACGCCGACGCCATCGGCTCCATCGCCATCGGCGATCAGGCCCCGGCCGCGGCGGGCGCTCAACCCGCCGAACCGGCCGCGCCGACGCGGACCGCGCCTTCGCTGGACGACCTGGAAGCCAGCCTTCCGGCGGCCTCCGCTCCGGCGCCAGCTCCCGCTCCCGCTCCCGCCCAGTAGGGCGACAGGACTAGAAACGACCCTGAAAGCGCGCCCGACCGGCGCGCTTTCTTCTTTTGATCAACAGTTCGCCGCATCGCGCACTCTCGCGCCGGGCGAATCATGCAGTAGGGTGTCCGCCCATGGCTCGCTATGTGTTCATCACCGGCGGCGTGGTTTCCTCGCTTGGAAAAGGCCTCGCCTCCGCCGCTCTCGGAGCGCTTCTTCAGGCGCGCGGCTACAAGGTCCGCCTGCGCAAGCTCGACCCCTATCTGAACGTCGATCCGGGCACGATGAGCCCGTATCAGCACGGTGAGGTCTTCGTCACCGACGACGGCGCCGAGACCGACCTGGACCTGGGCCACTACGAGCGGTTCACCGGCGTGTCGGCGGCCAAGTCCGACAACATCACGACCGGCCGCATCTATTCGACCATCCTCGAGAAAGAGCGGCGCGGCGACTATCTGGGCGCCACGGTTCAGGTGATCCCGCACGTCACCGACCAGATCAAATCCTTCTGCCTGACCAAGGCCCTGACCGACGACGGCGAGGACGTGGACTTCGTGCTGGTCGAAATCGGCGGCACGGTCGGCGACATCGAGGGGCTGCCGTTCTTCGAAGCTATCCGTCAGTTGGGCCAGGATCTGCCGCGCGGGCAGTCGTGCTTCGTGCACCTGACGCTGCTGCCCTTCATCAAGACCGCCGGCGAGATGAAGACCAAGCCGACGCAGCACTCGGTCAAGGAACTGCGCTCCATCGGCATTCAGCCTGACATCCTGCTGTGCCGCTGCGAACAGCCGATTCCGGCCGACGAGAAGCGCAAGATCGGCCTCTTCTGCAATGTGCGCGAGAGCGGCGTGATCCAGGCGATGGATTCGGCCGACATCTACGCCGTGCCGCTGGACTATCACCGCGAGGGGCTTGACCGCGAAGTCCTGGCCCACTTCGGCGTCACCGACGCGCCCGAGCCGGACCTGTCTGGCTGGGAAGAGATCGTGCGCCGCCGCACCAATCCGGACGGCGAGGTCACCGTCGCCGTCGTCGGCAAGTACACAGTGCTGAAGGACGCCTACAAGTCGCTGATCGAGGCGCTGCATCACGGCGGCGTGGCCAACAACGCCAAGGTCAACATCGACTGGGTCGAGGCCGACACCTTCGAGGGCGACCCCGAAGCCTGCGCCGAGCGGCTCCAGAACGCCCACGCCATTCTGGTGCCCGGTGGCTTCGGGGAACGCGGGGCGGAGGGGAAGATCGAGGCGGCCCGCTTCGCTCGCGAGCGGCATATTCCGTATTTCGGCATCTGCTTCGGCATGCAGATGGCGGTGATCGAAACCGCCCGGAACCTGGCGGGTCTGAGCAAAGCCTCCTCGACAGAGTTCGGGCCGGCGGCCGAACCTGTCGTCGGTTTGATGACCGAATGGACACAGGGCAATCAGCGCGTTCTGCGCCAGCAGGGCGGCGATCTGGGCGGCACCATGCGCCTGGGGGCCTATGCCTCGACGCTGAAGGCCGGGACCCGGATCGCCGACATTTACGGCGCAACCGACATCAGCGAGCGCCATCGCCACCGCTACGAGGTCAACATCAACTACCGCGAGGCGATCGAGGAGGCCGGCATGGTCTTCTCGGGCCTGTCGCCTGACGGCGTGCTGCCCGAGACTGTCGAGCGGCCGGACCACCCGTGGTTCATCGGCGTGCAGTACCATCCGGAACTGAAAAGCCGCCCGTTCGCCCCGCACCCGCTGTTCGCCAGCTTCATCGGCGCGGCGTTGGAGCAAAGCCGGCTGGTCTAGTTCTGTCCGCTACCGTTCACGCACGTTTGTTGCGTCAGTCCCTCCGGCCTGTGCCATTATGGGGCGGGCTGTTGCAGGAGAGCGTCGTGGCGGGAGAGCTTTTATACTTTCTGCACAAACACTTCAGGATGACTGTCGTCTTGACCCTGTGCGTCACCGCCGTCCTGATCGCCGGCTCAGCCATTCTCGGGTTGCTTCGACCCGTGACGGGCGCCTGACGGAAAAGGGTGGCGGTGCAGTCAGTCCAATGCGAACTTGTCTCTAGCTCAAGTTCGGCGGTTGCGGGGGGTGCCGCCGATATCAGGCAGATAAACATCGGTTATCCGCCGGCCCTTAGCCGTTCGCTCCAGATGCACGTACACATCAACCGTTGAACGGATGTAGTGAGCTATGTCTTCACGCCGGAGGGCTGTGCCGCTTTGGAGGACCAGCAGAGCTATTTGCTCGATAGCGTGCTCGGGAGAGTTTGCGTGCACGGTTGTCATGGACCCAGGATGGCCGGTGTTTACGGCTCGGAGAAATGCGTAGGCTTCCGCTCCTCGAAGCTCGCCTAAGATGATCCGGTCCGGCCGCATTCTCAAAGCTGCGTTCAAAAGGTCATCGGTTGTGACAGCAGTTTCGCTGAGCGCGCTGCGAGCAGACAACAGACCCACAGCATTCTCATGGTTCAACTTCAGTTCCGGGGCGTCTTCGATCACGATCAGGCGTTCCGAGGGGTCGATCTCCCGGATGAGGGCGTCAAGGAACGTGGTCTTGCCAGTAGACGTACCGCCTGAAACGAGGATGTTCATCCTGCCCTTCACCGCGGAAGAGAGCAGGGCCACATAATCTCCGGACGCAAGCAGCACTTCGAGCTTGTTCTTAAGTTCTGTGGTCTCAGCCGTCCGCGACCCCAGTCCCTCAAACCCTCCGTTTGATGCGTAATCGTCTAGCTTGAGACCGACGGCCACGTGCTTTCGGATTGCCATCGCCAGATGCCCGCGTGTGGCTGGTGGAAGGATGATCTGAATGCGTTCGCCGCTTGGCAGGGAAGCGGACAGCAGTGGATGTTCGCGACTTATGCCTTGGTGTGCGTGCGCCGCAATCTGGCGGGCCAATCTTTCAAGGACGCTGCTGGAAAGCGTATCGACTTTCGTCCGCTCAATCGTTCCACCAACAGTCTCAATCCAGATTTCGCCAGGACGATTGACGTAAACGTCCGTAACGTCCGGTCGGCGCAGTACAGCGGAAAATGGGGCCAGATAGCTCTGGAGATAAATTTGTCCGGAATCGGTCGGCTCGGTCACGACCGCTCGCTTGCCGTTGCGAAATCCAGGTCTCGTGCAACTAGAACACTCACACTCGCGCCGGCAGGAACCCTCAGCGTCGGCGTGAGCCGTTGCGTCGCAGGGCCCGTGGGGCCGGTGTTTTGAATTGAGCCAGGCAACGCAAGGATCAACGCCCCGTCGCCGCCAATGCTCCGACCCGCGATAGCCGTGCCGAGACTGACCGTGGTCTGCAGCAGAGCCGAACCGAACCGCTGCAGGAAGTGATTGTCCACCTGGCCCCGAAGCCCAATGCGCCCCTGTAGATCAGCGGCCGGAGAACCTAAGGCTATTGTCACGCCGTCTGGGCGGACAAGTCGTGACCATTGGATCAGCGCACGGTTTTGGCCTGCTGACAGGTCAGCTTGATACTCTCCAAAAATCCGTGATCCGCGGGGGACCAGAACCTTTCTGCCATCAAAGCCTGTGATGGCGCGCGAGACGATGGCTCGAACGACGCCTGGTTGGGTAGAGTCCAGCGCTGTCTCCAAGACGGCAGGGATCAGAGAGCCCTGCGGAATGATGGAGTTGGCCGAAGCGATCCGATCCGGGCGGCTAACGTTTTCAGCGACTGACGACGGGCCGGAACCGGGACTTGATGGGCCTGCGCGCGTGGTGTCGATGACTAGCGAGCGGTTTCTGTTTTCGCCGGTCCTAGAAATCGTGGGTGGCGACACGGAATCCAGAGGCGGCGTGTAAGCTGGCGGAGGCGTGTAACCTGCTGGAGGCGGCTGAGCCGCGTATGCAGGCGGGACGGGCGGGACAGGCGGCTGCAGCTGTGGTGGCGGGGGCATGGGAGCGAACCCGTCAACCGCCGGAACCTCGACCACGGACTATGAGGAGTACGGCTACGACGCGGCCGGCAATGTGGTCAGCGTCCGCAACCGGGCAGGGGAGGTGACGACGGCGGCCTATGACGCCCTGGGTCGCCAGACCAGCGTGACTGCGGCGGCCAACCCGGCGATCGGCGGCCTGTACGCCTACGACAATCTGGGCCGGCCGACGAGCGCCACGGCGCACGGCGGCGGGACCTGGCCGATGGCGTGGGACGCGCTGGGCCGAATGACCAGCCAGGGCTCGATCCTCGGCACGATGAGCTACGGCTACGACGCGGCGGGCCGTCGGACCTCGATCCAGTGGCCTGACGGCTTCTGGGCGGCCTACGACTACAACGTCGCGGGCGATCTGACGGGGGTGCGCGAGAACGGGACCAACTGGCCCCTGGCCAGCTACGGCTATGACAACCTGGGCCGTCGCGCGTCGATCACGCGGGCGAACGGAGCCAACACCACCTACGCCTACGACGCGGCGGGGCGGCTGTCGGGCCTGACCCACGATGCAGCCGGTACGGCGCAGGACCTGACGCTGGGCTTCACCTACAATCCCGCCGGCCAGATCATGAGCCGCACAGCCTCCAACAGCGCCTATGCCCATACGCCGGGCGCGGGCCTGACGAGCTACGCCAACAACCGACGCAACCAGGTCACCAGCGTCGGCGGCGCGGCGGTCGGCTACGACGCCCGGCTCAACATCACCTCGGCCCCCGGCGTGGGCAGCTACGGCTACGATCAGGCCAATCAGATGACCTCGGCCAACGGGGCGTCGCTGTTCTACGATCCGCTGGGGCGGCTGGCGCGCACGACCGGCTCGTCGGAAGACGTGATGTTCTTCTACGACGGCCATCAGGTCGTGGGGGAATACAACAGCGCCGGCCAGCTGGTGCGGCGCCATGTGCCGGGCGCGGGCCTGGACGACGTGCTGGCGACCTATGAAGGCACGGGCTTCGACCGGCGCTGGCTGATGACCGATGAGCGCGGGTCAGTGGTCGGCCTGACCGACAACTCCGGCGCCACCCTGGCGATCAACACCTACGACGAATACGGCGTGCCGGGCGCCGGCAACCAGGGCCGGCTGCAGTACACGGGGCAGATGTGGTTGCCGCAGGCCCAGCTCTACCACTACCGCGCCCGAGCCTACGCGCCCCAGCTGGGACGGTTCATGCAAACCGATCCCATCGGATACGGCGATGGCCCCAACCTCTACGCCTACGTGGGAGGGGATCCGGTGAACTGGGTCGATCCTATGGGGCTCCAAGCCTTGGTGCCTGGAAGGAGGGTTGCCAGGGACAAGTGCGAACCTGATGGAAGAATTGGATACAACTCACAAAATATAGAAGTGTGCTTCGTGGAGGGGCCAACTGGCGGACCGCAGATTCAATGGGGCGGATCGCAGGAAGGGCCTTGGTTTGGAGGGCCTGGTTTGGGAGGTGTTTCGGAAGGAGGGGCAGCTCAGTTACCGCGTTTGGCGGATCCGAACGTCAACTGCCGCCTTTGGCGCCAAGGAGATATGGTGGCAGACATCGGTGGGTGGATCGAACTAGGTGGTCTTTCGACTATGGTCGCAGGAGCAGCAATTACATCCGTAAGTTGGGAGACGGGCGTCGGAGCTGCAATCGGAGGATACTTGATGAGCGCAGGTATCGTGCATACCTCTTTCGGCGGTGCCGTGGCCACATCTGGCGTGGTGATGCAAGGCTTCGCTGGCGATCCGATCCCCCTTGGGGCCGATTTGGCGATAAGGCTTTCACCTTTGCGTTTGATCCCAAACGATATGGCACAAAGCATTTCTGAGAGGTTCGTAGGCGATAGACTTTCAGGCGCCATTTCAAGAAGAAGGGGTTCTCCGTGCCTATAAAATACAGCAATTGCATGAAAATTGTTTTTGCGCTGCGAGCATTAGCGGCTATCTGCCTTGCGATAATATTGCTTTCGTGGTTTAGTGATATAAATTTTGGAATATTGACAACAATATCATTGTTGGCCATTTTTCCTATATTTATTGCTTCTGGTTGGGTAAAGTTTATAGATATAAAATCTAAGAATCCGCCGTTGGCTAATAACTTCTTGAATAGTAACTTCTTGAATAAAAAGCTAGTGGCATTGACAATATTGTCTGGTCTTGTTTTTGGGTGCTGTCTAGGTGTAGTGTTATATTTCTTTTATTGACGATTTTGTAGTCAATATCATCTTCGTGATGCCGTCGGACCTCGATCCACTAGCCCGACCGCTTCTAGGCGGCGTATGACTACAACGTCGCGGGCGGCCTGACGGGGGGGGCTGTCAGTCTAACGGTAACTTGTCTCCACTTAGCGGCCGGCGTGGCCGCGGCGGGGCAAGGAACAGATGCGGTCACTCTCGTTCAAGCGGCACCGGTTCCCGCCTGAGATCATCCGGCATGCCGTCTGGCTCTACTTCCGCTTCACGCTCAGCTTCCGTGACGTCGAGGAGATGCTGGCGCAGAGAGGCATCAACGTCAGCTACGAGACCATCCGCTGCTGGACGATCAAGTTCAGACCGCAGATCGCCCGCAACCTGAAGCGGAAGCGGCCGGCGCCATCGCCGCGGTGGCATCTGGACGAGGTGGTCTGCAGGATCGGCGGCAAGCGGATGTACTTGTGGCGTGCTGTGGATGATGAAGGCAGACGAGAGCGGAAGATGCAGCTGTTCAAGAGCCAGACTTCGGCCCAGCGTTTTCTCACCACCCACGCGGCGATCTACAACACCTTCTATACCCAGAGACATCTAATCAGCCGACGACCCTTCGCCGCTTCCGCGCCGGAGCCGAGGATGCTTGGCTGGCGGCCGTCGCCTGAGAAGGTTCGGGTAGGGAGTCTTTTCGGCCTTCGCCGGCTAACCTGACAGAGCTGTCGGCCGATGAACAATCTCTGCCCAAGCAACATCATCTAGTTGTTTTGACGGGTGAGACGATCAAGTGCGCCGCATGACCCAGTCAGACGTCGTCAGCGGTACCCGACCAAGTCGGCTCTTATATGAGCTGTCGCGAAAAAATAAGTCTTAAACTCGATCAAATGACCGGCCCGCCAAGCGTCCATGGCGAAGGGCAACTCAAACACCTTATAGGTCCAGTTCGCCGTCCAATCTTGGCGGGTCAGGTCACGTTGGGCGAGAACCTGACCCGCAGTGAGATCGTAAACATAGATTCGAGCAACGAGTTGAGTGTTTGTAGTGTCATGGGCGTCGATCATCATTCGCCAGAGCGCTTGGCGAGGACCAATCGGGACGCCGGGCGTGTAGGGCCCTAAATTGATGTACCCGGCCGGCTCATGGACGTTGGCCGCCCAGCCCCCGCCTTCCGGGAAGCCGATAACATGCGGCAAATCGGCTACCTGCCAGGAGGCTGCGAAGGTGTTGGTGACGTTCCGCGACGTTCTGTTGTTCGCCGCATCCAAGCCGTAGGTAGTGGTGAGCCCGGAGGTGGATTCAGTCTGCGCCAAGCGCCCGTGGACGTCGTAGCGATACTGCTGGGCCGTCTGAGCATGCGCGCCAGTCGCCAGAATCAAAAAAAGCGTCGTTCCCGCCGCAAGTAGCCGTTTCATCATCCGCTCCCCCAAGTCGAATAAATAAAGCCAAGCTCTACCTTGACGCGTCGTGTCGCTGCAGACAACACTTGATTGTTGTCCGGCTTGGGGGAGTCTTTGGCGATGGTGAACGACACGGGTGCGCGTAGGCGGCTGACTCGGAGCGCGCAGGCCAGCTTCGTCGCTCTGCTTGCTTCGGGTGCATTGGCCGGTCCGGCATTGTCCCAATCGCAGCCGATCCCTCCTGAGCGTTATACACTCGACCAGCGCGGGGTTGATCTGGTGACGGGGCAATGGATGCCGGTGTCGGGCGGTGTTTCAATTGGACCTGCGGGCGGAGGACTGAGCCACGGCCGCGTGCTGCTTGATAATGGCATATGGTGGGATCAGGCGGTTGGCGGCATTGCGTCCTGCGGGATTGGCGTCGATTGCGTCGTGACGGTCGATGGGATGACCGAGGTGTTCACCTCCGTTGGGGCCATGGTGTTCACGCCGAAAGAGAACGCCGGGTCTACCTTGGTTTACAACTCGTCTAACGGCCAGTTCGTCTACACTCGCGGCGACGGGACGACTTACCTGATGGAGAGGAAGCACGTCACGTCATTTCCGGACGGCTCAGTCACTCGGAAACAGTCTCCGAACGGAGCTATGACAACATACACATACACCCAGTTTCAGGGCGTTAGTTGCACTGATCCAGACCCCGAACTCGAATATCCAGGAGGGCCACCGCCCAGCTTTTGTCTGAACTTCTCTGTCGGGCGCCTCCAGTCGTACCATACGAACACAGGGTATATGGTGCACTACAAATATGTCTCCGATAGCTTTTCGGACGATAGTTTGTGGATGGCTGTTGATAAGGTGACCGCACTTAATCTAGCGGTCGACTATTGCGCACCCTCGGCGTTCAGCTGCACATATTCGCAGAACTGGCCCAGTGTGACGGTCTCCTCGTCCTCACCGGCTATCGGGGTGACCGAGCAGACTTTCACCGATCAGAATGGCGTGGCGACGCGCTATCGCACGACCGGCTTAGGCACATCGGCGCGCACGGACCTTCTGGTGGGATCCGATCCCCATCCGCTGATTAGCGCCGAGAGAGACTTGATGACGGGGGGCTTGGCCGTCACCGATGCTTCGGGGCGCTGGGAGTATGCGATCTCTGACGCCGGTGCGATCCGCACCATGGAGGTCTCCGGTCCTCTGGACCAGAAGCTGACGGTCGTGACCGATCTCACGGTGGGTCAACCGAGTTCCGCGACGCAGGTGACTTCGGTGGCCCCAGCCGTCAGCCGGAGCTGGAGTTGGACCTATAACGCCGGAAGGCGCGTTGCGACGGCAACGGGTCCTGAGGGCGAGGTCGCCAGCTACACCTACGACGGTCGTGGCAACGTCACTCAGGTGGCATATGCGGCCAAGCCTGGTTCGGGCCTGGCGAACATCACGACGTCCGCGGCCTATCCGGCGAGTTGCGCCAATCCAGTGACCTGCAACCTTCCGACCTCGGTGACGGACGCGCGGGGCGGCGTGACGAACTACGCCTACGATCCGGTTCACGGAGGGCTTCTGACGGTCACCGCTCCCGCGCCTACGGCGGGTGCGCCTCGGCCGCAGACGCGGATCGCCTATGCGCCTCAGACGGGCTTCATCAAGAACAGCGGCGGAGGCTTCGTCGCGGCAGGCCTGGCGGTCACGCTTCCGATCTCCGTGTCCACCTGTGCGACGGGTTCGGCTCCGGGCTGTGTCGGGACGGCGGCGGAGTCGCGCACTGTGGTGACGTACGGCGCCGCCGGCGTGGCCAACAATCTGCTGCCGACGGCGGTGACGCACCGCGACGGCACGGGGGCGCTGAGCGCCACGACGACAATGGCCTACACCGCCGTCGGCGATGTCGCTTCGGTCGACGGTCCGCTGGCGGGCGCCGGGGACCGCGTCCACTATCATTACGACACGGCGCGGCGCGTCGTCGGCATGGTCGGCCCTGACCCGGACGGCGCCGGGCCTCTGCTGAACCGCGCTCAGCGATACACCTACAATCCGCGCGGTCAGGTGACCAAGGTCGAGACCGGCACGGCTGCGGCCGGGGCCTGGGGGGCGTTCAACCCGCTGGCGACGGTCAACAACAAATATGACGCGTACGGTCGCCTGGAGTTCGTCGAGCAGCCCAGCGGCGGCGTAGCTCCTCTTACTCAGCAGCAGTGGTCCTATGACGCGGCAGGCCGGGTCTCGTGCGTCACCGTGCGCATGAAGATGGACGGAGCCGTTCCGACTGACGCCTGCTCGCCGGAGACGCCGATCGGCGTGTTCGGCCCCGACCGGATCACGCGCTACGCCTATGACGCGGCGGGGCGGCCGATCTCCAGCACGGCGGGCTACGGCTCCGACGCGCCGATCACCGAGAGCGTGACTTACACCCCCAACGGCCTGCCGCAGAGCCTGACGGACGGCAACGGCAACGTCTCGGTGATGGCGTATGACGGCTTCGACCGCCTGCGCCGGATGCGCTACCCAAATCCATCGACGGCGGGCACCTCGACCACGGACTATGAGGAGTACGGCTACGACGCGGCCGGCAATGTGGTCAGCGTCCGCAACCGGGCAGGGGAGGTGACGACGGCGGCCTATGACGCCCTGGGTCGCCAGACCAGCGTGACTGTGGCGGCCAACCCAGCGATCGGCGGCCTGTACGCCTATGACAACTTCGGCCGGCCGACGAGCGCCACGGCGCACGGCGGCGGGACCTGGCCGATGGCGTGGGACGCGCTGGGCCGAATGACCAGCCAGGGCTCGGCCCTGGGCACGATGAGCTACGGCTACGACGTGGCGGGCCGTCGGACCTCGATCCACTGGCCGGACGGCTTCTGGGCGGCGTACGACTACAACGTCGCCGGCGATCTGACGGGGGTTCGCGAGAATGGGACCAACTGGCCCCTGGCCAGCTACGGCTATGACAACCTGGGGCGTCGCGCATCGATCACGCGGGCGAACGGAGCCAACACCACCTACGCCTACGACGCGGCGGGGAGACTGTCGGGCCTGACCCACAATGCGGCGGGCACGGCGCAGGACCTAACGCTGGGCTTCACCTATAACCCCGCCGGCCAGATCATGAGCCGCACCGCCTCCAACAGCGCCTACGCCCATACGCCCGGCGCGGGCCTGACGAACTATACGCATAACCGCCGCAACCAAGTCGGCAGCATCAACGGCGCGGCTACAAGCCACGACGCCCGGCTCAACATCACCTCGGCCCCCGGCGTGGGCAGCTACGGCTACGATCAGGCCAATCAGATGATCGCAGCTAATGGCGCGTCGCTGTTCTACGATCCGCTGGGTCGGCTGGCGCGCACGACCGGCTCGTCGGAGGACGTGATGTTCTTCTACGACGGCCATCAGGTCGTGGGGGAGTACAACAGCGCTGGCCAGCTGGTGCGGCGCTATGTGCCGGGCGCGGGCCTGGATGACGTGCTGGCGACCTATGAGGGCACGGGCTTCGACCGGCGCTGGCTGATGACTGATGAGCGCGGGTCAGTGGTCGGCCTGACGGACAACTCCGGCGCCACCCTGGCGATCAACACCTACGACGAATACGGCGTGCCGGGCGCCGGCAACCAGGGCCGGCTGCAGTACACGGGGCAGATGTGGTTGCCGCAGGCGCAGCTCTACCACTACCGCGCCCGTGCCTACGCGCCCCAGCTGGGGCGGTTCACGCAAACCGATCCGATTGGATACGGCGACGGACCCAACCTCTACGCCTACGTCGGTGGGGATCCGGTGAACTTCACCGATCCGATGGGGCTGGAGCGTGACTGTGGGACTGTGATGGACCGGCCAGATTGTACTACTGGGCCTGTTATTGGAAGAAGATGCCCTTCGAACGCTATTTGTGATCGTGACGGGATTGAACGCTTTCTGAGCGGGTGGCGGTTTACTGGATGGGACGATGGGCAAAATATCGGATTCACTCCGTTCCGGGGGGCGATTCTCGGTTCGTTCGAGGGACGTTCACAGCCGGTCGACTGTCAAGCGGGATCAAGGGCTACGGGAGTCGCAATGACAGCTGGTATTGCCGGCTCAGCGCACGGCGCGCTGGAAAATACAGTTGAAGCGGCTGCGGGATCGGAACACGCTCGCGCCTTTGCTCCAATGAGGTTCTTACTCAACGCCGGTGGCATGGGTGCCGCCGTGTGGGAAGGGACAATGCGAGGGCAGAGTGTTGATGTTATAGCACTCAATCTCATAGCTCCACTGGTTGGGGGGGCGATGGGAGGCGCTTTAGGCGGCATGGCCGCGGGGATGGGCGCGTCACCGACAGGGCCCGGCGCAATTGCTTTGGCTGCTGCCGGTGCGACAGCAGGTGCTAGCTCGGGAGAGGCGGCCGGCACAGCTGCCGCTCGAAGCTACGCTGGATTAAGGGGGCAGTATTGTCAGTAGAATTTGAGCAAAGCTTCAAGTACAATGCCGCAAAGATTGTCCCTAGGTATGTAGTCGTTGCGTGTGTATGCTTCGCGAGTTTTATTCCGGGCCTTCCAACGACGTACTTAGGGGCATTGAGAGAGCCGCCAGGTATTTACGTTATTTATGCCTGCGGCCTAGTTTTGTTTGTTGGCCTTATAAGATACTTGCCTGAATTCATAATGTCGCTTACTGCGCATCGGTTTTTGCGCGTGGATAGAAATAGTATACATGTTAGTCATTTAAGAGAGCGTCGGTATGATTTTGAAGGGGATGATCCTGTAAGTGTGGAAATTGGTCGGGATGAATCTGAGCTGACGCTAGTATCGACTGTGGCGGGGCGTGTTAAGATACCTCTTAATATGATCTACGATGGGCCGCTTTTGTTGCGTATGATTCGTGAGCGCACGTTGGATGTTAGAACCAAGTACTGAATTCGATGCCGTGCCGTCCAAACGGTTTGACCCAGAGTTTTGGTTACAACTCGGGTGAAAATTATGGTTTTTGCCGCCGTCTGATGTTCGCCAGAATGCTTCTCGTTATATTAGGCGCATCGGCATAATGCCGCTTATGCGCATTTCGCGAACAAGGCGGGAACAGGGGGAGGGGAGCTAGCGACCGCTAAGCGCCAGGAGCAGGCGTTGGCATTCCGCCGACAACTCGACATTCGGAAGCCGTGGCGAATGTCTGCAATCTGGCGAATGGGCGAGGTCTGCTCTCGAACCTTTACAGACGTTGGGTTCACTATGAGAAATCGGGTTATTGCAGGCGCACTGACGGCTGCGCGCCAGTCGCGAATTTCCTTGGGGTATGATTTCATGTCGGGCCAGATGATGCCGAAGGGATTCGCGCTAGTATTGGCTTTGATGGTCCTTGCGGCAGCTCTGTTCGCTGGATGGTATAGCACGACAAGAACTATCTATTTTGCACCCATGCTCCTCAACCAGCCGAGCGGATGTCGCTATGGACATGTCGAAGAAGCGGTCATTTCTACATTCGAAGCAGATTGGTTTGCAGGAGAGCTTCGTGCGTTTAGCGAGCCATCACTCTATAGGATTTCTACTGGAAACAGTCCCGGCCAGACCGCTTCATATCGATTATTGTGGCTTCGCAGCTTTCACGAACCAATAGTTGTCCGGATAGACCAAACGGATGGTGACAGCGCATATTTGACAGCCAAACAGAGGGCCGGAGGAGGCGGCTTCCAAGGTCGACCTAGAACTCTTGAGCGCCCTTTGACCCATGCTGAAATAAGCCAACTGCATGCGACCCTCAGTACGACTGAGGTGCATGGCGAACGACCGAAGATCTGCGGTGACGGTCTTGACGGGTCGAGGTGGATTATCGAAGTCGCCAGCAATCAGGGGCAGTACAGCTTTGTTAACCGATGGTCACCGCGCGACGGGGCTGTGCGTGATTTCGGAGAGTTTATGCTTGGCCTGACAGGGTGGGATGTGGTGCCCGTGTACTAGGACGATCCGCATTCCGCTTCCCACCATTAGCCGGCGTCGACCGCGTCCGATCTGTAGCCAGAAGCCTGATGTCAGCCATGCGCCAGCAGCGGACATTTGTTGAGGTCCGAAAGCAGACTCGCGTCATTCGCTGTCGGAACGATCGCGGGCTGGCGTTGGGCACCGCCGTCGAGCAGCCGCGCCGCTGTCCGGACGCCGGCAGCGCCTGCTAGCGCGACGCGGTCCCGCAAAGCTGCTCACACGGCTCTCCATCTCGATTGCCGTCTATCGTCGTCAGTCGACATTGCCGAAGGTAAAATTCGGCCTCAGCGCAGGACGCCATTTGCGAACATCGAGTTTTCGGGCCGCAGCTGAGTGCTGCCGCGCCCGCAGGCACAGCCGACGGAAGCGCCTGCTGCCGCACCGGTGCCGGACCCGGAGCCGACGGTTCCCGAACGCCTTGGCGCCACTCCCACGGCGGCACCGTTTCAGCCTCCGGCATGGCCCATAGGCCAAGACGATCGCGCTTCGCGACCGCCTCCACTTCGATCAAAGAAGGGTCGGTCAGGTAGCGCCTGAACGCCCAAGCGGCGCCTTGCGCGACCATCTCCCGATTAACGTCTTGGGTCCCGACGGAAACGTGGCCGACGATCCGTCCCCATCGATCCACGTCAGTCTGCCTCACGCCGACTTCGCGCCCGGAGACCATACCGGAGAGGACCTGTTTCGAGCGATTGCCCCAAGGCTGTCCGCGCTCCGGCGCATCGATGTTTGCGAGCCGAACCTTCACCTCCTCTAGGTTGGGCATCACGACCGTGATGGTGTCGCCATCTGCGATGCCGACGACCGTTCCGTTCACTACCCGAAGATCAGTGTCCTGAATGGTCGCTTCGCGCGGCTGTTCAGGTCCGGTCGCGCTGCGCGCAGGGCTGTCACAGGAGGAGGTGGCGGCCGATAGTACGAGGGCGACTGCGACGGTTATCTGTTCGAGCCTGCAGCGGCGAAGCTCAAAAAGACGACCTTCGAGTCCGTAGACGAATTACGTGAACAGTTCGGCACGAGCCGAAGCGCCACGGCGCTCAGGCTCGTCACCTTGGGTCCAGAGCCAGCAATCCTCGTATGTCACGGTCCAAAAGGCAGGCGCTGGTTTCGCGCCGGTCCAGCCGTTCCATCACGCTGGTTCCCCCGCGACGAAATCGATGCGGAATCGGCTGCATTGGACGTCCTGCATGGAGCGATGCAAAAATCGCCTCGTACGATCATCGGAGCTGATGCCTGGTTTGATCGCTTCGATGCGGATCGGTACGAGATTTTCGAGCAGAGCATTCGGGCCGCTAATGGAGAGGTTTTGACTATTCTCACTTTCAAATCTCGCGAGATGCTCGAGTGATGTCTTGAACTGGCTCGTCCTGAACGCCCCTCTCGGGCGCGTGGCTAACTTCCGCATATGGCGCATCAGCGGCGTCGACTAAGGCCGAGCCTGACGCAACGGCACCGTTCGGAACGCCCGCTATCGGGCACGAATCCAGTAATTGAAGTCGTAAAATGTGAATTCCAGTGCACGTTACCTGTACTCGACGTTTCCAGCACTGGGGTTAGCGACAAAATCGAGCGGCACCTCTAAGGCGCGACCAACTATAGTGGCGCTCCGTATGAAAGCCTACCTGTAGACCTTACGGTCCTGGAGGCCAAAACGACGCTGGCGGGCCCTTCAGGTAGTCGTTGAAGTTCGCGAGCTCGTCCCAAGTCTGCGGTGGCCCATTAAACATATGTCGAAGCCCTTCGGCCAGTTCGCGATGGCTCGTGGTCCCTAAAATTCCTGCGTCCGTGGACAGCTCGAAGTCGATCGAGCCATTCCACATATTGATCCGACCGTACCCTGGCGCGAAGGCCACCGAATCCTTCACCTTCGGCACCTCGTGCTTGGCCAGCGCCATCCGCAGCGCCTCCATCAGCCCGAAGGTTACATGGGTTCGCCGCAAGTCCGCGTCGAGCACGTCCAAAGCGTTGGGCATGATGGCGATCTTTTGCAGCTGCCGCGCCCGCATCTCGCGCGCCGTGTGTCGGTAGCTGAGAGGCTTCAGAAGCTTCGCCAGCCGCATCTCGACCCCGCCGTTCTCGATCAGCTTGATGGTGTCCTTGGCTCGCTGCTTCCAGGTGCGCAGCAGCTCATAGGTCGAGAAGATCCACATTTGCGATTGTGCGAGCACAAAGGCGGTGTCGGGCGGTGTGCTGTCTTGGGTCACGCGCTCACGCATGAGCCGGCTTTCGAGGGTGTTAAGGAAGGCGTCGACTAGGCCGATGTTCGTCGCCTGCATGCTCAGGAAGGGATCGTCCCCCAGCAGCGTAAGGCGGCGCAGCGCGCCCGGCAGCGCGCCCGGGTGGATGCTTGCTGCGTCTTCCCAGTCGCGGCTCGGGTCGAGCCTGTCGTCCTCATCGTAGTCGTCAGGATAGTCGGATGGGACCATAGCTGGACCTCCTGCACCAGAACGTGAGCTGGTGCGACACTGCGTGCGCTTGGCGAAGTGCTAGGTCCTCGCGTCAAGCGCGCGCGCCGGCGAGGGCGTTGTCTGGCCGGTTCACTCGATCAACTTAACCAGGCGATCGTAGACGAAACCGTCAGGAGCGTCGTCAAGATAAGCGCGACGCAGGTCAGGGTTCTGAGCGCGCGCCTTCATGGTGAGATGCTCCTGCTCCTTATGGTCGGCTAAGGTCGCGAACTTCATATCCGAACGAAGGCGCATGATCGCCCTCAACGCCTCCGGCGACCTCTCGCGATGATAGGTGTAGCGGACGCCAGGACGTGTCACGCGATCGAGGATAAGGACCTCGCCTACAAGTTGGGCCTCGGGATGCTCCGTAAAGGCCAGCGCGAGATCGACCTTCTTCCCTCCAAGTTCGATCCAAGCGTGGGACGCCATGATATCCCCCTCGCCATCGTTGATGTAGCCGACTATCGGCACAACACTGATCCCGTGGTGGTCCTGCAGGTATTCCGCGAGGAAGAAGGTTAAGCGGTAGCACATGCCCATGGCCTGAAAGGGCTGGACAAACGCGCTGAAAAGCTTGGCCGCAGCGTCTGCTACGACGATTTCGTCCGGGCTAAGGCTCTCCCGCCATTCTCTCGCCGCCGCCATCTTCTTTTTCGCTTCGCCCATAGACGTCCCTCGCTATTTGTTGCTTTCAGCGAACATTTCTCAGCTGAGCATTGATCTGCATTTGGGGCAGTAGGCCGATGTCCATAACTGGCGCATATGACCATACATCCAGTGCTCAGCCGTCGAGCAAACCGAACTTCAGTCGCAGGACAAAATCGTCCAGCGGGACACCAGTGTTGTCGCAGAATTCGGCGATCTCTGCCCAGGTCAGGTAGTCGGAGGGGTCTCTGATGCCGACGTGGTGTTCATCGGTGCCTCGACCCGTGCCGTAGAGATCGACATCGCCAACGCCGTAGCGTGACAGAGCGTCGCCCATGGTCTTGATCCGGCTGTGACCGACGCTCAGGGCGCTCTTCACGTCATCCACATGCACAACCATCTCGTCCTTCCCCAGTTTGAGCGCGCGTTTGATGATCGCGAGCATGAACAGACGCTCAGCGTCGGGCACCACCTTCATCTTTGCGACGTAGGCTGAGATTTGCTTTTTGCGTCTCGCCGCGTCTTCACCTTTAAGGGCTGCCTCGGGCAGAATGGTCGCTAGACGAGCATAGGTCTTTGCGTCCGTCGGCTTCAGTTTGTCGGTTGAATCCGCATAGCCGGTGTTGAACGAATGCGTCAGCGCGTCTGCGAGGCCTTTGAATTTGGCTTCGTGCTCCCGCTTGATTTTCGTTAGCACTTCGACCGGATAGTCTTTTCTTCGCTGCTTGCTGTCCACTTGGGTGTGATGACCCCGGCACAGCAAGATCAGGTTCGAGACCTCCCGACGTTGTTCATTAGTTTTCTGTGGGTCAAACCGCGCTCCGTCTGGCATGGCGGAGCTAATGTGGCAGACTTCACCCACCACGACGCCCTTGGCGTCGATGATCAGGCCATCGCAGTCCGGCATCGCGCAGTTGTTGCCCGATAAGAGATATAGCTCCCGCATCACTTCAGGGGTCGGTGTCAGCCGTTTCGGCACCTCCCCGGACGTCGTCCCGCCTGACTTTGATTTCGCCATCGTCTGCTCCGCCAAGGCCCGCACGTCGATAAGACAGACAGCTGTGGCCTCCTCCTAAACCCTTGTCGGTCCCACGACGTCGCCGTGCCCTGATAGTTACCGCAACCCGGAAGCTAATCACTAGCTCAAGAGCCGCATGGCGGTGTGATGGCGCATGCCACAATCAGGCGCTTTGTAGCTACTGCGATGTTCGACAGCACCAAGTTAGGCACCGAAGGTCGTGTTCACGGCAGGGTGTGGACTTCCGCTTTTGGCGCAAACCAGGCACGGCAAAAGCTGCCTGCTTGCTCTAGCTCAGAGCTCCGGCACTTCACCGCCTAGCGGCAATAGTGCTGAGGGGTCAGCTTCCACCGCACGGGCCCAAGCGACGAATTCCAGGACGCTGACATTCCGCTCGATGGCCTCGATTTTACCGATAAACGAAGGCGGCTTGCCGAGCGCTGCGGCGAGATCACGTTGGGTCATGCCACGCTGGCGCCGCGCTTCAATCAGCGCGGCGACAATCTCCCTGTGAACCGGCGACGAAACCCAGGCGGGCATGAAAGCACCTCAATAGCGCTTCCGCTCATGGCCTGGTTTGTCTATGCTCCCACGATAGGAGCATTGCTGGGCTTCTGACCCGGCACGTGACGGGAGAAGTCTCTTGAGAATTTTAGTGATAGCTGTGTCGCTAGTCGCGACGCCGGTTGCGGCTGCCGATCAATTTGATCTGATCTGCGAAGGTTCGGTTCAATATCACCCGCTGAGGGGCAGGGTGCCTATAACTGAACGCTTCTCGTTCGATCTGACGACATCACGATACTGCCGGACCACGACCGTGCGTGGTGAAACGTTCAACCACGCATGTCGCAATGTCCTCGACATTCACGAAGTGACGCCCGATCGGATCGAGCTCCTCGAACCGATTGACGGTCGATACGTCTACATTGATCGCCAAAGTGGGCGGTTCGTGCATTTCGATAGACGTTCGCCGCAGAACGAAGAGGCCCACTGCACGCCAGCGGAATACCGTCCGCTACCTACTCCTTTGTTCTAGGTCCAATCGACATTCAGGGATTCACGCCCGGCCTGATGCGTGATTCATAGGTCTCCGCTTTAGCGGAGGTCAGCGGTGGGCGTGAAGCGTTACGAACTGGATGATGCGCAGTGGTCGCGGATCGCGCCCTTGCTGCCGGGCAAGGCGTCGGACCCCGGCCGGACGGGGTCCGACAACCGGCTGTTCGTGAACGGGGTGCTCTGGGTGCTGCGGTCCGGCGCCCACTGGCAGGATCTTCCGGAGCGCTACGGCAAGTGGAGGACGGCGCACAAACGCTTCAGCCGATGGGCGGCGGCCGGGGTGTGGGAGAAGGTCTTCGCCGATCTCGCCGAGGATCGGGACAACCGGTATCTTATGCTGGACTCGACCCTGGTGCGGGCTCATCAGCAGGCGACGACCGGCCGGGGCAGCGGCTCAAAAAAGGGGGCCTCGATCCGACTGTGGGGCGTTCCAGAGGGGGACTGACGACCAAGGTCCACATGGCCTGCGACACGCTCGGACGACCGGTCCGCTTCCTGATCGCGCCAGGCCAGAGCCACGACATTCTCGCCGTCCCGGCGCTTCTGGAATGTTATCAGCCTGCGGCTGTCCTCGCCGACCGAGCCTATGACGCCAACAGCCTGCGCGCCCATCTGGCCAGGATCGGAGCCGAGGCCGTCATCCCCTCGACCCGCTCGCGCAACACATCGATCCCGCACGATCCCCTGATCTACAAGATGCGCAACCGCGTCGAGCGCTGCTTCAACAAGCTCAAGCACTTCAGACGCTTCGCCACCCGGTTCGACAGGCTGGGCAGCCACTACCTCGCCTTCGTCCATATCGCCGCTTCAATGCTCTGGATGCGGTGAATGTCGATTCGTCCTAGGAGGGGATGGGCTGATGTCAGGTATTTTTCGAGTTCTGTTTTTCCTTGTCGCGGCGTGCGTCCTGATCGCCACCTTTTTAGGCATACCGGTGCTGGCGCTCTGGATGGCGGCCGTGTTCCTCGGCGCCGGCGGTCGGACGGAAAAAGCCAAGAGAGAACTGAACAAGGTGCTGATGGCCGATGAGCAGGTGATCACCTCCGCTCTACAACACCGGGTGTTCGCCCTGTTCAGCCGGCGCACTCAGATCGCCATCACCAACAGCCGGGTTATCACCATGAAGCGCGGCCTGCTGGGTGGCTTCAAGATGACCGACATCCAGTGGAAAGACCTGATCGACGCCACGATTGAACAGAACGTCTTAGGAATGCTGTGCGGCTCCAACCTCCGCTTCGCCCACATCGGCCGACCGCTGATGGCGATCCGCGTTGAAGGGGTGCCGAGTGAGCCCGCCTCCAGCATGTATGCCCGCGCTCAGCATGAAGAACAGGCCTGGGAAGAGAAGCGCCGTGTTCGCGGAATGGAAGAAGTGCGCGCAGCCGCCGGCGGCGTCGTTTTCCACGCGGGCGCCCCGGCAACCGGTGGAGGCGTGGTCGACGAAATCCAGAAGGCCAAGGTGATGTTCGACGCCGGGGTGATCAGCGACGCTGAGTTTCAGGGGATGAAGTCGAAGATCCTGGCGGGTTGATCCTCACTCTTCACGGACAAGGCGGCGCAGGAGGTTGAGCATCTCGTAGTCTTCGGCGAGCATGCCGCCACGCTTCAGCTTCTTCTCCAACGCCATGAGCTCCTCCCAGGCGATCGTGTCGCGCTCGCGTTCTCTGAAGTCCATTGCCTCCACATATAGCTTCTGCAAGGCACGGTTGTTGACGCCATTGCCCTTGAACGCATCCTCGCGAGCCTTCTTCAGAAGGGCTAGGCTCGCGGGAATGCGCTTCTGGCCCTTGGGCGTGCGCACCACCACGTCCTCCTCCATGACGGCGATGATGTCGTCATAGATCTGGCGGGTGGAGCGCGCACGTTCGAGTACGGGCCTCTTTTTTGGCCGGCCGCGGGGATTGGGAGAGCGGCCGCCTTTCATCCAGCGGGTGGCTTTCGGCGGTTTTCCATAGCCGACTTCGTATTCACCTTCGCCGCTGTCGGTCATGCCGCGACCTCCTGGCCAGCATCATAGCCGCCGGCGCTGTCGACCCGTTCCGCCGTCTTTCCGGTGATCGCTTCCCAACGCTCGATGGCGATGTCGACATAGGCGGGATCGATCTCGACGCCGCGGCAGACCCGGCCGGTACGTTCGGCGGCGATGAGCGTGGTGCCGGAGCCCAGGAAGGTGTCGAGCACTAAGTCGCCACGACGCGTGACGTCCTGGATGGCGGCGGCGACCATAGCTGCCGGCTTGACGGTGGGATGCCATTTGAGCTCGGCGCCTCGAGAGCCGCCCACATTGACCGAGCTGTAGTCCCAGACATTGGTCCGGTTACGCCCATGTTTGCCGAGCTCGATGTTGTTTTGATGCTGGGCGGAGCCGGCGCGGTAGACGAACACTAGTTCATGCTTGGAGCGGTAGGGCGAGCCCATGCCGGCATTGGACTTGTTCCAGACGCACAGGTTGATGAGCTCGTCATAGACGACCTCGCCGGCGCGCAACAGATGCTCCATATGCCGCCAGTCCATGCAGACGAAATGCACCGCCCCGTCGCGTGAGACGGCAGCGCAGACGCCGAGCGTTACCTCCAGGAAGCGGATGAACGTCGAATCCGTCATCTCGCCGGACGCCATGGCGAACTCCTTGTGATCGGAGCGGACATTGGCGTGGCTTTGGATCGAGACATTGTAGGGCGGATCCACGAAGACGGCGTCGATCACGGCGTCATCGCCTACCACACGGCGGACAAACGCCTCATCACGGCTGTCGCCACAACCGATCCGGTGTTTGCCGAGCTGCCAGATGTCGCCCGTCTGTGCGCGCGGCGTCGCTGGGGCCTCGGGGAGGTGATCGTCTTCGGCGGTATCCTCCCCTTTCGACGCCAGCATCAGATCGATCTCGGCCGGCTCGAAGCCCATCACCGTGAAATCGATCTCAATCTCCAGCGCCTGGAGTTCCAGGATCTCCTGACGAAGAAGGGTCGTGTCCCAACTCGCATTGAGCGCGATCTTGTTGTCGGCGATCCGAAGCTGCTTCTTCTGAGCAGTAGATAGGCCGTAGAGCCGAATAACGGGCACGAACTCGTGCTCCAAAACTCCCACAGCGAGCACCCGGCCATGGCCCGCGATGACCTCAAGGTGTTCGGTGACGAGGACGGGATTGACCATCCCGAACTCGCGCATGCTGGCGGCGATCTGCGCTACCTGCTTTTTGGAGTGTGTGCGGGGATTGTTCGGGTCCAGCCGCAGGTCAGACAGTTTCACATACTCGACCGCGAGCGGGCGATCGTTCGGCACACCAGGCATAACTTCTCCTTTTCAGCCTCTCGGCCGATCAAGTGCTTCAGTTTTTTCCCGGTTGTGAGGTTAGGGTGGTGCGCGTGGCACGATCTGGCAATCCATAAATTCTGATAATATGAAATATCCACAGAAAGTTACGTGTGTCGTACGTGCATATATCTAAAAATGTAGAGACTTAGTCGGTGGACTTGTCGCTGAGTTCGAGCAAACTTCATCATCAAAGCCGAATGTGACTTCAATCTTGATGTGAACATGACCTTGAACAACTCATTCGACGTCATCGCCGATATGGATCTTCATTCGCTTCGTCAGGCCTGGCGCCAACGCTTCGGTCCGCCGCCGCGTCTTCGGTCAACGGAGTTGTTGGCGTTGGCCTTGGCGTTTCGCCTTCAAGCCGACCAAACCGGCGGTCTTGGCATTGATCAACGACGATCTCTTCGACGACCCGGAACGGCGCCGGCGACTTCGGTGCTGACGCCAGGGACGAAGCTGTCACGCGAATGGCAGGGCGTGCGCCACGAGGTGGTGGTCGCTCCCGACGGCAAGTTGGTTTGGTCAGATGGCCGCTATGCCAGCCTTTCTCAGGTCGCCCGCGCCATCACGGGTACGCGGTGGAACGGGCCTAGGTTCTTCGGCTTGCGAGAGGAGGGTGGACGATGAAGGCCATCCGCTGCGCCATCTACACCCGCAAAAGCACCGAGGAGGGTTTGGACCAAGCGTTCAACAGCCTCCATGCTCAGAGGGAAGCCTGCGAGGCGTATATCAAGAGCCAGGCTGCCGAAGGCTGGAAGCTCATCCCCACCATCTATGACGACGGCGGGTTTTCAGGCGGCAACATGGAGCGTCCGGCTCTCAAGCAGTTGATGGCGGACGTGGACGCCGGGCAGATCGATACGATCGTCGTCTACAAGATCGACCGGTTGACCCGGGCACTGTCTGATTTCGCCCGCATTGTGGAGCGGCTGGATCGGGCCGACGCCTCGTTCGTCTCGGTAACCCAGGCGTTCAACACCACCACCTCCATGGGCCGCCTGACGTTGAACGTCCTGCTGTCGTTCGCCCAGTTCGAGCGCGAGGTCACGGGCGAGCGTATTCGCGACAAGATCGCCGCCTCCAAGAAGAAAGGCATGTGGATGGGCGGCGTGCCGCCTCTTGGCTATGGCCTGCCCACCGACAAGGCGACCCGCGCTCTGACGCTCGACCCGGTCGAAGCCCCCAGGGTCCGCCGGATATTCGAGCTCTATTTGGAGCTGGGATCGGTCGCCGCCTTAGAGGCCCGCCTCGAAACAGACGGATGGCGCACCCGTGCGCGGGTAAGCGGGAAGGGTGTGAGGTCCGGAGGCGTGGCGTTCAGCAGAGGCGGCCTGTTCCATACCCTAAAGAACCGCATCTATCTCGGTGAGATCGCCCATAGCGAAGGCGCCGCCGCCGGCGCGCATCCCGCCATCATCGATCCCGAGGTGTTCGATCGCGTGCAGGCTCAAATCCGCGCCAATGCCGTCACTTATCGCGATAGGGCGTTGCGATCCTCAGACCTGCCGCTCAAGGGACTGCTGAAGGATGGGGACGGCCATCCGATGAGCCCGTCATTCGGTTACGGCCGGGGCGGCAAGGTTTACCGCTACTATGTCTCGGCACCTCTACAGCAGGGGAGGGCGAGTCGGGTCGATCGCAACACCATTCGTCGGGTGAAGGCGGAGGCGATCCATGAGGTCGTCGAGCGCGGGCTGCAATCCGTGCTGGGCGGGGCGGCGACATCCCTTCAGGCGCTGACCATGCCGGTCGCGCGTATCGACGTTCTGGAGCAGTCAGTCCGGCTGACGCTCAAGTCCGACCAACTCTCGGCCGGCGCGTGCTCGAAGCTGCAGGCCGATCCCCACGATCTGACTCAGATGCTCCTCGACCTTCCGGTCCGGTGTCAGGTCCGCGGCGGGCGTGTCGATCTGATCGCACCTCGGGGTGGCGCGCTGCCCCAAAGATCTCGACCTGATCCGGTGTTGATCAAGGGGCTTCGACAGGCACACCGTCTTGCCAAGGGTCTGGGGTGGAACTCTGGGAAGGCCACGTTTGACGCGCTCGATGCTCAGGTTCCCAAGAGCGCCTATGAGCGTAATCTGGTGAGGCTGGCGTTCCTGGCTCCCGACATCCAGGGCCAGATCCTCGAAGGTCGACAACCCCCAACTCTGAGCTTGGCTCAGCTGATGAGTGGACCCATTCCAACCTGTTGGATCGAGCAGCGGCAACGATTTTGCTGAGCTAGCCAATTCGCTGACCCGGCGTGTTGTGGTCGTGTTTTGCCCCTGATCTCCTCCTGTTAGATTCCGTGTTCTGGTCAGATTAAATTCCCTGTTCTGATTTGGGCCTGAAAGGCCAGATCACCTCGGAATCGCCCGGATTTGCGGAGGTTTAAGCGTGGGGGCGGCGCGCTGGATACCGACCTCGAAATCGCGATAACAGGGAATTAGGCAAACTCCACCAGCTCGAGACCGCGCGGAGACTGGTGGCGTTGGGATCGCGAAATGCGCGCGGAGACGGCCTGGAATACGGCCCAGCCACGGCGGTTGACGCGGGATTAGATGCGAGATGTGCGAGGGTTAGGGTGAGCACCACCCCCCAGAGACAAGCTGGCTGGGGTCGGTGGCGGACAGGGTGGGATTCGAACCCACGGTAGGCTTCCACCTACGGCGGTTTTCAAG
>NZ_JBKBML010000020.1:0-42071 GCF_046295775.1 Brevundimonas sp. | reverse complement strand
TCCAGCCGCTCGATCTTGGATGGATCCTTGTCGACACAGACCACCTCATGGCCGAAGTCGGCGAAGCACGCCCCAGACACCAGCCCCACATAGCCGGTCCCGATCATCGTCACGCGCATGTCAGTTCTCTTGGCCGGGGGGCTGCGCCTGCTGCTTCTCAGGTCAGGCGGTATCCATGAAGGGTCATCTGGGTGTCGATGTGACGCCATCGGCCTGCCCACGCCACGTCCCGGGCCGGCCAGATTTCGGCATAGGGCTTTAGGCCGTGAAAGGGGAATGTCGAGCGGAGATCCGAAGCTTTCAGAGAGAAGATCTCGACTCCATCGACAAGCCAGGCGATTTCCTGCCCTGCACTGTAGCGCACAGCATAACGCCGCCGACCGGAAAAATCGCCGGCGACCTTCCGCGTGAACGCGTTGAATGCGCCTTTCGTGTGCACCGCCAGCTGGAGCCCCCGGTCGCCCACAACCTCAAAGTCGATTTCATGAGCCTCGGCGCCGTAAAGGTACAGGGGCGCAATGATCAGCCCCGGTCGGCCGCTCGGCAGGGTGGCGTCAATTTCAAAAAGGCCCTCGGTGCGTCTCTGGTCGTCATTGGCCTGGACGGACGCGGCGGCGCCAGGGGTGACGCGCAGGGTGAGTTCGCCTGCCGACAGGCTGACATTGGCCGACCGCCAGGGGTAGACGCCGCCCGCCTTGTCCCAGGTCGCAGGGGCCCAGGGGTTGGACCAGTCATGGGCCCGGATCGGTCCCTCCATCGGAGGCAGGAGGTCGCGGCCGGACAGGCCTTCCGCCCGTCCACACCAGGCGCCGGCCTGCGTCGAGGCGCCCGCCGTGCCGGCCAGGGCCATGATCACGCTTCGCCTCGACAGCCGCCAGGTCAATCCTCGCCTCCAGTTCCTTTTGTTCGCCGGCTCACCCTAGGCTAGAGACGACAATCCGTGTCCGTCTATCCCTGACGGAGGCGCCGAACCAGCCGGATATCGAGACGACATTGCTACGACAGACCGCAACGCGCATCCGACAAATGCTCTGGCCGTGGGTTCTTCGATATCGCGCGGCCAGGATCGCCGCCCGCCTGGAACGCCAGAGGGCCTTCCGTCCCGGCGAGCCCCACGGGCTGAACGTCGAACTTATCGTCTCGCTGACGTCCTATCCCAAGCGGTTTCCCACCCTTCATCTCACCATCAAGAGCCTGCTCAACCAGAGCCTCGCCGCTGACCGTACGATCCTCTGGCTTTCCCCGGGCGAGAACAGGCTCCTCCCCCCGGCCGTCCGCGACCTGCAGTCGGACCGGTTCGAAATCAGGGTCTATCCGCTGGACCTCAGATCCTACGCCAAGATCATTCCCGTCCTTGAGCAGCATCCTGACGCGACCGTCGTCACGGCCGATGACGATCTTTATTATCCGGTCGACTGGCTGAAGGACCTCGTGGAGATCGCCAGGCGGGATCCCAAGGTGATCGTCTGTCACAGGGCCCACAAACCGGCCTACGACCTCGACGGCAGGCTGAAGCCCTACAGGCAATGGAGCTGGAATGTGCCTCATGCCAGACACGAGCCATGCCTCTTTCCCACCGGGGTCGGGGGCGTGCTCTATCCTCCCGGAATACTTCACCCTGACGCCGTGGACAGGGCCGCTTTCACCGCTCTTGCCCCGCATGCCGATGACGCCTGGCTGTTCTTTATGGGCCGGCTGGCTGGCGCACGGTACACCAAGACTCCTCACGACTTTCACCTGGTCACCTGGCTCGGCAGCCAGACCACGTCTCTGATGCAGCATAATGTCGATGGCGACGGAAACGACCTGCAGCTTCAGGCGCTGGAAGACCGCTATGGCCTCCTGGGCGCGCCCCGAGCGGACCGGAAGACGCTCCTGAGCCCGTCAGGCGGCTAATCGCCCATTGTCTCAAGTTCGGGATGTCGGAGGAGGTAGCCGGCCCCCGCCACCGTGCTCAGAACATCGGCCGATGAACCCAGCTTGCGCCGCAGCCTCATCACCATGACATCCACCGAGCGGTCGCTCGGCCCTGAAGGCCTGCCCCGTGTCGCCAGGCGCAGCTCGTTACGTGACAGCGGCCTTCCCCGCCAGGCGGTCAGGACGATCAGCATATCCATCTCGCCTTCACTGAGGCCGATGCGGCCGCCCTCCGCCGACCAGAGACGCCTGGATCCGACATCCAGCCACAGGTCGCCGATCCTTACCCGGCTTATGTCATTCGACAGGGCCGCGCCGCTCATGAGCCGACACGGCGAACCCCGGCGCGGCCCGGCTCTTGCAAAAAGCGATTGCGGTCGTGCAAGTGCGGCGGAATGAACCCCGACGGCCGCCCCGCATACCGCTTGAGGCCGTCTGAAAACAAGCGCCGCACGGCCGTGACCCCATCCAGTAGAGCCACTCCTAGCCAGCCCTTCGCTCCCAGAAAGATCACGTGACCCCCCGCTTCAAGATCAAGCGTCCGCCGGCCGCCCCTCGGGCCTACGAGTTCGATCCGCCCACCCGTGACGCCGGCGCCAGCATGGTCTCCGGAGTGTTCAACTCCACGATGGCGCAGATCGTCAAGGTGTTCTGCCAGATCGCCTCCGTGCTCGTGCTTTCGCGCATGTTGAGCCCGGCCGATTTCGGGCTGATCGCGATGGCCAGCCCAGTCTATGGCTTCGTCTATCTGTTTCAGGATCTGGGCCTGGGTCTGGCGACCGTGCAGCGGCCCAACCTCACCCATGCCCAGGTGACCTTCTTCTTCTGGCTCAACCTCGCCATTGGCGGCGCGCTCGCCCTCGTCATGGTGATGATCAGCCCGCTTGTGGCGCGATACTACGGCGCCCCGGAGCTTGGCCCGCTGGTGGCCGCCATGGCGCTGCTGCTCCTGATCTCCGCCGCTGGGGTCCAGTCCGGCGCAATTCTGATGCGCCGCATGCAGTTCAGGGCGCTCGCCATCAACGGCGCCCTGGGCGCGCTGGCCGGCCTGGTGGCGGCCGTCATCGCCGCCGGCTTCCTCCAGAACCACTGGGCGCTCTATTTCGGCATGCTTGTCGGAACGGCCCTCCCTGCCCTCGGGGCCGTCATAATCGCGGGCTGGGCGCCCGGCCGCCCGGCCATACCCGAGGGTGCGCGGTCCATGCTCCAATTCGGCGGGGGCGTGACCGTGTCCAATGTGTCTCATTTTCTGGCCCGAAACGTCGACAACGTCCTGATCGGGTGGCGTTGGGGCGAGACAGACCTGGGACTTTACGACCGCGCCTACAAGCTGCTGCTCTTCCCGCTGCAGTTCATCGCCGGACCAACCATGTACGCCATGGCGCCCGTGCTTTCCCGTCTGGACAAGGCTCCAGACGAATACAGGCGGATCTTCACAACCGCTGTGACCCTGCTTCTGCTGGTGATCTGGCCGGGCGTCATCTGGGCCATGGTCTTCAGCGCCGAACTCGTACCGCTCCTCCTGGGCCAGCGCTGGTCCGGCGTTTCGGCGATTTTCTCGGCCCTGGCCCTGGCGGGCCTCCTGCAGGTCCTCAACGGGGCGCCCATCCCGCTGTTCGTGAGCCAAGGTCGTACCAATGAGCTTGCGAAATGGGGGCTGTTCCACGCCGCGACATGCCTGGCGGCCTTCGTCATCGGCCTGCCTTTCGGCGTCGTCGGCGTCGCAATCGCCTACGCCGTCTCGGAATGCGTCCGCACACCCTTGATATGGCTCTATGCAACGCGCCGAGGGCCGGTCAGCTTCGGACATGTCATCCGGAGCATCGCGCCCTACGCGGCCGGTGCAGCGGCTGCGGCGGCGAGCCTGCTGGCGCTACGGATCGCCGCTCCCCCGCTCCACGGACTGGTTCTCCTGTCTCTCGCCCTTGTCGTCGCCTACGCCACGAGCCTCGCCCTGGTCATGACGACGGCCAGCGGCCGGGCGACCCTGGGTCTGGGGCTGAGGTTCGGGGTCGATCTGGTGAAGCGTAAGGCGTCGCAAAAAAGCGGATGATTTCAGCCCCCGAGCGTTTCGGACCGTGCGGGCTTCTTCATGCAACCGGCGGTTCTGGCCGCGCGGCTCAGCCGCCTGGAAGCGCGAGCCCGTCCCGGCGAAGTGCTTCGACATCGGTGATGCCCGATCGCAGGGCCAGCGCCTCTACGCCTGCAGCGTCAGCCGGGGCCGGTCCCGTCTCGCCCTCCACCGTCAGAGCGTCGACCGCCGCACGTTCCGCCGCCAAGGGACCGGTCATGGCGGGGCCGGCGGTCAGACCAGCCAAGCCCGCAGTCGAGGGACCGCCGGTCAACCGTTGAACCCGGTCCATAGCCGCCAGCCGACGGGCGGCTTCCTCGGACAGGCTGACTCCGGCCTCCCTGACATCTGGACCAACGTCCACCGAGTCGGTCCGCGCCCTGACATAATCCCCGTCGGCGATCACAGAGGCGTACAGGCTTCGGGCCTCGTCCAGCCGACCGGTGCGGGCATAGGTCGCCGCGAGGTTGAAGCGCTGCAGAGAGCTTGAGCGGCTCACCGCCGCCTTCTCCATCAGATTGGCCGCCGACCAATAGCGTCCGCAGGAGAAGGCGCTGCGGCCGAGGACCGGTCCCCGGTCCATCGGCCGCTCGGCGCCGGTCAGCGCTGTGATTGTCTCGCGTGCATCGCAGGGATCCGCCAGCGAGGGCGTGGCCGCAGCGAGCGCGAATAGGGAAGCCAGACCGGCGAGCGTGCAGCGCATATTGGAAACCCGTAGACGAAGTGAAGGTTTTCTTAACCAACCTCCAACGTTTCGGCCGGGAACCGCGTTCCGTCAATGCATTTCGCCCGTGGGGCGCAATCCTCAGGGCCCGCTCCACTCCAAGGCCAAAGCGTTGACCGCCCCAGGGATGGCGGACGCGCGCGCCGTCCGCCTCGGCGCAGGATGACCGTCTAGAACGCCGAGCGTCTCGCGCACGAAGCGTGCATGTGTCACGATGCCTATATCCATCCGTTCGCGCTGGACTTCGACCTGCTGGGTCAGAAGGCCGGCGATCACGGCGGGTCGGCTCCCGGCTCGACCTCGCTCGGGTGCGCGCAGCACCGGACCGCCGGAGTTGCCGGGGAAGACCGAGAAGTCCAGCAGGAAGGTCGGCGAACCGGCCCCGCCGGCGGGGTATGAGGCAAGCCGGCCCGTTCTCATGATCGGAAAACCTGCTGCATCGGACGACAGGCCGCGCGGATAGCCTAGGGCCAGGAACTCGTCGCCAGGGAGCACAGAGTCCCCGCCCCCATCATCATCGGCCAGATAGGCCTTGGGAATGGCCCTGTCGGCATATTCTTTCGGGACCCGCAACTCGATCAGAGCTATGTCCCGATCCGGGTGCGCCGTCCAGAGCGGACGGCCCTGGGCTGTCCGTATATCGACCTGGGCCGGGGCATAGGTCCATTCCTGCGCAATCTTGGCGCGGAAACCGACCTGAAGCCGGGGCTGAGTCATGCCTTCGAACACATGTCTCGCCGTGACGAGCACCACCCGAGGCTGTCCATCGGGCGCAACATCGGACACGAGAAACCCGGTGCCGATCGCCCGCTGGCGATTTCCGAGATCTTGCTCGATCATCACCGTGGCCTCCATGACGGAGACGGAGAAATCAGGTTCCATGAGACAGCTCCGGAATACGCAAGCTGTATTGATAACCGCCAAAACTGATCAAATCATTTCCGCACCCTTACTCGCCTGGTTACCATCAGTATTCACAAATCGATAACCACGTCCCACCTGATCCTGGCCAACCGGATTCAGCCGTAAAGGACAGCGGGCGTCTGCATTTCTGATTCATGGACAGGTCGTCGATGGGCTGCAGCACGACGGCCAGTTTCGCAGACGCCGGCCCTGGCCACTGTCGTGCGCGAAAGAACCCTATCCGGCGAGACGCTGACGCAGCCTGCTCGCAAGGCGGCGGAGCAGCGGCCCGCGCAGGACGCGTCCACCTGGCGGCGCAAGCGCGACCACGGTGTCGCTCAGTTGTTCAATGCGGAGCCCGAAAAGGCCGCCGACCTGCGCCCAGTCCTCGACAGAAAAGGCCCACCGCGGATTGGCGCCGGGCGCGCTCGTCACCCACCCGAGCCCCTTCCGGTCCGTGAGTATAAGCCCGTCCCGCGCAAGCCGGGATTGATAGTGATCCAGCATCTGCAGCAGGTGCGTTCGGCAACATCCGAAGGCAGTCGGATTGTTATCGACGATGAAGTCGAACTCCGCCGGCCCCGGCGGAGACGTGTCGCCGTACTTGTTAAGCGCATGGACGGCATATCCGGGCAGGTTCAGACTGTTGCCATGAGCCAGTTCTGCAGTCGATATGGTCGTGCCTATGATCGTCCGCCCAGGCCGGGCGAAACGCCTCGCCAGGCCTGAATTGCCGACCCCGACGTGAAGGATCCGGCTGCTGGGACGAACGAGGTCGGCCAAGACGTTCTCGATGCGCACCTGATCTTCCGTCGTCGGCCGATCAGTCCAGTCACGCCAGGCCTCCACCTCGTCGGTTCCCGGCTCGCAAACCTGCCCACAGTCTGTCGGAAGCGCCGCAAAGCGCCCGCTGAAAAGTCGCTCCGCTTCAGACCCATGGAGTTTCTGATCCATCATCCAGCTCCTCCGCTGGCCACCGCCCAAGCTCGCAAACGATGCTTGCTCGCTGCCAGCCACATGTAAATCTCCGGCCAGCCGGTCTTCAACCAGAAGCGTAGGCCGCGGTCCGAACGCAGGATCTCAATGCGAGGCGCCTGCAAACGATCATCAGCCAGGCTGAAACGGCGCGGCGTGAGGGCGAAGGCGGCGGCGTAGCCCGCCGCACAGACCGCTTCACGCGCGTCCGCGCCCACCCGACCATAGGGATAGGCGAAGTACCGCGGTCGCGGCAGACCCATATCCGCCAGATCCTGTGCCGCGCCGGCCGTCTCCGCCGCCAAGTCGACTCCTTTGTCGAGCAGGCTGTGGTGGGTGCGCGAATGGGCGCCGATCTCTATGCTGGACTTGCGCACGCCCTCCAGCCCCGTAGCGTCGAGCAGGTCCAGCGCTGACGCCCCCTTTTCCCGATCCCATTCATTCGTCAGGGAGTCGATGCCTGTGACCGCGAAGGCCAGGGCGGGAACGCCTCGCGCGCGCAGCCGCGGCGCCGCCTCCGTGAGCAGGTCGCGATAGCAGTCATCAAACGTCAGGAGGACGGCGCGGGGCGGAAGGGTTTCCCCCTTATCGATGTGGGCGGCGAACTGGTCCCCGCTGATGAATCTGAAGCCGCGCTTGATCAGGCTGTCGAGATGCCACTCGAACTGGTCCGGCGGCACGGAGTACCCGGCCAGCAACGGGTCGGCGGAGTGGTCAGCTATGGCGTGATAGCAGAGAATCGTCGCCGAAGGCCGCCGCAGCCTCGCCTCGGCCTTACGCACGCCGCGCCAGTAGATCAGGTCCCGCACGGCATAGAAGGCCTTGGCGCCGTACCCGCCCGGCCCCGTCGGCAAACCCGCCAATCCTCCCGCCAGGGCGCCGGCGATAACACCCGCGACGGAAGCCAGTCCGGGGATGGCCGAGGCCTGGTAGACAAACTTGCGCTGCTGCGCCGTCCGCCCCCCCGGCCGGAAGAGGTCGGCGGCGCACTTTGGATGCTTCCGGGCCAGGCGAACGTCGGCCGCCCCAGCCTGACCCCATTGCCGCAGATAGGTCTGCGGAGAGACGACATAGCGCTGGCGGCTGACCGCTCGGGGATTGAAGACGACATTTGCGACTTCGGCCAGGCGCAGGCCGAACTCCGTGTCTTCGTTGCCGAAGCTGCCGCCCCGCGTGAAGCCCTCGTCGAAACCGCCCAGCGCCAGGAAAACGTCCCTCCGGACCGAGAGCTGCCCGGTCAGGACATCGCCTGCCCGAACCTGGCCCTCCCCAAGCAGGCGCGCACGGCGCTCTTCTGCCCAGTCAGAGAGACCGCGGGTCAGGAAACCTGGCCGGGAGGACGGATGGACGGGTAGATGTCCGACTACCGCCGACGCTCCGGATCGATGGGACGCGTCATGCTCAGCCAGCAGGTCTGGAGACGCCTCCATGTCGTCATCAAGAAACAGAAGTAGTTCACCCTGCGCCTCGCGAGCGCCGCAATTGCGCGCAGCCGCGGCTCCGGCGTTGGCCTGGCTGACGATCCTGAAGGGAAACTCCAGCTCCAGTCCTGCCAGTGCGTCCACCGTGCCGTCAGTCGATCCGTCGATGACCACAATGATCTCGAAGGAAGGAGCTTGGCGAGACCTTGAAAGGGCGGCGATCGCCAGCGCGACGAGTTCACGCCGCTGGTAGGTCGGAATGACGACTGAAAAGCGGAATCCGCCCATGTCCGGTTCAGCTTCTCTCTGCAAGACAGTACACCCTAGCGCGGATTTCGCGCGAACGCTGCCCGGCTTCAGGCAGCATCGCAATATGGACGTAGCCGCCGGCGGTCGTGTAGGCAGGCGATCATCCTGATGGAGTCGGCCCCTTGCTGACGCCCCCTCCCGGACATCGGCCTGAGCGGCCCTACCACCCCAGGCTCGACGGACTGCGGGGCCTCGCCATACTGGCGGTGCTTGCCGAACATCTGGTGTGGTCCGAAGCGGTGACGGCCTGGTCGCCGGGCATGATCGGCGTCAGGACCTTCTTTGTCCTCTCCGGCTTTCTCATCACATCCATACTGGTCGGGCAACGCGGAGGCTCACTGCCCAGGTGGAAGGCGGCCGCAACCTTCTTCATGCGTCGGGCTTTGCGGCTCTGGCCGGCCTATTATCTGGCGATCGCCCTGGCTGCCCTGTTCGGCATCGCAGAAATGCGATCTCACTGGCCGGCGCACGCCCTCTACGTCACAAATTTTCTTGTGGCGCATGACCAGCGCTGGATCGGCGCCGGCCATTTCTGGACGCTGTCGGTCGAAGAACAATTCTATCTGCTGTGGTTCCCGATGGTGGTGCTCGCCCCCCGGAAATGGCTTCTCCCGGTCGTTGTCGGGGCCTTGGCCGCAGCCCCTCTCTACCGCATGTCGATTCCCTTGGGGGCCAGCGAGTTCAGCGCCGTCCTCCTGCCGGGCCAGATCGACAGTTTTGCGACGGGCGCGCTGCTCGTTCTCTGCATGCATCGTCCTGGACTGCGCCCGATCGACCGCGTGATCGGCCGGCCCGCGATCCTCTGGACAAGTGTGGCGGCGGTGGTGCTGCTCAGCATTCCCGCCCAAGTCGGATATGGGTCGCCTGTTCTGGACTGGGTGCTCATGCCTGTCCTGGTCAATATCGCCGCAGCCTGCCTCGTACGCGCCTGCGTGACCTCCTCTCAGGATTTCACCGTGGTCCTGCAGCGCCCCTGGCTCGTTCATGTGGGACGCATTTCGTACGGCCTGTACATCTATCATTACTTCATGCCGCAGATCCTCACGACGGATCGGCTCGGCCTAGCCGCCGCCTCAGGTCTTGGCGAGGTCGCGACCCTGGCCATCGTCTGGATCACGGCGTCCTTCATCGCGGCCGAAATTTCCTGGCGGCTTGTCGAGAAACCCGCCCTGAGGCTCAAGTCCGCCGTCTCTCGCCCGGGTGTGGACTGAGGGAAAAAAGACTGTCGCGATCGCGGGTCACCGTGGCAAAGGACTTGCAGCCTGCACGTCCTGATTGTCCGGACTGTGCCAAATGACGAGACGGGATAATGGATTCCGCTGAAAACGCTTCACCCTTATACGGGTCTGCGCGTCGACGGCGGGAAGGCCAGCCGCCCGACGGCGTCGATCCGGGGCCCGGCCCGCTCGTCTCGGTCGTCCTGCCGGTTTATAATGCGGCGGAGTTCGTCGGATCAGCGGTCAGGAGCGTACTGGACCAGTCTTACGGGCGGATCGAATTGCTTCTGCTGGACGACGGCTCCACAGATGGCTCGACCGATATCCTGTCGGACCTGGCCGGAAACGATCCGCGCATAAGGCTGATTTCCCGCGAGAACCGGGGACTGGTTGCGACCCTCAACGAAGGGCTTGCTCTCGCGAACGGCCCCCTCGTCGCCCGCATGGACGCCGACGACATCGCCCATCCCGAACGACTGGCGAGGCAGGTCGCCGAGTTCGCGGCGGACGAGGGGCTGGCGGCCTGCGGCACGGGCTACGACATCGCAAAGGCCGGCCGCATCATGCGGCGGGCGCCGGAGCCGCTTCAGACGCCCGAGACCCTGACCGTCCTGTCGATGTTTTATACGATCTTCATCCATCCCACGGTCATGTTCGACCGCAGGGTTGTCGGCGAAGACCTGCGCTACGATCCGCGCTATCCCCATGCGGAGGATTTCGAGCTGTTCCGGCGCATTGCCCGCCGGCACAGGTGCCGTCTGATCCCCGACAGCCTGCTCGTCTATCGCGTACATGCCGAGAGCGTCACAGGCCGGCATCGCCGCGAGATGAGACTCACGCATCTGCGCATTGTGACGCAGAACCTCCGCGACGATGGGTTCGAAGGCCCCCTGGAGCCGCTCCTGGCCTTCGGTGAAACGCCCCATGCCGCCTTGGCCCACAGGGTCGGCGAGATCTGGCGGGACCTGCAGGGGCAGGCGGCCCGAAAGCCTTCATCATTGAGCGGCAGCTATGCCGCCGGCCTGCTGAATCTCTTTTACTTCATATACGACCTGCTGATCGACCAGGCGGATCCTGTCGCCACCAGCGCTTTCCTGGACGGGGCGGAAGGCTGGTCCAGGATTAGGCGGCGCGAAGCCCTCGCCCTGCGGCTAGATCGACGTTTCGCCCACGGCGCCTCCCCGCTCGTGGCGGCGAGCCGCAGGATCGACGACGCCGTCTTCACACTCAGATCCAGCCCGATCGCGGTCGGACATCCCGGATTCGCCACATGACAACGGGTCCCATCCCCTCCGTGAGCGTCATTGTTTCTACGCGCAATCGCGGCGGGAAGCTTGAACAGTGCCTTCGTTCGATAGAGCGGGCCTCATCCCGCGCCGGCGAACGGCCGGTCGAGCTTGTCGTCGTCGACAATGGATCCACAGACGCCACGCCCGACCTGCTGCGCCGTCTCCAGCTTGGACCCGGCGTCCGGCTGATCACGCTGAGCGAACCTAGGCCAGGCCTGTCTTGCGGACGCAACCTGGGCCTCGCGCATGCGAGCGGAGATTTGCTGGTCTTCACAGATGACGACTGCGAGATGCACCCCCAGTATCTGACGGACCTTCAGCGATACTGGCGGCGGGACGAACGCGACATCATACGGGGCGGACGTGTCGAGCTCGGTGTCGCGACGGACCAGCCGGTGAGCATCAAGCTCTCGCCTGATCGGGAACGCCTGGGGCTGACCAGCGCGCCGGGCGGCTTCGTCCTGGGGTGCAATATGACGATGTCGCGAGCGGTAGCCGATCGCGTCGGGCGTTTCGACGAGCGGTTCGGAGCCGGGGCGCGCTTCATGGCGGCGGAAGACACGGACTATCAGCTTCGGGCGATCAAGGCGGGCATCGAGGTCGAATATGTGCCCGACATGACGATCATCCATCACCACGGCCGCGCTTCGCGTCAGGATGCTCTGGCGGTCAACCGCGGCTACAATATAGGGAACGGCGCCCTCTATCTGAAACACGCCCAGAGCGCGCCATGGCTTCTTCGCCACTTTTTCTGGACCTTGAAGGGGGGGGTCAAGGAGTGGTTCGGCGGTCCCCTATTCGACCCTTACGTGAGGGTGTCGCACTGGCCGATCGTGGCGATGAATCTTGTCGGCGCTTGGCGCTATGTGCGGCTGGCTCTCCGGGCTGAAGGCGGCTCCGCCTCAAGTCCGCGTGGCGCACGGGTCGGCGCCGGAGATTTACGCTCCGCCGGATGACGCCCTGAGAGCATAGAGGTCGTCCATATCCAGCCATTGGGAGTTTCCGATCTCAAACGGACCCGTGGCAAGTCCGTCCTGCAGCACCACCACGTCGTCGCAGCCGGCAAGCGTGGTCCGGTGATGGCTGATCAGGATTGTGGTGCCGTGACCGGAGCGCTTCGCCAGCGTGGACAGGATCGCGGCCTCCGAGAGACCATCCACGGCGTTGGTCGCCTCGTCCAGGATCAGGATGTCGGGCTGCCGCACCAGCGCGCGGGCCAAGGCGATGCGCTGCCTTTGGCCGGCGGACAGGCTGAGCCCCCTGAACCCCACGACGGTCGAATACCCTTCCGGCAGCGCCATTACGAACTCATGGGCTTCAGCAAGCTGCGCGGCTGCGATGGCGTCTTCGCGCGTGGCGCTCTCCGCGCCGTAGAGGATGTTGTCCAGAATGCTGGCGTCGACGAGCTCCAGGTCCTGGCTGGCGATCGCAACAAGGCGCCGCCAGTCCTTCGGGTTCATCGTATCAAGGGGCACGTCATCGACCCAGATTCGACCCGACGTCGGATCGACAAGTCGGCACAGCAGGTTCACCACGGTGGTCTTGCCGGCGCCGGAGCGTCCTATGAGCGCTGTCGACCGGTTCGGTCGGATGTGGAAGTCAGCCCCCCTGAGCACCAAGGCCCTGCCGCCGTCGGACGGAGACGCATAGTCGTATTCCACCGCCTGGAACCGGATCTGTTCCTTTGGCGGGAAAGCCGGAGCGGCGCCTTGCGGCGCGACCGGTCGGCCGTGAGGGTCGAGCAGCCAGCTCACCTCCTCTATGGAACCGAGTTGGGACTGAAGCTGGCTCCATGAGGACTGGACTCCGCGGATATAGGGCTGGAGCCGATACAGCAGGACCACGAAGGCAACCACGAGAGGAAAGCTGACGCCCGCCGCCCAAGCTCCGACCACAATGGCGAGGAACAGCCCCGCGTAGAGCACTTCGGTAAGCGGCCCCAGGAGAGCCAGCCTTTGTTGAACCGAAAACGCAGCCCGGCGGACCTGGTCCGATGCGGTGTTGAATGCCGAGCGCTCCCGGTCCTGCATATTGAAGACCCGGATAAGCTGACCGGCGTGGACAAGATGCAGCATTCTCGCTGCGAGCCAGCTGTTGCGCTCCGCCACATGACGCCCCTTACGCCGGAGAGCTGAGGACACGGCGGCGTGCAGCAGGCTGATCACCGCGACGCCCAGCCCCACGAGGAGCGTCATCTGCCACGAGAGCGCTAGCAGAAGAGCCGCCAGCACCACCGCTGCGCAGGCACTCACCACCATTGACAGCATGGCGTTCACGGCGTCCGAAACGCTCCAGGACTCATTAGAGATTATGTTGAGAAGCCGGCCCGGGTCTTCCTGACGCAGGAATGGGAATCCGACCTGGAGCAGCTGGTCAGAAAGACTGCGTCTCACCGCATGGCCCGCGTGGCCGTATATATAGGCCGTCAGCACGCTGTTCAGAAATGACACCGCGTTTTTCAGGCCGATCAGAATGAAGACGGCGCCGGCGATGACCGCAAGTCGCGCGCCATCATCCAGGCCAGCGCCGATCGCCTGCAGTCGAGCGGGAAGTCCGCCGGCGGCGCCGGCGGCGTCGGCGCCCATGATTATGCTCAGCATGGGGATGACGAGGCCGATGCCGAACCCCTCGAGGGCGGCGGCGATCAGCCCGAGGCCGATGACTGCGGGCAGCAGCCGGAGCTGGCGACGCGCGGGCGGCGGCAGGCGGCTCAGCACGGACATGAACTTGGTCAGAATGGCCCCTGCCCCTTCCTTACAACGGCGTCAGCGGCGGCACGCTCTCGGCCATACGTCAACACAGCGATTGGCGAACCTCAATCTTGCGAGGGCTGTCGCCCTGTTCGGCCCGCGTCACGCGTACGCCAAGCCCGATCCGCCCGTTCGGACCTACGTTGAGCCGGGCCGAGCCCGGCCTCCGCCTGGACCGCCTGTCGCCCGCGCCGGCCGGAATCCATCAATCGATCCCTGTCAGCCTCCCAGGCGCAGCGAAGCGCATCCGCCATGCAGACCGCCGTCCCACGGGCAAGCAGAGCGCCATGGGCGTCCACCCGGCGCCATGCCCATCCAGTCTGGTCACACCCGCTGACCAGCAGCATCGCCTCCCCATCAGCCTGACCCATTTTCCCCGTCCCAGTTTTGGAAATACGACAGGGCTTCGCAAGATGCGAACCATCCGGTTCGGAGCCCCGCCCCCTCACCGATTCGTCTCTCTCTAGCGCATTGGCAACTTCACGATCCAACCCAGAGGACGGGGTCTATTGCACCGACGTAGGGCGTTGTCGCCGCCTATCGCATCGACCGGAGAAGGCCGAGCACCAGATGCTGCTGGTCTTCCTTAAGCGCCTTGAACAGGGTGAATAGCTCACGCGCTCCAGGCGTGTTTTCGATCTCTTCGAGAAGCGCCGCTCGGGAAGCGCCCGAGTGCGGAAGCAGGCTCAGGATCGGCGCGTCGAGACGTTCGGCGATGCGAAGGAGCATAGACACCGCAATGCGGGTATCCCCGCTCTCATATTTCTGGATCTGCTGATAGGTCACGCCGAGAGCGGCCGCGAGCTTTGCTTGACTGATGCTCCGTTGGATTCGCAGGCGGCGCACAGCTGCTCCCACCTCGATGTCATTTTCATCCGATTTCCGCCCCAGGCTCAGGCCGTGAGGATCTTTCGGACGGCGCCCGAGATTCTGAATCGGTCCCGATTTCATGGGCTCATCCAATCTTTGAAAGCTCGGGCCGCCTAAAAGGCGGCTTTGATATGCCGGGCGAATGCCTGAGCCGAGATCTTGTTCTGGCTGACGATCCGCATGAGCAGTTGCGATCTTGGCAGGAGAGGAAGACTGGCATGGCGATCCACGACTAGGTGAACCGGAACGGCGGATAGGGGCATGGCGGCGATCGCGCCTGCGTGTTCGATAAACGCAAGAACGTCCGCCTTCTGTCGGACATCGTAGCGTAGCGTCCAGCGACGCCGTGACCTTTCGAGCGCCTGCTCCACTGGCTTCTGGAGATGTCCTGAGTGGGCCAAGACGACGTCAGTCGCTCCAAATCTCCGGGCGTCGGCAGCCACCCAGGCCGTGTCCTCAGACGCTAGAACCTCGACGTCCAGATGGGGCCCCGTGCAGGATCTCGACAGTTCAATGTCGGCCGGCACGTCTTCCCCGCTCTCGAACACCGTCAGTCGAACGCGCCCATAACGGTCTCCAAAGCTCGAAATTGCTCTGGAGAGGATCGGGCACCCCGCACCCGGCCCGATGCCTATTCGCAGCGACCCGACCGGCGCATTCGGACTGATCGCCAGATGGGCCTCCTGATCGACGGCGAGCAGCCGCCGCGCAATCGGCAGGAGGGTGGATCCCGTTTCTGTAAGGCGGGAGGCTGAGCGCGACTCAGTTGCCCGTTGGAAAAGAGCGCCGGTGGTCCGCTCCAGCCTGTCGATCTGCAACGTCACGGCCGCCGGCGTGATGCCGAGCCGCCGGGCGGCCGAGGTGAAGCTCTTCAGATCGCAGACATGCACGAACACCTGCAGAAGTTTTAGTTCAAAGGTCTCGTGAACTGTCATCTGCCTACCAATGCCGACCGCCGGAGGTGTTGTAGCCGTGAGGTCGCAGCGCCTCGCTTCATGATCGACGACCAAGGTTAACAGCTGCTCATCGTCACGACCGGAGGAGCGTCAGACGTCGTTCCGACATTGCCGGACAATCACGCTCCCGGCTCCTTCCCCGAAACTCCACGTGCTTCAGCGTTATGTTGTTCGGCAAAGCCGTCGTGTGCCCGGCAGGAGAGCTTAAAGCCCGCTCCGCTTCTCGGGTCCCGGCTGGGTCTCGCACCACTTCAGGGCGCCGACAGGCCCGGTCATATTCTGGCCCAGCCAAGTCCCGGTCGGAAGGCCGCCAAGGCTCCCGCCCTGGCATTAGGGTGAGCGCTGAGATTTCGCACTGAGTTCCACGTGATTCTCAGAGAAGACGGCCCTCCAGGGCGATCGGGCAATCGCAGATGTGAGCCACCGTCTGGCGGCGGCATCCACTGGGTTCAGGAGGGCAGCCAGAGCCACGACGAGCGCCAGCACCGTCCAAGTCCCCATCAGTCCGAACGATGCGAAATCCTGCCCCAGAAAGTCCGCTGACGCGACCAGGAGAAGAGCCAGAACAGGGACATGGACGATGTAGACGCCATATGAAATCCGACCCAGGAACTGGAGAAGCGGCAGAGGCGTGATCCCCGTGCTTGAAGCGAGCAGGACCGGAAAGGCCAACATCACGATCAGCGGGTCGCTCACGACCCTATAGCCGGCGGGCACGGGAAGAAAAATGAGGACGGCGAGCACGCTGATCGACAGCCACCAGGGAATCACACGCTCTAGTTTTCCTGCGGCCCAGGCGCGGTAGATCGCAATACCTACGAAGAACGAAAACATGACCCGAGCAGCCCCCAACGGGAAGGTCGAGATGGATGATCCGACATCCAGGTCACCATGGAAAAACGCTACCGCAACCAACGCCGCGCTCGACAGGCCCAAAACCATGGCCAGGCGCCTCGGCGTGTAGAGGAAGGCAGTCAACGCGAGAATAATGTTCACGAACATTTCGAAAGACAGCGACCACGCTGGACCGTTGAGCGCAAACGCCGACCATGAATTCAAGGCATAGTGTTGTGGAGCCGGCAGGAACACGCCGTTCAACATCAGATTGACTATCAAGGCTGTGGGCCAGAGATTCCCCTCTATGATCGCAGCGTAAAGGTAGGCCAAGAAACCAAGCGCCAGACCCACCAGATAGAGTGGATACAGTCGAACAATCCGCTTTACCAGAAACGGAACGCCGGCCCGGAGTGATGACAGCTTTTCTAGGCTCGAGTGCGCGAGGACAAAACCGCTCAGTGCGAAAAATAGATCCACTGCCAGGTAGCCGCCGGGCATCAGACCATAGGTGGCTGGAGTGTGATAGGCTGCGACCATCAGCGCCGCGACGCCTCTTAGGCCGTCCATAGTGGTGAAGGTCTGACCCTTCATAGTTCCATCTCGCCGTGACTGTCGCCTGATGGCGATTGGTGCCGATAAGCCACGGGCAAGCTTCGCGCCACCTGACAGCTAAGGGAGCTTCTTAGACGTGCCGCCTTCCCATGGCTTGGAACGGCGCCCCGTCACAGGTCGCCGCCATACGCGAGCCAGCCCACCAGTGGAGACACTCGGCAATGCGCGGACTTGCTGCCGTTTAATATGCGCGCCAAATGTGATCGATGACCGACAACGAAATGATCGAAGCCCTTCTCGACATCGTCGATGACACCCGGACGGAAACGCCGAACCGCACCGAGGCTCTGGTGGTCCGAGGCTATGCCGCCAAGACAGGCCGACGCTCATTCAGGCCGACCAATGCGGGATGGAACCTTCTGGGTGAACGTGGACGCCGGTTTGATGTCGATTAACGACGTCTACGTGTGGACGTCATAATCACTAACGCTTCGCTGGGGCCCTTGCCATTAGGATTCCAGGTGGATTTTGCCCAATACGCGAACAGCTGAGTGGCGCCCCCTGCGAGCTGTCTCCACTCACTCGAGATGACGCTTGGCGGCGATGCAGGTGCAGCATCGACATCGAAACAATCGGCGACGGCCTCCGAATCACCACCGAAACGAATCATAAAACGCCTGAGTTCGTGATCAGCCGCGCATAAGACGTCGTGAACAGGGATGAATAGAGCTGAAACGCCAAGGCAGCGCCAAAAAAATCTGTGCCCCATATGTGCCCCAACCTAGCGTAAAGCTCACAGATACCTTGAGCTTAGGAGCCTAAAGGGCTGGATTATTGGTCGGGGCGGCAGGATTCGAACCTGCGACCCTCTGCTCCCAAAGCAGATGCGCTACCAGGCTGCGCTACACCCCGAACCGAAGGAGCGGCTTATTGGCATGACGCCGGGCCGCCCGCAATGCGTGAGCGCTCAGGGACGAAAGAACGGGTGGGTCACCATGTCGCCAGGCTTGGCGCCGATCTCGTCGGCGCGGCCGGCGCGCACTTCTAGAACGCCATTGGCCGCGCCGTAGGACGGGATGGGCGTGTCCGACATGGGCGTGACCTGTTTGGCGATCGAAACGATTCGGCCCCGCGGGTCGATGTAGATGATGTCCAGCGAGCTGGGCGTGTTGCGCATCCAGAAGCTCTGTTCAGTCGACTGGGGAAACTGGAACAGCATGCCGCGATCGTCGGGAAGAGGATCGCGATACATCAGCCCGCGTTGCCGCAGTTCCTCGGTGTCGGCGATTTCGACCAGGAACTCGTGGGCGCCGGTCGCGGTGGTGACGGTCAGTGGCTCCAGGGCCCGTCCGGTCGCGTCCACAGGGCCGGACGCCTGGGCGCAGGCGGCGGTTCCGGCCATCAGGAACAGAGCCCCCGCCATCAGTATGCGTCGCGTGAACTTCATGATCTCCGCCCTCTCTGGTCGGAACCTAGCCGCCCGGTCTGATCTCGGCCACCACAAGACCCTTGGGGCCCTGGGCAAACTTCACCTGAACCGCTTCGCCTGGAACCAGATCGTCCAGACCCGAACGGCGCAGCGTTTCAATGTGGACGAAGATATCGCCGGCGTCGCCGTCGCGCACCACGAATCCGTAGCCCTTGGTGCGATTGAACCATTTGACCACCGCCGGCTCCAGTGGGCCGTCGCCAGCGCCGAGGGGATCCAAGCTGCTCGGTCCTCTTGCTGTCTCGGGAAGCCGTCGCGGCGCAAGAGGAGCGTCGGTGTCTTCGATCTCGACGACTTCCGCCACTTGCCAGCCCTTTGGCCGACGGACGCAGACGAATTGGACTACCGCGCCCTCCGACGCAGTGTCCCGGCCCAGCCCGCGCAGGCTGCTGACATGCAGCAGGACATCCTTGTGATCCGTCTGCGTCGGGTCGTCGGGAACGATGAAGCCGTATCCCTTGCCCGCGTCGAACCACTTCACCTGGCCGGACAGGCGCACTGCGCCCTCGGCCTCCCCAATATCTGACAAGACGTAACCCCCGTCTGCGAAATGAGAGCAGACGGTTAATGCCTTAACACGGTTCCGCGAACGACGGAAAAGCGAAAAACGACGATTACAGGGCAGCCGTCAGGAAACGCCGTTCGGACCGTCCAACAGCAGGCGGACCTTGCGTGCCAGGTCGGCACGCCGATACGGTTTGCCGATCAGGTCGAAACCGCCGCGATCCTCCTCGTTGTCCAGCGCCCGATCGGCCCAGCCCGTGGTCAGGAGAATCTTCGCATTGGGACGACGGCGGCGAACCTCATGAGCCAGGGTCACGCCGTTCATGCCACCCGGCATGACTATGTCGGTGAACAGCAGATCGAACGCCTGGCCGCCCTGGATGCGATCCAGCGCATCGCGCGCGGTGTTGGCCGTGACGACCGTGTATCCGAAGTCGGCTAGGATCGACTGCCCCATCTCCATCACGTCGGGATTGTCCTCGACCATCAGGATGGTTTCGGCGCCGCCCTTGAGCTCGCGCTGCGGCGTGCGCTCGAGCGCGACGGCCTCGCCCGATACGGCGGGAAACAGCAACGACACCGTGGTGCCCCTGCCCGGCTCAGAATCCAGCAGGAGCTGGCCCTGGCTCTGGCGCATGAAGCCATAGACCATGGCCAGGCCCATGCCGGTTCCTTTTCCGACCTCCTTGGTGGTGAAGAAGGGCTCGGTGACCCGCTTCAGCACGTCTTCGTCCATGCCTTCGCCGCTGTCGGTGACGGACAGGCTGACGTAGTCACCAGGAGGTGCGCCCGCAGGGTGCCCCTCGTCTCCGACCGTCAGATTCGATGTGGCGATGGTGACGTCGCCCCCGCCGGGCATGGCGTCGCGCGCGTTGATCAGGATGTTCAGCAGCGCCGTCTCGGCCTGAACGGAATCAACGCGCGCCAGCTTCAGATCGTCCGACAGATCGGTGCGGATAACGACTTGAGAGCCCAGCGATCGCGCCGCCATGCCCATGGTCGCCTCTACCAGGCTGTTGAGGTTGGTGGGCCGGCCGTCCAGCCGCTGTTTGCGCGAAAAGGCAAGCAACTGGCTGGTCAGCGTTTCCGCACGGCGCGCGCCTTCCATGGCACGCTCCAGACGGCGGCGGACAAGTTCGTCTTGGGTCTTGTCGATGGCGCCCTCGACGTTGCCCATGATGACCGTGAGCATATTGTTGAAGTCGTGGGCGATGCCGCCGGTCAGCTGGCCTACGGCCTCCATCTTCTGGGCTTGGCGCAACGCGTCTTCGGCGTCGCGGCGGCGCGTGACATCCAGCTGAGAAGCGAAATAGTAGACCAGCCGCCCGTCCGGGGCGAACACGGGGCTGACGAACAACGCGTTCCAGAAAGCCGACCCGTCGCGTTTGTAGTTCAGGATTTCGACCGCAATGTCGGTGCGGTCCTCGATCGCCTGACGCACCTGGCTGACGGTGTCCCGGTCTGTGCCCTGCCCCTGCAGAAACCGGCAGTTCCTTCCCAAGATTTCGGCGTGCGAATAGCCGCTCATCTCGACGAACGCCGCATTGGCGAAGACGATCGGGTTGTCGGGCAGATTCGGGTCGGTGACGATCATCGGCATCCGCGTCATCTCGACGGCGGCGAAGAAGATGTCGTCGGTTCCGCCAAAGCCTTCGGCGGTGACCATGGGATGGTGCGGCTGGCCGACCGGCGGCTTTTCGGGCGTGTCTGTCATCTGGCGTCCTAGGGCGGCCGGTCTTCACCGGTTAAGCCAAATCCGTGAGCCCTGCAAAGGCTCCGAGGTCGCATAGCGATGTCAGGAAAATTATCTCCCGCGTGGCAGTCCCTAGGGGAATCGAACCCCTCTTTTCAGGTTGAAAACCTGACGTCCTAACCGATAGACGAAGGGACCGCTGCGCGGGAGAGCCGGCGATATAGCGGGCGATTCCGGCGGTTGCAAGCGCCTGTTCAGCGAAAAACGCCGCTCTTTGTCGATCAACCCATTCGCGGGTCGGCGGCGTCCTCGATCTCGAACTGGACGCCGCGTCGGCCGTTCCAGTCGTCGGCCTTGAGACGGCCCGCGACGCTCAGCCCGCCCTGCCCCGACAGCAGCGCCTTGCCGCCCGGCAGGTCCGCGCAGCGCCACCAGATCGCCTTGACCGACGCGCCGTCGGGTCCGACCAGACGGCACCGCACATGACCGCCGTTCATCGCCACGGGCTCGCGTGCCTGCACACCTTCCAGGGCGAACAGGGGCTCGGGATTGGCGGGGCCGAAGGGCGCTAGTTGTTCGAACGATTCGAACAGATCGCGCGTCGTGCCGCGCGGATCGATCAGGGCGTCGATCTCGACCCAGTCCTGGGCTACCGCCGCGCCGCGCTCGTCGGCCAGACGGTCGTTCAGGAAATCGCGCAGCGGATCGACGCCGCCGCGCGCGACCGTCAGGCCCGCCGCCATTGCGTGGCCGCCGCCGGCCAACAGCAGGCCCGCCTCCCAGGCTCCCTGAACCGCACCGCCCAGGTTCATGCCGGGCTGCGACCGGCCCGAGCCCTTGCCGACGCCCGTGACCGGATCGACGCCGATCACCACCACCGGCTTTCTGAATCGTTCGCGCAGACGGCCGGCGACGATGCCGACCACGCCGGGGTGCCAGTCGTCGCCTTCGACAACCACCACCGCGCTGTCGTCGGCATGGGCGCCGGAGGCTTCGACACGGCGCAGGGCCTGGTCCGTGACAGCCGCCTCGACCTCGCGGCGGGTGCGGTTCAGCGCGTCCAGCTCCAGCGCGATGGCGCGAGCCTCGTCGGGGTCGTCGGTGGACAGCAGCCGTGCGCCAAGGTCGGCGCGGCCGATCCGCCCGCCGGCGTTGATGCGCGGCCCTAGGATGAAGCCGGCGTGATTGGACTTGGCGACGTCCTGTTCGGCTCCGGCAGCGGCCAGCAGGGCCGCAAGGCCCGGATTGGCCCAGTCCGACATGACCTTCAAACCCATGCCCGTCAGCGCCCGGTTGAAGCCGGTCAGGCCGGTCACGTCGCAGATCGCGCCCATGGCCGCCAGGTCCAGCCAGCGGCGGATGTCGGGCTCGGGCCGGTCTGGGCCGAACAGGCCACGCTTCCGCGCCTCGCGGTTCAGCGCGGCCAGCAGCACGAACACCACCCCCGCCGCCGCCAGATTGCCCTGGCCCGAGTTGCAGCCCGGCCGGTTGGGATTGACCACGGCACGGGCGCGCGGCGGCTGGGCGCGCATCATGTGATGGTCGATCACCACGACCTCCAGCCCGATCTTAGCGGCGTGCTCCAGCGCCTCATTGGCGGCCGCGCCGCAATCCACGGTGACAACCAGCTCCGCGCCCTGGGCCTTCAGGGTGTCGAAGGCGCGCGGGCTGGGGCCGTAGCCCTCGGTCAGGCGGTCCGGCACATAGATCGGCAGCTCCGCGCCGAACGCCCGAAACCAGCGCACCAGAAGCGCCGCGCTGGAGGCGCCATCCACGTCGTAGTCGGCGAAGACGTGGACCTTGGCGCCGCGCTCGGCCGCCTCGACGATCGCCTCGGCCGCGGCGTCCATGTCGGTGAAGCACGACGGGTCGGGAAACAGGGCCTTGAACGTCGGGCGCAGGAATTGCTCGCCCTGATCGGCCCGCACGCCGCGCGACGCCAGCGCGCGCGCCAGCGGTTCGTCCAGACCCAGCGCCTGCATGTGGGCGCGGGTGACGGTGCTTTCCGCCGGTCGCAGACGCCAGGCCCGGCCCGACAGGGACCGTTCGACGCCCAGGAAGGCGGACTCCGCGCGCAGAGGTCCGCCGTCCGCCATCAGGCTGGCCGCGTGGTGTGGATGCGCCGCACGGTGCGGGTGAAGGAATCCATCACCAGAGTATGCGTCGTCACCTGGCCGTTAGCGAAGCGAACGCCATCCAGCATGGCGCCCTTGGTCACGCCCGTGGCGGCGAAGACGGCGTCCTTGGACACCAGATCGTGCAGGTCATACTTGCGGTCGAAGTCGGTGACGCCGGTGCGCGAGGCGCGCGCCCGCTCGTCGTCATTGCGGAACAGCAGCCGGCCCTGGAAGTGGCCGCCGACGCATTTCAGCGCGGCCGCCGCCAGCACGCCCTCGGGCGCGCCGCCCGAACCCAGATAAAGGTCGATGCCGGTCTCCGGCTCGGCGGTGTGGATCACCCCGGCCACGTCGCCGTCGGTGATCAGCATGACCTTGGCCCCGACTTCGCGCAGGGCCGCGATCAACTCGGCGTGCCGCGGACGGTCCATGACGCAGACGGTGATCTCGCGCGGGTCGACGCCCTTGGCCGAGGCCAGCGAGCGGACATTCTCCTGCGGGCTCATGTCCAGATCGACGGTGCCCGGCGCATAGCCCGGCCCGATGGCGATCTTGTCCATATAGGTGTCGGGCGCGTGCAGCATGCCGCCGCCCGGCGACATGGCCAGCACGGTCAGGGCGTTGGCCATGGCCTTGGCCGTCAGCGTCGTGCCTTCCAGCGGGTCCAGGGCGATGTCGATGGCCGGGCCTTTGCCGGTGCCGACCTTCTCGCCGATGTACAGCATGGGCGCCTCGTCGCGCTCGCCCTCGCCGATGACGATCTTGCCGTCGATGTCGAGGCGGTTCAGCGCGGTGCGCATGGCGTCCACCGCCAGCTGGTCGGCGTGCTTTTCGTCGCCGCGCCCGATCTGGGCGTGAGAGGCGATGGCGGCCAGTTCGGTCACCTGCGCCGCGTCAGCGGCCAAAGTCGTAGAGTATGGGGTCGTGGCGTAGGGGGCGGTCGTGTCGGCCATGGAGTCTCCTGGGGTCATGATCCCCGGATTCTCATGTCCGGGCGACGGTGTCGTGAAAGCGCGTTCAACGACGATCGGGATGCCGGTCGATGGGCGGCGGCGCGGCGGCGCGGGCGCGCTGGCGGCGCGCGAACTCATCGATGTCCGACAGGGTGCGGATCGAATCAGGCGACACCGGCACGGCCTCGACGCGGGCGCGCGTTTCGGCCTCGAAGGCGGCTGGGTTTTCGAGGATTTGCGGATTGGCCGCGATCTCGGCGGCCAGGGCCCCTTGAGTGGCGCGCAGCGTATTGACGCGCGTGGCGACCTCGACCGGCGCCGGCAGGCCTGTCGGTGCGGCGGGGAAGTTCTCCCAGCGGGGATATTCACGGTTGGCGTCCACCAGCTGCTGAACACGAGGCGCAAGCGGCGAGGCCGCATCGGTGGCCGGGTCGAAGCCCAAAGCACAACCGCTCAGGCTGAACCCCAGAGCCGCCAGCGCGCCCGTCGCGACCGGCGCCTTCAACTTTCTGATGGAAAACGCGTTCATTTCAGGATCGGTCATATGCCATGATCCCCCTGGGCGAAAGGCGCACCCCGCGCGCCCGCGACCGATTTCGACGGAGGACACCCCATGGCCAAGCGCCCCGCCGACACCGCCGACAAGCCCGCGCGCAAGGCCGGCCGCCCTACCTCGCCCAAGGCGTCGCGCCCGCGCGCCGCGGCAAAGGCGAAAGCTACACGGGAAGCCGAGTCCCAGGCGGCCCCTCCCCCGCCGTCCGAAAAACCCGCCGACGCCTCGACGCAGGCGCCGGAGCCGGGTTTCGATCAGCGCCAGTTGATCGAAACCCTGTCGCTGAACCTGGCCAAGGCGGCCATGACCGCCCAGTCCGCGATCGCCGAGGCGGCGCTCAGCCAGGCCGATCGGCCCGCCGCCCTGTCGCCCGACCCGTTCAATGTCGCGCCTGCGATGACCTCGGTCATGACCAGTCTGGCGGCGCGGCCCGAAAAGCTGTTCCAGGCCCAGGCGGATCTGTTCGGCCGCTATATGGACTTGTGGGCCTCGACCGCGCGTCAGGCGGCGGGCGAGGCGCCGACGCCTGCGCCCGCCGACAAGCGGTTCAAGGATCCGGCCTGGTCCGAGAACCCGATGTTCGACGTCATGCGCCGATCGTATCTGGTGACGTCGGACTGGATGAACGGACTGGTGTCCTCGGTCGAAGACGTCGATCCCAGGGTCAAGCGCCGGGCCGAGTTCTTCACCAAGCTGCTGACCGACGCTTTTTCCCCGGCCAACTTCCTGGCCTCCAACCCCGCGGCGCTGAAGGCCCTGGCCGAAACCAGCGGCGAGAGCCTGGTCCAGGGGATGCAGAACTTCGCCGCCGATCTGGAGCGCGGACAAGGCAAGCTCAAGATCAGCCAGGCCGACTACGGCCGCTTCACCGTCGGCGAGAACGTGGCCACGGCGCCGGGCCAGGTCGTCTGGCGCGACGAGTTGTTCGAGCTGATCCAGTACGACGCCGCGACCGACAAGCAGCGCGCCATTCCGCTGCTGATCTTCCCGCCGTGGATCAACAAATTCTACATCATGGACCTGCAGCCGGCGAACTCGCTGATCCGCTGGCTGTCGGCCCAGGGCTTCACCGTCTTCGTCTGTTCGTGGGTCAATCCGGACAAGGACAAGGCCGAGTTCGGCTTCCCGGAATATCTGGAGAAGGGCATCTACCGCTGCGTCGACAAGGCGCTGGAGCAGTCGGGCGCCAAGCAGTTGAACGCGGTCGGCTACTGCATAGGCGGCACCCTGCTCGGCGCGGCCCTGGCCCATATGGCGGCGCGGAAGGACAAGCGCATTGGTGCGGCCACCTTCTTCGCCGCCCAGCACGACTTCGCCGAGGCCGGCGATCTGCTGCTGTTCACCGACGAGCACTGGCTGGAGCAGGTCGAGCAGCAGATGGACGCCGCCGGCGGCGTGCTGCCTGGCGCGGCCATGGCCGAGACCTTCAACGCGCTCAGGGCCAACGACCTGATCTGGTCGTTCTTCGTCAGCAACTATCTGATGGGCAAGGCGCCGCCTGCGTTCGATCTGCTGTTCTGGAACGCCGATCAGACGCGCATGCCCAAGGCGCTGCACATGGACTATCTGCGCTCCATGTACGGCAAGAACGCCCTGACCCAAGGCCTGTTCGAAATCGGCGGCGAGCCGATCGACCTGACCAAGGTGACGATCCCGCTCTACTTCCAGGCCAGCCGCGAGGACCATATCGCGCCGATGAATTCGGTCTATCGCTCGGCCCGCGCCTTCACCAATGCGGCCGTCACCCTGACCCTGGCGGGATCGGGCCATATCGCCGGGGTCATCAATCCGCCCTCGGCTAACAAGTATCAGCACTGGATCAACGACGCCCTGCCAGAAACGCTTGAGGAGTGGCGCGCCGGCGCGGCCGAGCAACCCGGCAGCTGGTGGGGCCACTGGGGCGAATGGCTGCATTCGCGCTCGGGCGACTGGATCGCGGCGCGCGATCCATCCAAGGGTCCGATGAAGCCGATCGAGCCCGCGCCGGGCAGCTATGTGAAAGTGAAGTCTTGAACCGCGTCGAACCGAACCTGCTGCTGGCGCTGGCCACCGCCTTCCCTTTCGCCCTGGTGCTGATGACGGCCTCGATCTACGGGCCGGAAGGGCTGTGGCTGCGCTATGTGATCATGTCGGCCGTGGTTATCCTGGCCTTTCTGCCGATGAACGCCTTGCTGTCCAAGCGCCTGGGCCTCAGCCGGCCGCCGATGATCCTGCCGGATGCGCCGTCCACCTTGGTGTGGGCCGGGCTGTTTCCGCTGATGAACATGATCATGGCGCTAATCCCGCTGTTCTGGCCCGGGCGCGACCTGGGCCTGCTGGTCATCATCGCCGCCATCTGGTTCGCCCTGACGATCGAGTCCGCGATCAAGGCGCACAAGCTCAAGCCGCGGTGAAAGTCAGCGCCACGCCGTTGTTGCAATAGCGTTTTCCGGTCGGCCGCGGGCCGTCGTCGAAAACGTGGCCCTGGTGCCCCAGGCACCGCGCGCAGTGATATTCGGTGCGCGGAAAAACCATGGCGTAGTCGGTCTTGAACCCGACATTGGCGCGCTCGACCTGCCAGAAGCTGGGCCAGCCGGTGCCGCTGTCGTACTTCCATTCGGAGCGAAACAAGCTTAGCCCGCAACCGCGGCAGGAGAAGGTCCCGGCGCGCCCTTCGCGGTCCAGGGGACTGGTCCCGGCCCGTTCGGTCTTCTCGCGGCGGAGCACGTCATAGCTGGCGCGCGGCAGCCGGGCGCGCCACTGATCGTCGGTCAGCCGCCGCCACGATGATCCGGCGAAGCGCCCGTCGGACGCATCGGCCTTTTGCGGCGAGCAACCCGCCATCAGCGCGGCGCCGCCAAGCAATAGGTTTCTACGCAGGATCGGGTTCATGCCGACAGATACGGCGGAGGGCGGACCGCGGTTGCATCGCTTCACCTGGGCCCGCGCGCGGTCTAGACAGCGGCCATGACCAGCCAGCCCTTCGCCCCCGCGCCCTTCCCGCTCGCCCGCCCGCGCCGCCTGCGGTCCAGCCCGTGGGTGCGCCGCCTGACCGCCGAGACCCTGCTGACCCCGGCCGATCTGGTCTGGCCGCTGATCGTGCATGACGGCGCCGACGACCGGCAGGCCGTCGCCTCCATGCCGGGCGTCTTCCGCCTGTCGCCCAAGGAAGCCGCCAAGGCGGCGGTCGAGGCGCGCGACCTGGGCATTCCGATGGTCGCCCTGTTCCCCAACGTCGACGGCGCGATCAAGGACGCGGTCGGGACCGGCGCGACCGACCCCGACGGCCTGATCCCCGACTGCATCAAGGCGATCAAGGACGCCGCGCCCGAGGTCGGCGTCATGACCGATGTGGCGCTGGACTGCTACACCGACCATGGTCACGACGGCGTCGTGGAGGACGGCCGGGTGGTCAACGACGCCTCGCTGGATCGGCTGGCCGAACAGGCCTTCATCCACGCCCATGCCGGCGCGGACGTGGTGGCCCCGTCCGACATGATGGACGGCCGCGTTCAGGCCATCCGCGAGGCGCTGGAGGCCAACGGCTTCCAGGACACGCTGATTCTGTCCTACGCCGCCAAATACGCCTCGGCCTTTTACGGCCCGTATCGCGACGCGGTGGGCTCGGCCAAGATGCTGGTGGGCGACAAGAAGACCTATCAGATGGACTACGCCAACTCCGACGAGGCTCTGCGCGAGGTCGCCATGGACATCGCCGAGGGGGCGGACGCGGTGATGGTCAAACCGGGCCTGCCCTATCTCGACATCGTACGGCGCGTGTCAGAGACCTTCCGCGTGCCCACCTTCGCCTATCAGGTGTCGGGCGAGTTCGCGATGATGAAGGCTTCCATCGCCCAGGGCTGGCTGGACGAGGATCGCGCCGTGCTGGAGACGCTGTCGGCGTTCAAGCGCGCGGGCTGCGCCGGCGTGCTGACCTATTTCGCGCCCCAGGCGGCGCGGCTCCTGGGACGCTGAGCATGAGCGATCAGGACTACGTCTATGACGAAGCCTCGGGCGAGTGGCTCAGCCCCGCCGAAGCCGCCGACAAGGCTGCGGCCTCGAGCGTCAAGGTGGTCGATGCGGTCGGCAACGCCCTGTCCGACGGCGACGCCGTGACCCTGATCAAGGACCTGACGGTCAAGGGCGCGGGCCAGACGCTGAAGCGCGGCACGGTCATCAAGTCGATCCGCCTGACCGGCGACGATCAGGAAATCGACTGCCGCCACCCCTCCATCAAGGGATTGGTCCTGCGCGCCGAGTTCGTGCGCAAGGTTTAGCGACTAAGCGCCCGACGGGCCCTTCAGCCTCGCCTTCAGGCTGGAGGTGTCCCAACGGCCGCCCCCCATCGCCTGAATTTCGGAATAGAACTGATCCACCAGGGCCGTCAGCGCCAGGTGCGAGCCGTTGGCCCGCGATTCGTCCAGCACCAGGCCCAGGTCCTTGCGCATCCAGTCGACGGCGAAGCCGAAGTCGAACCCGCCCCGGGCCATGGTCGCCCAGCGGTTATCCATCTGCCAACTCTGCGCCGCGCCCTTGGACACAGCGTCATAGACGGCGGTGGGATCAAGCCCGGCCTGCTCGGCGAAGTGCACCGCTTCGGCCAGGCCCTGGACCACGCCGGCGATGCAGATCTGATTGACCATCTTGGTCAGCTGCCCGGCGCCCGAAGGCCCCATATGCTTAATCGCCTTGGAATAGGTTTCCAGCGCCGGCCGCGCGCGCTCCAGCGCCTCGGCGTCCCCGCCGGCCATGACGCTGAGCTGGCCGTTCTCGGCGCCGGCCTGCCCCCCGGAAACGGGGGCGTCGATGAAACGCCGACCGCCCGCGCCGGCCCGCTCTGCCATCTCACGCGCCACCTTGGCCGATGTCGTGGTGTGATCCACAATCACCGCCCCGCTCGCCAGCGCCGGCAGGGCCCTCTCCACCACGGCGCGGACGTCGTCGTCGTTGCCCACGCAGAGAATGAACAATTCGGCGCCGTCCGCAGCGTCCGCCACCGTTTCGGCGAACCGCCCGCCCGTGGTCTCGGCCCAGGCGCGGGCTTTTTCGGGTGAGCGATTGAACCCGGCGACGTCGTGGTTCGCCTTCACCAGATGCCGCGCCATCGGCGCGCCCATGACGCCCAGGCCCGCGAAACCGATCTTCATGTCTCAGACCTCTTGGGATCGTCCGCGCGACCATAGGCGCCGCGGAAATAGGTCAGGGCGTCCCCGCTGTCGGCGGCTTCGTAAGCCGTCACGCGGCCCACCACGATCAGGTGGTCGCCCATCGGAATGCGCTCGTGCGTCAGACAGTCCAGACGCGTCAGCGCGTTCTTCAAGCGCGGCGGGGTTGGATCGCCGACCTCGAACTCGTCATCCGACAGGCGGCAGACACCCCAGGCGAACCGGTCCGACATGTCTCGGTCCTCGACCGGCAGCACATGAACGGCGAACCGCTCGGCGCCGGCGAAGGCGTCATGGCGGTCCGACGCTACGTCCAGGCACCACAGCACAAGAGGCGGCTCGAGCGAAACCGAGGTGAAGGAGTTGACGGTGATGCCGAACGGCCCCTCGGCCGTATGGGCCGTGACCACGCAGACGCCCGTGGCGAAGCCGCCCAGCGCCCGGCGATAGGCGCGCACGTCGAAGGGGGCGGTCTGATCGTCGCTCACCCGCCGGACCTAGGGCGTCGCGGTCCGCACGGCAAGCCGTCCGCCGTCCTGATTTGAAACCGATCCTTAAGGCGGGCGTGGGATCAGGGTTTACGGATATCCCTTACGCCAGGTTCGCCCATGTCGGTCTCTGACCGCCCCATCATGATCAAGAAGGTCAAGAAGGTGGCCGGGCACGGCCACCACGGCGGCGCGTGGAAGGTGGCCTATGCGGACTTCGTGACCGCCATGATGGCCTTCTTCCTGCTGATGTGGCTGATCAACACGACCGATCCGGAACAGAAGCGCGGCATCGCCGAGTATTTCGCGCCTGCCAGCGTCAGCCAGACCACGTCCGGCTCGGGCGGCATTCTGGGCGGCACGGCGCTGGGCGACGCGGGCGCCAAGGGCGCGGGGTCCATGTCGGTGTTCAGTCAGCTTGCGCCCGAGGCGCCGCCGGACGCACCGTCCGAGGCCGGTCAGAGCTCCAACCTCGCCGCAGCCTCCGAACAGGACCTGCGCGACGAAATCGCGCGCCGCGAGGCCGCCGACTTCGCCTCCGCTGCTGAATCCCTGCGTCAGGCCATGCAGTCCATGCCCGAACTGGCCGAGCTGTCGAAACAGCTGATCATCGACCAGACGCCCGAGGGCCTGCGCATCCAGCTGGTCGATCAGGAAGGCCGCTCGATGTTCGACATGAACTCGGCCCGGCCCAATGCGCGCGCACAGCTGCTGCTGCGGGCGGTATCGCGCGTCGTCAACCAGTTGCCGAACCGCATTTCGGTCACCGGTCACACCTCCGCCGTCGCCGGCTCCAGCCGCGCCTCCGCTCCGGGCGACTGGCCGCTGTCGGCCCAGCGCGCGGATGCGTCCCGCCAGATTCTTCAAGGCGCGGGCGTGGATCCGGACCGGGTCTATCAGGTCTCAGGCAAGGCGGGCTCAGACCCGCTGTATCCCGACGATCCCAGCCTGGCCGGCAATCGCCGCATCGCCATCGTGCTGCTTCGCGAGGCGCCGGTCCTGCCGCGCGACACCAGCCTGTGACCATGAGCGCCGCCCTCTTGCGGCGCGGCGCGAGACGGCGCCTAAATGCGGCATGCCTAAAGGTCGGCCACACTGTCGGCGAAATCGGATGCGGAAGCTGACGCCGTGACCCAGCACGTCCCCAGTCGTCAGCTGCGCTTCTTCATGACGGCGGCCGCCCCCTGCCCGTATCTGCCCGGTCAGTTCGAGCGAAAGGTCTTCGCCAACCTGCCCTTCCACGACGGGCCGCACGTCAACGACCAGCTGACCAACGCCGGCTTCCGCCGCAGCCAGAACATCGCCTATCGTCCCGCGTGCGAAAGCTGCGACGCCTGTGTCTCGGTGCGTCTGCCCGTGACCGACTTCGCCTTTTCCCGCTCGCAGCGCCGGGTGCTCGCGCGCAACGCCGACCTGTCGCGCGATCTGGTCGAGGCCGAGGCGACAGTCGAACAGTACGAGCTGCTGCGCCGCTATCTGCACGCCCGCCACCCCGAGGGCGGGATGAGCGAGATGGGCTGGCTGGACTATGTGGCCATGGTCGAGGATACGGCCGTGCGCACCCATCTGATCGAATATCGCCTTCCTTCGCCCGACGGCGGCCCCGGCGATCTGGCGGGCGTGTGCCTGACCGATCTGCTCGGCGACGGCTTGTCGATGGTCTACAGCTTCTTCGACCCGAGCTTGGAGGCGCGCAGCCCCGGCCGCTTCGCCATCCTGGACCATGTGCGTCAGGCAGCCACCGTCGGCCTGCCCTATGTCTACCTGGGCTATTGGGTCCAGGGCTCGATGAAGATGGACTACAAGGCCGCCTTCAGGCCGCTTGAGGCCCTGCGACCCTTGGGCTGGCAGCGGCTGGACTGAATCCGATCAGGGCGCTTACGCGCGAGCGGCCGTCAGCAGGGGTGCCCCTTCGCTGGTGATCCAGCGTCCCGCCAATCCAAAAACCGAGCGCAGGATAGGCGGCGCCAAGGCCTGAAGTGGCGGGCCGTCGGCGACGATCCGGCCTTGGTCGATCACCGCCACGCGATTCGCCAGGCCGACCGCGAGGGTGAGGTCGTGCAGGGTCATCAAGACGGCGCGACCGGCCCTGGCCTGTTCTCGAAGAACTTCGCCAACCAATAACTGCGCTTCGGGATCAAGCCCGGCCAAGGGTTCGTCGGCGATCAGGGCTGGGGCGTCGGCGACCAGGGCGCGCGCCAGCAGCACCCGCGCGCGCTCACCGCCCGACATCTCGGCCACGCCGCGGTCGGCCAAGGCGCCGATCTCAAGCCGGTCGAGCCAGAATCGGGCGCGCTCCAGCGCCTCGCGTCCCGCAAGCAAAGGCGCCCCCAGCGCAGCCAGTTCGACCGCCGGCAGATTCCAGGCGATGCGCCTTTCCTGCGGCAGATAGGCCAGGCGGTCCGCGCGCGCGCGATGACCAAGCCGGCGCAGATCATCGCCGTTCAGTCGCGTCTCGCCCGCCGTCAGGGACAGAAGCCCGGCCAGGGCGCGCAAGGCGCTGGATTTGCCCGCGCCGTTCGGGCCGACCAAGGCGACCAGTTCGCCCGGCGCGACCGCCAGATCGACGGCCTCCAAAACCGGCCGGCCGTCCAGCCGAGCCGATGCCTGGTGCAGCGACAGGGCGCTCACAGCCGCCATTCCCGCGCCGCCCGCCAGGCGATGAGGGCGAACAGGGGGGCGCCGATCAGGGCGGTGAACACCCCCAGCTTCAGCTCCTGATCCGTCGGAATGACTCGCGCCAGCAGATCGGCTGCCACCAGAATGACGGCGCCCGCCAAAGCCGAAGGCAGCAGCAAACGGCCGGGGTCGCCCCGAACAGCCGTTCGAACCAGGTGCGGCGCGGCCAAGCCTACAAAGCCGATCACCCCGGATACGGCGACGGCCGCCCCGGCCGCGACAGCGGCGGCAAGCAGGGCCAGAACGCGCATTCGCCCCATCGACAGACCCGAGGTCGCCGCCGCCTCTTCCCCAAGCGTCAGCAGGCGCAGCCCCGGCGCGGCGCGCGCGGCCAGCACGCCGGCCATGACCACGGCGGGCGCCACCCAGGCCACGTCGATCCAGCTGCGGTTCTCCACCGAGCCGAGCAGCCAGTTCATCACCTCGGCCGTGGCGATAGGAGACGGAGACAGGTTGAAGATCAGGGCCGTGGCCGCTCCAGCGAAAGCAGACAAGGCGACACCGAACAGGATCAAGGCCTCGGGCGCGCGCACCTTCAGCGCAACGACCGTCAACAGCGCGCCGGCCCCGGCGGCGCCGATCAGGGCGGAGCCCTCGACCGCGCCCGGAACGGCGGCGGCGCCAGCGACGATGGCGAGGGCCGCCGCCAGCGCCCCCGTAGCCGAAACCCCCAGCACGCCAGGATCGGCCAAGGGGTTTCGCAGCAAGCCCTGAAGCACGGCTCCGGCCAGCCCCAGCGCCCCGCCGACCAGGGCCGCGCAGAGGGCGCGCGGGGCCCGCACCTGCCAAAGCACCAGGCCCGGTCCTGAAGAGCCGTCGGCAAAGGCCTGGGCGTACTGACCGCCGGTCAGAGGCGCTTCGCCGAAGCCTATGGCCAGCGCCAGGCCAGACAACAGCGCAAGCCCGAGAAGAAGCGCGAGCCGCTTCACCGCGCCGTCTCCGTCATCATCGCGGCGGCGTCCGCCGCGAACCAGGCCGGACAGGTCAGGGCGGCGGCGGGAATGCGTGCGGCCACCCGCCCTTGTGCGGCGGCTCGCAACACCGGATGGCGGCCCGGCCCACGCCAGTCGGCCCGAATCTGATCGTAGAACCCGAGAATGAAGGCGGCGGGCGGCGCCAGGACCAGACGCTCCACGCTGACGGGCGTGAAGCCCGGCGCGGCGGCCAGGTTGGTCAGGCGCGCAGCGCGCATCATGGCGTCGATCAACGTCCCCTTCCCCGCCGTGAAGCCGCCGGGCGTCAGGTAAAGCGCCGTGCGAGGCGCGGCCTGTCCGGCCTGCGCCAGTCGGCGGTCCATGCGGGAAATCAGGGCTTCGGCGCGCTCCAATGCGTCCAGCGCGCGGCCAATAACGCGCAGATTGGCGCGCACGCCTTCGAAATCGTTTGCGTCCTGGATCGACGCGGTCCGCGCCCCACCCCGCTCGACCGCGGCCAGCAGGCGTGCATCTCCGCCCCAGTAACGCACCACCACGTCGGGCCGCGCCAGCGTCGCGGCTTCCAGCGTCGGCCGCAGTTGTCGGCGCCCCCTGGCCGCCTCGCGCATCCAGGAGTCTGGGTCATCCGCTCGAGGAGACAGGATCACGTCGGCGTCGGGTCGCAGGGCCAGGACATACTGATCGGCGCACTGATCCAGGGCCATGATCCGCAGCGGCCTGGCCTGGGCCGGCTCGGATGCCCCCAGCACCGCCAGCAGGGCAGCGACAGCCGCTTTCACGGCTTCAGCAGGCCGTCGAACAGGGCGTCGAGCAAGGTCCGGGTCAGGGCGTCGGCCTCTACCCAGTCAAAATAGGGCTTGGTGATCATCAGCGAGACCACGCCGTGCGTGCCGGCCCACAAGGCCTGCGCGGTGGGCCTCGTCTGACCCTTCAGCCGGCCGGCGGCGCCGGCCTCGGCCACGACGGCCTCGAACGATCGATACAGTTCGCCGCCGATCTCCTCGGCCGCTATGCGGGCGGCGTCGGCCTCCTGAGGGCGGGTCAGATAGATCAGTCGATAGGCGTTGGGTTGCTCGAAGCCAAAGCGGACGTAATCCTCGAGCATCAGCCGCAGTCTGGCCTCCGGCGCCATGGGCTGGGCGACCTGAACCCGATTGCGTTCAATAAGCGTCTCGAAGGCTTGGCGGCAGATTTCGTGCAGGATTTCGCCCTTGTCGGCGAAATGCATGTAGAGGGCGGTCGAGGATAGCCCGACCGCCTCGGCGATCTTGCGGATGGTCGCGCCTTCGTAGCCGTGCTCGACGAATATACGCTCGGCCGCCTCGAGGATTTCGGCGCGCCGCGCATGGCCTTCGCCCTTGGGCTTGCGGGTCGAGCGGGCGGAAGCGACAGGCGACAAACTGCATCCTCCGACGGCGGGCGGCGACCCGATGTCGCATCCATAGCCGGGCCGTGCGCGGCGCGGCAACCGCTTGCCCTGTCTCGTCCGCCGCATTAGCGATAACGTTGGGATGGGAAACGGATGCAATGCACGGTCGAGTTGAGCTGCCGACGGCCGTCCTGAACCGTCCTGCGCCGCACGAGGGCGCCGTGCTGCGCGGATTGACGGGCGGGCAGGTCTGGGCCGGTGTGGCCTGCATCACCGCCTTGCTGCTGGCCTTCTGGCTCGCCCCCTTCGCCCTTGGACGAGGAATCCTTTATCTGCTTTGGGCAGGATTCGCGGCCGCCTCGGCCTGGCGCATCGTCCTGTGCCTGGCCAGCCTGCGACGTCCGCCCGCACCGCCCCCGCCGAACCGCTGGCCGCGCTACACCATACTGGCGGCCCTGCATGACGAGGCGGAAGTCGCGCCTCTGCTGATCGAAGCCCTGTCCGAGATCGACTATCCGAATGACCGCCTGGAGGGCTTTCTGGTCCTCGAGGCGCATGACAAGGCGACGCTGGAGGCGGTGTCCGCCCTGGCTCGGCCGGCATGGCTACAGGTTCACATCGTTCCGCCGGGCGGTCCGTGCACCAAGCCCCGCGCCCTGAATCACGCCCTGTCGCGCGCGACCGGGGAGTTGGTGACGATCTACGACGCCGAGGATGACCCGGACCCGCTGCAACTGCGCGAAGCCGCCTCGCGCTTCATGACCGAACCAGATCTTGTCGCGGTCCAGGCGCCCTTGAGAATTCGCCGTCGAGGCAAGAGCCCGTCCACCTTCGTGGATCGACAGTTCGCCGCCGAGTACGCCGGTCTGTTCGAAGTCGCCTTGCCCGGGATGGCCGCTCTGAATCTGCCGTTTCCCCTGGGCGGCACCAGCAACCACCTGCGCGCGGACGCCCTGAAGGCGGTCGGCGGCTGGGATCCTTACAACGTCACCGAAGACGCCGACCTGGGTTTTCGCCTGTGGCGGCGCGGTGGTCGACTGGGCGTGATCTCGCGCCCTACCTATGAGACGCCGCCCGACGGGCTGCACGCCTGGCTGCCGCAACGCACACGGTGGTTGAAAGGCTTTCTGCAGACGCTAGGCGTTCATACGCGGCGGCTGGAAGGTCTGGGCGTGCGCGGCGCCTTCAGCCTGGTCGTTACCCTGGGCATGACGGTGACATCCGCCCTTCTGCACGGACCCGCCCTGGCTTGGCTAGGCGCGGCGTTGCTCGTGCCGATGATGGCGGGGATTTCGCCGCTTGTGCCGCTGGAGGCCATGGCGGTGCTTGCGATCGGCTCTGGGGCGGCCTGGCTGACCTGCAAACTGGGCGCCGTTCGTGCAGGCGCGCCTTATGGACTGACCGACATGCTGCAGGCGCCGCTGTATTGGGCATTGACCAGCCTGGCCTTTGCTCACGCCCTTGTTCGCCTCGCCACCGAGCCTCACGCCTGGGACAAGACCCCGCACTCGGCCGATGTGGCCTCAAGCGCGGCGCCCGCGCTCTCTGACGCTGGACGACAGGCGGCCTGAGCGCCTATCGAGGCGGCCATGTCCAACCGTCTCGCCGCCCAGCCCCAGGTCCTGATGACTCGCGCCTGGCCCGACTACGCCTTGCTGGACAGCGGCCATGGCCGGAAGCTGGAGCGATACGGTCCCCATACGGTCGTGCGGCCCGAGCCTCAGTGCGTCTGGGCGCCGCGCGATCCTGCCGCCTTCGACGCCGCCCACGCCGTTTTCGATCCCCAGGACGAAGACGACGGCGGGCGCTGGCGCTTCTCTGGCCGGTCGGTCGAGACCTTCCCGCTGGCCTGGCGGGACGTGCGTTTCACCGGCCGGTTCACGCCCTTTCGCCACCTCGCCTTCTTTCCCGAGCAGGCCGCCAACTGGGAGTGGCTGGATCAGCGCATCCGGGGGCTGAAACGCCCGCGCGTGCTGAACCTGTTCGGCTACACCGGCGTCGCCAGCTTGGCCTGCGCGGCGGCCGGCGCCGAGGTCACGCACGTCGACGCGTCGAAAAAATCGGTGAACTACGCGCGCGAGAACGCTGAACAGTCTGGGCTGTCGGACCACCCCATCCGCTGGATCGTCGAGGACGCGCGCAAATATGTGGCGCGCGAGGTGCGGCGCGGATCGAAGTACGACGGCATCATCCTGGACCCGCCCAAGTATGGACGCGGCCCCACGGGCGAAGTCTGGCGCCTGTTTGAGGACCTCCCTGGCCTGCTGACCGACTGCGCGGCCCTGCTGTCGGACGACGCGGATTTCCTGCTGCTGAACGCCTACGCCGCGCGCATATCCGGGCTGTCGCTGGCGCACCTGATGGACGAGGCGACCGCAGGGCGTGGGGGCCGGATCGAATGGGGCGAGCTGGCCTTAAGCGAGGACGGCGCGGACGCGCGCGCCATCGGCCTCAGCTTCTTCTCGCGCTGGGAAGCCGTGCGATGAACGAGCGGCTGATCACCTCCTTGACCAACGACACGGTCAAGGCCGTGCGCGCCCTGCATATGCGCAAAGGCCGCGAGGCCACCGGCCAGTTCCTGGCCGAGGGGCTGAAGTTCATCGGCGAGGCCCTGGATCAGGGTCGCGCCCCTCGCCTGCTGCTGGTCGGCCAGGATGCTCGGCCGCACCCGCTGCTGGACCGCGCCCGCCAGGAGACGCTCAAGGCCGGCGGCGAGATCGTGATCGTGACCTATCCGATCCTGGAAAAGATCAGCCGCCGGGAAAATCCGCAGACTGTGCTGGGCGTGTTCGACCAGGCCTTCACGCCTCTGGACGCCATCAAGCCCGACAGCGCACCGGCCTGGATCGCCCTGGAGCAGGTGCGCGACCCAGGTAACCTGGGGACCATCGTGCGCACGGCCGACGCGGCGGGCTGCGGCGGGGTGATCCTGATCGGCGACTGCGTCGATCCGTTTTCGGTCGAGGCGGTGCGGGCTACCATGGGATCGGTCTTCGCCGTCGCCATATGCCGAACCTCGGTCGAAGAGTTCCTGTCGTGGCGCGCCGGCTGGCCTGGCTCGGTCGTGGGCACGCGGCTGGACGCCACAGTCGGCTACCGCGAGGCCGAAATCACCCACCCTGCGCTGATCCTGATGGGCAATGAGCAGGCAGGCCTGACCGATCGCCTGGCCGCCGCCTGCGACGTCAACGTCAAGATCCCCATGCGCGGGCGCGCCGACAGCCTGAACCTGGCCATCGCCACCGGCGTCATGGCCTACGCCGTGACGGACGGCGTCTGAGGCGCTGACGGATCAGCCCTTCTCGCGCATCAGCCGCGCCTTGTCGCGCTGCCAGTCGCGGGCGGCCTCGGTTTCGCGCTTGTCGTGGTTCTTCTTGCCCTTGGCGAGCGCGATCTCGAGCTTTGCCTTGCCGGACTCGTTCAGATACAGCCGCACCGGAATGATGGTCCGGCCCTCGCGCTGGACCGCGCCGATCAGCTTGTCGATCTGCTTGCGGTGCAGCAGCAGCTTGCGATGCCGCCGGGGCTCGTGATTGAAGCGATTGGCCTGTTTGTAGGGCGGGATGTCGGCGTTCACGAGCACGATCTCGCGCCCCTCCACCGCAGCATAGCTCTCGGCGATGTTGGCCCGACCGTCGCGCAGCGCCTTGATCTCGGTGCCCAGCAGCTGGATGCCGGCCTCGAGGTTGTCTTCCAGGAAGTAGTCGAAGCGCGCGCGCCGGTTCTCGGCGATCGTCTTGGACTTGGGCTTCTCCGCAGCCATCAGTCCACCACGCCGGCGTCGGCCATGGCGCGCTCGATGTCGGGACGCACCGCCTCGCGCGTCGGCGCCAACGGCAGCCGCACCTCTTCGCCGCACAGACCCAGCCGCGACAGGGCGAACTTGGTCGGCGACGGGCTGTTGTCCAGGAACAGACCCTTGTGCAGGCCGATCAGCCGATCCTGCCAGGTGCGGGCCAGGGCCAGGTCGCCCGACTGAACCGCGTCATACAGCGCCACCATGCCCTCCGGCACGACATTGGACGACACCGAGATCACCCCATGGCCGCCCTGCGCCAGATAGCCCAGCCAGCTGGGGTCGTCGCCCGAGATCAGGGCGAAGTCCGAGGCGACGTGATTGCGCATCCAACTGACCCGGCCCAGATCGCCGGTCGCGTCCTTGATGCCGACGACATTCGGGTGGTCGGCCAGCGCGGCCACGGTCTCATTGGCCAGGTCGACACCCGTTCGGCCCGGCACGTTGTAGAGCAGCATGGGAATCTGAACGGCGTCGGCCACGGCGCGGAAGTGCGCCTCCAGCCCCGCCTGCGAGGGCCGATTGTAATAGGGCGTCACGACCAGCGTGCCGTCCGCCCCCACCGTCTTGGCGAAGCGCGCCAGGTCGATGGCCTTGTCGGTCGCCGAGGCGCCGGCGCCGGCGATGACCCGAACCCGACCGGCGGCGACCGCCACGCAGCGCTCCACGACGCGCTTGTGCTCGTCCAGTGTCAGGCTGGCGCTCTCGCCGGTGGTGCCCATCGGCACGACGCCGTGCACACCGGCGGCGATCTGGCGCTCCAGCAGGCGGTCGAACGCCGCCTCGTCCACATTTCCATCACGAAGAGGTGTGATCAGGGCGGTGATCACACCCTTGAACAAGGGTGCCGTCATTTGGGAACTAGATGCCTGCGCGCGAACTGGCGTGGGACGCCGTTTTCAAGACGGGAAAGGGTAGGTCGCCGACCCGCCCGCCGCAACCGGGATGAATGAGGATCAAGCTTATCATGACAGCGACCACCCTGGCCGCCGCCCTGGCGATTCTCTCGTCGACGCCTGCTGACCAGACCGGCTCACTCAACAGCCAGGCCACGCCCTATGCACAGGCCGGTGCGTCTGGATCTGTGATCTCGGCCCAGGACGCGGCCCTGTTCCGCCAGGGCCTGACCCAGGCGCGAGCTCGCGACGTTATCGGCGCACAGGCGACAATGGCCCAGATCGGCGATCCGACGACGCGCAAGCTGGTCGATTGGGCCCTGATCGACACGTCCGCAGCTCAGCTATCCTACGCCGAACTGGCGCAGGCGGCGCAGGCCTATGGCGATTGGCCGCGCGGCGACAGCCGCATGGCCGCCACCGAACGGGCGCTGGACCGCGCAGGCGCCGGACCCGACGCCGCCCTGGCCCTGTTCCGCGACACGGCGCCAACCACGCCCGAAGGCATGATCGCCCTGGCCTCGGCCATGGATCAGCGCGGCCGCCGCGACGAGGCCCGCGCCCTGGTTCGCGACTGGTGGCGCACGCGGTCGTTCGAAGAGGCGCAGCAGACGCGTGTGCTGACGCAGTTCGGCGGCTGGCTGAGCCAGGACGATCACGTCGCGCGGCTGAACATGCTGCTGTTGGGGCCGCATGGACCGGCCACGCGCGCCGTGATCGCCATGGTCCCCAGCGACCGTCAGGCCGTGGCGAACGCCGTGCTGGCGCTTCGCACCGCCTATTCCCCCGACGCCATCGTGGCCGGCCTGACGCCTGCTCAGGCGACGGATCCGGCGGTGGCGCTGGAGCGGGTGCGGCTGCTGCGGTCGGCCGGTCGTCAGTCAGAGGGCTTCGCCCTGCTGGCCGCCCTGCCCTCGGCGCCCAGCCATTCCGAGGGCCAGAACACGCTGTGGAGCGAGCGGCGCAACTATTTCCTGGACGCCCTGCAGGCCCGAAACTGGCGCGCAGCCTATGACGCCTTTGACCGCCACGGCTTCCCCGGCGGCGACCGTATGGTGGACGGCGAGTTCTTCGCCGGCTGGGTGGCCCTGACCAAGCTGAACGACCCGGGAGCGGCGGCACGGCATTTCGAGACTCTGCGCCAGGCCTCCTCGACCCCGATCACCCAGGGGCGCGCCCTCTACTGGCTGGGTCGCGCGGCCGAGGCGCGCAACGACCGGGCGGCGGCGCAAGGCCTCTATCGCGCGGGCGCCGAGCACATTCAGACCTTCTACGGCCAGTTGGCGGCGGAAAAGGCCGGGATGACCACCCTGACCCTGCCCGGCGAACCGGACCCGATGGACAGCGACATCGCCCGCTTCGAGAACAATGAGGTCGTGCGCGCCACCCGCATCCTGGCCCAGTCGGGCGAGCAGGCGCTGGTGCGGGTCTTCGCCTACCACCTGGACGACCGGCTTGAGCGCCCGTCCGACCTGGCCCAGCTGATGGACCTGGTGCGGCTGTCCGGCGATCAGTTCGGCACGATGATGGTGGGCCGGGCCGCCAGTCAGCGCGGCTTCCTGCTGCCCGAGCGCCAGTATCCCCTGCGCCTGCCGCCCCCCGTCCAGGGCGCCGCACCGGTCGAGTTCAGCTTGGCCATCACCCGACAGGAATCCAGCTTCGACCCCATGGCGCGCTCCAGCGCCGACGCGCGCGGCATGATGCAATTCCTGCCGGCCACCGCCCAGGCGGTCGCGCGACGCATGGGCCTGTCCTATTCGGCCGACCGGCTGTGGGACCCGGACTACAACATGACGCTGGGCAGCTATCACCTGGCCGAACTGACCAACAACTTCGGCGGCTCGATGCTGCTGGCGACGGTCGGCTACAACGCCGGGCCGGGCCGGGCGCGTGACTGGCCCATCCGCTGCGGCGACCCGCGAGGCGGCCCCAACGGCGTCGATCCCATCGACTTCATAGAATGCGCGCCCTTCACCGAGACGCGCAACTACATGATGCGAGTGATGGAGAACATGCAGGTCTATCGCGCACGCCTGAATGGCGGCTCGGCCCCGCTGACATTGTCCGACGACCTGGCTCGCGGGAACGCGCCACAGGCCGGCCCGAGCCCGTATCAGCCCTAAGACACGATCCCTTTCCTCGATGAAGGAGGGTGCGTGTCTACATCCTGAAGACGCCGAAGCGCGTCTCGGGGATGGGGGCGTTCAGGCTGGCCGAGATGGCCAGGCCCAGCACGTCGCGGGTCTGGACCGGATCGATGATGCCGTCGTCCCACAGGCGAGCGGTCGCATAATAAGGATTGCCCTCGTCCTCGTAGCGCTGGCGCACCGGCGCCTTGAAGGCCTCGGCCTCTTCCGGCGTCCAAGTCTCGGCGTCGCGGTGAACGGTGGCGAGCACCGAGGCGGCCTGCTCGCCGCCCATCACGCTGATGCGGCTGTTGGGCCAGGTGAACAGGAAGCGCGGCGAATAAGCCCGGCCGCACATGCCATAGTTGCCGGCGCCGAAGCTGCCGCCGATCAGGACGGTGAACTTGGGCACCTCGGCGCTCGCGACGGCGGTGACCAGCTTGGCGCCGTGCTTGGCGATGCCTTCGGCCTCGTACTTGCCGCCGACCATGAAGCCCGAGATGTTCTGCAGGAACAGCAGCGGAATCTTGCGCTTGCA
>NZ_JBKBML010000019.1:0-44266 GCF_046295775.1 Brevundimonas sp. | reverse complement strand
TGCTGTTCATCGGCCCGCCCGGTTCGGGCAAGTCGATGATGGCCCAGCGTCTGCCGGGCCTGTTGCCGCCCCTGACGTCCCGCGAACTGCTGGAGACCTCGATGATCTGGTCGGTCGCCGGCCTGATCGAGCGCGGCGCCCTGACGCGCGACCGGCCGTTCCGCGCGCCCCACCATTCGGCCTCGATGGCGGCCCTGACCGGCGGCGGGCTGCGGGCCAAGCCGGGCGAGGCGTCTCTGGCGCACAACGGCGTGCTGTTCCTGGACGAGCTGCCGGAATATGCGCCCCAGGCCCTGGATTCCCTGCGCCAGCCGCTGGAGACCGGCGAGGTGGTGGTGGCCCGCGCCAACGCCCATGTTCGGTATCCCGCGCGGTTCCAGCTGGTGGCGGCCATGAACCCGTGCCGCTGCGGCCTGGGCGGGGCCGGGCGCGGCGCGTGCGGCAAGGCTCCGCGCTGCCAGGCCAGCTATCAGAACCGCATCTCAGGGCCCCTGTTCGACCGCATCGATCTGACCGTCGAGACGCCCGCCGTCACCGCCGCCGACATGGCCCTGCCGCCGGCGGCCGAAGGCACGGCCGATGCCGCCGCTCGCGTCGCCGCCGCCCGCGCCTTGCAGGCCGATCGCGCGGCCGAGGCCGGGCTAGACCCCGTTGCGTCGATCAACTCACGCGCCTCGGGCGACTTCCTGGATCGCACCGCCCGGCCCGACGACGCCGGGCGGATGCTGCTGATGCGGGCCGCCGAGGCGGGCGGCCTGACCGCGCGCGGCTGGACCCGCACCCTGCGCCTGGCCCGCACCATCGCCGATCTGGACGGCTGCGACGGCATCCTTCGCCGCCACATCGCCGAGGCCCTGCTCTATCGCCGCACCACCGTCGGCGCCCAGGGCGACTTCGACCGCCAGACGGCGAAATCACCAGTCTTCTGAAAACTAACGCGGCCCCTCAAAGCCGGGCGCGGTGCGCGCCATAGTGGTCGGTTTCTAGCGGCCTGTGGTCAGCCGCACGACAATCAGCGCGGTGGTCTCGACGATGGCCTCGTCGTCGTCGGCGCGGCGCAGCAGGTCGATGCCCGCGGCCACGCCCTCGACCAGGCTGGCGACCTCGTAGGAGGCGAGGCGTGCGCTCAGGGCCTCGGGCAGGAGACCGCTGGACTGGGCCTGGGCGATGCGGCGCTCCAGCGCCAGGTGCAGGCGGCGCAGTCGGCGGATGCGGCATTCCGCGAAGGCCTCATCGCCCTGATCGGCCAGCATATGCTCGATGCGCAGCACCGGCCCGTGGTCACGCCACAGGGCGATCATGTCGGCCACCAGGGCACGCGCCCCCTCCAGCGCCCGCTCGCCGGTCCAGTCGGTCTGAAGATGCCTCGCCAGCCGGTCGCCCTCGACGGCGATCTGCTCGCTCAGCGCCAGCACCGGCTCTTCGACCGATTTGAAGTAGGTGTAGAAGTTCGAGGGCGAGACGCCGGCCTCCGCCGCCAGGTCGGCGACCCGAACTTCGCTGAACCGCCGTTGGGTCAGCAGGCGCCGCGTGGCGTCGAGGATGGCCAGGCGGGTGCGTCCGCCGCGCGCGCCGATCCTGTGGCCCAGCTTATTGGTCTGTTCGGCCATGGACGGGCCTTCGAAAGCGAATGGTGCCGGTTGCAGGAATCGAACCCGCGACCTTCGGTTTACAAAACCGCTGCTCTACCAGCTGAGCTAAACCGGCGCCGACCTTGCGGACGGGAGCGTCTTATGATGGCGCTGAGCGCGCTGTGCAAGCCAGGCCTCGATCATGACCCTTCCGCCCCAAATCGCCCCCATCGTTCTGCTCGTCGGTTCGAACGTCTTCATGACCTTCGCTTGGTATGGCCACCTGAAGTTTGGCTCGAAGCCGCTGTGGATCGTCGTGCTGATCAGCTGGGGCATCGCCTTCTTCGAATACTGCCTGGCGGTGCCGGCCAACCGGATCGGCCACACCGTCTATTCGGCGGCCGAGCTGAAGACGATGCAGGAGGTGATCACCCTTGTGGTCTTCGCCGTCGTGTCGGTGACCTATCTCGGCGAAAAGCTGACGATGAACCATGCGGTCGGCTTCGCCCTGATCGCCGGCGGGGCCTGGTTCATCTTCCGCGGACCGCTTTAAGCGAAATCGGTTGGGTTGGACGGCGTCCAGCCCAACTCAGATCTTCGCCATCTTGCCCGGTCAGTCGAGTTGGGCGGCGATGCGTTCGGCCAGGGCCTTGAGCGCGGCCGTGTCGGCCATGGGCGCGTGGCCGTGGCCCTTCAGCTCGCGACCCGACCAGCGCGGCACGACGTGGAAATGCAGGTGGAAGACGGTCTGCCCCCCCGCCTCGCCGTTGAACTGCAGGATGCTGACGCCCTCGGGCTTCAGCGCCTTTTCGACCGCGCGCGCCGTGCGCTGTACCGCCAGCGCCAGCCGCGACAGCGCCTCGGGTTCGATCTCCAGCAGATTTCGGGCCGTCGAGGCCTTGTCGATCACCAGCACATGGCCCTCGGACTGCGGAAACACGTCCATGAAGGCCAGGACATGATCGTCCTGCCACACCGTCACCGAGGGGATGTCGCCGCGCAGGATCTTGGCGAAGATGTTGTCGGGGTCGTAGGCGCCGTGAAGGCTCATGGGCAAGCTCCGTGTCCGAGGCCGGCAGACTAGCAGGCGATTGCGCTGGAGCGGAACGGCGCCTCGTGCGCTATATGGTCAAGCTGAACAGTGGGAGCGCGTCATGCTGAGGTTCATCGTCCAGGCCGTCGTGACGGCCATCGGCCTTTGGCTGTCGGCTCGGATCGTGCCGGGGGTGGACTTCACCTCAACCGGATCGCTGATCGCCGCGGCCGTCATCCTGGGTCTGGTCAACGCCTTCGTGCGACCGATCCTGGTGGTGCTGACCTTCCCGATCACCGTGCTGACCCTGGGACTGTTCCTGCTGGTGGTGAACGCCGCGATGATCGGCCTGACCTCCATGTTCCTGGGCGGATTCACTGTCGCCGGCCTGTGGGCCGGCATCGGCGCGGCCATCGTCACCGGCGTCGTCAGCTGGATCGCCGGGGCCTTCATCGGCGACGATCGGCGTTGAAGTGTCGGGTATTTTAATACCGCAAGCGGAAAACCGTTGTAGATCATATAACTAGGCTTGATTGGCACATCTGAACCGCATTGACGACGGGCCGCGCCTGCTCTAAGAGCGCGCCTTCCGTTCGGCCCGTCCGGCCGGACCCTCGTTTTTCGTCGTCCCAGGACCCTCGTCATGCTGAAGAGCACTACGGCTTCGCTGAAGCCGGCCGAGGTCGAGAAGAAGTGGATCCACATCGACGCCGAAGGCGTCGTGGTGGGCCGTCTCGCGACCTTCATCGCCAACCGTCTGCGCGGCAAGCACCTGCCGACCTACACCCCCCACGTCGATTGCGGCGACTATGTCGTCGTCACCAACGTCGACAAGGTGGTGTTCACCGGCAAGAAGAACACCGACAAGGTCTATTATCGCCACACCGGTCACCCGGGCGGCGTCAAGTCGACCACGCCTGAGAAGGTGCTGAACGGCCGCTTCCCCGAGCGCGTGCTCGAGAAGGCCGTCGAGCGCATGCTGCCCAAGGAAAGCCCGCTGGCCCGCAAGCAGATGACGCACCTGCGTCTGTTCGCCGGCTCCGAGCACAGCCACCAAGCCCAGTCGCCCGAGACGATCGACTTCGCGTCGGCCTCTCCCAAGAACACCCGGAGCGTCTGAGCATGACCGACGTGACCAACACCGAAGCCACCGGTTTCGACGCCCTGAAGGGCCTGTCCGCCTCGGCCGAGAATGAAGCGCCCGTCCACGTCCAGAAGCTGGACGCCCAGGGCCGCGCCTACTCGACCGGCAAGCGCAAGAACGCCATCGCCCGCGTGTGGGTGAAGCCGGGTTCGGGCAAGATCACCGTCAACGGCAAGGAGCTGGCCCAGTATTTCGCCCGCCCCGTGCTGCAAATGATGGTCGCCCAGCCGCTGAACGTCTCGGACCGCGCCACCCAGTTCGACGTGGTCTGCACGGTCGAGGGATCGGGCCTGTCGGGCCAGGCCGGCGCCATCCGCCACGGCCTGTCGCACGCCCTGACGCACTATGAGCCGGAACTGCGCAAGGTCCTGAAGCCGCACGGCTTCCTGACCCGCGACAGCCGCGTCGTCGAGCGCAAGAAGTACGGCCGCGCCAAGGCTCGCCGCAGCTTCCAGTTCTCGAAGCGCTAACTGGCGACCGCCAGTCGGTTACGAAGGGGCGCTTCGGGGAAACCCGGAGCGCCTTTTTCTTTGGAGGCCAGATCATGACCCACACCATCTTCATCGACGGCGAGGCCGGCACCACGGGGCTGGAGATCCGCGAGCGGCTGGAGACGCGCCGCGATCTGCAACTGATGCTGCTGGGGGACCGTCGGCGTGACGTCGCGGCCCGGCGCGAGGCGCTGAACACCGCCGATGCGGTCATTCTGTGCCTGCCGGACGACGCCGCCCGGGAGGCGGTGGACATGGTCGAGAACCCGGCGGTGCGGATCATCGACGCCTCGACGGCGTATCGGGTCGATCCGGACTGGACCTATGGGTTCGCAGAGATGGCGCCGGGGCAGGGCGAGCGGATCGCCAGGTCCACGCGCGTCAGCAATCCAGGCTGCTATCCGACCGGCTTTCTGGGCCTGATCGCGCCGCTGGTGCGGGCGGGGATCGTGCCGGCGGACCTGCCGGTCACCGTCAACGCGGTTAGCGGCTACTCCGGCGGCGGCAAGGCCATGATCGCCGAGTTCGAGGGCGGCGCCGATCCCTTCCGCGCCTATGGCCTGAGTTTGAAGCACAAGCACGTGCCGGAGATGACCCAGCAAGCCGGCCTGACGCGGCCCGTGCTGTTTGCCCCGGCGGTGGGAAACTATCGCCAAGGGATGCTGGTCGAGGTCCCGCTGCATCTGTCGGCCCTGCCGGGCTCGCCTTCCATTGAGGTGCTGCATGGCGCCCTGGTCGAGGCCTACGCCGGCGCCCGCTTTGTCGAGGTGGCGGAGCTGGAGGCGACGGAAGCCCTGGGCGGCCTGACGCCGGAGGGTCTGAACGGCACCAACCGGCTGCGGCTGCATGTGTTCGGCGATCGCTCCGGCGAACAGGCGCGGCTGGTGGCGCTGCTGGACAATCTGGGCAAGGGCGCTTCGGGCGCGGCGGTGCAGAACCTGAACCTGATGCTGGGCCTGGACGAGGGCGAGGGGCTGCGCTGACCAGCGGGGCTGCATCGGCCGTCCGTCTGGTCTAGAAGCGCCCCAACAGCGGGGTCTGCCCGCGAGCCGGAGGACCCCATGGATTTCGCCCTCACCGAAGACCAGCGCGCCATTCAGGACGCGGCCCGCGCCTTCGCCGACGATCAGCTGGCGCCGAACTCGGCCCGCTGGGACGAAGACAAGCACTTCCCCGTCGACGTCATGAAGGCGGCGGCCGAGATGGGCTTCTGCGGCATCTATGCGGGCGAAGAGCATGGCGGCATGGCGCTGGGCCGGGTCGAGGCGGCGGTGATCTTCGAGGAGCTGTCGCGCGGCGACGTGGCGACGGCGGCCTTCATCTCGATCCACAACATGGCGACCTGGATGATCGACCGCTTCGGCTCGGACGATCTGCGGGGCCGCTTCGTGCCGTCGCTGACGAGCATGGAGAAGATCGCCAGCTATTGCCTGACCGAGCCGGGCTCGGGATCGGATGCGGCGGCGCTGCGCACCACGGCGGTGCGCGACGGCGATGATTTCGTCCTGAACGGGGCCAAGGCCTTCATCTCGGGGGCAGGCACGTCGGACGTCTATGTCGTCATGGTCCGCACCGGCGGCGAGGGGCCCAAGGGCATCTCCGCCCTTGTGGTCGAGGCCGGCACGTCCGGCCTGTCGTTCGGCGCCCAGGAAAAGAAGATGGGCTGGAACGCCCAGCCCACCGCCATCGTCCAGTTCGACGACTGCCGCGTGCCGGCCGCCAACCTGCTGGGCGAGGAGGGCGCGGGCTTCCGCTACGCCATGGCCGGGCTGGACGGCGGGCGGCTGAACATCGCCGCCTGCTCCCTGGGCGGCGCGCGGCTGGCGCTGGAGACAGCCCAGGAATACGTCGCGTCCAGGAAACAGTTCGGCAAACCGATCGGCGAGTTCCAGAACACCCAGTTCCAGCTGGCAGACATGGCCACCGACCTGGAGGCGGCGCGCCTGATGGTGCTGCGCGGCGCCTGGGCCATCGACACCGACCATCCCGAAAAGACCAAATGGTGCGCCATGGCCAAGCGGCTGGCCACCGACGCCTGTTTCCAGATCGCCGACCATGCGCTGCAACTGCATGGCGGCTACGGCTATCTGAAGGACTATCCGCTTGAGCGGATCGTGCGGGATTTGCGGGTGCACCGCATCCTGGAAGGCACGAACGAGATCATGCGCGTTATCGTGGCGCGGGAGCTGGCGCGATGAGCGAAGTCGAGATGACCCCCGAACCCGAAATCCTCGCCCGCGTCGAAAACGGCGTCGGCCGCCTCACCCTGAACCGGCCCAAGGCGATCCATGCGCTGAACAGGGCCATGTGCGAGGCGATGATCGGCGCCCTGCTGGACTGGCGCGCGGACGAGGCGGTCAAGTCGGTGCTGATCGACCATGCTGGTGAGCGCGGCTTCTGCGCCGGGGGCGACATCCGCATGATCGCCGAGAGCGGCGCGGGCGATGCCTCCGAGGCCAAGGCCTTCTTCCTGGTCGAGTATCGGCTGAACGCCCTGATGTTCGACTATCCCAAGCCGATCACGGCCATCGTCGACGGCATCGTCATGGGCGGCGGCGTCGGCATTTCCGAGCCGGCCGAGGTGCGCATCGCCACCGAGCGGACCACCTACGCCATGCCCGAGACCGGCATCGGCCTGTTCCCCGACGTAGGCGGCGGCTGGTTCCTGCCGCGCCTGCCGGGCCAGACCGGCGTCTGGATCGCCCTGACCGGGGCGCGGCTGAAGGCGGCGGACACGGTCTTCCTGGGCATCCACACCCACTATCTGCCGACCGACGCGCTCGAGGCCTTCCGGGCGATACTGGCCGCCGACCCCGCCCATCCGGCCGATGTCGCCGACGGGCTGGAGGACGACGCCGGCGAGGCGCCGATCGAGGCGCATCTGGAAGCCATCGACCGCCTGTTCGCCTTCGACACAGTGGAGGAAATCTTCGCCGCCCTGGAGGCTGACGGTTCGGACTGGGCGCGCCAGCAGCTGGACATCCTGAGAACCAAGTCGCCCCAGTCGCTGAAGGTGTCGCTGCGCCAGATCCGCACCGGCGCGACACTGGACAGCTTCGCCGACAACATGGCGATGGAATACGCCCTGGGCGGCCGTGTGGTTCGCACCCACGACTTCCAGGAAGGCGTGCGCGCCGTCATCGTCGACAAGGACAATGCGCCGAAATGGTCGCCCGCGACCCTGGACGGCGTTACCGACGCCGATCTGGACGCCTTGTTCGCTCCATTGCCGCGGGGCGACGCTTTCACCCCCCTTCCTTGACGCCTCACGCGATTATGAGGGGCGCCGCAGCCGTCGTGGGCGTAAGAGTCCGAACATGAACGTCAGGGGCTGGATCATTGCAGCGGGGCTCGCCCTCGCAGGCGGCATGGCCGCGGGCTCGTCGGCCCAGCCGGCGGCCTCGGCGCCGCGCGTGGTCGTCGCCCGCGATGCGCCGGTCGTGGTGGAGCTGTTCACCGCCCAGGGCTGCGCCGGCTGTCCGGAAGCCAACCGGGCGGTCGAGCAGGCGGCGGAAACACCCGGCGTGATCGCCCTGACCTACGGCGTCGATTATTGGGACTATCTGGGGTGGCCAGACACCTTCGCCCGGCCTGAGTTCGCCGAGCGCCAGCGCGCCTATCGGCATTCGTTGAAGCTGCGCGCCGTTTCCACGCCCCAAGTGGTGCTGGACGGACGTCGGCAGATGTCGGGGGCGCGCGCGTCAGAGCTGGCCAGCGCCATCCGCGAGGAGGCGGAGCGCCCGGTCTTTCCTCCGCAGATAGAGTTTCGCGCCACCGGTGACCGCGTCGGCGTCGGCTCGGGCCGCGCACCGCGAGGCGGGGCGGAGGTCGTGGCGGTCATCTATCGGCCGGGCGCCCAGGTGGTGACCGTCGAGAACGGCGACAACCGGGGCCAGGCCGTTCGTCACGTCAATGTGGTGCGCGACGTGGTTCGTCTTGGAGATTGGAGCGGACGGTCGGCCCTGTTCACGCTTCCCGCCAGCCGCCAGCCCGGCGAGGCGCTGGCCGTCATGGTGCAGTCCAAGGCCGATCGGCGCATTCTGAACGCTGCGATCCAATAAGCTTGCGCGCGCTCAAGCCGCGAGCGACCGCGTCGCAAGCGTAGCGCAGGACAATGCCTACTTCGGCGCGCGTTTGGCCAGGATGCGTTGCAGGGTGCGGCGGTGCATGCCCAGGCGACGCGCGGTTTCCGAGACATTGTGGTCGCACAGCTCATAGACGCGCTGGATGTGCTCCCAGCGCACGCGGTCGGCGCTCATGGGGTTTTCCGGCGGTTCCGGCGCTTCGCCCGTCGCCAGCAGGGCCTTGACCACGTCGTCGGCGTCGGCGGGCTTCTGCAGATAGTCGACCGCGCCGGCCTTGACCGCCGCGACCGCCGTGGCGATGGCGCCATAGCCGGTCAGCATGATGATCCGGGCGTCCTCGCGGCGCGCGCGCAGGTCCTCGACGATCTTCAGGCCGTTGCCGTCCTCAAGCCGCATGTCGAGCACGGCGAAGGCGGGCGCGGCCTGGCGCAGATGCTGGCTTGCCTCGGCCACGGATTCTGCGGTGGTGACCTCGAAGCCTCGGGTCTCAAGCGCGCGCCCCAGGCGTGTGCGCAAGGCCTGGTCGTCGTCCAGCAGCAGCAGGCTGCGGTCCGGCAGGGCGGCGATCTGGTCTTCGATCTCGGACATCGTCGTCATCTCCATCCCCTTCAAGTCGGAGCCCGTGAAGCTCAGGTCAAGCTTTCCGGTTCCCCCTGCGACACTTCGAGCGCCTGGCGCGGCCAGCGGACCGCGACGCGGGCGCCCTTCTGGCGGCCCTTGCCGTCGCCCGCGCCGGCCGAGACTTCGCCGCCGGTCCGCTCCAGCAAGGTGCGTGCGATAAAGAAGCCCAGGCCCATTCCGCCCTGGCTGGGCGCCACCAGCTCGGCCGGCGGCATGGTTTTCAACGCCTTGCGGCCGCCGGGGCGCGCGGCGGCGGCGGCCAGCTGGGCCGCCAGGGCCAGACGCGCCTTGCCCTGCGGCCGGCTGGTCACATAGGGCTCGCCCAGTCGAGGCAGGATGTCGCTGGCGAAGCCGGGGCCGTCGTCCACCACTTCGATGGTGATCCAGCCGGCATCCACAATAGCCGCCACCCGGACGGTCGAAGTCGCGAAATCGGCGGCGTTCTCGACGATGGTCGACAGGCCGTGGATGACCTCGGGCAAGCGCTTCACGCGCGGATGGGCGTGGCCTTCTGGCGCGCGCACCGCCACTTGGAAGTCCAGATCGAAACCGCGATGCGGCTCGACCACCTCCTCCAGCAGCGCGTTGAGGCCCACATCGGCATAAAGCGCGTCGCCGTCCTCTGGCTGCTGCGAGAGCCGAGTCAGGATTTCGCGGCATCGCTCCGCCTGCTGCAGGATCAAGGCCGCGTCCTCGGCCGCGCCCGTCCCGGCCGGCGAGGCGCGCAACAGTTCCTTGGCCACGATCTGGATGGTGGCCAGCGGCGTGCCCAGCTCATGCGCCGCCGCCGCCGCCAGTCCGCCCAACGCCGCCAGCCGCTGCTCGCGCTGAAGCACGTCCTGGGTCGTGGCCAGGGCCAGCTCCAGCTTCTCGGCGTCGGCCGCCACCCGCCAGGCGTAGCCGGCGGTGAAGACAACACCGGTCACCAGCGCCAGCCCCATGCCTACGTGATAAAGGCCCGGCAACCGCAGATGCTCGCCCTGACGCCATGGCAGATCCAGCGACCAGGTGAACAGAACGGCGGTGACGAGAAGCACCAGCACGCCCAGCGCCGCCGCCTGGCGCCCGGGCAGCGAGGCCGCCGCAATGGTGACGGGCGCGATTAGAAGAATGCAGAACGGGTTGTCCAGCCCGCCAGTCAACGCCAGCAGCGTCGCCAGCTGCAGGATGTCGAACCCCAGATGCATCGCCGTACGCGGCCCGTCGGGCAGGCCCGCCTCTGGCAAGCGCAGCCTCAAGCCCGCTGTCAGGTTGAACGCCACGCTGGCGCCGATCACCGCCAGGCACAGGCCCAGAGGCAAGGGAAATTCGAGCACATAGTGCGCGAACAGTATGGTCGCCGACTGCCCGGCGATCGCCAGCCACCGCAGCAGCACCAGGGTGCGCAGGCTCAGCCCCCGGCCCCTGCGGACGGGATCGGCGCCCTGCTGCGGCGTGAAGGGGTCTTGGGCCAAGCTCACCTGAGCCTTATAGACGCCTCCGACGCCCGCCGCGAAAGGTTCCTTCATGCCCCGTCGCCCTGTTCTGCTATTCGCTGGCGCCTGCATCGCCCTGGCCGCCGCCATCGCCATCGCCGCGATCGTGGTGACGGCGGGTCGCGATGCGCCGGCTGGGACGAACGAAGTCACATCGACGGGCCAGCCGCAGGTCGGCGGACCCTTCCAGCTGGTGGACCAGAACGGCCAGGCGGTCGATCAGACCCTGCTGGACGGCAAGTGGAGCCTGGTCTTCTTCGGCTTCACCCACTGCCCTGACTATTGCCCCGCGACCCTGGGCACGCTGGCGGCGACCAAGGAGCGGCTGGGCGCGCAGGCCGACGACCTGCAGATCGTCTTCATCAGCGTGGACCCCGAACGCGACACGCCGCAGCTTTTGAACGACTATCTGTCCTCAGACGGCTTCCCGCGCGGCGTCATTGGCCTGACCGGCACGCCCGAGCAGGTGGCCCAGGCCGCCAAATCCTATCGCGCCCATTACGAGAAGGCCGGCGAGGGCGAGGCCTATACCATGAACCACTCGCTCACGATCTATCTGATGGGCCCCGACGGCCAGTTCCGCTCGGCCCTGGCCCACGACCTGGGGCCGGATCGGTCGGCCGACGTGATCCGCCGGGCGATGGAGCGGGGTTGAGCTGATCTCCGCTGAAGTCGTGAGCGACCGGCTCTTTTAATCCTTTTGCGCCGCCGCGCGTTCTATGCTGCCCTGCACAACCCGGCGGCCAAGAACAGGACTTCATGCTCTACGCCCTTCACGAGCTCGCCTATCATTCGGCGACGCCTTTCCGGATCGGCGCCCAGATGGCGCGCCAGTTCTGGACCTCGCCCTTCAACCCCGCGTCCGACACCGCGATCGGACGCACGGCCTACGCCTCGGCCGAGCTGTTCGAGAGCGTCACGCGGCGCTACGGCAAGCCGGCCTGGGGCCTGGAGACCGTCGAGATCGACGGCAAGCCGGTGCGCACCACAGAACAGGTCGTCTGGTCTTCGCCCTGGTGCCGCCTGGTGCGCTTCGCCCGCCACGTCGGCGATCTGAAGCGGGCCGGAAAGCCGGCGGCGGCCCCGGCCGTCATGGTCGTGGCGCCCCTATCGGGCCACTACGCCACCCTGCTGCGCGGCACGGTCGAGACCTTCATCCAGGATCACGACGTCTACGTCACCGATTGGACCAATGCGCGGCAGGTGCCGATGCTAGAGGGCCGGTTCGACTTCTACGACTACATCGACCATGTGCGCCAAATGCTGGCTGTGATCGGCCCGCGCGCCCACGTCGTCGGCGTGTGCCAGCCGGGCCCGCCGGTGCTGGCCGCCTGCGCCGTGATGGCCGAGGAGAACGACCCCAACCGACCGGCGTCGATGACCTTCATGGGCTCGCCGATCGACGCGCGATTGTCGCCGACGGTGACCAACCAGCTGGCGGAGGAAAAACCCTTCACCTGGTTCAAGTCCAACATGATCCACACCGTGCCCTGGCCCTATCCGGGGTTCGGCCGGCGGGTCTATCCGGGCTTCGTCCAGCTGTTCAGCTTCATGTCGATGAACGAGGACAAGCACATCGACGCCCACCGCCGGTACTTCGACGACCTGGTGTCGGGCGACGGCGACGGGGTCGAGAAGCACGAGCAGTTCTACGACGAATATCTGTCGGTGCTGGACCTGACCGAGGAGTTCTATCTCCAGACCATCGACATCGTCTTCCAGCAGCACCTGCTGGCGCGCGGCCTGCTGGAGCATCGGGGCCGACCGGTCGATCTGGGCGCAATCACCGACATCGGCCTTATGACCGTCGAGGGCGAGAAGGACGACATCTCCGGCGTCGGTCAGACCCAGGCCGCGCACGGCCTGTGCGCCAACATTCCCAAGAAGCGCCGCGAGCTCTACGTCCAGCCCGAGGTCGGCCACTACGGCGTCTTCAACGGCCGTCGGTTCAGAGACGAGATCTATCCCAGGGTGCGCGACTTCATCGCCCGCAACGAGGCCGTCAGTGCGGTTCAGCCACGGTCAAAGACTGCCGCCTGAGGACGGGGTTCCGGCCCTTCTGCTCACGGTAAATCCGCGCGCGCGACGCCTGTCGGTGCGCATCGACGCGCGTCGGGGCGAGGCGGTGGTCGTGGCCCCGTCGCAACGCGGCCTGGTTCAGGCGGTCGCCTTCGCCCGTTCGCGCGGCGCCTGGATCGCCGAGCGTCTGGCGGCGCGCGCCGAAAGCCGGCCGCTGGAGCCGGGCGCGACCGTCAGCCTGAAGGGCCGCCCCATCCGTCTGGAGGCGACCGGCGGCGCCGGCGCGGCCCGGCTGGTCGAAAGGGACGGCGAGCCGGTCATAGCGTCCGGCGGAGAGGGCGAGGCCTTCGCCCGTCGGGTCGAGAACCTGTTCAAGCGGCAGGCAAGAGACCTCCTGACCGCCCGCACCGAACATCATCTGGCCAGCCTCGGCGGGCAGGCGGGGCGAGGCCCCGTGCGGGTTTCGATCGTCGACACCCGCTCGCGCTGGGGCTCGTGCAGCCCGCACAACCGGTCGATCCGATACTCCTGGCGGGTGGTGATGGCGCCCGAACCGGTCATCGACTACCTGGCCGCCCATGAGGTGGCCCATCTGGTCCACGCCGACCACAGCCCCGCCTATTGGGCGGTCGTGCATCGTTTGGTCGGCGACCAGCGTCCCTTCCGCCGCTGGCTGCGCGAGCATGGAGCGGCGCTCCACGCGGTCGGCTGACGGTTCAGTCGTCCAGCGCGACGAACCAGTCCGCATAGGGCGTATTGCGGGCCATGTGACGGTTGTAGTCCGGCGCCCCGTCGTCCCACCAGGGCGGCCCGCGTTCGCCCAGCGCGACCTTGGCGGCGTCGACGCGCGACCGGGCGTCCGCCAGGCCCTCGCCTGACCGGAGGGCTTCGCGCACGGCGCGACGGGCGGCCATCAGTTCGTCGACCAATTCGCCGCGCCGCTCGTCGGACAGGCCGGGATCGCTCAGCCGCCACAGGCGGCCGCGAACGACGAAGTATCGGCCGTCTGGGGTTCGGGGATGCATGGTGTCGCCAACGCCTGGGGACGCCCCTCGGATACGGTTGCAGACGGCCGGCTGTTCGCAGGGACAAAAGGTCGCGGGCGTCCTGGGGTGCGGCGCGGGCGCGGGACGGTCAAGGTGCCGCGCCTTTTCTGAACAGGCCAACGACAACCCCGGGAGTTTCACGTCCATGCGTTCCGTCGCCGCCTCCGCCCTCGCCGTCGCCCTCGGGCTGGCCGTCCTCGCCCCGAACTCGGCCGAGGCCCAGATCCGCCGTCAGAACCAGGCGTCGGCGACGATCGCAGGCGTTCAGCCGCACATCGCCGCGGCCCAGGTGAACCGGCCGGTGACCTTCGCCGCCCAGCCCGGCGCCGAAACCGGCACTCTGATCTTGCCGCTGTCGTCCGAAGCGGAGCTGGCGACCCGCGCCGCCTCTATGGACCCGGCCGTGCTTCAGTCCGTGCAGCGCGCCCTGACCTCGGCGAACTTCCGCTATGGCGCGCGCCAGACGCTGGCGCTTCGCGGCCTGGGCGGCTGGGACCGCATCGTCGTCGTCGGCCTGGGCGCCAATCCGTCGATGGCTGACGTTCAGGGCGCTGGCGCCGCGGCGGGCCGAATGCTGCACACCGACAGCGCGCCCGCAACCCTGTGGGCCGGCGGCCTGCCGGCGAATCAGGCTGCAGAGTTCCTCACTGGCTTCGGCCTAGGTGAGTATCGATCCGACCTGCACCGCACGACCGGCCGTGAACAGGCGTCGCCCGGCCCGCTGACCGTCGTCGGCGGCGAAGCCGCGCGGGCCGAGTTCGAGCGCCGCGGCCGCGCCCTGGTCGAAGCCATGGCCTGGACCCGCGACATCTCCAACGAGCCCGCCAACATCGTCTATCCGGAGAGCTTCGTGGAACGCGCGCGTCAGGCCTTTGCAGGCGTGCGGGGCGTCACCATCGAGGTGCTGGACGTGCCGCAGATGGAGCGCCTGGGCATGGGCGCCCTGCTGAGCGTTGGGCAAGGGTCCGCGCGTCCGTCGCGCCTGATGGCCATCCGCTATCGCGGTCCGGGCGCGCCCGAGGGCGGCCCGATCGCCCTGGTCGGCAAGGGCATCACCTTCGACACCGGCGGCATCTCGATCAAGCCGGGCGCCGGCATGGGCAATATGAAGATGGACATGTCGGGCGCCGCCAGCGTCACGGGCGCGGTCCTGGCCTTGGCCAAGTCGGGCGCGCCGGTCGATGTCATCGCCGTCGCCGCCCTGGCCGAGAACATGCCCAGCGCCACGGCTTCGCGGCCCGCCGATGTCGTGACCGCCATGAACGGCAAGACCATCGAGATCATCTCGACCGACGCCGAGGGCCGTATGGTCCTGTCCGACGCCCTGGTGTGGACCGAGAACACCTTCAACCCGTCGGTGGTGGTGGACGTCGCCACCCTGACCGGATCAGTCGGCGGCGCCCTGGGGTCGGAATACGCCGGCCTGTTCACACGCCACGACGCCATGGCCGACCAGTTGCAGCGCGCCGGCCTGGCGACGGGCGAGCCCCTGTGGCGGCTGCCGCTGCATCCGTCGTACGCCCGCTATCTCAGCTCCTCGATCGCAGACCTGCGCAACACCGGCGACGGCGGCGCGGGCGCCGGCACGGGGGCCTGGTTCATCGGCGAGTTCGTCCGGCCCGAGACGCCCTGGGCGCATCTGGACATCGCCTCGGCGGCCTATGGCGGCGCCAGCGACGTGCGGCCGTCTGGCTCCTACGGCTACGCCGTGCGCCTGCTGGAGCGGTTCGTTCTGGACTGGACCCCGGTCGCGCGCGAACGGGGCGCCGGCGGCTACTGAACCGCAACGATCTCGCAGGGCTGACCGGCGACGATGATCTCGTCGCCGGCGCGGCGGCCCATCGCGGCGCGGGCCAGGGGCGAGACGTGGCTGACGGTGCCGTGCGCCGGATCCGCCTCGTCCTCGCCGACGATGCGCCAGGTCTGGGTGCGGCCGTCCTCGCGCTCGATGGTGAAGCCGCCGCCGAACCGCACGGCGCCGTCCGCCTCTCCCGGCTCGACCAGCTGGGCGTTGGCGCGGCGCGCCGACCAGTAGCGCAGGTCCCGCGCGGCGCGCGCCATGGCGGTGCGGTCCGCCTCGATGGAGCCGCTGGACTGGGCCGCGCCATAGGCGGCGCGGGCTGACGCCAGCTCTGCGTCGATGGCGGCCAGTCCCTCGGGCGTGACCAGATTGGCGTGCGTCGACACCGGCCGATCCGGCAGGTCCGCCGCCGTGGCTTCCAGGTCTTCCTCGCGGGTGAAGGCTACGCTCATGGGCACTTTCCAGAGACGAACATCTGAGCCGAGCCACGAGGCGGCTCGACCGATTTCGCTTTGCAAGCGTATGGCGCGCCGCGCCGTTCCGGTCCAGGAAACAGCCGATGAGCTCCGAGGCCCCCATCCACGTCATCGGCGCCGGTGCGGCCGGCCTGATGGCGGCCGAGCGGCTGGCCCAGGCCGGCCGATGCGTGGTCGTGCACGAGCGCATGCCGTCGGTGGCGCGCAAGTTCCTGATGGCCGGCCGCGGCGGGCTGAACCTGACCCATTCCGAACCGCCGGACCGCTTTCAGCGCCGCTACGCCGAAGCCCAAGGCGTCGTGACGCCCTGGCTGGCCCGCTTCACGCCCGCCGACCTGATCACCTGGGCCGAAGGGTTGGGCCAGGAAACTTTCGTCGGCAGCTCCGGCCGGGTGTTTCCCAAGGCGCTCAAGGCCTCGCCTCTGCTGCGCGCCTGGCTGGCGCGACTCAATGGGCTGGGCGTCGAGGTCCGCACCCGCTCGCGCTGGACCGGCTGGCGCGATCAGGCTCTGGCCTTCGACACGCCCGACGGCGAGCGGATCGAACCGGCGTCGGCCGTCGTGTTGGCGCTGGGCGGCGCCAGTTGGCCGCGCCTGGGCTCCGACGGCGGCTGGATGAACCTGCTGCAGGCCGAGGGCGTCGCCGTCGCGCCTTTCCGCCCCGCCAACGCCGGCGTCGACATCGCCTGGTCCCCGCCGTTGATCGACCGCTTCGCCGGATCGCCATTGAAGGGCGTCGCCCTGTCCATCGGCGATCAGCGGGTGCGCGGCGAAGCTCTGCTCTCGGCCTATGGCCTAGAAGGGGGGGCCGTCTACGCCCTGTTTGCGCCCATCCGCGACGCGGTCGAGCGAGACGGCCGCGCCGTGTTGCACCTGGACCTGCGGCCCGACGCCTCCGTGCAAGATCTGGCGCGCCGCCTGTCGCGTCCGCGCGGCAAGGACAGCCTGTCGAACTGGCTGCGCAAGGCGCTGGGCCTGGTGCCCGTCGCCGTCGCCCTGCTGCGCGAGGCCGGCGACATTCCGACCGAGCCCGAAGCCCTGGCGGCGCGCCTCAAGACCCTGCCCCTGACGGTGACCGGCGTTCAGGGGCTTGAGCGGGCCATCTCGTCGGCCGGCGGCGTCCGGCTGGATCAGGTCGATGCGCGGCTGATGCTGACCGCGCGTCCCGGCGTCTTCATCGCCGGCGAAATGCTGGACTGGGAGGCTCCGACCGGCGGCTACCTGCTGCAGGCCAGCTTCGCCTCGGGAGTCGTGGCCGCAGAGGGCGTGCTGGCGTGGCTGGACGCGCGCGGCTAGATCAGGACCATGACCGACCTTCCCGACATCCACGGCCTGTGCCCCGACCGTTTCGGCGCGGTGAAGGACGCTTTCGCCCGCAACTTCACCGACGCGCCCGAGGGGCTGGACGAACTGGCCGCGCGCTTCTCGGTGGTCATCGACGGCGAGGTCGCGATCGATCTGTGGGCCGGATGGGCCGACACGGCGCGGACCCAGGCGTTCGACGAGCGGACGCTGGTTCCGGTCTTCTCGACCGGCAAGGCGGTGATGGCGACCATGATCGCGCGCTGTGTCGACCGGGGGCTGGCGGCCTATGACGACCGGGTCGCCTTCCACTGGCCCGAGTTCGGCCAGGCCGGCAAGGATCGCATCACCATCGGCCAAATGATGAGCCACCAGTCCGGCCTGCCGGGCTTTTCCGAGACGGTGGAGCCGGCCATCTGGTTCGACCGCCAGGCGGTGCTGGACCGACTGTGCGCCCAGGCGCCGATGTGGGAGCCGGGTACGGCGTCCGGCTATCACCCGATCACCATCGGCTTTCTGGCGGGCGAGCTGTTCCGTCGCCTGGACGGGCGGACCATGGGGACGGCGCTGCGCGAAGACTTCGCCCAGCCGCATGACCTGGACCTGTGGATCGGCCTGCCCGAGGCCGAGCATGGTCGCGTGGCGCAGCTGAGGAAGCCCTCGGCGGCGCCCGACCTGGGCGTCATTGATGCGATCAAGAAGGCCGCCTTCCTGGATCGCGGCTCGGCGCCGGGCGGGCGCGGCTCCACGGAATGGCGCATGGCGGAGATCCCGTCGGCCAATCTGCACGGCACGGCGCGCGACCTGGCCCGCATCCTGTCGCCCTTCGCCCAAGGCGGCGTCCTGGAGGGCAATGAGGTGCTGAGCGCCCGCACCGTGGCCGAGGCGTCCAGGGAGCGGATACGCGGCCGCGACCGCGTGCTGCCCTTCGACATGGGGTGGGGCGCGGGGTTCACTCTGAACGCCGGGCTGAACATCTTCGGCCCGAACGCCGAAGCCTTCGGCCACTGCGGCTGGGGCGGTTCGTGCGCCTTCGCCGATCCGAAGGCGGGGCTGTCGGCCGCCTACGTCATGACCCGCCAGTCGCCGCACCTGATCGGCGACCCGCGCGCTCTGCGGCTGGTGGAGGCGCTGTACTCGGTGCTCTGACCCCTCTAGGCCAGACCGAGCGGGCCGTAGAGCCAGGTCAGCCACGACCCGATCGCCAGGAAGACCCCGAACGGCAGTCGGTCGTCGCCGCGCACCGTCCGCCTGAGGACCAGCCGCGCCGCCACCAAGCTGAAGGCCGCCGCCCAGGCCCACAGCAGCACGCTGGGGAGGCCCATCCAGCCGACCCAGGCTCCCGCCGCCCCGAACAGGAAGGGGTCCCCCCCGCCCAGCCCGTCGCGCCCGCGCACCTGGCGATAGGCGAAGGCCAAGAGCCACAGCAGGCCGAAGCCCGAGATCACACCGACGCCGCTCGCGATCAGGCCCGGCGCCCCGCCCAGCACCCATGCGGCCACAAGGCCGGTGACCGCCAGCGGCCAGGTCAGGACGTCGGGCAGCCAGAAATGCTCGCCGTCCACCAGGGCGATCAGCAGCAACTGCCAGCCGAGCACGGCGGTCGCCGCCACGGTCATCCAGCCCTGGCCGTTCAGCGCCGCCCAGACGCCGATCAGGGCGGCGGCGGTCTCGATCAGCGGATAGCGCCGTGAAATGGCCGCGCCGCACGCCACGCAACGTCCGCGCAGGGCCAGCCAGCTGAACGCCGGGATCAGGCTCCAGGGCTTGATCGGCGTCTCGCACGACCGGCACCGCGACGGGGTGAAGACCACGTCCTCCTCGGCCGGCAGGCGCACGCTGACGGCGGCGATGAAGCTGCCGAACACCAGGCCAAGCAAAGCCAGGATCAGGACGATGGCGAGGGTTTCGGCCATGGGCGCTCCGACGGGCTCTTGTCGGGTTTAGCCGCCCCCGAGCGCCACGGCCACGCGATAGGTCACGAAGGACGCCAGATAGGCCAGACCGAACATGTAGCCGATCATGATCCAGGTCCATTTCAGCGAGTTGGTCTCGCGCCGCACCACGCCCAGGGTCGCGACGCACTGGGGAGCGAAGACATACCAGGCCAGGAAGGACAGGGCCGTGGCCAGCGACCAGTGGGCCGCCAGGGTCGAGGCCAGAAGGCCCGTCGCGCTCTCGGCGTCGGCGATGGCGTAGGTGGTGCCGAGCGCCGCCACCGCGACCTCGCGCGCCGCCATGCCGGGGATCAGCGCCACCACCATCTGCCAGTTGAAGCCGATGGGGGCGAAGATCGGCTCAAGCGCCCGGCCCAGCATACCGGCGAAGGAATAGTCGATGGCCGGCAGGGTCGCGCCTTCGGGCGGATAGGGGAAGGTTGCCAGCACCCACAGCAGGATGACCAGCGGCAGGATGATCCGGCCCGCCCGCATCAGGAATATCCGCGCCCGAAGCCACAGATTGAAGGCCACGCTGCGGGCGTCGGGAAGCTTGTAGGCCGGCAGCTCCATCATGAAGGGCTCCACCGCCCCTCGCCAGAACACTTTGCGGATCAGAAGCGACACCGTCAGGGCGCTGACAATGCCCACAGCGTAAAGACCGAACATCACCAGCCCTTGCAGGTTGGCGAAGCCCCAGACCGTCTCATTGGGGATGAAGGCGGCGATGATCAGGGTGTAGACCGGAATGCGCGCCGAACAGGTCATCAGCGGGGCGACCAGGATGGTGGTCAGCCGGTCGCGTTTGGAATCGATCACCCGCGCCGCCATGACGCCGGGAATGGCGCAGGCGAAACTGGACAGGAGCGGGATGAAGGCGCGGCCGTGCAGGCCCGCCCCGCCCATGATCTTGTCCATCAGGAAGGCGGCTCGGGCCATGTAGCCAAAGTCTTCCAGCGCGATGATGAACAGGAACAGGATCAGAATCTGCGGCAGGAAGACCAGCACGCTGCCGACGCCCGAGATGACGCCGTCCACGATCAGGCTCTGCAACAGGCCGTCGGGCAAGAGCGTCGCCGCCCCGGCGCCGAGCGCACCGATCCCAGCCTCGATCCCGTCCATCAGCGGCGCGGCCCAGGCGAAGACGGCCTGGAACATGACGAACAGCAGAACCAGCAGGATCAGCAGGCCGCCGACCGGGTGCAGGAGGACGGCGTCGATCCGGCCCGTCAGGGTGTCCGGCCGTTCGGGCGGACGCACGCAGGCCTTCATGATGCGCTCGGCCTCACGGTGGGCGGCGCGCAGCTGGGCGGCGTCCGGCGCCTGCCAGCGATTTTCGCTCGGCGCCCGCGCGGCGTCCTCGACCGCGGCGACCAGATCAGCGATGCCGCGCCGCCGTGTCGCCGTGGTCGTGACGACCGGCAGCCCCAGTTCGGCCGACAGCCGATCCAGATCGATGCGCAGACCCTGGCGCTCGGCGATGTCGTACATGTTCAGGGCCAGGATAGCCGGCCGGCCGACCGTCTTGATCTCCAGCGCCAGGCGCAGGGCGAGGCGCAGATTGGTGGCGTCCGCGACGCAGACGATCAGGTCTGGCTCGGGCTCGCCCGCCAGCCGGCCCAGAACGGCGTCGCGCGTGACCTCCTCGTCCGGGCTGCGCGCGCGCAGCGAATAGGTGCCGGGCAGATCCAGCACCGACAGGGTGCGGCCCGAGGGCGCGTGGATGCGGCCCTCCTTCCGCTCGACCGTCACGCCGGCGTAGTTGGCGACCTTCTGATGAGCGCCGGTCAGGGCGTTGAACAGGGCGGTCTTGCCGCTGTTGGGCGCGCCGACCAGGGCGATGCGGGCGGAGCGGACGGCCATATCCATCAGGCGGCGTCTCCAATCCGCACGGTCAGGCTGGCCGCCTCGTGTCGACGCAGGGCCACGCGCATGTCGTCGACCTTCAGCGCGAGGGGATCGCCGCCGAACAGGCCCTGATGCAGCACCTCGACCGTCGCGCCCTCGACAAAGCCCAGCTCCAGCAGGCGGCGCTCAAGCTCAAGCGCGTGGTCCTGATGGTGACAGTGGTCGCCGACCTTGACGATCACGCCTCGGTCGCCCGGCCGCGCCCGGTTCAGTGTGATGGTGTCGCTCATGAGATGATCCGGGAGGGTCCGTCGCATGCGGCGTCCGGCCGCAGGGCTTATGCGCCGCTGATTATCAGTCGCAAAGGGTCCGCGTCCAGCCCGATGGCTTGCCGCGCCCTGAGGGTCGGGTATTCAGACGCCAGTCAAGAGGTCTGTCCCATGCGCTCGATCTATCCGCTCGCTCTCGTCATCGCCGCCGCCCTCGCCGGCTGCGGTCAGGGCGGGGAGACCACAGCGCCCAAGGCGCCCGCGCGTCCGGCCCTGACCGACGATCAGCGCCAGGCCCTGCTGGCTTCTCTGCCCGCGCCCTACAACGCCGGCGACATGGAGAATGGACGGCGCGCCTTCGCCCGCTGCCGCTCTTGCCACACGATCACCGAGGGCGGCCCCAACATGACGGGGCCCAATCTGTGGGGCGTGTTCGGCCGCGCGGCGGGGTCGCACCCCGGCTACAACTATTCCAGTGCGCTGAAACAGGCCGATTTCACCTGGGACGCAGAACGGCTGGACGATTGGCTGGCCAATCCGCGCACCTTCCTGCCCGGCAACAAGATGAGCTTCCCCGGCCTGCCGGACGCCACGGACCGCCGCGACGTCATCGCCTGGCTGAAGGTCGAGACGGGCTATGGGCAGGCGGCGCCGACGGCTCCCGCCGGCGCCTGACCCCTATTCCGCCGCCGCCGGCAGCTTGTCGTTGGCGGTCGCCTCCTGGGCTTCCCATTCCTCGATCTTGCGAGCCGTCCATTCCGGCGACTTGGTGAAGCGCGCCAGCACGCCGTAGATCACCGGCACCACGAACAGCGTCAGCATGGTGGCGAAGATGGCGCCCCAGAAGATGACCACGCCGATGGTCTGGCGGCTGCCCGCGCCCGCACCCTGCCACAGCACCAGGGGCAGGGCCCCGAACGAGGTGGCGATCGCGGTCATGACGATGGGCCGCAGGCGCAGCGAGGAAGCCTCGATGATGGCCTCGCGGATGCTTCGGCCCTGGTCGCGCAGCTGGTTGGCGAACTCCACGATCAGGATGCCGTTCTTCGCCGCCACCCCGATCAGAATGATCAGGCCGATCTGCGAATAGATGTTCAGGCTGGACCCGGCCATGACCAGGCCGAACAGTCCGCCGGCCGCCGCAAGCGGCACCGTCAGCATGATGACCGCCGGCGTGATCCAGCTCTCGAACTGCGCCGCCAGCACCAGGAAGACGAGCAGCAGCGCCAGGGCGAAGGCCCAGGCAACAGCGCTGCCGGCCTCCTGCTGGTCGCGCGCCGCGCCGCCCCAGCGGGTCGTGGCCACGCCTTGCGGCTGTTGGGCGGCCTGATCCTGGAGGAAGGCCATGGCGTCGGCGATGGTGGTGCCGGGGTTCAGGTCCGCCTGCAGACTGATCGAGCGCTGGCGGTCCAGACGACGACGGTCGGGCGTGTCGCCCGAGGTCTGGGTCGTGACCACCGACGACAGCGGCACCAGTTGCCCCGCACCGGTCGCAACATAGAGCGCCTGCAGGTCCGAGACCTCGCGGCGATTGTCGCGGTCGGTCTGCAGGATCACGTCGTACTCCTGGCCGCCCTTGATGTAGGTCGTCGCGCGACGTGATCCGAACATGGTCTCAAGCGTGCGCCCGATCTGCTGCGACGACACGCCCAGGGCGGCGGCCTGCTGCGGATCGACATCGACCAGCAGGCGAGGCGCGTTCGGCTCATAGTTCAGGCGCGGGCGCGAGAAACCCGGATTCTCCAGCGAGGCCGCCAGGATCGGTTGAAGCCAGCGATAGATGTCTTCGTATTCCGAGCCGGTGGCGATCAGCTCGATCGAGTTGGAGTTACCGCCGCCGCGCTGGAAAGCGCCCGGCGTCGAGGCGTTGACCTGGGCGTCGGTCTGGGTGCGCAGCTTGCCGTTCAGCTCCTGTGCGATCTCGTCGGCCGAGCGGTCCCGCTCGGACCAGTCCTTGAGCGTCAGGCTGGCGTTGCCGGAGTTGAAGCTGCCGCCGCCGAAGCCGGGCGCCGAGATCAGATAGCTGTCGACCTCGCCGTTCTGCGCATATTCGGCCAGGATGGGCTCAAGCCCCAGCATGATCCTGCGGGTATAGTCGAAGCCCGCGCCCTCAGGGCCTTGCACCCGGATGCCGACGCGGCCTCGGTCTTCGGACGGCACCAGTTCGTTGGGCAGGGTGAAGAACATGCCCGCCGCCCCGGCCATGACCAGAAGCACCATGCCGGCCACCCCGGCGATGGCGATGCGACGGCCCAGGAGGGCGCCCAGCGATCGCTGATACGACGTCTTGACGCTGTCCATGATCCGATCGACCCGGCCCGCGAAGCCGCTGGACCCCTGCGCGGGCTTGAGGATCTTGGACGCCAGCATGGGCGACAGGCTCAGCGCCAGGAAAGCCGAGAAGGCCACCGCCGCCGCGATCGCCGCCGCCAGTTCGACGAACAGGCGGCCGACGTAGCCCGGCAGGAACAGCAGCGGCGCGAACACGGCCAGAAGCACGACAGTGGTGGCCACGACGGCGAAGAAGACCTGCCGTGCGCCACGCTCGGCGGCGACCAGCGGCGGCTCGCCGTGATCCAGGCGGCGCTGGATGTTCTCGGTCACCACGATGGCGTCGTCCACCACCAGTCCGATGGCCAGAACGAGGGCCAGCAGCGTCAACAGGTTCAGCGAGAAGCCCAGAGGGGCCAGGATGATGAAGGTCGCCAGAAGACAGATGGGCGCCACCACAGACGGGATCAGCGCCGCCCGCCAGCTGCCCAGGAAGACGAAGTTCACCAGGGCCACCAAGGCCAGGGCGATGCCCATGGTGATCCAGACCTCGTCGATCGCGTGCGAGGTGAACACCGAGTTGTCCGACCCCATGACCAGCTGCGTCCCCTCGGGCAGGGTCGGCTGGATCTCCTCCATCAGAGCGCGCACGCCGTCGGAGATGGCCAGGTCGTTGGACTGCGCCTGGCGTGTGACCGCCAGACCGATCTGGTCCAGTCCATTGCCTCGGAACAGGCGGCGGTCTTCGGCGGCGGCCTCTTCGACGCGCGCCACGTCGCCGAGGCGGGTGACATAGGTCGGCTGGCCCTGAATGACGCCCGAGGCGCCGCTGCCCGGCTGCGACGCCGCGCCGCCCGTGCCGATCGGCAGCTGGGCGAACTCGGCGGCGGTGGCGTAGTTGCGCGCCACGCGAACGGTGTAGTCCTTGTCGGCCGATTCCAGCGCGCCGGCGGGAAGCTCCACGTTCTGGGTGCTGAGGGCGTTCTCGACATCAGTGACCGTCAGGCCACGGGCGCCCAGTGCGGCGGCGTCAAGCCAGATGCGCATGGCGTAGCGCTGCTCGCCGTAGATCTGGACCTGGGCCACGCCGTCCACCGTCGCCAGACGATCGATCAGATAGCGGTCGGCATAGTCGGTCAGCTCCAGCCGGTTCATGGTTTCGGAGCGCAGGAACAGGATGATGATCGGCTGGCTGTCGGAGTCGGCCTTGGCCACAGTCGGCGGATCGGCCTGCTGCGGCAGACGACCCAGCACGCGGCTGACCCGATCGCGCACGTCGTTGGCCGCATCGTCGATGTCGCGGTCCAGGCTGAACTCGATATTTACGTTGGACCGGCCGTCGCGGCTGGTGGAGTTGATACGCTGGATGCCCTGAATGCCCGCGATCTGCTGTTCGATCGGCTCGGTGATCCGGCTCTCGATCACTTCGGCCGAGGCGCCGGCGTAGCTGGTGCTGATCGAGACGATCGGCGGATCGACGTCGGGCAGTTCGCGCACAGGCAGGAAGAAGAAGGCCGCCGCGCCGATGACGCACAGCACGATGGCGGCGACGGCGGCGAAGACCGGGCGCCGGACCGAAAGGTCGGACAGCATCATGACGCGGGACGCCCGGCGGTTTGGGGTGCAGCGGCGCGCGCGGCAGGCTGGGCGGCCGCCTGACCCTCCTCGACGCGGATCGGCGCGCCGGGCTGGATGCGGTTCAGGCCGGTCCCGACGATCCGTTCACCGGCGTCCACGCCCGAGGTGATCTCCACGAAGCCGTTCTCGACCGAGCCGGTGACCACCTCGACGCGCTGGGCGGTCGAGCCGCGCTCGCCGCGGGCGATGCGATAGACGAAGGCGCCTTCGCCCTCATACTGAACAGCCGATTCAGGCGCGGCCGGAGCGTTTCGGCGGCCCTGCTGTACCGACACCCGCATCAGGGTGCCCGGGCGGATGCGGTTGCCGGGATTGGCGAACTCAGCCCGGGCGGTGATGGCGCGGGTCGTCTCGTCCACCCGCGTGTCGAGCAGGGCGATGCGGCCCGAGAAGGTCTCGCCTGGATAGGCGTCGGCCGTCGCCGTGATAGGCGTGCCCGAGGTCAGACTGCCCGCAAAACGTTCAGGCACGGGGAAATCGACCCGGATAACCGCAACGTCGTCCAGGGTGGTGATGACGGCGCCCGGATTGATCAGCGTGCCGGCCGTCACCGTGGTCAGGCCCAGACGGCCCGCGAAGGGGGCGCGGATCACGCGCTCGCCCTGCTGGACCTCGGCGGCCTGCAGGTTGGCGCGGGCGCGCGCCAGGGCGGTTTCGGCCTGCTCGGCCATCATTCGCGGCGCGAAGCCTCGCTCGGCGAGGGTCGAATAGCGTTCGTAGTCCCGCTCGGCCTCGACAACGGCCGCACGGGCTTCAGCGACGCCGGCGGCCTCCTGCTGAGCGCGCAACTCCACGAGGGGCGTCCCCGCCGCCACGACCTGGCCGTCCTGGAACAGCACGCGCGTGATCAACTGAGACGTGTTGGACGTGATGTTCACCGAGCGTCGTCCGCGCGCGACGCCCAGCACCTGGAGGCTGTCGGAGAACTCGCGCGGCTGGACCGCCACCTGCGACACCAACTGACCGCCGCCTCGCCCGCCAGGGCCGCCGGGACCGCCCGGTCCGCCGCCGCCGGACTCGTCGGCGAAGGCGATGCGCAGCACCGCAGCCAGGGCCATCAGCCCGACCAGGACGGCGGCGGCGATGATGAAGAAGTGTCGCTTGATCACGCGCAGGCGGCTCCGAAACCCAGGGTCGGCTCGCCATACAGGACGGTCCTGCGGCTGGCGAGATTAAGTCTGTGTAACGATTGGGTGTTCCGGGTCCGTCGCGAACGGACGTGATTTCTTCAGAACCGACGCCAGACCGCCAGGATCGGCCCTGACGATCTTGGGGTGGAGCGGCCGGCCACGGCCTGACGCCAGCCGGCCTGGAAACTCCAGGCGCCGTGGCGGCGTACCAGCGATGACTCCAGAGACAGCCACCGGGCGCCGCTCGACGCCGGCTGGTCCTCGGCCTGCCCCGCGAAGGCCTGGCCCAGGATCATCCAGTCTTCGCCGAAATGCCCGCCCAAAGTGGCGTCCAGCCGCGTCTCGTCGGGCAGGTCGTCGCGGAGCCTGCGCGCGACCTGGACATCGACGAAGCTGCGCTCGGGCCCCCAGCCGACCGGCAGACCGATGGCGCCGTCGAACGAGCGGCCGACCGAAAGCCGCGCCTCCCAGTCGCGCCCCCCCAGCCCAGGGGCCGCATAGCCGGCGTTGCGCCCCTCGCCCGCGTCGGCATAGCCGCCGTAGATGCTCACGGCGGCGCGATCGCCACGCCACGCCTGCCAGGTCACGCCGATCTCCGCCGGACCGCGCCCTTCGTAGTCGAAGAAGGCGTCCTCGCCCCACTGCCAGTCGCCCTTGAACTGCAGGGTCAGCCGATCGGTCAGCCCATACTCGGCCAGAACGCCGACCAGGTTGTCGCGACGCTCGCCCGGCAGGGCGATGCGCTGACCGCCCTCGTCGAACCCGTCGTCCGCGCTCAGGCTTTCGGCCTTCAGGATGACCTGACCTTGGCCGCGCGGCAGCGTCCAGGGTCCAGCCAGGGCCGGCGTGGCGATCAGAAGAAGCGTTCCGGCGACGAGCCCCCGCGCCGCGCCGCGCATCAGGCGTCGTAGCCCGGAGACTTGCGATCCAGCTGGCGCAGAGCGCCCGGCCAGGCCAGGGCGGAGATGAAGCCGATCCCGCGACCCTGCTCCCTTGTCTCGGCCTGAGCCGCGTCGGGCGCGATCAGGATGTTGTCCTTGCCGCCCGACAGGGCCGCGACCTGCTGACTGCACGCCCGCTCCAGGAAGAATATCCCGACCCAGGCCGCAGCCGCCGTCTCGCCCAGCGCCAGTGTCCCGTGATTGCGCAGCAGCATCAGCGGCTTGTCGCCCAGGTCCGCCACCAGCCGCTCGCGCTCGTCATGGTTCAGCGCCAGGCCTTCGTAGCCGTGATAGGCGACCTGATGCTGCAGCAGACAGGCGTTCTGGCTGATCGGCAGCAGGCCGTGGCTCTGCGCCGCCACCCCCACCCCCGCCAGGGTGTGCAGATGGATGACGAACCTGGCGTCCTCGCGCGCCGCATGCACCGCCGAGTGAATGGTGAAGCCCGCCGGATTGATGAAGCTGTCCGTCTCCTGGACGATGTTTCCGTCCAGATCGACCTTCACCAGAGAGGAGGCGGTGATCTCGTCGAAATACCAGCCGTAAGGGTTGATCAGGAAGTGATGCTCAGGGCCCGGCACGCGCGCCGAGATGTGGGTGAAGATCATGTCGTCCCACCCGTGCAGCGCCACTAGGCGATACAGGGCGGCCAGCTCGACGCGAACCTTCCACTCCTCCTGAGACACGCGCGACTTCAGCGATTGGGCGGCGCCGTCGGCCATGATCGTTCCTCCTTTGCGCGCTTGAGGGGGCGCTCCGCACCGTCACCCTCTGACGTTGCGTCGGTCAAGAGCCCGACCTGGGCGCGGCAGGGCCATTCACGCTAAGTTAGTGACGTTTTCATCAGTCGGGTCCAAAGTGGAGCTGTAACGCCCGGAGCCGTTCTTGACCGCCGCCCCGCCACCCGATCACGTCTCCGAGCTTGAGCCGCTGCTGGCGCTGGCCCGCAGCCGCTCGTTCGAGGATCGCCGCCGGCTGATCGAGGCCGTTTCGGCGCTCTGCGACCAGCAGACGCCAGGGCGGCCCGTGCATCCGGCTCTGGGTCAGATATTCCTGGCCCTGGCCGGAGAAGCAGAGCGTGAAATTCGCCGCGCCCTGGCCGACTGTCTAGCCGCGGCGGATTGGGCGCCGCCCGCGCTGATCAACATGCTGGCGCTGGACGAGATCGAAATTGCGCGGCCCGTGATCGCCGCCAGTCCCCTGCTCGGCGACGCAGACCTGCTTCGCATCCTGATCGAGGCGTCGCTGGATCATCAGATCGAAGTGGCCCGCCGGCCCGGCCTGGGCGGCGCCGTGGCCGACGCCGTCATCGACCGGGGCGACCCGGCCGTCATGATTGCCCTGGCGGGGAACCGCAGCGCCGAGATCAGCGGCGAGAGCCTGCGCCGGCTGGTCGAGCACTCGCGCCGCATCGCCGGCCTGCGCGCGCCCTTGGTCCGTCATCCGCGCCTGACCGAGACCCTGGCCCGCGAGATGTTGGACTGGATCGGACAGGCGCTGCGCCAGGCCATAGGCGAACGCTTCGACATCGACCCCGACGCTCTGGCCGGGGAGGTCGACCGAGCCGTCGAGAAGGTGCACAGCGGCTGGAGCGCCGCCCCCATCGCCAACGGCCGGCCCGACGCCGCCGAACAGGACGAGATGGAGCGTCGCCTTGTGGTCAAGCTGCAGTCCGCCGGCCAGCTGCGGGCCGGCTTTCTGGTTCGCGCTGTGTCGGAAAAGCGTCTGGGCCTTTTCGAGCACGCCTTGGCGGCGCTGGGCGGCTTTCCGCTGTCGGCCGTTCGCGGCTGCCTGCGCGCGGACAGCGCCCGGCCGCTGTATCTCGCCTGCGCGGCGGCGGGTGTGGATCGCGCCGCTTTCGCTGACCTTCTGGCCGGCGTGCGGCGGTTGACCGGCGGCCTGCCGCACGGCGAACCCCGCGACTGGGCCGACCCCCTGACCCCGGAAACAGCCGCCGCCGCCTTCCGTCGCATGGCGGCGCCGCTGGCCGATGCGGGTGTTGCCGCGGGCGGCGTTTGACTTCCGGTCGACGCTCGGCTTGCGTGGGTTCGTGACGAACATCTCCGATCCGCCGCGCCTGGCTTTCGTCGCCAGCGAACGTCCCGAAGCCCGCGAGGCTCGCGATCGGCTGGCGTCGCGCTATGGCGACACGGCCGAAGACCAGGCCGAAGTCATCGTCGCCCTGGGCGGCGACGGCTTCATGCTTGAGACCCTGCACCGCAACCTCGGGCGGGGAGCGCCCGTCTTCGGCATGAACCGGGGTTCGGTCGGCTTTCTGATGAACGACTACGCCGAGGATGATTTGATCCAGAGGCTGTCGGTCGCCGGCCGCACTGACATTCACCCGCTTCAGATGGACGCCTGGACCGAAGCCGACGGCCTGGACGCCCTGCCCGAAAGCGGTCTCGCCATCAACGAGGTCTCGCTGCTGCGCCAAACCCGCCAGAGCGCCAAGCTGCGCATCAGCGTCGACGGCCAGGTGCGTCTGCCCGAACTGGCCTGCGACGGCTGTCTGGTCGCCACGCCGGCGGGTTCGACGGCTTATAATCTGTCGGCTCACGGACCCATCGTGCCGCTGGACGCCCGCATTCTGGCGCTGACGCCGATCAGCGCCTTTCGTCCCCGGCGCTGGCGCGGCGCCCTGTTGCCGCATGAGGCCAAGGTGACCTTTGAGGTTCTGGAGCCGGACAAGCGCCCTGTCAGCGCCACCGCCGACAGCTTCGAAGTCCGCCGCGTGTCCCGCGTCGAGGTGCGCGAGCGCCGCGACATCGCCCTGACCATGCTGTTCGACGCCGGACGCTCGTTCGAGGAACGCGTTCTGTCCGAACAGTTCGAAGGCTGACGGTGACGCCTTCTTAAGGACGAGACGTCACCCTGCGGGTAACGCAGGAGTATCTCGTGAGCGCCCAGGTCATCCGTCCGCCCAACACCCTTCGCGCCAAGGTCGGTGGCGGCTTCGCCATAAACGCCGACGCCGTGGCCAAGGCGGAACAGGCGCTGGCGGCCATGTCGGCCCAGTTCGGCCAGTGGCTCCAGGACGAGATCGACAAGCTCGAAAAGGCCCAGGCCGATATCCGCGCCAAGGGCTACACCGCCGAAACGGCCGAGGCCCTGTATTTCCGCGCTCATGATCTCAAGGGGTTGGGGACGACCTATCAGTATCCGCTGGTGACTCGCCTGGCGGGATCGCTGTGCAAGATGCTGGATGATCCGGCCAGACGGCTGGACGCGCCGCTGGTCATTCTGGACGCCCACATCGACGCCATCCGCGCAGTGGTGCGCGACAAGATCCAGACCGACGATCATCCGGTCGGCAAGACGCTGGCCGAGACGCTCGAAGCCCGGGTCAAAGACTACTTGGGCTGACAGCCGTCGCTTGACGCCCGATGTCGGCGACGTCCATCAAGACCACATCTGAGAACTCGGGGAGAGCGTGATGCGGGGCATGGGCCTGACCGTGGGGTCGATACTGGTGCTGGTGGTGATCGGGGCGGTCGTCCTAATCGGCTTCCCCACCTACAACGTCTACGCCAAGCAAATGCAGGGCCGCGCCGCCTATGAGGAGGCGGTCCAGAACCGTCGCATTCGCGTGCTGGAGGCCCAGGCCGCGCTGGATTCCGCCAAGCTGACCGCCGCCGCCGAGATCGAGCGGGCCAAGGGCGCCAACGAGGCCAACCGCATCATGGCCCAGGCTCTGGGCGGGCCCGAGGCCTATCTGCGCTGGAGCTACATCAACATGCTCCAGGAGACGGCGGGCAAGGAAGGCCGCCAGACCATCTACATTCCCACCGAGGCGGGCATGCCCATTCTCGAGGCCGGCCAGCGCCCGACCATCCGCTGATCGACAGCCAAGCCCTCTCAGGTTGCCCGCCGCGATCCGGCCTTGACCATGAACTTCCTGTAACCTTCTGAAAACACGTCATTTCATGACGCCGATGTAACTAGGGTCGATACGCGGCTGCTGGTATCGGCGGAGCTGGAACGGGCCGCTCGAGCCCGATGGGGCTCATCATGATCCGACTGAAGACCGTCCTGCTCGCCAGCGCCGCGCTGGCCGCCGTGACCTCGCCCGCGCTGGCTCAGACCGCCACGCAACAGACCGCGCCGCGTCCGGCCCCGACGACCACGGCGCCGGCGCAAGACCAGAGCCAGGCTCAGGCCCAGCCCGCCCGGCAGGACCAGACCCCGCCGGCGAGCTCGACGCAGGCTCCGCCCCAGTCTCAGGAAGAGGAAACCGCCGCGGTCGCCGACGTGGTGGTAACCGGACAGTCCAACGGCGTCCGCACATCGATCGACTCCATCAGCTACAGCCTCGCCAACGACCTGCAGGCGACGACTGGAAGCCTGGCCGACGCCCTGCGCAACGTGCCATCGGTCGACGTCGATCCTGAAGGCAATGTGTCCCTGCGCGGCGATTCGAACGTCACCATCCTGGTCGATGGCCGCCCCTCGGGCATCTTGACCGGACAAGGCCGCGGCCAGGCGCTGATCCAGCTGCCGGCAGATCAGTACGCCCGCATCGAAGTCATGACCAACCCGTCGGCCGCCTACAGCCCCGAAGGCTCGGGCGGGGTCATCAACCTGATCACCAAGCCCACCGCGCCGCGCCCGGGCGTCCAGACCACCGGCTCGATCCGCGCCAACGTCGGCGATAACGGCCGCTGGAACGCCGGCGTCAGCGGTTCCTATCAAAAGGACCGCCTGACCCTGTCGGGCGACCTCAGCTATCGCGCTGACCCGCAAGTCGTGAACTTCCTGCGCACGCGCGAGCGGCTTGACCCGACGAGCGGCGCGGTTGTTTCGACCAGCATCACCGACCAGAGCGTGGACACCGATCAGAACGGCGGCTTCGGGCGTTTCACGGCCGAGTACCGCCTGACCGACAAGACCCAGCTGACCGGCGAACTGCGCGGCGTGGCCTTTTCGGGCGAAGGCGAGACACTTGGTCTGTTCGAGACCCGCGACGCCTCCGGCGCCCTGACCAGCGCCTACCGGCGGGATGGCGGCACCGACTTTGACTTCGTGAACTGGGGCGCGACCGCCCGCCTGCTGCACCGGTTCGACACGTCTGGGCACGAGTGGTCCAACGAGCTTCGCTATGACAGCAACGGCACCGAAAGTTCGGCCCTGTCCGTCAATCGCTTCACCGTCCCGGCGACGCCCGATCTCTTCGAGCTCAGCCAGTTCGACAATGACCAGGTCACCCTTGGCTTCACGAGCGCCTATGTGCGCCCCATGGAGGACGGCGGCCGCCTGCGCGCCGGCTATGAGCTGAACCAGCAGCGCCCCGATCAGGACGTGACCCTGTCGCGCGGTCCGTCCGAGGGCGGGCTGGTGGTCATGCCGGGCTTCAGCAATCGCTTCGAGGGGCGTCAGACCGTCCACGCCCTGTACGGCACCTATGAGCGTCCGCTCAGCGAGAAGCTGTCGGCCCAGGCTGGCCTGCGCCTGGAGCAGGCGGACATAAAGATCGACGACGTCACCGGCGGCGCCTCGGCGACCCAGGACTATTTCCGCGCCTATCCGACCGCGCACCTGCAATACCAGCTGACGGACAGCCAGACCCTGCGCGCCAGCTATTCGCGCCGAATCCAGCGGCCCCAGCTGACCCAGCTGAACCCCTTCGTGATCTACTCGGATCAGCTGAACCTGCGCTCGGGCAACCCGGACCTGGAGCCGCAGGAGACCGACGCCTTCGAGGCCATGTGGCAGATGCGGTCGGGCCAGACCTTCTATCAGGCCACCGCCTATCTGAGGGACACCGACAAGGCCTTCACCGAGGTGGCGACCGATGTGGGCGGCGGCGTGCTGCTGACCCGGCCCGAGAACCTGGGCTCGCGCCGCGATATCGGCCTTGAGGTGACCGCCAACGGCCGCCTGCATCCCACGCTTCGCTATAACGCCTCGGTCAACGTCTTCCGCCAGGAGATCGACGCAGCCGGCATTCCCGGCGGGGGCGACCGCCAGGCGACGCTGGCCAGCGGCCGGGTCAGCCTGTCGTGGCAGCCGACGCCCGAGGACTTTTTCCAGCTGACAGGCTTCTGGCAGGGCGAGACCCTGCTGGCCCAAGGCACGCGCGAGGCGGGCGGCATGGTCAACATCGGCTACCGCCGCAAGCTGAACGACAAGCTGTCGCTCAACGTCACCGGTCGCGACATCTTCAACACCTTCAACAATGACACCGTCTACGAAACGCCGCTGTTCCGCGACCGGTTCGAGCAGGACATCAAGCTGCGGGCCTTCTACATCGGCCTGACCTACAACTTCGGCTCCAGCCCGCGCCGTCAGCCTGAGCAGTTCGACTTCTCGACCGGCCCGACCGGGGGCTAAGCCAGACGCCAGACGGCCAGCTGCTCCAGCACGTCGGCCGTCAGCTGTGCGCGGGTGAAGCCGGTCACGTCGCGTGGCCGGCCGCCGTCGCCCGTCTGGGCCGTCAGCCGCCATTCGATGGGGCGGCGCCCTTCGGACGCGTTCAGCGGGGTGGCGGCTGGCAGAGGCCGCGAGCGCGGCCCCAGGCGGTACAGGAAGTCGCGGCCCGCACCGCTTTCGACCACCAGCCACACGGCGTCGCCTTCCATCTCGACCTTGGCGCCCTCCAGGCCCTCGGCGCTCAGGGCGTCGCGCACCTCGACCAGGGCCGGGGCGCCGTTGCGCTCGATCTGGCGCGCGATCTCGGCCCGGCTGGCGGGCTGGAACAGCCGCTTCAGCTGCTCGCCCAGCGGCGGACTTTCGGTCTCGATGGCCCGCCCGCTGAGGTCGGCGTTCATCTGACGGATCAGCCCGGCCGCCAGCAGGATCATGATGATGCAGAACGGCAGGGCCGCCACCAGCGTCGCCGCCTGCAACGCCCCCAGGCCGCCCGCCAGCAGCAGGGCCGAGGCGGCCAGGCCCTGGAACAGGCACCAGTAGAGGCGCTGCCAGCGGGGCGTATCCTCCGCCCCGCCCGAGGCCAGGGTGTCGATCACCAGCGAGCCGGAATCCGCCGAGGTGACGAAGAACACCGCCACCAGCGCCACCGCCAGGGCCGAGGTGAAGCCCGCTCCCGGCAGATATTCCAGGAAGCGGAAGATGGCCGTCGATAGATCGATCTCCACCGCCCGCCCGATGGCACCGGCCGCCCCGCCCATGTCCAGGGCGATGGCCGTATTCCCGAACACCGTCATCCACAAGAAGGTGAAGGCCGTCGGCACCAGCAGCACCCCGGCGATGAACTCGCGCACGGTGCGGCCGCGCGAAATGCGGGCGATGAACATGCCAACGAACGGCGACCACGCGATCCACCAGGCCCAGTAGAACAGGGTCCAGTCGGCCATCCACGCCCGCGGCTCATAGGCGTACAGGGTGAAGGTGCGCACGAAGAAGTGGTCCAGATACAGGCCGAAGTTCTGCACCAGGGCCTTCATCAGAAAGCCCGTCGGTCCCGTGACCAGCACGAAGATCATCAGGCAGACGGCCAGGCACAGGTTCAGCTCCGACAGCCGCCGCACGCCCTTGTCCAGGCCGGTCATGACCGAAACGCAGGCCGCCCCCATGACCACCGCGATCAGGACGACCTGGGTCCCCGCCCCGACGGGCATCCCGATCAGCTCGCCGAGCCCTGCGTTGATCTGGCCGACGCCCAGGCCCAGCGAGGTGGCGATGCCGAACAGGGTGCCGCAGATGGCGAAGATGTCGACCGCATCGCCGATCGGTCCGTTGATGCGCCGGCCCAGCAGGGGGAACAGCCCGGACCGCAGCGTCAGGGGCAGCCCCTTGCGGTGTGCGAAATAGGCCAGGCTCAGCCCCACCACCGCATAGATGGCCCAGGCGTGCACGCCCCAGTGGGTGAAGGTGATGACCATGGCCTCGCGCGCGGCGGCGAAGGAGCCGGGCTCGACCTCGGGCGGGGCGATATAGTGCTGGATCGGCTCGGCGACGGCGAAATACATCAGGCCGATGCCCATGCCCGCCGCGAACAGCATCGCCAGCCACGAGATGTAGGGGAAGTCCGGCTCGGCGTCGTCGGCGCCCAGCTTCAGCTTGCCGGTCGGGCCCAGCGCCAGATAGGCGACCACGCCCAGAAAGCCCGCCACGGCCGCGACGTAGAACCAGCCGAAGGTGTCGATCACCCACGACTGGGCCAGCTTGAAGGCGTAGTCCGACCAGCTCGGCGCCACGAACGCCAGGAGCAGCAGCCCCCCGGCGATTCCGCTCGCGCCCCAGAAGACGCGCGGGTTCATCTTGGTCTTGGGCATCGGGGGCAAGCGCGCCTTTCTGATCAAGGTTCCGAAGCCTAACCCCTTGCGGGGCTGTCGGGCCACGCCCACGTCGGTTTCAGCGGTTGGCGTCGCCCGAACGGGGGCGCCGAACCGGGTCCGCTTTTCGAAGGGATGCGCCGTGAACCTCGACCTCTATTCCGACCGCGCCAAACAGGCCGTTCAGTCCGCCCAGTCGCTGGCCCTCGCCCGCCGGCATCAGCAGTTCGCGCCCGAACACCTTCTGAAGGTGCTGCTGGAAGAGCGCGACGGCCTGGCCCGAAATCTGATCACCCAGGCCGGCGGCGACGCCAAACGCGCCGAGACCGACGTCGAGACCGCGCTCAGCAAGCGCGCCCAGGTCACCGGCGGCTCGGGCCGGCTGTATCTGGACGGAGACACCGCCCGTGTCTTCGCCTCCGCCGAGGCCGCGGCCAAGAAGGCCGGCGACCAGTTCGTCACCACCGAGCGTCTGCTCAGCGCCCTGGCCCGCGAAGGCGGTGTGGCCGCCACCGTGCTGAAGGCCGCGGGCGCGGACGCCGACAGGCTGGATGCGGCCATCACCGAAATCCGCAAGGGCAAGACCGCCGACAGCGCCTCGGCCGAGGACGGCTATGACGCGCTGAAACGCTATGCCCGCGACCTGACCCTGGCCGCCGCCGACGGCAAGATCGACCCCGTCATCGGCCGCGACGAGGAGATCCGCCGCACCATCCAGGTCCTGGCCCGGCGCACCAAGAACAACCCCGTCCTGATCGGCGAACCCGGCGTGGGCAAGACGGCCATCGTCGAGGGCCTGGCCCTGCGCATCGTCAACGGCGACGTGCCCGAAAGCCTCAAGGACAAGAAGGTCCTGGCTCTCGACATGGGCAGCCTGATCGCCGGCGCGAAATACCGCGGCGAGTTCGAGGAGCGGCTGAAGGCCGTGCTGAACGAGGTCTCGGCCGCCGAGGGCCAGATCGTCCTGTTCATCGACGAGATGCACACCCTGGTCGGCGCCGGAAAGGGCGACGGGGCCATGGATGCGTCCAATCTGCTGAAACCCGCCCTGGCGCGCGGCGAGCTGCACTGCGTCGGCGCCACCACGCTGGATGAATACCGCAAGCACGTCGAGAAGGACGCGGCCCTGGCCCGCCGCTTCCAGCCCGTCATGGTCGAGGAGCCGACGGTGGAGGACACCGTCTCCATCCTGCGCGGCCTCAAGGAGAAGTATGAGGTCCACCACGGCGTGCGCATCTCCGACAGCGCCATCGTGGCCGCCGCCAGCCTGTCGAACCGCTACATCACCGACCGCTTCCTGCCCGACAAGGCCATCGACCTGATCGACGAGGCCGCCAGCCGCGTGCGCATGGCGGTCGATAGCAAGCCCGAGGCCCTGGACGAGATCGACCGCCGCCTGGTCCAGCTCAAGATCGAGCGCGAGGCCCTGAAGAAAGAGACCGACAAGGCCTCGGTCGCCCGGCTGGAGAAGCTTGAGGACGAGATCGCCGACCTGGAGGGCCAGTCCGACGACCTCACCGCCCGCTGGAAGGCGGAGAAGGAGAAGGTCGGCCAGGGCGCCCAGCTGCGCGAGACGCTGGACCGCCTGCGGCTGGAGCTGGCCGCCGCCCAGCGCGCGGGCGATCTGGGCCGCGCGTCAGAGATCGCCTACGGCCAGATCCCCCAGATCGAGAAACAGCTGGCCGAGGCCGAGGCCAATGAGTCTGGCAGGGACTCTGGCAAGTCCGGCCCCCTGACCCCCGAGGTCGTCGACGCCGAACAGATCGCCGCCGTCGTCAGCCGCTGGACCGGCGTGCCCGTCGACAAGATGCTGGAGGGCGAGCGCGAGAAGCTGCTCAAGATGGAGGACGCCCTGCGCGGCCGCGTCGTGGGTCAGGAAGACGCCCTGATCGCCGTGTCGGACGCCGTGCGCCGGGCGCGCGCGGGCCTGAACGACCCCAACCGCCCGCTCGGCTCCTTCCTGTTCCTGGGCCCGACGGGCGTGGGCAAGACCGAGCTGACCAAGGCCCTGGCCGAGTTCCTGTTCGACGACGAGGCCGCCATCACGCGCCTGGACATGAGCGAATACATGGAAAAGCACAGCGTCAGCCGCCTGATCGGCGCCCCTCCGGGCTATGTCGGCTATGACGAGGGCGGCGCCCTGACAGAAGCTGTCCGTAGGCGCCCCTATCAGGTCGTGCTGTTCGACGAGGTCGAAAAGGCCCACCCCGACGTGTTCAACACCCTGCTTCAGGTGCTGGACGACGGCCGCCTGACCGACGGCCAGGGCCGCACCATCGATTTCCGGAACACCCTGATCATCATGACCTCCAACCTGGGCTCCGAAGCCCTGGCCAATCAGGGCGAGGGCGACGACGTCGAGGCCGTGCGCCCCTTCGTCATGGAGGCCGTGCGCGCCCACTTCAGGCCCGAGTTCCTGAACCGCATCGACGAGATCGTGCTGTTCCAGCGCCTGGGCCGCGAACAGATGGGCGGCATCGTCCGCATCCAGCTGTCGCGCTTCGAGAAGCTGCTGGCCGACCGCCGCCTGACCCTGGCGCTGGACGACAGCGCCGCCGCCTGGCTGGCCGACAAGGGCTACGACCCCGTCTACGGCGCCCGCCCCCTGAAACGCGTCATCCAGAAGGAGCTGGTCGACCCCATCGCCCGCAAACTGCTGGCCGGCGAGATCGAGGACGGGAGCGTGATCGCGGTTTCAGCCGGGTCGGACGGGTTGGAGATCGGGAAGGCGCGGGTGCATTGACTTGCCTGCGACGCGACATTCCCTAAGCTACCAACTCAGCTGTTGAGAATTTGGGAGTGCGTCAGATTCAGGCCTGGGCATCCATTGCTGAAAACTCAGTCAGTCTCTCCATCTGGTCCTTCTACCTTGGGATAGCGGGGCTTTTCGCATCAGTCATTGGGTTCAGTATTACGCTATGGCAACTTGTCAGAACTGCGTCTGCTGCAAAGGCCGCGACCTTAGCTGTGACGGGAATTAAGAGTAAATTTGCTGCGTATGACACTTTGACCGAGATGACAAAGGCTAGCTCTTCTCTCAAAGAGACTTTAAAGCATCTTAAAAATGCTGCCTGGCCAGATGCGATCGATAGCTACTCTGCCGCCATGTCGTCCACCGTCAGGGTTGCTGAGCTATCAAATGATTTGACAGAATCTGAACGAGACTCGCTTGGGTCTGTAACTGAAGGCATAAAGCGATCATCAAATCGCTTGGAAACTGCAAAATCCAAGAATATTGAAAGATTTGATGGAAGTAAAGAATCGGCCTTAATCAGATCTCACATGACCATCTTGACCCAAATTACCGTATCAGTGGAGAGAGTTTTATGAGCGTATCCACCGTTGCTGGTCGACACGCAAAGCTTATTGATTCTCTTTACGAGAAAAGTCTAAGTGGAGACGTCGAATGGAGTCAGCTTTCAGACAAAAACTATTCTTCAAATCTTAAGTCTGGCTCGATAAGATTTTTTCCGTCGGGCGCGGACTTCATAATCCAAATATCCGATGCTAGCGGAAATATTGTTGATAGATTTTCAGACGTTGATCTCGAATCTTTCGACCCAGGCAAGCCTTTTGAGTCATATTATGGGAAAATGGGTGAGCTGCATAAGTTTATTACTCGAAAAACATCCGGAGCCGATGACGTTTTAGATAGTATGATTTCTGAATTGGGCTGACGTATTGATCGTCAACGTCGAATAATAACCGAAGTTACTCCCCCAACACCGGCATCACCTCCACCCCGTCGCAGGGGAAGATCTTCATGTGGGGGTGGTCTGCGAACAGGCGGGCGGCGGCCTCGTGGGTGTCGGCGCGGACCACCACGAAGACGGTCAGTTGATTGACCGCATCGGCGATCCGGCCCGCGTCGTCGATGCGCAGGGTTGGGCCGAGCGGACCCCCGATGTGGACGATGCGGCCGTGGTGCGCCGCCTCCCAGGCCTTGACCGCCGCCAGGCCGACCTCGGCCCGCGCCGCCTGATCGGCCTCGCTCATCGCCTTCCAGGCCCGGAACCTGGGCCCGGCCTTGTCCATGGTGAAGACCGCCAGATAGTGCGCCATGCCGCACGCTACCCCCTTCCTTCTCCCATTGGGAGAAGGTGGCCCCGAAGGGGTCGGATGAGGGGCGGCGGCGTGCGGCGGCGAAGCCCCTGGCGGGCGGTGAACCCTCACCCTTTCGCCTGACCGATCGCTACGCTCCCGGAGGCTCAAGCCCTCTCCCAGCGGGAGAGGGATGGGCGTAAGCTGAAGGTCTCAAGGAAAGGAACCGCCATGACCCGCGTCGCCCTGTTCGCCCTGACGACTTCCGCCCTCGCCCTGACCGCCTGCGGCCAGCCCGCGCCGAGCGAGCCCGCGGCCCCGGCGGCCGCTCCCGCCGCGCCTGCCGCCGCCCCCGCGCCCGCGCCCGCCGGGCTGGAGGCCGCGTTGCGCGCGATGCACGCCGACGACGGCGACCTGACCTACGCCTTTGCGCCAATCGACCTGAACGGCGACGGGGCCGACGAGGCGCTGGCCTATGTCATGGGGCCGATGGTTTGCGGCTCGGGCGGGTGCAATCTGTATGTGATGGCGCGCGAGGGCGAGGGCTGGCGGATGGCGGCGCGCACCACCGTGACCCGCACCCCCATCGGCGTGCTGCCCACCTCGACCAACGGCTGGCGCGACCTGGCCGTGTCGGTCGGCGGCGGCGGGGCCGAGGCCGGATCGGTGCGCCTGGCCTTCGATGGCCGGACCTACGCCGCCAACCCCACCACGGCGCCCGCCGCGCCGCTGGGCGCCGGCGACCAGGTCGACATCCTGATCCCCGCCGTGCCCGACGCCCGCCCCCTGCCCTGACGCGGGATGACGCCGGGCCGGCGGCGGCCTATATCGGTCGCCTCCCGAACGCTTCGAGACCCCATGGCCCGCATCCTCGTCACCTCCGCCCTGCCCTACATCAACGGCGTCAAGCACCTGGGCAATCTGGCGGGCTCCATGCTGCCGGCCGATGTCTGGAGCCGCTTCAAGCGCGCTCAAGGCCACGACGTCCTCTACATCTGCGCCACCGATGAGCACGGCACCCCGGCCGAGCTGGCCGCCGCCGCCGCCGGCCAGGACGTGCGCGCCTATTGCGACGAGCAGCATCAGGTCCAGAAGGCGGCCGGCGAGGCCTTCGCCCTGTCCTACGACTGGTTCGGCCGCTCCTCGTCCGACGCCAACCGCCGCCTGACCCAGCACTTCGCCAAGGTTCTGGAGGAACGCGGCCTGATCGAGGAGCGGGTCGACCGGATGATCTATTCGGTCGCCGACGCGCGCTTCCTGCCCGACCGCTATGTCGAGGGCACCTGCCCTCACTGCGCCTATGAAAAGGCGCGCGGCGATCAGTGCGACAACTGCGGGCGGCTGCTGGACCCGACCGACCTGATCGAGCCCTATTCCGCCGTCTCGGGCAGCCGGGATCTGGAGGTGCGCGACACGCGGCACCTGTATCTGCTGCAGACCAAGGTGGCCGACGACATCCGCGCCTGGGTGGACTCCAAGGACTGGCAGCCGCTGGCCAAGTCGATCGCCTACAAGCACCTGGACGAAGGCCTGATCGACCGGGGCATCACCCGCGACCTGAAATGGGGCGTGCCGGTGGTCGGGCCCGACGGCGGTCCGCGCCCGGGCATGGAGGGCAAGGTCTTCTACGTCTGGTTCGACGCCCCTATCGAATACATCGGCGCGACCGAGGAGTGGGCGCAGGCGAACGGCCGCACCTGGCGCGACTGGTGGCGCACCGACGAGGGCGGCGAGGATGTCCGCTATGTCCAGTTCATGGGCAAGGACAACGTGGCCTTCCACACCGTCAGCTTCCCCGCGACCATCATCGGCTCGGGCGAGCCGTGGAAGACGGTGGACCAGCTGAAGGCCTTCAACTGGCTGAACTGGTACGGCGGCAAGTTCTCGACCTCGATGAAGCGCGGCGTCTTCATGGACCAGGCGCTGGACATCGCGCCCGCCGACGTGTGGCGCTGGCACCTGACGGCCTATGGTCCCGAGCACTCCGACGCGGCCTTCACCTGGGAGCAGTTCCAGTCGACGACGAACAAGGACCTGGCCGATGTGCTGGGCAACTTCGTCAACCGCATCGTCAAGTTCACGGAATCCAAGTTCGACGGCCTGGTCCCTAACGGCGGCGAGGCGGGCCCGGTCGAAGCGAAACTGCTGGCCGACGTCTCGGCCGGGATCGCCGAGGCCACGGCCCAGTTCGAGGCGATGGAGTTCCGCAAAGCCTGCCAGGCCCTACGCGCCGTCTGGGTGCTGGGTAATGAGTATCTGCAGGAAGCCGCACCCTGGACCGCGCTGAAGACCGACCGCGACCGCGCGGCGGTGGGCGTGCGCACCGGCCTGAACCTGGTCGCCCTGTTCGCCCGCCTGGCGGCGCCGGTCATGCCGGACACGGCGGGCCGCATCGCCCAGACGGTCGGCGCGACCGACCTGTCGTGGCCCTCGGCCGGCGGCGACTGGATGCAGGCGATCCAACCCGGCCAGGCTGTATCGGCGCCCTCGGTGCTGTTCGCCAAGATCGAGGACGCCCAGGTGGCCGAATGGTCCGAACGGTTCGGCGGCGCCGAGAGCTGAGAGCGCCTCAGCCCACCAGCACCGCCGAGGCCGCGCCGCCGGCGGCGTCCGGACAGCGCAGCCCGTGCACCGTCACATGCGCCTCGCCGAATTTCAGGCCCAGCGGGTCCAGAACCGCGTTGACCACGCCGTCCAGCACGGGCCCCAGCGGGGTCAGAAGCACGCCCAGCGCCTGGGTCAGATTGCCCAGACCCAGTCCCAGGCCGATGACCCGCACATCGACGTCCAGCCGCTGGATCAGAGTGGCGACAAGGCCGCCGGCGAAGCCCCGCGACGAGGCTGACCGCGTCCGGCGCGCGGCGATGTCGTCGGCCGAGAAGCCGACCGTGCGGAAGCCGGGGTCCGCCGCCTCGACATCGGCCTGAGCCGCCACGGAGACGAGGCCCGCGACCGACAGCAGCGTCGCCTTCTGGGTCGGGATCGGCGTCTTGAAGTCGGCCAGTCGGCGCGTATCAACCGCCGTCACCCGCGCCCTTGCCACCCCCGGCCGCACCGCCAGGTCTACGCTCCTGGACGGGGTGCAGCGCAGGGCCTGAAGCCTCGCCTGGGCGGGGGCCAGTTCAATCAGGATCGGCAGATCCACCCGGGCCAGGCCGGCCAGCGACTGGGCCGTGCGGGCGCGTATGAACAGACGGGCCTGGGCCGTGCTCAGCACCGGCTCGCCATCGGCCGTCACGGCCAGCCACGGGGATTGGTTGGGCCGCTCGCCGATCGCCAGCCAGACGTCCAGGTCTGCCAAGCCCGTGCGCGCGCCGAGGTCGAGCGACAGCTGCCGTTCGCCGTTGGCCGTCTCCAGCCCGGCGAAAAGAGCGTCCAGCGCCGACGCCCGGGCGTCCAGCCGCTCCAGGCCCGCCCCCACGCCCTGGCCTGACAGATCGACCAGATCCCCGACCCGCAACGAGCGCCCCTCCGCTGCGGCGCCAACCCGCGAAAGCGCGGGCGTCGCCCTCGCCGTGTCGCTGGTGGCCAGGGCCTGCGCCAGGGCGCGGGTGAGGGCGGGACCGTCGATCCGGGCGTCCGCCAACCGGTCGAACCGCCCGGCGGATACATTCGCCTCGGTCGCCAGGGCGCGACTGAAGCCGAGCAGGTCCACCTGCGCGTCGACCAAGGCCTGGTAGTCCGCCGCCGTCAGGGACAGGCTGGAGCCGGTCAGGCCGCTGAGAATCTGATTGGCCACGCCGCCGTCCAGCCGCGCCAGGCGCGAACCGAGGGAGAAGGCCGCCAACGGCTCGTCCGCGCGCCGCGCCGCCCGCGCCGTTCGGGTCACCGGAGTGCTAGGACGGCCGAGAACCCAGCGCCCGAAATAAAGCGGCGCCTCGCTTCGCACCGTCACGCGGGCGGCGTTCACGCCGGCCCCGCCGGCCGAAAAGCGCGCCTCGGGGGTGACAGTCGGATCCGGCGCGTAAAAACCCCGTTCAACGACAGTCTCTGCGCCCATGCCCAGATTGTCCGTGACCGTGGCCAATCCCGCTTCCTCGGCCCTTTCCAGGTCGCGCGCCGCCGCAAGAGCGCCCAGATCCGCCGCCGTCTGCACCGTGCGTGCGTGCAGGGCCACGGAGCCCACATCTATGGTCAGGGCGGCCAGGCCGCAGGCCAGGGCGGCCGCGACGCAGCCCATAATGCTTACGCCGCCGCGACGGTCGGACCACATGCTCAGGCTCCGCCCGCGCGGATCACCGCCGAGCGCTGGATGAGCACGGGCGGCGCCGGCAGCAGCCCCTTCAGCATCATCACGGGGTGGTCGCTGGCGTCATAGGCGGCGTCCACCGTCAGGACGCCGGCCTCCGAGCGGACAGCCAGGCTCAATCGCTCGGGCTCGAGGCCGACCGAGTGGCTGCGCGCCGCAATGGCCTGGGCCAGGCTGTCCCGCTCGGCCTCGTCCAGCCCGGCCACCGCCGCACGGGCGGCTTCGGACGCGGTCGTCTGGACCGACTGGGCCAGCCAGAACCAGCCGCCGTAAACGACCATGGCGACCAGCATCAGAATGAAGACGGGGCCCACGATGGCGAACTCGACCGCAGCCGAGCCGGATCGATCTGAAAAGGGTGGAGAGCAGCGCATGAAACAACCTCCGGTCACTCATGTGCACAATCCTGGATTAATAGCGCCCTAACATTCGTCTTTAAGCCGACGCGCCCCCTTCCCTTGCCCGCGGCTGTCCCGATAGGCTCCACCGGTCGCCAAGGAACCCTTTCATGCCCGTCGCCCGCATCGCGCCCAGTCTGGCCGCTTTGGCTTTTGCCCTGGGACTGTCCGGCGGACCCGCCATGGCGCAGCAGCGGCCCTCCCCACCCGCCGCCATCTACGACGCGCAACGCGGCGTGCTGACCTT
>NZ_JBKBML010000018.1:0-44473 GCF_046295775.1 Brevundimonas sp. | reverse complement strand
TCGCGCCCAGTCTGGCCGCTTTGGCTTTTGCCCTGGGACTGTCCGGCGGACCCGCCATGGCGCAGCAGCGGCCCTCCCCACCCGCCGCCATCTACGACGCGCAACGCGGCGTGCTGACCTTCGCCGCCGGCCTGCAGGACAGCTTGCCTGCGGTGGTCCAGGTCACAACCCTGGGCCAGTCACGCGGGCCGACCTCAGGCGAGAACGAACCCAAGCCCGTCTCCGGCGGCTCGGGGGTCATCATCGACGCGGCCCAAGGCATCGTCGTCACCAACAACCACGTGGTCGAAGGCGGCCAGACCTTCACCGTGGACATGACCGACGGCCGTCTGTTCGACGCCACCCTGATCGGGGTGGACAAGGCCACTGACATCGCGGTGCTCAGGATCGAGCCCGGCGACCGCGGCGCCTTGAACCTGAGCCAGGTCGAGATCGCGGATTCTGACCAGTTGCGGACGGGAGACCTGGCCTTCGCCGTCGGCTACCCCCTGGGTCTGGACCAGACCCTGACCATGGGCGTGGTGTCCGGCTTGGGACGCTCTGGCCTGGGCGACGCGGTCGAGGACTACATCCAGACCGATGCGGCGGTGAACTCCGGCAACTCCGGCGGGCCTCTGCTCGATAGCCGAGGCCGCCTGATCGGCATAAACACCTCTATCCTGTCGGGCGGCATGGGCGGCGGCAATGACGGCATCGCCTTCGCCGTGCCGACGCGCATCATGCTGTATGTCGCCGACCAGTTGCGCCAGAACGGCGAGGTCAAGCGCGGCCGAACCGGCGTGATCCTGGGCTCGCTGAGCGCCCAGCGCGCGCGCAACCTGGGCCTGCGGATCGTGCGCGGCGCGGTGGTCGACGACGTCGCGCCCGGCTCGCCGGCCGAACAGGCCGACCTGCGGCGTGGCGACATCATCACCCGCATCCAGGATCGGCCGGTCGCCAACGCCGGCTCGGTTCAGGCGACTGTCGGCATCGCCGCGCCCGGATCGCAGCTTGCCCTGACCTATCTGCGCGACGGACGCGAGGCCTCGACCACCCTGACGGTTGAGGACGGCCCCATTCCCGCCGTCGTCATCGGCCGGGAGGCGGTCATCGCCCACGGCGCGACCCTGCGCGCGAGCGCGGACGGCGAAGTTCAGGTCGTTGCGGTGGAAGCCGGCTCAACCGCGGCCCAGGCCGGCCTGGCGGCCGGCGACCGTCTGACATCCATCGATGGGCGCGCGGCGGCCACACTGGCCGAGGCGGCATCTGGCCTGAGCGAGGGCGGCCTGACCCTTGAAGTGAAGCGGGGCGACGATCGCCAAGAGATCGTCCTGCGGCCTCGCGGAACCTGAGGCCCAGACAGCAAAACGCCCGCTCTGCCGGGAGGGGGAGGGTGGCGGAGCGGGCGTCTCGCTTGGAGGAAGCATCGGCCCGTCGAAGCCCTTTGAATGGAATGATCCAGGGGGCTGGGGGGGCTGTTCAGGATCCGGATCGCTCCGAACTCCGACAGGCCGATGTTTGGTGTTTCACCGCCCAAACGGGCGGGCGAGGGACCGAAACGGGGCCTTTTCGTGTCGAATGCGATTTGTTCGCGTCACGCCCCGCGATCGGTCTCTTGGCAAGGTCTCGTTAACCCTGAAGCCCCAAGTCTGCCGCAAAGGCCGCCGACCCTCGCGGCCAAGCTGTCATCGCCGCCCGGAGCGCCCGCCATGCATCGCCGCCACCTGATCCAGACCGGTTTCGCCGCCGCCGCCGCCACTTCGCTGGGCGCCTGCGCCACGCGTCCGGTGGAGCCCGACTATCCGATCCGATCCGACCAGCAGGCCCAGGCCTATACTTTCGACGAACTGGTCGCCGCCGGCTCTCGCGAGCTGGGCATCGCCGCCGAGACGGTGGGCCGCGCGATCGAGCGCGTCTTCGCCGATCAGGGCGACCGCCCCACCGCCTATATCGCGGGTGAAGAAGGCGCCGGCGCCGCCGCCATCGGCCTGCGCTATGGACGCGGCGCCCTGCACATGAAGGACATGAGTGCCTCGCAGGAAGTCTTTTGGCAGGGCATTTCCATCGGCTGGGACATCGGCGGCAACGCCAGCCGAGTCTTCACCCTGGTCTACGGCCTGTACCACCCCGACATGCTGTACCGCCGCTACCCCGGCGTTGAGGGGTCGGCCTATCTGGTGGCTGGCCTGGGCGTGAACTATCAGCGCGCGGACGGCATCGTGCTCGCCCCCATCCGCACGGGCGTCGGCCTGCGCCTGGGCGCCAACGTCGGCACCATGGCCTACAGCCGCCAGCGGAACATCCTGCCGTTCTAAGGCCGCTAGGCTCGCGACGCGGTCGCTCGCGGCTTGAGCGCCCGCGTCAGGTTGCAGCGATGATCGCTTCCAGCCCCTCGCGGTAGCTGGGATAGCGCGGCCGCCAGCCAAGCTCGGCCTTGGCGCGGGCGTTCGAGAGGCGTTTGGAGTCCAGATAGAAGCGCCGCATCCCCTCGCTGACCGACGGGTCCGTCCAGTCGACTTCGGCCGGCGGCGGCAGGCCCAGGCGCTCGGCGGCCCACGCCATCACCTCGTCGGCCGGCGCCGGCTCGTCGTCGGTCAGGGTGTAGGCGCGGCCGGGGTTGGGTTGGGCCATGGAGGCGAACAGTCCCGAGACGGCGTCGTCGACATGGATGCGGTTGAAGATCTGGCCCGGCTTGCGCACCAGTCTGGCCGAGCCGTCGCGCAGCCGGTCGATGACGCTGCGTCCCGGCCCGTACAGCCCCGGCAGGCGGAAGATTTGCACCGTCAGGCCCATCCCTTGAGCGCCGTCCAGCCAGTCGCGCTCGGCCCTGACCCGGCGCGCGCCCTGAAGCGTCGCGGCGTTCAGCGCGCCGTCCTCGAACACCCAGCCGCCGCCGCGGTCGCCATAGACGCTGGTGGAGGAGACATAGCCGATCCAGTCCGGCCAGGCCCGACCGGCCAGAGGCGCCAGGGCGCGCAGACCGGGACAACCGCCGGCGTCCGGCGGCGCGGTGATCAGCACGGCCTGAGCCTGCTCCAGCGCCGCGCCCAGGGCCTGGACGTCATTGGGGTCCACCGCCTCGATCCCCGCCGCCTGCAGAGCCGCGCGGCAGTCGGCGTCGCGCGAGGTGGCGATGGCGCGGCCACCCCGCCGGATCGCCTCGCGGGCCGCCGCCTCGCCCAGCCAGCCGCCTCCGAAGACAAGCAGGGCGGTCGGGTCGGCGGCGGTCGTGGTCATGAATAAGGTCAGGCGATGCGGCTGTGGGCGGCGGCCGTGGTCGAGACGGCCGGAACGGGCTCGGCGTTCAGCGCCTCGGCGCGGCGGGTGTTCCAGGCGGACACGCACGGGATGCGCGACCGATCGGCGCGATCGGCGTAGCGACGAGCGATCTCGGTCACGTCGGTCATCAGACCCTCCGCCAAGGTGATCGGCTTCAGGCCCAGGTCGCGGAACTGGTCGTTGGCGACGACCAGTTCGTTCTCGTCGGCCTCCTGGCGGGGATTGGGCAGGTGGGCGATCTCGGCCCCGGTCATGTCGGCGACCATCCGGGCCAGATCACGCACCCGCCGGCTTTCGGTCATCTGGTTCAGGATCTTGACCCGCTCGCCCGAGTTGGGCGGGTTCTTCAGCGCCAGTTCGACGCAACGGACCGTATCCTGGATGTGGATGAAGGCCCGCGTCTGACCGCCCGAGCCGTGCACGGTCAGCGGATGCCCCACCGCCGCCTGCATCAGGAAGCGGTTCAGCACCGTGCCGTAGTCGCCGTCATAGTCGAACCGGTTGATCAGCCGCTCGTCCTGGCGGGTCTCCTCCGTCTGGGCGCCCCAGACGATGCCCTGGTGCAGGTCGGTGATCCGCACCGCGTCGTTCTTGGCGTAGAACTGAAACAGCAGCGCGTCCTGAGTCTTGGTCATATGGTAGATCGAGCCCGGGTTCGGCGGGAAAAGGATTTCCTGCTCGGTCGGGCCATGATCGGTGTCGACCGTCACCTTCAGATAGCCTTCGGGGATGCGCAGGCCGGCGGTCGTGTAGCCATAGACTCCCATGGTCCCCAGGTGGGCCAGGTGAATGTCCAGCCCGCTCTCGACCATGGCGGCCAGCAGATGGTTGGTGGCGTTCAGATTGTTGTCGACGGTGTAGAGGCGATGACGCGCCGACTTCATCGAATAGGGCGCCGCGCGCTGCTCGGCGAAGTGGACGATGCTGTCCGGCTTCAGATCGCGGATCACGGCGACCAGCCGGTCGAACTCCTTGCCGACCGTCATGTTGACGAAGCCGATGTCGCGTCCCGACACCTCTTTCCAGGCCGCGATGCGCTCGCCCATGGTGCGGATCGGCGTCAGCGATTGGACTTCGAGTTCGTTGTCGATGTTCCGGCGCGACAGGTTGTCGACCACCGTCACGTCCCACCCCCGGGCCGAGAGGTGCAGCGCCGTCGGCCAGCCGCAGAAGCCGTCGCCGCCGAGAATGAGAACGCGCATCGTCAAATCCTGCTGGAGTGCCTGCGCCTTCGGTAGCGCACCGGTCGAGGCGCGAAAAGCCGCCTGGAAAAGATCAGCGGTTCTTAAGCCTTCGGCGCCAATGTGGGTTCCGCACGGGCACGGGCGGCGGGGACCAGGATGGCCAGACGGGCGACGCGGACGATCGACAAGGCGGAACCGGACCTGTTCGCTCCGCCCGAAGGTGAGCCGGCGCAGCAGTTCCTGCGCCTGATGAGCCACGAAATGCGCACGCCGCTGAACGGCGTCATCGGCATGCTGGGCCTTCTGACCCGCACACGTCTGGATGGCGCACAACGCGCCTATGCCGAGGCGGCGCGGTCGTCGGCCGAGCACCTGCTGGGTCTGGTCAACGATCTGCTGGACTACGCCCGGCTGGAGGCCGGCAAGCTGGAGTTCGATCCCGCGCCCGTCGATCTGGAGGGGCTGGTGCGGGGCGTGGCCGAACTGCTCAGCCCCCGCGCCCACGACAAGGGCATCGAGATCGCCTGGTCGGTCGCGGCCGATGCGCCCGACGTGATCGCCGACGAGGCGCGTCTGCGCCAGGTCCTGTTCAATCTGGCCGGCAATGCAGTCAAGTTCACGGCGTCAGGCGGGGTTCGCATCCACGTCGAGCGGGCCGGCGGAACCAACGCCCGGCCTCGGCTGGCCTTTGTCGTCGACGACACCGGGCCCGGCGTGCCGCCCGAGGCGCGAGCCCGCATCTTTGAAGAGTTCGGCCACGCCGATTCCTCAGACGCCGCCCGCTTTGACGGCGCGGGCCTGGGCCTAGCCGTCGTGCGCAAGCTGGCCGAGGCGATGGAGGGCCGCGTCTGGGTCGAGGACCGGCCCGATGGCGTCGGCGCCCGCTTCCGCTTCGAGGCCGCCTTGCCCATCGCGGGACCGGGTCGCCGCGAGCGCGGGCTGGACGACTTCGTCGTCGCCGTGCGGTCGCCTGACCCTCTGGTGCGCGACGCGGCGGTCAGCCAGCTTCAGGCCTCGGGCGCCGGGGTGGCGAAGACAGCGCCCCTGACGCTGGTCGATCACGCGGGCGCGGCGGCCGGCGATCTGGCCGACCGGCCCGACGGCCAGGCCATCATCCTGTTGAAACCGTCCGAGCGCGACCTGATCGTCCGCTACCGGGCGGCGGGCTTCCATGGCTATCTGATCAAGCCGCTGCGCCGCCGGTCCCTGGTCGAACGGGTGCAGGCCGCGGCGGGCGAGGCTCGGGCCGATGCGCGCGGCGGCGAGGACGACCGCGTCACGCCGATCCGCTTCGCCGGGGTGCGGGTGCTGCTGGTCGAGGACAATCCGGTCGGCGCCCTGCTGGCCGCCACCCTGCTGAAGCGCGAAGGCTGCGCGGTCGAGACCGCCGCCTCGGGCCGTGAAGCGGTCGAGGCGCTGAAGCGCGCCCGCTACGACCTTGTGTTCATGGACATGAGAATGCCGGGCATGGACGGCCCCGCCGCCGCCCGGGCCATCCGCTCCACGGGCGACCAGACGCCGATCCTGGCCCTGACCGCCAACGCCTTCGCCGAGGACCGCAAGACCTGTCTGGACGCGGGCATGGACGACCATCTGGTCAAGCCGCTGGAGGCCGAGGCGCTGAAAGCCGCCCTGGCCCGCTGGACGAACGCAGCGGCGCGCGCCAAGGTCTGACCCGACAACGGCGCGGGGGCGCCTGATCCGGGGACGCCTCGAGAATGACCGCAGCCGCCAAGAGCCGGCCGACCACCTGGGACTTCATCAAGTCCCTGCGCGACCGCCGCGTCTTCGTCATGCTGTGGCTGGGCGCGGCGGCGGGCCTGCCCTTCTTCCTGATCTTCGACACCCTGTCCGCGTGGCTGCGCCAGTCGGATCTGTCGCTGCAGACCATCGGCGTCTTCGCCCTGGCCACCCTGTCCTATGCGTTGAAGTTCGTCTGGGCGCCCGTGGTGGACCGCGTGCGCATCCCGCTGCTGGGCCGCCTGTTGGGTCAGCGGCGGTCTTGGATGGCGACCATGCAGGTGCTGATCATCGTCGGCCTGTGGCTGATCGCGGGATCGGATCCGGCGCTGAACCTGGGCCAGGTAGCGCTTCTGGCCGTTTTGGTCGGCTTCGCCGGCTCGACCCAGGACATCGCCATCGACGCCTGGCGCATCGAGGTGGTGGACACGCCGCTCTACGGCACCATGGCCGCCGCCTATCAGTGGGGCTACCGCATCGCCATGATCACCGCCGGCGCCCTGCCGCTGGTGCTGGCGGACTCCTACGGCTGGAACGTCTCCTACGCCGTCATGGCTGGGTGCATGCTGGTGGCCGTCGGCGCGACCATCCTGGCGCCGCGCGAGCCGAACCAGCCGCCGCGCCCCAGCGTCGTGGCCGACATGGTCGCGCGCCCGGCGCTGGAGGTGTTCGAATGGGGCGGGCGCCTGGCGCTGATCCTGATCGGCGCCCTGATCGCCGGCTCGGGCCTGGCGGCCAACGCCACCTTCCTGAACGCGGCGCTGCACCTGCTCGGACAGTCGGACGCGGCGGCCGAATCCTTCAAGGCGGTGTGGGAATCGCGCGAGACCGGCATCTTCATCCAGTTCCCCGCCGTGGTCGCGGGCCTGGGCCTGATCGCCCTGGCCTGCGTGCCCCTGCCGGGCCGCCAGACGCGGCCGGGCGTCTATCTGCGCCGCGCCTATGGCCAGCCGCTGGGCGAGTTCTTCGGGCGCTTCGGGACGAAGTTCGGCCTGCTGATCCTGGCGCTGATCTGCATGTACCGCCTGTCGGATTTCGTGCTGAACCTGATGAACCCCTTCTACATCGACCTGGGGTTCAGCCTGACCGAGATCGCCGAGGTGCGTAAAGTCTATGGCGTGGTCGCCTCGCTGGCCGGCATCTCGGCCGGGGCCTGGGCGGTGACGCGGTTCGGCATCCTGCGCACCATGGTGATCGGGGTGTTCGCCAGTCCGCTGTCGAACCTGGTCTTCATCTGGCTGGCGACGCAGGGCGCATCGATGCCGGCGCTCTATGGTTCGATCACCATCGACAACTTCGCCACCGGCTTCGCCGGCACGGCGCTGATCGTCTATATGTCCAGCCTGACGGCGGCAGGCTTCACCGCCACCCAGTACGCCCTGTTCAGCTCTCTCTACGCCATCTTCGGCAAGATCATCGCCTCGCAGAGCGGGCGGATCGTCGAGGGCTCGGCGCGCATGGCCGAGGCCGGCGGCCTGACCGCCGCCTTCAGGCCGATGTTCGATCGCCTGCCCGAAGGCGCGCTGGCCAAGGGCGCCGACATCGCAGGCGTCACGCCGGCGTCGCTGGGCGCCGGCTACGCCAGCTTCTTCCTGTACTCGGTCGCCATCGGCGCCGTGGCCGTGGTGCTGGCCTTCATGATCGCGCGCCGCCAGCCCGAGATCGACGCCCGCGCGGCCGAAGCCGAGACGGAGCGGGCCGGGGCCGAAACCCCGGCCTGACCGGTCAGGCCACGCTTTCGTCGTAGGCGGCGAATGTGGCGGCGGTGATGATCTCGCTGACCGAGGCGCCCAGGGGCACGATCTGCACCGACTTCTCCAGCCCCACCAGCAGCGGGCCGATAACGGTCGCGCCGCCCAGGGCCTGGACGAGACGTGTCGAGATCGAGGCCGAGTGGATGGCGGGCATGACCAGCACATTGGCGTCGCCCGTCAGGCGCATGAACGGATAGGACGACCGCGCCTCGGGATCGAGCGCCAGTTCCGGCGGCATCTCGCCCTCGTACTCGAAATCGACGTTCATCCCGTCCAGGATGCGGATAGCCTCGCGCACCTTCTCGCCCCGGTCGCCCGGCGGGTTGCCGAAGGTGGAGTAGGACAGGAAGGCCACGCGCGGCTCACGCCCCAGCTTGCGCACCGTCGCCGCCGCCTTGATGGCGATGTCGGCCAGTTCGGCTGCGTCGGGCAGTTCGTGGATCGAGGTGTCGGCCACATACAGGGTGCGGCCCTTGGCGAGCACGATCGACAGGCCGATCAGGGTGTCCTGGACGTCCAGCCCGCGCCGAACCTCCTTGAGCACCATGTTGAAGTTGCGGGTCACGCCGGTGACCATGGCGTCCGCCTGCCCCTGCGCGACCATGGCGGCGCCGAAGTAGTTGCGGTCCTGGTTGATCATGCGCTGGACGTCGCGGCGCAGATAGCCGCGGCGCTGCAGCCGCTCGTACAGCCAGTCGGTGTAGCCCGTGTTGTGGGTCGAGACGCGGGCGTTGACGATCTCGATGCCCAGCTCATCGAAGTTCAGCCCGGCCTCGGCGGCGTTCTGGCGGATCAGGTCCTCGCGGCCGACCAGGATCGGCGTGCCCAGCTCGGCCTGTTTGAAGCCCCAGGCGGCGCGGATGACGGCGGTCTCTTCACCCTCGGCGAAGACCACGCGCTTGTTCGGCCCCGCCCGCACGGCGGACGAAATCTTCTGCATCAGCGAGGCGGACGGATCGACGCGCTGGCGCAGTTCGGTGCGGTAGGCCTCCATATCCTCGATGGGCTTGCGGGCCACGCCCGTGTCCATCGCCGCCTGGGCGACGAAGGGCGGGATGTACCAGATCAGGCGCGGATCGAAGGGCGTGGGGATGATGTAGTCCGGTCCGAACTTCAGCTTGCGGCCGCGATAGGCGGCGGCGACCTCGTCCGGCACGTCCTCGCGCGCCAGGGCGGCCAGGGCCTGGGCGCAGGCGACCTTCATCTCGTGGTTCACCTGGCGCGCACGCACGTCCAGAGCGCCCCGGAAAATGTAAGGAAAACCTAACACGTTGTTGACCTGGTTGACGTAGTCGGACCGGCCCGTGGCGATGATGGCGTCGGAACGCACGAACAGCACGTCTTCGGGCGTGATCTCCGGGTCGGGATTGGCCATGGCGAAGATGATCGGACGCGGCGCCATCGAGGCCACCATCTCCTTGGTGATTGCGCCCTTGGCCGACAGGCCGATGACGACGTCGGCGCCGACCATCGCCTCGGCCAGGGTGCGGTGCGGCGTGTCGGTGGCGTGGGCGGCCTTCCACTGATCGACGCCGTCGCGCCCCTTGTAGACCACGCCGTCGCGGTCAACGATGACGGTGTTCTCTGCGCGCACGCCGACAGACTTCATCAGGGCGATTGAAGACAGGCCCGCCGCGCCGGCGCCGGCCAGAACGACCTTCACGTCCTCCAGCTTCTTGCCGGTGATGTGGCAGGCATTGATCAGGCCGGCGGTCGAGATGATGGCCGTGCCGTGCTGGTCGTCATGAAAGACCGGGATGTCGAGCAGGTCCTGAAGTTCGCTCTCGATCACGAAGCATTCGGGGGACTTGATGTCCTCCAGATTGATGCCGCCCCAGGTGTCGCCGATGTTCTTGACCACGGTGACGAACTCGTCCGGGTCGGTCGTCTTCACCTCGACGTCGAAGCTGTCGACGTCGGCGAAGCGTTTGAACAGGACCGACTTGCCCTCCATCACCGGCTTGGACGCCATATGACCCAGGTTGCCCAGGCCCAGGATCGCGGTGCCGTTCGAGATCACCGCGACCAGATTGCCCTTGGAGGTGTAGTCATAGGCCCGGTCGGCATCCTGGGCGATCGCCAGGACGGGCACGGCCACGCCGGGCGAATAGGCCAGCGACAGGTCCCGCTGCGTCGCCATCGGCTTGGTCGGCGCCATCGAGATCTTGCCGGGCGTCGGCGCGCGGTGGAATTCCAGCGCCTCGTCGTCGGAGAAGGTCTGCTTGTCGGTCAGTTCGGGCATCGGGGTCTCGGGTCTGAAGCGGGCGCAGACCTGTCCTAGAGCCCCCCTTCCCCAGGGACAACCGCCCTTGGCGCCTCAGAGCGGCAGGATGCCCGTGCCTTCGACCTCGACAGGACCCGTCATCAACACGTGGCCGGTGGTCTCGTCCCAGTCGATGCGCAGCACCCCGCCGTCGACCACCACGTCCGCCGACAGGTCGGCCTTGCCCCGTCTGGCCGCCGCGACCAGGGCGGCGCAGGCGCCCGTGCCGCACGCCTTGGTCAGGCCCGCGCCACGCTCCCACACCCTCAGACGGATGCGGTCCGGCGCCTCGATATGGGCGAAGCCGACGTTGACCCCTTCGGGAAACAGCGGGTGATGCTCGACCAGCGAGCCCGAGCCGCGCACGAAGGCGTCGTTGGGCGCATGGTCCATGAAGAAGACCACGTGCGGATTGCCCATGGAGACGGCGCCCGGCGTATGGATCACCGGGTCGTCGATCGGTCCGACCTGAAGCTCGATGCCGCGCGTGTCCATCTCTTCGGCCAGCGGCACCTCGGTCCAGTCCAGGCGCGGCTTGCCCATGTCGACTTGAATCTGGGCTGCGGTCGTCGACCCTTCGGGATCTCCCGACCCGACGCGGCCTGATATGCGACGGGCGGTGGTTGGTCCGCCCGCGGTGTCGATCCGCACCTCCTCGCACCCCAGCGCCTCCATCATCAGCCAGCCGACACAGCGCAGGGCGTTGCCGCAGGTCTCGACGCTGGAGCCGTCGGCGTTCCACACCCGCATGAAGGCGTCCGCGTCCGGCGCGGGCTCCAGCACGATCAACTGGTCGCAGCCGCCGGTGGGCGAGGCGCGGTCGCACAGGGCGCGCACCGCGTCGGCTTCGGGCCGAAACGCGGCGTCGAAGGCCTGGACAACGACGAAGTCGTTGCCGGCGCCGTTCATGCGCACATAGGGACGGCCGGGCGAAGCTTGGGTCATGGCTCGCATATAGCCCCTCGCCGACGCCGTTTCGAGCCGGGGCTTGGCGCACGCGCGGCGTGCTCTATGGTCCGGCCGGTCCATGAAGCGGGGATGCGCTTGAGCCATACAGAAGCGAACGGCGGCGGCCTGCGCCTGAGGGCGCGGCTGCGCTACCTCTACCACGGCTCCCAGCCGCCGGCGGTGCGGTTCCGGCTGGCGGTCATCATCATCGACATCGCCATCATCGCCTTCTTCATCGCCGCGCCGGTGCTCAAGGAAGGCGGTTGGGTCTTCTATGCGGTGGACTATCTGATCGCCGCGTTGCTGGCGACAGATCTGACGGCGCGCGCCCTGGCCTATGCCGACATCCGCGACTGGCTGAAGAAGCCGATCGTCTGGGTCGACCTGTTCGTCCTGGCCACCCTGCTATTCCCGGCCTGGCTGTTCAGCCTGGCTTTCCTGCGGCTGTTGCGGCTGTGGACGCTGATCAGCTCCGACTTCTTCTGGCGCACCGTCGGCCGGCGCTACGACGACACCCGCGTCGAAGAAATCGTCAAGGCGCTGGCGGCGCTGGTGACCTTTGTCTTCGTGGCCACCGGCTTTGTATACACATGGTTCCTCGGTCGCGCCGACGGGCTGAGCGGCTATCTCGACGCCCTGTATTTCACCGTCACCAGCCTGACGACGACCGGCTATGGTGACATTCTGCTGCCGGGGCCGTGGGGCCGGGTGGTCTCCATTGTCATCATGCTGGCCGGCGTGACGCTGTTCGTACGTCTGGGACAAACCCTTCTGCGGCCGCACAAGGTGCGGTTTCCCTGCCCCACATGCGCGCTTCAGAAACACGATCCGGATGCCGTGCACTGCAAGGCCTGCGGGACGACCCTGGCCATTCCCGACGAAGGCAATTGATCATTACGCGGCCGTAATGTCGCGCCCGCTTGCCGGTCAGCCGTCGGTGGTTAAGGTGCCGCACTCTTTTCTCTCCGGGGCCCTGTCGATGATCCGTTCGCTCGCTTCCGCCGGGGCGCTTGCCGCCCTTCTCGCCTCCACCAGCCTGAGTTCGACCGCCTTGGCCCAGACCCCGCCGCCGGCCCCTGCTCCGTCCGCTCCCAGCGCCGACGCCGCCGATCCCTATCTGTGGCTGGAGGAGGTCGAAGGCGATCGGGCCATGGCCTGGGTCAATGAGCAGAACACCCGCTCGCTGGGCGTGTTGCAGGGCGACCCCCGCTACGAAACCCTGCATCAGCAGGCCCTTGAGATCGTCCAGTCGCGCGACCGCATTCCGTCGCCGGGCCTGCGCCACGACGGCCGCGTCTCCAACTTCTGGCAGGACGCCGAGCATGTGCGCGGCATCTGGCGCATGACCACGCTGGACAGCTATCGCACCGACGCGCCCCAGTGGGAGACCATCCTGGATATCGACGCCCTGGCCGCCGCCGAGGGCAAGAACTGGGTCTACAAGGGCATGACCTGCCTGGCGCCGGACGAGAACCGCTGCCTCGTGTCCCTGTCGGACGGCGGCAAGGACGCCGTGACGATCCGTGAGTTCGACATCGCCGCCAAGGCCTTCGTGCCGGGCGGCATCGAACTGACTGAATCCAAGGGCGGCGCCAGCTGGATCGATCAGGACACCCTGCTGATCTCGCGTGACTTTGGCGAGGGCACGCTGACGGACTCGGGCTATCCGATGATCGTCAAGCTGATGAAGCGCGGCCAGACGGTCGACCAGGCGCAGGAAGTCTTCCGCGGCCAGTCCACCGACGTATCCGTCTCGGGCTATGCCCTGCGCGACGCCGACGGTGCGGTGAAGGCGGTGCTGCTGAACCGCTCGATCAACTTCTACGAAGGCGAGACGTGGCGCCTGAACGACGACGGCACGACCACTCAGCTGCAGCTGCCGGCCAAGTCGAACATCAACGCCCTGGTGAACGGCCAGCTGGTGGTCACCACGGATCAGGACTGGACCGCCCCGTCCGGCCAGAACTTCACCACCGGCGACGTGATCGCCTGGCCGCTGGAGGCCTGGCTAGCCGACCCGGCCACGCCGGCCCAGCTGATCATCCGTCCCGGCGAGCGCGAGGCGGTCGAGGCGGTTTCGGCGACCCGCAACAAGCTGGTCGTGGCCCTGTACGAGAACGTGCGCGGCTCGGTCTATGTCTATGAGCCCTCGACCTCGGGCGAGTGGTCGCGCACCCGTCTGGACCTGCCCGAGAACGTCACCGTCGGGATCGGCTCAAGCTCGGACCGCGACGACAAGGTGTTCGTCAGCGTCGCCGGCTATCTGAACCCGTCCAGCCTGTATCTGGCCGACGCGGCGACGGGCGACGTGGCCCAGGTCAAGTCGCTGCCGGCCAAGTTCGACGCGACCGGCATGCGGGTGGATCAGTTCGAGGCCCGCTCGGCCGACGGCACGATGATCCCGTACTTCGTGGTCCACAAGGACGCCATGGCGATGGACGGGTCCAACCCGACGCTGCTGTACGGTTACGGCGGCTTCCAGTCGTCGCTTCTGCCCGGCTATTCGCCTACTGTCGGAAAGCTGTGGCTGGAGCGCGGCGGCGTCTATGTCATCGCCAACACGCGCGGCGGCGGCGAGTTCGGCCCGCGCTGGCACCAGGCGGCGCTTCAGGAAAACCGCCAGCGCGCGCACGAGGACTTCCAGGCCGTGGCCCAGGACCTGATCACGCGCGGCGTCACCAGCCAGCCGCACCTTGGGATCATGGGCGGCTCGCAGGGCGGGCTGTTCATGGGCGCGATGCTGACCCAGCGGCCCGACCTCATCAATGCGGCGGTCATTCAGGTGCCGCTGTTCGACATGCTGCGCTTCCACCGCCTCTTGGCCGGCGCCAGCTGGATCGCGGAATACGGCAACCCCGACATCCCCGAGCAGCGCGCGTGGATCGAGCAGTATTCACCGTATCAGCGCTTGGCCGCCGGCCAGCCCTATCCCGAGGTCTTCATCCACACCTCGACCAAGGATGACCGCGTCCACCCGGGCCACGCCCGCAAGGCGGCCGCGCGGCTTGAGGAGCTGGGCTATCCGGTCCTGTTTTACGAGAACACCGACGGCGGCCACGCGGCCGGCGCCAATCTGCGCGAGACCGCCCGGCGGCTGGCGCTGGAATACACCTATCTGACGCGCCGCCTGATAGACGAACCGGCGCAGCAATAGGCCTGAACGTGGGCGGCTTCGGCCGCCCATACCTGTGTCTCGGCGTGCGCCGGGACGAGCGGAGTAGAAATCCATGCGTCACCTGATCCTGTCCGCCGCCATCCCGGCTCTGTTGCTGGGCGCCTGCGCGACCACCGCGCCTGTGGCCGAGGCCCCCGCCCAGCAGGCGGCTCAACGGGGCCCGGCCCCGCACTTTCCGGCCGACCTGTCGCCGGCCGGCGTCGCGGCGGCGGACGATCATCTGGCGCTCGAGCAGGTGGACGGGGCCGAGGCCATGGCCTTTGTCGCGGAATCCAACCGCAAGGCCCTGGCCGCCCTGGAGGGCGACCGCCGCTACGAGACCTTCCGTCAGCAGGCCCAGGCCATCCTGACCGCCACGGACCGCATCCCCTCGCCCTCGTTCCTGGGCGACGGCGTGGGCAACTTCTGGCAGGACGCGGCCAATCCCAAGGGCGTCTGGCGGCGCACGACGCTGGCCAGCTATCGCACCGAAACGCCTCAGTGGGAGACCCTGATCGACGTCGGCGCCCTGGCCCGGGCCGAGGGCAAGGACTGGGTCTGGAAGGGCGTCAGCTGCCTGGCGCCGGACGAGACACGCTGCCTGGTCAATCTGTCGGACGGCGGCAAGGACGCCGTGGTCGTGCGCGAGTTCGACACCACCACCAAGCGCTTCGTTGACGGCGGCTTCGTCCTGCCCGAGGGCAAGCACCGCATCAGCTGGCTGGATCGCGACACCCTGCTGATCGCTACCGACTTCGGCCCTGATATCGGATCTGGGAACGGCCGCCCCACCCTGACCGAGTCAGGTTATCCTTACATCGTCAAATCGCTGAAACGCGGCCAGACCCTGGCCCAGGCGACCGAGGTCTATCGCGGCGAACAGGGCGATGGCGGCTATGGCGTCAGCCCGGCGGTCTATCGCGACAAGGACGGCAACGTCGAAGCCGTGCTGTTCCGCCGCCCGCTGGACACCTTCCGCGCCGAGACCTGGCGCTGGGTCGACGGCCGCGCGGTCAAGCTGAACCTGCCCGAGCGGGTCTCAATCTTCGGAACACAGGGCAACCGCCTGATCTTCTCGAACGACCAGGAATTCACCTGGCAAGAAGAGCCTGTGTCACCCGGCTCGCTTCTGTCTGTGCCGCTAGCATTCCTCGAGGATCATGGGGACGGTTCGATGCCTGTGGCGACGAACCACCTCAAGAACGTCATCTTCACGCCGGGCGAGCGCCAGTCGATCGACAGCGTGCGTGTCATGTCCGACAGCATCCTGGCCGTGGTGTCCGACAATGTCGTCGGCACGCTGAAGCGTTTCGACAGCAGCGCCCCGCGCGGCCACGCCGCGTGGCGCGCCACCGACATCGCCGTGCCGGCCAACAGCTCGGTCGGACTGGGCGACAGCTCCAAGTCGCGCGGCGAGGTGTTTGTCTCGACGCAGGGCTTCCTGACGCCGGCGACGCTGAACCTGGCCAGCGTGCCGGGCGCCTCGCTGACCGAACTGAAGACCACCCCGGCCAAGTTCGACGCTTCGACCCATGTGGTGGAGCAGTTCGAGGCCGTTTCGACCGACGGGACGCGCATCCCCTATTTCGTCACCCGCCCGCGCGACCAGCAGGGATCGGCGGCGACCATCCTGTTCGGCTATGGCGGTTTCCAGGCCAGCTTCCCGCCGATCTACCGGCCCGAGATGGGCAAGCTGTGGCTCGAGAACGGCGGCGTCTTCGTCTCGGCCAACATTCGCGGCGGCGGCGAGTTCGGACCGGCCTGGCACCAGGCGGCCCTGCGCGAAAACCGCCAGCGATCGTTCGACGACTTCGCCGCCGTCGCCCGCGACCTGCAGACGCGCGGGATCACCACGCCGAAACAGCTGGGCATCTACGGCCGGTCGAACGGCGGGGTGCTGACCTCGGTGTCGATCACCCAGCATCCCGAGCTGTTCAATGCCGCGGTCATCGAGAGCCCGCTGGTGGACATGCTGCGCTATCAGGAGCTGCCGGCGGGCGCCTCGTGGATCGGCGAATACGGCGATCCGCGCATCCCCGGCGACGCCGAGTTCATCGCCCGCTATTCGGCCTATCAGCAGCTGCGCCCCGACGTGGACTATCCGCGCGTCTATCTGACCACCAACACCCGCGACGACCGGGTGCACCCCGGCCACGCGCGCAAGTTCGCCGCGCGCCTGGGCGACATGGGCCACGACCACCTCTATTTCGAGGACACGGCGGGCGGCCACTCCAACGACGCAGACCCGGTGGCCAACGCCCGTCGCTGGGCGCGGCACTACGTCTATCTGTCCCAGCAGCTGATGGACTGAAACCGGTCGGGCTCAGCCCCAGGGGCCGCGCGGTCCCTGGGGAACGTCTGTCGAGGTCGGAACCGCCGTCGAAGCCCGCGCCGCAGGCTCGTGGAAGGCGGCGGGCGCCGGACGGCTCATGCCCATCTTCGCACCCAGCTCCATCAGAGCGCGCACGCGGTTGCCGGTGTTGGGGTGGGTCGAGAACAGGTTGTCTGCCCCACGTCCCGTCAGGGGATTGATTATGAACAACTGGCCCGAGGCCGGATTGCGCTCGGCCGTGGGGTTCTCGATCCGCTTGGCGTAGGCTTCGATCTTCTGCAGCGCCGAGGCCAGGGCCTGGGGATCGCGGGCGATCTCGGCCCCGACGCGGTCGGCCTCGTATTCACGCGAGCGGCTGATGGCCATCTGCACCAGACCGGCCGCCATGGGCGCAAGCAGCATCAAGGCGATGGTCCCGATGATGCCGCCCGGGCGATCCCGGTCGCCGCCGAAGAACAGGGCGAAGTTGGCCAGCATGGCGATGGCGCCGGCGATGGTCGCCGTCACCGTCATGATCAGGGTGTCTCTATTCTTCACATGGGCCAGTTCGTGGGCCATCACGCCGCGCACTTCGTCGCGGTTCAGCATGTCCAGAAGACCGGTGGTGGCGCAGACGGCCGCATTGGCCGGATTGCGGCCGGTGGCGAAGGCGTTGGGCTGATCGGTCGGAATGATGGCGATGGCCGGTCGCGGCAGGCCGGCGTCGGCCGCCATCTGCACCACGTCGGCCACATAGGCGCGCACCACGGCGTTGGGGTGGCTCTCGTCCACCACCTGCGCCCGGTACATCTTCAGCACCATCTTGTCGGCGTTCCAGTAGCTGAAGATGTTCAACCCCAGAGCGATCACGAAGGCGATCGCCATGCCGCCCGCGCCGCCGATTAGGTAGCCCAAGCCCATGAACAGGGCGGTCATCACGGCCAGAAGGGCGAAGGTCTTCAGATGATTCATCGCAGGTCACCATGTCCGGCCATGACGCGGGCCGGTCGCTCGACTATCTGATTGCGCACCGCCCGCCCCTCAAGGGAGACGCCCTGTGACCGATCAGCCCACCCCGCCCGACGAAGACGCCGCGCCGCGCCACAACGCAGACGTGCCGAACGCCACGCCTGAACGACCCCTCAGCGACGCGGCCCGTCGCGCCCTGCTGGAGGCCGCCGAACGCCGCGAGGCCGAGACCGCTGCTGACCTCCCGCCCGAGGACGGCGGCCCGCGCGGGCCCGAGCCCACCCGCTACGGCGATTGGGAGAAGAAGGGTCTGGCGATCGATTTTTAGGGAATGTTAACCCTGTCTCTCGCGCGGAAAGGGAAATCCGAACCGTTTCGAGAAAACGGCATTAGCTTGGCTGGGAATCGACAGGGAGATCGGCCGTGACGGCTCGACACATCACCACCGCGACACTGGCCCTGGCGGCCGTTCTGACCGCTGCGACGGCCGCTGAAGCCCAAGGCCACCGCAACGCCGCAGGCGGATACGCCCGCCATATGCCGGCCCACGGCCAGGCCTACGCCGGGGGCCACGCCCAGGCGCGGTCCTGGTCCGACGCGCAGAGCTACGGTTCGGTGCGCGGATACGTCTCCCGCTCGGAAAGCTATAGCGACACCGGCTGGCGCGGCGGCTACGGGCCGGTCGAAGCCTACGGCGGCGGCTACGCCTACGGCGCCGGCGGGGCGGGCTATGCGCCCCCGGTGGTGATCAGCCACGCCGAGCCGATCCGCGGCGGCTGGGCCGGCCAGGTCCAGCAGTCGATGCCGTTCGGCTATCCCGTCTACGGCTTCGGCCGCGACTATTCCGGCGGCGCGCCCTGGACGCGCTATCGTCAGGGCGGCTCGGGTTACGGCGGCTACGACTACGGCCATGCCAACGGCGGATACGCGGGCGGCTATTCGAGCGGCTACGGCTATTCGCAGATCACCCCGCCAGTCGAAAGCTACAGCTACGAGCGCCGCGACTATGTCGAGGATCGCGGCGGCCGCTACGGATACAGCCAGGGCTATCGCGAGTGCGGCCACTGCGTCCCGCCGCCGTCGCACCGGCCCCAGCCCTATCCCGAGCCCGTCTATGCGCCGCTGCCTCCTCCGGTGCATGTGCGCCAACGGCCGGTGCATGTTCAGGCCCCGCCCGTCTATGTCCAGGCGCCGCCCGTCTATGTGGAGCCCGCGCCGGTCTATGTGCAGCCGAACGACGTCTATGTGCAGGCGCCGCCGGTCCACGTCGCACCCGCCGACGTCCGCGTCGCCCCGTCGCGCGTGCATGTGAGCCAAGGCCCGGTCCATGTCGCCCCGCCGTCGGTCGAGGTGGCCCCGCCGATGGTGGAGTTCGAACAGGCGCCGCCTCCGCCGCCGCACCACGGCCATACGCCGCCCTCGGGCTATTATGGCCAGCCCGACAGCCGCCCGGCCGCCGCGCCGCCGCCGCGGTCGTCGAGCGAATATCCCTACGTTCAGGAGCGCGGCGAGCGGGGCTGAGCCCCGCCGTCGCCGGTCAGAGCAGGGCGATCTCTCCGGCGATCGCCTGAGCCGCCGCGCGGGGATTCTCAGCGCCCGTGATCGGACGGCCCACGACCAGATGGGTCGCGCCGTCGCGGATGGCCTGCGCCGGGGTCGCCGCCCGCGCCTGGTCGTCCAGGGCCGCTCCGGCGGGCCGGACGCCTGGGGTGACGATCAGGAAGTCCTCGCGGCCTGCTTCATACGCCAGGTAGCGCACGCGCGCCGCCTCATGCGGGCTGGCGACCACGCCGTGCACGCCCGCGTCCAGCGCCTGACGCACGCGATGTTCGACCAGTTCGGCGGGCGACAGGCTGTGGTCGTCGGCGGCCACGTCCTCGGTCGTCAGACTGGTCAGGACGGTGACGCCCAGCACCTTGAGGCCTGATCCTTCGACCCCGCGCATCGCCGCCGCCATCACCTGCGGCCGGGCGTGCACCGTCAGCAGGTCGCAGCCGGAACCGGCCAGAACCGCCGCCGCCTTCTGAACCGTCGCGCCGATGTCGTGCAGCTTCCAGTCCAGGAACACCTGACGCCCCTCGGACTTGAGCTCGCGCGCCAGGGTCATGCCGTCCGTCGCGAACAGCTGCAGCCCGATCTTGAAGAAGCCCACGGCGCCGTCGGTGCGCTCAACCAGGCGACGCGCCTCATCGGCCGTCTCGACGTCCAGGGCGCAGATCAGCCGGGGATCGGGCGCACGATTGGGGTTGAGGGTCATCGACGGGCTCGCGCTGACCGGCTATGGCGAAACGACGCGGCGGGACGCGTCGTCGGCTGGGCCGGCGTATTGAGGGGCGAGATCAGGCAATGGACGCGTTCTTCCTGGGGATCAACCTGTTCGTGATCCTGTTCGCCTTGGTCGATCCCATCGGCAACATCCCGATCTTCGCCGCCGCCACGGCCGGGGCCAGTTGGAAGCAGCGCATGGCGGTGGCGGCCCGTCTGTGCGTCGCCATCGTGCTGTTCCTGCTGTTCTTCCTGCTGACCGGCCTGATGGTGCTGGAGTTCTTCGGCATCTCGATGGCCGCCTTCCGCATCGCCGGCGGCATCCTGCTGCTGCTGCTCGGCCTCAGCATGGCGCGCGAGGACTTCCTCAAATTGTTCGCCGACGCCGACGCCGTGGCGGACGCTCAGGACGTGCGCGGCTACGCCAAGCGCCGGTTCCAGAAGCTGATCGTGCCCTTCGCCATCCCGCTGCTGGTCGGCCCCGGCGCCATTTCGGCCGTCATCATCCAGGCGGGCGAGGCGGAAGTCCTCGGCCCCATCGGCCTCGCCGCCAGCGCCGCCGCCATCTTGGCGGTCAGCGTCATCACCTTCATCTGCTTCTCCCTGACCGGCCCGATCAGCCGCGTGATGGGCGACGTGGTCATGGCGGTCGTGGTGCGGGTGCTGGGCCTGATACTGTGCGCCATGGCCATCCAGTTCATCCTGGCGGGCCTGGGCGAGGCCATGCCGGGCGTCATCTCCACCGGCGTGACCATCCCCTATCCCACGGGCGACTGACTTCCGACCTTGCGCGCACGGTGCTAGGTCAGGCGCCGGAAAACCAACAGGAGAGCCGTCATGGCCGAGAGCAGCTGGACCATGCCCGCGGGCGAACTCATGAAGGGCAAGAAGGGCCTGGTCATGGGCGTGGCGAACGCCAACTCCATCGCCTGGGGCATCGCCTCGCAGCTGGCCGCCCAGGGCGCCGAGCTGGCCTTCACCTATCTCGGCGAGGGGCTTGAGCGTCGCGTCCGTCCGCTGGCCGAAAGCGTCGGCGCCAAGGCCATCCTGCCCTGCGACGTGACCGACGACGCCTCTATGGACGCCCTGTTCGCCGAGCTGGAGAAGACCTTCGGCACGATCGACTTCGTCGTCCACTCGGTCGCCTTCGCCAACAAGAACGAGCTGCAGGGCTCGTTCGTGGACAACACCACGCGCGACAGCTTCCTGCTGGCCATGAACATCTCGGTGTTCAGCTTCGTGGACGTGGCAAAGCGGGCCTCCAAGCTGATGCCGAACGGCGGCTCGATGATCACCATGACCTATCTGGGCGCCGAGCGGGCCATCCCGAACTACAACACCATGGGCGTGGCCAAGGCCGGGCTGGAAGCCGCGACCCGCTACATCGCGCGCGACCTGGGACCGAAGGGCATCCGCGTCAACGCCATTTCGGCCGGCGCCATGCGCACCCTCAGCCTGGCCGGCATCTCGGGCGGCCGGGGCATGATCGCCCAGGGCCGCGCCATGTCGGCGATGAAGGAAGACACCTCGATGGAAGGCGTCGCCGGCGCCGCCCTTTGGCTGTGCTCGGACCTGGGCCTGTCGACCACCGGCGAAGTGGTCCACGTCGACGCTGGCTTCCACATGATGGGTCTGGCGGGCGACGAAGAGTAGGGCTTAACCGCCACGCGGGCGGCGCTCGAAGGCGAAGCGGTCTCGCATCTGTTCGGCGAAGAAGACCCCTTTCGACGGCGCGTCGGCCAGACCGCGCGCCGTCTCGGGCGGCACATCCAGATAGACGTAGACATCGCCGGAAACGAAGGCGATCGCCAGCCGCCGACGCGTCGCGTCATAGTCGAAGGCGCGGATGACGCTGGAAGTCATCCGCGCGCTTCCGATCAATCTTTGAGAGAGGCCGGAACCTGGCCGCCGTTGTCGGCCAGCTTCTTCCAGACGGCCTTGGACAGGGCGATGTTTTGTTCCGCCGAGCCGTGCGGGCCGGCGTTGACGCCCAGTTCAGTCGCCAGCTCTTTGCGCGCATTCAGACTGGAGTCGAGATCCAGCAGCTTGAGCAGATCGACAATGGAGGTGCGCCAGTTGCCGCCGCCGCCCTTCTCCTGCGCCATTTCAGTCAGCACCGCCTCGACATCAACCGGCTGTGACGCGGGGGCTGTCGCCGGGGAGGGTGAGGGCTGCGTGGCAGGCGCGGGCTGCGGCGCTGGTGCAGTCTGGGCGGCGCCGGCTGCCTTCGGCTTGCGACGTGTGACGGCGTTCCAAATGGAGGAAAAGACGCTCATGACTGCGGGCTCCCGTTTCTGGATACGGAAACGCCAGAAGTGTGCGCCGGTTCAGTCCGGCTCGCGCTCGCCGACCTCGGTCGGGCGCACGGCGCGCAGCCAACCGGCGGTCAGGTGCAGTTCGGGCACGGCCTCGCGGGTGAAGGGCAGATACCAGGTCGGGCCGCCGGTCGCGGGCGCGATCTCCAGCATGTCCGAGGCGCCGAAGTTCTGCACCGACTTCACCACGCCGAGCACGGCGTCGTCGGGGTCGCGCGCTTCGACGCCCACCAGATCGGCGAGATAGAATTCGTCCTCGTCGGGTTCGGGAAAGCGGTCGCGCGGCACGTGCAGCTTCAGCCCGCGCAGGGCGTCGGCCTCTTCCTTTGTGCCGATCTCGCGGGCGCGACCAACGACGCCGTTCTTGTCGGGCCGGGCCGAGGTCAGGGTCAGGCCCGGCGAGCCGTCGGCGCGCAACAGGGGGCCGTACGCCGTCAGCGCCAGCGGGTCGGCGGTGTAGGCGGTGATCCGCACTTCGCCCTTCACGCCGAAGCCGCCGGCCACCTGGCCCACCAGGATCAGTCTGTCATCGCCGGCCATGCCGCTCTCCGCAATTCCTGCCCGCCCATAACAGAAAAGCAGCGCCCGTGAGGACGCTGCTTTCCATATCCGATCCGGTCGAAACCGGACGGCGCTAAGGGATCAGCCCTCGGCCTTGTCTTCAGCCGGAGCCTCTTCAGCGGCAGGCGCTTCAGCGGCGGCTTCTTCGGCGGGGGCCTCTTCAGCAGCCGGGGCGTTCTTGGCTTCTTCAGCGGCGGCGGCGGCTTCAGCCTTGGCGCGCTCGGCGGCTTCGGCGGCTTCCACCTTGGCGGCGGCTTCGGCTTCGGCGCGGTCGGCTTCGCGCTGGGCGCGCTCGGCGGCGCGTTCCTGAGCCTTCTTGCCCGGCTGAGCCTTGTTCGGGTTGTTGGACTGGGTCCAGTTCACCTTGCCGACCAGGGCTTCGTCCTGCGACTGGCTGATGAAGCGGGCGACGCGGTCGGTGGGCTGGGCGCCCTTGCCGAGCCACTCGGCGATGCGGTCAGCCTTCAGGGCGACGCGCGGCTTGTCGCCGTCCTTGGGCAGCATCGGGTTGTAGCTGCCGACCTTCTCGATGAACTTGCCGTCGCGCGGCGAGTGCGAGTCGGCGATGACGATGTGGTAGTAGGGGCGCTTCTTGGCGCCGCCGCGGGCCAGACGAATCTTCAGCATTGTCAGTCTCTTTCTAGGAAATCAGTTCTTCTTGGGGAGGCCGGGAAGACCCGGAAGGCCCCCCGGCGTTTGTCCGCCGCCCCCGAGAGGGCTTCCAAGACCGGCGAACCGGTCCTGAAGGGCTTTCATCTGTTCGGCGTCCGGCTCGGGCATCTTGCCTCCGCCCATCGCCTTGAGGCGGGCCATGTCGGCCCCGCCGCCTGCACCGCCTCCGAGGCCGCCCAGCATGGCGGCCATCTGCTGCATCTTCTTGGGTCCGCCGCGCGACAGCGACTTGACCATGTCGGCCATCTGCCGGTGCTGCTTCAGCAGGCGGTTGATGTCCTGAACCTCGACGCCGGCGCCGGCGGCCACACGGCGCTTGCGGCTGGCGTTCAGCAGGTCGGGCTTCTTGCGCTCGGCCTTGGTCATGGACGACAGGATGGCTTCTTGGCGGGCGATCATGCGGTCGTCGATGTTGTTATCGGCCATCTGGGCCTTCATCTTGGCCACGCCCGGCAGCAGGCCCATGACGCCCTGCAGGCCGCCCATGCGCTTCATCTGCGCCAGCTGGCCGGCCAGGTCGTCCAGATCGAACTGACCCTTGGCCAGCTTGCGGGCCATCTTCTCGGCCTTGGCCTGATCCAGCTCGCCGGCGGCCTTTTCGACCAGGGCCACGATATCGCCCTGGCCCAGGATGCGGCCGGCGACGCGGCGGGCGTCAAAGACGTCCAGCTGGTCGACCTTTTCGCCCGCGCCCAGATATTTGATCGGCAGGCCGGTGACGGCGCGCATCGACAGCATGGCGCCGCCGCGGCCGTCGCCGTCGGCGCGCGTCAGCACCAGGCCGGTCAGCGGCAGGCGTTCGTGGAAGGCGGCCGCGGTGCGCACCGCGTCCTGGCCGGTCAGGCTGTCGGCGACCAGCAGGGTCTCGACAGGGCGGCTGATCTCGGCGACCTCGGCCACCTCGTTCATCAGCCCCTCGTCCAGGGTGATGCGGCCGGCGGTGTCCAGGATCAGGACGTCGAAGCCCTGAAGCTTGGCCGACGACAGGGCCCGGCGGGTGATCTGGACCGCGCTCTCGCCCGCCACGATCGGCAGGGTGGCGACCTCGATCTGCTTGCCGAGGGTCTGCAGCTGCTCCATCGCCGCCGGACGCCGCGTGTCCAGCGAGGCCATCATGACCTTCTTGCGATCGAACTTGGTCAGGCGCAGCGCCAGCTTGGCCGAGGTCGTCGTCTTGCCCGAGCCCTGCAGGCCGGCCATCAGGATGACGGCGGGGGGCGTGGCGTTGGTGTTCAGGCCGACCGGCTCTTCGCCGCCCAGCATGTCGACCAGGCCGTCGTAGACGATCTTGATGACCTGATCGGCCGGCTTGACCGAACGGATCACGTCCTCGCCGGTCGCGGCCTCCTTGGCCTTGGCGATGAAGTCCTTGACGACGGGCAGGGCGACGTCGGCCTCGAGCAGAGCGACGCGGACCTCGCGCAGCGCGGCCTCGACATCCTTTTCGGACAGGGCGCCGCGGCCGGTGATCCGGTCGAATACGCCTGTCAGCCGCTCGTTCAGAGCCTCGAACATTCAAACCCTTTCATGCGCTCGAACAGGTCTCCATAGCGAAACGGCCTCTGGCGACGATCACGTCGGCAGAGGGTTCTCGCCGTCCTCGTCCCAAGCTGTTGGGGGTCGTGACGGTGGAGACGCAGGATTCACTTGCGCCGGAAGCGGCGGCTTATGAGGGAAAAGCGGGTCAAAGACAAGGCCGGCGCTTGCCAGGCGGGACTTCAGCCCGTTTGATCCCCCACCTCAACACAAGGGGAGGCGACGATGATCCGCAATCTGGCGTGCCGCATGGCGCTGGCGACCGTGCTTCTGGCCTCGACGGCGCCGATGGCGCTGGCGCAGGGCGGGCAGACCGCCGGGGCGCAAACTGTGTCCGTCCAGCCGGACCGTCGCGAAGTCGGGGCGCTGGTGTTCGACGGCATCCCCGCCATTCCGGCCGAGCTGAAGCCGCAGCTGCAGCGCTATCGCAACGCGCGCTCGGCGTCCTTCCAGGACTGGACCGCGGACGGCGGCATGCTGATCAGCACCCGGTTCGGCGAAACCGTTCAGATCCACCGGGTCGCGGCGCCCGGCGCGGATCGGCGCCAACTGACCTTCTTCGCCGAGCCGGTGGGCGGCGCCACCGCCCTGCCGGGCTCGGACCGCTACGCCTATTCGCGAGACAGCGGCGGCGCCGAGTATTTCCAGATTTATGTGGCCGGACCGGACGGCGCCGAGACGGCGCTGACTGAGGCCGGCACGCGCAACCAGGGTCTGCGGGTGTCTCACGACGGCCGTTTGGCGGTGTGGAGCCAGGTGCGGCCCGGCCAGGCGACCTATGAGATCGTGGCGGCCGATCCGTCCCAACCCGGCGAGCGGCGGGTGATGTATAGCGGCGATGGGCTGTGGCAGCCGGCGGACATCTCGCAGGACGGCCGGTCGATCCTGCTGACCAAGTACAATTCGATCCAGGACAGCGAGCTGTGGGTGCTGGATGTCGCCTCAGGCCAGGTGCGCGAAATCCGGCCGTCCGACACGCCCGTCTCCTATGGCGACGCCCTGTTTGGACCGGATGCGCGCTCGGTGATCGCCACCAGCGACGAGGGGTCCGATTTCCGGGGCCTGGTCGAAATCTCGCTGGCCGACGGCGCGGTCACGCCGCTGACCGAAGGGCTGAACTGGGACGTGGCGTCCGTCGAGCTGTCGGATGACGGCCGGGTGCTGGCCTATGTCACCAACGAAGACGGCTATTCCAAACTGCACCTGCGCGACCTGCGCACGCGCCGCGCCCTGCCGCAGCCTGAGCTGCCGACCGGCGTGGTGGGGGGGATCAAATTCTCGCCGGACGGCCGCTCGCTGGCGATCAACATGTCGACGCCCCGGTCGTCGGGCGACGTCTGGACGTGGGACGTCGCCGGGGGCGGTCTGACGCGCTGGACCGAGTCCGAAGTAGGCCCGATCGACGCCTCGACCTTCGTTATTCCTGAGCTGGTGCGGTTCGACTCCTTCGACGGCCTCAGCGTGCCGGCCTTCATCTATCGCGCGCCCAGCGCCTCGGGCCGCGCACCGGTCGTCATCGATATTCACGGCGGCCCCGAAGGCCAGTCCCGACCGGGCTTCAACACCACCTATCAGCAGTGGATCGCCGACCTCGGCGCGACGGTGATCGTGCCCAACGTCCGCGGCTCGACCGGCTACGGCAAGCGCTACGTCTCGCTCGACAACGGGCCGCTGCGCCAGGATTCGGTCAAGGACATCGGCGCCCTGCTGGATTGGATCGCGACCCAGCCAGACCTGGATCCCGAGCGGGTGGTGGTGCATGGCGGATCGTACGGCGGCTTCATGGTGCTCGCCTCGATGGCCGCCTATGCGGATCGGCTGGCGGGCGGTGTCGACATCGTCGGCATCTCCAACTTCGTCAGCTTCCTGGAGAACACCGAGGGCTATCGCCGCGACCTGCGCAGGGCAGAATACGGCGATGAGCGCGATCCGGCCATGCGGGCCATCTTCGACCAGATCTCGCCGCTGAACCTCACCGACCAGATGACCAGCCCGCTCCTGGTGATCCAGGGCGCCAACGACCCGCGTGTGCCGCGCTCGGAAGCCGAGCAGATCGTGACGGCCGTGCGCGGCCACGGGCGGCCGGTCTGGTATCTGCTGGCGATGGACGAGGGTCACGGCTTCCGCAAGAAGTCCAACGCCGACGCCCAGGCCGAAGTGACCAACCTGTTCCTGCGCGACGTCTTCGACTTGCCGCCGATCTCTGCTCCGACCGGCGCACAATAGGTTTCGACGCGCAACCGGCTTGGTCGCCAGGACTTCTCCTCGCATCCCTTCCGCAGAGAGACGCTTCATGATCCAGGCCGCCGACGATCGACTGCGCGAGGAAATCCGGCTGCTGGGCGGCCTGCTTGGCGAGGTGATCCGCGACGAGGGTGGACAAGCCCTGTTCGACCGGGTCGAGGCGGTGCGTCAGGCCTCGGTGGCCTGGCACCGCGACGGGGCGGACCATGAGGCGCAGACACTGGAAGGGCTGCTCAAGGACCTGGACGCGGGCGAAGCGGCGGGTTTGGCGCACGGCTTCGCCCTGTTTTCGCTCTTGGCCAATATCGCCGAGGATCGGGCCGGCCAGCGCCGCGCGCGGGCCCAGACCTCGGCCGGCGAACGGCCCGACACGCCCGAAGGCGCGCTGCGGAGGCTGGCCGAGGCCGGGGTTGGTCGGGAGGCCGCGCGCGATCTGCTGGACGGGGCCCTGATCTCGCCGGTGCTGACGGCCCACCCGTCGGAGGTGCGGCGCAAGAGCGTGATCGACCGGATCACGGCCATCGGCGATCTGCTGGACGACTACGACCGCGAGAGCGTCGCCGACGCGCCGGATCGGCTGAACTCGGGGCTGATGCGCCAGATCCTGATCCTGTGGGCGACCCGGCTGGTGCGCGCCCAGGGCCTGGTGGTTCAGGACGAGATCGACACGGCGGTGTCCTTCATGCAGCGCGTCTTCCTGAAGGTCGTGCCCGAACAGCTGGCTGATTGGCGGCGGCTGCTGGACGCGCCGGAGCTGAAGCCCTTTCTCAAGGTGGGGGCGTGGGTCGGCGGCGACCGCGACGGCAATCCCAATGTCGACGCCTCGACCCTGAGGGCGGCCTTCCGCACCCAGGCGCGGGCGGTGCTGGGCTTCTATCTGGAGGCCGTCCACGCGCTCGGCGGCGAGCTGAGCCTGTCAGGCGATCTGGCGCGGGTCAGTCCGGCCCTGCAGGCCCTGGCCGACGCCTCGGGCGACGCCTCTCCACACCGCGCGGACGAGCCCTATCGGCGGGCGTTGTCGCAGATCTACGCCAGGCTGGCGGCGACGCACCTTGAGCTGGCCGACGCCGCCCCGCCGCGTCCGGCCGGGTTCGAGGCCCCCGCCTATGAGGGGCCGGAGGCCTTGGAAGCCGACCTGCGGCTGCTGCGCGACAGCCTGGTGCAGGGCCATGGCGCGGCCTTCGCCGACGACGGCCTGTCGCGGCTGATCGCGGCGGTGCAGGCGTTCGGCTTTCACCTGGCGACCTTGGACCTGCGCCAGAATGCGGACGTGCACGAACGGGTCGTGGCCGATCTGCTGAAGGGCGCGGGCGTCGCGGACGACTATCTGGACCTGAACGAGGACGCGCGCGTCGCGGTGCTGGAGGCCGAGCTGGCCTCGCCGCGCCCGCTGTTCTCGGCCTATGCCGACTATGACGCCGAGACCCTGAAAGAGCGCGAGATCCTGGCGGCGGCCGCGGAAGCGTTGGCCCGGTTCGGGCCGCAGGCGATCCGCACCCACATCGTGTCCAAGACCGACGCGGCCTCCGACCTGCTGGAGGTCTATCTGCTGCTCAAGGAAGCCGGTCTGTTCGATCCGGCCGACCCCGGCGCCTGTCCGATCCAGGCGGCGCCCCTGTTCGAGACCATCGAGGACCTGCACGCTTCGCGGCCGACGCTCGAACGCCTTCTGGCCCAGCCCTCGGCCGGCGCCGTCGCCCGCGCGCGCGGCGTGCAGGAGGTGATGATCGGCTATTCGGATTCGAACAAGGACGGCTCGTACCTGACCTCGGGCTGGTCGCTGCACCAGGCCTCGCGCGCCCTGCTGGAGGTGACGGAGGCAGCCGGCGTGCGGCTTCAGCTGTTCCATGGTCGGGGCGGCGCGGTCGGGCGGGGTGGCGGCTCGGCCTTCTCCGGCATTCTGGCCCAACCTCGGGGCACGGTCAGCGGCCGCATCCGCATCACCGAACAGGGCGAGGTCATCGCCAACAAATACGGCGAGCCGGCCGTGGCGCGGCTGAACCTGGACGCCCTGGCCTGCGGCACGCTTCTGGCGTCGCTTGAGCCCCGGCCCGGCCTGGCGCCCGACGACGACCGTCTGACGCTGATGGACGATCTATCCGAGCGGTCGCGCGCGGCCTATCGGGCCCTGGTCTACGACACCCCCGGCTTCGTGGACTATTTCCGCGCGGCCACCCCCATTGCCGAGATCGCCGAGCTGAAGATCGGCTCGCGTCCGGCGTCTCGGACCTCCTCGACCCGGATCGAGGATCTGCGCGCCATTCCCTGGGTGTTCAGCTGGGCCCAGTCGCGCGTCATGCTGCCCGGATGGTTCGGCTTCGGTTCGGCGGTTCAGGGAGCGGACATGGCGCGGCTGGCGGGCCTGAACCGCGACTGGCCCTTCTTCCGCACCCTGATCCAGAACATGGAGATGGTCATGGCCAAGGCGGACATGACCCTGGCGGAGCGCTACGCCGGACTGGTGCCCGATCGCGCCCTGGCGGACCGCGTGCTGGGCGAGATCCGCGCCGAATGGGATCGCACCCACGCCGCTGTGCTGGCGATCACCGGCGAGGACCGACTGCTAGGCGGCCAGCCTGAGCTGGAGCAGCTGATCCAGCTGCGCATGCCTTATGTCGAGCCGCTGAACCACGTCCAGGTCGAGCTGATCGGCCGGCGGCGCGCAGGCGACGACGATCCCCAGGTGCGCGACGCCATTCTGCTGACCATCAACGGCGTGGCGGCGGGCCTGCGCAACAGCGGCTGACGACCCTGCCTTAAAACCAGCGCGATCCGTGCTATAAGGCGCGCTCCCCGTCGTTCAGGATCATCAGCCTTGAGCATCACGCTCGATCTTTCGCGCGCTTCGTCGCCGGCCGCTGCGGCTCCCGTCAACCTCAGCGGTCTGACGCGCGCGGGGCTGCGCCAGGCGCTGATCGACGCCGGTGTCTGCCCGCCCGAAAAGGCCAAGATGCGCGCCAGCCAGATCTGGGGCTGGATCCACCACTACGGCGTGACCGACTTCGCGGCCATGAGCAACGTCGCCAAGGACATGCAGGCCAAGCTGGCCGCGCACTTCACCTTGGCCCGCCCCGAGATCGTCGAGCGCCAGGTGTCCAAGGACGGCACGCGCAAATGGCTGATCCGCACGGCGCCGGGCATTGAGGTCGAAGCCGTCTACATCCCCGACGTGGGCCGGGCCGGGGCGCTGTGCGTCTCATCCCAGGTCGGCTGCACCCTGAACTGCACCTTCTGCCACACGGGCACGCAGAAGCTGGTGCGCAACCTGACCACGGCCGAGATCGTGGCCCAGGTCCAGGTGGCGCGCGACGACCTGGGCGAATGGCCGTCGCCCAAGGAAGACCGCCGCCTGTCCAACATCGTCTTCATGGGCATGGGCGAGCCGCTCTACAATCTGGACCACGTCGCCGACGCTATCGACATCATCTCGGACAACGAGGGCATCGCCCTGTCGCGCCGCCGCATCACCGTCTCGACCTCGGGCGTCGTGCCCAAGCTGAACGAACTGGGCGAGCGCACCGCCGCCATGCTGGCGATCAGCCTGCACGCGACCAGCGACGCCCTGCGCGACGTTCTGGTGCCGCTGAACAAGAAATATCCGCTGGACCAGCTGATGGCCGGCATCCGCGCCTATCCGGGCCTGTCCAACGCGCGGCGGGTGACGTTCGAATACGTCATGCTAAAGGGCGTCAACGACAGCCCCGAAGAGGCCCGCGCTCTGCTCAAGCTGATCGAGGGCATTCCGGCCAAGGTGAACCTGATCCCGTTCAATCCATGGCCGGGCACTGACTATGAATGCTCGGACTGGAAGACCATCGAGCGTTTCGCCGCCATCCTGAACAAGGCCGGCTACGCCTCGCCCATCCGCACGCCGCGCGGCCGCGACATCCTGGCCGCCTGCGGACAGCTGAAGTCCGAAAGCGAGAAGGTGCGGGCTTCCGCGCTCAGAAAGGCCGAGCAGGCGGCGGCGTAGATCTGTCGTCTGTAAACTTCCGTCGCCGACTGTGACTTCGGCGCCCTTGCGGATTGGGGCGGCAATGGGGCAATGACGGTCTGGTTTCGTTCCCCTCTGACCCTTTGATCAGGCGCCGTCCGATGGACCCGTCCAACGCCCTGTCCAGCCCCGAGGTCCAGGCCTTCGCCAGCGGATTTCCGGTGATGCTGCTGCACTTGGCGGTGACGTTGGCGCTGCTCGGCGCGGGCGCGGTGCTGTATTCGCTCATGACCCCCTGGCGCGAGGTCACTCTGATTCGCCAGGGCAATGCGGCCGCCGCCCTGGCGTTCGGCGGCGTGCTGGTGGGGCTGGCGGTTCCGCTGGCGGTGTCGCTGTCGGTGTCTACCACAGCCCGCGATATCGTCATCTGGGGGGTGGCCACCCTGGTCATCCAGCTCCTGTGCTTCCGCCTCGTCGATCTGGTCCTGACGGGACTGCCGCAACGCATCGAGAAGGGGGAGATGTCGGCCGCCGTCGTCCTGGTCGGCGCGAAGCTGGCCACCGCCGTGGTGCTGGCCGCCGCCCTGACGGGCTGAGCCCATGCATTTCCCCCGTCTGCCGGACTGGGCCGTCTATGCCGCGGTCGTCGGCGTGCTGCTGGCCGCCTCGTTGGGCCGCCGGGAGAACGCCGACGTCGCATCGAGCCAGCCGGTGGAGACAGACGCCGAAGGCGAGCTTCTGGGCCCCATCACGCCCTTCGATCCCGCCGTGGTGGTCAACGCCCCGGACATCCCGTTCCAGCCTTCGTCCGGCACCGCCTTCTCGATCGCCGGCGAGGGTCGTTGGGTCACGGCCCGGCACGTTGTCGAAGGTTGCCGCCAGCCCGCCCTGGTCGTCGGCGGCGGGCGTGCGGTCGCCGCCGACGTGCGCCTGGCGCCGCGCGCCGACATCGCCGTGCTGCTGACCGACGGAGGGCCGCCTGCCCTGCCTGTCTATTCGGGGTCGGAGCTGAGGCGCGGCCAGCGCGCCTACCACCCCGGCTTTCCTCAGGGGCGGCCTGGCGAGGTCGCCAGCCGGCTGCTGGGCCGCGAAACCCTGCGCGTCCGCGGGCGTGGAGAGCGTGACGAGCCTGTTCTGGCCTGGGCCGAGGTCGGACGCACTCGAGGGCTGGAAGGCACCCTGGCGGGCCTGTCGGGCGGTCCGGTGCTGGACGCGCGCGGGCGCGCCGTGGGCGTCACCCTGGCGGAATCGCCGCGACGGGGCCGCGTCTACACCACCTCGCCCGAGACTTTCGGGCCGACGGTCGGCGGGCAGCAGGCGGCCGACGAACAGGTGCTGGGCGAGCCGGTCGACACCGACAACTACGGCCAGGTGGCCGAAGGGCTCAGGCGCGATCTGCGCGTGGCGCAGGTCGTCTGCCTGTCAGCCTGATCAGCGGCCGAAGACCTCAACCCCGATCACGCCGTCGACGCCCAGCCAGGCGCGCTTCATGCCTTGGCTGTTGAAGGGGGCGGCGATCTCGCCGTCGCGCCCAAGCGCGATCAGGCCGCCGTCGCCGCCCAGGGCGCCGATCCGGTCGATGACGGATTGCGCGGACTGACCAAGGGTCTGTCCGCCCTCCACGCCCCACGCCACGCGAGCGGCGGCGGCCAGGCGGATAAAATACTCGCCCTGCCCGGTGCAGGAGACGGCGGCGGAGCCATCAGCCCAGGTTCCGGCGGCGGGGATGGGCGTGTCGCCGACGCGGCCCGGCATCTTGCCGAACACGCCGGCGGTTGAGGTCGCGGCCGCCAGCCTTCCCTCCATGTCCAGCACGCAGCAGCCGACCGTGCCGTGCGCCAGGGTTCCGGGGGGATGATTGTCCTCGCCCTGACCGGCGCCGGTGAACCAGGCGGCGGGGTCGTCGACCGTCGTCAGCCCCTGATCGGCGGCGAACCGCGCGGCGCCTTCGCCGGCCAGCATGACGTGGGGCGTTTGGTCCATCACCGCGCGGGCGGCGACAACCGGATTGCGATAGCCCTGCAGCGCCGCGACGGCCCCGGCCTTGCCGCTGGAGCCGTCCATCAGGCTGGCGTCCAGCTCATAGGCCCCGTCCAGGTTGGGCGAAGCGCCCCGCCCGGCGACATACAGCCCTGAGTCCTCCAGCATCACCACCGCCGCCACGGCCACGTCCAGCGCCGGCTCGCCCGCCTCCAGCCGCGGCTTCATGGCCTCGACGACGGACCGCATGTGGGCGATCTCGGCGGTGTAGTCGCGCGAGCGGCGGGCGCCGGCGCCGCCGTGAAGAATGAGGGCTGGTCGCGTCATGATCTTTCCTGAACGGTCAAGGCTCGTTAGCGTCGTCGCCTGTCCCGGCGCAAGCGACGCCGTCCTGGGTTTCGCATGACCGCAGCCTTTCCCGACCGCCTTCGTCTCGACCCGGCCCTCGATCCGGCCGGGCTGACGGATGCGTTCCGGCGGCTGGGACGGCTGCACCTGCCAGGTGTTCTGGAAACGGGCGACGCCCAGGCCCTGCATCGCCTGCTGGAGGCGGAAGAGGACTGGGTGTCCTCGACCCTGACCGGCGATCGCGCCGCCGATCTACCAGTGAAGGCGCTGGCGGCGTCTGGCCCCGACAAGCCCCGCGCCCTCATCGAGGCGGCGCACGCCGAGGCAGTCCGCGCATTGGAGACGCCAGGCCGGCTGCACTTCCTGTTTGACGCCTTTCGCATCGACACGGCCTTGATCGATGGTCAGCCGCTGCTGGCGCCCTGGCGTGCCGTGCACGACTTTCTGAACGGGGCAGCCTTCCTCGACTTCATCCGCGTCCTGACCGGCGATGCGCGCGTGGCCTATGTCGATTCACGCGCCACTCGGTTCACGTCCGGCCACTATCTGACCCAGCATGACGACAGCCGCCCCGGCCAGGATCGGCTTTACGCCTATGTTCTGAACCTGACGCCGGAATGGAAGACCGACTGGGGCGGCCTTCTGGCCTTCATCGACGAAGACGGGCACGTGGCCGAGGCCTATGCGCCGCGCATGAATGCGCTGAATCTGTTCGCCGTGCCCCAAACACACGCCGTCACCTTCGTCACCCCGTTCGCCCGCGCGCCCCGCTACGCCGTCACCGGCTGGATCCGCGCCGACACCCCCGCCTTCCCGGAGACCTGATCATGCGCGCCATTCTGTCCAAGACCCCCGGCGGTCCCGAAACCCTGGTGCTGGAGGAGAGGCTGGATCCGACGCCCAAGAAGGGCGAGGTGATCATCGATGTGCGGGCGGTGGGCGTCAACTTTCCCGACACCCTGATCATCGAGGACAAGTACCAGTTTCGGCCCGATCGCCCCTTCTCGCCTGGCGGCGAGGTGGCCGGCGTCATCGAGGCCGTGGGCGAGGGCGTGAAGGGGCTGTTCAAGGGCGACCGCGTCATCGCCGTGCCCGGCTGGGGCGGGCTGGTCGAGCGGCTGGCCGTGCCGGCGGCCACCGTCATCAAGATGCCCGAGGCCATGAGCTTCGAGGAGGGCGCGGCCCTGATCATGACCTATGGCACCAGCTACTATGCCCTGAAGGACCGGGCGAACCTGCAGCCGGGCGAGACGCTGCTGGTGCTGGGCGCGGCCGGGGGTGTGGGCGCGGCCGCCGTCGAGCTGGGCAAGGCCATGGGCGCGCGCGTGGTCGCAGCCGCCTCGACCAACGACAAGGTCGAGTTCGCGCTGGATTTGGGCGCCGACAACGGCCTGATCTATCCGTCTGGCCAGATGGACAAGGCCGCCCAGAAGGAGCTGTCGGGCGAGTTCAAGCTGGCCACCGGGCGGGACGGCGCCGATGTGGTCTATGACGCGGTAGGCGGCGACTACGCCGAGCCGGCCCTGAGGGCCATGGATTGGAACGGCCGCTATCTGGTGGTGGGTTTCCCGGCGGGCATTCCGTCACTGCCGCTGAATCTGACGTTGCTGAAGTCGGTGTCCGTGATCGGCGTGTTCTGGGGCGCGGCGGTGATGCGCGACCCTGCGGCGCACGCGGCCAACATGGCCGACCTGTTCCGCCTCTACGCCGAGGGCAAAATCAAACCCCGTGTCAGCCGGACCTATCCGTTCGAGCAGGCGGGCGAGGCGATCAAGGCCCTGGGCGACCGCCAGGCCATGGGCAAGATCGTCGTGACGATCGCGTCGTGAGCCTGTCGCTGGCTGCGGGTCTGGACCTCGCCGCAGCGCGCGCCCGGCTGGCCGAAACGGGCCGCGTGCGGGTGGAGGGGGTGCTGGACGCTGGGGCGACGATCCTGGCCGAGGCCGTGGCCCATCCCGACATGGTCTGGAATCGCGCGATCCGAAATCCGTACAACGCCGACGTGCCCGTGGCCGTGTTCGAAAGCGAACCGATCGAGGAGCAGGCTCGCTTGGTCAGCCTGGCGCACGAAGAAGCGACTGAGGGCTTTCAGTTCATCTTCGACCGTCTGCGCCTGGGTCAGGCCCGGGGCATGGGTCTGCCTATTCCGAAGGCGCTCTATGAGCTGCATGCCCTGTTCAATGGCGAGGACTATCTCAACTTCGCGCGAGATCTGACCGGCGACGACCGCATCGCCTATGTCGACGCCCAGGCGACCCGCTATCTGCCGGGCCATTTCCTGAACAGCCACACCGACGAGCACGAGGGCGCGGGGCGGCTATACGCCTATGTGCTGAATCTGACGCCGCGCTGGCGGGCGGAATGGGGCGGCCTGCTGATGTTCCTGGACGACGACGGCGCGGTCAGCGAGACCTTCACGCCCGCCTTCGGAACGCTGAATGTCTTTAAGGTGCCGCAGGACCACGCGGTCTCGATGGTGGCCCCCTTCGCCGGGGGGCCGCGTCATTCGATCACCGGCTGGTGGCGCGTCAATCCGCCGGAAGCGGGTCAGCCGCCGACCTAGCGGGCGTTCAGGTCTTCCAGCGCCTGCTCGGCCTTTTCGTGGTGGCGCGGCTTCACATGACTGCCCAGGGTCGCCAGCAAAGCGGCGATGACCGCCGCGTCGTCGGTGAAGCCGATGCCGACGAAGACGTCCGGGATGGCGTCGACCGGCAGCACGAAATACGCCAGCGCGCCCAGCATGATCCCCTTGGCCGCCACCGGCGTCTTGGGATCGCGCGCGGCGTACCAGACGCTCAGCAGCCGGTCGGCGAACGGGATGTGCGCGGCCGTGCGCGTCACCTTGGGCCAGAAGCCCTGCTTCACCCGCCGCTCGTTGACGCGCACCACCGACGGGATCAGGGCGCGCTTGGGATCGATCACGTCGCGCGGCGACCAGGATCCAAAGGGGCGTTTTGCGTTTGCGGCCATGACGGCTAAATCCCGCACACTCATTCAGGTTCACTCATATAGGGGCTCAGGCCATGAAACTCGACGGTTCGATCGCGGCGGTGGTGACAGGCGGGGCCTCGGGCCTGGGCGAGGGCACGGCGCGCGCGCTGGCCGCCCAGGGTGTGAAGGTCGCCATCTTCGACATGAACGCCGAGAGGGGCGAGGCCGTCGCGGCCGAGATCGGCGGCGTCTTCTGCCAGGTCGACGTCACCGACGACGCCTCGGTCGCGGCCGGCTTTGAAAAGGCGCGCGCCGCCCATGGCCAGGAGCGCCTGACCGTGAACTGCGCCGGCATCGCCACCGGTCAGAAGACCGTCAGCCGCAAGAAGGACACCGGCGAGATCCGCGCCCACGACATGGCGCAGTTCGAGAAGACGGTGACGGTCAATCTGTTCGGCACCTTCCGCGTTCTGTCGCAGTCGGCGGCGGGTATGGTCACGCTTGAGCCCATGGCCGACGGCGAGCGCGGCCTGATCGTCAACACCGCCTCGGTGGCCGCTCAGGACGGCCAGATCGGCCAGGCCGCGTATTCGGCCTCCAAGGGCGGCGTCTACGCCATGACCCTGCCGGTCGCCCGCGACCTGGCTCAGGAAGGCGTGCGCTGCAACACCATCCTGCCCGGCATCATGTGGACTCCGATGATGGCCGGCATGGACCAGAAGATTCAGGACGCCCTGGCCGCCGCCATCCCCTTCCCCAGCCGCTTGGGCACGCCTGCGGACTATGCCTCGCTGGTGCTGGAACTGGCGCGCAACGTCTACATCAACGGCGAATGCATCCGCCTGGATGGGGCGATCCGTCTGGCGCCGCGCTGACGCGGTCGTTTCGCGCTGCTTGAGCGCCTGGCGGCCTCAGACAGCACCGACTGAGGCGACCGCCGGATGGCCTCAAGCAAGACGAAGCGCGATAGGCAAAAAAGGGGTTGCGGCCTGCCTCGCCCCTCCGCTATACGCCGCTTCCTCGACACGGGGCGGCATCGTCGCTCCACGGAGTGCGGGCGTAGCTCAGGGGTAGAGCATCACCTTGCCAAGGTGAGGGTCGGGCGTTCGAATCGCCTCGCCCGCTCCAGTCGAAACACAAAAGGCTCGGTCTTCGGACTGGGCCTTTTTTGCTTTGTGGGCTCAGGCCCCCGCGCCCAGCGCCCATGCCCCCATCAGGCCCCAGTCGCTCAGCTTGGCCCAGGTGAAGACCACGAACGGCAGGGCTACGAAGCCCAGGATCACCAGGATCAGGATCGCGCTCCAGCCGTGGCGGTTCAGGGGGGGATCGGTGTCGGGGTCGGTCATGTCGCAGGAACGCATCCGACGCCCGACGGGTTCGATCCCTTCAAGGAGACCGATCATGCGAATCTATGAAGTCACCGTGGGCGCCGAGGACGGCGCCAAGCGCGTCCTGAAGGTGCCGTCCAAGACCGACGTCCAGGCCGGCGACGCCGCCGTGCCGCTGATGCATCCGGGCGAGTCGATTCTGGCGGTGCGCGAGACCGACGATCCCTGGCAGGACGTCGACGGCCTGCCGGCCGGGACGCAAACGCATCCCGACCAGATCACCTAGGCTCGATCAGGCGCGCCAGAAGCCGACGATGCGCTTGACCTCGTCGACCACCGGATCGGCGATCTCGGCGGCGCGGCGCGCCCCGTCGGCCAGCACGCGGTCGATCTCGGCCGGGTCGTCCATCAGGCGGCGCATCTCGGCCGTGACGGGGGCCAGTTCCGACACCGCCAGTTCGGCCAGGCGCGGCTTGAAGGCGCCGAAGCCCTGGCCGGCGTATTCGGCGATCACGGCCTCGCGCGTGGTCCCGGCGAGGGCGGCGTAGATGGCGACCAGGTTCTTGGCCTCGGCGCGGTCGGCCAGGCCGTCCAGCGTTTCGGGCAGGGGCTCGGCGTCGGTGCGGGCCTTCTTGACCTTGGCGGCGATGGCGTCGGCGTCGTCCGTCAGGTTGATGCGGCTCTGATCCGACGGGTCGGACTTGGACATCTTGGCCGAGCCGTCGCGCAGGCTCATGACCCGCGTCGCCGGCCCCTGGATCAGGGGTTCTGGCAGAGGGAAAAAGCCGGGGGCTGAGAAGTCGGTGTTGAACTTGGCGGCGATGTCGCGCGTCAGCTCAAGGTGCTGTTTCTGGTCCTCGCCGACCGGCACCCCCGTCGCCTTGTACAGCAGGATGTCGGCCGCCTGGAGCACCGGGTAGGTATAGAGGCCGACCGAAGAGCGTTCCTTGTGCTTGCCGGACTTCTCCTTGAACTGGGTCATGCGGTCCAGCCAGCCGAGGCGGGCGACGCAGTTGAACACCCAGGCCAGCTCGGCGTGGGCGCGAACGGCCGACTGCGGGAAGATGGTCGACTTGGCCGGGTCCAGGCCCGAGGCCAGGTAGGCGGCGGCGATCTCGCGCGTCTGGGCCGTCAGCTTGGCCGGGTCCTGCCAGACGGTGATGGCGTGCATGTCGGCCACGAACAGGAAGCAGGGCGCGCCTTCGTCCTGCAGCGCCGTGAAACGCTTTAGCGCGCCGAGATAGTTGCCCAGGTGCAGGGCGCCGGAGGCCTGGATACCGCTCAGGATGCGGCGCGGGCCGGTGTAGTCAGCCGAGGTGTCAGTCATGGTGCGGGTCTCGAAGCGAAGGGGCGGACAGGGGCGATCGGGGCGGAGCTAGCCGCGCCATCGCCGGTCGAGAAGGAGGCCCGAGGCTGTCATGCCTCGCGCTTATCGCCACATCGGGTCGTCAGTCCAGCCCTTGAACGGCCTTGGCCCCCGGTTCGCGGCGCAGCACGCCCTTGAGTTCGGCCAGGGTGACGGCGCGCAGACCCAGCAGGGCCGCGCCATAGACGGCCGCGCCGACGCCGCACACGATCAGCACGGCGATCTCCTTGGTCAGCAACAGGCGCGACAGCAGCGGATAGTTGAGGCTGGCCAGGAACAGCACCAGCCCCATCAGGACGCTGGCGCCGACGACGCGGACGAACCGCGACAGAAAGGCGGGCGAGGGCCGCCAGACATGCTCACGCGCCAGGGTTCCGGCCAGCAGGGCGACGTTCAGCCAGGCCGCCGTGCTGGTGGCGACGGCCAGGCCCAGAACGCCGTCCACGCCGACACGCGACAGGCCGAAGAATAGGCCGGCGCCCAGAACCACCGTCGCGATCACCGAGGCCACGGCGTAGATCATGGGCCGCCGCGTGTCCTGGCGCGCGAAGAAGGGCGGGGTCAGCACCTTGACCAGTACGAAGGCCGGCACGCCCCAGGCGAACTGGCGCAGCACATCGGCGGTTCGGGCGGCGTCCTGGCTGGTGAAGGCCGCGCGCGTCACCGTGGCGTCGATGATGAAGAAGGGGATGACGAACAGGGCCACCGCCGCCGGCAGGGCGAAGGCGAGCGCCAGGGTCATGCCGTCGTCCATGGTGCGTCGGCCGCCTTCGTGATCGCCGGAGACAAAGGCGCGCGTCAGGCGCGGCACCAGGGCCAGGCCCAGCGCCACCCCGACCAGGCCCAGCGGCAGCTGGTACAGGCGGTCGGCGTTGTACAGCACCGAACGCGCGCCCTCGTTCGAGCCGGCCAGGAACTGGCTGACCAGAGAGTTGATCTGGAAGGCGCCGCCGGCCAGCACGCCCGGCACGGCCAGGGCCAGGGTCTTCTTCACCCCCGGCGTCAGGCGCGGCCAAGACAGGCGCACGGTCACGCCCAGACGCCTCACGCCCCACCACAGCAGGCCCATCTGAACCAGGCCGGACACGCTGACCGCCGCACTGACGGCCACCAGAATCAGCGGCTGCTCCATGGGAATCAGGCTGGGGGCCAGCAGGGGGACCAGGGTGCACAGGTTCAGGAAGACGGGCACGCCGGCCGACAGGGCGAACCGGCCGCTGGTGTTCAGCACGCCTGACAGCAGGGACGCGATCGTCATGCAGGCCAGATAGGGCATGGTCAGCTGGGCGGCCGTGACCGCCGCGGTCATCACGCCCACATCGTCGCGCCAGGCCGACAGCAGCCAGGGCATGATCCAGGGCATGGCGATCTGAAGCAGGATGCAGAAGCCGGCCACGACGCCGAAGATGAAGCTGAGCGCCTCCGACGCCGTGACGGCGGCCGCCTCTTCGCCCTCGCGTTCGCGCACGCCGCCGTAGATCGGCACGAAGGCCTGGGCGAAGGCGCCCTCGGCGAACAGCCGCCGGAACATGTTTGGCAGCATCAACGCCGTGGTGAAGGCGTCCATCATCGGCCCCTGGCCGAAGCGAGCGGCCAAGGCCAAGTCGCGGGCGAAGCCCAGCACGCGGCTGCCCAGCGTCAGGGTCGATTGCACCAGGGTGTTGCGGGCGAGGCTCAAGGGCGCGGTCCGAGGCGGCGGAGCATCAGCGATTAGCGCGCTTTGCGACGCCGCGATATGGGCTGGGGCGACGGCAGTCGGCCGATCTCCGAGACATCGCGCGCGCTGGCGCGAACCGGTGCAGGGCGGCGCCCCGGCGCGAGCGGAAGCGAGCGGTCCAGCACCGCCTCCAGAGCCATTTTCAGCGCGGCGGGACTTTCGGGCTCCCGGTCCAGATAGAAGCTGTCGACCGCGCGCTCGCCGAAGGTCGCGACATGGGCCGAGCGAACGGACAGGTCGTGGTCGGCCAGGGTGCGGCCCAGATCCGCCAGCAGGCCCGGCCGGTCGGCGCCTGACACCTCCAGGATGACCGGGCCCTGGTCGCTGGCGCGGCCGATCATGACCACGGGGCGGACATCAAAGACCGCGCGGCGCGCGCTGACCGGCTCGGGGCCCGGCGGCGTCGGGCGCGAACGGCCGAGCGCCGCGCGCTCCAGGCTCAGGGTCAGGCGCTTCAGCCGCCGGGCGTCGGGCTCGCCGTGCAGGTCGAAGACGTCCAGCGCCATGCCGTCGGGCGACGTGGCCAGCCGCGCCCCGGCCACATCGGCGCCCGAGGCGGCCAGGGCCGCGGCCAGATCGGCGAACAGGCCCTGGCGGTCGCGGGCGGCCACGGCGACGCGCAGGCCGCCGCCTTCGTCGTCCATGAAGGCCTCGGCCGCCGCGCCGGTCTGTCGCGCGCGCTCGACCAGTTCGGGATGCTGCGCCAGCGGGTCGGAGCGGCCGATGTCCTCGCCGTGAAACAGGGCCTCGGTGCGCCCGTAGAGGTCGCGCATCAGCTGGCCCTTCCAGCTGTTCCACACGCCGGGGCCTACCGCGCGGATGTCGGCCACGGTCAGCACCACCAGGGTGCGCAGCCGCTCCAGATCGCCCACCACGGCGGCGAAAGCCCGCACCGTCTCGGGATCGGAAACGTCACGCTTCTGAGCGTAGTCCGACAGGGTCAGGTGATGGCGCACCAGCCAGACCACCAGCTCGATCCGGCGCGGTTCGACGCCCAGCCGCTCGCAGGCGCGGCGCGCGGCGATGGCCCCATCCTCCAACTGCCCCCGGTCGCCGCCCTTGCCCACGTCATGCAGCAGCATGGCCAGCATCAGGGCTTCGAAGTCGGCGATGCGGTGCACGATGCCGGTCGACAGCGGATGGTCCTGGGCCAGCTTGCCGCGTGCGATGTCGTTGATGACGCCGACGGCCTGCAGCGTGTGCTCGTCGACCGTAAAGGCGTGGTACATGTTGAACTGGGTCTGGCCGACGATCCGCCCCCATTCGGGTAGGAAGCGGCCCAGCAACCCCGTCTCGTTCATGATGGTCAGGGCGCGATAGGGCCGCTGTCCGTGAGCCAGCACGGTCAGGAAGGCCTGAGCCGCCTCGGGGTCACGCCTGAGCGCCGGCGTGACCAGCGGCAAGGCGCGCGTGACCGCCGAAAAGGCGTCGGGGTGCAGGTCCAGATCCAGCCGGTCGGCCTCCGCGAACAGCTTGAGCAGCAAGGGCGGATCGCTCTCGAATACCCCCGGCCCGGCGATCGACAAGCGGCCGCCCTCAATGACCAGACCCTTGACCGGCAGGCGCTTGCGCCGTCGGGGCAACAGGCGCGACAGGCCCATGGCCTTCTTCTGCTGGCGCGCCTCCAGCTGGGCGCTGACCGCGCGCGTCAGGGCGCCCACGTCGCGGGCCACGATGAAATAGCGGCGCATGAACCGCTCGACCGCCAACTCGTCGCCGCGCCCGCGCCAGCCCATGCGGCGTGCGATCTCGGGCTGAAGATCGAAGGTCAGCCGTTCTTCGGCGCGCCCGGCGACGATGTGCATATTGGCCCGCACCCGCCACAGAAAGTCGAAGGCCTCTTCGAACAGCCGCCGCTCGCGCGCCGTCAGAAGACCCTCCAGCGCTCGGGCGCCCAGATGGCTGTCGGGCGCCAGTCCGCGCGCGATCCAGAACAGGGTGTTGAGGTCGCGCAGGCCGCCCTTGCCGTCCTTCACGTTCGGCTCGACGCGATAACGGAAGGCCCCGGCCTTCTGGTGCCGGGTCTCGCGCTCCTCCAGCTTGGCGGCGATGAAGGGACGCGGATCGATCTGCGCCGCCTCACGCCGAAAGCGCGCCAAGAAGCCCTCGGCCAGACCCTCGTCTCCAGCCAGGAAGCGGGCCTCAAGCAGCGCGGTGCGCACCGTCATGTCGCGCCAGGCCAGGGTCAGGGCCTCGTCGATCGAGCGCGTGGCGGCGCCGACCTTCAAGTTCAGGTCCCAAAGGACATACTGGACGAACTCGACAATCTGTTCGCTGCGGGGCGTGGTCTTCCAAGGACGCAGGAACATCAGGTCCAGGTCCGAGAACGGCGCCAGCACGCCGCGCCCATAGCCGCCCGCCGCCAGCACGCACAGCCGCTCCGCCTCGGTGGGATTGGGCGCCGGATACAGCACCTCGGTCGCCAGCCGCCAAAGGCTGGTCATCAGGGCGTCGGCGGCGGCGCAATACTGCCGTGCCACCTCGACGCCCGCCTGGCCGCTCGCCAGCTTCTGAGCCGCCCGCTCACGGGCCTGACCGTAGCGCTCGCCCAGCACCGCTGCGACCGCCGCGCGCGGATCGGCCGCCCCGGCCGCCGCGATCAGCAGGTCGTCGGGCGAGGGAGCGGTCACCGGCCCGCCAGGCCCTTCAGGCGGTAGAGTTCCTCCAGCGCCTCGCGCGGGCTGAGGGCGTCGGGGTCGAGCGCACCTAGCGCCCGCTCCACCGCAGAGGGTTCAGGCGGCGACGCGGCGGCCTCCGCCACGGCGAACAGGGGCAGGTCGTCCAGACGGGCGACGGCGGCCTTCTGGCCCTCTAGTCGATCGAGCACCGCCTTGGCGCGCGCCACGACCGGCCCGGGCACGCCCGCCAGCCGCGCCACCTGGACGCCATACGAGCGGTCCGCCGCGCCGGGCGCCGCCTCGTGCAGGAAGACAAGGTCGCCGTTCCACTCGCGCGCCTTCATCGACAGATTGCAGACGTGGTCCAGCTGGTCCTCCAGCCGCGCCAGCTCATGATAGTGGGTGGCGAACAGGGTGCGGGCGCGTTTGGTCTCGTGCAGCGCCTCGGCGACGGCCCAGGCGATGGCCAGGCCGTCATAGGTGGCGGTGCCGCGCCCGATCTCGTCCAGCACCACGAAGCTGCGCTCGGTCGCCTGGCTTAGGATGGCCGAGGTCTCGACCATTTCGGTCATGAAGGTCGAGCGTCCGCGCGCCAGGTCGTCGCCTGCGCCGACGCGGCTGAACAGCCGGTCCACCACGCCCAGCCGCATGGCGCGCGCCGGCACGAAGGCGCCGGCCTGGGCCAGGATGACCAGCAGCGCGTTCTGGCGCAGGAAGGTGGACTTGCCGGCCATGTTCGGCCCGGTGACGATGGCCAGCCGAGCATGGGCGGCGCCTGCGCCGTCCAGCCGCCCGTCGTTGGGCGTGTAGGGCAGGCCTTGCGCCTTCACAGCGGCCTCGACCACCGGGTGGCGGCCGGCCTCGACCTCGAAGCCCAGGGTCTCGTCCACCGTCGGGCGGACGGCCGAGACCTCTTCGGCCCATTCGGCCAGGGCGGCGTGGGCGTCCAGTTCGGTCAGGGCGTCGGCCAAGGCCTGGAGCGGCGCGGCCAGGGCCTGGACCTCGGCGCGCCAGCCCTCGAAGGTTTCGGTCTCGATCGCCAGGGCGCGCACGCCGGCCTGGCTGATCTTGGCGTCC
>NZ_JBKBML010000017.1:0-46941 GCF_046295775.1 Brevundimonas sp. | reverse complement strand
GGCGCGGCGTTCCTCGGCCGTGACCACGCCGTCGTTATTGGCGTCCAGAGCCTGCAGCCGTTCGACACGGCGCTGGACGAAGTCGGCCTGGGCGACGGGTTGCGCGCGCTCGGCGGCGCGCGGGCTCGGGGTTTGTGTCTGGGCGTGTGCGGCGCCGGCGAGGCCGGTCAGCATCAGGGCGGCGGCGCCGCCGAGTACGAATGTACGGCTCATGTCTCGATCTCCGTGAGGATTTGTCGCGTCCCTGTCACGGTTCACACGCGCCGCCCTTCGGAGTCCGTCGCTCAGGTCAGAGCGTTCTCGAAGGCGGCCCGGGCGGCGCGGCGCAGAACGGTCAGTTCATCCTTCAGCGCGCGGAAGTTCGGCGCACCGGCCGTCTCCGCCAGACGCCGGCGAAAGCCTTCGGGCTCCGCATCCGGATTGGGCCGTTCGTCAAAGGCGCAGGCCAGCAGCTGGGACAGCCGCTGCTGCAGCCGCCAGGCCTGTTCGAGCACCTCGTCGTTGGACAGGGACTGCAGGGTAGACACGGTCAGTGCCCGCCCCTGGGCCGCCGCCTGAAGCTGGCGGTATTGGGCGACGAACTCGGCGTCCACCTGCCCGCCCGCCGAGAGTTTCAGATCCCAGAAGCCGTGCGGCGGCCGCTCGCGGTCCATCAGGGCCCGCATGGCTCGCACATCATGCCGCAAGGCTGCATCGTCGCGCGGCTGTCTGAGCGCGGCTTCGATGGCCTGGCTTACCCGCTCGCCGAAGGCCGCGTCGCTGGCCCAGACCACACGCGCGCGGGTCAGGGCCAGGAACTCCCAGCTGTCGGCCTCGCTGGCGTAGTAGTCGGACAAGGCCGACAGCCGCACGGCCACCGGACCCTTGGAGCCCGAGGGCCGCAGCCGCATGTCGACCTCGTACAGCCCGCCCTCGGCCGTCTGGGCCGACAAAGCCGCGATCAGCCGCTGGGTGAACCGGCCGTAGAAGGTCTCCGCGCCCCAGCCGCGCCCTTCGGAAGAGGCGTCGGGCGCGGCGTCATAGACGGTCATCAGGTCCAGGTCCGACGACGCCGTCATTTCGCGCGATCCGGCCTTGCCCAGCGCCACCACCGCCACGGCGCCGGGAAACGCGCCGCCCATTCGCTCGGCCTCGGCCAGGGCGGCCGGAGCAAGGGCGCGCATGGCCGCGTCGGCCAGGACCGTATAGGCCCGCCCCGCCGCCTCGCCGCCGGCGCGGCCGGTGACGGTCTGAAGCCCGATCCGAAAGGTCTGTTCGCGATAGAGACGACGCACCACGTTCATTGCGCCTTCGAAGTCCTGGGCCGCCGCCTCGCTCAGCATTTCGGCGATGACCCCGGAATCCTCGTCCAGATCGGCCAGGAAGCGGGCGTCCAGCACGCTGTCCAGCGCGGCGGGCTGGCGACCCAGCATTCGGGCCAATCTCGGGGCATAGGCCATCATGCCCACCACCATCTCGAACAGCCGCGGCTGGTTGAGGAACAGGGCCTGGACCTGCACCCCCGCCGAAAGGCCCGAGAAGAAGACCGCGAAACGACGGAAGGCGGCGTCCGGCGCCCCCGTCTCGGCCATGGCCGTCAGCAGGCGCGGCGCCAGGCGGGTGAAGAGCTCGCGCCCCTTGGCCGAACGGGTCGCCGAGATGCGGCCGTGGTGCCACTCGCGGATCGTCGAGGCGACCGACGCCGGCTCCGAGAAGCCCATGCGCTGCAGCGTCTCCAAGGTCCCCGGATCATTCTCGACACCTGTGAAAACGAGGCTGCCATAGGGAGACGACAGATCCTCGCCGCCCTCGAACAACTCCCCGTAGCGGTGGTTCACACCCGCCAGCAGACCTTCGACGCAGGAGTCGAAAAGGGCCAGATCACCCTCTCCGGCCAAGGCGGCCACCGCTGCGCGGCGCGACGGGTCGGCGGGCAGGACGTGGGTCTGTTCGTCCTCGAGCATCTGGACGCGATGTTCCAGCGCGCGCAGTTCGCCATAGGCGTCGGCCAACTCTCGCGCCACGCCGGCGGGCACATGACCAGACTCGGCCAGGGCGTTCAGCGCGTCCAGCGTGCGCGGACTTCTCAGCGACGGGTCGCGTCCGCCCAGGATCAGCTGCTGTGTCTGAGCGTAGAATTCGATTTCGCGGATGCCGCCCCGGCCCAGCTTCAGATTGGCGCCGGCGGCTGCAAGCCCCTCGCCGGTCTTGTGGACGTGAATCTGTTTCTTGATCGATTGGATGTCGAGGATCGCTGGATAGTCGAGGCTGCGACGCCAGACGAAGGGCGTCAGGGCCTTCAGGAACTCGCCCGCCTCGTTCAGGTCGCCGGCCACGGCGCGCGCCTTGATGAAGGCCGCCCGCTCCCAATTCTGGCCGACGGATTCATAATAGGCCAGCGCCGCCGGGGCGGCGACGACCGGCGGGGTGGATGAGGGATCAGGCCGCAGCCGCAGATCGACGCGGAAGACATATCCGTCCCCGGTGCGCTCGCTGAGCAGGGTCGCCAGGCCCTGGGCCACGCGGTTGACGAAGGCCTGGGGTTCGGGACCCGCCAACACGCCGGCCAGGACATCGGGCTGGTGAAACAGGCTGATGTCGATGTCCGAGGAATAGTTCAGCTCTCCCGCGCCGTGCTTGCCCATGGCGACGGCGAACAGGCCGGGCGCGGGGCCGCGCGGGTCATCCGCCGCGGAGGTCAGCCGTCCCCGCTCGCGCGCCTCATGCGTGGCGCTGGCCAAGGCGCGGCGCACGCTTTCGTCGGCGAAGGCGCTGAGCGCGCCGGTGACCGCCTCCAGCCCCCAGACGCCGCCCAGGTCGCACAGGGCGGTGAGCAGATGCAGCTCGGCCTTGAGCTTGCGCAGCGGCGACCGCAGCGCTTCGGGCGGACCGTCCAGCGCCCGGGTGCGATCCAGAAGGTCGGCGAGCCGCGCCTCGGGATCGCTGCTCAAAACGGCGAGCAGCATATCGGGCGCACGCCGCATCAGACCCGCGAGATACGGAGACGCCGACGCTATGGGCGACAGCGCCGGCCAGGCGGCGCGCCACTGGTCCGCCCAGCCGCCTTCGACCGCCGCCTCGTCCAGCCGCTCACGCAGTCGCTCGGCGGCGGCGGGATCGACCACCGGGCCGCACGGGCGCAGGCGATCGATAAGGCTCATTCCGCGGCCTTTGCTGTCGCCGGGGGCAGGACCAGGGCGACGCGCAGACCCGGTCCGCGCCCGCCATAGGCGCCGGGCCCTTCATCCAGCTGAATGCGTCCCGAATGCGCCTCCATCACCGCCATGACCAGCGACAGGCCCAGGCCCGAACCGGGCTCGGTGCGGCTGTTGTCCAGGCGCACGAACCGCTGGGTCACCCGCTCGCGGTCGGCGTCGGGCACGCCCGGCCCGGTGTCGGTGACCGAGAACTCGATCTCGCCCGACGACCGTCTGCGGGCGCGCAGGGTCACGGCGCCGCCGGCCGGGGTGTATTTGATGGCGTTGTCGATGATGTTGGCCAGGGCCTGGGCCAGGAAGGGGCGGTTGGCCTCGATGGTCAGGCCGCGCTCGATCTCGGCGGCGAACTCCAGATCCTTGTCCTCGGCGGCGGGTTCGTAAAGCTCGGCCATGTCGGCGGCCAGGTCAGCGGCGTCGAACACGACCGGATCCGGGGTGCGTCCCTTGCTGGCCTGCAGCCGGGCGATGGCCAGGACGGCGTTGAAGGTCTTGAGCAGCTGGTCGGCCTCGTCCAGCGCCACCTGCAGGGCGTCGGGCCCGTCGATACGCCCGGCCTCGGCGTCGATCAGGGCGACCTCAAGCTTGGCGCGCATGCGCGTCAGGGGCGAGCGCAGGTCATGGGCGATGGCGTCGCCGGCGTGCCGGATCGAGGCCATGGAGGCCTCCAGCCGGTCCAGCATCAGGTTCAGCCCCTGCCCCAACTCATCCAGTTCGTCGCCCGAGCCGCGCACCTCGGCCCGCGCCTTGAGGTCGCCGTTCTGCACCGCCGAGACGACACGGTTCAGCCGACCCATCGCGGTCTCGACCCGGCGGCTGATGAACAGCCCGCCGGCCATGCCCAGCAGTATGACGAGGGCCAAAGCGATCCACAGCGCCTGGGTCAGGCGCGCCAGATACTCTTCGGTGTCGCCCATGTCCTGACCGACGAACAGCCGCTCGCCGCCCGACAGCGCCATCTCGACGCCGAGCGCCTGGCGCTGGCGCACGCGGCCGGTGGGGTCGGTGTCGGTCAGACGGAAGGTGGTCCACTGGCTTGCCGGGTCGGAGCGTTCCGGAACGGTCTCCAGACTGCCGGTCACCCGCACGCCGTCTGTCCCGCTCAGCAGATAGACGTAGTCTCCGCCACGCAGGATGCGCTCCACCAGGGCCTGGTTCAGGGCATCGACGCCGCGCTCGCGATAGATGGAGGCCAGCACCCCGACCTCGCTGCGCACCCCCGCTTCCGCCCGCGCCCGCGCCTCTCCGGCCGAGGCCAGATAGACATAAGCCAGGATCGAGCCCGCCGCCGTCACGAACAGCGCCAGGAACAGCAGCGTCAGCCGGAATGGCGTGCGGCGAAGAAGAGACGGCAGGCGCATGGCGGGGCCTTATCCCTCCAGCCGGTACCCCGCGCCGCGCACGGTCTGCAGCATGGCCTTGTCGAAACCCTTGTCGATCTTGGAGCGCAGGCGGCTGATGTGCACGTCGATGACGTTGGTCTGGGGGTCGAAATGGTATTCCCAAACCTTCTCCAGCAGCATGGTGCGCGTCACCGACTGGCCGGCGTGGCGCATCAGGAACTCCAGCAGCTGGAACTCGCGCGGCTGCAGGTCAATTTCCTGGCCGGCGCGATGCACTGTGCGGCCGATAAGGTTCATCTCCAGGTCGCCGACCTTGAGCACGGTCTGGACGCCGCCGGTCTCGCGTCGGCGGGCCAGCGCCTCGACCCGCGCGATCAGCTCGGCGAAGGCGTAGGGTTTGACCAGATAGTCGTCGGCGCCGGCCTTCAGGCCCGTGACCCGATCCTCGACCTCGCCCAGCGCCGACAGGAACAGCACCGGCGTCTGATCGCCGCCTTGTCGCACGGTCTCGACCATGCCGACCCCGTCCAGGCGCGGCATCATGCGGTCGACCACATAGACGTCATAGCCGCCCTTCTGCGCCTCCAGCAGGCCGAAGGCGCCGTCCACGGCGTGGGTCACGTCATGGCCCGCCTCGCTGAGGCCGCGCACCATGGCGGCGGCCGCTTCCGCATCGTCCTCGACCACCAGAATACGCATAGACGGGCTCCCGACAGAGATTCGCCGCCGATGCTAGCGCATCGACGGCGAAGACGTGAGTTAAGGCTTTGTCAGACCAAGGTCACTCCTCGGCGAAGCGCAGCACAGCCGAAGCCGGGGGATTCGTCCCGCGCCGCACGAAGATCAGCACGCCCGGGCGGCCCGCCTGCTTCACCGCCGCGACCGCCGCCTGGAAGTCGGCCACGGTCTGGACCTCGCGGGTGTCGGCGCGCGTGATGACGTCTCCGGCCTGCAGGCCCAGACGGCCGGCCGCAGTGTTGCGCTCGACCTCCGTCACGATGATCCCCGTGACGCCGTCAGCCAGATTGTAGCGGCGGCGCAGCGCCGGGGTCACGGCCGTGACGCGAGCGCCCTCGACGAGCTCGCCCGTGGCGGCGGGGGCTTCTCCCGGCTCGCCAGTCGGGTCTTCGCCGCCCAGACCGGCGCGAAGCTCGGCCTCCGACGGACGCGTGCCCGCCCGCACATTGATGGTCTGGCGACGACCGTCGCGGATGATGTCCAGACGGATGGTCGAGCCGGGACGAACCGCGCCGACGAGGCGGGTCGCCTCGGTGCTGTTGGCGACGGCTTCGCCGTTCACCGCCGTGATGATGTCGCCCACGCGGGCCCCGCCACGCGCTGCGGGACCACCTTCGGTGACGAGTTCGACAAATGCGCCCTTGAAGTCGCGCGACTGTCCGTACGCCGCCCAATCCTCTGGCGCGAGCGTTCGCAGCGTAAGGCCGACATAGCCTCGTTCGATGCGGCCGTTCTCGATCAGTTGGTCCGTGATAGGCTTGGCGACCGCCGCAGGAATGGCGAAGCCGATGCCGATGGAGCCCCCCGTCTGCGAATAGATTGCGGAGTTCACGCCGATCACACGCCCGTAGATGTCAAACGTCGGGCCGCCGGAGTTTCCGCGATTGATGGCTGCGTCGATCTGGATGAAGTCAACGTATCCCGAAGTGCTGGGATCGATATTCTGGCGCGACAGGGCCGAGACGATGCCGGCTGTCGCCGTCCCGCCGAGGCCGAGCGGATTGCCGATGGCGATGACCCAGTCACCCACGCGGGGTTGCGCGCGGTCTTCGAACGACACGAAAGGGAAATCCGCCCCATCGACCTTGAGCACGGCCAGGTCTGTGGCCGGGTCCGCGCCGACGACACGCGCGGTCAGTTCGCGCTGGTCAGCCAGACGCACCTTGATCTCGGTCGCGTCCGCCACGACGTGATTGTTGGTGACGATGTAGCCGTCCGCCGAAATGAAGAAGCCGGAACCTGCGCCCATGGCGGTGGGGGCTTCGGCCTCAGGATCCTGAGCGCCGCTTCCGGGAACGGGAACGCGGCCGAGGCCGGGAATGGTGATGAAGCCCTGCGTCGGGCGCCTGACGCGCGTGGTGACGTCGATCTGCACAACCGCCGGCGAGACCTGCTGGAAGATGTCGGCGAAGCTGAGCGGCGCGCCCTGGGGCGGGGCGAAGGCGGCGGCGGGGGCGGGCGAGGCCGTCAGGCGGCCCGAGGCGCCGGCCACCGGCTCGGCGTGCGCTCCCGGCCAGGTGATGGCGCCCCCGGCGGTGGCGCCCGCGGCGAGGGCCAGGCCGGCGGCGGCCCCCAGAATGAACTCCTTGCGCTTCAGCATCGTCGTCCCTGAGATCCTCTTCATTCGATCCTGAACGGACCGTGTCGCCCTTGGATATAGATCGACGGCCGCCTTGGCCAACCGCCGGCCTGCGGATCGTTGTTCCGCCTCAGCGTCCGTCGTGGGGCGAGGTTGCGTCAGGATCGCGGCGAAGCTTGTTTTCGGTCAGGCGAACAAGGGCCGCCTCTTCCTCGGAAGACAGGGGGTCGGGGTCAGGCCGACGCCGGCGCGAACGCAGCAGCAACGCCGCACCTGCCCCCAGGATCAGGGCGAACGGCCCCAGCCACAGCATCAGCGTGCCCAGGCGGAAGGGCGGCTGGAACAGGATGTAGTCACCGTAGCGGTCGACCAGGCCGCGGCGGACCTGTTCGTCGGTGCGGCCGGCGGCGACCTCCTCGCGCACCAGACGGCGCATGTCGGCGGCCATGCCGGCGGGCGAATCGGCGATGGACTCGTGCTGGCACACCACGCAGCGCACATCGGCGAACAGGGCGCGGGCGCGGGCCTCCTGACCGGCGTCGGGCAGAGGCTGGTCGGGCGCCGGTGCGGGCTCGGCGGCCATCAGGCCGACGGAGGCCAGAGCGATCAGCAGGGCCCGCCTCACGCCTTGGACCTCTTACCCACGGCGACGCGCAGCCGCCTGTCGAACAGCGACAGGGCGCCGCCCAGGGCCATCAGCGCCGGCCCCAGGAAGATCAGCCGCGCCCACGGATTGTAGTAGAGCCGGACCGTCCAGGCCTGGCCGCCGTCCTGCCCGGCCCGCCGCTCGCCCATCACGACATACAGGTCGTCCAGACCGCGGAAATCGAGCCCGACCTCGGTGGTGGTCTGGCCGCCAGCGGGGAAGAAGCGGCGCTCGGCGGTCAGCACGCGGTCCGGGCCCGAGCCCGAGCGCGGACCGACCGTCAGCCGGCCCTGTTCCGCGATATAGTTGGGGCCCTCGATCATCTGCACGTCGTCCAGGCGCGCAGACCAGGCACCGGCCGAGACGCTCTGGCCGATCGACAGCGGCGCGGCGGCCTCGACCTTGAAGCTGGTTTCGACCACGGCCCCCAGGACGAAGACGCCGACGCCCGCGTGGGCCAGGGCCATGCCCCAGGCGCCCAGGGGCAGACCGCCGGCGCGACGCAGGCTTTCGCCCGCCGGCGCGCGGAACAGACGGATGCGCTCGGCCAGTTCCGCCAGGGCGCCGACGATCAGCCAGGCCCCGATGCCGATGCCCACGGCCGCAAGCGCCTTCTTCGGCTCAAAGGCGAACCAGGCCGCCAGACCGGCAATCACCGCCAGAACCGCCGCCCAGGTCAGGCGCTGAACCACGCCCTTCAGGTCCGCGCGCTTCCACGACATCAGCGGACCCGCCGGCAAGATGATGAAGGCGACCATCATCAGGGGCGTGAAGGTCAGGGCGAAGAAGGGCGGGCCGACCGAGATCGTCTGACCCGTCGCCGCCTCAAGGATCAGCGGATACAGCGTGCCGAGCAGCACGGTGGCCGCAGCCACGGTCAGGAACAGGTTGTTCAGCACCAGGGCGGCCTCGCGGCTGACCGGGGCGAAGGCGCCGCCGTCCTTGAGCCGGGGCACGCGCCAGGCGAACAGGGCGAACGCCAGCCCGGAGGCGACGCCCAGGATGGCCAGCAGCATCAGGCCGCGCTGAGGATCGACCGCAAAGGCGTGGACGCTGGTCAGAACGCCCGACCGCACCAAGAAGGCCCCCAGCATCGAGAAGGTGAAGGCCAGCAGCGCCAGGAAGACGGTCCAGCCCTGAAGAGCCCCGCGCCGCTCAGTCACAACCGCCGAATGGAGCAACGCCGCGCCCGCCAGCCAGGGCAGGAAGGAGGCGTTCTCCACCGGGTCCCAGAACCACCAGCCGCCCCAGCCCAGCTCATAGTAGGCCCAGAAGGAGCCGAGCGTGATGCCGACGGTCAGGAACGCCCAGGAGGCCAGCGCCCACGGGCGCACCCAGCGGCCCCAGGCGGCGTCGACGCGCCCCTCGATCAGGGCGGCGACCGCCAGGGAGAAACAGACCGAGAAGCCGACGTAGCCGAGGTAAAGCAGCGGCGGATGCACCGCCAGCGCGGGGTCCTGCAGCAGCGGGTTCAGCGACGCGCCCTGGATCGGCGTGGGATCCAGGCGGGTGAAGGGGCTGGAGGTGAAGGCCGCAAAGGCCAGGAACAGGGTGGTCAGCGCGCCCTGGACGGCGACGGCCGAGGTCTTGAGGCCGAACGGCAGGTCGCGGGCGCGCGCCAGCACGGCGCCGAACACCGCCATGACCAGGCACCACAGCAGCAGCGAGCCTTCATGGCTGCCCCAGGCGCCGGCCACCTTGTAGAGCATCGGCTTGTCCGTGTGGCTGTTGGCCGCCACGTTCGAGACCGAGAAATCCGAGACCACGAAGGCGAAGATCAGGGCGGCGAAAGCCAGGACAATCGCCCAGGCCGAGGCCACGCCCGCCCCCTGCCCTGCCCCGGCCAGCACGGGGCTGAGCCTCAGTCGGCCGGCCGTCGACAGACCCGTCTGCAGCGCGGCCAGCACCAGCGCCAGCGCCAGGGCGAAGGCCCCAAGTTCGGCTATCATAGTGTTTTCGTGGCGCTACCGCCCTGCGGGCTGCTTGAGCGCAGTTGGCTCGCGCTGACGGGCGATCCGTCTTCCGGCCGCCACTCGCCCTTTTCCTTCAGGCGGTCGGCGACTTCGCGCGGCATGTAGGTCTCGTCGTGCTTGGCCAGGACCTGGCTGGCGCGGAAGGTGCGGTCAGCCTGGAAGGCGCCCTGGGCGACGATGCCCTGGCCCTCGCGGAACAGGTCGGGCAGATCGCCGTGGAAGACCACGCGCGTCACCGCCGCGTTGTCGGTGACGACGAAGGCGACCGAGCCGTCGGTTCCCTGTTCGACGCTTCCAGCCTCGACCAGACCGCCCAGCCGGATGACGCGGCCCTCGGGCGCGGCTTCGGACGTGGCCTCGGACGGAGAATAGAAGAAGGTCACGCTGTCCTGCATGGCCCACAGCGACAGGCCGACCGCCAGCGCCAGCACGGGGGCGACGGCGGCGACGATCCACAGGCGGCGACGCGCCTTGGGCGAACGGGGAAGCCAGCTCATGAGCAGGAACCGAAGGGAGGCGAACGCCGCCGATATAGGCCGCCAGCCGTATCTAGCCAACGCGTCACGATGCGCCTTCCTCAGGCAGGCGGCGCTCCAGGTCCTGGCGACGCGGGTCGGCCGGGTCGAGCGCGGCGATCAGCGGGGTCCACATTTCGCGCGTCACGGCGGCGTCTCCGCGCAGCAGCGCCGCCTCGCCGACGAAGAAGCGGGCCCCCAACTGATCCGGGTCGATGTCCAGCGCGCGGCGGAAAGCGGCCTCGGCGTCGGCGCCGATAGTCCCGTCATTGGCCCGCACCAGACTCTCGCCTAGACGCGCCCAGGCCTGAGCGTCGTCCGGATTGAGTTCGACCAGCCTGCGGAAGGCCGAGACAGCGCCGAAGGAATCGCCGGCTTCGAAACGGGCGGCGCCCAGCATGGCCAGGGCCTGCGCATCGTCGGGCCGTTCGCGCACCACGCGGCCTACGACGGCGGCCAGCTGGGCCGGACCCAGCTCGCCGGGCGTTTGCGCCCATTCGTCCAGACGCCGCTCGTAAGGTTCATCGGCCCGGCCCGGCGATCCGGTCAGGACGTAAAGGCCGACAGCGATCACCGCAGTCAGGGCCAGGCCGCCCAGTATCCAGTAGCGGTCACGCGGGCCGACCACGAGGCGGATTTCACCACGTTCGCGGTTCAGCAGGCGCCGGGCGGCCTCGGCGCGCGCGGCGGCGAAGTCGGCGGCGCTGATCTGACCCTGATCGCGCAGCCGCTCCAGGGCGTCGATCTCGACCGTTTCGCCAACGGATGCGTCAACATCCACGCCGCGGCGCGCGCCGCTCAGCACCAGCAGTCCCGCCAGGGCGGCGGCCAGACCGGCCAGGATCCAGAAGGTCAGCATGGCCCGCCTCTAGACCAACTCTATGGCTGCGGCGAGTCAGCGCCGCGCAGACGAGGCGATCCGTCGCCGCAGCGTGCGCGCGGCGTCGGCCGCGTCCAGCGTTTCGAGAAGGTCCGCCATGCGCGACACCACCGTACGGGCGTGCGCGGCCCGCTGGCGCGGATCGCCGGGAGCGGCGTCGATCTCCAGGTCGCCGTCATTGATGGCGTCGATCGCCTGGTCGCCCTGGTTGAACAGCCGATCGACCGCGGCCTGCACGACCCGGACTCGCTCGGCCTCGCACCCAAGCAGGGCGGCGGGCCCACGCAGGGCGGCGACATGTCTTGCACCCGCCTCGGCGGCGGCGATCTCGGGAGCCTTGAGGTCAACGTCCAGACGCGGCGTATCGCGGCTCATCATGCCGACGACAGCTACGCGCCGCAGGGGGAAGGCCTTGGACAGCGTCTTGTCCAAGGCGCGCATCGTACGCGTCAGACGCGCCCCGGCACGCGACCGGGCGTCGCGCACTCGTGCGCCCCAAGGCGATTTTGGGTGCAGGTCCAGAGCGGCGTCGAACTCGCTCAGCACCGAGGCGCACCAGGCCAGATCGTCCTGGAACACCGCCGGATCCAGAGCTGCGGGGACGGCCAGACCGACCCGGTCCAGACGCCGCTCAAGCTGGGCCAGCAACCGTTCGACGAAGACGGCCAGATCGGACTGGCGCAGCAGGGCCTCGCCGCCGCCGACGGGAGAGGCCTCAACCACCACCTTCAGGATCAGCCACGCGTCACCCATTTGAGCGAACAGAATGTCCAGCAGACGCTCCGGCCCGTCGGGATGGATATCGCCCGCCTCACGCAGAGCGGCCCTCAGCTCGACGGCCTGGGCCTCGGTGGGACGGCCGGACCACGCCGGCAGGGAGCGGCCTAGCCGCCGCGCGAGAGCGGAAAGATCAAAGGCGGTGGCCAGAGCCTCCAGTTGCGCCGGCCGATCCGCCGAGCCGTCGTCCGGCCATATCCGCTCGGCCCCGTCACGCGCCACGGCGGCGGCGCGGGCGCACAGGCGGTCGGCGACGATGTCGGCGCGCGGCCCGTCGGCGTCCAGCGCCGGCGCCAGATCCGGTTCTCTCGTCAGAGCCTCGGCCCACAGGCGGCTCAGCACGTGCGTGGGAAAGGTCAGGGCTTCGACGCCGTCGCCCCGCTCTACGAACAGGGCGGTCAGCGGACCGAAGGCGCGAGCCCGGCGCGTGCGGTTCAGGGCCTCGGCCTCGACCAGATGCTCCAGATCCGCCGCCCGAGCGCCCGGCAGGGCGCGCGACATCTCGCCGATGGCGCCCAGAACGGCGTCGGGCGTGGCGGTCAGCAGGCTTTCCAGCGCGACGCGGTGGTCGGCGGACAGGCGCGATGATCGGGCAGGCTGGGACACGCGCCCATCGTGGCGGACAAGCGTTAACGTCGGGTCAGTCGCCGGCCGCCGGCAGCTCCAGAACGACCTTCAGACCGCCCATGTCGCTGTCGGCCAGGGTCACCCGGCCGCCGTATGCGCGGGTAAGGTCGTCCACAATCGATAGGCCCAGCCCCGAACCAGGCGCGTCCTCGTCCAGCCGCGCGCCACGCTTCAGCACCTCTTCGCGGCGATCGGCGGGCAGCCCCGGACCGTCGTCTTCGACCACCACCACCATCTGGCCTAGGCCGCTGGGGCCCGCCGAGACCCGCACGCGGCGCTTGGACCACTTGCCCGCGTTCTCCATCAGATTGCCGAGTATCTCCTGCAGATCCTGCCGCTCGCCCAGGAAGGTCAGGTCGTCGGGCGCGCGCCAGTCGATCTCTACGCCCTTGGAGGCGAAGACGCGCTCCAGCATCACGGCCATCTCGTCCAGCACCTCGGGCACCGGCGTACTCTCGCCTAGGCCGTGGGCGGCGCGGGCGGCGGCGCGGGCACGACGCAGGTGGTGATCGACCTGATCCTGCATGACCTTGGTCTGACGCCGCACCATGTCGGGCAGCATTCCGGGACTGGTCCCGGCCTCGGCCAGCATGACGGCGATGGGCGTCTTCAGCGCATGGGCCAGGTTGCCGACGTGGGTCCGCTGGCGCTCCACCGTCTCCTGATTGTGGTCGAGCAGGCGGTTGACCTGCTGCGCCAGCGGCTCGATCTCCAACGGATAGGCTCTGGCGATGCGGGCGGCCTTGCCCTTGCGCACGGCGGCGATCTCGTTGCGCAGATCATAGAGGGGCCGCAGGCCCACCTTCACCTGGATGAAGACCGCCAGCACCAGACCCAGCCCCAGGATCAGAAGCGTGACCCAGGTGACGGTGGCGAACTGGCGCGTGTCGGCGTCCACCGCCGAACGGTCTATGCCCGCAAGGAAGACCACCGGCGCGTTGCGCCCCGGCAGTTGCTTCATCGACGCCGCAACGCGCAGCGGCTCGCCGGCCGGTCCGACGGCGTTGTAGCTGATCGTCTGGCCAAAGGCCTGGTTTAGTCGGGGCGGCAGGTCATCGGGCACCGACAAATCCGAATCCCACAGCGAGGTTGAGCGGGCGACCATGCGCAGCCGTCCCTCCGCAGCCGGCTCAGCCACGGCCCAGTATTTTCCTGAAAAGACGCGCAGGGTCTGGGAATCGCGGATTTCGGCCACGGTAACGCCCTGAGGCGTCGCCGTCGTGGCCACCACCAGTTCATCGATGGTCTGCGAAAGCATCGCGCCCAGACGACGCAGCGCCGATTCCTGAAACAGCGAGGTCAGAAAGAAGCCCGTGATAGCCAGGGCCAGGACAATCCAACCCGAGGCCAGCCAGATCAGGCGGCGGGTCAGGGATCGGCCCGGCCGCTTGAACCAGCCAAACGGCGTGCGCGAAGATGCGTCCGGGGCCGGCTCCGCTAGATCGCTCACGCCGCCTCGGATTCCCCGGCCAGGGGCGTCAGGCGATAGCCCAGGCCGCGCACGGTCTCGATGCGGTCGGACCCGATCTTCTTGCGCAGGCGACCGACGAAGACCTCGATGGTGTTGGAATCGCGATCGAAGTCCTGATCATACAGATGCTCGACCAGTTCGGTGCGGCTGATGACCCGGCCCTGATGCATCATCAGATAATGCAGCAGTCGGTATTCCAGGCTGGTCAGGCGCAGGGGCTCGCCGTCGACGCTGGCGCGCGCCGCGCGCGGATCCAGCCGCAGGGCGCCGCACGACAGGGTCGCCGAGGCGTGACCGGCCGAGCGGCGCAGCAGGGCCCGCAGGCGCGCCAGCAGTTCCTCGGTATGGAAAGGCTTGGTCAGATAGTCGTCGGCCCCGGCGTCGAAGCCCGACACCTTGTCGGACCAGGCGCCGCGCGCGGTCAGGATCAGCACTGGCGTGGTCTTGCCCTCGCGCCGCCAGCGCTCCAGCACCGAGACGCCGTCGATGCGCGGCAGGCCGAGGTCCAGAACGATGACGTCATAAGGCTCGGTGTCGCCCAGAAAATGCGCCTCTTCGCCGTCGCCGGCGTGATCGACGGCGTAGCCGGCGTCGGCCAGAGCGCCTTTCAGCTGACGCGACAGATCGACGTCATCCTCGACCAGCAGAACCCGCATCAGCGCTCTCCCGTCACGCGGCCGGTGCGGCCGTCCACCATGATGTCCCCGACGCGGCCGCCGGGATACTCCCAGCGCACCACATAGCCGTCGCCGCGCGGACTGACGCCCAGCATGCGCCCCGGCCGTCCGGCCGAAACGCCGCGCACGATGGCGCCCAGATCGGCCCGAGGCGCCTCGCGTGAAGAGGACTCGCGTCCCCGATCGCGGCCTCGATCCGAGGACTCGCGCTCCTGGGAGCGTTCGGAACGGTCGCGGTCGCGGCCACGCGACTGGTCCCAGGCGTCATGCGCCAGGGCCTCGGTCAGGGGCAGCATCGCGGCCAGGGCGGCGATCAGGGAAACGCGGAACTTCATCATGGGGCGATGTCTAGTCTCCGGGCTCTGAACGCGGGCTGAACGCCGGTCTCAGATTGCAGTCTAGACCATCCTCTCGTGAGGAGAGAACCCGCGTGTGCGCGAGGCCGGTCAGTCGCTCACGATCATGAACGGCGGCTGACACAGAGTGTTCAGATCGGGTTAGGGATCAGCCTGCTTTTCTAGACCTATCGCAGCCCATCCCGGGTTGCGGCCAAGTCCAGAAGGATCAGTTCGATGACCAAGGCCAAGATTCCCGCCGCCGTCGCCGCCCCCATGATGGCCCTGGCCGCCGCGACCGTCGCTCTGCCGGCCACGGCCGAGGCCCAGGCCTATCGCCATGGCCCCGCCTATGAGCGTCCCGCGCCCGGCTGGCAGTCCATCACCCAGCGCAAGTACAATCTAGACAACCGCATCGACCGCGGCGTCCAGACCCGCCAGATCAGCTATCGCGAGGCGTCGCGCCTGAAGAACGAGCTGAACAGCTTGGTCCGCCTGGAGCGGTCCTATATGCGCGGCGGTCTGACCCGCTGGGAGCGTCAGGATCTGGATCGCCGCTACGACCGTCTGTCGGCCCAGGTCCGCTATGAGCGCAATGATTGGAACAACCGCCGGCGCTGATTTCGCGCCGACGAGGTTGCCGATGGCGGTATGAGAGCGCATCTGGCGCCCATGACCTCCCCCGCCGTCACCGCAGAAGCCCGGTCCCTTAAGGGGCCGGGCTTTCCTGAATTCGTCGCCCTGATCGCCATGATGATGGCGCTGAACGCCCTGGCGATCGACGCCATGCTGCCGGCCCTGCCGGATATCGGCGCGGGGCTGGGCGTCGCGGACGAGAACAGCCGCCAGTGGGTGATCACCGCCTATCTGCTGGGCTTTGGCGTCACCCAGATCGTTTATGGCCCGCTGGCGGACCGCTATGGACGCAAGCCGGTCCTGATGGCGGGACTGAGCCTCTACGTCGTCTTCAGCGTCGCGGCGGCGTTCGCCCCCACCTTCGCCACCCTGATCCTGGCGCGCGTGGGCACCGGCATCGGCGCGGCGGCGCTTAGGGTTCTGGCCGTCTCCATCGTGCGCGATCGCTATAGCGGGCGGACCATGGCGCGGGTCATGTCGCTGAGCTTCCTGGTCTTCCTGGGCGTGCCGATCGTGGCGCCGACCCTGGGTCAGGCGATTCTGAACATCGCCGAATGGCGCTGGATCTTCGGCGTTCTGGCCCTGGCCGGCGGCGCTTTCATGATCTGGGCCCTGATCCGCCTGCCCGAGACCCTGCACCCGCAGGACCGGCTGCCGATCCGCATCCCGCGCATCGCCGGGGCCTTCCGCGAGGCGCTGACCGAGCGGCGCTCGATCGGCTACACCCTGGCGATGACCGCGATTACGGGCGCGCTGTTCGGCTTCATCAACTCCAGCCAGCAGATATTCTACGACGTGTTCGAGGCGCCGGGCCTGTTCACCAGCGTCTTCGCCGCCATCGCCGGCGGCATCGCCGTCGCGTCGCTGCTGAACGCCAAACTGGTCGAGCGGCTGGGCTCGCGGCTGATCTCGCACACGGCTCTGGTCGGCTTCATCGTCATGGGCGCGGTCCACTCGGCCGTGACGCTGAGCGGCCATGAGAGCTTGGTCAGCTTCGCGATCATCCAGGGCTTGACCATGTTCTGCTTCGGCTTCATCGCCGGCAATTTCGGCGCCATGGCGATGGAGCGGATGGGCCATATCGCCGGCACCGCCTCATCGGCGCAGGGCTTCATCTCGACCACCTTCGGCTCGCTGACCGGCTTTTTCATCGGCCAGCAGTTCAACGGCTCGGCTGCGCCGATGGCGGTGGGCTTCCTGTGCTGCGGTCTGGCGGCCCTGGTCGCGGTGCTGTTCGCCGAACAGGGCCGGATGTTCAAGGCGCGTCATGTGGCGCCGGTCCTGGCGGAGTGACGACGGACGGTTGATCTTTCGGTCGGTTCGGGGCGTTGTCGCAGCGCTTCAAGAGGAACCGACCGTCATGATCCGTCCCCCCGCCCGGCCGCTGACCCTGGCCGCCTCCGCCCTGGCCCTGACGCTGGCGGCCGCCCTGTCGGCCTGTGCGCCCACGACCGGGGCCGCGCCCATGATCCCGCCCGTCGCCGCCCAGCCGATCGAATATGTGCGCGACGTCCACTCCCACGCCCGGCCCGAGATCGCGCGCGTGGTCCATGTCGATCTGGATCTGGACGCGGACTTCCAGGCCAGGACCCTGAGCGGGCGCGCCACCCTGGACGTGACCGCCGAGCCGGGCGCCAATGAGATCATCCTGGATGTCCGCAACCTGGACATCGGCGAGGTGGTCGACGCTGACGGCCGGCCGCTGCGCTACGTGGTCGGCGACGACGATCCCATCCTGGGCCGGCCGATGACGGTCTATTTCCCGGCTTTTGCGCCCAACGAGCGGCGTCGCATCACCATCCGCTACGCCACCCGGCCCGACGCCGCGGCCCTGCAATGGCTGACCCCGGCCCAGACCGCCGGCGGCCAGAAGCCCTATCTGTTCAGCCAGGGCCAGGCGATCCTGACCCGCACCTGGGTGCCGACCCAGGACAGCCCCGGCATTCGCCAGACCTATTCGGCCCGCATCACCGCGCCCGACGATCTGAAGGTGGTCATGAGCGCCGACCAGCTGACGCCCCAGGGCGAGGCGGCCGGCCCCGGCAAGCGGGCCTGGCGCTTCCGCATGGACAATCCGATCCCGCCCTATCTGATGGCGATCGGGATTGGCGACCTGGCCTTCGCGCCCATCGACCATCGCACCGGCGTCTTCACCGAGCCGGGCGAGCTGGCCGCTTCGGCGCGCGAGCTTCAGCCGACGGCCCGCATGGTCGACGCCGCCGAGGCGCTGTACGGCCCATATCAGTGGGGCCGCTACGACCTGCTGGTCCTGCCGCCGAGCTTCCCGTTCGGCGGCATGGAGAACCCCAAGCTGACCTTCGCCACGCCCACCATCATCGCCGGCGACCAGTCGCTGGTGTCGCTAGTGGCGCACGAGCTGGCCCACTCCTGGTCCGGCAACCTGGTGACCAACGCCGTCTGGGCCGACTTCTGGCTGAACGAGGGCTTCACCACCTATTTCGAGAACCGGATCATGGAGGCCGTCTACGGCCGTGACCGCGCCCTACAGGAACAGGTGCTGAGCTGGGGCGAGATGCAGGACGCGCTGGCCTCCATGCCCGCCGCCGACACCCGCCTGCATCTGAACCTGGACGGCCGCGACCCCGATGACGGCATGAACGCCATCGCCTATGACAAGGGCGCCGCCTTCCTGCGCACCATCGAGGGCGTGGTCGGCCGCGAGCGGTTCGACGCCTGGCTGCGCGGCTATTTCGAGCGCAACGCCTATCGGCCCATGACCTCGGCCCTGTTCCTGACCGACATCCGCGACAATCTGGTGCGCGGCGATCAGGCGATGGAGACGGCGCTGAAGCTGGACGAATGGGTCTATCAGCCCGGCCTGCCGTCCAATGCGGTCGCGCCGGTGTCGGACGCCTTTGCGCCCGTCGATGCGGCGGCTCTGGCCTTCTTCCGCGACCGCGGCCCGGCCTCGGCCATACCGTGGTCCGGCTGGAACACCCAGCAGCGCCAGCGCTTCCTGAACTGGCGGCCCGAGGCCCTGCGCGCGGGCGCCGACTGGCTGCGTCCGGCCCAGCTGGCCGACCTGGAAAGCACCCTGAACCTGGCCAATGAAGGCAACGCCGAGCTGACCTTTGGCTGGCTGCAGATCGCCCTGGCGCATCGCTATCAGCCCGCCGTGGCTACCGCGGAACGCTTCCTGACCGAGCAGGGACGTCGCAAGTTCGTTCTGCCGCTGTTAACCACCCTGTGGGCCGAGGGCGACTGGGGCCGGCCGATCGCGCGCCGCGTCTACGCGCAGGCGCGGCCGCTGTATCACCCCGTCACCACGGGCTCGGTCGACCAGGTGGTCGGCCGCCCCTGAGCCGCTTGCGCGGGCGGTTGACTTGACCGCCCGCCGGCTCGACAAGAGCGCAGTCCCTTATCCGGCTCCGTCGCCTCGCGCGGCGGGGCCGTCTCGCTTTCAGGAGGTGCGATCCCGTGTCCAGCGAACATCTGATGGGTGTCTACAACCGCGCGCCGCTGGCGGTCGAACGCGGGCGCGGCGCCCGACTGTGGTCCACGGACGGGGTCGAATATCTGGACTGCGTCGCCGGCATTTCGACCAACGGCCTGGGCCATGCCCACCCTGCCCTGGTCGAGGCGGTCAAGGATCAGGCCGACAAGCTGTGGCACGTGTCCAACATCTTCCGAATCCCCGGTCAGGAAGCCCTGGCCGACGCCCTGTGCGCCTCCAGCTTCGCGGACGTGGTGTTCTTCACTAACTCGGGCACGGAAGCCGTCGAGTGCGCGCTGAAGACGGCGCGGAAATATCACTCCGCCAAGGGCAGCCCCGAGCGCATCGACATCTACGGCTTCGACGGCTCGTTCCACGGCCGGACCTACGGCGCGATCAACGCAGCGGCCAATCCGAACTACACCAACGGCTTCGGCCCGCCGATGGAAGGCTTCCACCAGCTGAAGTGGGGCGACCACGACGCCCTGAAGGCCGCCATCGCCGCGCCGACGACCGCCGCCATCATTATCGAGCCGGTTCAGGGCGAAGGCGGCTGCCGGGTTCTGCCGGACCAGTGCCTGCGCGGGCTGCGCGAGCTGTGCGACCAGCACGACGTGCTCATCATCTTCGACGAGGTCCAGTGCGGCATGGGCCGCACCGGCAAGCTGTGGGCCCACGAATGGGCCGGCATGGCGCCCGACATCATGGCGGTGGCCAAGGCGCTGGGCGGCGGCTTCCCCATCGGGGCCTGCCTTTCGACGACTGAGGCCGCCTCGGGCATGACCGTCGGCGCGCACGGATCGACCTTCGGCGGCAATCCGCTGGCCATGGCGGTAGGACAGGCGGCGCTCGGCGCGATCAACACGCCCGAGATCCTGGGCAACGTCCAGGAAATCTCGGGCTACCTGAAGCAGCAGCTGCACGGCGTCATGGAACGCTATCCCGACGTGATCGAGGATGTGCGCGGCAAGGGCCTGCTGATCGGCATCAAGCTGAAGCCGAACAACCGCGACTTCATGGGCTGGGCGCGCGACGAGCAGCAGCTGCTGGTCGCGGGCGGCGGCGACAACGTCGTGCGCATCCTGCCGCCGCTGAACCTGACGCTCGAGGAAGCCCGCGAAGCGGTCGAGAAGCTCGAACGGACCTGCGCCTTCGCGCGCACCCAGATGACCGCCTAGGAGCTTCGGCGATGGTGCGCCACTTCCTCGACATCCACCGGCTGAGCGCCGAAGACCTGCGCGCCATCCTGGACGACGCCCACGCCCGCAAGAAGTCGCGTCAGGGCTGGCCCAAGGGACGCGTCGACGCCGACGCGCCCGCGCGCGATCGCGTCTTGGCCATGGTGTTCGAGAAGAACTCGACCCGCACCCGCTTTAGCTTCGACGCGGCCATCCGCCAGCTGGGCGGCTCGGCCATCATCGCCAACGCCGCCGACATGCAGCTGGGGCGCGGCGAGCCGGTGGAGGACACCGCCAAGGTGCTGTCGCGCATGGTCGATGCGGTGATGATCCGCGCCAACGACCATGAGGATGTCGAGCGTTTCGCCCGCGTCTCCAGCGTGCCGGTCGTCAACGCCCTGACCGACCGGTCCCACCCGTGCCAGATCCTGGCCGACCTGCTGACCATCGAAGAGCATCGCGGGCCGGTCAAAGGCAAGACCATCGCCTGGGTCGGGGACGGCAACAATGTGTGCCACAGCTTCATGCACGCGGCGCCCAAGCTCGGCTTCACCCTGAACGTGGCCTGCCCGGCCGAGTATCACCCAGACCTGCGCGACCTGGCCAAGGGCGGCGACCACGTCCACCTGACCAGCGACCCGCGAGAGGCCGTGCGCGGCGCCGACGTGGTGGTCACCGACACCTGGGTCTCCATGGGCGACCAGGACTACGAAGACCGCCTTGCCGCCTTCGAGGCCTATGGCGTGGACGACGCCCTGATGGACGAGGCGGCCGAGGACGCCGTCTTCCTGCACTGCCTGCCCGCGCACCGGGGCGAGGAAGTCTCCGACGCCGTCATCGACGGCCCGCGCTCGCTGGTGTGGGACGAGGCCGAAAACCGCATCCACGCGCAAAAGGCGGTCCTGGCCTGGTGCTTCGAGGCCTTCTGAGCCACGCCGCATATGAAAAAGGGCGCTCCCGGCGGTAGCGCCCTTCCATTCATGGGCTTGGAAACTAGCCCAGGTTAACGTCCGACACGCCGCCCGCATCGGGCTGGGACTTGGTCAGGTTGGCCTTGAGGATTTCAAAGCCGAAACCGACGGGGCCCTTCTTAGACACCCACACGCGGCCGTCGTCGCCGTCGAAACGGATCAGCGTAAGGGCCGGGTCTTCCTTGCCTTCGGGGTACCAGGCGGCGACCACGGGGTTCCAGTATTTGTCGATGCGCTCGCGGTCGTGCTCCAGCGTCATGGAGCCGTGGATGCAGGCCTGAACCTCTTCATCCTTGGCCTGATAGGTGAACATGCCCGACTGGGCCCCGCCGGCGATATCGCGCGCCAGATCGGTGTCGTTGCGGGTGAAGAACCAGATGGTGCCGGTGTCTTCCTCGCCGAAACCGGTCATCGGCTGGCTGTGGTTGCCCGGCCGATCCAGGCCCAGCATGCCGGTGTTGGATTGCTTCAGGCTCTTCCAGAATTCCTTCTCGGCGTCCTGGGGCGTCAGGGTCTTGTCGTTCATGGCTCGTCTCCGCGGTTCGGGGTCGCGGATCAAACCGATTGTCGGGCGTGGGGTTCCGCTCAGTCCCCGGCTAACAAGCGCGCGGCGTGCAGCAGCAGGAAGAAGCTCAGGGTCGCGAAAAGCAGCATCATGAAGCGCCAGGGCATCAAGCGCGGACCCTTCAGAATGTCGGGCGCCCGGGCCCCCCGCCAGCCGCAGAACACCATCAGGATCAGGGTGGCGGCCAGAAGGCCCAGCGTCAGCGGCATCGACATGGCGCGCCCTTTCACCAAAGGCGGCCAACCGCGCAAGGAAATCTTTCGCCAAGGTTAATCTTTACGCCGCATTAACCACGTCGAGGCGATCAGAAGGGCGGCGGGACAGGTGTCCACAGGATTGGCGTATCCTCGCTAGATATTGGGGTTAACCACGCGTTTACACCCCGCATCTGGACGGTTAGCGTCCTCGCCATGGGTCGGGAGGCGAATCAGTGACCGCAGCCGCGCCGTGGAGCGTGAAGGGCATAGACCCGAAGGCGCGCGAAGTCGCCAAGGACCTGGCGCGCCGGTCGGGCATGACGCTGGGCGAGTGGTTGAATTCCATGATCATGGAGGACAACGACGACGAGGATGTCGTGCCGCTGGCGCGTCGTCCCCACGTCGAGGTCAATGAACGCCGCGGCCGCAGCCGCCGCCTCGAAGACGCCTATGGCGTTTCCGACGAGACCGTCCAGCGCTTGGGCGCCTCGATCGAGGCGATCGCCGCGCGGCTGGAGGCGTCCGAGCGACGCGCCACCGTCGCGATCCAGGGCGTGGACCAGGCTGTCGCCGGTCTGGTGCGGCGCTTGGACGGCGGCGACGCCCAGGCTCAGGAAGCCGGACGCCGCATCGACGACATCGCCCAGGAGCTGCGAGAGGGCCATCGTCGCCTGCGCCGCTTCGAACAGGAGACAGGCCCCCAGACGGCTGAAGGCTTCGCCAAGATCGAGACCGGCCTCGGCGGCCTGGCCTCGCGCCTGTACGACATCGAAGAGCGTCAGCGCTCCGGCGTGGCCGAACTGCGTCAGCGGCTCGACCAGGTCGAGAAGACGCAGCCGGCGGCCCAAGGGGCGGACATCCTGGCCCAAGTCGGCGCGCGGCTGGACGACGCCCAGGCCCGCACGACCGAGGCGCTGCGGCGTCTGGAGCGTTCATTTGGCGACCTCGATGCGCGGGTACGCCTGTCCGAGGGCCGCGCCGAACCCGACGGCGCCCGCTTCGAGAAGCTGGCGGAAAGCCTGTCGCGTCAGGTCGAGAACAGCCGCGTCGAAATGCTGCGCCGGCTCGACACGGCGGAGACAGAAACCCGCATAGACCGCATTGATCGCGCCGTGGCGGCCATGGCCGATCAGGCCCGCGCCGCCGAGCAGCGGTCGGCCGCCGCCGTCGAGGCCATGGGCCGCGAGATCATGCGCATCGCGCGCAACCTCGATGACCGGATCGCCTCGGTCGAGAAGACCGCGGGCGGCGTTGACGTCGCCGAACTGGGGCAGGCCCTGTCGGCGCGCATCGACCGCGATTTCGCTCGCCACACCCAAGTCTTCGACCAACGCCTGGCCGCAAGCGACGACCGCCATGCCCAGGCCATCGAGCGGCTGGGCGGCGAGATCACACGCATCTCCGACCGGCTCAGCGAGCGGATCGCCCAGTCCGAGCGACGCTCGGCCGAGGCGCTTGAGGACATCGGCCGCCGGCTGGTGGATCGGTCTGAGAAGATCGAGCAGCGCCAGGACCGCACCTCTGGCGAACTGGCCGAGCGCATGCGCCAGTCCGAAGAGCGCACTGCACGGCTTCTGGCCGAGGCGCGCGACAGCATAGAGCGCCGCAACGCTCGCCCGGCGTCAGCCCCGCCCGTCGCCGACTGGCGCGCCGCCGCCTTCCCCGAAGACGCCTTCCAGCCCGTGGCGGCCCAGACGGACTGGTCACGCGATCCGCTGACCGACGAGGCGCCCGCGCCCTTCCCCACCGGCCTGGAGATCGGCGACGACCTGGACGTCTTCGTCTCCGCGCAGGAGCCGGCCGAGGCGGATGAGGCGGTTCAGGAGAGCGAGGCCGAAGACGAGGCCGATGACACGCCTGCGCCTGCGCCGTTCGGCGTGGCTTCCGAGACGGCCGCGACGCCCGACCTTGTGATCGAGGACGACTTCGACACGGTCGAGCCCGCGTTCGACGACCAGACCGAGTTCGTGGACCGCGACGCGCTGCGAGCCGCCGCCGCCGCCGGCCGCGCCGCGAGCCAGGAGGAGACGCCGTCGACTCTGGACGCCGTCCAGGCCGCACGCGCCGCAATGACGACCTCCGACGCCGAGCCGCGCAGCGGTTTCGGCCTGAAGCGCGGCGGCAAATCCCAACTCCAGCAGCGCCTGGACCGCCAGGCCGCGCGCGACGGATCGACCGTACGCAAGGCCCTGGTCGCCTCGACCCTGGCGGTTGCGGTCACGGCGGGCGGCTATGGCTACGCCCGCGTCGCGGGAGAGTTCGGCCTGCCCCTCCCAGACGGCTGGGCCGACGCCTTGCAGGATGCGACCGCGCCCGCGCCCGGCGGCGGCGCGCCGATGGCCGCCCTGGCCTCGACTTCGATGGCGGCGACGCCCGCTCTGGATCCGGCTGAGGGAGCCAATCTCTACGCGCGCGCCGCCCGCCTGATGGACGAGGGCGACCCCACGGCGCTGGAAACCCTGAAGCGGGCCGCCAACCTGGGCTATCCGACCGCCCAGATGCACCTGGCCAACCTGTATCTCGAGGGCCTGAACGGCGCGCCGATCGACAAGCCCGAAGCGCGCCTGTGGGCCCGTCGCGCCGCAGAGGGCGGCGACGCCAAGGGCATGCATAACTACGCCATGTATCTGTACGACGGCATGGGCGGGCCGACCAACCGGCAGGAAGCGGTCGACTGGCTCAAGAAGGCGGCCGAACAGGGCTTCGTCGACAGCCAGTATAATCTCGGCAAGATGTACGAGGACGGCCAGGACGTGGCCGCCAATGCCGGAGAGGCGCTGAAGTGGTACGCCATCGCGGCGCGCGGCGGCGACGACCAGGCCCAGGCCGCGCTGGACCGGTTGACGCCCGCCGCAACGCCGCAGGCGCGCCAGGCCGCGCGCCGCGCCGCCGACGAATTCCAGGCGGCGCCGCTGAAAGGCTGACGCTGCCCTTGGCGCAGCCCCCGCGGCGCCGCTAAGACCAGTCAGTCGCCGTTCGGCGCGTCGTGTTCACCGTCCAGCCGAAGGCGCGCCCTTTGGACATCTATCTGCCGATCGCCGAGGTTTCGGTGAACTGGCCGACCCTGGTGATCCTGGGAGCGGTGGTCGGATTCGTGTCCGGTCTGTTCGGCATCGGCGGCGGCTTCCTGATGGCGCCGATCCTGGTCTTCCTGGGCATCCCGCCGACGGTCGCCGTCGCCAGCCAAGCCAGCCACGTCGTGGCCTCCTCCACCTCTGGCGTGATCCGCTACACCAGCCAGAAGATGGTCGATTATCGCATCGGCGGGATCATGGCGCTGGGCGGCGTTCTGGGCGCGCTCTTCGGGGTCGAGCTGTTCCGCTATCTGCGTCTGCTGGGCCAGGCGGACCTGGTGGTGGCGCTGTCCTACCTGCTGTTCCTGGGCTCCATCGGTTCGCTGATGCTGTACGAGAGCCTGACCCAGATCCTGCGCCGCATCCGGGGCGAGACGCCGCCGCGCAAGGACCGTCGCCGGCCCATGTGGCTGTACGGCGTTCCGCTGAGGATGAAGTTCCCCCGCTCGGGCCTCTACATCTCGGCCATCCCGCCGTTCGGCCTGGGCGTGTTCGCGGGCATCCTGTCAGCCATCATGGGCGTCGGCGGCGGCTTCATTCTGGTGCCGGCCATGCTCTACGTGCTGCGCATGAAGGCCAGCGTCGTGGTCGGCACCAGCCTGTTCCAGATCATCATCACCACCGCCATCACCACCATTCTGCAGGCCGGGCGCAATCAGACGGTGGACATCGTCCTGTCGACCATCCTGCTGCTGGGCGGCGTGGTCGGGGCGCAGATGGGGGCCAAATACTCGGGCCGCTTCCGGGCCGAGGAGCTTCGCGCGGTGCTGGGCCTGATTGTCCTGCTGGTCGGCATCCAGATGGGGCTGGAGCTGTTCGTGCGGCCCAGCGATATTTTCCTGCTAGCGCCGGGAATTGCGGACTGATGTTCCAGGTCCTCCCTCCCCCGCCGCCGGTGGCGGAAGCGCCGGTTCCGGAACGCTCTCAGGCGACGCTGGAGGAGGTGCGGGTCGCCGCCGCCTTGACCGACGCTCGGGTCCAGGTCGACTCCAGCTTCACCGGCGCTTCGATCGTGTTGTACGGCGCGGTGTTCAATCCATCCCCCCAGCCTGCCGATGTGGTCGTCGTGGTCAGGGGGCCCGACGCGCCGGTGCGCCTGGTCAAGAAAACTCGCAACATGGGCGTCTGGCTGAACAGCCGGCCCGTGCTGTTCGAGGGCGCGCCCGGCTTCTACATGACGGCCTCGACCCGGCCGCTCAGCGACATCACCGACTTCGGCCAGCTGCGCCGCCTGGGCGTGGGGGTCGATCACCTGCGCATCGACGCGCCAGAAGAGGCCCGCACCGTCACCCGCTACGGCGTGCGCGACGTGGTCGTCAGCCGGCTGGGCGACGATTATCTGGATTGGCGGCGCGCCGTGATCCGGCTGAGGGAGGCGGCCGCTCTTTACGCCACCGATCCCGAAGGCGTGTCGTTCGTCGATCGCGGCCTGTTCCGCGCCGAGGTCAAGCTGCCGACAGTAGCTCCCACGGGCCGCTATCATGCCGAGGTCTGGCTGTTTCAGGACGGCGCGCCGGTCTCGGTCTCCAACCTGACTCTGACGGTCGAGAAGGTCGGGCTGGAGCGCGACATCTATGAGTTCGCACACCGCAGGCCCTGGACCTACGGCGTCCTGTGCGTGCTGCTGGCCGCCTTCACCGGCTGGGCCGCCAGCCGGATCTTCCGCCGCGACTAAGGCGAAATCACTTAGGGCCGATGACGCGACGGCAGGGCTTCGACCTGTTCGGTTGTCAGAACGCGCGTGACGCGGGCGCGACACGGCTCCGGCCCCGCGCCGACCAAGGCCCAGTCGCCGACGCACACACGACTTCCCGCCCCGCTCTGGGCCCGTATGGCCATGCTCAGGGCCGTGTCCAGGCCCCGGCAGAAACCGGAGGCGTTCAACTCAAAGACCTGTCGGTCCAAGGCGCGGACATAGAGTGTCTGGGTTCCGTCGGTGCGGAAATTCTGCACCTGGTCGGCCTGGAAGCAGGCGCGCTGTTCGGCAGTCTCGAGCGGACCGGCCCCCGTCGTGCTGGGCGCGCAGCCCGCGAGCGCGAGGCCGATCAGCGACAGCGAAACAAGCGATAGGCAGGCGTCACGGCGCATGGCGGTCTCCTGAACGGTCGGCTTACCAGCGTACGGTCGCCGAGCTTGGCCCCCGGCGCAAGGCGTCAACTCTTCACGAACCGCAACGGATCCACCCGCCTGGCATGCTCTGCGGCAAGGGGCGACGGGGCGCCTGCGACCAGCGCCGCGACATGCTCGGCCAACAGGGGCGCGACGCAGAAGCCTCGCGAGCCCAGTCCGCCCAGAACAAACAAGCCCTCATCGACTTGCCCCGCCAACGGCAGCCGGTCCGGCGTGGTCGCCCGAACCGCGGCGCGGCTGCTGACCGTCGCTGCGCTGTCGATCTTGCGCGCCAAGGCCGGCAGTCGCGAGCGCAGAGCCTCAAGGTTGCGCGCCGTGTCGTCGGCCCTTGGGTCGTTCGCGGCGTCTCCTCGGTCATGCGTCGCGCCGAACAGCAGCTTTTCGCCGTCCGCGACGGCGTAGCCGCCCCAGGCCGCCGCGATGCGTGTCGTCGGCGCCTCGACCCAGTCCGCCTGCCCCCTCACCGGCGTCACAGGCGCCGAGGGCCACAGCCCTGCCCCGCTCCATCCTCCGCTCAGGATCAGCACCTCCGCTTCGGCGACCGTGTCGCCTGCGGCGTCCAGCAGGCGCCAGCATCCCCCTTCGCGCGCGATTCGCGCGACCCGTGCGGTGATCCGATCCGTCCCCGCCAGGAAGGCGTCGCGCACACGGCCGGGGCGGACGGCCAGGGCCGCGTCCATGGCCAGGCCTCCCGTCGCGGCCTCTTCGCCAAGAGCCGCCGCAACCGCCGCCGCATCCAGACGCCGCATCATGCCAGCCGGCCACAGGGCCTGCTCCGCTATGCGGTCGAAGCGCCGGGCGTCGCGCGACATCCCTTCCAGTTGAAGCACCCCCTCAACAGCAACGGCTTGCGGAATGGCGCGATAGAGCGTCGCGGCGCGTTCCAGAGCCTGGGCGTGCAGGCCCGCGATGGCAGCGTCGCCCGCGTCCAGGCGCGGGGTGACGAGGGCCAGCGGAAAGCCGGACGCCTGGGAACCATCATCGGCGTCGATGACGATCGGCGCCGCACCCTGTGCGCTCAGCGCCCTCGCCAGGGCCGCGCCAGCCACGCCCGCGCCCAGAATGACAACTCGCGCCGCGTCGGTCTGGGCGGTTGCGGGGTCCCGCCGGCGGGCCTCCAGCCGCTCGCGCTTGCGGCCGTGGCCGGGGCGCTTGTCGACCGCGAACCCCCGAGCCGCCAATCCGCGCCGGACATGGCCCGCCACGGTGAAGGTCGCCAACCGTGCGTCAGGCGAGGATCGTGCGCTGATCCCGTCCAGCACGGCGTCGGACCACATCGCCGGGTTCAACGCCGGCGAGAAGCCGTCCAGGAACCAAGCGTCGGCCCGTCCTGTCCACTGGTCAAGGGCGTCTTCGACATCGCCTACGAACAGATCGACGACAGCGTCGAAGTCGGGCAGGTCCAGTCGATGAAAGCCGGGCGTGGCGAACGGCCAGGCCGCCAGCAGGGCATCGGCGGCGGGCGCTATCTCGGGCCAGGCGGCGAGCGCGCGGCGCGCCTCGTCCAGCGATAACGGATAGGCCTCGATCGAGAAGACGTTCAGGCGTCCGCCCTCGGGTCTGGCGTCGCGCCACAATGTCAGCAGGGCCGCGATGTTCAGACCGGTGCCGAAGCCCAGTTCTCCCACGACGAAGCGGCGGCGTCCGGCCCAGGCTTCGGGAAGTGCGCAACCGGCCAGGAAGACCGCCCGGCTCTCCGCCAAGCCGTCGTCCTTGGAGAAATACACATCGCCGAACCGGCCCGAGCGGGGCTCGCCCTCAAGGCTCCAGTCCAGGCGGGGATCGGTGTCGTGGGTCACAGGGGCTTCTAGGGCCGAACCGGCCCCGCGCGCACGAAAAAAGGGGCCGCCCGAAGGCGACCCCTTTCCGTCATCCCGGCGAACCGGGACGAACCGTCAAAAGACCGAAGTCTTAGTGAGCGGCGGCCGGAGCCGGAGCAGCAGCCGGAGCTTCCGTGGTGGCCGGAGCCATCGTGCCGTCGGCGGCCGGAGCGGTCGCGGCGGCGGCCGAAGCTTCGCCAGCGGCGGCGGCGGCGTCGGTGGCGGCGGCGTCGGCGGTGGCGGCGGCGTCAGCGGCGGTGTCGGCAGCGGCCGAAGCGTCGGCAGCGGCGTCCGTGGCGGTGTCTTCGGCGGCCGGTTGGCAAGCGGCCAGGGCCAGAGCAGCGGCCGAGGCGGCGATCAGAGCGGTGATGCGCATGGTTTTGTCCTTCAGAAGGGAAAAGGCGGGGTCATGAACCCCCGCTGAGGAGAGATAACGGGATCGTGAGCGAAACCGCAAGCGAAATCTCACGCGTTCGTGATCGATCGCGATCTGGAGGCGGAAGAGGCTCGATCAAGCCCCTTCCGCAGGTCGAGATTATTGCGCGGGAGCCGGCTCCACGGGCGGGGGCGTGGTCCCGGCGGCGGCGGCGGCGTCGGTAGCCTCGGCGGCGGCGGCGTCAGCCGAAGCGGCGGCGGAGCCGGCGGCTTCAGCGGCCTGGTCGGCCGCGACGGCGGCGGTGTCGGCGGCGGCGTCGGCCGTGGTGTCGGCGGCAATGGTGTCGGCCGGCTGCTGGCAGGCGGCGACCGAGAAGGCGGCGACGCCGGCGGCGGCGACGATCAGCGTACGAATCTTCATCAAAACTACCCCTGTCTGGTCCTGAGGGTCGGGCCGATCCCGACCAGCTTGACAGGGGTAACGCGTCCGTGAGGCCCAGTGCAACCCGCGTCCCGCAAGCGGGCCGGCGCCTCTGCGCTGAATGCGGGTGACGGCGCAACGCGGCGCGTCTAAAGCCATCCCATGACCGATACGCCCAAGAAGGGCTGGTTCCAGCGCCTCAGCGCGGGCCTCAGCCGCTCCTCCAAACAGATGACCGATCAGGTCGTCGCCAGCTTCGTCAAGGAGCCGCTGTCCGAGACGGCCCTGGAGCAGCTGGAGGAGCATCTGCTGGAAAGCGACCTGGGGCCGGCCGCCACCGACCGCATCGTCGAACGCTTCCGCGAGCTGCGCTTCGGCAAGGTGTCGGACGAGCGCGAGGTGAAGGAGGCGCTGGCCGAGGCCGTGGCCGCCGAGCTGACGCCGCGCCAGGCGACGTTCGATCCGCTGTCGGGGCCGAAGCCCTTCGTGGTGCTGTTCGTCGGCGTCAACGGCTCGGGCAAGACCACGACCCTGGGCAAGATCGCCTCGGACCTGACGGCCAGGGGGGCCAAGGTCATGGTGGTGGCCTGCGACACCTTCCGCGCCGCAGCGCGCGACCAGCTGAAGGTCTGGTCCGAGCGGGCCGGGGCCGATTTCGAGGGCCGCCGCGACGGCGCCGATCCGGCCGGCCTGGCGTTCGACGCCTTCACCCGCGCCCGCGCCGAGGGGCACGACGTGGTGCTGATCGACACCGCCGGCCGGCTGCAGAACAAGTCCGCCCTGATGGACGAACTGCTCAAGATCGTGCGGGTGCTCAAGAAGATCGACCCCGAGGCGCCGCACGAGACCCTCTTGGTGCTGGACGCCACCGTGGGCCGCAACGCCCTGGCCCAGGAGCAGATCTTCGGCCGCACGGCTTACGTATCGGGCCTGGTGATGACCAAGCTGGACGGCACGGCGCGCGGCGGGGTTCTGGTGCCCGTGGCCCAGGCGTCGGACGCCCCGATCAAGCTGATCGGCGTGGGCGAAGGCGTCGACGATCTGCAACCCTTCGACGCCCGCGCGTTTTCCCGTTCCCTGGTGGGGCTAGAGGACTGACATGACCCAGCACGCCGCGCCCAAATCGGGCCAGTGGATCCGCCAGGCCGTCGATTTCGGCGCGCTGATGGCCTTCCTGGCCGCCTATCTGGTCAACCGGATGGTGCTGGGGCTGGAAAGCCATGTCGCCATGATCCAGGCCACCTGGGTTCTGGTCGGCGCCTCGGTCGTGGCCCTGCTGATCGGCTATCTGGTCGAGAAGCGCCTGGCGCCCCTGCCGCTGCTGGCCGGCGGCTTCGCCCTGCTGTTCGGCGTCCTGACCCTGGTGTTCCAGAACGAGGAGCTGCTGAAGATCAAGATCACGGTGCAGAACCTGCTCTTGGCCGCCGTGCTGCTGGGGTCGCTGCCGCTTCGGAAGTATCCGTTCAAATATCTGCTGGGCTCGGCCATCCGCATCACCGACGAAGGCTGGCGCGGCCTGACCCTGCGCTACGGACTGTTCTTCGCCGCCGTCGCCGTGGTCAACGAGGTGGTGCGCCACATGATGACCAACGACGCCTGGATGACCTTCCGCGGCGGCCTGTGGATGGCCTCGGCGGCGTTTGGCATCTGGCAGGTCTTCTTCATCATGAAGCACCTGATCAAGGACGAGGACGAGGTCGCCCCCGTCCCGCCCGATCCGGGTCTTTAGGTCAGCAGCCGCCCCAGCACGGCGTCCAGCAGCGGCCGCCCGCGCGCCGTGGCGACCAGGCGGCCGGATGACAGGGTGACGAAGCCCTCCTCGATCAGATCGGCCAGCGGGCCGCGCTCGGCCGACAGGCCCAGGGTCGTCAGATGCCGGCCCGCCGCGCCCTCTAAGGTGCGCAGGCCCAGCAACAGCGCCTCCTCGGCGGCGCCGCGCCCGTCCAGCGCCTCGACCTCGGCCCAGGGCGTCCCGGCTTCGACGCCGGCGACATAGTCGGCGATGCGGCGATGCGCGAACGTCGCGGTCCGCACGCCCTCCAGCGTCAGCCGCCCGTGCGCGCCGGGCCCCAGGCCCAGATAGTCTCCGCCGCGCCAGACATGGATGTTGTGCGTCGACCGCGCCTGAGGTCCCCGCGCGTGGTTCGACACCTCATAGGCCTCGAAGCCCGCCGCCTGCAGGCGCGCCTGCGTCGCCTCGTACAGCTCGGCCGCCCGATCCTCGTCCGGCGGGATCAGCCGCCCGCGCCGCAGCGCCCGCCCGAACGCCGTCTCGGCCTCGATGGTCAGCTGATAGGGCGACACGTGCTCGAAACCCAGGTCCAGCGCCGCATCCAGCTCGGCCGTCCAGTCCGCGACCGTCTGGCCCGGCCGGGCGTAGATCAGGTCGATCGACAGGCGCGCAAAGGCCTTGGCCGCCAGCCCGATCGCGCGCCGCGCCTCGTCCGCCGAATGATCCCGGCCGAGAAAGCGCAGGGCCTCGTCGTCGAACGACTGCACCCCCAGCGACAGGCGGTTCACCCCGGCCTGAGCCAGGGCGGCGTAGCGGCCGGCCTCCGCGTCCGTCGGATTGGCCTCCAGCGTCACCTCGACAGGGCGGTCGGTGGGAAACAGCCGGTGCGCCGACGCGATCACCTCGGCCACGGCCTCGGGCGCCATCAGCGACGGCGTGCCGCCGCCCAGGAAGATCGAGGCCAGCCGCCGAGGCCCGACCTGCTTCGCCTGCGCCTCCATGTCCGCCAGGATCGCGCGCGCCAGCCCGGCCTGCTCCTGAATCCGCCCCCGGTCGCGCACCACGTTGAAGTCGCAATAGGGGCAGATGCGGGCGCAGTAGGGCCAGTGGACATAGACCGCCAGGTCGCTGCCGGGATCGAGAGGGTCAGTCAATAAGCCAGGCCCTGAGCGTCTCGAAGGCGCGGGCGCGGTGGCTGATGGCGTCCTTGGCCGCCGGGTCCATCTCGCCGAACGTCCGATCGCCGCCCTCGGGCCGGAAGATCGGGTCGTAGCCGAAGCCGCGGTCGCCGCGCGGCGGAAACACCAGGTCGCCGTCGACGCGGCCCTCGACCACCACGGCTGGTCCGCCCGGCCAGGCCACCGCCAGGGCCGAGGTGAACCAGGCCGCCCGATCGGTCGATCCGACCTCCTCGAGCCGCTCTTCGACCTTGCGCATGGCCAGGCCGAAGTCCTTGCCGGGTCCGGCCCAGCGCGCCGAGAAGACGCCGGGCGCGCCATCCAGCGCGGCGACCGACATCCCCGAGTCGTCGGCGATGGCGACCTCGCCCGAGGCCTCCGCCGCATGGCGCGCCTTCAGCAGGGCGTTGCCGACGAAGGTGGTCTCGGTCTCCTCGGGTTCGGGCAGGTTCAACTGGCCGGCCGTGACCAGTTCGTAACCTTCGCCCAACAGGGCGGCGATCTCGGGCACCTTGCCGGGATTATGGGTCGCCAGCACCAGCCGCATCCCCTTGATAAGCTTGAGATTCACGAGGGCGGCTCCTGGATTGCCAAAGTTTAATATCGTTAAACGATATGTAACGTGATTTCCGACGAGGCGAGGCTTACTACTTTGATCACGGACGGGGGTCGCACCGACCGGGATCGGAAGCGAAAGCGAAACGATCGTGCAGCGACACAATCAAACAGGGCAACAAACGCCCCCATCCAGACGACGGAGAAACACAATGCATACGATGAACGCCTCGCAATGGCTCGACAAGGCCGGCGCTGCCTTCCTGCACACGGTCATGCTGGCCGCCCTGCCGACCGCGGCCGTGGCCATCCTGCTGCAAGCCTTCTGATCCCACTGACGATCAGAGGACTTTGACGAGACTTATGAAGACAGCGATGTATAGAGCCGCGTGCGGGTCGACCGGACCCCGCGCGGCCCCCGCTGGGCTTCACCCGGTCTGACGGAGCTGCCTTTTCGATGCGACGCCCGATGATGCCGATGCTCGGAGCGCGCCCCGGACTTCCCGTCGCCGGCTTTCGAACCCTGGGTCCGGGATCGGTGGCCAGCCTTCTGAAGATCGCGCTGGACGTGGCCTATGGCCTGCTGGCGCTGACCACCTTCATCCTTCTGTTGTGTGTGATCGCCGCCGTCTTCGTGCCGCTCGACAATCTGACCGTGACGGTCGGAGGCGCCGATGACGGCCGCCGCCTGCCGCTGACCCGCCCGCTGATCCTTTTCGGCATGGGCGCCGTGACCGCCTATTTCGGCGGCTTCCTTCTGATCCTGAGGTCTCTGCGAAAGATCTTCCGCACCCTGACGATCGGCGACCCCTTCCAACCGGACAACGTCCGCCGTCTCCGCCAGATCGGCCTGATCCTGGCGGTGGTGAACGGCGGGGTCTGGATCGCGCGATTCGTGGTGTCCACCCGCCTGGCCCCCGGCATGCTGGAAAGCCAAGGCCTGGGCGACATGATGACGCCGATCTTCTCCATCCTGGTCGTGCTTGTGCTGGCCGAGGTGTTCCGCGAGGGCGCGCGCCTGCGTCACGAATCCGAACTGACCATCTGAGCCGAAAGCCCGACCCATATGGCCATCATCATTCAGCTGGACCGCCTGCTCGCCGAACGGCGCATGTCGCTGACCGAGCTCAGCGACCGCGTGGGCGTGACCGTGGCCAATCTGTCGATCCTGAAGACGGGCAAGGCGCGCGCCGTGCGCTTCACCACCCTGGACGCCCTGTGCCGCGAGCTGGACTGCCAGCCCGGTGACCTGATCGCCCATGTCCCCGGTCCGGCCGGGGAGATGATCGACGAAGAGGCATGAGCAGGTCGGGCGAAGACGACGGCGCGCGGCTGTGGAAGCGCGTGACCTCCACCGTCACCCCGCCCGCGCGGCGCAAGGCGCTGCTGATGACCCAGGGCGCGACGCCCGGCGAGCCGGCGCCGATCCCGCGCGCCGGGGCCAAGGCCGCGGCCATGCCGCAGGCGCCGGTCGCTCGAACACCCGCCAAGGTCCTGCCCACGCGCCCTGCGGCGGCGCCCGAAACCCTGGAACCTCGGCGCCAGCGCCGGCTGTCGCGCGAGCGCGATCCGATCGAGGCGTCGATCGACCTGCACGGCTTCGGCCGGTTCGAGGCCGAGGACCAGCTGAAGGCGTTTCTGGTGTCGTCCCAGGCGCGGGGCCTGCGCGCCGTGCTGGTCGTCACCGGCCAGGGACGGCGGGGCGGGGGGATCATCCGCGCCTCCATCCATGACTGGCTGACCGGCCCGAGCCTGAGGGGCGTGGTGTCCGGCCACGCCCCGGCGCACCGCCGCCACGGGGGCGACGGCGCGCTTTACGTCACGCTCAAGAAGCGGTGAGCGAAATCGCCTGCTCGGAGGCCACGATGCGGCTGGCGGCGTGGACCACGGCGCCGATGCGCAGGGCGGCTTGGATCTGGGTGTTGGGCACGCCGTGCTTGCGCAGCTCGCCCTCGTGGGCGTCCAGGCAGGCGCCGCAGCCGTTGATGGCCGAGACGGCGGTGGACCACAGTTCGAAGTCCAGCTTCTCCACGCCCGGATTGGCGATCACATTCATGCGCAGGCGGGCCGGCAGGGTCGTATACTCCTGGTTCTTCATCAGGTGCAGCGACCGGTAGTAGATGTTGTTCATGCCCATGATGGCGGCGGCCGCCTTGGCCGCGTTCAGGGCTTCGGGCGACAGGACCGAGGCGGCCTGGGCCTCGATCAGCTTGACCACGGGACCGACGCCGATGGCGTGGGCCGAGGCCAGGAAGCAGCCCCACTTCTGCTGGTCGTTCAGCACGGTCTCGTTGGCGAGCGAGGACAGGTTCAGCGAGATGTCCTTGCCATAGGCCGGGATCAGGTCGCGCAGGGCGTCGATGGACATGGTTCTGGTTCCCTTCGGGAAGCGGCTACGCGCGCGACGCGGTCGCTTGCTGCTTGAGCCGCATGAGGTTCAACACATCGTGGCGCCTGCGCTCAAGCCGCGAGGCTCCGCGAGCCGCGCATAGCGCCACAAGAATGAAGCGAGCAGCGAAAAGGCGGCGACACGAATGCCGCCGCCTTCCGCAGTCTCAACTCGCCATCGTTAAGCCGCGAGCGTTTCGCCGCCGAGGGGGCGGTTGCAGGCGCACAGCTCGTCGGTCTGCAGGGCGTCGACGACGCGCAGGGTGTCTTCCGGCGCGCGGCCCACGTTCAGGTTGGTGACGTAGACGTGCTGGATGACGTTGTGCGGATCGACCACGAAGGTGGCGCGAAGGGCGACGCCTTCTTCTTCGTCCATCACGCCGAGCGCGCGGGCCAGCTTGCCGCCGTTGTCGGCGAACTGCCAGATCGGCAGCTTGTTCAGGTCGGCGTGGTCACGACGCCAGGCCAGCTTGGTGAACTCGTTGTCGGTCGAACCGCCGAGCACCACGGTGTCGCGGTCCTCGAAATCCTTGCCCAGCTTGGCGAAGGCGGCGATTTCAGTCGGGCATACGAAGGTGAAGTCCTTCGGGTAGAAGAAGATGACCTTCCACTTGCCTTCAAAGCTGTCCTTGGTGATCGGCTCGAAGGCCGACACGCCGTTTTCCTCGTGGGCGTTGAAGCCGGGCTTCACGCCGATGATCTTGAAGTCAGGCAGGGTTTGGCCGACGCCGAGCATCGCGGTCTCCATCATGGTTTGAATTGAATCAGCGGCGTCGGGGAGGACGCCGCTACAGGGGTCAGATGGGGGCTGGAGGCGCGCAAGTCAAATCGATCCTTTCGCATCCGCACATAGATTTCGCTTATGCGAAAAACCGGTCGGTGATAGGATTTGCGAATGCTGCCGACCCTGCGCCAACTCCAGTATCTCAAGCTTCTGGCCGAGCATGGCTCCTTCAGCCGCGCCGCCGAGGCCGCCCATGTCAGCCAGCCAGCCCTGAGCGCCGGCGTGCAGGAGCTGGAGCGCATCCTGGGCGCCCCGGTGGTCGAGCGGACACGAGGCAACGTCCAGCTGACGGCGGTCGGGGTCGAGGCGGTCCGGCGCGCCGAACAGGTGCTGACCCAGGCCGAGGACCTGGTGGTTGCGGCGCGCAACGCCGGGCGGCCGCTGTCGGGTCGGTTCCGGCTGGGGATCATCCCGACGGTCGCCCCCTTCCTTCTGCCGGCCAAGCTGCCGGGGCTGAAGGACAGGCACCCTGCGCTGCGGCTGTTCATCCGCGAGGACCTGACGCCGCGCCTCATCGCCGGCTTGAAGGGCGGTCAGCTGGACGCGGCGGTGATCGCCCTGCCCTATTCTTCCTCCGGCATCCAGCACGCGCGCATCGGCGACGACGAAATCCTGGCGGCGGCGCCGCGCGGCCACGCTCTGGCCGGGGTCGGCCCCCTGCCGGCGGGAGCCTTGAAGGCCGACGACCTGATCCTGCTGGAAGACGGCCATTGCCTGCGCGATCAGGCCCTGGCCGCCATCGACCTGGAGGCCCCGCGCGGCGACGACGTGTTCGCCGCGACCAGCCTGCACACCCTGGTGCAGATGGTGTCTTCCGGCCTGGGGGTCAGCTTCCTGCCGCGCATGGCGGTTAAGGCGGGGTTGGCCGACGATCCGGGCGTCGTGGTGCGCCCCATCTCGGCCGATGCGCCCAAGCGCGAGATCGTCGTCGCCTGGCGCACCGGCTCAAGCCGGGCCGAGGAGGCGCGGCTGCTGGCCGAGGCGCTGACGCTGGACTGACCGAAAGCCGGCCTAGTGCGCCCCGGAACCGGCCGGCAGATGCATCTTCTCGAACTTGCCGACCCGTTCGACCAGGGTGCGGCTGGCCTGGCTCATGCCGGTGACCCTCACCTCGGCGCCCTGGCGGCGATAGCGGAACACCACCTTGTCCACGGCGGCGACGCCGGTCAGGTCCCACAGGTGGGCGTTGCTCATGTCGATCTCGACCCGCGTCGGATGGCCGTGGTGCTCGAAGCTGGCGGCGAAGACATCGGCCGAGGCGAAGAACAGGTTGCCGGTCACCCGATAGCTCAGATGCCCCGCCTCTGGCGTCTCGACCTCTTCGACGACGATGGTCTTGCCGACCTTGTGCATGAAGAAGATCGCCGACAGGACCACGCCCAGCATCACGCCCTTGGACAGGTCGTGCGTCAGGACGACCGTGGCCGTGGTGGCGATCATGACGATGGACGACTGGAACGGCGTGGAGCGCAGCTTGATCATCGAGCCCCAGTCGAAGGTACCGATGGAGACCATGATCATCACGGCGACCAGGGCGGCCATGGGGATCATCGCCACCCAGTCCTGAAGCACAAGGATCAGGAACAGCAGGAACAGGCCGGCCCACAAGGTCGACAGCCGCCCGCGCGCGCCGGACGTCACATTGATGATCGACTGGCCGATCATGGCGCAGCCCGCCATGCCCCCGAAGAAGCCGGCGGCGATGTTGGCGATGCCCTGTCCCCGCGTCTCGCGATCCTTGTCCGAGGGCGTGTCGGTGATGTCGTCCAGCAGATTGGCGGTCAGCAGGCTTTCAAGCAGGCCGACGAAGGCCAGGGTGGCGGCCACCGGCGCGATGATCGCCAGCGTCTCCCAGGTCAGGGGCACCATGGGGATGTGGAACATCGGCAGGGTGGAGGGCATGGCGCCCATGTCGCCGACCGTGCGCACATCCAGCCCGCTCCACATGACGAAGCCGCTGATCAGCACGATGGCGACAAGCGCCGAGGGCACGGCCCTGGTCAGGCGCGGCAGGCCGTAGATGATGGCCAGGCCGGCGGCGACCAGGGCGAAAGTCTGCCAGTTGGCGCCGATCAGCTCGGGCATCTGGGCCAGGAAGATCAGGATGGCCAGCGAGTTGACGAAGCCCGTCATGACGCTGCGGCTGACGAACTTGATGTATCGGCCCAGCCTCAACAGTCCGACGATGATCTGAAATACGCCGGTCAGGATGGAGGCGGCGAACAGGTACTCAAGGCCATGGTCGCGAACCAGGGTGACCATCAACAGGGCCATTGCGCCCGTCGCCGCCGAGATCATGGCGGGCCGGCCGCCGACGAAGGCGATGGTCACGGCGATGACGAAGCTGGCGTAGAGGCCGACGGCGGGATCGACGCCAGCGATGATGGAAAAGGCGATGGCTTCGGGAATGAGGGCCAGGGCGACGACGGTCCCGGCCAGCAGGTCGCGGCGCGGGTTGGCGAGCCATTGCTGGCGCGCGGAGGCGATGATGGACATGGGGTCACGCAAAGGACGGATCAGACCCGGGCGACGGTGCGCCGGCTATCGAGCAATGGGTCTGTTCGGTTTCCCGGCGGATCGGCGGCCGGGATAGCCATCCGCTGACCGTCGCCGGCGCGGATCCTTGTTCGCGCGCCCTGTGCCACGGCGGGCGCGGTCAGGCAAGACAAAGGGCCGGCGGATCGCTCCACCGGCCCTTCATTTGATTGGCCTACCGCGCTTCGCGCTGCTTGAGGCCGGATAGTTGGCCTGTCGCGCGCGGCTTGAGGCCTACTCCGCCGCTTCGGCTTCCGGGCCGCGGGCCAGGTTGCGCAGGACGTAGGGCATGACGCCGCCGGCCTTGAAGTATTCCAGCTCGGTCTGGTTATCGATGCGGCAGCGGACCGGGAAGCGGGCCATCTTGCCGTCCGAGGGGCGGAACATCTCGACCCACAGGTCCTGACGCGGCTTCAGCTTGCCGATGTTGACGTCCGACAGGCCGCGGATGGTGACGATCTCCTCGCCCGTCAGGCCCAGCTTCAGCCAGCCGTCGGCCTTGAACTGCAGCGGCACCACGCCCATCCCGACCAGGTTGGAGCGGTGGATGCGCTCATAGCTTTCGGCGATGACGGCGCGGACGCCCAGCAGGCGCGTGCCCTTGGCCGCCCAGTCGCGCGACGAGCCGGTGCCGTATTCCTTGCCGGCGAAGACGACCAGCGGACGCCCCTCGGCCTGGTAGCGCATGGCCGCGTCGTAGATCGACATCGTGTCCTGCGACGGGAAGTGCTTGGTCACGCCCCCTTCGATGTCCGGCGTGATCTTGTTGCGGATGCGAATGTTGGCGAAGGTGCCGCGCATCATGACTTCGTGGTTGCCGCGGCGCGCGCCGTAGCTGTTGAAGTCCAGCGCATCGACGCCATGATTGGTCAGGTACTGACCAGCGGGCGAGGCCTTCTTGATCGAACCGGCCGGCGAGATGTGGTCGGTGGTGATCGAGTCGCCGAAGATGCCCAGGATGCGCGCCTCGACGATGTCGCTGACCGGGGTCGGCTCCATCGACAGGCCCTCGAAGTAGGGCGGGTTCTGGACGTAGGTGGAGTTGTCGTCCCACTCATAAGTCTGGCCGCCGGTGACCTTGATGGCCTGCCAGTGCTTGTCGCCCTTGAAGACGTCCTTGTAGCGCTTGGCGAACATGGCCGGAGTGACCGACTTCTTCTGGATGTCGGCGATTTCCTGGCTGGTCGGCCACACGTCCTTCAGGAAGACGTCGTTGCCCTTCTTGTCCTTGCCGATCGGGTCCTTGGTGATGTCGATCCGCATCGAGCCGGCGAGGGCGTAGGCCACGACCAGCGGTGGCGAGGCCAAATAGTTGGCCTGGACGTCGGGGTTCACGCGGCCTTCGAAGTTGCGGTTGCCCGACAGGACCGAGGTGGCGACCAGGGCGTTGTCGTTGATCGCCTTGGAGATCGCCGGATCGAGCGGACCCGAGTTGCCGATGCAGGTGGTGCAGCCGTAGCCGACCAGGTTGAAACCCAGCGCGTCCAGATCCTTCTGCAGGCCGGCGTCGGTCAGATAGTCGGTGACGACCTGCGAGCCGGGCGCCAGCGAGGTCTTGACCCAAGGCTTGGCCTTCATGCCCAGCGCATGAGCCTTGCGCGCCACCAGACCGGCGGCGATCAACACCGACGGGTTGGAGGTGTTGGTGCACGAGGTGATGGCGGCGATCACGACATCGCCATCGCCCAGATCGAACTTCTGGCCCTCCACGGCCACGCGCCCGCCGTCGACGGGGCGGGCGAAGACTTCGGCCAGCGCCGTTTCAAAGGCCGGGGCGGCGTTGGTCAGCTCGACGCGGTCCTGCGGACGCTTGGGACCGGCCAGCGACGGCACGACGGTCGAGATGTCCAGTTCCAGCACATCGGTGAAGACCGGGTCTTCCGAGGTTTCGTCGATCCACAGGCCCTGGGCCTTGGCGTAGGCTTCGACCAGGGCGACGCGCGCCTTGTCGCGGCCCGTGGCGGTCAGATAGTCGATCGTGGCGCGCGACACCGGGAAGAAGCCGCAGGTGGCGCCGTATTCGGGGGCCATGTTGGCGATGGTCGCCTGGTCCTCGATGGTCATGCCGGCGATGGCGTCGCCGAAGAATTCGACGAACTTGCCGACCACGCCCTTCTTGCGAAGCATCTGGGTGACGGTCAGCACCAGGTCGGTGGCCGTCGCGCCCTCGGGCAGCTTGCCGGTGAGGCGGAAGCCCACGACCTCGGGGATCAGCATCGGGATCGGCTGGCCCAGCATGGCGGCTTCGGCCTCGATGCCGCCGACGCCCCAGCCCAGGACGGCCAGGCCGTTGATCATGGTGGTGTGACTGTCGGTGCCGACCACCGTGTCAGGATAGGCGACCGTGGTCTTGCCCTCGGTCAGGGTCCAGACGGTCTGAGCCAGGTTCTCCAGGTTTACCTGGTGGCAGATGCCGGTGCCGGGGGGCACCACGCGGAAGTTGTTGAAGGCCGACGAGCCCCAGCGCAGGAAGTTGTAGCGCTCGATGTTGCGCTCGTATTCGCGCTCGACGTTCTGGCCAAAGGCCTTGGACGTGCCGAAGTTGTCGACCATCACCGAGTGGTCGATGACCAGATCGACGGGGTTCAGCGGATTGATCTTGCTGGGATCGGCGCCCAGCTTGGCCATGGCGTCGCGCATGGCGGCCAGGTCGACGACGGCGGGCACGCCGGTGAAGTCCTGCATCAGCACGCGGGCCGGACGGAAGGCGATCTCGTGCTCGACGGCGCCCTTGTTCTCAAGCCAGGCGGCCACGGCCTTGAGGTCGCCCTCGCTGACGGAGACGCCGTCCTCGTTGCGCAGAAGGTTCTCCAGCAGCACCTTCATGGAGCGCGGCAGGCGGGAAATCCCGGTCAGACCGGCTTCCTCGGCGGCGGGAAGGCTGTAATAGGCGTATTTCTTGCGCCCGACGGAGAGATCGCGACGGGTGGACAGGCTGTCGACTGACGGCATGGGAGGGTTCCTCTGGTCATCGCCGCCCGACAATTCGGTTGCGCCTTCGCGCGCTGGACGACGGGGCGCACAGGTCCCCGGCGCGCGCGGCGAAAGCCTGCTGCGGCGATGGCGGATATAGTCCGGCTTGTCTTACCCGTCCATGTATCCACGACGGCGTCATGGATATTGAGAGCGGTTCTCAAGACGTATCGGTCATGCTGACAGGTCTCAATGTCCAGAATCTCGCATTATCGCGCGGTGAGCGGCGGCTGTTCAACGGCCTGACGTTTGCGCTGAATCCTGGCGAAGCGGGTGCGCTGACGGGGGCGAACGGAGCGGGCAAGACCAGTCTGCTGCGCGCCGTGGCCGGGTTGATCCGGCCCGACGCCGGGACGATCGACTTCGGCATGGACGCCACCGAGGCCCGACGCGGGCGGCTGCATCTGATGGGGCATCTCGAAGGGCTGAAGGGCGGCCGCGCCGCGCGCGACGAACTGGACTTCCAGGCCGGCTATCTGGGTGCAGACGGCACCGGGATCGAACGCGCGGTCGAACGTCTGGGTCTGAGCCCCCTTCTCGATCTGGAGACACGCAAGCTGTCTGCGGGCCAGAGGCGGCGCCTGGCCATGGGCCGACTGGTCGCCGCGCCGCGAACCCTGTGGCTGCTGGACGAGCCGCTGGCGCCCCTGGACGCCGCCTGGCGCACGCGGGTGGGCGAGATAATGGCCGAGCATCTGGCCGGCGGCGGGATCATTCTGGCGGCGGTGCATGATCCGCTGCCGGTGACGGCGCGGCCCGTCGAACTGGGAGCGGCGTCGTGAGCGCGACGCGCCTGTTCCGGCGCGAGCTTTCCCTGGCATGGGGCGGCGGCGGCGGGCCGTTGCTGGCGTGCGGCTTCCTGCTCTGCCTGACCGCCATTCTGCCGCTGGCGGCCGGCGCGAACGCCAAGGTGCTGGCCCCGGCGGCTTCGGGCGCGACCTGGCTGGCCCTGGCGCTGGCGTCCCTCTTGTCGCTGGAGCGGATGTTCGAGCGGGACTTCGAGGACGGGGCGCTGGACCTGATCGCGTCCGGCCCCCTGCCCATGGAGGCCGTCGTGGCGCTCAAGGCCCTGGCCCAATGGTGCGCGACGGGCCTGCCGCTGGCCCTGGCCGCGCCGGTCGCCGCCCTGGCCCTGGGCCAGCCGCCCGAACGGGTGGGACTGACGGGGCTGGCCGCCCTGATCGGCGGCCTGGGCTTCGCCTTCACCGGGGCGCTGGGCGCGGCCCTGGCGCTGGGCGCCAAGCGCGGCGGCGTGCTGATCGCGGTGGTCGTGCTGCCGCTGTTCATTCCGCCGGTGATCTTCGGCGCCGGTGCGGTCGAGCAGGCGTCGCAGGGCCTCTCGCCGGCCCCTGCCCTGGCCTTTCTGACCGCCTACGCCCTGTTCGCCGCCGCCCTGGCGCCGCTGGCGGGCGCCGCCGCCGTGCGCTCGGCCCAAGGCTGAACTCAGCCGCCGCGCAGCTGGGTGAGGGTGCGGCCCGGCGCGATGTCTTCGGCCGATGTGACCAGGTGCACCAGGGCCGGCCGGCCCGCCTCGCGCGCCGCCTTCAGGGCCGCCGGGAAGTCCTCGCTGCGGTCGCAGCGCACGCCGAAGGCGCCGAAGGCCTCGGCGTATTTGACGAAGTCCGGGTTCTTCAGGTCGGTGGCGACCACTCGGCCGGGGAAGTGGCCTTCCTGGTGCATGCGAATGGTGCCGTAGGTGCCGTTGTCCACCACCACCACCACGGCGTTGATCCCGTACTGGACCGCCGTGGCGATTTCCTGGCCCGTCATCAGATAGTCGCCGTCGCCGGCGATGCAGACCACGTCTCGGTCCGGATGGATCGACTTGGCCGCCAGGGCCGCCGGATAGCCGTAGCCCATGGCGCCCGACGTCGGCGCCAGCTGGGTCCGGCACGCGCGGTGGCGATAGAAGCGGTGCAGCCAGGCGGCGAAGTTGCCTGCGCCATTGGTGACGATGGCGTCGGCCGGCAGGCCCTCGGCCAGATGCGCCATGCAGACGCCCAGATTGACCGCGCCCGTGACCTCGCCGGGCGTGGAGAAGGCGCGCCAGTCGGCGTGGCCCTGCCGGGCCTCGTCATGCCAGGTCCGGCCCGGCTCGATGGCGGTCAGGGCGAGGGCCGCCAGGCTGTTGTCCGCCGCCGCGCTCATCGTGGTCGGCCAGACGCGGCCCAGCTCTTCCGGCCCAGGGTGGATATGTACCAGCACCTCGGCGGTGCGGGCCCGGTCCAGCAGGGTGTAGCCCTGTGTCGGATTCTCCCCCAGGCGCGCGCCGACGGCGATGATCAGATCCGCGTCCTTCGCCCGCTGGATCAGCTTGGGATTGCAGCCCAGCCCCAGGTCGCCGACGTAGTTGGGGCGGTCGTTGGACAGGATGTCCTTGCGGCGGAACGAGAGGCTGACCGGCAGGCCCAGCCGCTCGGCCCAGTCGCCGATCGCGCCCGCCGCCTCTTCGCTCCAGCCCGATCCGCCCAGCACCAGCAGCGGGCGCTCGGCCTTGGCCAGGCGCTGTTGCAGCTGTTCGACGAAGGCGGAGTCCAGGGCTGCCTTGGCGGGCGTGACGGCGCGCACGGGCGCGGGGCCGCCGTCCTCCAGCAGCACGTCCTCGGGCAGGGCGATGACCACCGGCCCCATCCGGCCTTGCAGCGAGGTGGCGATGGCGCGTTCCACGACCTCGACCGTGCGGTTGGGGCTTTCCAACTCGGTCGCCCATTTGGCCAGGCCGCCGAAGACCTCGCGATAATCGATCTCCTGGAAGGCGCCGCGGCCCCGGTCGGTCAGGGCGATCTGGCCGACAAACAGGATCATCGGCGTGGAATCCTGATGCGCCGTGTGCACCCCGATCGAGGCGTGGGTCGCGCCGGGTCCTCGCGTGACCATGCAGATGCCGGGCTTTCCGGTCAGCTTGCCGTAGGCCTCGGCCATGTTGGCGGCTCCGGCCTCGTGGCGGCAGGCGATGACCTGGATGTCGGAGGTCACGTCGGCCAGGGCGTCCAGCACGGCCAGATAGCTCTCGCCCGGCACGCAGAAAACGCGGTCGATGCCGTTGACGATCAGGGTTTCGACGAGGCGGCGGGCGGCGGTTCCGGCGGGCTGGGTCATGGACCTGGAGATAGACCAGATGGCCGAGGCTGGCTATCAAGGCGCACTGCAACGCTTGATCGGAGCCCGCCATGCGTAAACTCGCCGCCCTGTCGCTGATCGCCGCCTCGCTGGCGCTGACCGCCTGCAACACCGTCGCCGGCGTCGGCCGCGATATGCAGGCCGCCGGCCAGGCCGTGACCGGTGCCTCCAACGACGCGCGTCGCTAGTAGACCACTCCGGTCAGATACAGGCCTGTCGAGGGCGCGACGGGGCCGCATCGCGCACGGTCGCGCGCCGCCAGCGCTTCGGCCACCGCGTCCTCGCCCCACCGGCCCAGACCGACCTCGACCAGGGAGCCGGTCATCGACCGCACCTGGCGATGCAGGAAAGAGCGGGCGGCGAAACGCAGCCGCACCTCTTCGCCGATGCGCTCTACCGCCACCTCGTCCAACGACTTAACCGGGGAAGCGGACTGGCAGTTGACGTCGCGAAAGGTGGTGAAGTCGTGATGCCCGACCAGGGCCTGGGCCGCGCGATGCATGGCCTCGGCGTCCAGCGGCTTCTTCACGTGCCAGACCCGGCCATGGTCCAGGGCCGGGCGGCCGGGGCGGTTCAGGATGCGATACAGATAGCGCCGGCCGGTCGCGGAGAAGCGCGCGTGCCACTCGTCATCCACCAAGGCGGCGTCCAGCACCGACACCTCGTCTTCGATCAGATGGGCGTTCAGCGCATTCATGACCGTGCGCGCCGGCCAGTCACGCTCAAGGTCGACATGGACGACCTGGCCGGTGGCGTGCACGCCGGTGTCGGTTCGGCCCGCCGCCGCGATCCGCACCGCCTGGCCCGAGAACTTCCGCACCGCCTGCTCGATCGCGCCCTGCACCGTCGGCTGGCCGGCCTGGGCCTGAAAGCCGTTGTAGCCCGAGCCGTCGTATTCGATCGTCAGTCGATAGCGGGGCATCAGCCCATCACCACGCCCGGCGCGATCGGATAGCCGCGCAGCATTTCGACGTCGGCCTGGGCCGCCTTGCCTTCACGCTGAACGCGCGACAGACGGACCGCGCCCTCGCCGCAGGCGACGACCAGGCCGTCGCCGTTCAGCACCTGGCCGGGCGCGCCGGCGCCAGAGACGACCGCTGACATAAGCGCCTTGATACGCGCGCCGTCGGGGCCGGCGAACCACGCGCCGGGAAAGGGCGACAGGCCGCGCACGTGGGCGTCGATCTGGGCTGCCGAACGGCTCCAGTCGATGCGGGCCTCGGCAGGCGTGATCTTGCGGGCGTAGGTGGGCTCACCGGCCTGTTCGGTCTCGGTCGCCCCGCCGCGTTCGATGGCGGCCAGGGCGCGAGGCCACAGGCTGGCGCCGGTGACGGCCATGCGATCCGACAGGCTGGCGGCGGTGTCGTCGGGCCGAATGTCTAGAACTTCGCTGAGCAGGATCGGGCCTTCGTCCATCCCCTCGCTCATGCGCATGATCTGCACGCCTGTCTGACGGTCGCCCGCTATGATGGCCCGCTGGATCGGGGCCGCGCCGCGCCAGCGCGGCAAGAGCGAGCCGTGCAGATTGAAACAGCCCAGGCGCGGCGCCTCCAGCACCTCGCGCTTAAGTATCTGGCCATAGGCGACCACGCAGGCCGCATCGACTTCCAGACCGCGAAAGGCCTCGATCGCCTCGGGCGTCTTCATGGATTCGGGCGTGAACACCGGCAGGCCCATGGTCTCGGCGAAAGCCTGGACCGGCGAGGGCTTCAGCGTCTGTCCTCGACCCTTCGGGCGCGGCGGCTGGGACCAGACGGCGACCACCTCATGGCCAGAGGCGATGAGCTCGGCCAGCGACGGCACGGCGAATTCGGGGGTTCCCATAAAGGCGAGGCGCATCCGCGCCCCCATGCCCCACGTAACCGACTGGAGCAAGGCGTGACGGCGTTAAGGGGGTTGCCAAGGCCTCACGCCCATACAAAGACTGACGTTCGGGAGTAGGAGCGCGTCATGGTCTCGTCGAGAATTCGTGCAGTCAGCTTGGCGGCGGCGCTGTTCGCCCTGGGTGGATTTGGCCTCAGCGCCTGCGGCGGCGGCGGCGGCGGAGGAGGTTCGGGTGGTGGCGTGGTCACACCGCCTCCGCCTCCCCCGCCTCCGCCG
>NZ_JBKBML010000016.1:0-56245 GCF_046295775.1 Brevundimonas sp. | reverse complement strand
CGGTCAAGGCGGCGACCAGGGCTGAGCAGGCCTTCATCATTGGGGTTCCCCGAATTTCATCGAACGCGCGTGGACGAACGCGCGAACGGTGCCATGCAAAGATCAAGAAAGTCTGAAATGCTCGGAAAGGGTTTGTTAGCATGAGTGAACAGCGCGGTTACATCTGCTTTACTTGAATTTAAGGCGATGGTGTCAGTTTGAGCAAGTACAGCGGATCGGCGGGGCACACCGGCGACGCTGGTGATGGAAAAGGATCTGACATGACCAACTTCGTTTCGCGTTTCGCCAAAGATGAATCCGGCGCCACCGCCATCGAGTACGGCCTGATCGCCGCGCTCATCGCCGTGGTCATCATTTCGGCCGTCACGGCCCTGGGCGGCACGATCAAGACCAAGTTCAACGCCGTCGTGACCGGCATGGGCGGCGAAGCCGGCGCCTAAGCCAGACGCCGTCCGAAAAGACCGAGGGGCCGGAGCGATCACGCTCCGGCCCCTTTGCTATGCGCGGACGTCGAAGGACTATTTACAGTAAACTTCAAGGTAACCACGCCTGACGACGTCGTTTTAACCGGACAGTCCCAAAGTGATCCTGCGTTTGGGGGTAAAGCGGGCGACCGCCTCCCCGCAGTTAGCTCGCTTCACCTGACCTTATGAGGGATCAAAATGACCAACTTCGTTTCGCGCTTCGTCAAGGATGAGTCCGGCGCCACCGCCATCGAGTACGGCCTGATCGCCGCGCTCATCGCCGTTGTCATCATCTCGGCCGTCACGGCCCTGGGTTCGACCATCAAGACCAAGTTCAACGCCGTCGTGACCGGCATGGGCGGCGAAGCTGGCGCATAAGCCAGGCCTCGCCTGACAAGACCGAGGGGCCGGAGCGATCACGCTCCGGCCCCTTTTGCTTGCGCCACGCTGTTCTCGGCGGGACCGAGGCGCACACGATCAGTCATTGTTAAACTCGTTGATGCAGTCTGTTGGCATGGACACCGTGACCCTGATCCTTCTGTCGATCCTGCCGGCCCTGGTCATCGTCGCCGGGCTGCACGACCTGACAACGATGAAGATCCCGAACTGGATCTCGCTGATCCTGATCGTGGCCTTCTTCCCGGCGGCCTTCATCGCGGGCCTGGCGCCGCTCTCCGTCGGCGCGCATGTGGGTGTGGCCATCGCCGCCCTGTTCATTGGCGCCGGCATGTTCGCCCTCAACTGGATCGGCGGCGGCGACGCCAAGCTGATGGCGGCCGCCTGCCTTTGGCTGGGCGTGGGCGGGTCTGGGATGTTCGTGCTGTGGACCGCGCTTGCGGGCGGAATGTTCTGTCTGGCGCTGATCTTCGCGCGCGCCTATGCGCCGCGCTACATCGGCCACGCGCCGGGCTGGGTGGCGCATCTGATGCAGCCCAAGGGCGACATACCCTACGGTGTCGCCATCGCCATTGGGGCCCTGCTGGCCTTCCCGACCTCGCCTCTGGTCCAGACCTTTGTCGGCGTCTGAGGCCCGTCGAACGCTCGTATCGACGTTCGCCAAAACGGCGTTTTACTGATTTAGGGGGCCGTTAACCCCATGCCCCCATTGTCGTTAACGGCAGGGGGCGCGGAACAGGATTCCGAGGAGCGCTCCCGATCGCCGGAGGTTCTGGATGAAACCCGCCCGCATCGTCGTCATCTGCATCGCCGCCGTTTCGGCGATCGGCCTGGCCCTTGTCGTGAGAGCCATGGGCTCCTCGTCCGGCGAGCCCACCGCCGTGGCCACGGCGGCCGTCGATACGCGCCCGCGCGCCAATGTGCTGGTGGCCGCGCGCGACCTCGCCCCCGGCGCGCGTCTGGCCGACGCCGACATGACCTGGAAGGACTGGGTCGTGGCCGACATCAACCCCGCCTACATCACCGACGGCGCCGCGCCGATGGACGAGAACGCCGCCGTCGAGCCCGCCAAGCCCGAAGGCGCCGTCGCCCGGGTGGCGCGCGCCGCCTCTGAGATCAATTCGCCAGGCGCCAAGGGCGACTACATCGGCGCCGTGGTGCGCGAAAGCATCCTGGCCGGCGAACCCATCGTTGCGCGCAAGATCGTGCGCGCCGGCGACAGCGGCTACATGGCCGCCTATCTGGAGCCTGGCATGCGCGCCATCGCCGTGCGGGTGTCGGTCGAAACGGCCGCCGGCGGCTTCATCCTACCGGGCGATCGGGTCGACGTCCTGCTGACCCGCGAGATGCGCCTGTCCGACGTCGCGGGCGACCAGTCGGGCCGCAGCCGCTTCGCCTCAGCCACCGTCATGCAGAACATCAAGGTCCTGGCCATCGACCAGACCACGCGCGCCAGCGACGACCAGCAGGCCGTGGTCGGCGCGACCGCCACGCTCGAAGTCGGCCCTCGCGACGCCGAGGCCCTCGCCCTGGCCAAGTCCGAGGGCGAACTGTCCCTGGTGCTGCGCTCCTACGCCGACACCTCCGGCCCGTCGGGTCAGGTGAACGCGCCGAAAACCGAAACCTCCGCCGTCCGCATCTATCGCGGCGGTGCGCCCGACGTGGTGGTGGTCCAATGAATCGCCTTCTCGCAACCGCCTGCGCCGCGCTGATCGCCAGCGCCGGCCTGGCTCCGCTTCCCACGACTGCGGCGGCGCAGAGCCGCTCTGTCGCCACCGGCGCCGCGCCGCAGATGGTCAATCTGCCGCGCGGCAGTTCCATGGCCGTGGACCTGCCGACCGACGCCCGCGACACCATCATCTCCAATCCGCAGGTAGCCGAGGCGCTGCAGCACTCGGCGCGCCGGGTCACCATCATCGGCCTGCAGCCGGGCGAGAGCGACGCGGTGTTCCTGGACGCCGCGGGCCGCACCATCCTTTCGCTGCGCATCCGCGTGGACGCCGGCGTCGGCGCGCTGCAGGACACGCTGGCGCGTGTCATGCCCGGCTCGGAAGTCCGTGCCGAGGCCGTGAACGACAGCATCATCCTGACCGGCCGGGTCGGCAGTCCCGGCGAAGCCGACCGCGCCGCCCAGCTGGCGCGCGCCTTCGTCTCTGCGCCCGAGAAGGTGCTGAACATGATGACCATCTCCGGTTCGGATCAGGTCATGGTCAAGGCGCGCATCATCGAAGTGCAGCGCAGCGTCATCAAACAGCTGGGCGTGGATCTTGACGCCATCCTGGCCGATGCGGGCGACGGCCTGCGCCTGTCCAACATCGCCACCTTCGCCGTGTCAGGCAGTCAGCTCGGCGGCGGCGGCCTGGTCTATTCCGACGGCTTAGGCGAAGGCGTCACCGGGGTGCTTCGCGCGTTCGAGCGCACCGGCCTGGTGCGCACCCTGGCCGAGCCCAATCAGACGGCGGTCAGCGGTGAGAACGCTGAGTTCCTGGCCGGCGGCGAGTTCCCAGTCCCGGTCGGGCGCGACAGCGACGGCAACATCAGCGTTTCGTTCAAGCCTTTCGGCGTGCGCCTGGCGTTCCGCCCGATCGTCCTGTCGGAAGGCCGCATTTCGCTTCAGCTCTCGACCGAAGTGTCCGAGCTGACCAACTCGGGCGCCTTCACCCTTGGCGGCACGGCCGAAAATGCGCTTGTCATTCCAGCCCTCAACGTGCGGCGCGCCTCGACCACGGTGGAGCTGCCCAGCGGCGGTTCGCTGATGATCGCGGGCCTTCTGCGCGAGGACACCCGTCAGAACGTCGATCAACTGCCAGGTCTGGGCGCCCTGCCGGTGCTGGGGTCTTTGTTCCGGTCGCGTGACTATCTGTCGGGCGAGACCGAACTGGTGATCATCGTCGAGGCCTACACCGTCTCGCCGACCTCGCCGGGCCGCATGCAGACGCCGGCGGACAATCTTCAGATCGCCAACGACGCCCAGACGATCTTCTTCGGACAACTCAACCAGGCCTATGGCCGGTCCCGCCCCGCCGCTGCTCCGGCGCAAGGCTGGCAGGGACCCGTGGGATATGTGATCGAATGACCCGTCGTTCGCCCGCGACCGCCGCGGCGGTCCTAATCCTCGCCGGCGTCTTGGCCGGCTGCGCCACTGGCGTGGACCAGGGTCCCGCGCCCCTGACCCCGATCAGCCGCTTCAGCCTGCAGGTTGAGCCCGGCATGGACCGGATCGCCCTGGCGGTTCACGAACAGGGCGTGTCCGCCGCCCAGAACGCGGCGCTGCATGATCTGGTGCGTCGCTTCGCCGAGGCGCGAGGCGACGTTCTGGTCGTCGAGGCGCCGGCGGGCGAAGATCCCGCCTCCGCTTCCATGGCCTGGCGGGTCCGTTCGACGCTGGAAAGCCTCGGCGTGCCGGCGCATCGCATCGCGGTCGCCAGCTATCCCGCGCCGGACCCCCGCGCCCCCGTCCTGGCCGGGTTCGAGACCGCGCGGGTGGTGATCCCTGATTGCTCCGCCCAGCACGGCAACATGCGCAGCACCTTCGCCAACCGTTCGAGCTTGAACCTCGGCTGCGCCATCACCGCCAACATGGCCGCCCAGATCGACAATCCCCGGGACATCATCCAGCCGCGCGGCATGACCCCTTCTGATTCCGGTCGGGCCGCCGTTGTTTTCGACGCCTATCGCAAGGGCGAAAACACTTCGACGTCCCAGGAAGAGCTTGTGCGCGGCCGCGTCGCCAACGCGGTGGAGTAGGATCATGAGCAACGCCTTCGCCTCGCGCCCCACCGACGGTTTCGACGACGAGTTCGACCTGGACATCTCGTTCGACCCCGACCCCTTGATGGACGCACCCGTCGAGGCGCCGGCGCCCGCGCGCGAACCGCTGCAGTTCACCCCCGCCGCGGTCGCGGCCGCGCCGCAGCCCGATGCGCAGCCGAGCTTCAATCCTGTCGGCGAACTGGTCGCGGGCGCCGCCCAGGCGCTGCACGCCGAGACAACCAGTCTGGCGGTCTCCAGCCTGTCGGACCACGCGGTCGAGGTGTCGGTGCCGCGCATCGCCATCCACGTCTTCGCCGAGCGCCAGGACACCCTGGCTTCCGCTGAACGCGCAGGGCAGGACCGCCGCCTGTCGCGCGCCACGACCCAGATTCGGGTCGGCGGCGTCCCGGCCGCCATCGAGGCCTATCAGCACGAGCCCACGCCGCCGCTGATCATCGTCGAGTGCCTGAACGATCCGCAAACGCTGCTGGCGCAAGTCGATCAGCTGGCCGAGGTCTGCGACGCAGGCACGAAGGTCATCATCATCGGCGCGACCAACGACATCCTGCTGTTCCGTGAGCTGATGCGTCGCGGCGTCAGCGAGTATCTGGTCGCCCCGGTCCAGCCCCTGCAGCTGATCTCGGCCATCGGCGGCCTGTTCAACGACCCGGCCCAGCCCTTCGTCGGCCGCACCATCGCCTTCGTCGGCGCGCGCGGCGGGGCCGGCGCCTCGGCCATCGCGCACAACACCGCCTACGCCATTTCCGAGCGGATCGGCGCCAATACGGTCATCGTCGACTACGACCTGCCGTTCGGCACCGCAGGCCTTGACTTCAACCAGGACCCGCTGGCCGGTGTTGCGGACGCCCTGAACCAGCCCGACCGCCTGGACGCGACCCTGCTGGACCGCATGATGGCGCGCTGCACCGACAAGCTGAGTCTGTTCGCTGCGCCTGCCACCCTTGACGCCGACTGGGACATTTCGCCGGACGCCTTCGACGAGGTCACCAGCCGTATTCGCTCCACGGCGCCCTTCGTGGTGCTGGACCTGCCGCACCTGTGGTCGGGCTGGATGCGCAAGACCCTGGTCTCGGCCGACGAAGTGGTGATCGTGGCCGCGCCCGATCTGGCCTCGCTGCGCAACGCCAAGAACATGATCGATTTGATCAAGCAGGCCCGCCCCAACGACGCGCCCCCCCGCCTGGTGCTGAACCAGGTCGGCGTGCCCGGCCGCCCGGAGATCCCGGCCAAGGAGTTCGGCGAGGCCCTGGGCGTTCACCCGTCGCTGGTCATCCCCTTCGACGCCAAGCTGTTCGGCACGGCGGCCAACAACGGCCAGATGATCCTGGACGCGGGCGCCAAGTCCAAGGCGGCCGAGGCCTTCCAGACCTTGGCCCAGATCGTCAGCCGCCGCGAACTGCCGGCCATCGCCGCGCCCAAGGGCGCCAAGGCCTCGGCGAGGCCTGCCAAGGCCAAGGGCCAGTCCATGTTCGCCGGCCTGTTCAAGAAGAAGAGCTGACGCGTGTTCGGTAAGCGCACAGGAACGGTCGAAGGCGGCGTGGCCACGGCGCCTCGGCCCGCGAGCGCGCCTGCGCCCGATCCGGCCGAAGCCTTTGACAAGGCCGCCGCCGCCCAGCCGTTCGGTCCCAGCGGCGGCGCGCCCGCGCCTGAGCCCAAGCCGGACCGTCTCGACGCCTTGGCCTCGCGGCCCAAGCCGCAGCCCGCTCCGGCCCAACCCTCGGGCCCCGGCCCCAAGGCGACGCCCGGTCTGGAGCAACTGAAAAAGGCTCAGCAGGTCGCCGAGATCGTGCGCGAGCAGTCGGACTACTATCACGCCACGAAGACCACGATCTTCAACGCGTTGATGAACACCATCGACCTGGCCCAGCTGGCGCAGCTGGATCAGAAGACGGCGTCGGAAGAGATCCGCGACATCGTCGCGGAACTGGTGGCGATCAAGAACGTCTCCATGTCGGTGGCCGAGCAGGAGCACCTGGTCCAGGACATCGTCAACGACGTCCTCGGCTACGGGCCGCTGGAACCGCTGCTGGCGCGAGACGACATCGCCGACATCATGGTCAACGGCGCCGGCCGGGTGTTCATCGAGGTTGGCGGCAAGGTCCAGCTGACGAACATCCGCTTCCGCGACAACGGCCAGCTGATGAACATCTGTCAGCGGATCGTCAGCCAGGTCGGCCGCCGCGTGGACGAGAGCTCGCCTATCTGCGACGCCCGTCTGGCCGACGGCTCGCGCGTCAACGTCATCGCCCCGCCGCTGGCGATCGACGGCCCCACGCTGACGATCCGGAAGTTCAAGAAAGACAAGCTGACGATGAAGAATCTGGTGGAGTACGCCTCCATCAGTCCCGAGGGCGCGCGCGTCCTGGGCGTCATCGGCGCGTCGCGATGCAACCTCGTCATCTCGGGCGGCACGGGCTCGGGCAAGACGACGCTTCTGAACACCCTGACGGCCTTCATCGACCCAACCGAGCGCGTCATCACCTGCGAGGACGCCGCCGAGCTGCAGCTGCAGCAGCCGCACGTGGTGCGCCTGGAGACGCGTCCGCCGAACCTGGAAGGCCAGGGCCAGATCACCATGCGCGATCTGGTCAAGAACTGCCTTCGGATGCGCCCCGAGCGGATCATCGTCGGCGAGGTGCGCGGCCCCGAGGCCTTCGACCTGCTGCAGGCCATGAACACCGGCCACGACGGCTCGATGGGCACGCTGCACGCCAACAGCCCGCGCGAAGCCATCAGCCGGATGGAGTCCATGATCACCATGGGCGGCTACGGCCTGCCGTCCAAGACCATCCGCGAAATGATCGTCGGATCTGTCGACGTCATCGTCCAGGCCGCGCGCCTGCGCGACGGCTCGCGCCGCATCACCCACATCACCGAGGTGGTCGGGCTGGAAGGCGACGTGATCGTGACCCAGGACCTGTTCCTGTACGAAATCACCGGCGAGGACGCGAACGGCAAGATCATCGGCCGCCACCGCTCGACCGGCATCGCGCGCCCGCGCTTCTGGGACCGCGCCCGCTACTACGGGCTGGAGCGTGAACTGGCCGAAGCCCTGGACGCGGCGGAGTAGGTGATGCTGGAAATCCTCGCCGGCGTTCTGGGGTTCATCGTCATCGCCAGCCTGGGCTGGGTGTTCGTCGGCAACGACGACGGCGGGACCCAGGCGTTGAAGCGCGCCCAGGGCCTCGGCGTGGTCAAGACCACCACCTCCAGCGCGAAGAAGGGCGCGGCTCAGGCGGCCGCCGCCAATACGCCCGAGGCGCGCCGCAAGGCCATCATGACCCAGCTGCAGGAGGTCGAGCGGCGCGAGCGCAAGGCGCGCATGACCATGGCCGCTAAGCTGAAGCACGCCGGGCTGAAATGGTCGCTGAAGACCTTCATCATCATCAGCGTCGGCCTGGGCGTCTTCGCCTTTCTGATCCCGCTGGTGCTGGGCGCCAATATACTGATCGCGCTGGGCGTCGGCTTCGTCATCGGCTTCGGCCTGCCGCGCTGGGTGGTCGGCTTCCTGGGCAAGCGGCGGATGAAGAAGTTCTCGCTGGAATTCCCGAACGCCGTCGACGTCATCGTGCGCGGCATCAAGTCGGGTCTGCCGGTCCAGGACTGTTTCAAGATCATCGCCCGCGAAAGCCCCGCGCCGTTGGGCCCCGAATTTCAGACACTGGTCGAAGGCCTTGGCGTCGGCCTGACCCTGGGGCAGGCGCTGGACAAGATGTACGAGCGGATGCCGACGCCGGAGCTTAAGTTTTTCGCCATTGTCATTTCGATCCAGCAGAAGACGGGCGGCAACCTAGCCGAGGCGCTGGGCAACCTGTCGACCGTGCTGCGCGCGCGCCGAATGATGGGCGAGAAGATCAAGGCCCTGTCGTCGGAGGCCACGGCCTCGGCCGGCATCATCGGCTCGCTGCCGCCGGCGGTGATGATCCTCGTCACCCTGACGACGCCCGCCTACATGATGCTGCTGTTCACCGACCGGCGCGGCCAGTTCATGCTCCTGGTCGCCGTCATGATGATGAGCTTCGGCATCTTCGTCATGAAGAAGATGATCTCCTTCAAGTTCTGATGGTCGTGTGATGTCCGGTATGATCGCCTTCCTGACCGATGTTCAGAACCTGCTCAGCCTCGGCGTGGGCGTGCTGGTGTTCGCCACCGTCCTGACCCTGGCCGGATCCATGGGCGGCGGGCTCAAGCTCGAAAAACGGATGCAGGCCGTGTCAGAGCGCCGCGACGAGCTGAAGCGGCGCTCGCGCGCGTCGATCGGCGCTCCGGGCTCGGGTCTTCGCCACACCGACGACGGCTTCAAGAAGAAGATCGTCGAACAGTTGAACCTGACCAAACTGCTGGAAGACCCCAAGGTCGTCGAGAAGATGGCTCAGGCGGGGTATCGCGGTCCCAAGCCGCTGACGACCTTCTACTTCTTCCGCTTCAGCCTGCCGTTCGTCTTCCTGGCCTTCGCGGCCTTCTACCTGTTCGTCTTCAACGATTTCGGCCTGCCGGTGATGAGCCGGGTGACGGCCGTGATGTTCGCGGCGGTGATCGGTTTCTATGCGCCCAACATCTACCTCTCGAACCGCATCTCTAAGCGCAAGACTTCGATCATGCAGGCGTTTCCCGATGCGCTGGACCTGCTGCTGATCTGCGTCGAGGCCGGCATGTCGATAGAACAGGCGATCCAGAAGGTCAGCCAGGAGATCGGGGGCGCCTCGATCGACCTGGCCGAGGAACTGACGCTTCTGTCCGCAGAGCTCAGCTATCTGCCGGATCGCCGGATGGCCTACGAAGGCCTGGCCAAGCGCACCGACCATCCGGGGGTGAAGTCCGTCGCCACCGCCATGACCCAGGCCGAAACCTACGGCACGCCGCTGGGCGCGGCGCTGCGCACCATGGCCAAGGAAAACCGCGAACTGCGCCTGTCCGCCGCCGAGAAGAAGGCCGCGGCCCTGCCAGCCAAGCTGACCGTGCCGATGATCCTGTTCTTCCTGCCGGTGCTGTTCATCGTCATCCTGACGCCGGCGATCATCAACATCCAGGACACCATGGCCAAAGGCGGCTGACGCGGTCAGCCGCAAGGGGCCAAGGGCGGCTGACGCCAGTCAGCTTTCGGACGCCCGCTTCAGCCGTTCGCAGATCGTCCCAAGCGCGCTTCGAATGCGGGGGCGGTGCTTGTCGTGGAACATCTCGCCGCGCAGGCCCTGGAAGATCACGCCATTGGCGACGATGCAGCTCTGTGCGTCCAGCCGTTCGATTTCGTAGTAGCGGATCGACCGAAAAAGCCAGCCGCGGTTCTCCAGCCAGACCAGCTGCCCGCCCGGCTCCCACTCGCCCACCTGAGCCTCGACCCGGCGAGGCGGAAGTTCCGGGAAGGCCTCGTCCAGGCTGACGCGCCCGCCGAAGGCGATGGCGCCCTCCAGGCGGGTCTCATACGGGTTCCAGCCATCCCAGCCGCGCAGGTCGCTGAGCACCTCCCAGATGCGTTCCGGGCTGGCCTGGACGCCGATGCGTTTCTCGATCTTTGCAGTCGTGGTCATGATTTTTCGTCTGCCACGCGCGCGCGGCCGAAGGAAGGCCTCAGCGACCGCCCTCGGGGCCGGGCTGGGAGGCCGGCGGCTGGTCCGACGCATCGGCCTCGATCGGCAGGCCTCGCCTCAGCGCCGGGCTGAACAGGCAGGTCGCCAGCGCCAGAGCTAAGAACAGACCGTTCGCGACGAAGGGCGCCGGTTCAGCCAGTTGATATAGGGCGACTCCGATGACCGGCGGGGCCAGGAAGCTGAGCCCCGCCAGCGACATCATCAGCCCGGCCACAGCGCCCTGCTCCGACGGGCCGACCGCCAGCGACGATCCGGCGGTGAAGCCGGGCCGCGCGAAGCCCGCCCCCATTGAAACGACCGCATAGGCGATGACCACGCCGTAATACCCCGGCGCCGCGATGCTCATCAGATTGCCGACCAGGGCCAGGCCCGCGCCCCAGCGCATAAGGTCGCGCGGTTCCAATTTCAGTAGCGGAATCAGCCCCCATTGCGCCAGCAGGGTGGCGGTCGCCCCGGCGAACATGGCAAGGGCGATGAAGGGGGCGACCTGGTCTCGCCCGGTTCCGGCGGCCGCCATCTCGTCGATGACATGAAAGCCCAGGACCGAGATGTTGATCGCCTGAGCGCCGGTGACCAGAAGCCCGAACAGCAGGAAATCGCGCACGCGCGGATCTCGCCACAGGCCCTTGCCCGTTCGGTCGCGCCGGCCGCTGGTGGACGGGGTCCGCACCACGTCGCCCGACGGCAGCCGACGCCAAACCACAATCAGTACGATCAGGCCGATGGCGGCGAAGACGTAAAGCGGACCGGCGAGGCCGATGACCGGCAGCACCAGAAAGGGCGCGAGGGTCGGCCCCACCACCGTGCCGAGGCCCTGGGCCGAAGCCAGAAGCGACATGGCCTGGGTGCGCTGGGCCGGCGTGGTGCGGTCGGCGACATAGGCCTGGGAGGCGATCGGCGCCGCCGAGCCGAAAAGGCCGTACAGCGAGCGCGCCACCGCCATCAGCACGAAGGCGGCCACGGCGCCGAGCCAGCCTTGCAGTCCCGCGGTGGTGGCCAGACCGAAACCGGTCATCGACAGGACGAAGCCCGACAGACCAATCATCATCACCCGCTTGCGGCCCAGGGTGTCGGACAGGCGCGCCCAGTGGGGCGAGGTCAGAGTCCAGAGCAGGGCCGACACGGCGAAGGCGGCGGCGACCAGGGTGTCGGCCAAGCCGAACTCGCGCCCGATCAGCGGCAGCACCGACTGCAGCGCCATATTGCCGGCCGCCGCGATGAGGCTGACGAAGAACAGGATGGCGAAGGCGGGGGATCGCAGGTTCACCGGCCATCCATAGGCGTGCTGCGACGGTTCGTCACGCGTCGGCGGCGGGATTCATCGTCGGGTAACGCTGATCGATTTATACTGGGTCACTAGGGTGGAGTTTCGCATGACCACGGCCCTGCCTGTGAAAATGCCGCCTCGTGGCGGCCCCGAGAAGCCGCCCCCGTCGCCGGTCGCGGAGTGGCTGCGCGCGCTGATCTTCTTTCTCATCGCGTTCGGCGCGGTGTTTCTGGGCGCGATGCTGGTGCTTGACCTGTTCCTGCGCTGACGGAACCCGCCGCACGGTCGAACGGTTGGCCTTGGGAACCCAAAGGAGACCCAGATGACCGATCAGAACATGGACCAGACCAAGACCGAAACCGATCGCAATGACGACAAGTCGGCCGTCCTTACCCCGCCCAAGCCTCGCGTCGCCCAGGCGGGCGTCGAGCCGGCCGCGCCCGCGACCGGCGGCGCGGGATCCGCAGGCGCCGGCGGGCCCAAGGGTTTCGGCACCGGCAGCTGACGCCGAGATCAGATAACGGATAGGGCGGTCTTCGGACCGCCCTTTTCATTTGGCCGAGAGGCGGCGCGTCACGGCGCGGATCACCGCCTCATAGGTTTCGGACAGAGCCCGCACCTCGGCCTCCGGCACACGCTCGTCGATCTGGTGCATGGTCTGGCCGACCAGGCCCAGCTCCAGCACCGGGCACAGGGCGCGGATGAAGCGCGCGTCGGACGTTCCGCCGGTAGTCGAGGCCTCGGGCCGCACGCCCAGAGACTGCTCCACGGCGGTCTGCACCGCGCCCACAAAATCGCCGGCCTGGGTCAGGAAGGCCTCGCCCGAACACAGGTGCTCCAGCTCGATCCGCAGGCCCGACGCCGCCTGGGCCTCACCCGCCTCGCGGTTCAGCCGGTCGATCAGCCCGTCGCCGGTGTGGGTGGGATTGAAACGGATGTTCAGCCGCGCACGCGCCTCGGCCGGAATGATGTTGGTCGCCGGATTGCCGATGTCTATGGTCGTGATCTCGAGGTTCGACGGCGGAAACTCCGGGTAGCCTTCGTCCAGGGTGTGCGCGTCCAGCCGCGCCAACAGCCGCGCCAGCACGGGCGCCGGATTGGCCGCGCGGTCGGGATAGGCGACATGGCCCTGTTTTCCATGGACGGTGATCCAGGTGTTCAGCGAGCCGCGCCGGCCGACCTTGATCATGTCACCCAGCCGCTGAGCCGACGACGGTTCGCCGACGATGCAGGCGTCGATGACCTCCCCCTCGGCCATCAGGGCCTCGACCACGCGCTTGGTCCCGTGCAGGGCAGGGCCTTCCTCGTCGCCCGTGATCAGGAAGGACAGCGAGCCCTCAGGTTCGCCCTCGGCCAGGATCCGCGATACGGCCCCGACCCAGGCGGCGATGCCGCCCTTCATGTCGACCGCGCCACGACCGTAGATCACGCCCTCGCGCACCTCGGCCTCGAACGGTCCCGCGCTCCAGGCCTCGGCCGGGCCGGTCGGCACCACGTCGGTGTGGCCCGCGAAACAGAGGTTCGGCGAGGCCGTCCCGCGTCGGGCGTAAAGGTTCTCGATGTTCTCGAACGGCATACGCCGGCAGGTGAAGCCCAAGGCGGTCAGGGCCTTTTCCAGCACGTCCATGGCCCCGGCGTCGGCGGGGGTGACCGAGGGACGGCGGATCAGGTCGCGGGTCAGTTCGACAGGATCGATCACAGGAGTTGATGCGCGGCTCATGAGACCATGCTTTAGGAGCATCTCGCGACCGCGAGAAGCGCCATGCCCCGTATCGACCTCGACACAGCCCCCACGGGCCACGGAACCGCCTATCCCGAGGAACACGCCGGGCCCTGCAAGGCGCGCCGCCGCTGGCGGCTGGGCGATGCGGCGGGACTGACCCAGTTCGGCGTCAACCGCCTGATCCTGCCGCCCGGCGCCTGGTCCAGCCAGCGTCACTGGCACGCCTCGGAAGACGAGTTCGTCTGGGTGCTGGAAGGCGAGGTGGTTCTGGTCGAGGATGACGGCGAAACGGTGCTGCGCGCCGGCGACTGCGCCGGCTTCAAGGCGGGCGTCCCCAACGGGCACAAGATCGAGAACCGGTCCGCCCAGGACGCGGTTCTGCTGGAGGTGGGCACGCGCTCGCCGGTCGCCGACGCCTGCGACTATCCCGACATCGACATGGTCCTGCCCGAGGGCGCCGATCGCTATTTCCACCGGGATGGCGCTCCATATCCCGATCAGGCGCGCCGCACGTGAGCGAGACGATCGAGACGACCGAACCGGTTCAGTCGCCCCCGCCGCCCGAAGGGCCGGCCAGTCCCTGGGGCATCCGGGACTTCAAGCTCTTGTGGCTTGGCCGCATGGTCGCGGTGCTGGGCATCCAGATTCAGTCATCCGCCCTGCTGTGGCAGGTCTATGAGATCGCACGGCGCGATCATCCGATCGAGCAGGCCAGCCTGTATCTGGGCCTGGTCGGCCTGTGTCAGTTCCTGCCGCTCCTGGCCTTCACGCTTCCGGCCGGCGCCATGGCGGACCGGCGCGACCGCAAGCACACGGTGACCATCTCGGTCTTCGTGGAATCGATGTGCGCTCTGGCCTTTCTGATGATGGCGCTGCATGGCGATCCGCCGCTGTGGGGGCTGCTGATCGTCGCCGCCGTGTTCGGCGCGGCGCGCGCCTTCCTTGCCCCAGCCAGCCAGGCCTTCCTGCCGATGGTCGTGGGCCGTCGCGCCCTGCCGCCGGCCATCGCGGCCCAGTCGATCGCGTTCCAGACGGGCGCCATCGCGGGCCCGGCGCTGGGCGGTGTGATCGTGGGCCTGTCGGTGCCCTTCGCCTACGCCACGTCTCTGGCCATGTTCTTCATCGGCATCGCCTGCCTGCTGCTGATCCGGACCAGCGGCCGGCCCAAGCTGACCGGAGAGCGCATCTCGGCCGTCGCCCAGGTGCGCGAGGGGCTGGGCTATGTCTGGAAGACCAAGATCGTGCTGGGCGCCATCTCGCTCGACCTGATTGTCGTGCTGCTGGCGGGCGTCGCCCTGCTGACGCCGATCTTCGCGCGCGACATCCTGCATGTCGGCGCGGTCGGCTTCGGCCTGCTGAGGGCGTCGTTCGGGGTCGGGGCCCTGCTGATGGCGGTCTATCTGAGCCGCTTCCCTATAGTGAAGCACGGTGGGCGCTGGATGTTCATGGCCGTCGCCGTCTTCGGCCTGTGCACCCTGACCTTCGGCCTGTCCAAGAGCGTGTGGCTGTCCGGTCTGGTGCTGTTCGTCGGCGGGGCGGCCGACATGATCAGCGTCAACATCCGCCAGACCCTGATTCAGCTGGCCACGCCCGACCATATGCGCGGCCGGGTGTCGTCGGTCTCCATGCTGTTCATCGGCGCGTCCAACGAACTGGGCGAGGCCTATTCCGGCGTGGCGGTGCGCTTCCTGGGGCCGATCGGCGCGGCGGTGTTTGGCGGCGTCGGCGCCCTGGCCTCGGTCGGCGTCTGGGCCAGGCTGTTCCCCGACCTGCGAAAGGCCGACCGCCTGACCTGACAGACGCGCGCGGCGCGGCTAGAGAGGACGGATGTTCAAGTCCGTCCTGGTCGCCAATCGCGGCGAAATCGCCTGTCGCGTGTTCCGCACCGCCCGCCGCCTGGGCCTGCGCACCATCGCCGTCCACTCCGAAGCCGATGCCCGCGCCCTGCATGTGCGCGAGGCCGACGAGGCGGTGCTGATAGGGCCGGCGCCCGCGCGCGAAAGCTATCTGGACGCCGACAAGGTGCTGGCCGCCGCCAAGGCGACCGGGGCCGAGGCCATCCATCCCGGCTATGGCTTCCTGAGCGAGAACGCCGATTTCGCCGAGGCGGTGATGGCCGCCGGCATCGTGTGGATCGGCCCGCATCCGTCCTCGATCCGCGCCATGGGCCTGAAAGACGCGGCCAAGAAGCGGATGATCGAGGCGGGCGTGCCCGTCACGCCCGGCTATCAGGGCGAGGATCAGTCGCTGGAGACGCTGAGCGCCGAGGCGGCCCGCATCGGCTATCCGGTGCTGATCAAGGCCGTCGCCGGCGGCGGCGGCAAGGGCATGCGTCTGGTCGAAAAGGCCGAGGACTTCGCCGGCGCCCTGGCGTCGGCCCAGCGCGAGGGCCAGTCGTCGTTCGGCGATCCGCGCGTGCTGATCGAAAGCTACATCACCCGCCCGCGCCATATCGAGGTGCAGGTCTTCGGCGACAGCCACGGCACGGTCGTCCACCTGCATGAGCGCGACTGCTCGCTGCAGCGCCGTCACCAGAAGGTGATCGAAGAGGCCCCCGCGCCCGGCATGGACCAGGCCACCCGCAACGCCGTCACCGCCGCCGCCGTCCGCGCCGCCCAGGCCGTGAACTACGTCGGCGCCGGCACCATCGAATTCATCGCCGACGCCTCGGACGGCCTGAAGGCCGACCGCATCTGGTTCATGGAGATGAACACCCGGCTTCAGGTCGAGCATCCGGTGACCGAGGCCATCACCGGCGTCGATCTGGTCGAATGGCAGCTGCGCGTCGCCGCCGGCGAGCCGATCCCGCTCAAGCAGGCCGACATCCCGATCAACGGCTGGGCCATGGAGGCCCGCCTCTACGCCGAGGATCCGGCCAACGGCTTCCTGCCGTCGATCGGCCGGCTGGATCACTTCGTCCTGCCGGACGACATCCGCGTCGACACCGGCGTCGAACAGGGCGGCGAGGTCAGCCAGTTCTACGATCCCATGATCGCCAAGCTGATCGTTCATGACGATACGCGTGAGGCCGCCGCCGCTCGCCTGGCCGTCGCCTGCCGCGAGGTCGAGGTCTGGCCGGTGCGCACCAACGCCGCCTTCCTGGCCCGCTGCCTGGATCACCCGCGCTTCGTCTCGGGCGACGTGGACACCGGCTTCATCGGCGAGGAGGAGGCGGGCCTGACCGCTTCGGCCCAGCCGTCACCCGCCGTGCTGGCCGCCGCCGCCGGCCTGATCGGGCTGGAGGCTGACGCCCAGGCGTTCGACGTGGCCGACACGGGCCTGTCGCCGTGGCGCGCCGGCCTGTTCGGCTTCCGTCTGAACGCCGCGCCCCAGGCGCGCACCGCCGTCCATCACGCCGGCAAGGCGCATGAGCTGACCCTGACGGGCGAGGGGGGCTGGCACGGTCGCCAATCCAGCTTCGACGTGTCGGGCGCCGGCGACGAGCCCGCCCGCGTCTATGGCGAGCCCGACATGGTGGTGGTCGACGGCGAGGTGGCCGGCGTAATCGCGCCCGACGCCGACCGCATCGTCGTCTTCGAACAGGGCGAGGCGGTCGAGCTGATTCGCCGCCGATCCAGCCAGGCGGGCGCGGGCGCCGCTTCGGACGGCGGCCTGCGCGCCCCCATGCCCGGCAAGATCGTGGCCGCGCCGGTGAAGGCGGGCGACACCGTGACCAGGGGCCAGCCCATCGTTGTGCTGGAGGCCATGAAGATGGAGCATGCCCTGACCGCGCCCTTCGACGGCGTGGTGGCCGAGGTCAACGTCTCGGTCGGCGACCAGGCCGCCGAGGGGACCGTTCTAGCGCGCGTCGAGGCGGCGCAGGCCTGACCTGATCATGACGGCGGGCGAACGCTACGAAGAGTTCGACCCGCCTGACGTCCTGAAGCCTTGGGTGCGCAAGGCCTGGACCTACGCCGCGCCGGCGCCGTCGACCGTGGTCCAGCGCATCGCCCCGGACGGCTGTCCCGAACTGATCCTTGACTTGGGCGCGCCCTATGAGGAGCAGGGCGAGGACGGCGTCTTCCGGCTCCAACCGCCCGCCGTCTTCGCCGGCCAGATGACGCGACCCATGGCCATTCGCCCCGTCGGCCCCGTGGAGCTGGTCGCCATCCGCTTTCGCCCGGACGGCGCGCGGGACTGGCTGGGCGCGCCCCTGGCCGAGGCGACCGACCGTCGGCTGGACATGACCGCCCGGCTGGCCGGACTGAAACCGCCGCCGGGCCGACCGGACGCCCAAGCGGCTCTGATGCTGGACTGGCTCGACGCCCAGCGCGTCGGGGCCGAGTGGACGCTGGATCCCGCCGTCCGCGCCCAGGTCGATGCGATCGAGGCGGGTGACGTCAACCGCATCGGAGCCGCGACACGGACCCTGCAACGCCGCTTCCTGGACCGGACGGGTGTCTCGCCGCGCCTGCTGCGCTCGGTGGCGCGGTTCCGACGAGTCTTCGACCGGGCTCTGGGGCCGGACGCGGCTGGGTGGCTGTCGGCGGGCCTGGATGCGGGCTATTTCGACCAGCCGCAAATGGCGCGGGACTTCCGCCGCTTCCTGGGCTGCACCGCCACGGACTGGGCCCGCGATCAGATCGAGCTGGCGCTGGCCATCGCGTCGCAAACCTACAAGCCGGCGGCGACGTCCACGGTCTAGTTTGCGGGGCTTGCCAAGGAGACCCGCCATGCTGACCGCTCTCATCGCCGCCGTCGCCCTGGACGCCGCCCTGCGCCCGAACCTGGACTGGATGAGCGGCTACTGGCTGGCCTGCGATGCCGGGCGCGAAGTGTCGGAGGTCTGGACCGACCCTCGTCTGGGCCTGATGGCGGGGGTGACGGTCACGGTGCGCGGCGACCGCGTGGGCTTCGAGCAGTCGCGCATCACGCCGGCTGACGACACGCCGACCGCGCCGCTCGCCTATTTCGCCCAGCCCGGCGGCGCGCCCGCCACCGTTTTTCCCGTCGTCTCCAGCGGGCCGGGCCGCGTCGTCTTCGAACAGGCGGCCGATGACGACTTTCCCAAGCGGATCATCTACGAGCGCGACGGCGACGCCCTGAACGCGCGTATCGAGGGCGAGATCGACGGCCGCCAGCAGACGGTGCGCTGGGCCTTTCGCAAGGCGCCGCTGAACGCGCGTTGCCCGGCCTGAAACCTCAGACGAGTCCCAGACCGCCGATCGGCGAGGTGATGATCGGATCGTCCATCCCGGCGATCAAGGGCCAGGCGCGGGTCGTGAACACCTTCAGTGTCAGGTCGGTCAGAGACGCGCGATAGGCGGGCTCGTCCATCCACACCTCGGTGACCCACACGCCGTCGCGGCTCAAGGCCTCCAAGGCGACGATGTAGCTCAAGCATCCTGGGCGGTGCGACAGGCCGCCGTCCAGAAGCTGTGACAGGGCCTCGCGTTGTCCAGGCTTCGCGCGCAGCCTGGTAATCAATCCATACACGACTGGACCCCCGGACCGTCCGGCCCTACGCCGTCGGTCTTGGCTCGCCTGTTAAGTTCCGATCATTGAGTTTCCGTTCATCCCCCATGCCTCTTCACCTGATCAAGCTGGCCGTCGGCGTCCCCGACGTCGAATGGCTGGAGCGCCGCGCCGCCGGCGGAAAGCGGCTGATCGTGCACACGCGCATGACGCCCAAGCGCGCGGTCGAGGTCGAGGACGGCGGCTCGCTGTACTGGGTGGTGAAGGGCGTGATCCTGTGCCGCCAGCCGATCGCCGACATCCGCACCATAGGGGCCGGCAAGACCAGCCGATGCGAGATCAGCCTGGAGCCGACGGTGGTGCGCACCGCGCCGGTCGCGCGTCGACCCTTTCAGGGCTGGCGCTATTTCGACAAGGACGTGCCGCCGGATCTGACCGTCGCCGACGCCACGGACCTGCCCGACGATCTGGCGCGAGAGCTGCGGGAGCTGGGGGCCTGGTAGGCAGTGGCGAGTGGCGAGTGGCGAGAAAACCGTTATAGAGCGCCGCATTCGAGCTGACCCGGCGCCGTTTGCCCTGGCCATCCCTCGCCACTCGCCACTCGTCACTTCATGATTTCCACCGCCACCCGCACGACCTTGCGCGACCTCTTGACCCTGGCCTGGCCGGTGGTGCTGGCGCGCATCGGCATCATGACCATGGGTCTGACCGACGCCATCGTGGTGGGCAACTATGCGGGCGAGGAGCTGGCCTATCACGCCCTGGCGTGGACGCCGTCGGCCATCATCGTCACCACCGCCGTCGGCCTGATGATGGGGGTGCAGGTCATGACCGCCCGCCTGCTGGGCGAGGGGCGGCGCAACGAGGTCGGGGCCGTGTTCCGGCGCGGCGTGGCCTATTCGCTGCAGATCGGCGTCGTCTCCATGATCGGCCTGATGCTGATCGGACCGTGGGCGCTGGAGCGGGCGGGCCTGGCCGACGGTCTGGCCGAAGGCGCGCGCGCGCCGCTGATCATCTTCGCCCTTTCGATGCCGGCCTATCTGGTGTCGGTGGCGGCGCAGTTCTTCCTGGAGGCGCTGGATCGGCCCAAGGCGGGGATGTGGGCCATGTGGGTGGCCAATGGCGTCAACCTGCTGCTGAACCTAGTGCTGGTGCCCGACCTGCTGGGACTTGGCATGAACGGCGCCTTCGCCTCGGCCTGGGCGACCTTCGGGGCGCGGCTGGCGCTGGCGGTGTTTCTGGTCTGGTACATCCTTCGCCTGCCCGAGGCGCGGGCGCTGGGCATATTTCACCAGCCCAAGCGCGACGTCGCGGCCGAGCGCGAGCAGCGCAAGGTCGGCTACGGCGCCGGCAGCTCCTATTTCATCGAGGTCGGCGCCTTCGGGGCCATGACCTTCATCGCCGGCCAGCTGGGCGCCATCGAGACCTCGGCCTGGACGGTGGTGCTGAACATCTCGGCCATCGTTTTCATGGTGCCCATGGGCCTGTCGTCAGCGACGGCGGTGCTGGTGGGCCGCGCCTACGGGGCTAATGACGCCGCCGGCGCGCGCCGCGCGGGCCTGGTGGGCATAGCGGTGGTGACCGTTCTCGGGCTGGTCATCGCCCTGTTCGTCTGGCCGACGGCGCAGTGGCTGACCCAGGCCTACAACCGCGATCCGGCCTTGGTGGCGGTGGCCGCTCCGGCGCTGGCCTTGGCGACCCTGTTCTTCGTGGCCGACGCCATCCAGGTCGTCGCCGCCCAGGCCAACCGCGCGGCCGGCGACGTCTGGTGGCCCACCGGTCTGCACTTCATCGCCTACACCCTGGTCATGACGCCGCTCGGCTGGTTTCTGGCCCATTCGATCGGGGTCAACGGCCTGGTCTGGGCCGTCATCATCGCCAGCCTGATTTCGGGCGGCCTGCTGACGCTGCGGTTCCTGAGGGTCAGCCGGCGCCTGGCCTTGCCCTGAGGTTTCGCGACAAGCCTTAAAGCCGGTTTAACCATGCCGGGCCGATGCTGGTCGTCACCTTCGCCAGCTGAAAGCCGCACGCTCTTTCATGTCCGCCGCCCTCACCCTTGGCCGTCAGGCCTGGTTCAGCGCCCGCCTGGTGTGGAAGGCGCCCTTCGCCGTGCGTTTCCGCGCCATCCTGCAAGCGCTGGCGGCGATGCTGCTGCTGGTCGCGCTGGTGTCGTGGAATCCGGCCGACCCCAGCTGGAACGTGGCTTCGGGCCGGGCCGCGACCAACTGGCTGGGCGGCGGCGGCGCGTTCGCGGCGGATCTGGCGATGCAGTCCCTGGGCCTGGCCGCATGGCCGGCCGTGCTGATGTTGGCGGCCTTCGGCGTCGGCGGGGCTCTGGGCGATTCCATTCAGCACCGCTGGGCGCCGACGCTGCTGCGCGTGCTGGCCGCCGCGGGCGGAACCCTTTTGCTGGCCTCGGCTCTGGCCGCGCTTGCAGCCCCGGCCGCCTGGCCCCTGGCCGCGGGCATGGGCGGGCTGTGGGGCGACGCAATCACCGGCCAGGCCGCGCGCGGTCTGGAGGCGCTCGGTCTGCCCGCCGCGCGGCTGATCGTCGGCGGCGTTCTGGCGCCGCTGGCCCTGTGGAGCCTGGGCTTCGCCGCCGGCATCCGCCTGACCGACTTTGGCGAGGCCTTGGCCTGGCGCCGCACCGGCGGCGGCGTTCGCCGCGCCGCGCGCCCGGCCGAGCGCACCGCCTCCGAACGGCCGACCGCCGAGGTGCCCGCCAAGGTCGCGCGCCCGCGCCCTGCGCCCGAGCCAGAGCCCTTCGTCGAACCCGGCCCGGCCGCGGATGACGATCTGCCGCCGTGGGAGGATGCGCCCTTGGCGACGGCTGCGGCCCCTCTCGCCGCGCCTGCCGCCGCCCCCGCCGCGCGCCCGTCGGCCCGCCCCCCGAGCGAGCCGCGCGTCGCCGCCGTCAAGGCGCCCAAGCCCGCCCGCGCCGACGTGGATCAGGTCGCCTTCGACTTCGAGGGCTCCGAAGGGTTCGACCTGCCGTCGCTGGGCATCCTGTCCAAGCCCCAGCAGCGCGCCGCCGCCGTCGATGAAGCGGCGCTGAAGGCCAACGCCAAGATGCTGGAGGGCGTGCTTCAGGAGTTCGGCGTGCGCGGCGTGATCGATCAGATCCGCCCCGGCCCCGTCGTCACCCTTTACGAGCTCGCCCCGGCACCCGGCGTGAAACACGGCCGGGTCGTGGCGCTGGCCGATGATATCGCCCGCTCCATGTCGGCCCGCGCCTGTCGCATTTCGGTGGTCCAGGGCCGCAACGCCATCGGCATCGAACTGCCCAACGCCAAGCGCGAGACGGTCTATCTGCGCGACCTGCTGGCGTCCGGCGAATACGACAAGAAGAGCCATCTGCTGCCCCTGGCGCTGGGCGAAACCATCGGCGGCGAGCCCTATGTCGCCGATCTGGCGCGCATGCCCCACCTGCTGATCGCCGGCACTACCGGTTCGGGCAAGTCAGTCGGGGTCAACGCCATGATCCTGTCGATCCTGTACAAGCTGACGCCCGAGCAGTGCCGCTTCATCATGATCGACCCCAAGATGCTGGAGCTGTCGGTCTATGACGGCATTCCGCACCTGCTGGCCCCGGTCGTCACCGACCCCAAGAAGGCCGTCGTCGCGCTGAAGTGGACCGTGCGCGAGATGGAGGACCGCTATCGCCGCATGTCCAAGCTGGGCGTGCGCAACATCGCCTCCTACAACGACCGCGCCCGCGAGGCTCAGGCCAAGGGCGAGCATTTCGAACGCACCGTCCAGACCGGCTTCGACGAACAGGGCCGCCCCGTCTACGAGTCGGAGAAGATCCGGCCCGAGCCCATGCCGTATCTGGTCGTGGTGATGGACGAGATGGCCGACCTGATGCTGGTCGCCGGCAAGGACGTGGAAGGCGCCGTTCAGCGTCTGGCCCAGATGGCCCGCGCCGCCGGCATCCACCTGATCATGGCGACCCAGCGCCCGTCGGTCGACGTCATCACCGGCACCATCAAGGCCAACTTCCCGACCCGGATCAGCTTCCAGGTCACCTCCAAGATCGACAGCCGCACCATCCTGGGCGAACAGGGCGGCGAACAGCTGCTGGGCCAGGGCGACATGCTCTACATGGCCGGCGGCGGCCGCATCACCCGCCTGCACGGCCCGTTCGTGACGGATCAGGAGGTCGAGGAAGTCTGCAAACACCTGCGCGCCCAGGCCGAGCCGGACTATCTGGACCTGATCACCGACGAACCGGACGGCGACGGCGACAACGCCTTTGGCGACGAGGGCGGCTCGGGCTCGGGCGACGATCTGTACGACCGCGCCGTGGCCGTGGTCACCCGCGACCGCAAGGCCTCGACGAGCTACGTCCAGCGCCGCCTGCAGATCGGCTACAACCGGGCCGCCACCCTGATCGAGCGCATGGAGCAGGAAGGCGTGGTCAGCCCCGCAAACCATGCCGGCAAGCGCGATGTGCTGGCAGGGCCGCCGCCGATGGTGTGAGGCGGCTGCGCCGCGCGCCACGCTCGGCTCGCGGAGCCTCGCTGCTTGAGCGCAGAAGCTTGGCGCTATGCTCGCGACGCGGTCGCTCGCCGCTTGAGCGCGCGCCCTCATGCAGCGAGTCGCCGCGCGGCAAGCGGTAGGGCGAAAAACATCACTGGCGGGAACCCGCCGGTGATGAATGGCGCTTCATCGCAGCGCCGGAATATGGTCAGGCTTGGGTCATCGGCCTGACAGATCGCCTCTTCATACCGGCCTCATCGACAATCATCCCGAACGGGAGGACCCCCATGACTGTTTCTCGTCGCCAACTCGCGCTGGGCGCCGGCGCGCTGGCCGCCTTCGCCGCCCTGCCGGCCTCGGCCTTTGCGCAATCGAACCTGTCGGCTGACGACCGCACTGTGCTGCAACAAGCCCAGACCTATCTGCAGGGCCTGACTTCCGCTCAGGGCGACTTTGTCGAGACCGGCCCCGGCGGCCAGGTCCGGCGCGGCAAGTTCTGGCTGCAGCGTCCTGGCCGCATGCGGTTCGAATACACCGATCCGGCGGGCCTGCTGGTCGTGTCCAACGGCTCCAACGTCATGCGCTACGACCCGCGCCTGGAGGTCTTCCGCCAGGTCCCGCTGTCGCAGACGCCGCTGTCGACCTTCCTGGCGCGCGAGGTTCGGCTGGACCAGGGCGTGCGCATCGACCGCGTGACGCGCATGGCGTCCGGCGCCTACGCCATCACGGCGCGCGACAGTCGGCGTCCGAACGACGGCCAGGTGATCCTGGCCTTTGCCGGCAATCCCGTGCGTCTGCAGGAATGGACCATCACCGACGCGCAAGGCGCCCGCACTCGCACCCAGCTGACGACGCTGCGCAATGCGCCCGGCCTGGCCGCCAGCCTGTTCCAGCTGCGCGACCCGACCCGCCGTCCGGGCCGCAACTGACCGATTTGACTTCTCGTCGTCCTGTGGCACTTTGAACACAGGACGGCGGCGGTCGTCCTGTCGCCATTGGCGGCGATGAGAGAACTCCACGCCCGGCGCCCGCGCCGGGCGTTCTTTATGGGGGCCTATGCCCGGCTCGCGGAGCCTCGCGGCTTGAGGCCGATTACGCCTCTTGCCAGCGTCGCGGCTTGAGGCGGAGCGGCGGCGTCCCTACACCCTCTCCATGCTTCGTATCGCCACCTGGAACATCAACTCGGTCCGCCTGCGCATCGATCAGGTCGCCCGCTTTGCCGCCGAGCGCGCGCCCGACGTCCTGCTGCTGCAGGAGATCAAGTGCACCACCGACCAGTTTCCGCGTCAGGCCTTCGAGGAGATGGGTCTGCCGCATCTGCGGGTGGCCGGTCAGAAGGGCTGGCACGGCGTGGCCATCGCCTCGCGCCTGCCGATCGACGACAGCACGACGCTTGAGGTGTGCAAGCTGGGTCATGCGCGCTGCGTCTCGGCGCGGGTGGCGGGCGTCGAGCTGCAGAACTTCTACATCCCCGCCGGCGGCGACACGCCGGACCGCGAGCTGAACCCCAAGTTCGATCACAAGATGGACTTTTACGAGCGGCTGACCGCCGAGATCGCGGCGCGCGATAAGTCCGCGCCGCTGGTCCTGGCCGGCGACTTCAACATCGCGCCGGGCGAGAACGACGTCTGGAACCACCGCTACATGTCCAAGATTGTCAGCCACACCCCGATCGAGGTCGAGACCCTGAACCGGCTGCAGGAGACGGGCGGCTTCGCCGACGTGGTGCGCGACCGTTTCCCCGAGCCGCGGAAGCTGGCCAGCTGGTGGAGCTATCGCGCGGCAGACTTCCGCAAATCCAACCGCGGCCTGCGCCTCGACCACATCTGGACCTCGCCGGGTCTGACGCCGGCCGTCGTGCGCGACACCGCCCGCATCCACGACGACGTGCGCGAATGGGAACGGCCGTCCGACCACGCGCCGGTGACCGTCGACCTGGACGTTTAAAACGGAAAGAAGATCGGGATCGCCACCGCGCCCGTCGCCCAGGTGATCAGGTTCAGAGGCAGACCGACCTTCACGAAGTCCAGGTAATTGTAGTTACCCATCTGATAGACCAGCACATTGGTCTGATAGCCGAACGGCGTGGCGAAGGCGGCGGACGCCGCCATCATCACCGCGACGATAAAGGGCCGGGGATCAACCCCCAACGCCGTCGCAATGGCCACGGCTATGGGCGTGAACAGCACCGCCACCGTCGCATTGGACAGGATGTCGGTCGCGAACAGCGTCACCCCGTAAAAGATCAGCAGCGCCACCCAGGGCCCGTACGGGCGGATCACGTCGATCAGCGCATCGGCGCCCGCCTGCGCCAGGCCTGTCACCTCCAGCGAAGAACCGATCACCACCATGCCGGCGATCAGCAGCAGGATCTCGGGTCTCAGCCCGGCATAGGCTTCCTCGGCCGAAATCACGCGCATCAGGATCAAGGCCACCGCGCCGGCGAAGGCCGAGGCCGCGATCGGCGCCAGCCCTATGGACGACACCACGATCACCGCGATGAAAACGAACAGGGCCGGCAGCGCCCGCTTCAGCTGCAGCGGCTGTTCCGCTCCGGCCTCATATAGATCGACGTCGCCCAGCACGGCGTCTCCCGAGCCGCCCGGCATCGGCCTGCGACGATCGGCGAGGTTCGACATGTTGAAGGGCCAGAAGCGGCGCGCCGGCTTTTGACGCGCCAGTCGTTGGCGCTTCATCTCGGCCTCGTCCTTCTCGGCGGTGCCGGCAAGCATCCGCGAGCCGATGAAGTAGAGATAGAGGCCGCCGACCACCGCCATGGTCAGACCCACGCCGGTGATCTCGAAGAGCCCGAACGTCGGCTGGCCCGCGTTTCGCGCCATGTCGTTGACCAGCAGATTGGTCGAGGTGCCGATAAGCGTCAGCAGGCCGCCCATGATGACCACATAGCTCAGCGGGATCAGATAGCGTTTCGGTGACAGTCCCAGCGACGTCGCCATGTCGCGGATCACGGGCGCCGCCAGCACCACCACGGGCGTGTTGTTCAGGAAGCCGCCGACCGAGCCGCAGAGGCCGATGACCATCCAGATGGCGTGACGGCCGAACAGCTTGGTCAGACCCTTGGCCTTGCGGATCAGAAAGGCCAGCAGGCCCGACAGCTCCATGGCGTAGGCGATGACGAACAGGCCGGCCAGGGCGATGACAGCGGGACTGGCGAAGGCGCCCTGAAGCTCGACCGGACGCACGACGCCCAGCATCAGAAGAACCGCCGCCCCCGCCAAGGCCACCACATCGGGGCGCAGCTTGCCGTGGATCATCGCCGCCACGACGCAGACGAGCACCACAAGGGCGGCGATCTGGTCGAAATTCATTCTGGTTGAACCCTTCCCCCGCGCCGCGCGCTTATGGTGAAGGTCGGCGGCTAAGTTGCATCAGCGACCGAAAGCGGGGGAAGGTTCCGGATGATCTCGACCAGATACGCGACGTTGCTCCTGCTGCTGGCCGCGCCCGGCCTGGCCCAGTGCGACCGCGATCGGCCCGAGCCGGCGCCGGAAGCGCCCGCCGCAGCGCCCCCTCCGCCGACCACAGCCCTGAACCGCGCCGAGATGATCGCCGCCCTCGCGCGAGCGGCCTCGGCCTATGCGTCGGGCGAGGCCCCTGACGAGATGTTGTCGGGCCGTCGCTTCGTCGTGCGCCTGCCGTTTGGCTGTCAGGGCGCGACCGAAACCCCGAACCGGCCCGGCTTCGCCTCCTGGTCGCGCTCTGCAGATGGACAGAACATCGAACTCCGCATGACGCCGGCGGACTGGCTCGCCTCGCCGCCAGTCGAAGGCGCCGATCTGGCCGAGGCGTGGGCCAATGCCGACGGGGTCTGGATCACGCGGCCGTGGCTGTCATCGGACACCTGCCCGCCACCGCCGCCCGCGATCGAAACCGCGCTTTTGGCGGTGCAGGACGCAGAAGGTGACGCCCACGTTGCGCCGCCGCCGCTGGTTGTGCCGCCCTCGTCGCCGCAGACCGCCGGGTTGGCGCTCTATTCGCCCGTCGAGGGATCGCGCATAGGCCGGCGCGACGGCCAGCCCTACGCTCATCTGATCCGGGCCGAGGGCGAGCAGCCGGCGCAGCCCTCTCCGCGCGGATGGCGCGTGTTGATCGAGGGGCGCATAGGCGCCTTCCCGGACGGCCGCTCAGTTCGTTGTAGAGCCGACGGTCGCGACGCCCGCCCGGTCTGCGTCGCCGCCGTTCAGGTCGACAAGCTGGCGTTCGAGGACGGTTCGACCGGTCGACAACTCGCGGAGTGGCGGCCCGGCGGATGACGGTCGCCGGGTCTTAGACGGCTGCCTCTTCCAACTGGCCCGGCGCCTTGGGGTCCGGCGCCGTCTCGCGGTGTCGCGTGTCCTGACGGCGGGGCAGGCGCCAGACCTGGTGGTCAGCGAACCGTTGCCCGTCCCAGGCGACTGCGGTGACCGTGATCTGGTGGAAGTCCCACTCAATGCGGTTGAAGCTCGGCGGCTCGCCGCGCTCGCGGTGCGACAGCGTCCCGCATCCAATGGCGTAGGAGCAGCGGTCCGCCAGGTCGATCGGCAGGGCGAACGGCACGTGCACATGGCCGGTGGTGATCAGATCGACCCCCGCCTCTGCGAAGATCAGGGCGGCCTTGTCGCCGCGTTTGACGTCGCCCGTCATCGGCGTGCCGGCCATCTCGATCAGCGGATGGTGGCAGGCCAGGATTCGCAAGGCGCCGATCGGGGCCTTGCGCAGCGCGGCGGCCGCGCGCCGCGTCTGGTCCAGATCGATCACGCCCTTGGACCAGTTCAGCCGCGCCTGCCACCCGCGCGCCGTGGTCACGCCGCGCACCATCAGGGCGTTGGACAGGAACTGGTGATCGTGGGCCGGATGGCCCGTGGCTTCCTGAAAGGCCTTCCAGGGATGGAACACCCGCGCGATCACGTCCCAGTAGGGCACGTCATGATTGCCGACCGTGACGAACACCGGCTTGGGCAGTGCGCGCAGCCATTCGCCGGCCGCCTCGAACTCCTTGGGGAAGCCCTGCTGAGTGATGTCGCCGGTGACCAGCATGAGATCGGCGGGGGTATCGCGGGCGTAATCGATCGCGGCGGCGACCGCGTGCTTGTGCTCACAGCCGAAATGGATGTCGGAGAACTGAAGAACGCACCCCATCAGACGCTGTCCTCCGCCGCCGGCGGCCTGGGAGCCAGAGCGCGAAAGGCCTTGGGGGTGAAGCGGACCTGCGCGGTGTTGGACAGCAGGGTCGGCTCCCCGTCGATCACCGCCGGGATGCGCGAGCGGGCGCGCACGGCCGCTATGCGGGTCGGCTTGGTTCGCACCGAAGGGTCCCGTCGCCAATCGTCGAACAGGGCATGGGCGGCCAGGCGGAAGGCGTCGGCGGCGTGGGTCGGGTCCATGGCGGCGGCCTCTAGCCCTTCATCGCCGTCCATGGCTTTGGAGATCATCGGGCTTATGAGAACCAGAGCCTCGGTTCGCCGGCGCGTTCCGCCGTCGAGCGTATACCGGATGCGGCCCGAGAAGGCGCGCTTCAGCGCTCGTCGCGCATACTGCATCGCCAGCTTCAGCTTGCCCGACCGCACCGCCTCGCGGGCCGGCGCCCACAGGGCGGGCGAGCCCAGGATGGCGGCGCAATAAAAGGGCTCGCGCAGATCGCCGTCCTCGACCACGCCGCCCGCGACGTCCTGCGCCTCGCCCTCTTCGAGAGCGGATTTGAGCGCCTGCTTCCAGTCGGCTGTGCCGTATAGCGCCTTGGGCAACATGTTCATGGTGCCGCCAGGCAGGGGCGCGACCAGCGGGCCGTCGGGCCCGGCGCGCGAAGCGGCCGCCCCCGCCGTGCCGTCGCCTGCCAGAACGAACAACACGTCGGGTTTGGCGGCCAGCGCCTCGTCGATCTGCTGGTCGAAGCGCCCGCCCTCCAGGGCCACCACTTCGGCGTCGCAGGCATAGCCCTCGAGAATGGCGCGCGCCTCGTCGGCGGCCTTTGGCCCCACCGACCCGGAAAGCGGATTCACCAGCATGATGACGCGCCGCAGTTGAACATGCGGCGTCAGCACTAGGGCGTCGGAGTCGGCAGGCGCCGGCTGGATGATGTTGTCTGACATCTCGCCCGAACGCCGGGCCGACGCGGCCGTTCCCAGCTTGGCCATAATAGAGATAAGCGTGACCGTTGTCGGAACCGCTCTGAAGATGCGGCGTTTCGGCAGCCAGGGGGACACCCTGAGGGACAAAGGATTCCGTTATGAAAAAGGCTCTCATCGCCGTGGCCAGCATTGGCCTGCTGTCGACCGCCGCCTGCGCCAGTGATCCGTATGGCTACGGCGGCACTAACAACGAGGCCGTCCGTCAGGGCGCGCTCGGCGCCGCCATCGGGGCCGCCGCCGGCGCCGTGATCGGCAACAACACCGGCAGCGGCAACGCCGGAACCGGCGCCGCGATCGGGGCTGTCGTGGGCGGCGCCGCCGGCGCCATCCGCGGTTCGAACCAGGATCGCGCCAACCAGCAGCGGTACCGCGACAACCAGGGCCGCTACTACTACTGCTACGACAACCGTCAGACTGAATGTTACTGGGAAAACGGTCAGCGTCGCTGATAGACAGGAAATCCTGAGGCTTTACGGCTGATGGAAATCGGAAAGGCGGCTCGCTGGGCGGGCCGCTTTTTTCGTTCACGAAACAGTGGGATGGCGCGATGGGGCTTGCGGCGCCAGCGCGGGCGGGCTTGAGTGGGCTTGGGACAGGGGAGTGAGGCCATGGGCATCGGAATGAGGCTGGGCGTCGGGGGGCTGGGCGCTCTGGCGATGGCGGGCTGCGCTGTGACGGAAGGGGTGTTCCGTGATCGGTCGGAGCTGGTGGCCGAGCCGTCAGCCTGTTCAGCCAAGCGGTTCGACATTTATTTCGACGACGGCTCGGCGCGGCTGACCATGGCGGCGCGCGAGGCGATCGGCATGACGGCGACGCAGCTGCAGGGGTGCGACATCAGCCGGGTGACCGTGGTCGGACTGGCGGATGCGACCGGCGCGTCGGAGGCCAATATGACATTGTCGCAGCGACGGGCCCGAGCGGTGGCGGAAGCGCTTGGCGCCGCGGGCTGGCCCAACCCGGCCTTCGACGTGACCGCAGGCGGGGACGAGGGCTCGGTGGCCGAGAGCGGGGTGCGCGAGCCGCTGCGTCGCCGCACCGAAGTGCTGGTCGAGGCCGCGCCCGCCCGCTGAGACCCTGCGGCGACGCGGGCGATTGGCCCTGACGGACCGGGGCGTCTAGGATCGGCGACCGATCCAGCCCTGTGAAAGGCCGCGCGTGCGCCTGCTGACCCTTGTCCTGCTCTGGCTGACCCTGCTGGCCGCGCCCGCCGCCGCCCAGACGGCGCGGCCGGGCGGCGAGCAGCGCACCGAACGGATCGCGGCCGAACTGGTCCCCATGACGCAATGGGCCACGCCCGGCTCGACCGTGATCGTGGCCGTGCGCCAGAAGATCGAGCCCGGCTGGCACACCTATTGGCGCAATCCCGGCGACTCCGGCGGACCGACCACCATCGGCTGGAGCCTGCCGGCCGGGCTTCAAGCCGGCGCCATCGTCTGGCCCCTGCCCGAGCGGCAGCGGCTGATGACGCTGATGAACTTCGGCTATTCCGACGAGGTCTATCTGCCCGTGCCGATCGAGGTTCCGGCCTCGGTCGCGGCCGGGACGGTGCTGCCGATCCGCGCCGACGTGCTGTTCATGGTCTGCAGCGACGAAATGTGCGTGCCCGACGAGATGACCTTGGCGCTCGACCTGCCGGTGCGCGAGGGCGAGGCGCCGCTGACGGCGCGGCACGGCGCGATCATCGAACGTGTCCTGGCCCAGGCGCCGCGTCCCGCCGGGATCGAGGCGCGGATCACCGCCCGCGACGGCGTCCTGACGCTGAGCGCGACGGGCGGGCCGCTGGCGGACGGGCCGGTCGGCCGCGCCGTCTTCTTCCCCTTCGAGGGCGGGGTCATCGACCATCCGGCCGATCAGCCGGGCGCGACGGGGCCGCAGGGGCTGACCCTGACGATGCAGCCGGGCGGGCGCACGCGCGCGGCGGGCCTGAGCGGCCCGGTCGAAGGCGTGCTGGCGACGGATCGCGGCGCCTGGGAGATCCGGGCCGAGCCGGGCGAGCCGCTGGCTGGGACCACCGGCGGGGCGACGCTGGCGGCCGATGACGGCGCCGCTTCCTCAACGACGAGCCTGACTGTGCTGGGCCTGATCCAGGCGGGGCTGCTGGCCCTGCTGGGCGGGCTGATCCTGAATCTGATGCCGTGCGTCTTTCCGATCCTGGCGATGAAGGCGGCGTCGCTTGCGGGGTCGGCGCATGAGCCGGGCGAGGCGCGGCGCGACGGGTTGATGTTCCTGATGGGCGTGCTGGCGACCTTCGCCGTCCTGGCGGGCGCGCTGATCGCCCTACGTGCGGCAGGCGAGGCGGTGGGCTGGGGCTTCCAGCTGCAGTCGCCGGCGGTGGTGGCTGTGCTGGCCCTGCTGATGCTGGGCGTCGGCCTGAACCTGTCGGGCGTCTTCGCCATGGGCGCGGGGCTGCAGTCGGCCGGACAAGGGCCGCTGGCGCGCCTGCCCGGCGGGGCCGGGGCCTTCTTCACCGGGGTGCTGGCGGTGGTGGTGGCTGCGCCCTGCACCGCGCCCTTCATGGCCGCCGCCCTGGGCGCAGCCCTGGTCATGCCGTGGCCGGCGGCGCTGGCGGTGTTCCTGATGCTGGGGCTGGGTCTGGCCCTGCCCTATGTGCTGGTCAGCCTGTCGCCTGCCCTGCTGCGGCGCTTCCCTCGGCCTGGGCCGTGGATGGACCGGCTGAAGGGGCTCCTGGCCTTTCCGATGTATGGCGCGGCCTTGTGGCTGGTGTGGGTCTTCTCGCGCCAAGCCGGGCCGATCGCCCTGGCGTGCCTGTTCACGGCGGGGCTGCTGGTCGCGCTCGGCCTTTGGCTGTGGGGCCAGAGCCAGGGGGCCAGGGCCGCAGGCGGAGGCGGCCGGATCTCGCGCGTCTTTGCGGGCCTGGCCCTGCTGGCGGCCGTCAGCGCGACAGTCGCCGCCGCGCGCCTGCCTCTGCCCGAGGCGTCAGGCGAAGCCTCGTCCGCCGGTCCCCTGGCGTCGCAGCCGTGGTCGGCCGACGCGGTTCAGGCGGCTCTGGCCGAAGGACGGCCGGTGCTGGTCAACTTCACCGCCGACTGGTGCGTCACCTGCAAGATCAACGAGGGCGCGGCCCTGTCGTCGGGCCGAGTCGCTCGCGCCATGACAGACGCCAATGCAGCCTATCTAGTCGGCGACTGGACGCGGCGCGACGACGCCATCACCCGCGAGCTGGAGCGTCACGGACGCTCGGGCGTGCCGCTGTATCTGATGTACCGCCCCGGCCGGGCCGAGCCCGAAATCCTGCCGCAACTGCTGACCGACGGTCTGCTGGTTCAGGCCATCACCAACGACTGACGACAACCCAGAGAAGAGAGGAACGACCCATGACCATCCGCGCCACGCTTCGCGCCCTCGCCCTGTCCAGCGCCGCCGCCCTGACCCTGGCGGCGTGCCAACAGCAGGAGGCCGCCACCACCCAGGCCGCCGAAACCACGCCCGCGACCGCCGAAGCGGGTCAGGCGCAGATGGCGCCGGCCTTCACCCTGGTCGACGCCGAGGGCGTTCAGCGGTCGCTGGCCGACTTCCGCGGCAAGACCGTCGTCCTGGAGTGGACCAACGACGGCTGTCCCTATGTGAAGAAACACTACACCGGCGCCATGCAGGCGCTGCAGCGTCAGGCCACGGCCGATGGCGTGGTGTGGCTGACCATCATCTCGTCCTCCCCGGGGACGCAGGGCTATGTCGAGGGCGCCGACGCCCGCGCCTGGAAGGATCGGTTCGAGGCGGGCTTCACCCATCTGCTGCTCGATCCGTCGGGCGAGGTGGGCAAGCTGTATGACGCCAAGACCACGCCCGACATGCGCATCATCGACCCGGAGGGCCGCCTGGTCTTCGTCGGCGGCATCGACGACCGCCCGACCAACAAGGTCGAGGATCTGGACGGGGCCACCAACTATGTCGCGGCGGCGCTGGCGGACATGAAGGCTGGACGCCCGGTCCAGACCGCCTACGCCACCCCCTATGGCTGCGCGATCAAATACCCTGAGACGGTCGGGACCTGATCGGACGCCCGGCGACGGCGTCAGCGAACCGTCATGAAACTCTGGTCTAAGCGCCCCAGTCTTTCAGGGAGCAGATCATGGTCCGCCGTTTTGCCGCCGCCGCCGTTTCCACCCTCGCCCTCGTCAGCCTGGCCGCGTGCGGCGATGGCGCAGGCGGAGGCTCGGGCGGCGGTCAGACCCGCGCCGGCATCTGGGCGGCCGGCTCCTCGACCGTCTTCCCGTTCGCCACGCGCGTGGCTGAGAACTTCAACCGTCTGAACTCGGGCTCGGCCGCGCCGCGCGTCGAGGCCCTGGGCACCGGCGGCGGCATCCAGGCCTTCTGCCAGGGCGTGGGGCCGCGCACGCCGGACATCGCCAACGCCTCGCGCCCCATGAAGGCGTCGGAGTTCGACCTGTGCCAGCAGAACGGCGTCACCGACATCATCGAGCTGAAGATCGGCTATGACGGCATCGTCGTGGCCACCGACCGCGGCGGCGCCAGCTTCGACCTGCGTCTTCAGGACCTGTATCTGGCCCTGGCCAAGGAGGTTCCGGGCCAGGGCGGCTTCGTCGCCAACCCGGCGATGAACTGGAACCAGGTCAACCCCGGCCTGCCCGGCCAGCGCATCCAGGTCTATGGCCCGCCGCCGACCTCGGGCACGCGCGACGCCTTTTTGGAGCTGGGCATGGCGCCCGGCGGCGCCCTGGTGCCGCAAGTCGCTGCGATCGAGTCCGACAAGACGCGCTTCGAGACGATCACCCACACCCTGCGCGAGGACAACGCCTGGATCGACGCGGGCGAGAACGACAACGCCATCGTCTCGACCCTTACGCGCACGCCGGGTTCGCTGGGCGTGTTCGGCTTCTCGTTCCTCGAGCAGAACATGGACAAGGTGAAGGCCGAGACCATCGACGGGGTGGCCCCCTCGGTCGAGACCATCGCCGACGGGTCGTATCCGCTGGCGCGCAGCCTCTACATCTACGTCAAGAAGGCCCACATCGGCGTGACGCCGGGCCTGGAGCAGTTCGTGGCCGAGTTCATGTCCGACAGCGCCACAGCGCGCGGCGGTTATCTGCAGGATCGCGGCCTGATCCCGCTGCAGGCGGCCGAGCACGAGGCCGAGAAGGCCAAGGGCCTGGCCATGACGCCAATGACGCGCCCCGCGTCCTGATCGCGACGCCCGACAACAGACCGCCCCGGATGCATCGCGTCCGGGGCGGTTTGCGTTTACAGAGCCGGCGATGACCAGCCTGATTTACGGCCGCCCGCCGGCGGTGTTCGACCCGCCCGGCGATGCGGTGCAGACCTCGCCCCTGATCCCCGGCTCCGCCTCGCTCGACGACATGGCGCAAGGCTCAGCCGACGCCGTGACGATGCTGGCGCCCCCCGGCGCGCTGGAACGCCGCGCCGTGCTGGCCCAAGCGCTGCACGTTCTGAAGCCCGGCGGCCGGCTGGACGTCATGGCGCCCAAGGACAAGGGCGGCTCGCGTCTGGGCAAGGAGCTGAAGGCGTGGGGCTTGGAGGTCGGCGAGACCGCCAAGGCGCACCACCGCCGCTGCCAGGTGATCCGACCCGAGCGTATCGAGGGCCTGGACGCGGCCATCGCCGCCGGCGCCCTGCAGCGTGTCGAGGGGCTGGACGCCTGGTCGCGGCCCGGCGTCTTCGCCTGGGACCGGATTGATCGGGGCACAACGGTCATGGCTGCGCACCTGCCGCCGCTGAAGGGGGCGGGCGCCGACCTGGGCTGCGGCTTCGGCGCCCTGTCGACGGTGGCGCTGCGGTCGCCCGCCGTGACGTCGCTGCGCTTGATCGACATCGACCGACGCGCTGTCGAGGCGGCCCGGCGCAATGTCGAGGATCCGCGCGCGGCCTTCGACTGGGCCGATGTGCGGATGATGGAGGAGAGCGGCGACTTGGACTTCGTCGTCACCAATCCCCCCTTCCACGACGGCGGGGCCGAGGACCGGCGACTGGGCCAGGCCTTTATCCGCAAGGCCGCCGGCCTGCTGGGCAAGGGCGGGGCGCTGTGGCTGGTGGCCAACCGGCACCTGCCCTACGAGGCCGAGTTGAACGCCGCCTTCAAGCGGGTGCGGGTCGTGGTCGAAGCCGACGGCTACAAGCTGTTCGAGGCGGGGAAGTGAGTTCATCCAAAACGCCCACCGCCCGCGTCGACAAGCTGCTGTCGTCTATGGGCTATGGCTCGCGGGCCGAGGTGGGGCGGCTGGCGCGCGCCGGGGGCGTGGAGCTGGATGGGCGCGACCTGACGGACGTCTCGCAGCGCATTCCGGTGACGCCCGATCTGCCGACGCGGATGCTGGTGGACGGCGAGCCGCTGGACCCGGTCGCGGGCCTGGTCGTCCTGCTGAACAAGCCGCTGGGCATGACCTGTTCGAGGAAGGAGGACGGGGCGCTGGTCTATGACGTCCTGCCCGACCGCTGGCGCGCGCGCGATCCGGCGATCTCGACCATCGGGCGGCTGGACAAGCAGACCACAGGGCTGCTGCTGCTGACCGACGACGGCGACCTGCTGCACCGGGTGATCAGCCCCAGACGCCATGTCGCCAAGGTCTATCGCGCGACGCTGGCGCGGCCGCTGAGCGGGACCGAGGGTGCGCTGTTCGCGTCCGGCGAACTGATGCTGGAGGGCGAGGACAAGCCGCTGTCGCCGGCGATGCTGGAGGTCGTCTCGCCGACCGAGGCCCTGCTGACGGTGACCGAGGGCCGCTATCATCAGGTGCGGCGCATGTTCGCTGCGGTCGGCAATCATGTGGAGACCCTGCACCGCGAGCGGCTGGGCGGGCTGGTCCTGCCCGACGACCTGGCGCCGGGGCAGTGGCGGCTGATGACGGCGGACGAGATCGCGGCCATCTTCGAGTAACGCGGGAACTTCGGCCGGTCTGGCGCCCTTTCGCTCCGCTTGATCGGAGATTCCATGACCGGCGCCACCCTGAAACGCGATCTGCGCACCGGCCGTTCGCTGTGGGCGGACAGCCATGGGCTGGGCGTGCCGGTCAAGCCGCTGGAGCGGGCGGTCAGCGTCGACGTCGCCATCGTCGGCGCGGGCATCAGCGGCGCCTTCATGGCCCATGAGCTGAGCCGGGATCATTCGGTCGCCGTGCTGGACCGGCGGCCGCCCCTGATGGGCTCGACCGTCGCCTCGACCGCGCTGCTGCAATGGGAGATCGATCTGCCGCTGACGGCGCTCGCCGAGCGGATCGGGGCCGAGAAGGCCCGGCGGGCCTACCGACGCTCGCGCTCGGCCGTGGATGCGCTGAAGACGATCGTGGCGGACGAGCGGATCGTCTGCGGGCTGAACGATAAGGCGACCCTTTATCTGGCGGGCGACGAATACGGCTTCCGCGCGCTGGAGGCCGAGGCCGAGGCGCGGGCGGCTCTCGGCCTGGAGAGCGCCTTCCTGGGCAAGGCCGAGGTGCGCGAGCGGTTCGGCATCGAACGCACGGGCGCGATCCTGAGCCAGGGGTCGGCCAGCGGCGATCCGGCGCGTCTGGCCGCCGGCCTGCTGCGCCGCGCGCAGGCGAACGGAGCGACGGTCTATTCGCCGGTCGAGGTCGAGCAGGCCGCCAGCGATCCGGAGGGCGTGACCCTGCTGACGGACGCGGGCCATGCGGTGCGGGCGCGCCAGGTGGTGTTCTGCTGCGGCTACGAGTTTCCCAAGGGCGTGCCGACGCCCGGCGCCGAGGTCATCTCGACCTGGGCGCTGGCGTCCAGGCCGCGCCTGCGCTGCCCCGCCTGGCTGCGCGAGACCCTGGTGTGGGAAGCGTCCGATCCGTACCTGTATTTCCGCATGGGCGGCGACGGCCGGCTGATCGTCGGCGGCGAGGACGAGTCTGATCCGGCCGCGCATCAGGATCCCGTCAAGCTGAAGCACAAGTGCGCGACCATCGCCAAGAAGCTGCGCGACCTGTTGCCGGAGGTGGAGTTTGAGGTGGACTACACCTGGGCCGGCGCCTTCGGAGAGAGCGCGACGGGCCTGCCGTCGATCGCGCCCGTGCCGGCGATGGACAACGCCTGGGCGGTCATGGGCTTCGGCGGCAACGGCATCACCTATTCGGTCATCGCCAGCCAGATCGTGGCTGCGGGCATTCGTGGTCGCGCTGATCCCGACGCGGACCTGTATAGACCCTGATTGCGGAGTGGGTCGCAGATGGCTATCTTGATGGCCATGTCCAGCTATTCTGTCGCTGAAGCCAAGAACAACCTGCCCCGGCTGCTTGACCGCATGCTGGCCGGCGAAGCCGTGACCATCACCCGGCGCGGCAAGCCCATCGCGCGTCTGGAGCCGGCCGAACCGCCGGCCCGCACGAACGGCGCGGTCGATCTAGAATGGTTTCAGCGCGTGCGCGTGAAGCCGAAGAACCCGATCAACTCTGTCGATCTGATCCGCCAGATGCGGGACGAGGACTGATTTGACCGTTTACCTGGATACCAGCGTCCTGGTGTCGGCCTTTGTCGAAGACGATCATTCGGACCGCGCAGCCGCTTTTCTGGTCAGCAACGTCGATGTGGTCATCAGTCGGTGGGCGCGGGCCGAGTTCAGCTCTGCGCTGGCGTTGCGATCGCGTGCATCAAACCTGTCGGACCAGGATCGGCGCGCGATCGAGATGACCTTCGACGACTGGGCCGAACTGCAAGCCGGCTGTCCGATGGATGAGGCGGATGTCAGTCGCTGCCGTCGACTGATCCGAGACGGCGCACGCCTGAGGACGCCAGACGCATTGCATCTCGCCATGGTTCTTCGACACGGACACCGACTGGCGACGTTCGATCGCGATCTGGCGCTCGCCGCTGAAGTTCAAGGCGTTGAGGTCGTCGTCCCATGACTCTGACCAAGATCTGCGGACTGACGACGCCCGAGACGCTGGATGCGGCCTTGGCGGGCGGGGCGGACTTCGTGGGGGCGGTGGTGTTTCCCAAGAGCCCCCGGCACCTGGATCCGCTCCACGCCGCGACCCTGTTCGAGCGGGCAAGAGGGCGGGCCAAGGTGGTGGCGGTGCTGGTCGATCCGAGCGACGCCCTGCTGACCGAGGTGGCGCTGATCCTGAAGCCCGATCTGATCCAGCTGCACGGAGCCGAGACGCCGCGCCGGGCGGCTGAGGCGCAACGGCTGACGGGGGCGGGCGTGATCAAGGCGCTGGCGGTTCGCGACGGCTCTGATCTGGATGCGGCGGGGCAATGGGCCGGCGCGGCCGACTGGCTGATGTTCGACGCCAAGCCGCCGCGCGGATCGGTGCTGCCCGGCGGCGTGGGGGCGAAGTTCGACTGGACCCTGATGCGCGGCCGGCGCTTCGCCCAGCCGTGGTTCCTGGCCGGCGGTCTTGACCCCGACAATGTGGCCGAGGCGGTGGGCTTGACCGGTGCTCAGGCGGTCGATGTCTCCTCTGGCGTGGAAAGCGCGCCGGGTGTTAAGGACACGGCCCGGATTGCGGCCTTCCTGCGGGCCGTCAAACGGTCCTGATTTCGTCGCCTTCCCGCGAAAGATTGAAGCCCGTGAACGCCATCCTGCCCAACACCTACGCCTGGCCCGACGCCCAGGGCCGTTTCGGCCCCTACGGCGGCCGCTTCGTGCCCGAAACCCTGATGCCGCTGATCCACGAGCTGGACGCGGCCTACGCCGAGGCCAAGGCCGATCCGACCTTCCAGGCCGAGCTGGACAGCTTCCTGGAGCACTATGTCGGCCGCGCCAGCCCGCTGTACCTGGCCGAACGCCTGACCGAGCATCACGGCGGCGCGCGCATCTGGCTGAAGCGCGAGGACCTGAACCACACGGGCGCACACAAGATCAACAACTGCATGGGCCAGATCCTGCTGGCCCGACGCATGGGCAAGACCCGCATCATCGCCGAGACCGGCGCCGGCCAGCACGGCGTCGCCTCGGCCACCGTCTGCGCGCGCTTCGGCCTGCCGTGCGTCGTCTACATGGGCGCGGTGGACGTGGAGCGGCAGCAGCCCAACGTGTTCCGCATGAAGCTGATGGGCGCCGAGGTCGCAGCCGTGACGGCCGGGGCGGCGACGCTCAAGGACGCCATGAACGAGGCCATGCGCGACTGGGTGACCAACGTCGAGGACACCTATTACATCATCGGCACGGCGGCGGGCCCTGCACCCTATCCGGCCATGGTGCGCGATTTCCAGTCGGTGATCGGGCGTGAGATCAAGCAGCAGTCGCTGGAGCGGATGGGCAAGCTGCCCGAGGCGGTGGTGGCCTGCATCGGCGGCGGCTCAAACGCCATCGGCGCCTTCCACCCCTTCGTCGACGATACGGACGTTCGTCTGATCGGGGTCGAGGCGGCGGGCCACGGCCTGGACACCCCCGACCACGCCGCCAGCCTGAAGGGCGGCCGCCCTGGCGTGCTGCACGGCAACCGCACCTATCTGCTGCAGGACGCGGACGGCCAGATCCTCGAGGGCCACTCCATTTCGGCCGGCCTGGACTATCCCGGCATCGGACCCGAGCACGCCTGGCTGAACGACCTGGGTCGCGGCGAATATCTGTCGGCCACCGACGACGAGGCCCTGGCCGCCTTCCAGCAGATGTCGCAGCTGGAGGGGATCATTCCCGCCCTGGAGCCCGCCCACGCCCTGGCCCGCATCGGCGAAGTCGCCCGCGACGTCGGCAAGGGCGGCGATGTCGTGCTGGTCCTGTCGGGCCGAGGCGACAAGGACATCTTCACCGTAGCCAAGCATCTGGGAGTCGAGCTCTAAGGCTCGAACCGAAACCATGATCCTGACGACCTTCTTCGCCGCCGCCCTGACGCTGACCGTCCAGGCCCAGGGGGCGCCCGCCACGGACACCCCGATCCTGGGCGTGGCCCAGGCCTCGCCGGATTGCGGCAACCTGCACAACCTGGCCGGCCGCGCCTTTTGCGTGACCGCACCGATCGCCTCGGTCGGCGCCTTGGCGGATGAATACATCCGCCACTTCGAGGGACAGGGCTGGCTGGCCGCGGATGGCGACGACAACCGTGTGATCCTGGTCAAGCGCCGTGAAGGCGGCGGCTGCGACGGCCTGCAGATGGTGGCCTTCTACGACACCACGCGGCCGGCCGCGCCGGAAGCGCCGGGCTACATCGGCTTCGCCACCATCCCCGGTGATGTCTGCGTGGCCGCGCCGGCCGGTTCGGAGCCCGCGCCCGCCCAATGACCACCGCGCGCATCGACGCCCGTTTCGCCCGGCTGAAGGCTGAGGGCAGGGCAGGCTTCATCCCCTACGTCATGACCGGCGACCCCAGCCGCGACGAAGCGCTGGAGATCCTGCGCGGCCTGCCCGCCGCCGGGGCCGATCTGATCGAACTGGGCCTGGCCTTTTCCGACCCCATGGCCGAGGGGCCGCCTATCCAGCGCGCGGCGCTGCGCGGGCTGAAGGCCGGCATGACCTTGGCCTCGACGCTCGAGCTGGTGGCGGACTTCCGGCGAGGCGACGATGAAACGCCGCTGATCTTGATGGGCTATCTCAATCCCATCGAGAGCTATGGCTATGACGCCTTTGCGCGCGATGCGGCTCTGGCCGGAGTCGACGGCCTGATCGTCGTGGACTGTCCGCCCGAGGAGGCCGCGCCGCTGAGCGACGCGCTGGACGCCAATCAGCTGTCGCTGATCCGCCTGGCCACGCCGACGACGGACGATGCGCGGCTGAAGGTCGTGGCCGGCCGCACCTCGGGCTTCGTCTATTATGTGTCGGTCGCCGGGGTGACCGGCGTGAAGGAGGCGCAGGCCGCCTCGGTCGCGCCGGCCGTTGAGCGGGTGCGCGCCGCCTCGGGCCTGCCGGTCGCCGTCGGTTTCGGCGTCAGAACGCCCGAGCGCGCCGCCGAGATCGCGCGGGTCGCCGATGCGGTGGTCGTCGGCTCTCTGTTCGTGGACGAGGTCGCCGCAGCCCTCGAGGCCGGAGACCCCGCCGCGCCTCGCGTCCTGGCCCAAGTGCGTCGGCTGGCCGATGCGGTCAGGGATGCGCGGGCCGTCGAAACGGTCTAAAGCGGCGCCCATGGTCGACAAGAACAAATCCGCCGACAAGCCGCAGACCGAGAAGCGCGGAGGCTGGCTCAGCCGCTTCGCGCCCGGCGTGCGCAAGATCGTCAGCCGCCGCGACACGCCGGACAATCTGTGGGTCAAGGACCCCGACACGGGCGAGATGATCTATCGCTCGGACCTGGAGGCGGCCCTGTGGGTCACGCCGGGCGGGCGTCATATGCGCCTGAACGCCGAGGCGCGCCTGCGCTTCACCTTCGACGACGGGCGCTATGAATCGATTCCGACGCCGGACGTGCCCGAGGATCCGCTCAAGTTCTCGGACGGCAAGCCCTACAAGGACCGCCTGACCGCCGCCCGCAAGGCGGCGGGCCGCAAGGACACCATGGCGATCGGCTATGGCGACGTCGACGGCCAGGCCGCCGTGGTCATCGTCCAGGACTTCAGCTTCATGGGCGGATCGCTTGGCATGGCGGCGGGCGAGGCCTTCGTCGCCGCCGCGCGCGAGGCCGTGAAGCGCGGCGTTCCGCTGGTGTGCTTCACCGCCGCCGGCGGTGCGCGCATGCAGGAAGGCGCGCTCAGCCTGATGCAGATGGCGCGATCCACCCTGGCGGTGCAGGAGGTCAAACAGGCCGGCCTGCCCTATGTCGTGGTGCTGACCGACCCGACCACGGGCGGCGTGACCGCGTCCTACGCCATGCTGGGCGATGTGCATCTGGCCGAGCCGGGCGCCCTGATCGGCTTCGCCGGGCCGCGCGTGATCGAGGCCACCATCCGCGAGAAGCTGCCCCCTGGCTTCCAGCGCGCCGAATATCTGCAGGAGAAGGGCATGGTCGACCGCGTCGTCACCCGCCACGACCTGCCGCGCACGCTCGGCCTGATCCTGTCCATGCTGATGGGCGGCAAGCGCCGGGCCGCCTGACGGCCGTGGACCCCATCTCCGCCCGTCTGCTGGCGCGGCATCCGCAGAAAATCGATCTGTCGCTGGAGCGGATGCGGGCCCTGTGCGCGGCGCTGGGCGATCCGCAGGACCGGCTGGGGCCGGTCGTCCATGTCGCCGGCACCAACGGCAAGGGCTCGACCGTCGCCCTGCTGCGCGCCATGGCCGAGGCGGCGGGTCTGCGCGTCCATGTCTACACCTCGCCGCATCTGGTGCGGTTCAACGAGCGCATCCGCCTGGCGGGGCGGCTCATCGACGACGCGGCACTTAACGCCGCCCTGGACCGCGTGGAAGCGACCGGCGTCGAGGCCACGGTGTTCGAAAGCACCACTGCCGCCGCCTTTCTGGCCATGAGCGAGACGCCGGCGGACCTGGCCATCGTCGAGGTCGGGCTGGGCGGGGTTCTGGACGCCACAAACGTCATCGCGCGCCCACTGCTGAGCCTGATCACGCCGGTCGATCTGGACCACGCCGAGTTCCTGGGAACCGACCTGGCCGGCATCGCGCGCGAGAAGGCGGGCATCCTCAAGGCCGGGGCGCGGGGCGTGGTGGCGCGACAGACCGAGGTTGCCCTGGCGGCCATCGAGGGCGCGGCCGTGACTGTCGGCTCTCCCCTGACCGTCATGGGCGTGGATTTCGACGCCTGGGGCGAGCGCGGCGGGCTGGTGTTCCAGGATCAGGAGCGGTTTCTGGACCTGCCCGCGCCGGCGCTGGCGGGCGCGCATCAGATCGACAACGCCGGCCTGGCCGTGGCCGCGGCCCTGGAACTGGACCTGCCTGAGGCCGCGATCGCGGCAGGCCTGAACGCCGTGCGCTGGCCGGCGCGGATGCAGCGGCTCTCCGCCGGCCCCTATGGCGAGGCGGCGAAAACGGCGGACGCCGAGCTGTGGCTGGACGGCGGGCACAATCCCCACGCCGCCCAGGCCCTGGCTCGGACGCTGGCGGAGCGCCAGGCGCGCGCGCCGCGCCCCACCGCCCTGATCGTCGGCATTCTGGCCAACAAGGACGCGGGCGGATTCTTCGAGGCTCTGAAGGGGTCCGACGCCACGGTGTTCACCGTCGGTTTTGAAGGCGCCTGCGCCGAGCCGGCGGCCCTGGCGGCGGTTGCGCGCGGCCACGGCCTTGCGGCCAGCGCTTCCGCCTCGGTCGACGAGGCGCTGCGCACCGCGCTGCGGCTGGGCGCCGGACGGGTGGTGATCTGCGGGTCGCTGTATCTGGCTGGCGAAGTCCTGGGGGCCAGCCGCGATACCTGGCCGGACTGAAGCCTTAACGGCTCATCCAAGGCTTGGACTTGCCGGCGGCTATCCGCGCCGACTGCTCGCGCTGAAAACCGCCGCCGCGCGGCGACTTGGGCCGGGCGTCGATGGCCGCCTTCTTCAGTCGCAGCGCCCGCTGGACGGGCGTCTCATCCGTCTGAGCATCATCGATGGGATCGCGCGCGTCTTCGGTCATGCTTTAGGCCTAGCACGGCGGCGGGCCCGCCGTATCAAAGCAAAGGCCCGCTCCGGCGAAGGGATCAGCCCTGCGCCTTCACCCCGGCCTCGGCCAGCCATTCCACGATCTTGCCCTTGGGCATGGCACCGACCTTCATCGAGGCCATCTGACCGTCCTTGAACAGCATCAGGGTCGGAATGCCCTTCACGCCCAGCTTGGAGGGGGTCATGGGGCTGTCGTCGATGTTGACCTTGGCGATGGTCACCTGGCCGGCCAGCTCGTCGGAAATCTGCTCCAGAGCGGGGCCGATCTGCTTGCAGGGCCCGCACCACTCGGCCCAGAAGTCGACCAGCACGGGGGTGGACGCCTTCAGCACGTCGGTGTCGAAGCTTTCGTCGGTGACCTTGAGCGTAGCCATGGAACTCTCCTGAACGGCGCACGCGCGCCTGATGTCTGGCCGAGATGTGGGAGCGAATCGCCGCCAAATCAACGTGGCCGTCGACCGCGTGCGATTTCCGCATAGGGGCGCTTGCATCCCCCCGCATCAGCGGCTAGTTACCCGCCCTCGCCAACGGCGACGCGCACCCGTAGCTCAGCTGGATAGAGCACCAGACTACGAATCTGGGGGTCAGGAGTTCGAATCTCTTCGGGTGCGCCATTCTTTGTCGGATGTCACAACACCTTGGACTTCGACAGAGATGATTGGACTCTCGCGGTTGGGCGAACTGTCGAACCGGCGGGGGTGTTCCTTGACAGATATTCGTAGGCTCACGGAAACCATCCAGGCGGCGATAGACGACGTGCTGATCCTCGAAGAAGTGTTTCTCCCCATCTCTTCGGCGGAAGACGGCAGCCTCCTGCTTGAGGGTCTCTGGCTCGATGGTCGGTTCAAAAGAAGCATCCGCATCGACCGGCCGACGCACCTTGGAGGTGCAGGTGATCCGCATGCCCACGTCTACGGACGTAAGGGCGACGAGATCGTCGTAGTGAACCTCGACGGTTCCCCTAGTCATGGCACAACCGGGCGCCTTCACACCAAGGATGCTGAAAAGCTCCGTGCCCGCGGATTTCAGATTCCAGCCACCAACATCATCGAATGGTGGGTCGTCGCTTCCGGCTTCCAAGTGCTCCACGGCTGACCAGCAGCTAGGGCAGAAACGCCTTGGCTGCGGCTTGACTCAGACGCGCCGGGCAGCCCTTCGCCTCCGCCAGGCTCTTGATCACCGACTTCTGCTCGCCGCGCGTACTTGCACCATAGCGAAGGGCATCCTTGAACGTCCTGACGACGATCAGCTTGCCCTCTATCGCGCCCATGCCGTGCACATCGCAGTCGTCGCACCAGAAGTAGAGGGACGGACCACCAGCGTAAGTCGTCGCTCTCGTCGCCGTTTGGCTGCAAGTGGTGCAGGATTGCGAGAAGGGCTTCGCGTCTAGAAGGGTCGCCAAACGCTTGAACTCCTTGGCGGCCTTTCCGTCAGAGTATCGCTCCATGATGAACGCAGCATGGCCTGGGTCGCGCAGGAGGACGTATGCTGCTTCTTGTCCTTCGTGTTTCCCCGATTGAAAAATCATCTCGCATCCTCGATTTGCGCCAACTGCTGTTGGGTGCCCAGACGGCCGGGCGCCGTGCGGCAATATCCCTCTGTGAAACGTGGCTTGGGAGGGCGTCGCCGCCCTCCCGCGTTGCCTACGTCCGCTCGACGGGTGCGGCGTACGAACCCTTGTTGAGCTCGATCGATCGGTCGCAGTCTGACTCGGCCACATAGGCCTCGCTGGACATGGAGATGATCTTGCCGTTGGCGGTGGACTTGAGACGCCAGCGCCAGCCGTCGGTCTTGTACTTCTGGTACTTCAGGTTCGTGATCGACATATCGTCGCTCCTTAATGAGCGGCTTGACGGAGACTGACCGAGCGACGACGTTGGACTGTCCATCCTAAATCGCGCCGTGGCCCCAAGCCGCGGTGATCGGACCCACGGGCTCGGTGTTAGCGCACCGGGCCCGTTTCAATTCCGCTCCGAAAGCTACGACAGAAAACCAATATGTCAAATCGAAAGAGCTGCTCTCATACGATAAGATTCGTACGAGGGCTTCTCTAACGATTTGCGTGTTGCGGAGCTTGGCGCTTCAGTGTAATCCACGAACTATGCCCCGACTGGCCGAACTCGCCCTGATCGTGACTGGCGTCGCCCCACCGAGCGACGGCGGTGGCGTACGCTTCATCCAGATGAAGGACCTCGACCCCGAGCGTCGCCAGTTGGTGCGCCGCGCGGCTCCGACGGCCGGGCGGGCTACGCCAGTCGAGCGTGGCGATGTCCTTGTACCGTCTAGAGGCGAGCGCACTTTAGCGATCCGGCCTGATTCCGAACTTCTAGGCGCCTTTCCGTCGCTGGACGTCTATTTGGTGCGGCCCGACGAGGGGCGTCTGGACCCCGATTACCTCGCGGCTTTCCTGACTTTGCCCGCGGTGGGAGCGTCGCTTCGCACTTCAACAGCCGGTGCAAGCCTGCCCAGGATTCCCAAAGAGGCGCTCAGCGAACTTGAAGTGCCCACGCCGCCGATGGAGCGTCAACGCGCGATCGGTGGTCTAGCCGCCTGTGCCCGCGAGCAGGCGCTTCTTGGAACACGACTCCGCGACGCCGAAGCGCGGTTGACTGCCGCCTGCATCGCATCCGCTTTCAAGACCATCGAGGCCTAAATGACCCCTGCTCGACCCGAAGATGTCCGTAACGTCGTATGGTCCGCCTGCGACACATTCCGCGGAACGGTGGAAGCCGGCCAGTACAAGGAATACGTCCTCGCCTTCCTGTTCCTGAAGTACATCAACGACCTCTGGAAGGCTCATGCGGCGGAACACCGTCGGGACCTTGAAACGCGCGGTGCCGACGCGGAGACGATTGAGCTACGGGTCGCTCGCTACATGGAGCGCGAGCGATTCAAACTCCCCACCTATACGCTGCGTGACAAGGACGGGCAGGTCATCGAGTCCTTTCCCGCCAGCTTCGACAGCCTCTATGCCCGGCGGACGGCGGACAACATCGGCGAACTGATCAACGAGGTGCTGGAAGCCATTGAGGCGGCCAACGATCCCAAATTGAAGGGAGTCTTCCGGAACATCGACTTCAACTCCGAGAGCAACCTTGGCCAGACCAAGGACCGCAACCGGCGCCTGAAGACGCTGCTGGAAGATTTCGCCGCGCTGGAACTCGGTGACGTCGCCGAGGATGTGATTGGCGATGCCTACATCTTCCTGATCGAGCGCTTCGCCGCCGACGCCGGCAAAAAGGCGGGTGAGTTCTTTACGCCTCGCCAGGTCTCGACGCTGCTAGCGCGCCTAGCGGGCCCGGAACCCGGCGACGAAATCTGCGATCCGGCCTGCGGCTCCGGCTCGCTGTTGCTGCGGGCCGGCGAGGAAGTCGGGGGCGACAACTATCGACTCTACGGCCAGGAATCGAACGGCCAGACTCGCGCCTTGGCGCGCATGAACATGTTCCTGCATGGACAGGACGGCGCCGACATTCGCTGGTGCGACACCCTGAACGGCCCAACCCTGATCGAAGGCGACCATCTGAAGCGGTTCGATGTGGTTGTGGCCAACCCGCCGTTCAGCCTCAAGAAGTGGGGCGCGGAGAACGCTGAGAGCGATAAGTATCGTCGATTTGTCAGAGGCGTCCCGCCTGAAGGTAAGGGCGACTACGCCTTCATCCTCCATATGCTGGCAATCGCCCGCCCCGGCGAAGGCCGGGTCGCGGTGATCGCGCCCCACGGCGTGCTCTTCCGGGGTGGCGCCGAGGGACGCATTCGGGAGTCGATCGTGCGCGACAATCTTCTGGACGCGGTTGTTGGGCTACCGGCTCAACTGTTCCCGACGACGGGTATTCCTGTGTGCATTCTTGTGTTCGATCGCGCGCGCGAGAGCGGCGGGCGGCGCGATCACGAACGCGATGTCCTTTTCATCGATGCCAGTCGCGATGTCGAGCCGGGCAAGAAACAGAACCGCCTGCGAGACGAGGCTCGGGTGGTCGAGACTTATCGTGAGAGACGGGTGATCGAACGCTATTCCCACCGCGCCGAACTCGCGGAGATGGAGAAGAATGGCTTCAACCTGAACATCCCCCGCTACGTCGATACCTTCGAACCGGAACCGGAGATCAACCTGCAGGCCGTGCAGGACGAAATCCGCGAACTTGAGCGTCAGATCGCTGAGAACCGCGAGCGGATGAACGTGTATTTGCGGGAGCTGGGCGTTGACGCGTGAAGTGTCGGCGGGGCTGCCCCGAGTTCGGTTCGGGCAAATTGCCGAGTTCCGAAATGGCCTAAACTTTGATGCCGCGGCGACAGGCCAATCCGTGAAGGTGGCTGGGGTGGGCTCCTTCCTCCAGCGGTCTCGGCTCGACGACTTTGCGGACGCCGCGATGGTCACGGTGCGGGGTGAAGTTTCGCAGGAGAGCCTGCTCAGGGATGGCGACCTGCTCTTCGTGCGCTCGAACGGGAGCAAGGACCTCGTGGGCCGCTGCGCGATGGTCTTTCCCGGCAACGAACGAGTGGCTTTTTCCGGCTTCACAATACGAGCCCGAATCACCAGTGATGATGTGCATGGCGATTACCTCTTGGCGGTAGCTCGCTCTGAGCTTTTCCGACGTGAGCTTCATGAAAAGGGCGCAGGAAGCTCGATCACAAACCTGAGCCAAGAGCTTTTGAGTGAAGTCGAGCTGCCGCTGCCGGACCTCGATGTGCAGCGCAGGATAGCTTCCGCACTGCAAACTTGGGATGGCGCAATCGATTATACAGAGCGCCTGATCGCCGCGAAGCGTCAGAGATTTCGTTCATTGTTGCTCGGGTACTCTGCGGAGCATCAAGCACGCCGTGTGGAGTTTGGTGATTTGGTCGCGTTGGTCTCGTCCAAGGCTCAGCCTGGCCGCGCGGGAGTTCCAGATACCAGCGTCGAACTAGAGGACATTGAGAGCGAGACGGGACGGGTGCTTGGCTGTCAGCCCGTTACGGGTGATTCCGGAGTCCGGAATCGCTTCTCGGCAGGTGATACCTTGTTCGGTAAGCTTCGCCCCTACCTAGCTAAGTTCGCGCATCCAGATTTTGACGGACTTTGCTCCACTGAAATCTGGGTGCTTCGCGCCCGCGCAGGCATTCTTGCCCCAGAGCTTCTGCCGTTCCTCGTCCAGACTCCAGAGTTCATGGCCGCCGCAACGAAACAAAGCGGCTCTCGTATGCCTCGCGCCGATTGGGAAGTGGTGTCCTCAGCACCAGTGCCCTGCCCCTCAACGTTGGTGGCCCAAAGTGCCGTCAGCCAGCGATTGCAGGCCGCGTGGAGTGCTGCCTTCCCCGACCTCCAGAAGCTAGACAGGCTACGCCTTCAAAAGCGAGGCCTGATGCAGAGGCTGTTGGGCGGCGAGCAGAAACGGGCAGCCGATCCGGCGAGGGCCATCGTGTGAGCCCTCGACATTCACCCGACTTCGCGCTCTCGGAGGCCGGCGGTGCCCAACTCCAGGCACTCCACACTCTGTCGGCGTTGGGCTGGCGGTACATCTCCCGCGGAGAAGCCGAGCGACAGCGGCAGGGCCGCCGCTCCTCGGTCCTGCTCGAAGACATCCTCACCGAAAGCCTGTCGCGCCTGAACGCCATCCGCCGCGGCGGCAAGGCCCATGCCTTCTCCGACGCAAATATCGGCGAGGCGATCACCCGGCTGAAAGAGGTTCGCTTCGACGGTCTGTTGCGCACCAACGAGAAGGTCACCGATCTGCTCCAGCTCGGCACGGCCCTGCCACAGCGGGTCGAGGGCGAAATGCGCGAATGGCAGCTCCGCTACATCGATTGGGACGACTGGCGCGCCAACAGCTTTCACATGACCGCCGAGTTCCCGGTCGATTGGCCAGACGGCGGCTCCATCAGACCTGACATCGTGCTGTTCGTGAACGGCATCCCCTTCGCCGTGATCGAAGTGAAGCGGAGCCAGGAGGACGCGGCTCAAGGCATCAGTCAGCACCTGCGCAACCAGAAGGCCGACGTTGGCGCACCTAACCTGTTCTTCTCCGCCCAACTCTTGATAGCCGCTAACGCCCATGGCCCCCGCTATGCCACCGTGGGCACTCCGGCGAAGTTCTGGTCGACCTGGAAGGAACGGGAGGATGATCCTGCCTACGCCGCGGAGGTCGTGAACCGCGAGCTGGACGCCATCGAAGCGCGGGCGATCTTCAGCGACTTCGCGCTCCATCGGGCGAAGCACGGCGGCCTGATGGAGTCCGGCGGGCGGATGGCGACGCCATTGGACGAGATGCTGGTAAGTCTCGCGCGCCCGGAGCGGCTAATCGAACTTGCCCGCCGCTACGTGCTCTTCGACGGGCCATTCAAGAAGATCGCGCGTCACCAGCAATTCTTCGCCGTGCGTGACCTGCTGAAACGCGTGGTAGGACGCGATGCCCAAGGGCGGCGCGAAGGCGGCGTGGTCTGGCACACACAAGGCTCGGGCAAGTCGCTGACGATGGTCATGCTAGCCAAGACCTTGGCCATGGCGGTTAGAGACGCGCGACTCGTGCTCGTCACGGATAGAACCGATCTGGACAAGCAGATCGCGGACACGTTCCGGGCCACCGGCCTGGGGCCCCAGCGCGCGCGAAGCGGCGATCACTTGGTCGAGCTGGTGGAAAAGCGCGCGGCGGTGATCACCACCGTCATCCACAAATTCCGGGCCGCGCTGTCGAAGCGTCAGTTTTCCGATGCCGGCTCGGACATCTTCATCCTGGTCGATGAGAGCCACCGCAGCCAGTATGGCGACCTAGAAAGCCTGCATGCTCGGATGCGCGAGGTGTTTCCGAACGCCTGCCTGATCGGTTTCACCGGCACCCCGATCGCCAAGAAGGAACGGAACACCTTCCTGAAATTTGGCCGGCTGGTTGAGCCTGCCTACAGAATGCGTGACGCGGTAGAGGACGGCGCGGTCGTCCCCCTGCTCTACGAAGGGCGTCACGTCGAGGAGGACCTCGACGAAGGTGCCATCGATGCTTGGTTCGAGCGGGTCACGCGAGGGCTGTCGAACGCCCAGAAGGCCGACCTCAAGAAGAAGATGAGCCGGCCACGTATGGTGATGGGCGTGTCCGCCCGACTTCGCTGCATCGCCTTCGATGTGACCCGGCACTTCGCCGACAACTTCAAGGGTACCGGCCTCAAAGGCCAACTTGTCGCGCCATCCAAGCGGGATGCGGTTGTGCTGAAGACATTGCTCGACGAGTTCGGCGAGGTTACCTCCGAAGTCATCATATCGGCTCCCGATGATAGGGAGGGCGAGCGAGCCATCGACGAGGAGAACGACGACGAGGTCGTGCGCTTCTGGCGCAAGATGATGGAACGATGGCGGGGGGAGGAGAACTACAACCGGGGCATCGTCGATGCGTTCAAGGCCGGCGGCGACCCTGACATCCTCATCGTCGTGGACAAGCTCCTGACCGGGTTCGACGCGCCACGGAACACTGTCCTGTATCTGGCGCGGCCGTTGCGTGAGCACTCGCTGTTGCAGGCGATCGCCCGAGTGAATCGCGTGTTCGATGATGACGATGCGCCGCCGAAACCGTTCGGCTACATCATCGACTACAGCGGTGTGCTTCAGGATTTGGGCGAAGCTTTGAGCGCCAACGACGCGCTCCGGGGGTTCGACGAAGCGGACATCAACCAGGCGGTCACGTCCATCGCCGACGAGGCGCGGACCCTGCCGGAGAAACATGCTGCGCTGCTCGACTTGTTCGCCGGCGTGTCCAACCGCTTCGACGAGGAGGCCTACGCAAGGTCCTTGGCCGACGAAGCCCTGCGCGACGAATTCTACCGCGCGCTTTCCGCCTTCTCGCGGACGCTCACTGTTGCTGTCGCCTCGCAGGCCTTCCTCGACGAGACGCCGCCCGAGCGGCTGGCGCGGTGGCGATCGGATGAGAAGCGGTTCATCGCCCTGCGGGCGCATGTGAAAGCGCGTTACGCGGAGTCGGTGGACTGGTCGAACTACGAACGCCGGGTTCGAGATGTTCTTGATCGCCACATCACTGCCCACGAGGTCATCACCATCGTGGAGCCGCTGTCACTGTTCGACGATGCGGCCATCGAAGCCGCACGCGCGCAGGGGCACCGCTCCGACGCTTCGATCGCCGACGAGATCGCCCACCGGACTCTGCGGTCGATCGAGGAAAAGTGGGAAGAAGATCCAGTCTTCTTCGACCGCTTCTCTAAGCTGATCCGGGACACAATCGACGCCTTCCGCCAGCGCCGTTTGGACGAGCAGGCCTACCTTGAGCAGGTACGCACCCTGCGAGACCGGATCGAAACGCGAGACGATGATGCTGACCCGACGCCGCCGGCGATCAAGGGCAAGGGGAGCGAGACGGCGTTTTGGGGCATCGCCCAGCGAGAGCTTAAATCTGCGGGTATTGAAGACGGCGACCTCGCTGTTCACGTCGCTCAGGCCGTGGCCGAGATTATCGAGAGCCACCGATCCGTCGGCTGGCAGCATGATCGGGACGTTCAAAACCGCATCCGTAACGCCATTGACGACTTTTTCTTCGACGATGCGCGCCTGGCGGGAGGGGGCACGCTCCAGCCCAAAGTGATCGACGCGATCACGGAAGCTGTACTCGCGGCCGCGCGCATCAGGATGGCGGATGATGGCCGCCTCCGTTGATCTCGAAACCACTTGGGGCAGCCGGTCGCTGCCCTTTACCGTGGTCCACCAGGACCGAGCCACCCTGCGGATCACCGTCGTGCCGGAAGGCAAGGTGATTGTTTACGCGCCGAGGGAAGCCAGCACCGACCAGGTGACGGCGCGGGTGGCGAGGCGGGGAGGCTGGATCACGCGCCAGCTTGAACGCTTCGACCAATGGTCCCCCCGGACCCCACCCCGGCAATACATCAGCGGGGAAACGCACCTTTACCTAGGCAAGCAGTACCGGCTCCTGGTCCGTGAAGCGGAGCGAACGGACGTCAGCCTCGATGGCGACCGGATGCGAATGTGGACCCGCACCGGAGCCACCTACGCCCACCGTCGGGCGATCCTTCGCCACTGGTACAAACTTCAAGCGCATCGCATCTTCCCGGCCCGGGTCGACGCGGCTTGGCCCGGCTTTTCATCGAAGCTTGCCCAGCGTCCAGGCTTGATCATCCGCCAGATGACCCAGCGCTGGGGAAGCTTCACGCCCGCGGGGCGGCTGGTCCTCAACACAGAGTTAGTCCGGGCCTCCCCCGAGCTGATCGACTATGTGGTTACCCACGAGATGGCCCATGGTGTCCATCCCGACCATGGCGCGCCGTGGCAGGCGCTGATGTCCGAGAAGATGCCGGATTGGCGTGATCGGAAAGCCGTACTCGAACGACAGCTCCTCTAGCAGCTTCGACGCCGCCACGAGCAGCAGACCCAGCGCTATGGCATCACGGCGTCGGCGATCCCATCAAGAGCGGCTATGACCCGTGCGAGCAGCGCACGTCCTTGCATCGGGCCGGGTGCCGTCGGATCGACATCGACCCGATCGAGTCCCGCGGGAGACCCCGAACTCAGATGGGCGTCAGCCAACCGCAGATCATAGGTCCCGAACCAAGGGGCCATCAGCGTCCGAGCGTCCGGCTCGCCCAGACGCGCGGAAGCGAGCCCCTCAAGGCACTTCAGTGCCTTCCATTCCTTCTTCAAGGTGACATTGCGCTGGACGGCGGCTCGGTGAACTGCAGCCACATCGACCCGCTCGACGAACAGGCGGGTCAAATCCTTTGAAAGGGCGAGGAGCCCATCCGCCTCGCTAGCCCTGAAGCGATGGCACCGTGAGAGGAGATCGTTTGCCTGGCCGTTATGACGCAGGAGGTCCTCGCCAAACTGGGTGCGGAACCCCTCTTCGAGCCGGGCGAGCGCCGGACCTAGTTTCGGCTCCGGCGCCAAGGTCGATGCCGGCCGACACATCATCTGGGCGTCAAAGAGTTCATGGGCCACGCCGCCGTCACTGGCGACGCTGTGCATCGCCCAAATGCGCTGCTCCCACGGCTGGAGGTTGCCGATGTCCTTGGCGAAGACGGTGATCAACCCCTTCGCATTCACACCAAAATGAAGCCGCGCGTCAGCTGCGCCGAGCCCACCAGTTTCTTGGCTGAACCAGTAAAGCGCGCCGCCCCGGTAGCGCAGCAGGGAATTGACGAGTGCCGGGTCGAAGAACAACCAGTCGATTTCGGTGCGAGCCTGTTGCGGTGTGACCCGCTCTCCGAGGGGGCCCGTGGCGAAGGTGATTGCATTGACCTCCTGGTCGCCGCGGACCCGGGGGCTGGAGGTCCCGGGCTCGAACCATTCTGTGCGCCATAGGGCCCCCTGGATGCGGAAGCCCTTCCCGCCGGAGAATCCTGAGGCCGGACCGATCTGCGCCAAACGTTCGTCGCGGCCCTCAGTGGCGGCGTATTCGTCGTCCGCCCAAGAGAAGGACGGCTTGCGGTCCGCTTCCACTACGCGCTGAACGTAGCTTGAGGCGTAAAGCCTCATGCTCCGAGCGAAGAGATAGTCGGATAAGTGCTCCGCCCGGATTTCCACCGCGATTGGCTTGTCTCCATCTCGGACAAGACGCACGACCTCGACCCAACCCTCCTTGGGTCGGAACCAGACGTCTCCTTCGCGTACGAGCCCAAGGGCGACGACCAGGTCAGGGTGGAGATGCCACACATCGTCTGCGGTGCCCTCCAGCGCCTGGTCGATGACGAGGTTCAGGCCGATCGGTTCGTCAGAGCGACTATCCCGGAACAGGTCGGCTGAGTGATAGAAGTCCGGTTCAGGATGCGATCGGTGTGGACTCGGATCGAGATCGTCCCAACCCAAGCGCTCGGCGGCCGCCTCTTGACCGGGGAAGACGGCTACCGTCGCGATCCCAGTGTAACGACTCGCGTCGCTGAAGCCGGGCCCCGGGTCGAACGATTCCTCGGTGTCGCAGCGTAGCGGAATCCACGACCGTCCCTTCAGCGCTCGGATGTCCTGTAGTTCGAAGTAGGTCTGGTTCAGCATGGATCGTAGCTTGTTCAAGGCGTGAGGAAGAGATCGGTCTTGGCTTGGTCCAGTCCGCTGGTGACCGCGTGGGAGAAGGCGGGGCAGGCGGCAATGGAACGGCTCATCAAATCCATGAGCGCCGCATGGTTTTCACGAGCCGGAGATGTAAGGCTCGCGCGAACCTTGGAGACCTCGGCCGGGCTCGTATCACGCAGCCAAGTGAACACCTTGCCTAACAGGCCGGTGACGATGTCCGCGACCTGAATCGCTGGTTCGTCATGCGAACGCTCCACGAACCGGAAGTTCTGGAAGGGCCGACCATAGCGTGAAAGGGGTATTGCTTCGAGGCGAGCGATGATCTCCGTTTCGGTATCCAAGACGTGGCGCGCCTCGGGCAAGAGATAGAACCTGTGGCGATAGAAATCGGCGAAGCTGTCGATGAGCACGCCGGAGGTTTCGCCGGTCAAGAACGGCAGCTCCGCAATGCCCCGGCCCCAACTCAGAACATCTAGCAGCATCTTTTTGGAGAAGGGTTCGAGGCCGGAAGCATGCTCGACCCGCGTGCGCAGCGCCTCGATGAAGTCATTGGCTTTCTCTGGCGAGACGTCGGGATAGTCAAAGGTGTGAAACAGGGCGGCGAGGTCCCGGAGGTCTTGGCGCAGAACGACAGTCAAGTCAGATTTGAGGCGGGGCGCATGGCCCAGAAGCGCAGGTGCGGTTTCAATCAGAATGCTGTCGATGATGTCCACGATCGACCAGTAGACCGGGTCGAGCACCGACCAGTGCAGCAGGAGATTCTCGGCGCGGAGCCAAGCGAGGAAGGCTCCCAGATGTCGCGAAGCGAGGAGGTCGAGCGCGTCGCCGGTTCCGATGTGCTTGAGCTTTAACTCCGTGGCGCTCGGCTGGGCTTTGACCGCCGCGCGCAGGCTGGAGATAGCAAGTTCCCGAGGTTCCTCCGCATGCACGATCCCGCCCAGAACGAAGCAGGCAGGTTCGGCGACATTGAACCCGGTGTCGGAGACGCGGAGCCGCCGGATGTTGTTGGTCTCATCATAGTAGAGGGTCCAGCGCGTATCGACGCCCGGCAGTCGGTGCAGTGCCAGCAGAGGGGCGCGCATCTCGTCGACGTCGATCATCTCCGGTCCTCAGTTCGTGAGGCGCGACGACCTCGGCTTGGAATGCTGGATTGGTCGGCGCGAGCGTGGGTTGCAGCTCTAGGTCAGCTTGGTTGTGCCCGTCCATCGATGGGCTCCATGGACGCCTCATCCTTCCGAACTTCTGATGCCAGCAACCAAGGTCACAAAGTCCAGTCGACACCTGTGAGCTTAAGTGCAACTGCGCTCGCCCATTCTGGCTCAACCCGCCGGGCGTGAACAAGCTTTCCTTCGATGTGCCGCCTCAGGCTCAGCACCGACCGGAAGCGCAGATTCCGCGCGTGTTCGCTGGGCGCTACACCCTTCTCGCCTAACATGTGTGCGTGGAGGCGCAGCTTGTTTCGGTACTCGCGGGTGAGACGCGGCTTGTAGCCGTCTACCGCGAGTCCCAAGACGATCTTGCGGGCACCGGGCGGCACGATCCGTGTTTTGGCTTGATGGGGCCTTAGGCCCTGACGATCTAGTTCATAAAAGACTTTTCCGATGACCTCGCCAGCCTTCTCCCGGTC
>NZ_JBKBML010000015.1:0-61066 GCF_046295775.1 Brevundimonas sp. | reverse complement strand
GCCGGGCTGGCGCGCGCTGGCCGTGGTCGGCCTGGTGTTCTCGGTCGGTGCGGTTGTGGCGGCGGCGCCCGGAAACGTCGTTCCGGCGATCGTTCTGTTCGCCGTGGCGTCGGTCGGGTGGATATGGGTTAGAAAGACTTCCGCCCGGCGCGTTGACCCCACCCCTCGCCCCCTATAGTCACGCCGCCGTTTGCTTGCCGGAATCCGGCGTCAAGGAGATCGTCATGACGCAGAAGCTTCTCCCTGGCGCGACGGGCGTGCTGGCCCTGGCCGACGGCACCATCTTTCAGGGCATAGGCTGCGGCGCCGTCGGATCGGCGCTCGGCGAGGTCGTCTTCAACACGGCGATGACCGGCTATCAGGAAATCCTGACCGACCCTTCGTACATGAGCCAGATCCTGGCCTTCACCTTCCCCCATGTCGGCAACGTCGGGGTCAATGTCGAAGACATCGAGCAGATGGGCGACGGCTCGGGCACGTCGGCGCGGGGCGCGATCTTCCGCGATGCGCCGACCGATCCGGCCAACTGGCGCTCGGGGGGCGATCTGGACGGCTGGATGAAGCGGCGCGGCGTCGTCGGTCTGGCCGGCGTGGACACCCGCGCCCTGACCCAGCGGATCCGCGACGCCGGCGCGCCGCACGCCGTCATCGCACACCATCCGAACGGCGCCTTCGACTTGGACGCCCTGGTCGCCGAGGCGCGCGCCTGGACCGGGCTGGTCGGCCTGGACCTGGCCAAGGACGCCTCGACCCTGCAGTCGTTCGACTGGAGCGAGGGCGTGTGGGACTGGCCCCAGGGCTATCCGCGCGTCGACGCCGCCGACAAGTCGGTTGTGGTCATCGACTACGGCGTGAAGCGCAACATCCTGCGCGCCATCGCCTCGACCGGCGCCAAGGTGACCGTGGTTCCGGCGACGACCTCGGCCGAGGATATCCTGGCGCGCAACCCTGACGGCGTGATCCTGTCCAACGGACCGGGCGATCCCGCCGCGACCGGCGCCTACGCCGTGCCCGAGATCAAGAAGCTGGTCGACAGCGGCAAGCCGATCATGGGCATCTGCCTGGGCCATCAGATGCTGGCCCTGGCTTTGGGCGCCAAGACGGTCAAGATGGATCAGGGCCACCATGGCGCCAACCATCCGGTCAAGGACCTGACCACCGGCAAGGTGGAGATCGTGTCCATGAACCACGGCTTCGCGGTCGATCGCGACAGCCTGCCCGATGCGGTCATGGAGACACACGTCAGCCTGTTCGACGGCACCAACTGCGGCATTGCCCTGAAAGACCGCCCCGTGTTCAGCGTGCAGCACCACCCCGAGGCCTCGCCGGGACCGACCGACAGCCTGTATCTGTTCAACCGCTTTTCGGACTTCATGAGGGCCTGATGGGATCGCCCGCCGCCAAGTCAGCGTATCTGGCCTGGCTGGCGCGGGCGCTGTCGAGGCGGCCGGTCCTTTCGGCTGCGGGCTCTGGCCAGGATGCTGTCATCGGCTACGCCACGGGCTATGACGCGGCCGACATCGCGGTCTTCGCCCGGTCGCTTCGCGCTGTGCACGACGGCCCGGTGCTGCTGGTGGTCGATGGTTCGCCCGCCCTCAACGCCTTCCTGGATGAGCACGGGATCGAGGCGGTGGCCGCGCCCGATTCAGATCGTTGGCGTCCGCATCCGGTGATGGGCCGCTTCGCCGCCTATGACCGGCTGCTGGCCGAACGGCCGGACATCCGAAATGTGCTGCTGACCGACGTGCGAGACGTGGTCTTTCAGGCGTCGCCGTTCTCGCCGGCTCCGAAGGGTCTGGAGGTCTTCAGCGAAGACGATACGCGTCCCCTGGCCCAGCACAGCTTCAACATGAAGCACATGCGCGCCCTTGTCGGCGACGAGATGGCCGCGATGCTGGCGGACAAGCCGTGCCTGTGCGTTGGGACTGTGCTGGGCCCGGCGGCGGCGGCCCGGCGGCTGTGTCGCTTCATCCTAACGCTGGGGGCCGTGCCGCGCTCAGAGGTCGGAGGGTGCTTCGGCGCGGATCAGGCCGCCTTCAACCTGGCCATACACCTTGGGCTGATCGAAGCCGAAGTTCACGGCAATCATGAGCGGGTCGCAACCGTGGGGCTGTCGGACGGCCAGGCCCTCGTGCCGACCGACCACGGGCTCCAGAACCCCGATGGCGGCTACAGCGCCATCGTGCATCAGTACGACCGCCATCCTCAGTTGGTCGAAGCGGTTCACTTGAGATGGGGCCGCGACATGGAGCGGCGCGAACGGCGCCGCCCGGTCAGCCTGGCCGCCAGGGGTCGCAAGCTGATGGACTCCGTCGCGCGGCGAACGCCCGAACTGCGCTAGGGCAGGGTCGCCAGCGGCGTCTGGCTGCGCAGTTCGCAGGCCTTGCGCACCGCGACGGGCGCCGCGGAAATCCAGTAGGCGGCGTCATCCAGGCGCTGGGACAGGCGCCGCTCCATGCCGCGGCGTCTGCGCGCTGCGGCATTGTCCAGCAGGCGCGCGTGCAGGGCGCGCGGGGTCAGTTCGGCAATGGCGGGAGAGCCTGGGACGGCGACGGCGTCGGGGCCTTTGGGCTCCACCGCCGGACGGGCGATGGTGATGAACATCTCTAATCTTTCGTTGGAACGGGCGGCGCTTCTGCGCCCGGCGGCTCATGGACAGTTAACCACAGGCCTTGTGGATAGTTCCGCTCGGTGACCGAAAAATGTCACCTTTAATCAGGGTGTTACTGCCTCGATCCGGTCATTATGGTTAAGACTATCTTAACGTCGCGGTGGAGGGTCGGGGGTGAATCGTCCCGCGCCCTCGCGTCACCGCTCAGCCCTCGCTAAGGATTGCAGGTGCGCTTCGACGATCGCTTCATTGAGGAACTGAAGGCCCGCCTTCGGCCGTCCGATGTCATCGGGCGGACGGTGAAGCTAAAGCGTCAGGGACGCGAGTACGTCGGGCTCAGCCCCTTCACCAAGGAGAAGTCGCCGTCGTTTTTCGTGAACGATGACAAGGGCTTCTTTCACGATTTTTCGTCGGGCAAGCATGGCGACGTTATCAGCTTTTTGCAGGAAACCGAGCGGCTGAGCTTCGTCGAAGCGGTTGAGCGGCTGGCCGCCGAGGCCGGCATGGCTCTGCCGGCTGAGGACCCGCGCGCCGCCGAACGCGAGCAGAAGCGGCAGGGCCTGACCGACTGGATGGACCTGGCCCAGAAGTGGTTCGCCGCCAACCTGCGCCGCACCACCGGCAAGGCGACGCGAGAGTATCTGGAGCGGCGCGGCCTGCCTGAGGATCAGTGGGAGCGGTTCGGCCTGGGATATGCGCCCAACGACCGCGAGGGCTTGAAGCAGGCATTCGTCCAGCGCGGCGCGCGGCCCGGCGATCTGGTCGAAGCAGGCCTACTGGTTGCGCCGGAAGGAGGCGGCCAGCCGTACGATCGGTTCCGCGACCGGCTCATGTTCCCGATCCTGGACGCGCGCGGACGCATCGTCAGCTTCGGCGGCCGGGCCATGAACCCCGACGATCGGGCCAAATATCTGAACGGTCCCGAGAGCCCCCTCTTTCACAAGGGCGCGACCCTTTACGGCCTGCCGGAGGCGCGGCGCATCCTGGGGGCGGAGGCCAAGGGCGAGCAGGGGATCGTCGTGGTCGAAGGCTATATGGACGTCATCGCCTGCCAGCGGGCGGGCCTGCCGGCCGTGGCGCCGATGGGCACGGCCCTGACCGAGGAGCAGATGGAGCGGCTGTGGCGCGTCTCGGCCGAGCCGGTGCTGTGCTTCGACGGCGATGCGGCGGGCCGACGCGCGGCGTATCGCGCGGTGGAACGCGCCCTGCCCCTGTTGAAATCGGGGCGGTCCTTCCGCTTCACCCTGCTGGAAGCCGGCCAGGACCCGGACGACATCCTGCGCGACAAGGGCGCGCCGGCGCTGCGGCAGGCCTTGTCGGACACACGACCCTTCGCCGAGGTCCTGTTCCGCCGCGAGGCCGAGGCCGAACCGCTGGACACGCCTGAGCGCAAGGCCGGGCTGAAGGGCCGTCTGCGCCAGGCGGCCAACGCCGTGCAGGACAAGGACCTGGCCGAGCAATACCGACGCGACCTGTTCGAACGTTTCGACGCCCTGTTTGCGCGGGCGACGCCGCAGCGCGCGCCCTGGACGCCGGGTCAGGGCGGCGGACGCGGCCGGTTCGGGCCGCCGCCGGTGCTGGGCCAGACGGCCGAGGGCGCCCAGGCCATGCAGTCCCTGTCGCGCGCGATCGAGCCGGTGCCCGCCGCCCTGGCGCACGGGGCCATCGACGACCCCGAGCGGATGGACGATCATCTGGAGGCCATCGCCGCGCACGGCTTCGGCGACCCGTCGCTGGACGGGCTGGCGCAGGAGCTTGTGCGGCTGCGCTTCTCGGGCCAGAGCCTTGACTCTGCGGCCCTGCGTCGCCATCTGGCGCAATCGGGTCATGATGTCTTGATGCGCGAGGTCGAGAAGGCGGCGGCGAAGTCCGGCGCGCCATTCCTGGCTGCAGACAAGCCCCTCGGCGAGACAAGGATCCGATGGTCGCAGGCGTTCGACGCGTTGATTCGTGTCGCCGCCCTGGAAGACGCTCTGTCTTCGGCGCGCAGCGTGCCGGGGCAGGACGAAGTATTCCGCCGGCTAAAGGCCGAGCGGGATGCCTTGCGTCGCGCGATCAAGACCGGAGAAATTTGGGAAGAAGGCGCAAGCTCGTAACCAACGACTTCGCCACACGTTTGTATTGGAGGCGGGCCTGATCAGCCCTCCACCTGGAGAAAAGACTGAATGAGCGCCCAGACCGAGACGCAGGAAACCGAAGCCGCGACTGACGGGCCCCTGCTCGATCTGACCGACGCCGGCGTCAAGAAATTCATCAAACAGGCCAAGACGCGCGGCTATGTGACGATGGAGGAGCTGAACAAGGTCCTCAGCAGCGAGGAAGTCAGCGGCGACGCCATCGAAGACACCTTGGCCATGCTATCCGAAATGGGCGTCAACGTCGTCCAGGACGAGGAAGAGGCCGCCGAGTCCCAGAGCACCGAAGTGGCCGCCGCCGCCGAGACCGCCGTGGCCGAAACCCCCGCCAAGGCCGCCTACGACCGCACCGACGACCCTGTGCGGATGTATTTGCGCGAAATGGGCTCGGTCGAGCTTCTGAGCCGCGAGGGCGAAATCGCCATCGCCAAGCGCATCGAGGCCGGCCGCGACGCCATGATCTCGGGCCTGTGCGAAAGCGCCCTGACGTTCGAGGCCATCATGGTCTGGCGCGAGGAACTCGAGAACAACCGCATTCTGCTGCGCGAGGTCATCGACCTGGACGCCACCTACGGCGTGCTGAACCCGGCCTCCCTGCCGCACAATCAGGATGCGGCGCAGAAGGAAAAGGAAGAAGCGGCCGCAGCCGCCGGCGAGACCGACGAACGCGGCCTTGAGGACGAAGACGACGAGGACGACTTCGACGACGGCGGCGGCATGTCGATCTCGGCGCTCGAGGCCGAGTTGCGGGACGGTGTGATGGAGGTCCTGAACGCCATCGCCGCCGATTTCGGGGGCTTCCGCAAGCTTCAGGACAAGCTGGTCGAGGCGCGCCTGAAGGGCGAGATACTGACCGCCAAGGATCAGAAGGCCTATGAGACCCTGACTGCGGCCATCAGTGATCGTCTGAAGACGATGAAGCTGAACAACAACCGCATCGAGGCGCTGGTCGAGCAGCTTTACGCCATCAACAAGCGTCTGATCGGTCTGGAAGGCCGTCTGCTGCGTCTGGCGGACAGCTATGGCATCTCGCGCCCCGAGTTTCTGAAGGCCTATTTCGGTTCCGAGCTGGATCCGAACTGGAGCGAACAGATCAAGGAACAGGGCGTGCGCTGGACCAAGTTCAGCGAAAACGAAGCCGCTCAGATCGCCGACATCCGCAGTAAGGTCGCGGCCGTCGCCACCGAGGCTGGCCTGCCGATCGACGACTATCGCCGCATCGTCCAGACCGTTCAGAAGGGCGAACGCGAGGCCCGTCAGGCCAAGAAGGAAATGGTCGAGGCCAACCTGCGCCTCGTGATCTCCATCGCCAAGAAATACACCAACCGCGGCCTGCAGTTCCTGGACCTGATCCAGGAGGGCAACATCGGCCTGATGAAGGCGGTCGACAAGTTCGAGTACCGCCGCGGCTACAAGTTCTCGACCTACGCCACCTGGTGGATCCGTCAGGCCATCACCCGCTCGATCGCTGACCAGGCGCGCACCATCCGCATTCCGGTGCATATGATCGAGACGATCAACAAGATCGTCCGAACCCAGCGCCAGATGCTGCACGAGATCGGCCGCGAAGCGACGCCGGAAGAGCTGGCCGAACGCCTGGCCATGCCGCTGGAGAAGGTCCGCAAGGTTCTCAAGATCGCCAAGGAGCCCATCTCGCTCGAAACCCCGATCGGCGACGAGGAAGACAGCCACCTCGGCGACTTCATCGAGGACAAGAATGCGATCCTGCCGATCGATGCGGCCATCCAGTCGAACCTGCGCGAAACCACGACCCGCGTGCTGGCGTCGCTGACGCCGCGCGAGGAGCGGGTGCTGCGCATGCGCTTCGGCATCGGCATGAACACCGACCACACCCTGGAAGAGGTCGGTCAGCAGTTCTCGGTGACCCGCGAACGCATCCGCCAGATCGAGGCCAAGGCGCTGCGCAAGCTGAAACACCCCAGCCGCAGCCGCAAGCTGCGCTCCTTCCTGGACAGCTGAGCTTTGGCGTCATGAAAACGAAAAGGGCGGCTCCGCGCGGAGCCGCCCTTTTTTGTTTTCACCGACCGGCTTCAGCTCTCGAAGATCGGCTGGAAGCCGCCCCACATCATGCGCTTGCCGTCGAACGGCATGTCCATGTCGGAGAAGTCGGGGTCGCTCTGCATCTTCTCCCAGCAGGCGTCGGCGGTGGCGCGGTCGGGCCATTTCAGCCAGGAGAAGACCACAGCCTCGCCTTCCTCGAGCTTCACGGCGAGGTCGAAACCGGTGACCTTTCCAGGCGGAATGTCCTCGCCCCAAGTCTCCACCTGCTCCAGGCAGCCGTACTTCTGAAATAGCGGCCAGGATTTCCGGGCCGACGCTATGTAACGATCCTTGTCGGCGGTCTTCACGGGTGTCAGGAAGCCGGTGATATAGGGCATCGATCTTGGTCTCCTTCATAGAGGCCCCATCGTTCGCGACTCGGTCGCTCACGGCTTGAGGGCCGACTTGCGTTAAGCCCCTGGGGGCTGGCGGATAAGAATACGCTCAATCTGGACCGGAGGCTTGGATGATCGCGACAGCCCGGCTGCGACCCTAAGAGGCCCCATCGGCGGCGGCTTCCAGGGCGGCGATGTCGATTTTCTTCATCGTCATCATGGCTTCGAAGGCGGCTTTGGCGCGGGCGGGATTCGGGTCGGCGTAGAAATCCAGCAGGCGGCGCGGCGTGATCTGCCAGTTGACGCCCCAGCGGTCCTTGCACCAGCCGCACTGACTTTCCTGACCGCCGTTGTCGACGATGGCCTTCCACAGGCGGTCGGTCTCGGCCTGGTCGTCGGTGACGACCATGAACGACACGGCCTCGGTCTGAGGAAACATCGGCCCGCCGTTCAGGCCGACGTAGCGGTGGCCCGCCAGGGTGAACTCCACCACCAGCTCCTCGCCCTTGACGGCCGAGGGATTGTCGGACGGCGCCTTCCAGGCGTCGCCCACGCGGCTGTCCGGCAGGCCCAGCGAGACGTAGAATTCGGCCGCCTGTCGGGCCTGACCCTTGTCGTACCAGATGCAGGGTATGATCTTGTCGCGCGCGGTCATGATGTCTGCTCCAGACGCAGGGCGACCTCGGCCAGCTGATCGGCCGCCTGGCCCCAGCCCTGTTCGAAGCCCATGTCGCGATGTGCGCTCACGGCCTTTTCGTCCCAGTGGCGTGCCCGCGCGGTGTAGCGCGTGCCGTCGCCCTCAGGCTCGAACGTGTCGAGGCGCACGAAGTTCATATCGCCGGGCTGCGGAATCCAGCCCTCCGTCAGGGCGCCGGTGGTGACCAGGCGGCGGCCGGGTTCGACCTCCAGCACCACGCCGCGATAGGCGTGCCGCTCGCCCTCGGGCGACTGCATCACCACATCGGCGCGGCCGCCGGGGCGCAGATCGTAGTCGACGCTGGGCGTGGTCCAGGGGCGGGGGGTGAACCACTCCGTCGCGTGCTCGACAAAGGCCTTCCAGACGGTTTCCGGCTTGGCGGCGATGAAGCGGCTGACGCTCAGCTCATGTGGCGTGCTCACGGCGATCACGCAGGCTGCGGTTCGGCGAAGGTTTCAGGGCCGGCAGCCGCGGCGGCTGGGTCCATCCACATGACCTCCCAAATATGGCCGTCCGGGTCGGCGAAGGAGCGGCCGTACATGAAGCCGTAGTCCTGGACCGGAGTGGGATCGATCGCCCCGCCTGCCTTGCCGGCCCGTTCGGCGACGCCGTCCACGGCCTGGCGGCTCTCCTCCGAGACGCAGATCAGCACTTGGGCGCTGTCGTGCGCATTGGGGATGGTGCGGTCGGTGAAGGTGCGCCACTTGTCGTGGGTCAGCAACATGGCGTGGATGGTGTCGGAGAAGACCATGCAGGCGGCGGTGTCGTCGGAGAACATCGGGTTCCTCGTCGCGCCGACCGCTTCGTAGAAGGCGATGGATCGCGACAGGTCGGCGACGGGCAGATTGACGAAGATCATCTTGGACATCGGCGTCTCCCTCATGGACGCTGGAGTTTCTGGGCCTATCAGTTATGATAGTCAACAATGAAGTTAGAAAAAGTAACTGCTAAGTCAGCCCGACGCTATCACGATGCGTGCGGAGCGGCGCATGGACTCGATCTGGTGGGGGAGCGCTGGGCCCTGCTCGTCATTCGCGAGCTGATGATGGGACCCCGCCGGTTCGGCGACCTGCGCGGCGATTTGTGCGGAGTGTCGGCCAATGTGCTGACGCAGCGGCTTGAGGGGCTGGAGGCGTCGGGCATTGTCCGTCGGCGCAAGCTGCCGCCGCCCGCCTCGGTCCAGGTCTATGAGCTGACTGACTGGGGCTACGAGATCGAACCGATCTTCATGGTCCTGGGCGGCTGGGCCGCGCGCTCGCCCAGACATGATCCGACCCTGCCGATCAGCGGGGTGTCGATGATGCTGTCGTTCAAGACCATGTTCGACGCCAGGCGGGCGGGGAAGTCCGAGATGACGCTCGGCTTCGTCATGGACGACGACCGGTTTATCGTGAAGATCAGGAGGGGCGCGCTCAAGGCGCGACGCGGCGAGATCGAGAACTGCGACGTGATCGTCCATGCCGTTCCGCCGAACGTCGCCGCCGCCGTCTATGGCAAGGTTCCGCCGTCGGTGCTGGAGGCGGCGGGCGAGATGCGGCTGGAGGGAGACGCCGCTGTGTTTGAACGCTTCATCGACTTCTTCCACCTGCCCGAAAAGGCCGTGGCCTGAAATCAGACCAGGACGTCCAGCAGCGTTCCGGCCATCTCGTCCGCCGTGCGCGCCACAGCGGCGTTGGCGGCGAAGTCGGTGCGCGCCTGGATGCGTTCGAACGTTTCCTCGGCAAGATTGTCGAGCGGGCGGGCGGCGGTGCGACGGGCGCTGGCGTCGAAGCGGGCCTGAGCGTCCAGCATTCCGGCCGCGGCGATGGGCAGGGCTTGCATGGCGTATCCTTCCAGAGCCGCCATTCTCGACAGCAGCGGTCAACGGCCGATGAAGCGAAAGGGTGAACGCTCGAGGTTGCCCGCAGCGCGTCGGGGGTGAGACAACGGCTTCATGCTGACCCCCATTGTGCACCCGCTGCTCGATCTGCCCGGCGTTCGCCACGGTTTCTTCACCCGGCAGGGGGGCGTCTCGACAGGGCTGTATGCGGGCCTGAACACGGGCGTCGGATCAAAGGACGATCCCATCGCCGTCGGCGAAAACCGCCGCCGCGTCGCCGGCTGGTTCGACGCGACGCCGGATGATCTGGCCGCCTGCTATCAGGTCCATTCCGCCCTGACGCGCGTGGCCGAGGGCCCCTGGCGCGGCGACCGGCCCGAGGGCGACGCCGTGGCGACCGCCGCGACGGGTGTCGTCTGTGCCGTCCTGACCGCCGACTGCGCGCCGGTGCTGATGGCCGACGCCGAGGCGGGCGTGGTCGCGGCGGTTCACGCTGGATGGAAAGGCGCGCTGGGCGGCGTGGTGCACTCGGCCGTTCAGGCCATGACCGCGCTGGGCGCTAAGCCGGACCGCATCTCGGCCGTCGTAGGCCCCTGTATCGGCCCGGACGCCTATGAGGTCGGCCATGACTTCCGCGAGCGGTTCGAGCATCACGACGCCGGGGCCGGCCGCTTCTTCCGCCCTAGCGAAAAGCCCGGCAAGGCCCTGTTCGACCTGCCGGGCTTCGTGTTGTGGCGTCTCGATCAGGCCGGGGTCGGCCGGACCGCCTGGACCGGCGACGACACCCTGGCCAACGAGGCCCGCTTCTATTCCAATCGCCGCGCCACGCTGCGCCGTGAGCCGGACTTCGGACGCATGATGTCGGCCATCCGCCTGGGCTAGGCCGCCTGCTGGCCGTCGTGGCGGCCTTCGGCGAACTCCTCGATCATCTTGGCGTTGAAGGCGGGGATGTCGTCGGGGCAGCGGCTGGTGACCAGGCCCTCGTCCACGACCACCTCTTCATTGACGACATTGGCGCCGGCGTTCTTCAGGTCGGTGCGGATGGATTCAAAGGCGGTCAGGGTCCGGCCCTCGACCACGCCCGCCTCGATCAGCAGCCACGGCGCATGGCAGATGGCGGCCACCGGCTTGCCCGCCTCGAAGAAGGCGCGCGTGAAGGCCACGGCGTCCTCGTCGGCGCGCAGCTGGTCTGGATTGGCGACGCCGCCGGGCAGCAGCAGGGCGGCGTAATCGCCGGCGTTCACGTCCGCCACCGCCTTGTCGGCCTTGACCTTGCGGCCGGGCGTCAGGTGATCGAAGCCCTGAAACTCGCCCGTCTTGAGCGAGATGATCTCGACCGTGGCGCCGGCCTGTTTCAGCGCTTCAACAGGCTTGTCGAGTTCGACCAGTTCCACGCCGTCGGTGGCGAGGACGGCGACGGTCTTGCCGGAAAGGGATTGGGCCATGAGAGAGCCTCCAAAATGTTGCGGGGAAGAGGATCAGTAACCACCGGCCGCCACATGGGTTGCGGCCACGCTTGGGCGGCGGGGCCTCTGCACCCATCTTGGATTCATGCACGCACTCGTCCTGACCTTGATGCTCGCTGGCCAGGTCCAGCCCTGGGGCGTCGCCCCGTCGCCTGCCCTCGCGGCCGAGCAGCATCGGCTGGCGATCGAGCAGCAGCGGCTGCAGGCCGATCAGCGCGAGCTCTTGGCTCGGCAGCTGGATCTGAACACGCGCCTGACCCTGCGCGACATCGAAGCGGCCCGTCAGCCCGCCATAGCCCCGGTGTCGCCGCGCCCGCTGGGCTCGCCCGAAGCGGAACGTCTGGCGCGCGAGGCTCAGACCCGCCGCACCGACGCGGTCAGGAACGGCGTGGGGCAGATCGATACCTGGCTGGATCGCACGCGGCCGGACTGACGCATCTCTTCCGCCTCGACCGCGTTCCGGCCTAGCTTGGAGCGAAATTCGGGAAGGACGCGGACATGCGGTGGCAGGGCGGACGGCGCGGCGGGGGCATCGAGGACCGGCGCGGCATGGGCGGCGGCGCGGTCGCGGGCGGCGGGATCGGCGTCGCGATCCTGGGGCTGATCGGCTATTTCGTCTTCGGCATCGACCCCTCCACGACCCAGCAGGTCGCCAGCCAGCTGGGCGGCGTGGGCGCTCAGGAACAGGGCGTCGTAGGCTCTCCCGAGGACGAGGCCGGGCGCTTCGTCGATGTCATCGGCACCAATGTGGACGACGTCTGGCGCACCAGGCTGGACGGCTATCAGCCGCCGAACGTGGTGCTGTACGAGCAGGGGACAGGAACCGGCTGCGGCTTCGGCCAGGCGGCGATGGGGCCGTTCTATTGCCCGACGGACCGCACCGTCTATCTGGACCTCAGCTTCTGGCAGGAGATGGAAAGCAAGCTCGGGGCGTCCGGCGCCGACTTCGCCCGCGCCTATGTCATCGCCCACGAATACGGCCACCACGTCCAGACGCTGACCGGCGCCTCGCAACAGGTCCGCGAGGCCCAGCAGCGTGCGGCGGGTCAGGCCGAGGCCAACCGCTATTCCGTCGCGCTGGAGCTGCAGGCCGACTGCTACGCCGGCGTCTGGGCGCGCAACGCCGCGGCGGTGTCAAGCGGCGCGGTGGCGCTGGAGCCGGGCGATCTGGAAGAAGGCCTGCGCACCGCCCAGGCCATCGGCGACGATACGCTGCAACGCCGGTCGGGCGGGCGGGTCGTGCCCGAAGGCTTCACCCACGGATCTTCGGCTCAGCGGATGGAGTGGCTGCAGCGCGGCTATCAGACCGGCGACCCGGCGACCTGCGACACCTTCGCCAGCCTTTAGGCGCCAGCCTGTAGCCGCCTCTAGCTGATCGTCAGATCCAGCGGCCGCGACGCGAACAGCCGCGCCCCGCCGACATCCAGCGTCAGCCGTTGTCCGGCGAAGGCCTCTATGCCCAGCAGGGCGGCGGGAAAGCCGGGCAGGGGTACGTCGGCGTAAATGGTGGTCGCCTGGTTTCTGAACAGGGTGTCGCCCACCGTGACGGTGCGCGCCTGCACCACCTCGGCCCCGACCACGCCGCCCAGCACGATTGACTGGCTCTGTCGCGATGGCCGACCGTCCAGCAGACCGGCGGCCGTGGCGGACTCGCGGCTCAGCGCCAGCAGGGCCGAGGCGCCGGTGTCGACCACCGCCGGGATCACCGCCCCCTCGACCGTCACGTCCAGCATCAGCATCCGCCCGCTGCGCCGCACCGGCAGCGACGCCAGGGCCGGGTCCAGCGCATGATCCTCGCGCCGGGTCAGGGCCAGCCGCCGCTCGGCCACATCCAGATCGAGCACCGCCGCGCCCAGCACGTCCTGTCCCAGGATCAGCGGCGCGCCCAGACCTTGCGGCGAGGCCAGCGGCCCCAGGTCCAGAATGGCGGCGCGCAGGCCCGACAGGGTCATGTCGCCGATTGTCACCTCCAGCGTCACCCCCCGGCCCACCTGCGGCTCGCCGCTGACGCCATAGGCCACCATCGGCATGTCGACGCCGCCGTCGATGCCCAGTTCGGCGACCAGGGCGCGGTCGATGACGGAATACTGGGCGCCGCTGTCGATCAGGGCGGTGACCTCGCGCCCCATCAGGCTGACCGTCGCCGTGGGAACGCCGGCGCGCGGCTGGGCCCACGGCAGCTCGCCCGAGGTCCCGCCGGCCGCAAAGGCGATCTGCGGCCCACGCCACAGGACATTGTCGCGCGCCCACCAGGCGGCGCCGCCCAGGCCGGCCAGGGCCACAGCGCGGATCAGGAAGGAGCGACGCTTCATCGTTTTACAGATGGGGCGCCGCGCCTTCGGAAGCCAGCGGCGCCGCGAATGCGAAGGCGGGGGATGACGCTGCGCCGCAGGCCCGATAGCAATGACGGGTCATGCAGAGCGCGCGCTACATCTCGACCCGAGGCGGGTCGCCCGAGACCGATTTCGCCCAGGCCTTGCTGCGCGGCATGGCCCCGGACGGCGGCCTGTACATGCCCCTCGAATGGCCCGCCCTGCCAGCCGGCGGGACCGACTACGCCGAGATCGCGCGCGCGGTCATGACGCCCTTCATCGGCGACGCCCTGCCCCCCGGCGCGCTGGACCGCGCGGTGGATCGGCTGGTCGCCGGCTTCGACCATCCCGACGTGACGCCCCTGGTCGAGATTGAACCCGGTCTACATCTGCTGGAGCTGTTCCACGGTCCGACGGCGGCGTTCAAGGACCTGGCCATGCAGCTGGCCGCCAGCCTGGCGGACGAGGCGCTGAGGGCGTCGGGGGAAACCCTGACGCTCGTGGTGGCGACGAGCGGGGACACCGGCGCGGCGGCCGTGCGCGCCTTTGCGGGCGCCGAACGCATCCGCCTGGTCGTGCTGCACCCCCTGGATCGCGTCTCGCCGGTGCAGCGTCGGCAGATGACCACCTGCCAGGCCGACAATGTGCTGAACCTGTCGATCCGAGGCGACTTCGACGACTGCCAGCGACTGGTGAAGCAGTTGCTCGCGGATGAGGGACTGCGCGCGCGGGGCCGGCTCAGCTCGGTCAATTCGATCAACTGGGCGCGGTTGGCGGGGCAGATCCCCTATTATGTCGCGGCGGCGCGGCGGCTGGACGCGCCCGCGACCTTCGTCGTGCCCACCGGCAATCTGGGCGACGCCTTCGCCGGAATAGCGGCGCGCGCCATGGGCCTGCCGATGGCGGGCCTGGTCGCGGCGGTGAATGCCAATGACGCACTGGCCCGCGCCATCAACGACGGCGTCTACGCCCGCCGCCCGGCGGTGGAGACCACAAGCGTCAGCATGGACGTGCAGGCGCCCTCCAACTTCGAACGACTGGTGTTCGAAGCCTCGGGCCGCGACGCCGATGCGACGCGCGACCTGTTCGAGACTTTCGCCCGCGACGGCCAAGCCTGCCTGGACGATGAGCTGCGTCAGGCGGTTCAGATCCAGATCGCCGCCGTGTCCGTCGACGAGGCCGCCACCCACGACAGCATCGCGCGCGCCTGGACGCGCTGGGGCCGGGTCGTCTGCCCTCACACCGCCGTGGGGCTGGAGGCGGCCCGGCGCCTGGCACCCCAGGGGCCGGTCGTAGTCCTGTCCACCGCCCACGCTTCGAAATTCCCCGACGCCGTGGGCGCCGCCGTCGGCTTCGACCCCGAGCCGGCGCCGGTCGTGGCGGCCCTGGCCGACCGCGCCGAGCGCCTGACGGTCATCGACGCGGACCTGGATCAGGCTCGCGAAGCCGTACAGGCGCTCAGCCGATAAGTCAGGTTATCGTGACTTTTCTTTCCAGTAATCAAGGCGCCTCAGGAAGACACCCGGATCCTTGGGCGTGACCAGCTTGGCCGGGTCGTGGAACACCTGGTCATGCAGACGGGTCAGCGTAAATCGTAGCGCCGCCGCCCGGCCGAGGCACGGCAAGGCCGCGCGCTCCAGCGGCGTCAGACGCCTCACGCTCTCGTAGCCATCCTGAAAGGCGCCCAGCGCATCGGGACGCGCCCGCCCGTCCGCGTCGAAGCCCCAGGCGCTGAGGGCGATCGCCAGGTCGTAGGTCCAGGGCGCGGTGCAGGCGAAGTAGAAGTCGATTACGCCCGACGGGGCGCCGTGGTCGAACAGCAGATTGTCGGGGAAATAATCGGCGTGGATGGCCCCGCCCGGCAGGCCTTCGTCGAACGGATCGCCCAGCGCCACCCATTCGGCCTCGACGCGATCCAGCAGCCGCGCCGCCTCGCCCGAGGCTGCCTCGGCTATGCGGTCGGCAAGGCCGCGCCACGCGAGCGGACCCACCGGATTGCCACGCTGTCCGGGATAGTCGGCCGCCGCCAGATGAATCCGCGCCAAAAGCGCGCCCGCTTGTTTCAGGGCGGAGGCGTCAGGGTCTCTGAGCCAGGCGCCTGAGCGCCATTCAACGATGGCGGCCGGACGCGCGTTGAGGCGTCCGATCCAACCGCCACTCCGATCCGCCATGGGCCGCGCGGCCGGCAGGCCAGCGGCGGCGAGATGGTCCGTCAGCCCCAGGCAGAACGGCAGGGCTGAGGCCTCGGCACGGCCTTCGAACAGGGTCAGGACAAACAGGCCCCGGTCGGTCTCCAGGCGATAGTTGGTGTTCTCCACCCCCTCGGCGATGGGCGTCAGGGCGACCAGGCCGCCCAGGTCATAGCCGTCCAGAAAGCCGGCCGCCTCGCCATCGGAAACGGGGGTGAAGACGGCCAATCTAGATCGCCAGGGTTTCAGCGCGGCGGGCGCGCACGATGTCCTTGAGATCGGCCATCAGACTCTCGGTCGTGGCCCAGCGTCCCGCGCCGCGGCCCTTGCAGGTCCAGACCCGCCCATCCTCGCCATAGACCTTCAAGGCGTTGCCCTCTCCCGACAGGGACTGAAACAGCGCGTCTGAGCAGTCGGCGTCAAGAGCCACCGAGGCGTTGAGCGCGCCGTCGGGGCCGCGGCGGCAGGCGCCGATCTGACGCGCGCCGACCGCCGGATTGGCGGCCGAGAGCACGTCGCGCGGCACCGCATCGGCCTCGGGCGACACGCCAAAGGCCTCGAACGCCAGCAGGCGCACCTTGGCGGCGGCGTCATGGCCCTCCAGATCCGAGGACGGATCCTCCTCTGCGAAGCCGGCGGCGCGCGCGTCGGCCAGGGCCTCCTCGAAGGCGGCTCCCTGGCCCAGGCGTTCGAGCATGAAGTTGACCGTGCCGTTCAGCACCGCCTCGAAGCCGGCCACCGGACCCGCCGCGCGTGCGGCGCGCAGGGTCTCGATCATCGGCGACCCGCCGCCGACCGAGGCCGACCAGGCCAGCCGCAGGCCTCTCGCCTCAGCCAAGGCGAGCAGCCCGCCGGGGTCGCGGCTGACCGCCTGTTTGTTGGCGCTGGCCACGTCGCAGCCGGCGTCCAGCGCGCGTCGGACAAGGTCATAGCCGGCCTCGCCCTCGGACAGGGTCTCCAGAACAATGTCAGGTTTGCGTGACAAAAACGCATCTGCGTCTGAGGTGAAGAGGGCGGCCGGCACAGGTACGTCGCGCGGCTTGGCGGGATCGCGGACCAGCACGCCCACCACCTCATAGCGTGGGTCGTCCAGCAAGCGGCTCAGGACGCCGCCGCCGACCACGCCGCACCCGGCGACGGCCACGCGGATGGGCGCCGGCGGAGACGACGGGCCGGGAGGCGCGGAGCGGTCGCCGATGACCGTGCCGTCGTCGCGGTCGAGCGCGCCGACCTCGATTTCCACCCCGCGCTGCCGGCCCAGGTCGATGGCGTCGCGCTGGACCAGCGAGCCGCCGAGGCGGCGCGCCTCATCCCATGACGCACGCCGATAGCGCAGCGCGCCGCCCGAGGCGTCGTTGGGGTCGTGGTCGTACAGGCCGTCGACATCCTTGATCAGGCGCGCCCGATCCAGCCCCAGCTCGGCGGCCAGGAAGACGGCCGTCAGGTCGGACCCGCCACGCCCGAGAAGCGCCAGACGCCCGTCCGCGCGCACCGCGCCGAAGCCCGGCGCGATCACCACCTGGCGCCGCGCCAGGGCGCGTTTCAGGCCCTCACCCTTCAAGGCCACGGGATGCGCGTGTTCGGCCGCGCCCTGCGCCTCGACGCCCAGTTCGCGCACCGACAGGGCTTCGGCGTCCAGGCCGATGCGGTCGCAGGCGATGGCCACCAGTGCGGCCGCCTTCTCCTCGCCCAGCGCGACATAGGCCGGCAGAAGCTCGTTCTCGTGCGCCAGACCCAGGCCGCGGGCATCCGTCAGCAGCCGGTCGGTCTGGCCGGCGAAGGCCGACACCACGGCCACGACCCGTCGGCCCTGGCGCACATGGGCGTAGATGGCCGAGGCCACGGCGGGACAGTCCTGCGGTCCACGCAGGATCGAAGAGCCGAACTTGAGCACGACCACCTCGCCGGCCGGGGCGGAAGCGAGAGCGTCAAGCGGCGGGACGTCTTGGACAAGGGCGAGGCTGGAGGCGGGCATGGCGGAATCCTTGGGGAGCGATTTCGGGAGGGGCGGCGGAAAAAGAAAACCCCCGTCCGGGGGTCCGGGCGGGGGTCTGGGTTGTGCTTCGGGGCTTCGAGCCGCGCGCTAACCTGTCCCCGCCCGGAAGGGCATGGTGGTCATGGCAGTGGTGGTCATACCCAGGCCGGCGCGCGTCATCGCCGCGCCGGAAACGGCGACGGTCGAGGCGGCGGCGAAAAGGATCGAGCGTCGGATCACGCGTCGTCTCCAAGGGTGAAACTCGACCAGAGACTGCTCGCAGACCCAATCCGCCGTCAAGCCATGGGCGCAATAATTTTGCTTCTCCGGCTCCAACGGCCTTTATTGGAGCGGCCAATGACTAGATGAAGGGGCGAAAAGGGTCAGATTTTCCGCTTGACCGGCGCCGTTCGCATCCGCAACGTAAGATCAGCTCATCAAGACCGGCTGAGGGATTAGGCCCTTTGACGCCGGGGCAACCATCGGGTTCCGCCCGAAACGGTGCCAACTCCTGCGGGGGTCCTTTGCCGGATCCGCGAGAGATGAGTGGGACGTCGACGAGGCGACGCGCCCACGGTCTGTCACCGCCTGAGGCTTGGTTGAGCCGGAGACGCGGACGACGACCATGACCCTTGCCGAAGCCTATCTCGAAGACCCGCTGTGTCGGCCGCGCGCCGTCTCCGCCGCCTTGGCGGACGGCAAGGCGCGCGACATTTCCGTCGACATCCCGGCCGACTTCCGCCTGGCGTCCGGCGAGCGGCTGGCTCAGCGGCGTCTGGTCGGCCGCCTGCATGGCTGCGCCGATGCACCGCTGGTGGTGGTGGCCGGCGGCATCTCCGCCGACCGTTTCGTGCATCGCACCGAAACCAAGGGCCTGGGCTGGTGGTCGGGCGCGGTGTCCGTGCGCGGACCCGTCGATCTCAATCGACTGCGGGTTCTGGCCTTCGACTATGCGCCCGATGCCGGAGGCGACGCGCCCGTCACCATCACCACTCACGACCAGGCGCGTCTGCTGGCCCTGCTGCTCGACACCCTGGGCGAAGACCGCGTCGAGGCTTTCGTCGGCTGCTCCTACGGCGGCATGGTCGGCCTGGCTTTCGCCGAGCTGTTTCCAGACCGAGTCGGCGAGCTCGTCGTGGTGTCGGCGGCCCATCGCCCCCACCCCCAGGCCACCGCCTGGCGTGGCATCCAGCGCCGCATCCTGATGCTGGCCCAGGCCGCAGGGCGCCCGGAGGATGGCGTCGCCCTGGCGCGCGAACTGGCCATGACGACCTATCGCACGCCCGACGAACTGGCCGAGCGGTTCGAGACCTCGGCGCCGGACCGCGCCGGTCAGGCCTATCCGGTGTGCGACTATCTTCAGGCGCGCGGCCGCGCCTATCGCAACCAGACGACGCCCGGGCGCTGGCTCAGCCTGTCGGACTCCATCGACCGCCACGTCGTCACGCCCGAGGCGATCCGCACGCCCGTCAGCCTGGTGGGCTTCACCTCGGACCGGCTGGTGCCGATCGACGACATGCGCGAGCTCGCCGCGCGCCTGCCGGCCCTGTTCCGCTTCGTCGAGGCGCCGTCGCTGTACGGCCACGACGCCTTCCTGAAGGAGGACGCCCTGGTCGGCGACATCCTCCGCTCCGCGCTGAAGGAGATTTGCGCATGACCCAAGCTCTGGACCCCCGAACCGTCGCCGCCCGCACCGGCGTGGATCAGGACACGGCCCACGGCGCGGTCATGCCGCCGCTGTATCTTTCGTCCAACTATTCGTTCGCTGGCTTCGACCAGAAGCGGACCTACGACTACAGCCGCTCGGGCAATCCGACCCGCGACGTGCTGGCCGAGACCCTGTCGGGGCTGGAGGGCGGCGCCGGCGCCGTCATTACCGCGACCGGCATGGCAGCGGTGGACCTGCCGCTGTCGCTGCTGGAGCCCGGCGACCTGCTGATCGCGCCGCACGACTGTTACGGCGGCACCTGTCGCCTGCTGTGCGCACGGGCCCGGAAGGGGCATTTCGACCTCAAGTTTATCGATCAGGGCGACCCCGAAGCGCTGGAGGCGGCGCTGGCGCTGCGGCCCAAGCTGGTGCTGGTCGAGACGCCGTCTAATCCGCTGCTGCGAGTGGTGGATGTGGCCGACATCTGCCGCCGCGCGCACGCCGCGGGCGCCAAGGTGATCTGCGACAACACCTTCCTGTCGCCCGCCCTGCAGCAGCCCATCCGCCTGGGCGCGGACTTCGTGGTCCACTCCACCACCAAATACATCAACGGCCATTCCGACGTGGTCGGCGGCGCCGTGGTTTCGGCCGATCCTGCGGACCACGAGCTGCTGGCCTGGTGGGCCAATGCGACGGGCGTCACCGGCTCGCCGTTTGACGCCTATCTGACCCTGCGCGGCGTGCGGACCCTGTTCGCCCGCATCGAGCGCCAGCAGGCGACGGCGGGCCGTGTCGCCGAGATCCTGGCCGCTCACCCGGCGGTTCGCACGGTCCATTATCCGGGCTTGAAGACCCACCCCGGCCACGCGCTGGCGGCGCGCCAGCAATCGGGGCCGGGCGCCATGCTGAGTTTTGATCTGCATGGCGGCGCCGGTGCGGTCCGGACGCTGGTCGAGGCGCTGGAGATCTTCACCCTAGCGGAATCGCTGGGCGGGGTAGAAAGCCTGATCGCCCATCCCGCTACCATGACCCACGCCTCCATGACGCCCGAGCAGCGCGCCCTGGCAGGCATCGGCGACGGCCTGGTCCGGCTGTCGGTGGGTCTGGAGCACGTCGACGACCTGCTGGCCGACCTGATCCCGGCGCTCGACACCCTGAAGGTGCGCGCCGCGGCCTAGACGGCCAGAAGCCGCGCCAGGTCCTCGGCCGAGTAGGGTTTGCGCAGGAACGGCCAGGGCGCGTCAGACAGCGCCTGGTCCACGTCCTCGCCGGCATAGCCTGACGTAAGAATAATGCGCATGGCCGGGTGGGCAGCGCTCGCCGTGCGGGCCAGTTCGACGCCGGTCATGCCGCCGGGCATGACGATGTCGGTCAGCATCACATCGAAGCGACCGCGTTCCAGAAGCGCCAGCGCGGCAGGCGCGGTGTCCGCCGCCGTCACGCGCCAGCCCTGGGCTGTCAGGATGTCGGTCGCGATAGCGGCGACGCCCGCGTCGTCCTCCACCAACAGCAGGGAGCCGTCGGCCTTGGCCTCGGACGGCGACCAGGCGGGAACGGAGGCTTCTTCGGGCGTGTCGGCGCTCAGCGGCGGCAGATACAGCCGGATTTCCGTGCCGCGTCCGGGCGTCGAGCTGATCTGGACGCCGCCGCCGCTCTGGCGTGCGAAGCCATAGACCTGGCTGAGGCCCAGTCCCGTGCCCTTGCCGACCGACTTGGTGGTGAAGAAGGGTTCGAACACCCGGCCCATCACCTCGGCGCTCATGCCTGCGCCGTTGTCGGAGACGGCGACGCAGACATAGTCGCCAGCCGCCAGTTCGCGCACCTCGTCGGGCTCGACCTTGCAGCTCAACGTCTGGACCGTGATCCGGCCTGGCTTGTCGCCCAGGGCGTCGCGGGCGTTTACCACGAGGTTCAGCAGGGCGGCTTCGAACTGGGCCGGGTCGACGCTCACGCGCGCGCCGCCACGCTTCAACTTCAGCCGGAACTCGATCGCCTCGCCGACCGCGCGGCGCAGCAGTGGCTCGCCTTCGCGGATCAGGCTGTTCAGGTCCGTCGCCTCGGGGCGCAGGGCCTGACGACGTGAGAAGGCCAGCAGCTGATGGGTCAGTCGCTCGCCACGACGGGCGGCCGACAGGGCGGCTTCGCCCAGCTTCTGACGCTTGGCCGCATCGTCCGAGCGCAGGATGATGTCGAGCGCCCCGATCACCACCGTCAGCAGATTGTTGAAGTCGTGCGCCACGCCGCCAGTCAGGCGCCCGACGGCCTCCATGCGCTGCGCGTGCATCAGCTCGGCCTCAGCCTGGGCCTTTTCGACCAATGCGGCGCCGACGCGCTCTTCCAGCAGTTCGTTGATGCGCTTGAGATCCTCCTCGGCCTTCTTGGCGTCGGTGATGTCTAGGCTGGCGCCGACATAGCCCTGGAAGACCCCGGCCGCGTCGAAGCGCGGCACGCCCTCGGTGCGCAGCCAGCGCAGGCCAAGGTCGGGATGCTCGATGCGCGCCAGGGCCTCGAAGCGGTCGCGGGCCTCGAAAGCCCGCATAAAGGCGGCCTCGAACACGGTCTCATCGTCCGGATGGATCATGCGCCGCCAGGCGTCAGACAGCTGGCGGTCGGAGCGGACGTTCAGAAAGGTGCGGAACCGCTTGTTGCCGAACACCAGCTGGGCGGCGTCATCGCTCATCCAGATCAGGGCCGGGGCGCTGTCGGCGACGGTGCGGAACCGGTCTTCCGATTCCTTGAGGCGATCCTGCGCCCGGCGCGCCTCGGTGACATCGAAGGCCACGCCGACGAAGCCGATAACCTGGCCGTCGCGAAGGCGTGGTCGGGAGAAGGACCGAAGCCACCGAAACTCGCCATCATGCCGCCGGTAGCGGCCTTCCATGCTGAAGGGCTCCATCGAGGCCTCGCCGGCCAGCGATTCCTGATGGATGCGCGCCTGATCGTCGGGATGCAGAACGTCGCGCCAGTCGCGCTTCAGTGCATGGTCGTAGTCGCCGCCGTCGAAGGCGACATAGGCCTGGTTGACGAAGGCGCGGCTGCGGTCTTCCGCCGTCACCCAGATCAGGACGGGCGCGGTGTCGGCGATATCTCGGAAGCGCGTTTCGCTTTCGCGCAGGGCGGCTTCGCTGGCCTTGGCGGCGGTGATGTCCACGGCGGCGGCGATATAGCCAGTGACCGCGCCCCGCTCGTCACGCAGCGGTCGAACGCTGGTCAGCGCCCATACGATCGAGCCGTCCGGCCGGACGTAGCGCTTTTCGACCTCGCCGCCCGTGGTCAGGGCGCGGTCCAGCATGCTGAGGGTGGGTTGGACGTCGTCGGGATGGCTGACGTCAGCGGTGCGGACGCCGATCATGTTTTTGGGCGTCAGGCCAAGGATTTCGGCGAAGCGGGCGTTGGCGTCGCGCACGACCCCTTCCAGATCCAGCCGAGCGATGCCGGCCGAGGCTTGGTCGAACATGGCGCGCTGCAAGGCCGCCGCCTCAAGGGCGCGCGCCTCCGAGGCCTTTAGGTCCGTCTCGGCTTGCTCGCCGCGTTCGATCGCCCGCCGAAGCGACCCCGCCACCAGGGTGGCGAACAGGCTGACGACCACGAAGTTGAAGGTGGCGATCTCGCCCAGGCGCGGGGTCATCGATCCGGGCTGCATCCCGACCACGGCCCACCCGCCGATGAGGCAGGCAGCGGAAGCCATGACGCCCGCCAGCCGCCCGCCCGCCAGCGCCGCGACGATCACCCAGGGCAGCAGGATCATGAAGCCCGTGACTTCGGCGTAGAACAAGCCCAGCAGCCAGCGCATGAGCACGCCCGCGCCGCCGGCGGCCAGTCCGATCATCAGGGCGCGGACGACAGACGGCCGGGGCCGTCGCGCCAGCCGCGCCACGGCCGTATCTGCGGCGTCCAGGGCCTTTAGGAACGGTCCCGCGACCATGCGCTTTGTGTCGACCCCCTGACTAGTCGCCGCCAAGGGCAACGCCGGCTCGGCTGACGCGTTCCCGCGCCGTTCCCGCCCTCGGACGGGCATACAACGACCCCGCGAACTTGGCGAGGACAGCCTTGGCGAGACGAGGCCGGGCGCCTACCTGCCAAGTTCGCACAGATGCAATGGAGAGAGCCATGAACGCCAAGATCGACACCGGCCTGGACAAGACCGAGCGCGGCGATGTCGCCGAAGCCCTGACCAAGGTGCTGGCTGACAGCCAAGCGGTCTATCAGAAGACCCACGGCTATCACTGGAACGTGCGGGGTCCGTCCTTCTTCAGCGTCCATAATCTGCTGGAGCAGCAGTATCGCGACATCTGGGCCGCCCTGGACGACATCGCCGAACGGATCCGCGCCCTAGGGGTTCTGGCCCCACAGTCGGGCTCGGCCTTCGCCAATCTGACTTCGATCAAGGACGGCGATCCCGAAAAGGAGGCCGAGGACATGCTGCGCGAACTGATGAAGGACCACGAAACGGTCATCGCCACGGCGCGTGACGGCATCAAGATCGCCGACGAAGCGGGCGACGAGGCTTCGGTCGATCTGATGACCCAGCGCCTGGCCGCGCACGAGAAGTTCGCCTGGATGCTGCGTTCGACGCTTGGCGGGCGTTGATGGACGGCCGGTGAAATACCGGTAATAGGTGGCCTGAAAAGCGCCGGATTGGAGGCCTAGGCCTTCGCCCGGCGTCGTTCGGGCGTCCTGAACGGGGTTCTGATGGTCGGACGGGCCAGGCTGGAGATGAAGCGACACGCGCGGCGCCTTGGTGCGGCCGCGCCCGCGCTCGTGGCCGCCTTGGGCGTGGCCATGGCCGCCTCGTCCACGCCGCGCCCGGAGATCGACAAGACCGCCGAGGCGGCGGCCCGGATCACCCGCGGTGACCTGACGGACCGGGGCTTCGACGCCCTGACGGCGCGGCTGGATACGGCGCAGCTGGCGCTGGCCATACGCCATGATCCGACGCTGAGAACGCCTGCCCTCTATGGTCTGACACCGGGCTGGGAAAGCCTGGGCCTGGCCGGCAAGCCTTCGCTGGACCCCGGCGCCAGCGGCCTGGACGCACAGCGGATGAACGCGGCCATGCCGAACGCCAGCGGCGCGCTGCGGCCTGCGCGGCCTTTCGTGCTCAAGGCTTCGGCCGATGACCGCCGCCGCGCGCTGCGCTGCCTGACGCAGGCGGTCTATTACGAGGCGGCGCTGGAGCCCGGCCTGGGCCAGGACGCCGTGGCCCAGGTGGTGCTGAATCGCGTGCGCGACCCGAACTACGCCAATTCGGTCTGCGGGGTCGTGTTCGAGGGTGCGGAACGCACGACCGGCTGTCAGTTCAGCTTCACCTGCGACGGGTCGTTGTCGCAGGCGCCGGTGAAATGGGCCTGGGACCGGGCCCAGATCGTCGCCGAGCGCGCCCTGAACGGCCACGTGGCGGCTCATGTGGGCACCGCGACCCACTATCACGCTGACTATGTGCATCCCTGGTGGTCGCCGACGTTGGCCAAGATCACCCAGGTCGGCGCGCATATCTTCTATCGCTGGAAGGGGCTGGCCGGCGAAACCGCGTCCTTCCGCCAGGCCTACGCCGGCCGTGAGCCGGTGATCGACGAGGCGCGCTTCTCGAGGCCGCGCCTTATCCAGGCCGCGACCACGCCTGCCGACGACGCCGGCGCCGTGGAGACGGCCGGCCTGCGCCAGGTCGAGATCGACGGCCAGACTCGCGTGGTCGGGGTGGCCAGCCTGGGCGGTCGCCGACTGCCCAGCCGCGAGGAAGTGGCCGCCATCAATGAGCGGCTGAAGTCTCTCGAGACGCCGCCGTCACCCGCCGCGACGCCGCCCGCCGCGCCTCCGCCGGGTGCGGTCCCGATGGCTGTCGAGGAGGTCGGGCGGCCTTCCGCCTGACCCGCTTGCAACGACCTTGGCCTTCAAGGCATTGATGCCGGGTCTCAATCCCGAGGCACGAGACCGCGCGTGAACGAGACATCGACCCCGCCCGAGTGGACCGAAGATCAGCGCCTCGCGGCTCTGAAGGCCTATGACATCGTCGAGACGGACGCCGAGGCCGCGTTTGACGACATCACGCGCTTGATCGCCCAGATCTGCGATGCGCCCATCGCCGTCATCAGCTTCCTGGAAACCCACCGGCAGTGGTTCAAGTCCGAAGTGGGCCTGGGGGTGAACCAGACGCCGCTGGAGGTGTCGTTTTGCGCAAAGGCATTGCTTCAGAACGACAATCTGGTCGTGGCGGACGCGACCCAGGACGAGCGCTTCACATGCAATCCGCTGGTGACCGGCGACACCCACTTGCGCTTCTACGCTGGCGTTCTCCTGCGCACGGCCGAAGGCCTGCCGATTGGCACCCTGTGCGTGCTGGATCGAGAGCCGCGGCCCCAGGGGCTGACCCCGCTGCAGATGATGGCGCTCGAGACGCTGGCGGGTCAGGTCATGACCCAGCTGGAACTGCGCCGCGCCCTGGCCCAGAAGCGTCAGAGCGATGACGCCGCCCGCCGCGCCATGGCGGCGGTCCAGTCGGTCGGCGCGTGGGAGTGGGACATCGTCTCCAACCGCATCACCGCCGACGCCGCCTTCGCCCGTCTGTATGGTCTAGATCCGGCCCAGGCGGCCGCCGGCGCCCCTCTGGAAATGTTCGCCAAGGCGTTTCACCCAGATGATGCAGATCGGGTCGGGGCCGAAATTCAGGCCGCGGTGGAGAGCGGAAGCGAATTCGTCAGCGAATACCGCGTCATTCCCGCGCCGGGTGAAGTGCGCTGGGTCATGGCGCGCGGCGAGGTCTATCACAACGGCAAGGGTGAGCCCGTCTACTTCCCCGGCCTCGCGATCGACATCACAGACCGCAAGACGGTGGAGAACGAACTCGCCGAAACCGCCTCGGCCCTAGGCGAGAGCGAGGCTCGGTTCAGGGCCATCGCCGATTCCATGCCGCAGATGGTGTGGTCGACGCGCCCCGACGGTTTCCACGACTATTACAATGCGCGCTGGTACGAGTTCACCGGCATGCCGGCGGGATCGACGGACGGCGAGGGCTGGAACGACATGTTCCACCCTGAAGATCAGCCCCGCGCGTGGGCGCGGTGGAGCCAGTCGCTGGAAACCGGCGAGCCCTACGACATCGAATACAGACTGCGACATCACTCTGGCGTCTATCGCTGGACCCTGGGTCGAGCCATGCCCATCCGAAACGCCGAGGGCGAGATCACGCGGTGGTTCGGCACATGCACCGACATCGATGACCTGAAGCGGATGGAGCAGGGCAAGGAGCTGCTCAGTCAGGAGCTCAGCCACCGCATCAAGAACATCTTCGCCGTCGTTTCGGCCCTGGTCGCCCTGTCGGCCCGCCAGCACCCCGAAGCCAAGGCGTTCTCGGCCGAGCTGCGCACGCGCATCAACGCCCTGGCCCGCGCCCACGAGTTCGTTCGCCCTCACACCGAAACGTCCCGACCGACTGTCGGCACGATGACGCTGCACGCCTTCCTGGCGGATCTGTTCCGGCCCTATGAAAGCGAAGGTCAGGCCCGCGTGATCATATCGGGCGATGATGCGGTTTTCGATGATCAGGCAGCGACGTCGGTCGCTTTGCTGTTCCATGAACTCGCGACCAACGCCGCCAAGTACGGCGCGCTCAGCCGCAGCGAAGGCCGGGTCGAGCTGACGACGCGCGATGCGGGCGATCGATTCATTCTTGAATGGGCTGAAACGGGCGGACCCGTCGTGGCCGGACCGCCGATGCGTACCGGCTTCGGCTCATCACTGACCCGGCTGTCGGTCGAAAGCCAGTTGGGCGGCCGGCTGGAACAAGAGTGGCGACAGTCGGGTTTGAGAGTCTTAGCCGACCTGCCGGCGACCGCCCTGTCCCGACGTCACGCCGCCCGGCGTGCTGAATCGGGCGTGGCTTGAAACCTGCAGACTGCTGGCGCGTTCTGCGCGCGATGGAAATGAAATGACACGGGTATGACTGCGCGTATTCTGATCATCGAGGACGAAGCTCTAGTGGCCATGGAGCTGCGCTTCGTCCTGGAAGATCTGGGCTACGACATCGCCGGCGTGGCCGCTGACGCGCACACGGCGCGCAACCTCGTGCGCGAAACGGAGGTCGATCTAGCGCTGGTCGACATCCACCTGTCCGACGGCCCGACCGGCGTGGAGCTGGGCCGAGAGCTGGGACAGGACCAAGGCGTCACCGTCCTTTACATGACCGCCAACCCCGGGATGGTCCGCAACGGCGTGGCCGGAACCATCGGCGTTTTGTCAAAGCCCACGGATGAGCGGGCGGTTCAGAAGGCCGTCGATTACGCTCTTCGCCGCCGCAAGGGCGAGCCCGTCGAATACGCTCCGCCCGAGCTGCAGCTTTTCGGCTGATCGCCAAGGCGCCGCCGGTTGCGGCAGTCGGCTTGCGGCCCATCTCTCTGATCAGAGACAGGAGCCCATCATGCAGCATCGTCCCCTCGGGCCCAGCGGCCTCACCACGGCGCCTCTCATCTTCGGCGGCAATGTGTTCGGCTGGACAGCGGATCGAGACACGAGCTTCGCCTTGCTGGACGCCTTCACCGACGCCGGTTTCAACGCCATCGATACAGCGGATTCCTATTCGCGCTGGGTTCCGGGACACGATGGCGGCGAGAGCGAAACGATCATCGGCGAATGGCTGAAGGCGCGCGGGCGTCGCGACGACCTGCTGATCCTGACCAAGGTCGGCTCCGACATGGGCCAAGGCCACAACGACCTCCCAGCCGCCTGGGTCGAGCGCGCCGTCGAGGACAGTCTCCGGCGGCTGCAGACCGACGTCATCGACCTGTATCAGGCGCACTGGCCCGACCCCCGAACCCCGCAGGAAGAAACCCTGCGCGCATTCGACCGCCTGGTGCAGGCGGGCAAGGTGCGGACCATCGGCGTGTCCAACCACGACGCCGCCCAGACCGCCGAAGCCTTGGCGATCTCGCAGCGAGAAGGGCTCGCCGCCTATGCGACGCTTCAGCCCCACTACAACCTCTACAGCCGCAAGACCTTCGAAGGCGCGCTTCAGGACCTCGCCGTCGAGCGAGGTCTGGGCGTGATCAGCTACTTCAGCCTGGAGGCCGGCTTCCTGACCGGCAAGTATCAGACCGCCGATCAGGTCGCCGGCACGGCGCGCGAAGGCATGCTGAAGGACAAGTTCGACGAGCGCGGCGTGCGCATCCTCGCCACCCTCCAAGCCGTGGCCGACCGCAACGAGGCCACGCCGGCCCAAGTCTCCCTGGCCTGGCTGCTGACACGCCCGGCCGTCACCGCGCCCATCGTCAGCGCGACCTCGGTGGAGCAACTGACGGATACGCTGAAGGCGGCGTCACTGACGCTGTCCGACGACGATCTGGTCGAGCTGACCGAAGCCTCGGCAGGCTGATTCAGGCTGGGCTCACCAAGCCCCGATCTTTTCCGCCTCCTTGTGCGGGATCGGATGGTGAGCTCGCGCATGGTCTTCCTCGGCCAGGAAGCGCACGGCCTCCAGGGCGGCCATGCAGCCCATGCCGGCGGCGGTGACGGCTTGGCGATAGACGTCGTCGGTCACATCGCCGGCGGCCCAGACGCCCTCGATGGCGGTGGCGGCCGTGCCGGGCTTCACCACCAGATAGCCGCCCGCCTTCGTCTCCAGCTGCCCGGCGAACAGATCCGACGACGGGGCGTGGCCGATGGCGATGAAGATGCCGTCGGCGGACATCTCGCGCGTCTCGCCGGTCTTGACGTTCTTGATGCGCGCGCCGGTGACGTTGACGCCGCCGAACGCATTGGTCTCGCCCAGCACCTCGTCGATGGCGTGGTCCCACACCACCTCGACCTTGGGATTGGCCAGCAGGCGCTCGGACAGGATTTTTTCGGAGCGGAACTCGTCGCGGCGGTGCACGACGGTGACCTTGGAGGCGAAGTTGGTCAGGAACAGCGCCTCCTCCACGGCGGTGTTGCCGCCGCCGACCACGATCACTTCCTTGCCGCGATAGAAGAAGCCGTCGCAGGTGGCGCAGGCCGAGACGCCGAAGCCCTTGTATTTCTGCTCGCTCTCCAGCCCCAGCCACTTGGCCTGGGCGCCGGTCGAGATGATGACCGTCTCGGCCAGCATCTCGGCGCCGGAATCCAGCGTCAGCCGGAACGGCCGCTGGGTCAGATCGGCCTTGACCACGATGTCCTCTATGATCTCGGTGCCGACGTGGGCGGCCTGGGCCTTCATCTGCTCCATCAGCCAAGGGCCCTGGATGACGTCGGCGAAGCCGGGATAGTTCTCGACGTCGGTGGTGATGGTCAGCTGCCCGCCGGGTTGCAGGCCGGCGATGACCACCGGCTCCAGCAGGGCGCGGGCGGCGTAGATGGCGGCGGTCCAGCCGGCGGGGCCGGAGCCGATGATGGCGACGCGGACGGTGCGAGGTTCGGAGGGATTCGACATGGCTCTAACCTAGGTCTCAAGGGGCCGGGTTGCGACCGCTTCAATCACGCTTTTCGGCCAGTTTCGCCAGGCGTCGGCCGCGGCCCTTGGCGAGGGCGTGGACGGCGCCGCGCAGCGTGGCGACTTCCTGCTCGGTCAAGCGGGCGCGGCCCAGCATGGCGCGCAGGTTGCGCGTCATCGTCGGCTTCTTTTCGGGCGGATGGAAGAAGCCGCCCTCTTCGAGCTCGTCTTCCAGATGGCCGTACAGGCCGTGCAGCAGTTCGTTGGACGCCGGCGGTTCGGCCTCGCCGAAGCGTGGCGGCGGGGCATCCAGAATCAGGGTGCGCCACTCATAGGCGTTGATCGCCACGGCCTGCGCCAGGTTCAGCGAATGGTGGCGCGGATCGATGGGGATGGTGGTGATTCCCTGAGCCAGGGCGAGGTCCGCCGTCTCAAGCCCCGCGCGTTCGCCGCCGAACAGGATGCCGACCTTAAGACCCTGGGCGCTGTCGTCGAACAGGACGCGGGCGGCCTCGCGCGGGGTGCGGATGGGCAGGCGAAGCTCGCGGTTGCGGGCCGTGGTGGCGTGCAGGGTGGTCAGGTCGGCGATGGCCTGGGCCACCGTATCGAAGACGCGCACGCCCTCCAAAACCCAGTCGGCGCCAGAGGCGGCGGCCCAGGCCCGATCCTGGGGCCAGCCATCGCGCGGCGCGACCAGGCGCAGCTCCTCAAGCCCGAAGTTGGCCATGACGCGGGCGACCGCGCCGATGTTGTCGGCCAGCTGCGGCTTGTCGAGGATGACGACGGGGGGTGGGGGCGCGTCCAAGAGGGCTCAGTCCTCGCCGATCATGGAGGTCCAGGGATCGACGGCGCCGGCCTCGACCTCATTGACCTTGATGGCGGGCCAGCCGATCGAGACGGTGGCGCTCTCGCGCCAGCTGGCGATGATCCAGTCGCGCAGCTCCGACGCGCCGGCCGCCAGCCGCTCGTTGGCGAAGGCGGCGCCGCGCGGGTCGGCTTCGGCGAAGCCGCCGGCCTTTTCCAGACGATAGAAGGGCGTGACCGTCGCGAGCGTCGACTTCAGATAGGCCGCGGTCCGGCCGCGCAGGTCGAAGCCGTCCAGCCGCGCCGGCGTCATGCCCGCCTCGACCGTGTCCAGCCGGGCGATGCGCGAGACATAGGCGCCTTCGAACATGGCGTGGGTCTGGCGCGAAGTAGTGAAGCCTTCGGGGTTGGGAACGTCGCGGCTCCAGCCGTTGTAGTGGATGGTCGTGTGGTGCGGCTGTGAGCCGTCGCCGATGTAGTGCGACAGCACGCCGATATCGCGCACGATCAGGGCCTCGCGGCGCTCGCGGTCAGCGCGGTACCAGGCCTTCTTGCCGGGATCGGTCTCGCGCGCCTCGGCGGCGTTCAGCACGCGCCAATAGGCGAAGTCGCGCCCCAGGTTCTGCCAGGCGTCCATCATGGCATAGGGCAGGTAGCCGACGTCGTTCACGTCCAGGCCCGCCGCGATCAGGGCGGCGTCGAACTCGGACTTGAGCCGGGGCAGTTCGTCGATCGACGGGCCGGCGGCGGTCATCGAGCGGCCGTCCTCGGTCAGGTCGATGAAGTGGGCGGTGTCGCGTTCGCGGTCGTGCGGTTGGCCGGCGCCCTTCCAGCGGTCGGGTTCGCGCGACAGCTCGCCGACATCGGCGATGGCGCCGGGGGTCTTCAGAAAGGCAGGCAGATCGTCCGGCAGGGCGCGCATGGCGGCCACGCCGATCAGACGGTGGCCGGTGTTGCCCCAGGCCTCGACCTCGACCGCCGGGGCGGAAATCAGCATCAGGGCTGCGGCGGCGATCAGGACACGCTTCATGACGGGGTTCCCAGACGGAGTTCGAGGGACCGCTTAACCCATCGGACGCGAAGCCTCCATCCCTGTGGACCGCATGCGGATGCGCAGGTCGCGGGCGGTCCGCTGGCGTTTCTGCGAAACCTTGCGAATACCGTACAGTGAAGCGACAAATAAGTGATCTTAAAATAGAGCATAGACGGTTAATACTGATGTCGCGATAGCCCTATACATATCGGCCTCTTGGTGCGTGTCGGGCGCCCCTGTGGATGATTCACCGAGCCATTAAAGGGTCATCTCATTTGCCACTTTTCCGCCTAAATCGGAAACGACAAAGCCGCCGCCGGAGCGTGTCGGGACCGGTGTCTTCATGAGTCGTTTTTATGCTGGGCACGGTCGCCGCGTTCGCCATGGCTTTCGCCATGGCCCTGTCCGATCCGAGCGCCAGTGGCGCCGAGGGGGCGGGTCCCGTCAGCTATGAGGCCGTTGTCGCGGCCGAGGCGGCTGCGATTGAGGCGAATGCGACGGCCGGAGGTTCCATCGAAGCGAACCTGTCCGCGGACCAGATGGAGATGATGTCGAGCGAGCCCGACTGGCGCGCCTCGGCGCGGCTCTATCACGCCGGCGGCGGTGGAGCGACGGGCAATGACTCGCTGGGCTGCCGCCCCATCGCCATGCGCACGGTGGCGGTCGATCCCAAGGTCATCCCGCGCCGCACCCGTCTTTTCATTCGTGAAACGGTCGGCCTGCGGATGGCCGACGGCAGCATCCACGACGGCTACTGGTACGCCTCGGACACCGGCGGTGCGATCAAGGGCCAGAAGATCGACCTGTACACCGGCCACGGCCGGGGCTCGATGCAGCCGGCGATGCGGTTGAACATGCGCACTCTGACTATCCATGACGCCGGCGATTTCGACGGCTGCCCCCCGGCGTGGGAGACGGCCTCAAATTGAAGCCGCGATCTTCGTTGACAACAAAAAGGCGGCCGGAGCGATCCGGCCGCCTTTTTGCTGCGTTATGCGGGACAGTCAGAACTTTCGGCGGCCCCAGATGGTCTCGAAGAATAGGCGGAAGTCGCCCCTCAGCGACCACAGCGGATATTTGAACGTCGCCGGCCGGTTCTTCTCGAAGAAGAAGTGTCCCACCCAGGCGAAACCGTAGCCAAGGATTGGCATGGCCAGAAGCCACCACGGGTTCAGCGTCACCACGAAGGCCAGAAAGGCGATTATCACCAGGCCGGTCCCGACCACGTGGATGCGGCGGCACGTCCGGTTGGAGTGCTCGTGGATATAGTAGGGGTAGAAGGCCTCGAACGAGGCGTAGCGGCCTTCAGGATCGTGCGTCGTCATGGTTGCAAACTGCACGCGGAACGCGCTGCGGGCAAGTCACCGAACCGGGATCGGCCGATCGAACCTCAGCCGGGTTTCGCGGTCTTCTTGAACCCCGGCTTGCCGCCCGGCTTGAAGCCTGCCTTGGGCTTGAACGGCTTCTTGGCGAAGGGCTTGCCTCCGGACGGGGCCGCTTCACCGTCGCGCGCCGCATAGGGCTTCTTCTTGAACGGCGGACGAGCGTCGCCCGTCGCGGCGTCGGGCGCCCAAGGCTTCTTGGCGAAGGCGGGCTTGTCGCCGGCGCCGGTGCGTTCGTCGCGGTTGAAGGGCTTCTTGGCGTAGGGCCGCGCGGCGTCGCGGGGGCCGTCGTGACCGCCTTCGCGGTCATCGCGCTTGAACGGCTTCTTTGCGCCCTTGTAGCCGCCGCCCTGGGTCGGAGCTTCAGAGGGGGTGATGGTCACGTCGTCGCGCGGGCTGTTCTTCAGGGCGTCGCGGAATAGGCCTTCATGCGTCTTGGCGATCTCGAAACGCGTCTCGTCCGGGAAGGTCCGGATCGCGCCGATCTCCTTCTTGGTGATGTGCCCGACGCGGCAGATCAGCGGGATCAGCCACTTGGGGTCGGCGTTCTTGTTGCGGCCCACGTCCATGCGGAACCAGACGACCTGGTCGGGCTGCAGACGCTCGCCGGGCCAGGGCGTCGCGGCGAAGTCTTCGCCCCCCTCGGGACGACGCTCGCGACGCGGGGCGTGGATCTGCCCGGGGTCCAGCAGCTCCTCGGGCGCCGGCAGGTCCTTCTTCATCAGTTGGATCAGAGCGGCGGCGATCTCGTCGGGCGTGCGCTCGGCGATGAGGCGGCGCGCCATGACCATGTCCTCTTCGGACACGGGCAGGTCGAACACGGAGCCCGACATGAGGCGCTGTTCGTCCTTGGCGCGGATTTCGTCGGCGGTCGGGGCACCGGCCCAGGTCGCGTCGACCCCGGCGGAGTTCAGCAGCATCTCGGCCTTGCGGCGGCGCGTGTGCGGCACCAGCATCACGGAGATGCCCTTCTTGCCCGCCCGGCCGGTGCGGCCCGAACGGTGCAGCAGGCCGGCGCGGTTCACCGGCAGCTCGGCGTGGATCACCAGGCCCAGGTCGGGCAGGTCCAGACCGCGCGCGGCCACGTCGGTGGCGACGCAGACGCGGGCGCGCCCGTCGCGCAGCGCCTGAAGCGCGTCAGTCCGCTCGCGCTGGCCCATCTCGCCGGACAGGGCCACCGACGAGAAGCCGCGCTCAAGCAGGGACGACTGCAGGTGACGCACCGAGTCCCGCGTCGAGCAGAACACCAGGGCGCCAGGCGCCTCGAAGAAGCGCAGGACGTTGACCACCGCGTGCTCGATCTCGTTCGGCGCGATGCGCATGGCGCGATATTCGATGTCGCCGTGCGGCTGGCTCTTGTCGGTGGTGTCGATGCGCACGGCGTCGCGTTGATAGCGCTTGGCCAGGGTGACGATGTCGCGCGCCAAGGTGGCCGAGAACAGCAGGGTGCGGCGCTCGGGCGGCGACTGTTCGAGGATGTATTCCAAGTCCTCGCGGAAGCCCATGTCGAGCATCTCGTCGGCCTCGTCGAGCACCAGCACCTTGAGCGCCGACAGGTCGAGGTTGCCGCGGTCGATGTGGTCCTTCAGGCGGCCGGGCGTGCCGACGACGATGTGGATGCCGAAGTTCAGGGCGCGCGCTTCCTTGCGGGCGTCCATACCGCCGACGCAGGTGGTGATCTTGGCGCCAGACTGGCCGTACAGCCATTCCAGCTCGGCCGAGACCTGCAGCGCCAATTCGCGCGTGGGGGCGATGGCCAGCATCAGCGGCGCGTCGGCCGCGGGGAATTTCTCGGCCTCGACCAGCAAGGTCGAAGCGGCGGCCAGGCCGAAGGCCACCGTCTTGCCCGAACCGGTCTGGGCCGAGACCAGCATGTCGGCTTCGCCGTGCTCGACCTGGAGAACGGCGGCCTGGACCGGCGTCGGCTCGGCGTAGCCCTTGGCGGAAAGCGCGCGGTCGAGCGCGGGGTGGACGGCGGGGAAGGGCATGCAGAACCTGACAGGACGAACGAAGGCGGCCGAAACGACCGCGCCCGGCCGAGGACAGACCTCGGGCCGGGCGAAGGACGCGGGCCTTATACACGGATAAAGGCGGCTGTGGGGCGTTCAGTCGAAACCAGGCAGGGCCAGGCGGCTGGGGTGAAAGACGGCGGCGGCCTTGAACAGGTCGCCCATCTGGTCCGGCGCGGTCAGGCGCTCGACCTGGCGAGCCAGAACGGGCGCCGCCTCGGGCCGCGCGGCCGACAGGGCCTGGGCCCGCGCCTCGACGCCGAGCGCGCGCAGAAAATCGCCTTGGCCGCGACATCCAGTGACGTCGGCGCCGGCGCGCACGGCGGCCTCGAGCACCAGCGGGAAATCCGCCCACTGGGTCAGGTCAGCCTGGCCCGGCTCGGCCAGGGGGTCGACCTTGGCGTGGCGTTTAAGCGCCTGGAGGGTGTCGCCCGCTTCGGGCCGCGCACGGCCGTAGTCGATCAGCAGGGCCGCGCCGGAGGCCGCCCGCACCAGGGCCCCCAGGTCGCGGCCGAACAGCGCCTGCTGCTCGGACAGCTCGACCAACTGGCCCGGCTCGACCTCGAACGGGGGCGGGGCGAAGCCGCCCGTCACCGCCGTCAGGCCAAACACAAGCTCGCCGTCGTCGGACACCCCTACGCGCCGTTCGGCCCAACCTCCGTCGGTGCGCACGAACTGGCGCGCCGGCAGGCAGTCCAGCACCTCGTTGGCGATCAGGATGACCGGCGCGTCGGTCTCGACCTGAGCCAGCGACCTGGCCCAGCGCGGCGCGACGTCGGCATCGGCCAGTCGCCGGGCCTGGGCCTCGCGCAGTGGCGGCGACGGTTCGATCAGCACCAGGTCGCAGGCTTCCAGAAAGCCCGGCGCGACCCCGGCGGCCCCGGCGGCCGCGCGCAGGGCGTCGTCCATCAGCGTGCCGTCGCCGGGCCCGACCTCGACCAGGCGGAACCGCTCGGGCGCGCCCAGACGCAGCCACACCTCGACAGCCCACAGGCCGATCAACTCGCCGAACATCTGGCTGATCAGGGGTGCGGTGATGAAGTCGCCGCCCGGCCCCAGCGCGGGCCGCGTGGCGTAATAGCCGTCTCGGGGATCGTGCAGGCAGCGCGTGACGTAGTCGGCCACCGTCATCGGCCCCGTCAGCGCGATCTCGCGCGCCAGCCGCGCCTTCAGACCCATCGGATCAGTCGGCGGCCAAAGGCCGGCTGCGCGCCCGCCAGATCAGCCAGGCGCCGACCAGGATCATCGGGATCGACAGCATCATGCCCATGGTCAGGCCCAGCGGCAGGTTGTCCAGGCCGGCGTCGGGCTGACGCACCGTCTCCAGCAGCGCGCGCGACAGGCCGTAGCCGACCAGGAAGACGCCGGTGATCAGGCCCGGACGGGCCAAGGCCTTGCCCTTCCAGATCATGAACGACAGCACCGCCAGCAGCAGCAGGCCCTCCAGCCCGGCCTCATACAACTGGCTGGGGTGACGCGGCACGTCGCCGGCGGGGCAGAAGCCGTACATCTCGCGGATGCGGTCGTTGCAGAAGCGAATGGCCCACGGAACCGTCGTCTCACGGCCCCACAGTTCGCCGTTGATGAAGTTGGCGATTCGGCCGAACAGCAGGCCGATCGGCACCACCGGCGCGATCAGGTCGCCGACCTTGAGCATCGGCAGGCCGTTCTTTCGCGCGAAGATGACGATGGCTGCGACCACGCCCAGGAAGCCGCCGTGGAAGCTCATGCCGCCGGTCCAAAGCTGCAGAAGCTCGAACCGCTGCCCCAAGGTCTCGCCGGTGAATAGCTGGGCGAACATCTGGGGCTGATAGAACAGGGCGTAACCCAGGCGGCCGCCCAGGATGATGCCGATCGCGATCCACAGCGCCAGATCGTCCAGCTGCACCGGCGTCATCGGCGGGCGGCCCGGAAGCCACAGGCGCTCGGTCTTGACCAGGCGGGCGGCGTACCACCAGCCCAGGACGATGCCGCCGACATAGGCCAGAGCATACCAGCGGATCGGCAAGGGACCGATCGAGATCAGGACCGGGTCGAATTCGGGAAAGGGCACGGGCGCTCCGCTGGCGGTGATCGCTGAGCGGAACCTTTAGCAAGCGTCGCCGGCCTCGTCGCGGGGGTTTTGCACGGTCGCGACACATCCGCGGCATGGACGGTAAGGTTTCGTTCACCATATCCGTCAGACCCTTGTTAACGGAATCGGCGTCGCCGAATCGGAGCCCTCCCATGCAGACCCGCAACCCCATCCTCGACGAGTTCGCCAAGCTGACCACCGGCGCCATGGGCCTGGCTCAGGCCGCGGGCGACGAGGCCAAGGCCGCCTTTCGCGCGCAGAGCGACCGGTTCGTGGCCGAGATGGATCTGGTCCGGCGCGACGAATTCGATGTCCTGAAGGCCGAGATCGCCGCGCTGCGGGCCGAAGTCGCCACGCTGAAGGCGGCCGAAAAGCCCAAGAAAAAGCCTGAGACGGGAACGTCCACAGGCGCGGTTCCCCCTGCGGACGCAGCCGGTTGAGCCCGAGACCCGAACACCCTTACCGTCTGCTTAACCGTTCGTGAGTCGGGCGGTCCTTTAGTCAGGATTTTAATGCATGGACGCCGCCAGGCCTGAAGAGCTCGAGGCGCCGATGGACCCGCTCGATGTCGTCGAGCACGTCCTGACGGCCGAGAACCTGCCCTTCGACCGCACCGACGACGGCGACCTGGCCTTCGCCCTGGCCGGCGACTGGAAGGACTACGAGCTGTGGTTCGCCTGGCGACCCGAAGGCGACTGCCTCCAGCTGTGCTGCGCCCTGGACCTGCGCGCACCCAAGAGCCGGCGCGGCGCGGCCTATGAACTGGTCGGCCTGATCAATCAAAAGGCCTGGATGGGCCATTTCGAGGTCTGGGCCGAGGACGGCGAGATCGTCTTTCGCCACGCCCTGGCCCTGCCGCACGGCGAGCGGCCGACGCTGGCCCAGGCCGCGTCCATGATCGACGCGGCCATCGAGGCGGCGGACCGCTACTATCCGGCCTTCGACTTCATGATCCGCGGCTCCAAGAAGCCCCAGGACGCGATCGCCGCCTGCCTGTTCGAGACCGTCGGCACGGCGTGAGCGTGGGCCGACCCGTCATTCTGCTGGGCCACGGCCGGCTGGGCTCGGCCATCGTCGAGGGCTGGCTGTCGACCCACACCCTTCGCCCCGCCGATCTGATCATTCTGGCGCGCAGCGACAGCCCCGCCTTGAGAGCCCTGGCGGCGCGCGGCGTGCGCGTGAACCCTGACCCCGCCGACCTGCCGGCCGACGCCGTCTGGGTTCTGGCCGTCAAGCCGAAGGTGTGGCGCGAAGCCGTCGAGCCCTGGCGCGCCCATGTCGGACCGCAAGCCGTGGTGCTGTCGGTCATGGCCGGCGTGTCCCTGAGCCAGACCGCCGAGCCGTTCGAAGCGCCCGTGGTGCGGGTCATGCCGACGACCGGCGTGGCGCAGGGTCGAGGGATCGCCTCGGCCTGGGCCGAGGACGAGCGCGGCTGGGCTGCGGCGCGCGCCCTGTTCCGACCGATCGCCGATCTGGTCGAACTGTCGGGCGAGGACCGGATGGACGCCGCCACCGCCGTGGCCGGGTGCGGCCCGGCCTATGTGCTGGCGCTAGCGCAATCAATGGCGCGGGCGGGAGAAGCGCAGGGCCTGACGGCTGAGGACGCCGACCGCCTGGCCCGCGGCGCCCTGCGCTCGGCCGCCGCCGTGCTGGACGGCGAGGGGTCGCTGGACGAGATGATCGGCCGCATCGCCTCGCCCGGGGGCGTCACAGAAGCCGGACTGAGGGTGCTGGCCGCGGATGGCGCGCTCGACGACCTGGCCGCGCGAACGACCCAGGCCGCCGTCGACAAGGCGCGCGCGGTCTAGCGCGTGACGTAACGCCCGGCCGCCAGGTTGGACGCCAAACGGGAGAAGGCGCGGTCGGCGTCGGTCCAGGTGCTGTAGCCCACCACGTCGGCCAAGGTCGTGGAGTACCAGTCGTACCGAATGGGCTGGACCCGGCCGTCCGCCAGCGTCGCCTGGCCTTCGATGGTCGCGCCGCCGATAGACCGGCTGCGTATCGCGTCCAGACCCGGCTGGTCCGACAGTTGCTGGAAGGTGGGGCGGTTCGGCTTCAGGTCGGTCAGCACCAGGTCGATGCGCGCGCCGTCCAGGGCGGTGTCGTGCGCCAGGGCGCGCTCGACAAGTTGAGTCAGGCGCGCGGCCTGCTGGCTGACATCGCGTTCGCCCAGCTTGGGCGCTTCCTTCTGAAGCTTGTCGCCGAGGGCGACATTGATCTGGGCTGGCTGGGCTTGGGCGAGGGCGGCTGCGCCGAGCATGGCGGCGAATGGGGCGAGAAAGGCGAGACTGCGCATGGCGTGATGTCCTCGAGGCGTTCCCTGTCGCCTTTCAACATGGCTCCGATCGCGCCGTTTCGCCAGTCGCCAGCTGCAAGGCTCAGCCCGGCAGACGCATCACCGCCTTCAGTCCGCCCAGGTCGCTGCGCCCCAGGCTGATGTCGCCGCCGTGGCCGCGCGCCACGTCGCGGGCGATGGCCAGACCCAGGCCGACGCCCTTGCGGTTCTGATTGCGCGAGGCGTCCAGCCGGGAGAAGGGGCGGAAGGCCTCTTCGTGCATCTCTTCGGGGATGCCCGGCCCGTCGTCCTCCACGGCGATCTCGACGCCGCCGGAGGCCAGGGTGCGCGCCGACAGTCGCACCTGCTCGCCGTGGGCCGCGGCGTTGCCCGCCAGATTGGTCACCGCACGCTTGACCGCCAGGGGGCGCAGGGTCGCGGTCAAGCCGGCGGCGGGCACAACCACCTCGGCCTCCGCGCCAGCCCGGCGCGCATCCTCGGCCGCCGCTTCCAGCAGGGCGCCGACATCGATCGCCCGAGCCGCCTCCCCGGCCTCGCCGCGCGCGAAGGCGAGGTATTCGTCGATCATGTGCTCCATCTCGTCCATGTCGGCGCGCATGGCGTCCTGACGCTTGAACGGGGGCGCCAGGGCCAGTTCCAGCCGCAGCCGGGTCAGGGGCGTGCGCAGATCGTGGCTGACCGAGGCGAGCAGGGCCGTGCGCTGATCGATGTGACGCTGGATGCGGTCGCGCATGGCCAGGAAGGCGGTGGCTGCGGCTCTGACTTCTCGGGCCCCGTGCGGCTTGAACCGGGGCTGGGTCTCACCCCGGCCGAACGCTTCGGCGGCGTCGGCCAGCCGCTCGATCGCCCGGACCTGGTTGCGGATGAACAGGACCGCGATGCCCATCAGCAGAATGGTCGCGACCAGCAGCCACAGCACGAAGATGTGCGCCTGGGTCGCCACCGCGCGCTCTCGCGGCGCGATGATGCGCAGCACGCCGCCGGGCGCTTCGACGCGGATGTCGATGTAGGCGGGATAGCGGGTCGTATCGAACCAGAACGGCTGGTCCAGCCGCGACAGCAGGGCGCGCTCGACCGCTCGGTCCACGACGCCCAGCGCGCCGCGCCGCTGTTCGTCGGGCAGGGCGGCGTCGGGCTGCAGGGCGATGGACAGCGACAGGGTGCGCTCGGCCCTGTCGGCGATGCGGGCCAGGTTCGCGGGCGTCGGGGCGTCGCCGTAGGTCTCGACCGCCCAGGCGATGTCGCCGGCCAGGCCGTCGGACAGCCGCGCCGTCACCGTCTGCCAGTGAGCGTCGAAGAAGGCCCAAGTCACCGCCACCTGCATAACCGCGACCGGCAGGACGATGATGAGCAGCGACCGGCCCCACAGCGAGGTCGGCAGCCGCCGCTTGAGAAAGCGCGGCCACAGATAGGCCGGCAGCAGCCTCACCGGCTCAGTCCGGGGCCAGCATGTAGCCGACGCCGCGCACGGTCTGGAGATAGCGCGGGTTCTTGGGGTCGCTTTCCAGCTTGCGGCGGAGGCGCGTCACCTGAACGTCCACGGCGCGGCCGGTGATGTCGGCGGTGTCGGGCGACAGGGTCATGCGCTCGACCGGGGCGTGGGCGTGGATGGCCAGGGTCTTCAGCAGTTGCGCCTCGGCCTCGGTCAGGCGCTGGGGTTTGCCGTCGCGCGACAGCTCCAGCCGCTCCATGTCGAACACCGCCTCGCCCAGCTTGATCTCGCGCGGCGTCAGGGGCTTGCCTCCGGTGCGGCGCAGGATGGCGTCGATGCGCAGCGCCAGCTCGCGCGGATCGAACGGCTTGGACATATAGTCGTCGGCGCCGCGCGACAGGCCCTCAATGCGGTCCTCGGGCTCGCCGCGCGCGGTCAGCAGCAGGATCGGGGTCTTGGAGGCCAGCGCCTTCTCCCGGACCCAGGTGGTCAGGTCCAGGCCGGTCTCGCCCGGCATCATGACGTCCAGCACGATCAGGTCGAACTCGATCAGCTCGACCAGCCGCTTGGCCGCCGCTGCGTGGGCGGCCCCGGTGACGCGGTAACCCTCGCGCGCCAGGAACTCCTTGAGCAGTTCGCGGATGCGGTCATCGTCGTCCACGACCAGTAGGTGACGGCCCACGCCGGGGCCGGCGACGGGGCCGGAACGGCCGGATCCGCGCGAATCGGACACGCTCATGCGCGGCCTCCACCGTTGACGGGCGAGATCGAGAGGGGTCTAACCCCAGACCAGACGCAGGAGACGTTCTTCAATGGCCTTCGTTCCTTTCGACGATCGTGACGGTTGGATCTGGTTTGACGGTGATTTCGTGCCCTGGCGGGACGCGAAAACGCACGTTCTGACCCATGCCCTTCACTATGGCTCGTCGGTGTTCGAGGGTGAGCGTATGTACGGCGGCGAAATCTTCAAGCTGACGCCGCATTCGGAACGTCTGAAACGGTCGGCGGAACTGCTGGACTTCGAGCTTCCCTATAGCGTGGCCGAGATCGACGCCGCCTGCAAGGAAACCTGCGCCAAGATGGGCCTTTCGGACTGTTATGTCCGCCCGGTCGCCTTCCTGGGTGCCGAACAGGTCAGCGTAACCGCCAAGAACTCCAAGGCCCACGTCGCCATCGCGGCCTGGGAGTGGCCCAGCTATTTCGACCCCGAGGTCAAGGCGCGCGGCATTCGTCTGGAGTGGGCCAAGTGGCGCCGCCCCGACCCCGCCACCGCCCCCTCGGCGGCCAAGGCGGCGGGCCTGTACATGATCTGCACCATGTCCAAGACGGCGGCCGAGAAGCGCGGCTTCGCCGACGCCATGATGCTGGACTGGCGCGGCTATGTCGCCGAGGCGACCGGCGCCAACGTCTTCTTCGTGCAGGACGGCGTGCTGCACACCCCGCCGATCGACGCCATCCTGGACGGCATTACGCGGCAGACGGTGATCGAAATGGCCAAGGCCAAGGGCATCGAGGTGGTGGTGCGCCACATCCGCCCCGAGGAGTTGTCGGACTTCACCGAGTGCTTCCTGACCGGAACGGCCGCCGAGGTGACGCCCGTCAGCGAGATCGGCGACTACCGCTTTACCCCCGGCGCGCTCAGCCTGGGCCTGATGGAGGACTACGGCCGCCTGGTGCGCCGTCAGCTCTGATCGGCGGATAATCCGCTTGCAGGCGGCCCTGGCCTGGCGTTCAACGGGCCTCTAGGGGAGCCGTCCGCATGTTCAGCCTGCTCAATCTTCAGAGCCTTCTCGGCCTGGCCGTGATCGTCGCCGTGTGCTGGGCGATGTCGGAGAACCGGCGCGTCTTTCCGTGGCGGCTGGCGGTCGGGGCGGTGGCGGTTCAGGCGCTGATCGTGCTGGCGCTGTTCGCCATTCCGGGCTCTCAGGTCGTGCTGGCGGCCGTGACCGGGGCAGTCGACGGCCTGGCCCAGGCGACCAGCCGGGGCACGCAGTTCGTGTTCGGCTATCTGGCCGGCGGCGACCAGCCCTATGCGGTGACCAACGACGGCGCCCTGTTCACCTTCGCCTTTCAGGTGCTGCCGCTGATCCTGGTGATCTCGGCGCTGTCGGCCTTGCTGTGGCACTGGAAGATACTGAAGTGGATCACCCTGGGTTTCGGCTTCCTGTTCCAGAAGACCATGGGCCTGGGCGGCGCCTCTGCCCTGGCGGTGGCGGCCAACATCTTCCTGGGCATGATCGAGAGCCCACTGGTGATCCGGGCCTATCTGGACAAGCTGACCCGGTCCGAGCTGTTTCTGATGATGGTGGTGGGCCTGGCCACCGTCGCCGGCTCGACCATGGTTGCCTATGCGACCATCCTGGGCCCGGTGCTGCCCAATGCGGCGGGCCATGTGCTGGTGGCCTCCATCGTCTCGGCGCCGGCAGGCGTGCTTCTGGCCCGCGTCATGGTGCCGGAGAAGCCCGGCGAGGGCGGCGCGCACGCCGACTACAGCTCGGGCCTGAAGTACGACAGCGCCGTCGACGCCATCGTCAAGGGCACGTCCGACGGCCTGATGGTGGTGCTGAACATTTCGGCGGTGCTGATCGTCTTCGTCGGCCTGGTGGCCCTGGTGAATGTCATGCTGGGCGGCTTGTGGCTGTTCGACGGCCCGGTGACGGTCGAGCGCCTGCTGGGCTGGGTCTTCATGCCGATCGCCTGGCTGACGGGGGTGGAATGGTCCGAGGCCGGCCGTGCGGGCTGGCTGCTGGGCGTCAAGCTGACCCTGACGGAGTTCGTGGCCTTCATCGAACTGGGCAAGGTGCCGCCCGCCGAGATGAGCGAGCGGACCCGCATGCTTATGACCTATGCGCTCTGCGGTTTCGCCAACATCGGCTCGGTCGGCATCACGGTGACGGGCCTGTCGGTGCTGATCCCCGAGCGCCGCGCCGAGGTGCTGAGCCTGGTGTGGAAGGCGCTGTTCGCGGGCTTCGTCTCGACCCTGATGGCCGCCTGCATCGTCGGCGTCATGCCCGCCGCCGTGTTCGGCTTATAGCGTCCAGAGACAACGGAGAACCGCGCATGAAGCTCTACACCTCGCAGCGCGCGCCCAATCCGCGCCGGGTGCGCTGGGTCCTGGCCGAAAAGGGCGTGACCGACGTCGAGATCGTCGAGATCGACATCATGGCCGGCGAGCACCGCGCGCCGGCCTATCGCGACAAGGTCGGCGTGCCGCACGTTCCGGCGCTGGAGCTGGACGACGGGACCTGCGTGACGGAATCCATCGCCATCTGCCGCTATCTGGAGGCGCTCTATCCCGAGCCCAACCTGTTCGGCCACGACGCGCGCGAGCAGGCGGTGGTCGAGATGTGGACCCGGCGCTGCGAATTCTACCTGGCCAATCCGATGATGCTGACGGTGCGTCACAGCCACCCGGCCCTGGCGGCGCTGGAGGCGACCCAGACCACGCAGATCGCGGACTACAACAAGGTCACGGCCGAGCGCTTCATGCGCATGCTGGACCGCCATCTGGCGGGGCGCGACTTCATCGTCCTGGACCGCTTCACCATGGCCGACATCGTCGCCTGCGTCGGCCTGGATTTCGCCCGCCTGATTAAATACCGGCCGCCCGAGGAGCTGGCGAACCTGGCCCGCTGGTACGAAGCCTGCCGCGCCCGACCGGCGGCGCAGGCGGGGGCTTAGACTCTTGCCTGCGCCTCTATCGACATTACCGTCCGCTTGATGTCGTGCTGCGATCACTGAGTATTTCGAGATCGGCTCGGGAGCAGAATGTGAAGCGTGGCTTAAAGAACGTTGCCCTATTTGCCAGCGTGCTGGCTATCGGCGCCACTGCCTGGGTCTTTAAGGACGCCATTCCACCCAGAGGCGCCATCACCGAAGGCGCGCGGTTCGACGTGTCGGTTGGCGCTAGGTACGAAGACGCGCATCGGACGCTAGTATCGAAGGGCTATCGCTCGTTTTCATCGGAAGCCGGCGGCCTTTGCGTGTTTCGCCGCTTCGATGCGCAACTCACGGTTCACAAATTCAATGCTCCGGGATGGCGGCGGGGCACACTATGCCTCGTGGAGGACAAAGGCGAAGTCCACGAGATTGTGTGGGCCTTTGATCTTGTGCGCGGGTTTCTTTGAGGCCGATGCGCGCCGTACGAGCGACGGCAAGTCCAAGCGCCCTAGCTGATACCTAAACTTGTGGCTTGCCGAATTTTCGGATCACGCCCGAGAAAGTCATCACCAGCCGATCACCCACCGTGATCTGGCCGCGCACGAAGATCAGGCTCTTGCCCGCCTTCATGACCTCACCGGTCGCCTCGACCAGATCGCCGACATAGGCGCCGTCGATGAAGGTGGAATCCAACTGAACCGTCACTCCCGAAGCGCCCTCCATCTCCTGGTAGGCGGCCTGGAACAAGGCGATGTCGGCGAAGGTCATCAGGCAGCCGCCGTGCATCCGGTCGCCGGCGTTCATGTGCTTCTGTTCGGCCCGGAAGGCGCAGCGCATCCGCCCGTCCGCGTCGGGCCGGAAATAGAACGGTCCCACCACCTGATCGAAGGTGCCGTGCAGGTCGTAGGTCTGCCAGCCGGCGAACTCGCCTTCGGTGATTGTGATCTTGGCGACCATTTCTGGAATCCTTGATGGGCCTATCGCGTTTTGCGCGGCTTGAGGCTCGAACACGCCAGGCCTTCTTCGGGACCTATATACGTGCTTGACCCACACGTGGTTTAGGCTATGGTGGCTCTAACAGAGAGCCAGAGCCGTGATCCAGTCGTTCAAAACCCTTCCCCAGCTTTTCGCGGCGTTCCCGACCGAACAGTCCGCGATTGACCACCTGACTGCGATCCGCTTCGCCAAGGGCCGTTTCTGCGCACTCTGCGGCTGCACGGACGAAGGCAAGGTCAAGCGCATGTCCAGCGCGGGCGTCCCGACGAACCAATACAAGTGCTACGCCTGCCGGGGAAAGTTCACGATCAAGGTCGGCACCATCTTTCAGGACACCAAGCTGCCTCTGCGCACTTGGTTCGCTGCGATTTGGATGATTACGAACCACCCCAAAGGCATCGCCTCGACCACCCTGGCAACCGATCTGGGCATCACTCAAAAGACCGCCTGGTTCGTCCTGCACCGCCTCCGCCATGCCGCCCGCACGGACAGCTTCAACGCGCCCCTGTCGGGCGAGGTCGAGGTGGACGAGACGTTTGTCGGAGGGCGCGAACACAACAAGCACCAGAGCAAGAAAACGGGCTCCAAGCGTGGCCATAGCGTCGAACTCAAGACCGTAGTGATGGGTCTGAAAGAGCGCGGCGGGGAAGTTCGCGCCGGGGTTATCGACAACGTCCGCGCCGGAACCCTGCGCCATATCGTGCAGCAGAACGTCGCCAAGGGCTCCACCGTCTATACGGACGAGCATCAGGGCTATAACGACCTGCGCCACGACTACGACCACCAGCGTATCAGCCACCGCAAGGGCGAATATGTGCGGGGCGCCGCCACTACGAACGGGATCGAGAGCATCTGGGCGCTGTTCAAGCGCCAGTACGTCGGCACCCACCACTGGATTTCGCCGAAGCACATGGACGCCTATCTGAACGAGATGACGTTCCGCTTGAACCGCCGCGAAATGGATAAGGGGCAGCGCCACATGGCGCTCCTGTCTCAGGTCGAAGGCCCGATGCCCTGGAAGGTGCTGACCGCATGAGCGAAGCCCCGAAACCTGAGCGGCCCCTCTACTTGGATATGGAATTCGGTGAAGCCCTGGCCCGCTTTGCGCAGACCAAGCCGGAAGAGGTAACGCCCGCGCCGGGGCGAAAGAAAAAGGCCGCCAGACCTCCGAAGAAGTCTGACGGCCCGGTTGAGCCCGCCGGTTAGCGGCGGGGATGCGGGACCGGCTTAGGCCGGAAGTGCGGGCGGACGCGAACGATGCGGCCTCCCGGGTGAATGCGCCGATGCTCTCGCACCGGGCCACGTGTCATCACTGCCATGGGAAAACCTCCTAGGGCATTGATCTATGGGCCGGGCTGTGCGAGAATTTTTGCTCTGTAAGCAGTCCTCGCGCCTTTCCCGGCCCGGCGATTGACGAAAGCCGGTCCTTTGGCGAGGGCCGGTTTTTTCGTGTATGGCCCCTAGGCCCTCGGCGCACTACATGGCGACCTCCTGCGTTAACCAGCACACAATAGCGGATTGCAACCCGGCGCCTAGCCCGAATGGGGCTTTGTGGATTTCAGAATGCCTCGTAATGCGCTATGTATCAGCTCGCTGATAGGAGCAGAGCGATGCTTTCCCAGATTGAGGCGGCCCGCCAAAGGCTACAAGCGATTGAGCAAGAAGCTGAAATCCTAAGACATTTCCTCGTCGCCTGGGAAGCTGCCGCTCCCTTGCTGGATGCCCCGGCCCCCTCTCAAACAGGCGGACTATTTGATGTGGGTCGGGCTGTGGGCGAATCGGCAAACTCAGTGAGTCAAGAGGGAAACGCACAGCCCTTAAGTCCTCCGAAGCGCTCTCGCGTGACGGACAATCCGAAAAAAGAAGTGCTGATTCCCGCTGCTATCGAGATCATTCGAGGGCATGGAAGGCCCCTGAGCCGCCGTGCCTTGCATGAGGCATTGGCAGCGAGAGGGCTGGTAGTGAAGGGGGCTGACCCAATCAAAGCGCTTGGGACGATCCTGTGGCGAGCGCCGGATGATCTCGTGCAGCTAGAGGGGTTCGGCTACTGGCCCAAGGTGGATCCGTACGAACCTGCCAACTATGCGGGCCCCCAAGGGGATCACCCAAGCCATCCGACAGACCGGAAATTCGGCAACTAAGCGATGTTCCAGATACGTTCTGGGTTCATGCAAACCCCTCTCCTGTCCCTGGTCGCGCGTCAGGACCAGGAGGTGTGCGGCGCACAATGAAGATTGGGTCGCACACGTATATAGGTCCCCCTTCTTCTCGCTCTCGCAATGCAGCATATAGGCGCAATGAGCGATCCGATCGAAGCCGAGATTTTCAACCAGCTGTCCCGCCGCGAGGCCGGCAAGAGCATCTGCCCGTCCGAAGTGGCCAAGAGCCTGCAGCCGGAACAGTGGCAGCGCATGATGGGCAAGGTGCGCGGCGTCGCCGTCGGCCTGGCCCGCGAAGGCCGCCTGGTCATCACCAAGAAGGGCAAACCGGTCGATCCGAACGCCTTCAAGGGCGTGATCCGGCTGCGCTTGCCGAACGAGGGCGAGGGGACCACATCCGAGGCTGAATGAGCCTCCAGACCGTCCTCGACGACATTCGCGCCTGCCGGGCCTGCGCCGGCGAACTGGCTCACGAGCCCCGGCCGGTGGTGCGGGTGTTTCCCGAGACGCGGCTGCTGATCTGTGGCCAGGCCCCAGGCCGGCGCGTGCATGAGAGCGGTCTGCCCTTCACCGACCCGTCCGGCGATCGCCTGCGCGATTGGATGGGCGTCGATTTCGAGACCTTCTATGGCGACCATCGCCTGGGCGTGGCGGCGCAGGCCTTCTGCTATCCGGGCACTGCGCCGAAAGGCGGCGACTATCCGCCGCCCAGGCGCTGCGCCCAGCTGTGGCGGCCGCGTCTGCTGGACGCCTTGCCGGCGATGGAACTGACCCTGCTGGTCGGCGGTCATTCCCAGGCCTGGGCGCTGGGCGATCGGGCCAAGGCCAACATGACCGAAACCGTGGCGGCCTGGCGCGAGTATCTGCCTCGGGTCTTGCCCATGCCGCATCCGTCGTGGCGCAATACGGCGTGGCTGAGGAGGAATCCGTGGTTCGAGGCCGAGGTGGTGCCGTATCTGCGCGGCCGGGTGCGGGATATTCTGGCGTGATGCGCAGGCTGCTTGTCGCCTGCACGACGTTGATGCTGGCGGCCTGCGCTACTCCCTATGTGCAGTCGCCGCTGACCCCGCCCGAGGGTTTCGCCGGTCCGCGTGTCGAGGCCGCCGCGCCGGGTCTGGAAGGCGCGCTGGTCATGGCCGATGGCGCGCATCTGCCCCTGCTGCGCTGGGCGCCCGAGGCCGGCGAGCCCTGGGCCGTGATCGTGGCTCTGCACGGCATGAACGACCACAACGCCTCCTTCCGCCTGGCCGGCCCCTGGTGGGCCACACGGGGCATCGAGACCTGGGCTTATGACCAGCGCGGCTTCGGCGGTGCGCCCGGTCGCGGGACCTGGGCGGGCGAAGACCTGATGGTCGAGGATCTGCGCACCGCCGTCGCCCTGGCGCGCCAGACCCATCCGCGCGCTGTCATCGCCGTGGTGGGAGAAAGCATGGGCGGTTCGGTCGCGGCCGCCGCCTTCGCCTCGGACCGACCGCCGGCGGCCGACCGCGTCGTGCTGCTGGCGCCCGGCGTCTGGGGCTGGTCCAGCCAGAACGCCTTCAACCGCGTGGGCCTGTGGGTCGCCGCGCGCGCGCTGGGCGAACGCGCCGTGCAGCCGCCCGAGTTCGTCACCCGACGCATCCGCGCCTCGGACAATCTGATCGAGCTGCTGCGCAATGGCCGCGATCCCGAGACCATCCTGTCGACCCGCTTCGACACCCTGTCGGGCCTGGTCAGCCTGATGGAGACGGCGTCCAACAGCCTGGGCCGCAGCGAGGTCCCGACGCTGCTGCTGTATGGCGACCACGATCAGATCGTGGAGAAGGGGCCGATGCGACGGGCCCTGGCGCGCGCGGGCGATCGACCCGGCTTTCGCACCGGCTTCTATGCAGACGCCTGGCACATCATGAACCGCGACCTCGGCGGCGAGGTCGTCTATCGCGACGTCGAGGCCTATCTGCGCGACGCGGCCGCCCCCTTGCCCAGCGGCGCGCCGCCCGTGGCCGAAAGCCTCAATCGACGCTGAGGCCGGATGGCGACGCTTGCCCCCGCCCGCGCGGGCGCGTATCTGGCCCGCAAAATAATATCCTAAGGGAAGGCCAGGTTCAGGGCATGACGCTGTTTGATTCTCCCTCTTTCGCGAACCACGAAGGCGTGCACGCCTTCTTTGACGAAAAGACCGGCCTGAAGGCTATCGTCGCGGTCCACTCCACCGCGCGCGGTCCGGCCGTCGGCGGCTGCCGCATGTGGAACTACGGCTCGTCGGCCGAGGCGCTGGAGGACGTGCTGCGTCTGTCGCGCGGCATGAGCTACAAAAACGCCGTGGCGGACCTGGAGATGGGCGGCGGCAAGTCGGTCATCATCGGCGATTCCAAGACCCAGAAGACGCCCGAACTGTTCCACGCCTTTGGTCGTGCGCTAGACACCCTGGGCGGCTGCTACTACTCGGCCGAGGACGTCGGCGTGTCGGTCGCCGACATCGCCGAAGCCCGCAAGGTCACCCCCTATGTGCTGGGCCTGAGCGAAGGGCCGGAAGCCTCGGGCGACCCCAGCCCGGTCACCGCCGAGGGCGTGTTCCGCTCGACCCTGGTCGCCGCGCGCCGCCTGTGGAACCAGGACGATCTGACCGGACTGACGATTTCGCTGCAGGGCATCGGTCACGTCGGCGGCTATCTGGCCGACAAGCTGCACGCCGCCGGCGCCAAGCTGGTCATGACAGACGTCAACACCGAGCTGCTGGAAGAGGTCGCGGCCCGCACCAACGCGCAGATCGTGGCGCCGGACGCCATCTATGACGTCAAGGCCGACATCTACGCTCCGTGCGCGCTGGGCGCGACGTTGAACCCCCAGACGCTGGACCGACTGACGGTCAAGGCTGTGGTCGGCGCCGCCAACAATCAGCTGGCCACGGCTGACATCGGCCAGGCCCTGTTCCAACGCGGCGTGCTCTATGCACCCGACTATGTCGTGAACGGCGGCGGCATCATCAATGTGGCCTCCGAGCTCAAGGCCCGTGAAAGCGGCGGCGCATACGATCCGGCCTGGGTCGAGGCCAAGCTGTCGCGCCTGATGGAGACTCTGGAGGAGGTGCTGGAACGCGCCGCATCCGAAAAGCGGCCGACGCATGAGATCGCCGACGCGATCGCCGAGGCGCGCATCGCCGCTGCGGCCGACGCCAAGGCCGAGCGCCTGAAGGCCGCCTGAGCCTCATTCCATCGCTGATCGGTGCTGCGGCGCCGCGTCGATCCTGACGCGGCGCCGCTTGCTTTTTCGCCGCGCGGGACTAGATTGCACCTGCTTATGCTGAAAATGAGCATAAGTCGTTGGCAGGCCAGGGCCTAGCTGGCGTTTCTCGGCCCTGGGATTTGCTCACGTCGAGCATATCCGATGGAGGTGAGCATGGCGGACGGCGCCTTCGGACTGTCGCGCGAGATCGAACGCGAGACCGCGCCCGTTTGGGACAAGGTCAAGGAATTTGTCACGCCGATGGAGTGGCCCGATCAGGCGCGGCTGATCAGCGAGATCAACCAGCTGAAGCGCGAGCGCGACGCCGTCATCCTGGCCCACAACTACATGACGCCCGAAATCTTCCACGGCGTCGGCGACTATGTCGGCGACAGCCTGGGCCTGGCCAAGGAGGCCGCGCGCTCGGACGCCAAGGTGATCGTCCAAGCCGGCGTGCACTTCATGGCCGAAACCTCCAAGATCCTCAGCCCGTCCAAGACGGTGCTGATCCCCGATCTGCGCGCCGGCTGCTCGCTGGCTTCGTCGATCACGGGCGCGGACGTGCGCCTGATCAAGCAGCGCTACCCGGGCCTGCCGGTCGTCACCTATGTGAACACCACCGCCGACGTGAAGGCCGAGACCGACATCTGCTGCACCTCGGCCAACGCCGTCCAGGTAGTGGAATGGGCCGCGCGAGAGTGGGGCGTGGACCGGGTCATCCTGATCCCCGACGAATTCCTGGCCCGCAACGTCGCCGCCCAGACCACCGTGGGCATCATCGCCTGGAAGGGCCGGTGCGAGGTGCACGAGCGCTTCACCGCCGCCGACATCTCCGAGATGCGCGCAGCCTATCCGGGCGCCGAGATCCTGGCGCACCCGGAATGCCCCGAGGACGTCCTGGCCGCGTCGGACTTCGCCGGCTCGACCGCGGCGATGATCGACTATGTCGAAGCGCGCAGGCCCAAGCAGGTGGTGATGATCACCGAGTGCTCGATGGCGTCCAATGTGAAGGGCGACGTGCCCGGCGTCGACTTCATCGGCCCCTGCAACCTGTGCCCGCACATGAAGCGCATCACCCTGACCAACATCCGCGACTGCCTGGTCAACATGCAGTTCGAGGTGACGGTGCCCGAGGACATGGCCGAGCGCGGCCGCCTGGCCGTGCAGCGGATGATCGACCTGCCGCCGCCCGCCATCCCGGCGCGCTACGACCTGTTCAAGGCGCGCCACCATGTGGATGTGGAGCTGATCTGAGGCGCGACGACCGGTCCCCTCGCTAGATCCGGCCGCGCGCCCCATCTGGAACGCCATGAGCGACATTGATCCCCCCATCCGCCGTCCCGGTCCCTGGGACCCCCGCCCGGAAGAGCTGTCGGCGCCCGCGCCGGCGTCTCAGGCGCGTCGGCCGATCCGGGCCGATACCGCCGAGGACAAGGGCCAGCATCCGCTATGGGCGCTGATTTCCACAGTCCTGCTGGGCGGCTTCATCTGGTGGATCACCGGCAGCGCGATGTTCGCAGGCGCGGCCATCTTCGGCCTGTTCGTGCATGAGTACGGCCACGTCCTGGCCATGAACCGGCTCGGCATGGGGCCGGCGCGCATCTACATCATCCCGTTCCTGGGCGGCCTGGCCAAGAGCCGGCGGCTGCCCGACAGCGAGTGGCATGGGGTGCTGGTGTCGCTGGCCGGGCCGGCGTTCGGCCTGCTGGCCGCCATTCCGTTCCTGGCCGCCTTCTATCTGACCGGACAGGCGATCTGGCTGCAGGGCGTCTTCGCGGTCGCCTTTCTGAACCTGATCAACCTGGCGCCCGCGCCGCCGCTGGACGGCTCCAAGGCGCTGGGCCCGGTGCTGGCCCGCATCCACCCGTGGGTCGAGATGGGCGCGATGGTCGCGGTCGGCGCCCTGGTGATCTGGTGGGGCCTGACCAACGGCGCCTTCATCTTCACCGCCTTTCTGGCCCTGGCCCTGGTCGGCCATCTGCGACGCGGCGTCTGGCGGCCTGAAGGGCGTCAACTGAGCTGGAAGGAGGCGGGCTTCAGCGTCGGCCTGTTCGTCCTGACCGCGGCGGCCTGCGTGGGCGTGGGCCTGATGTCGGTGATCCCGCTGACCGGCGACGCCGGCGCCGCGCTGGACGGCGGCGCGCGCATCCTGGGTCTCGGCCGATGACAAAGAGCGTCGAGCGTCTGCGCCATGACGGACCGCTGATCATCGGCGGCGGCCTGGCCGGCCTGTCGGCGGCGCTTCAGGCCGGGCCGCGTTCGACGCTCGTCATCAGCCCCGCTCCCCTGCTTCAGGCCTGTTCCTCTGCCTGGGCCCAGGGCGGGGTGGCCGCCGCGCTCACCAGCTCGGACTCGCCCGATCTGCACGCCGCTGATACGGCGCGCGCGGGCGCCGGCTTGGTCGAGGCCGAGGCGACCCGCGCCCTGACCGAGGCGGGGCGCGAGACGGTGGAGTGGCTGGCCGCGCTCGGCGCCCCGTTCGACCGGGACGCGGCCGGCGGGTTCGCCGTCAACCTGGAGGCGGCTCACAGCATCGCCCGCGTCGCCCGGGTCGGCGGCGACGGCGCCGGACGCGCCATCCTGTCGGCCCTGGTCGCCGCCGTGCGCGCCGCGCCCCACGTCACGGCCATCGAGGACGGCCGCCTGGTCCGCCTGATGCAGGATGCCCACGGCCGCATCGGCGGCGCCCTGATCGCGCGCGGCCGTCGTCTGGTTGAGATCACCGCGCCCGCGGTCGTGCTGGCGACCGGCGGCGCGGGCGGGCTCTACGCCATGACCACCAACCCCTCGGCCCTGCGCGGCGAGGGCCTGGGGCTGGCCGCCTTGGCGGGCGCGGAAATCCTCGATCCCGAGTTCGTCCAGTTCCATCCCACCGCGATCAACGTGGGCCTGGACCCGGCGCCGCTGGCGACCGAGGCCCTGCGGGGCGAGGGCGCGCGTCTGGTCGACGCCTCGGGCGTCTTCCTGCTGGGCGACGCCGCCGACGCCGACCTGGCCGCCAGGGACATCGTGGCCCGCGCCGTGCATCGTGCGGTCCAGTCGGGACGCGGCGCTTTTCTGGATGCGCGCCAAGCCATCGGCGCCCACTTTCCCGAAGCCTTTCCCGCCGTCTTCGCCGCCTGCCTGGGGGCTGGTCTGGATCCACGCGAACAGCCGATCCCGGTCGCGGCGGCGGCCCATTATCACATGGGCGGGATCGCCGCCGACGCGGACGGCCGCACGAGCCTCGAGGGCCTGTTTGCGGTCGGCGAATGCGCCGCGACCGGCGTGCATGGAGCCAACCGCCTGGCCTCCAACTCCCTGCTGGAAGCCGCCGCCTTTGGCCGCCGGACGGGCCTGGCGGCGGCGCAGGCGATCGGCGCGGGCGGGGGCGACGCCGGGCTGGTCGCGCCCGCACTGAGCGCCGAGGCGCTGGCCGCGCTGCGTCAGGCCATGACGGCCGACGCCGGAGTCGAGCGCGACGCCGGCGGCCTGACGCGGCTGATCGACGTCATCGACCGGCTGGAGATCGAGGCGCCGCGCGCCCCGGCTCTGGTCGCCGCGCGCCTGATCGCCCAGGCGGCGCTGGATCGCCGCGAAAGCCGGGGCGGCCACTTCCGCTCCGACTATCCCCAGGCGGCGCCCGAGGCCCGCCACAGCCGCATCACCCTGGCCGCCGGCCAGACCTTCAGGAGCGCCGCCGCGTGAGCCTTCCCGACCTGCTGATCGACCCCGTGGTGCGTCTGGCGCTGGCCGAGGATCTGGGCCGGGCCGGCGACGTCACGGCCGCCGCCTGCATTCCGGCCGACGCGCGCCTGACTGCCGATTTCGCTGCGCGCCAGGCCGGCGTCGCGGCGGGCCTGGCCGTGGTGCGCCTGGCCGTGCGGGCGATGGACCCTGACGCCGTCGTCGAGGAGCGGATCAAGGACGGCGAGGCCTTCGAGGCGGGTCAGACCCTGGTGCGTGTCGAAGCGGATGCACGCGCCCTGCTGGCGGCGGAGCGGACGGCGCTGAACCTGCTGGGGCGGCTGTGCGGCGTGGCGACCCTGACCCGCGCCTATGTCGAGGCCGTCGCCGGGACCAGCGCGCGGATCGCCGACACCCGCAAGACCACGCCGGGTCTGCGCGCGCTGGAGAAGCACGCCGTCGCCATGGGCGGGGGATCCAACCACCGCTTCGGCCTGGATGACGCGGTGCTGATCAAGGACAACCACGTCGCGGTCTGCGGCGGCGCGGCCGAAGCCGTGCGCCGGGCCCGGACGTCGGTGGGTCATCTGATGAAGGTCGAGGTCGAGGTCGACGGCCTGGACCAACTGGACGCCGTGCTGGCGCTGGCCGTCGGGCCGGACGTGGTGATGCTGGACAACTTCGGCCTGGACGACCTGCGCGAAGCCGTGCGGCGCAACGCGGGCCGTGTTGTGCTGGAGGCGTCAGGCGGCGTGAATCTGAAGACGGTGCGCGCCATCGCCGAGACCGGAGTGGACGTGATTTCCGTCGGCGCCCTGACCCATTCGGCCCCGAGCCTGGACATCGGCCTGGACGCCGCCTGAGCGGAACATCCTGAGGATGGCTCGGTTGTCTCCCGCCAGGAGACATCCAATGAGCTCGCCGATCCGTGTCGCAAACGAGCCGCGCAGCTTCGCACCCCAGCCGGTGCCGGCGACGACGGGCGCACCTTAAGGTGCGGTCTGGTCGGAGGCCGTCGGCAAGGCGCCACGTCTGATGCGGTTTGGTGATCTGCGGCACAATCTGGCGACGCCGCGAAAGCTGGACGATCGCTAGGCGGGCGTCATTCGGCGGGCGTAGACGCCTTGGCTTCGACCTTGTCGCCCTGAGCGGCCGTTGGGGCGGACGCGGCGCGGGGGGACGCGGGCTGAGCGTCTCGCGCCGGTTCCGGGGCGCGAACCGGGGTCTGGGGTTGAGCCGTCGGCGAGGCGTCCTGACGGGGCGCGCTGAGGCCTTCCTGAGCCAGGACCATCGTATAGGCCACGGCCTCGCCGGCCTGACGCGCGGCGGCGACGGGGTCCAGGCTGGCCTGAACCAGGCGGGACTCGCTGGGGGCGGGACCGGAGGGGCGGGCCTCATAGGCGAAGGCCGAGGCCGAGCCGTTGCGGCCGCCGAAGCGATAGAAATAGTGGTCGCCGACATGGGCGACGCGCACCAGGGCGTTGCGCCAGGCCGGCGCCACAGCTGTCGTATGGAAGTGTGTCGCCGACCCCACGGGGCCGAACACCTGGCCCGAAAGGGCACGAGAGGCGATGTCGCGGGCGCGATTCCAGGCCGAGCGGTTCACAGCGCCGCGCATTGCGCCGTTGCAGGTGAAGCTGAACTGGCAGCCGGTGGAGCGGTTGGAGCCCTGATAGACCACGCCGCAGACGGTCTGGGGGAAGGACGGGTGGCGGCTGCGGTTCAGGACCACCTGGGCCACGGCCTGCATGCCGGCGCGGCCTTCGCCGCGCGCTTCGTAATAGACGGCCTGGGTCAGGCATTCGAGATCGCGGGATTGATCCAGCGCGCCGCCGAGCCGGAAGGGCTGCATGGCGGGGGCGGTGTCCATGCGCACGCGGCGCAGGCCGCCGTCACCTTGACGAAGCTGTTCGAGCCGCGCGGTCATCAGCTCGGCCTGGCGGTCCCGCTGATGGGGCCCGGCGACGGAGTAGGGGTCATGGCGGCGTGCGATCGACAGGGCGCTGGCGTCCAGACCCCCGGCTGCGGCGACCAGCGCCTCTTCGGTAAAGCCCGCCGTTGCGGCGCTTTGCAGCCGTTCAGCCTGATCGCGCACGGCGTCGGCCTTGGCGATCGTCCCTCCCAGGTAGGCTCCGCCCACCCCCAGGCCCACGAGGCAGCCGCACGTCGCCGCGGTCAGGGTCCGATAGCGGGCCCATGGGCGAACGCGCAGAAGCGCACGCGTGTGCGAGAGAAGGGACAAAAGCTCGATCCTGTACGGCAGGGCGGGAAAGCAGCCCCTGAAGATAGTCTCGCACGCCGGGCGACCTGAAAGCGTCGCGGTCCGACAGCGGAACCCAACCCTCGGCGACCGGCCGGGATCGGGAAAGCGGGCCTTTATCCGGGGAAGCGTGGCCGAAATGTGGTCGATTCGCAACTTTGTTTGCGTTGCAACATGACCTTTTGGCGCCGCGAGATTGAACTGACTGAACCAAGGGCGCGTCCAAGAACCGCTTGAGTCGAACCGCCAATCGAGCGCGATATTACTGACACGATGAGTCGTCGCCGCGTTTGGCAGGCACGACGGATTCCGCGATCACGCCCTGATTTCTTATTCGCGCTCAGGCGAAGTCTTGCTGGCTCAAGGAGGGAACGCTCGCGCGCTTTCGTCGTTGAAGCGTCACTGTTTTCAGGAGGCTGCCTCATGGTTCGTTTGTTCAAAGTCGCCGGTTTCGCCGCTGTGGTCGCGGCCGGTCTGTCGCTCGCCGCGTGCGGCACCACCACCGAGCAGAAGGCTGCCACCGGTGCGGTCGCGGGCGCCGTCGTCGGCGGACCGGTGGGCGCGGCCGTCGGCGGCGCGGCTGGCACGGCGGTCAGCAAGGCCCAGAATCCCCGCTGACGCGGCAACGCCTCCGCTTGCTAATTTCGGCGGGGGCCTTATGTGACGCCGACTGAGCGGCGCGGCTTGATTTCCGCGCCGCTTTCGGCTTTTCCGGCGCCGACGTTTACGGCCCGGCCCCTCACCGCCTCATCCGATCTCTTCAAGGACACGAATTCTTTCCCGCATGCGAGACCTGAAACAGACCGCCTTCACCGACCGCCTCACCGCTCAGCAGGAAGCCAAGAAGGCGCTTCTGGCCAAGTTCAAGCCCAAGCCGACGGTGCAGGATCCCGAGTTCGACAAGCTGGCCGAAAAGCGCGCGGCTGAAAAAGAAGCCCTGCGTCAGCAGCACGAACTGGCCAAGGCCGAAGAGCGCCGTGAGAAGGCCGCCAAGGACGCCGAGCGCATGGCCGCCGAGCAGGCCGCCCAGGAAGAGGTCGAAGCGGCCAAGCGCGCCGACCGCAAGGCCCGCAAGCAGCTCACCAAGGAAGAGCAGAAAGCCCGCCGCGACGCCCGCTACGCCGCGCGCAAGGCCCGCCGCTAGAACCGCACTCAGGCAAGGACGACGGATGAAGCTCTATATCACCGCCCCGTCGCCCTTCGCCCGCAAGGTGCGCATTGTCGCCCGCGAAAAGGGCCTGTCGGATCGGATCGAAGAGATCGCGACCGACCCCTATGCCGACGCGCCTGATCTGTTCGCGGCCAATCCCATCGTGCAGGTTCCGGCCCTGATCGCGGCCGACGGCGCGCCGCTGACCGACAGCCCGGTGATCTGCGAGTATCTGGACGAGATCGGCGAGGGGCCGCGTCTGCTGCCCGCCTCCGGGCCCGAGCGCCTTCGAGTGCGCCGCATCGAGACCCTGGCCAACGCCGCGCTCGAGATGGGCGTGAAGCGGGTGCTGGAGCTGCGCCGGCCCGAGCATGAGCGGTCGCCGTCGTGGATCGAACGCTGGACGCGCAACCTGGGCCGCGCCCTGGACGGGCTGGAAGCCGCCGACCTCAGGGCCGATCCGCTGGACATGGGCGTGATCACCGCCGGCGTCGCCGCCAGCTGGATCGGCTTCCGCCATCCCGACATCGACTGGCGCGCGGGTCGCCCCCGTCTGGTCGCCCTGACTGAGGCGCTGGAAGGCCGCGACAGCTTCCGCGACACGGCGCCGGTCTAGAACAGGCCGGCCAGCTGCGCGCCCTGGAAGGCGGCGAGCAGAAGCAGCAGCCCGCCGACGGCGTAGGTCAGCACGCGGCGCGGGATCTTCTTGACGATGTAGCCGGCGAAGGGCGCGGCGATCAGACCGCCGACCACCAGGCCCGCAACCGCGCTGAAATGATCTTGGATCGCGCCTGCGTCCTGCCAGTGGCCGGTCACCAGCGACCAGACGAAGGTGGCCGAGATCGCCACCGTCAGGAAGAACTCCGCCGTATTGACCGTGCCGATGGCGCGCCTGGGCTCCTGACCGGCGCCGACCATGGTGGAGGACACCGTCGGACCCCAGCCGCCCCCGCCGATGGCGTCCAGGAAGCCGCCGACCATGCCGACGGGCGCGGTGATCCAGGCCGGCAGGCGACGCGGCTTCACGTCATGACCGGCGCGCCACAGGATCCACACGCCGATGAAGGCCAGATAGGCGACGATGAAGGGCTTGATGATGTCTCCCTCGATGCCCGCCAGCACATAGGCGCCCAGCACCCCGCCGATGACGCCCGCGATCGCCAGGGGCAGGAACAGCCGCCAGTCGACATTGCGGTGCCACACGTGGCTAGAGGCCGAGGCGGCGGTGGTGAAGACCTCTGCGGCGTGCACGCTGGCCGAGGCGGTGGCGGGCGGCACGCCCAGCGCCAGCAGCACCGAGGTCGAGATGACGCCATAGGCCATGCCCAGGGCCCCATCGACGCCCTGGGCGACCACGCCCACCAGAAGGAAGAGGAGGAATGTCTCCATGGGAGCCCCAGGCGACGACGACGCGCCGCTGGCCTAAAGGCTCAGCTTGCGGCGGAGTTCCGTTCCGCGCCTCGCCCGGCGACACGCGCCGCAACCGCCAGGACCTCGCGGGCGGTATAGGGCTTTGTGATCAGCGCCTCGGCGACATCGGCGCTGCGCGCGGCGGCGGTGACGTCGCCCGACAGGAAGACCGAGCGCAGGCCCCAGCGCGACTTCAGGGAACGCGCCAGTTCCACCCCCGTCGTCTCGCCCGACAGATTGATGTCCAGCAGCGCCAGGTCGATGGCGTGCAGTCCGGCGGCGACCTCGGCCGCGGCGGCGTTGTGGAAGGGGCCGACGACATCGTGCCCGGCTGCGACCAGGGCCTCGGTCAGGTCGGCGGCCATGTCGGGATCGTCCTCGACCAGCATCAGGGTCAGGGGCTCGCCGGCCATGGGCGCCGCCGTTTCGTCGGCGTCGCGCGGCGATTGGCGGATGATGACCGCGCGCACGTCCTGCCAGACCTCGGCGTGAGGGCGCGCGGCGTCGAGATCGAAGATCTGGGCCAGGGCCGCCAGTTCGGCCGCCGCGGCCTCGTTCAAGGGGGCGGCCTCGTCCGCCAGCAGGCGGTCGTATAGGGCGCACAGCCGCTCCACATCCTTGTCCAGGGTCGGTGCGTTTCGAGTATCGTCGAACATCGGCCAGCCTCCAGTCTGAAACAGCCAAGGCTCAGCTAGGCGGTCGGGTTCACCCCTGAAAGGCGACTGACGCCCTTGTGAGCCCTGTTCACTTTCGCTCCAGCCCGACGCGATCACATGGAATCGACAGCGGCGGGCCGCGCGGGGTAAGGCTCGCGCCCTTCGCCTCGCCCTTCAGGACGCCCGACCTTGCGACTGCCCCAGGCCCGCCTCGACCAGGTGCTCGACCGCTTTCACGAGGTGGAGGCGCGCATGGGCGCGGCCACCGACGGGGCCGAGATCGTGCGCCTGTCCAAGGAGCACGCCGAGATGAAGCCCGTGGCCGACGCCGTGTCGGCCCTGGCGCGCACGCGGGCCGAGATGGGCGACCTGGCCGTCATGGCCGATGACCCGGAAATGGCCGAGATGGCGGCGGCCGAGCTTGAGGCGCTGAAGGACCGGCTGCCCGAGATGGAGCGCGAGGTCGCCCTGCTGCTGGCCCCGCGCGACGCCGACGAGAACGCCTCGGCCGTGCTGGAGGTGCGCGCCGGCACCGGCGGCGACGAGGCGGCCCTGTTCGCCGGCGACCTGTTCCGCATGTATTCGCGCTACGCCTCCACGCGCGGCTGGCGGGTCGAGATCGACAGCGCCACCGAGGGCGAGGCCGGCGGCTACAAGGAGATCATCGCCACCGTCACCGGCGACGGCGTGTTCGGCCGGCTGAAGTTCGAGAGCGGCGTGCACCGCGTCCAGCGCGTGCCGACCACCGAGGCCGGCGGGCGCATCCACACCTCGGCCGCCACCGTCGCCGTCCTGCCCGAGGTCGAGGACGTCGAGATCGAGATCCACGACAAGGACATCCGCATCGACACCTTCCGCGCGTCGGGCTCGGGCGGACAGCATGTCAACAAGACGGATTCGGCCGTGCGCATCACCCACCTGCCGACGGGCATCGTTGTGACCAGTTCGGAGAAGTCCCAGCACGTGAACCGCGACAAGGCGATGAAGAACCTGCGCGTGCGCCTGTACGACATGCAGCGCCAGACCAAGGACGCCGCGCGCTCCGACGCGCGCAAGTCCCAGGTCGGCTCGGGCGACCGCTCGGAACGCATCCGCACCTACAACTTCCCCCAGGGCCGCGTGACCGACCACCGCATCGGCCTGACCCTGCACAGCCTGCCGCAGATCTTGGAAGGCGACATCGACCCCGTGCTCGACGCCCTGATCGCCGAAGACCAGGCGGCGCGGCTGG
>NZ_JBKBML010000014.1:0-75248 GCF_046295775.1 Brevundimonas sp. | reverse complement strand
GGGGCCGGCCGGCCAGACCGGGGGCCAGCGCCGCCGCCCCCGCCGTCAGCACGGCGGTCACGGCCGCCAGCCCCGCGCCCCCCGCCTCGGCGCCCCCCAGCGCCGAGGTGAGCAATCCCGACCCGGCCGCCAGCATGGCGCCCATGGCTCCGGCCTCGACCCAGCGGCGCTCGCCCAGCGCCAGCCCGGCGGCCAGGGGCGCGAACACCAGTCCGGCGAGAGGCCCGGCCAGACCGCCGGTCAGACCCGCGGCCAGCACGGCGGCCAGGGTCCAGCCCGCGATCAGCGCCATCCGGCTTTGCGCGTCGCGGCGGCGGGTCAGGACCAGCAGGCCGCCCAGGCCCGGAAGCGCCAGCACCAGCAGGCCCGCCAGCGACGCCGCGCCCAGGTCCGGCGAGCTCCAGGCCGCGCCCAGCGCGGTCAGCCCCAGCGCCCCGGCCCACGCGGCATGCCAGGCGGCGACGGCCGGAAGGGCCTCCGCGATCGGATCTGACGTGAGGGTGGTGCGGGACAAGCGGGCTTCAGCCTCGGTGCAAAATACGGCCGAGCCTAGGCGCGCGAGTGAGTCGCCCCAAGCGCGCGCACCTCACAGGCGAACCGCCGCCGTGGACAAGTCGGGGGCCGGGACCCTATCTGCACCGCATGACAACGCCGCCCGCCCTTTCGATCGACGAGACCCTGGCCGAACTGGTCGAGGAGTTCGACCTGCTGGGCGACTGGGAGGGGCGCATCGGCTACGTCATCGACCTTGGCAAGGGGCTGGATCCGCTGCCCGACGCCGCGCGGATCGAGGCCAACAAGGTGCCGGGCTGCGCGGCCCAGGTCTGGCTGTCCAGCCGCCGGGAGGCCGGCCGGCTGTGGTTTGACGCCGATTCCGACAGCGCCCTGTCCAAGGGCAACATCGCCCTGCTGCTGAAGCTGTACTCGGGCCGCGCCCCGGCCGAGATCCTCGGCTTCGACGCGCGCGCCGCCCTGGACCGGCTGGGCCTGCCCTCGGCCCTGACGCGCCAGCGCGCCAATGGGCTGAACAGCATGGTCGGGCGCATCCGCGAGGCGGCGGCGGCCGGCTGATACATCGACAATCGTTCGCAGGGAACATCGCGCGTGCGGGCCTCTTTCCCGGTCTCAGGACCAGGAGAAGACATCATGACGCAGACCTACGAGCAGATGGACGCGATCGCCATGCTGAAGGCTGATCACCGCAAGGTGGAGGAGATCTTCGAGGCGTTCGAGAAGGCGCGCAGCCGTGACAGAAAACAGGCGCTGGCTGAGCAGGCCTGCCTGGAGCTGAAGGTCCATACGCTGATCGAAGAGGAAATCTTCTATCCGGCCTGTCGTGGACGGATCGAGGACGATCTCGTCGATGAGGCTTATGTCGAGCACGACAGCGCCAAGACCCTCATCAATGACATCGAAGCGGGCGGTCCCGAGGACGACTTCTACGACGCCAAGGTCAAGGTGCTGTCAGAACTGATCGAACACCACGTCGAGGAAGAGGAAAAGCGGGTCGAGGGCATGTTCAGCCAGGCGCGAGCGGCAGGCCTGGATATGGACGCGCTGGCGGATCGGATGCGCGAACGGCGCCGGGCTGCGATGGAGGAGTTTCAAACCGGCAAGCCCGCGCAGACCCTCACGATGCAGGGTGACGACACCGAACAGGCGCAGGCGCAGTCAGACGAGGCCGGAACCGTGGCGCGCTAGCGCGCCATAGTGCTCGGCCAGGGCGTCCAGCGCCCTGGCGAGTGCGAACCGGCCTTGGCGACGGCGCAGCCCGAGTCCGCGCTCGGCGACGCCGAGGGCCGTGCCGCGCACGCAGATCCAGTCCAAGGCAGCGCGATGCGCGGGCCCGACGGCGGCGAGTGCCTGCACCACGCGACGGGCGGCGGCGAGCGCCGGGTCGGTAGGCTCGCCGCGCGTTCGGCCACCTGCGCCTGAGCGGGGCAAGGCATCCCAGCGCATCGTCAGCGACGGGCCGGCCTGGGCCCGCTCGGCGTCCAGGGTCAACCGCGCGCCGGCCGCCGCCTGCGTCGCCGTCAGCAGGGGCGCTCCCGTCGGGTCGCGTCGCGCGGCCAACCATGCGACCGGCGACTGTCCGAGATTTGCGCGCCGCCGCACCATGACGCCGCCGGGCTCGATCACCACTCGCGAGCCTTCGACCAGGCCCGGCCGTCCCGCTCGTTCAGTTAAGGCGCGAGGTGCGGCTTGGCGGGCCGCAGCCGCACGCGATAGTCGTCGCCGCACGGATCGAGCCAGGCGCCGGGGCGCTCCAGAAGACCGCGCGCCCTCTCGGCCAGCCGGCTCAAGCCAACAACTCGCGCACCGGGCTGGCCGAGGGCCAGATCAGGGTTTCGCCAAGCTGTTCGACCGCCCGATCGAAGTCCGGCTCGTCGCGGCGGTCCTCGACCCAGCGACAGGCGGCGCCCGCCGTGGCGCGGTTGACGCGAAAGACATGGCCCACGCGCTCCAGTGTCCACCCGTACGTCACGTGGACAAGATAGATGGCGACCCGACGGGCATGGCAGGCGACAGGCTCGGCCCGCCCGCGCACCATCATCCGTTCGGCAGGGACGCCGAAGGCGGCGGCGACCAGATGCACCGCCAGATCAGCCTTGATCCGATCGGCCTGGCCCACTGGCACGAGATAGGCTTCCTGCATGTCCCCAAACTCCTCTGACTGCATGCGACCAGCCTAAGGCCGTCACGTGTTGAGATAGGAATATATCCCCATTCAACGTCAGAGTCGGTCGCGGCGTCGCCCTGAGGTTGCGAGCCGCTGTGGGAAGCCGGAGGCGGCGAAAATATTTTGGCTTGAGCGAATCGGGACTCTCGACGGCGATTCGCAAATCAGCCTACGATTCGTCTCAATTAGGGACGTTAACCCTTCTTAAGGTTTTGAGAGATTAACGTCCAAACAAGGTTACCGCTCGGCTTACGGGCGGATCCACCGTCAAGCTTTGCCTGGAGGGGCATGAATGCGCGTTCTGCTTATCGAAGACGATCACGCGACCGCGCAAAGCATCGAGCTGATGCTGAAGTCGGAAAGTTTCAACGTCTATACGACGGACCTGGGTGAAGAAGGCATCGATCTGGGCAAGATCTATGACTACGACCTGATCCTTCTGGACCTGAACCTGCCAGACATGAGCGGCCTCGAGGTCCTGCGTCAGCTGCGCGTGGGCAAGGTCAATACGCCGGTGATGATCCTGTCCGGAAGCCACGAGATCGAAAGCAAGGTCAAGACGTTCGGCGGCGGCGCCGACGACTATCTGACCAAGCCCTTCCACAAGGACGAGCTGATCGCCCGCGTCCACGCCGTGGTGCGTCGCTCCAAGGGGCACGCCCAGGCCATCATCCACACCGGCGAGATCGCCGTGAACCTGGACGCCAAGACGGTGGAGGTGGACGGCCACCGCGTGCACCTGACCGGCAAGGAATATCAGATGCTGGAGCTGCTTTCGCTCCGCAAGGGCACGACCCTGACCAAGGAAATGTTCCTGAACCACCTGTACGGCGGCATGGACGAGCCTGAGCTGAAGATCATCGACGTCTTCATCTGCAAGCTGCGCAAGAAGCTGGCGACGGCCGCGGGCGGCAAACACTACATCGAGACCGTCTGGGGCCGCGGCTATGTGCTGCGCGATCCGGCGGAAGGCGCCAAGAGCGTCGCGGCCTAAGGCGGCGCTAATGCCGCTAGGCTCCGCGAGCCGAGCTTAGCGCAGGAAACACACACCCGCCGGTCCGCCGGCGGGTGTTTTCGTGAGGGGTCATGCCGCAGGAACTGGCGCGGATCGAGGGCATCGGGGTCAATCTGGCGACCCTGGATCAGGCGGTGGCCGCCGCCGCAGCGCGCGCCGCGCGCGGCCAGGGCTTTCTCCTATTCACCCTGAACCTGGATCATCTGGTCAAGCTGGACGAGCCTGCTTTCCGCGCCGCCTATGCGCGCGCCGAGCTGGTCAGCGCCGACGGCTTTCCCATTGTCTGGCTGGCGCGCCGCCAGGGGGCGGTGCTGGATCGGGTGTGCGGATCCGACATGGTCGAGCCGCTGATGGCGCGAGCCGCGTGCGACGGCCTGCCCGTCTATGTCGTGGGGCCGGGGGCGAACGCCCAGGTGCGCGCGCTGGAGCGGCTGCGGGCGAACCATCCGGGCCTCAGCATTGTCGGCGCCGAGACGCCCATGGTTCCCGCTGCGCCACAGGACGATCCCGCCTTCGTCCAGGCCATGGCCGAGCGTATCGCGGCCTCGGATGCCCGGCTGGTTCTGCTGTGCCTGGGCGCGCCCAAGCAGGAACTGCTGGCCGCCGCCCTGGCGGACCGCACGCCCCAGGCCGGCTTTCTGTGCGTGGGCGCGGCCCTGGACTTCATCGCCGGCGAGGTCACCCGCGCTCCGGCCTGGGTCCAGCGGTTCAACGGCGAATGGCTGTGGCGGCTGGCCGACGATCCCAAGCGACTGGGTCTGCGCTACTGGCGCTCAGCCGTGAAGTTCGCCGACGTGGTGCGCCGTCGCCCGTAAGGCCTGGGGTAAGGTCCTCGCCTTAGGGTGGCGCCATGACCCGCGCCGATCCCTCCCGCCGTCTCGTGCTTGCCTCCGGCCTGGCGCTGGCCGCCTGCCGGTCCGAAGCCCAGCCCGCCGCCTGGACCGGACCCGTTCCGGCGCTGAAGGACATCGCGCCCTTTCCCGTCGGGGCCTGCGTGCCCAGCGCCTATCTGGACGACCCCTCCTGGGTCGAGCTGGCGCGCCGCCAGCTGGATCAGATCACGCCGGAGTGGGAGCTGAAGATGGAGTATGTGCTTCAGTCCAATCGCGGCGACTATCGCTTCGACGCGCCGGACCGGATCGCCGACTTCGCGCGCGACAACGGCCTGGGCCTGCATGGCCACGCCCTGATCTGGTATGCGCAGGAAGCGCCCTACTTCATGACCCTGGACCCCAAGCGGTTCGCCGGGGAGTACGACCGCTACATCCGAGAGGTCGCCGGCCGCTACGCTGGTCGGATGGTCGGCTGGGACGTCGTCAACGAGGCGGTGGCGGAGGACGGAAACGGCCTGCGTGACTGCCTGTGGAGCGAGCGGCTGGGCGGGCAGGAGGCCTATATCGTGCGGGCGTTCGAACAGGCAAAGGCGGCCGACCCCAACGCGGTCCTGTTCCTGAACGACTACAATCTGGAGAACAATCCGACCAAGGGGACGACCTATCTGCGTCTGGTCGAGCGGCTGCTGACGCTCGGCGCGCCGCTTAGCGGGCTGGGGGTGCAGTCGCACCTGGATATCGAGATCGCGGACGGTCAGATCCGAGATTTCATCCGCGAGGCCGCCAGGTTCGGCCTGCCCATCCACATCTCGGAACTGGACGCCAGCCAGCGGCGCGAGGGCCGGCTGCCGGACACCCGCAGTCTGAAGCACAAGCGCGCACGTCAGCACGCCCTGACGCGCGAACTGGTCTCGACCTACATGGAACTGCCGGCGGCTCAGCGGTACGGCATCACGACCTGGGCGCTGCGCGACCGCGACAGCTGGCTGCGCCGCCCGCCGCGCGACGACGGCCGAGACAGCCTGGTTCTTTTCGACGACTGGGGTCAGCCCACGGCCATGTTCGCCGGCTTTGTCGAGGGTCTGAACGGGGCGGCGTGATCGTCACGGGCCGCGTGCATTCCTGCACGTCGCTCGCTATGACGCGCGGATGATCGCGCGTCTTCGTCCCGTCCCCTTCGACATCGGCCCGGTGCACCTTGTGGGCATCGGGGGCATCGGCATGAGCGGCATCGCCGAAATCATGCTCAAGATCGGCTATGTGGTGCATGGCTCGGACGCCAAGGCGTCGGCCAACACCGAGCGGCTGGAAAGCCTGGGCGCGCGCATCTTCATCGGCCACGACGCCGCCCATGTGACCGAGGGCGTCTCGGCGGTCGTTCACTCCACCGCCGTGAAGCCGGACAATCCCGAGCTGAAGGTCGCACGCGAGCGGCGCATCCCGGTGGTGCGCCGGGCCGAGATGCTGGCCGAGCTGATGCGCCTGCAGTTCTCGATCGGCGTGGCGGGCACCCACGGCAAGACGACCACGACCTCGATGGTCGCCGCCCTGCTGGACGCGGGCGGGCTGGACCCGACCGTGGTCAACGGCGGCATCATCAACGCCTACGGCACCAACGCCAAGGTGGGCGACGGGGACTGGATCGTTGTCGAGGCCGACGAGAGCGACGGCAGCTTCCTGCGCCTGAAGTCGACGGTGGCGATCGTCACCAACATCGATCCCGAGCATCTGGACCATTACGGCGACTTCGACGGGGTGCGCCGCGCCTTTCTGGATTTCGTCGAGAACATTCCCTTCTACGGCTTCGCCGCCGTCTGCCTGGACCACCCGGAGGTGCAGCGGCTGGTCGCCGGCGTCGATAACCGGCGGCTGGTGACCTATGGGCTGAACCCCCAGGCCATGGTGCGGGCGGTCAATGTGGACATGGCGCCGGACGGCGCGCGCTTCGACGTGCTGATCCAGCAGCAGGGCCTGGCGGCTCTGGAGGAGCCGACCCGCATCGAGGGCCTGCACCTGCCCATGGCGGGCTGGCACAATGTCTCCAACGCGCTGGCGGCCATCGCCGTGGCGCGCGAGCTGGGCGTGGACGACGCCTCCATCCGCAACGGCCTGGCCGGCTTCGGCGGGGTCAAGCGGCGCTTCACCACCACGGGCGTGGTCGACGGCGTGCGCATCATCGACGACTACGGCCACCACCCGGTCGAGATCGCGGCGGTGCTAAAGGCCGCGCGTCAGGTGGCCAATCGCGGTGAGGAAAGCGGTCGCGTCGTCGCTGTGGTCCAGCCGCACCGCTACACCCGCCTGCGCGACCTGATGGACGAGTTCTCAACCTGTTTCTCGGACGCCGACAGCGTGATCGTCGCCGACGTCTATCCGGCCGGCGAGGCGCCGATCGAAGGCGTGGACAAGCACGCCCTGGTCGAAGGCGCGCGCCGCTATGGGCATCGCCATGTCCAGGCGCTTGAGAACGCCGCCGTCCTGCCGCGCCTGATCCGTGAAGAGGCCAAGTCCGGCGACATCGTTGTCCTGCTGGGCGCCGGCGACATCACCAGTTGGGCCTACGCCCTGCCGGCGCAGTTGGAGGCGCTGGCGTGATCGCTCTGCCCGAGGTGCGCGGCAAGCTGCTGCGCGACGAGCCGCTGGGGCCGTTCACCTGGTTTCGGGTCGGCGGGTCGGCGGACGTGCTGTTCATTCCGGCGGACCCCGAGGATCTGGCCGACTTTCTCAAGGCGCTGGACCCGGCGGTTGCGGTGACCGTGCTGGGCGTCGGCTCCAACGTCATCGTGCGTGACGGCGGGATCGAGGGCGTGGTCGTCCGCCTAGCCGGGCGCGCCTGGGGGCAGGTGACGGTTGAAGGCGCTGCGATCACCGCCGGCGCGGGCGCCCTGGACGCCATGGTCGCCAAGGCCTCGGCCAAGGCGGGGCTGGCGGGGCTGGAGTTCTACGCCGGCATCCCCGGCGCGGTCGGCGGCGCCCTGACCATGAATGCGGGCTGTTACGGGGCTGAGACCAAGGACGTTCTGGTCTCAGCCTGGGGCCTGACGCGCTTGGGCGAGCGGGTGGATTATGCGCTGGCGGACTTCGGCTACACCTATCGCCATTCCCAGGCGCCGACCGACATCATCTGGGTCGAGGCGACCTATCGCGGGACGCCCGACGAGCCCGCCGCCGTTCAGGCGCGCATCGACGAAATCACCAGCCGCCGCGAACAGACCCAGCCGATCCGCGAGAAGACGGGCGGCTCGACTTTCAAAAATCCGCCCGGCCATTCGTCCTGGAAGCTGGTCGACGAGGCGGGCTGGCGCGGCAAGTTGCACGCCGCACCTACGCCGCATGGAGGAGGCGGCGCCAAGTTCAGCGAGCTGCATTCCAACTTCATGATCAATCCGGGCGAGGCCACGGCCGCCGATCTGGAGAATCTGGGCGAAACCGTACGCGCGGACGTGAAAAGTAAACTCGGCGTAAACCTTGATTGGGAGATCAAGAGGATCGGCCGCCCGCTCTGAGTTCACCCATGTCCCGCTATCCCGCGAATGCCCACGTCGCCGTCCTGCTGGGCGGACTGTCGTCCGAGCGGGACGTGTCGCTGAGTTCGGGCCGTGAATGCGCCGATGCGCTGCAGGCCTGCGGCTATCGCGTGACCCGCGTGGACGCCGGGCGCGATCTGGCCCAGGTGCTTGCCGAGCTGAAACCCGACGTCGTCTTCAACGCCCTGCACGGCGACTGGGGAGAGGACGGCTGCGTCCAGGGCGTGCTGGAGACGCTGAATCTGCCCTACACCCACTCCGGCGTCCTGTCCTCGGCCCTGACGATGGACAAGGACAAGTGCAAGTCGGTGCTGCGCAGCGCGGGCGTGCCCGTGCCCTGCGGCGGCCTGTTCGACCGGCGCGAAGTGGCGCGCCGCCACGTCATCGATCCGCCCTATGTCATCAAGCCGAACGCCGAGGGCTCGTCGGTGGGCGTCTATCTGGTGCGAGAGGGCGACGCGCCCTGCGCGGCGCCCGGCGCCGACGACTGGACCTATGGCGAGCAGGTCATGGTCGAGCCGTTCGTGGCGGGCAAGGAACTGTGCGTCACCGTGCTCGGCGAAGCCGACGGACCGCGCGCCCTGACCGTGACCGACATTACGCCGACCAAGGGCTTCTATGACTACGAAGCCAAATATGCGCCGGGCGGCTCGGTCCATCAGCTGCCGGCGGCGCTCCCGCCCGCCGTCTTCGAGCGCTGCTTGCGTCTGGCGGAGCAGGCGCACGTTGCCTTGGGCTGCCGCGGGGTGACGCGATCCGACTATCGTTATGACGATGTTAAGGACGTTCTCGTTCTCTTGGAGGTCAACACCCAGCCGGGCATGACGCCGACCTCCCTCGTTCCGGAGCAGGCCGCCCACGTCGGGTTGGGTTTTCAAGATCTGGTTCGGTGGATGGTGGAGGACGCCTCATGCCCGCGGTAGTGCGCGGCGGTCGGCGACAGGGTTCGAAGTCCGCGGCTCCGCGCTCTGGCCGGGGCGGACCGTCCCATTACGCCGCTGTCCCCGGAAAGGCCGCCGCCATCGGTCGGCTGGACCTGACGCCGCGCGTGGTCGGCGGTCTGCTGGTCGCCAGCGTCGCGGTGCTGGGCGTGGTCCTGGCCACCGGCGCGCGGGCCGAGCGCATCGGCGCCTCTTTCGACCGCACCGTCGAGAACGTGACCATCGGCATGGGCCTGGGGTTAAAGCGCGTGCACGTCACCGGCGCCTCGGCGGAGGCGCAGCCCGCCGTGCAGCGCGCGCTGGCGCTTCGTCAGGGCCAGTCCATCGCCACCCTGGACCTGGACGCTCTTCGCCAGCAGGTTGAGGCCGTGGGCTGGGTCAAGTCGGCGCGGGTCGTTCGCCTGCTGCCCGACACCCTCATCGTCGATGTGGTCGAGCATGACCGTCTGGCCGTCTGGCAGATGGCGGGCCAGGCGCACGTCATCGACGCCTCGGGCGAGGTCATTCAGGGCGCCGACGCCGGCCGCCACCCCGAACTGCCGCTGATCGTCGGCAAGGGCGCCGACGAGGCCGCCGTCGAAATCCTGCCTCTGCTGGCCCAGCGCCCGCGCCTGATGGGCCGCGTCGACGCCCTGGTGCGGGTGGACGAGCGCCGCTGGGACCTGCGTCTGAAGGACGGCGGTCTGGTGCAGCTTCCGGCCCTGGACCAGGAGGCGGCCCTGATCCGCCTGGACGCGCTGGACCAGCGCGAGCGGCTTTTGGACCTGGGCTTCGCCCGGGTCGACCTGAGAACACCCGAGACGGTCGCCGTGCGGCCGACCGAGGGCGCGGCGTGATGAGAAGGATTGTGGCGTAATGGCCGTGCGGGATCGCGAAATGGGACAGGACGGGCTCAAGGCCCAGACGCGCGCGCCGGTGGTGGCCGCCCTGGACCTGGGCCAGTCCAAGGTCGCCTGCTTCATCATGAAGCCTGACGGCGTGCGTCACGCCGACCGCACCATTCGCGTGGCGGGCGCCAGCCACATCCAGTCCAAGGGGGTGAAGGGCGGCGCCATCATCAACATGGACGAAACCGCCCAGGCCATCGGCCAGGCCGTCGAACGCGCCGAGCGCGCGGCCGGCGCGCCGGTGTCGGGCGTGGTCGTCTCCACAGCCATCGGCCAGATGGCCAGCCACCGCGTGCGGGCCAAGGTGTCCCTGGGCGCCAATCCGATCGGCGACGCCGACCTGGCGCGCGCAATCGCCATGGCGCTGGACCAGATCCGCCTGCCCAACCGCCGCCCGATCCACGTCCTGCCCGTCGCCTGGTCGGTGGACGGCGCGCGCGGCGTGCGCGATCCGCGCGCCATGCGCGGCGGATCGCTGGGGCTGGACCTGCTGGTCGTCTCCATGGCCGAGGGCGCCTTCAACGCGCTGGGCCACTGTCTGGAGCTGGCGCACCTGGACCTTCAGGGCGTCGTGGCCGCTCCCGTCGTCTCCTCGCTCTCGGCGCTGGAAGAGGACGAGATGGACCTGGGCTGCGTCTGCATCGACATGGGCGGCGGTTCGACCTCGGCGGCCGTCTGGGGCGGGCGCTCGCTGCTGCATGTCGAGTCCGTCAACGTCGGCGGCGACCACGTCACGGCCGACATCGCGCGCGGCCTGTCGACCTCGCGCGCCGGGGCCGAGCGGCTGAAGACCCTGCACGGCTCGGCCATGGCCAGCGCCAATGAAGACCGCGAAATGCTCGAGGCCCCGCCGCGCGGCGAAGACATGGAGTCCGGCCCCGTCATCGTGCCGCGCGCCATGCTCAAGACCGTCATCGCGCCGCGCGTGGAAGAGACGCTGGAGCTGCTGCGCGACCGCCTCCGCGCCTCGGGCCACGGGCTGGAGCCTGGCGCGGGCCTGGTCCTGACCGGCGGCGCCAGCCAGCTGAACGGCGTGCGCGAGCTGGCCGTGCGCGTGTTCGACCGTCCCGTCCGCCTGGGCCGTCCGCAGCGCGCGCCGCACATGGCCGACGCGGCCTCGGGCCCGGCCTTCTGCTCGGCCGCCGGCGTGCTGCTGCGCGCCGCCTACGGACCGCGTGAAGCGGTTTCGGCCCGCAAGCTGATGTCGCGCCAGATCACCGCCGCCGACGCCCCGCGCATCCACCGCGGCGGGCCTGTGGCGCGCTTTGCCGGCTGGCTGCGCGAAAACCTGTAGTCCCCGCCTCCGTCTCCCCGGCGAAGGCCGGGGCCCAGAGGGTCAGACGCAAGCGTTAGATGTTCGGGATGCCGTCCTGGACCCCGGCCTTCGCCGAGGAGACGGGTGTGGACGGTCTGAGGCTTCTATCCTAAACCTGCGTTTCGATTGGAGACGCACTTGGCCGACGACGCGCCCGTTCTCTCGCGCGGATTGAGCTATCCGCTCGGCGATCCGCCCGGCCCCGGCTTGGCGGTGGAGGCCGCGCCCGGCGTGCTGTGGCTGCGCCTGCCGCTTCCCTTCGCGCTGGAGCACGTCAACGCCTATGCGATCCGGGACGGCGACGGCTGGGCGGTGGTCGACACCGGCCTGTCCACATCCCTGACCCGCCAACTGTGGGAGGCGGCCCTGGCCGGACCCCTGGGCGGCCTGCCGGTCACTCAGCTGATCTGCACCCACATGCACCCCGACCACATCGGCCTGGCCGGATGGCTGTGCGAGCGGTTCGAGGCGCCGATCCTGATGTCGCGGCTGGAATACGTCACGGCCCGGATGCTCCTGGCGGACACTGGAACATCCGCGCCCGAGGGGCACGCCGCCTTCTTCACCGCCGCCGGCTGGACCGACGCTCAGATCCAAGTGTGGCGGGAGGAATACGGGACGTTCGGTCGGAAGGTCGAGCCCCTGCCGCGCACCTTCCAGCGGCTGTCGGACGGGGACGTGATCTCGATCGGCGGCGAGGACTGGACGATCACCGTCGGATCCGGCCACAGCCCCGAGCACGTCTGCCTGTGGCGTCGCTCGGACGATGTGATCGTGTCGGGCGACCAGGTCCTGCCGCGCATTTCGTCGAACGTGTCGGTCTATCCGACCGAGCCTCTGGCCGACCCGCTCGGCGACTGGCTGGCGTCGCTGGACAAGCTCGAGGCGCTGTGGCCCGAGGACGCCTTCATCCTGCCCGCCCATGGCGAGCCGTTCCGTGGACTGCACCCTCGGCTGAAGGCGCTGAAGCGCGGCCACGCGGTGTCGCTGGAGCGGCTGACGCGCGCCCTGGCCGAGCCCAGGCGGGTCGTGGACCTGTTCGTCGCCGTCTTCGGCCGGGCCATCGGCGACGGCCTGTTGGGCATGGCGTCGGGCGAATGCCTGGCGCATCTGATCTATCTGGAACGTCGCGGCGTCGTCACCCGCGACCGCGACGCCGCCGGCGTCGACTGGTGGCTGGCCGTCTGAGGAAGAGACAATGAGCGAGATCGAAACCCAACTGACCGACGGCGTCCTGACCGTCACCCTGAACCGGCCCGACAAGAAGAACGCCATCACCCAGGCGATGTACGAGGCGCTGGCGGAGGCGACCGAGCGCGCCCGCACCGACCCCGCCGTCCGCGTGCTGCTGTTCAAGGGGCAGGGCGACAGTTTTTCGGCCGGCAACGACATCGGCGACTTCATCGCGCAAGGCAGCGCGGCGCCGGACGCCCAAGCGCTGGACATGCCGGTCTTCCGCTTCCTCAAGGCCCTGGCTGACTGCGACCGGCCTGTGGTGGCCGCGGTGCAGGGCCGGGCGGTGGGCATCGGCCTGACCCTGCTGCTGCACTGCGATTTGGTGGTCGCCGCCGAAGACGCCCTGCTGTCGGCGCCCTTCGTCAATCTGGCCCTGGCGCCCGAGGCGGCCTCCAGTCTGCTGCTGCCCGCCGTGCTGGGCCATCAGCGGGCGTTCGAGCTGTTCGCCCTGGGCCAGCCCATCGACGGGCGCACGGCCCTGGCCTGGGGTCTGGTCAACCGCGCTGTTCCAGCGGCCGAGGTCGAGGCGACGGCTGTGGATATGGCTCGCCAACTGGCCGGCCGCGCGCCCAACTCGCTGCGCAAGACCAAGGCCCTGATGCGCGACGCCGAACGCCTGTGGGCCATCATGCAGAGCGAGGGCCACGCCTTCGGATCGCAGATGCGCAGCCCCGAGGCGATGGAGGCCTTCAGGGCCTTCACCCAGAAACGCGCGCCGAAATTCGACTGACGACGATTTTCGTTTGATCGCGGCTGCGCTTGGCCCTAACGGCGCGCGACCATGACCGCCACCCCTCTGATCGAAGCCGAAACCCCGGCCGACGCCGCCGCCATCGAGGCGGTGACCCTGGCCGCCTTCGGCCCCGGCCGCTTCGCCAAGACGGCCGAGCGGCTGCGCGAGCGTTCGCCGTTGGCGGCTGGCTTCGTTGCGCGCGAGGACGGGCGTGTGATCGGCTCTGTCAGGCTGTGGTCGATAAGCATCGACGGCGTCCCGGCCCTTTTCCTCGGCCCCATAGCGGTAGAGCGCTCAAGCCGTCGCGCCGGCTTGGGCGCGGCGCTGGTGCAGGCCTGTGTCGATCACGCGCAGGCGATCGACGGCTTGGGCGGCGTGCTGCTGGTCGGCGATCCGCCGTATTTCACGCGCTTCGGCTTTCTGTCGGCGTCCGCAGTGAGCTTGCCCGGCCCTGCCGACCCGCGTCGCATCATGTGGCTGCCCCTTTTGCAGTCGGTTCCCAGCGGCTTGGCCTGCTCTCGCTGACAACCCTCCATTGGCGCGGGCGGCGACGCGGCCTAAGTCTGGAGCATGAGCAATTCGGAAAAAGCGGACCTGGCGGGTGTGGCCGAGGCGGCTCGGCAGACGCCGGGGCGCGGCCTGCCGCCCGTGCATCTGTGGAATCCGGCGCATTGCGGCGAGATCGATATCGTCATCCGGGCCGACGGCGTCTGGATGCACGAGGGCTCGCCCATCGGCCGCCCCGAGATGGTGCGGCTGTTCTCGACGATTCTGCGTCAGGACCCGGACGGTCTGCATCTTGTCACGCCGGTCGAGAAGCTGCGTATCCGGGCCGAGGACCTGCCGTTCCGAGCCGTGGCTGTCCGTCGCGACGGAGACGACCTGATTTTCACGACTGACGTAGGCGACGAGGCGCGGGCGGGCGCAGATCATATGATCGTGGTCGAAACCGAGAACGGCGAGCCGCGGCCGCGCATCCACATGCGCGGCGACCTGTGGGCGCGCATCGCGAGGCCGGTATTCTATGAGTTGGTCGAGATGGCCGATATCATCGACGACCGGCTGTGTGTCCGCTCGGGCGGCCAGATATTCCCGCTGGGGCCCGAGGGGGCTGGCGTCGAATGAGCCTGGGCGGGCTGAAGTCGCGGCTGATCGAGCGGTTGCGTTCGATCGACGACTGGGCGCCGGATGCGCCGGCGGTCTATTCCGACTTCGATCTGAACCCTGGCGCATTGCGGGGCGAGCGCGCGCTGAAACCGGCCGCGGTCCTGACGCCCATCGTGGCGCGTCCCGAAGGCGCAGGGGTGATCCTGACCCGGCGCAGCGACGCTCTGGCCAGCCATGGCGGCCAGATCGCCTTTCCCGGCGGGCGGCTGGATTCCGGCGAGACAGCGGTGCAGGCGGCGCTGCGGGAGGCCAACGAAGAGGTGGCGCTGGATCCCGCGTCCGTAGAAATCCTCGGCTTGGGCGATCCCTATGAAACGGGCACCGGCTTTCTAATAACGCCCGTCATCGGCTGGCTGGAGACGCCGCCTTCCCTGACGCCGTCGCCTGACGAGGTGGCGGAGGTCTTCGAAACGCCCTGGGACTTCCTGATGGACCCAGCCAATCACAGGCGCGACTTCTACGACGCGGACGAGGGCCTGCGACGCTGGTTTTGGGCCATGCCCTGGAACGAGCGATACATCTGGGGCGTCACGGCCGGCCTTTTGAAGCGGCTGCGGGACCGGTTGTACGGCGACGAGGCCGCGCCCGGTCTGGCGATAGACGAGGACGCGGCGTGACGCCCGGTCCAGCTCCTGATCTGTCTGACGCGCCGTGGCGGACGGCGGCGCCGACACGGGCCGTCATGGCGGCGCTGGAGGCCCAGGGCGGCGAAGACTGCGCGCGCTTCGTGGGGGGCTGCGTCAGGAACGCCCTGCTGGGCCAGCCGGTGGACGACATCGACATCGCCACGCGCCTGACCCCTGAGCACACGATCGCTGCGCTGCGAGCTGCCGGTCTGAAGGCCGTGCCGACGGGCGTGGAGCACGGCACCGTCACGGCGGTGTCCGGTGGGCGTCCCTTTGAGATCACCACCCTTCGCCGTGACGTGGAGACCGACGGCCGCCGCGCCGTGGTCGCCTTCACCACAGATTGGGCCGAGGATGCGGCGCGGCGCGACTTTGGCCTGAACGCGCTTTACGCTGACGCGTCGGGGCGGTTGCACGATCCAACGGGGCAAGGGCTGGCTGACCTTCTGGCGCGGCGCGTGGTATTCGTCGGGGACGCGCGCATTCGCATTCGCGAGGACTACCTGCGTATCCTGCGCTTCTTCCGCTTCCACGCCTGGTATGGCCACGGGGCGCTGGACTCCGAAGGGCTGGCGGCCTGTCGCGACGGCCGTGAGGGCCTGCGTCGCCTGTCGGCCGAGCGCGTGTCCAAGGAGCTTCTGAAGCTGTTGGCCGCGCCCGATCCCCGCCCGGCCGTTGCAGCCATGAGCGAGGCAGGCGTGCTGGCGGAGGTTCTGCCTGAGGCCGTCAAACCGGCGCTGTTTGACGCGCTGGTCGATCTGACGACGGATCCTGTACTGCGCCTGTCTGCGCTGCTGCCGTCGGATCCACAGATCGTAGACGCGGTCGCCCGGCGGTTGCGGCTGTCCAACGCCCAGCGCGAACGGCTTGTCGCGGCGGCCGGCGAGATCGCGCCGACGCTTGAGCCGACGGTGGCGCGCGCTTTCATCTATCGCCTGGGTCAGGAGGCTTTCGGCGATCGGCTGACACGGGGACGAGCGGCTCGGCCCGATGTGGAAGCCTCGGCCCTGATCCGCCTTGCTGAAGACTGGACCCCGCCGCGCCTTCCCGTCGGCGGCCATGATCTGGCGCGGTTGGGTGTCGAACCGGGACCGCGCACCGGCCGACTGCTTAAGGCCTTCGAGGATGAATGGATCGCCGCCGATTTTCCGGCCGACGGCCATCAGGAACGGCTCAGCCGGCTCGCGGCCTCAGAACCGTGATCACCGGGCGGTGGTCTGATCCGGTCGGCAGGCCCAGGCGGCGCTCAGTCACCACAAGATCCGGGCTGCGATAGACCTGATCGATGTTGATCCTCAGCGGGCCGGGCGCCTTGGCCGGCCAGGTTCCAGGAAAGCCGGGCGCGGCCGTCAGGCCCAGTTCGTCGCGCATCTGGCGGCCGATGCGGGCCGTCGAGACGCTGTTGAAGTCCCCGGCGGCGATGACCGTCCCGGTCAGGGTCTTTCGGTATTCGCCAAGCTCCATGACCTGGATGATCTGGCCCCATTGGAACTGGAATGGCCACGGGCGCGTGAGATGGACCGCGATGACCTCGATCGCGCCGAAGTCGGTTTGCACCGCAGCCGCCGTCGTCTCGACCTCGTGCAAGGTCAGGCGACGGGCTTGCAGCGGCTGGCGTGAGGCGATCACCGACCGCACGGCCCCGCCGGCCCCGATGCGCCTTCCGCTGACGGCGCGATGCGGCCAGCCGTCCAGCAGGGTGTCGAGTTGCGCATTCGGCGCATCGCCCAGCTCGATCAGAACCAGCACGTCCGCGTCTGCATCGAGGATGGAGCGGCGCATGGCCGCCACATCCTCGTTCCGGCCATAGAGGTTGGCGGTGTAGAGCCTGAGGGCCGGGCCCTCGCCGGGGCTACGATCCGGCGCCCATTGCGGCCAAACCGCCACGGCCAGCAGCACCGCGGCGGCACCCGCAGCGAGGGCGGGCCTCCACAGTCTCAGAATCAGGCCTGCCGCCATCAGAAGCAGGGCGCCGATCAGCGCAGGCGCCGTGAACTGGGCCAGGATGTCGATCCAGCGATGTCCGACGCCGCTCAACGCCGCCGCCGCGATCATGGCCAGCCCCGCCGCCGCAGCGAAAGCGGTCAGGACGACAAGCGCGCGAAACAGCTTCGGCAGCGACAAGGGCGGCTCCGTCGGGCAGGAGGGTCGCGCCTAGCCCAGTGTGAGACGCCTGTCGAGGCGACGCCGCGTCCGCTTGACGAGACAAGCGGCTTACCGCCAAGTCGCGAGCCGCGCCTCGGAGATCCGCATGACCCTCGCCCTGACCCGTGACGAGCTGGCCGCCGCCCTTGGCCGCGCCGGCGCGGGCGACCGATCCGCTTTTAAAACCGTCTATGAGGCGACCTCGGCGAAGCTGCTGGGCGTCTGCCTGCGTATCTTGGGCGACAGGCAGTTGGCCGAGGACGTCTTGCAAGACACCTATTTGACCGTGTGGAGAAAAGCGGGCGACTTCGATCCCGCCCGCGCCAGCCCCATTACCTGGCTGGCGACCATCGCGCGCAACCGCTCGATCGACCGGCTGCGCTCGGCTGGCGCGCGGATGGTCGCGGCCCCGGTCGAGGTGCTGGAGAGCCGCGCCGACGAGGGCCCCTTGGCGTCAGACGCCGTCGAGGCGGATCAGGAAGCCGCGCGTCTTCAGGTCTGCCTCAATGAGTTGGAGGATCGCACCCGCAACGCCATCCGCACAGCCTTCTTCGACGGCATGACCTATGAACAACTGGCCGAGCGCGAAGGCACGCCGCTGGGCACGATGAAAAGCTGGATCCGGCGCGGCCTGCTGCGCCTGCGGTCTTGCCTGGAGCGCTGACGGTGACCGAATCCCGAGACGATCACGACATGCTGGCCGGCGAGCTGGCCCTGCGCGTGCTGTCGCCGGCGGACGAGGCCGCGGCGCGGGCACGCCAGGCGTCTGACCCCGTGTTTGCCGCCGAGGTCGAAGCCTGGGCCGAGCGTCTGGGCAAGCTGATCGAGGAAGTGCCGGAAGCCCAGCCGTCTCCCGCGGTGTGGCCGCGCATCTCCGCCGCCCTGGGCGCCGCCAACGACAACGCCGTGATCTTCTGGAAGCGCTGGGCCTATGGCTCGACCGGCCTGTTGGCGGCCAGTGTCGCCGCATTGGTGGTAATGCTGGCCCAGTCCGACCCTGCTCCGGTAGGAGTTCAAGCGCCGACCCCTGAGGCCATGCTCACGCGAGTGGCGACGCTTTCGCTCGAAGGCGGCGGCACCGCCGCAACCCTCATCTACGATCCCGCGACCAACCGACTGTTCCTGCAGCCGGCTGCGCCGATGCCGGCGGAAGGGCGCGTGCCTCACCTGTGGCTGGTGATGGAAGACGGGGGCGTGCGTCTGATCGGTCAGGTCGACGGGGCGACGGCCTCGCGTCGCACTCTGGACGCCGGTGTTGAAGTCATGGCCGGCGAGGCCGCGGCCGTGGCCATTTCGATGGAGGCGCCCGGGCACACGCCGGCCATCGACAGGCCGGACGGCCCGGTCGTGGCTTCGGGCGAATTCGAGACCGTCTGACCGCATCCGAAGCGGGCAGGGGACCGTAGCTTCCTTTGACGGGATCGTGATGCGGCTCTCCGCGTCTGGTCCTGACAGCCCGATCCCGTCAGCGGGGAGGTCGCCCAGCCCTTCCAGTCGGCCTCCCCGCACCTTCGGCAGGATCTCTCATCCGATCCCGCATGCTCAGGCGGATGATGTAGTTGAACTAGTGCATCAAAATCGCTTTGAGGCCGGTCTGTGCACGCCTGGGTTCGGGACCGATCCAGACTGATCTCCGACATCGAACGGAGATTTCATGAGCGACCATTCCAGCCCCCGACTGGGCCTGCCCTATCTGGCGGCGGGCCAGCTTCAGAAGCACGTCACCCTGAACGAGAGCCTGGCCCGGCTGGACAGCCTGGTCCAGACCCAGGTCCGAAGCCGCAGCCTGTCTTCGCCGCCGGGCGATGCGGCCGAGGGCGACCTCTACATCCTGAGCCAAGACGGCGAAGACGGCTGGTCAGGGGCTTCGGCCGGCGCACTGATGCGCCGCGAACTGTCGGCCTGGGTCGAGATCGAACCGATCGACGGCCAGATCGTCCATGTCGCCGACGAGCCGTCCCTGATCGTGCGCGCGGGCGGCGTCTGGACTGGCCTTGGCGCTGCGCTGGGCAAGCTTTCGCATCTGACGCGCCTGGGCGTCGGGACCGAGGCGGACGCCGAAAATCCCTTCAGCGCACGTTTGAACAAGGCCTTGTGGGCCGCCCGGCCGTCGGATGACGGCGGCGACGGCGACCTGCGCTTCACCTTCAACAAGTCGGGGGCGGCCAACATTCTGTCGCTGCTGTTCCAGAGCGGCTGGTCCGCCCGTGCAGAGCTGGGACTGGTCGGGGACGACGATCTGAGACTGAAAGTCAGCGCCGACGGCGCGACATGGCGCGACGTGTTCAGCGTCGACCGTCACGCCGGCCAGGCGACCTTTGCGCGCGGCGCATCGCGGCTGGAAACCCATCTGCTGACCATGGACGGACTCTTCGAGGTTCCCGCCTGGGCGCGCTGGATCGAGGCGGTCGCGGTGGGCGGCGGCGGCGGCGGCGGCGCGGGTCTGGCAGGTGCAGCAGGCGCGACGCGCTTTGGCGGCGGCGGCGGCGGCGCGGGCGGCGTGGTCGCCAGCCGACTGCCCATCGCCGAACTGGGGGAGGGTGCGGTCCTCCAGGCCGTCATGGGGGCTGGCGGTTCCGGCGGGGCGTTGTCGGGACAGGCGGGGCAAGCCGGAGGACTCACGGTTCTGAGCCTTGGCGGACAACCCCTGCTCACCGCGCCTGGAGGTTCTGGCGGCGCGGCGGGGTCGGCCAGTGCGGGCGCGGGCGGCGGCGGTTCCACCGGCGGCGCGGGCGGCGGCGCCTCTTCGATCACCGCCACGGCTGCGGCGGGCAGTTGGGGCGCCGAGGGCGACCGCGCGGCGGGCGGCGGTGGAGGCGGCGGGCTGAACGCTTCTGATGCTGCGCGGAGCGGCGGCGCGGGCGGCCAGGGCGCACGGTGGAGCGTGCGCGCGGATGGCGGCGTGGCGACCACGGGCGCTTCGGGCGGGGTCGGCCAGACGGCCGAGCGGCTGGCTGTCTCCCTCGCAGGCGGCGGCGGGGCCGGGGGCGGCGCAAGCGCAACGGGCGCGGGGCATGCGGGCGGCGCCGGCGGCCTGCATGGCGCGGGCGGAGGCGGAGCCGGATTGTCAGCCGGCGGCGCGGGCGGCCAGGGCGGCCAGGGCGCCATCCGCCTGACGGTGATCGGATGAGCGCGCGTCTTTTGCTCGATCTCGACGAGCGCCTGCTTGAACCCGATGCCTGGGAGGCTCCGGACCACCTGAGCGACCGTGAAGGCTTCGACGCCCTGGGCCAGGACTGGCGCTGGAGCGAAGGGCTGATCGAGGATCCGGAGGCTCAGCGATGAGCGAGCCTTCCACGCCCGTCCTGGCCGAGGGGCGCTGGTTCTGGCGGCGCCTCTATGTATTCGTTTCTTCCGCTGTTTTGTGGAGCCTGCTGGCCTGGGCGGTGTCGCGCACCAGCCCGGATCAGATGGCGGCGGTGGCGCGCGGGCTGATGGGCCTGCTGGGCCTGCTGCTGGTTCTCTATCTGGTCGCGCCCAGCGCCCAGCAGATCGTCTCCATCCTGGCCGATCTTCGCCTGCGGCTGGCGGGAGGCGTGCGATGACCATGTTTCGCTTCTCGGCTCGCTCGCGGCGTAATCTGCAAGGCGTCCACCCAGACTTGATTGCCGTGGCCGAGGCCGCTCTGGCCCGCAGCACGGTGGACTTCATGGTGACGGAGGGGCTGCGCGATCGCGCTCGCCAAGCCGCGCTTGTCAGAGCGGGCGCCAGCCGCACGCTGAACTCGCGTCACCTCACCGGCCACGCCATCGATGTGGTGGCTTGGGTGCACGGCCAGGTGCGTTGGGACTGGCCGCTGTATCCGCGCATCGCCGAGGCCTTCAAGGCGGCGGCGGGCGAACGCGGCGTGGCCCTCATCTGGGGCGGCGATTGGCCGACCCTGCGCGACGGCCCGCATTTCGAGCTCGACCGGAGGGCCTACCCATGACGCCGCGCATCCCACCCTGGATCGTCTGGGGCGGGCTGGCGGTCGTGGGGCTGGTCGTTCTGATCGCCCTGGGCTCGGCGTCGGGCCTGAGATGGGATCCCCTGGGGCTGCAGCCGCGTCGTCTAGCCGCCGCCCAGTCGCGCGCCGACCGGGCCGAACACGACCTGCTTGCCCGCCGACTGGAAAAGGAGGGCGAACGCGCCCAGCGCGCCCGAATGGAGGCGCATCATCAACTGCGGGCCCAGGTCGACGCCGCAAGCGTCACCGCCCGACTTCACGCAGGACAGGCCCGTGACGCTCATCAAGACCTCGACCCTGATCGTGCTCGCCGTCTCGGCGATCATGACCGCGAGCTGTGCCGCCACGCGCCCCATCTCGCCGGTTGCCCCGCCGCGCCTTGAGTTGCCCCATGCGGCGGCTCGGCCTTGCGCCCTGTCGCTCCTCCCCGCCGCGCCGACTCGAGCGGACCTTGAGGCGGCCTATGCGGAGCGGGGTGCTCAGATCGTGAGCTGTGACGCGGCGCGGCGACTGGCGGTCGAGGTCCTGAGCGCAGAACGGGCGCTGATCGACGCCTGGTTGACAAGCATAAAACCATGAGCGACCCGGCAAGTCTTGCCTGGGGCGGCAGATATTGCCGGGCATGTGATCAAAAGTGCCGACCTCTGCGCATGGTTACCGAGAACTAACAACGGAAAATCAAGGGGCCGCGGATTGGCCCCGACTTTTCCGCCGTGGCCCCGCCCTTGCTTCCTAGGGTCCGAGCAAAAAGCTCCCGGCCGCCAAAACGGCGTCGGACATGTCGAAGACGAAAATACAGGAGCAGCCAGAATGGCTAGCATCAACACCAACTACGGCGCGATGGTCGCCGCCCAGTCGCTCGCCGCCACCGGCCGCGAGCTGGCTAACGTTCAGAACCGTGTCACCACGGGCATGAAGGTTTCGTCCGCTAAGGACAACGGGGCCATCTGGGCCATCGCCACGACCCAGAAAGCCAATGCCAAGGCGCTGGACGCCACGATCAATAACCTGCAGCGCAGCCAGTCGATCAACGACGTCGGCCTGGCCGCCGGTGAGTCCATCATGGCCGCCCTGACCGAAATGAAGGCCTTGGCCGCCGCCATCGACGCCAACAGCGGCGACATCGGCGCCTATCAGGCCGACTACAACGCCCTGAAAGGCGAGATCGACGACATCATCGCCGACACCGAGTTTGACGGCGTGAACGCGCTGACTGGCCTGACCGTCACCTTGACCGAGGATGTCGCAGCCGGTGACGCCGTGACGGAAATCGACGCCGCCATCACGGCCGCGACGACCTTCCTGCAGGCTCAGGGCACGACCTCCAAGTCGCTGGAGCGCCAGATCACCTTCAACACCAAGCTCCAGGACGCCCTGGAAGCCGGTGCGGGCAATCTGGTCGACGCCGACCTGGCCAAGGAAAGCGCCCGACTGACCGCTCTGCAGACCAAGCAGCAACTTGGTGTTCAGGCGCTGTCGATCGCCAACTCGTCGAGCTCGATCCTGCTCGGCCTGTTCCGCTAAGCCGACCGCCGGGGGGCGTCGAAAGCACGTCCCCCGCCGTCTCGGTTCTCCCCAGGAGCGGTTTCTGACCGCACCGACCGACCGCCAAAACGGCGTCGGCCCCTCAGAAGAGCAAGGAGGCCAGAATGGCCAGCATCAATACCAACTACGGCGCCATGGTCGCCGCCCAGTCGCTTGCCGCCACCGGCCGCGAACTGGCGAACGTCCAGAACCGCGTCACCACCGGCATGAAAGTCTCGTCGGCCAAGGACAACGGCGCCGTCTGGGCCATCGCCACGACCCAGAAAGCCAACGCCAAGGCGCTGGACGCCACGATCAACAACCTGCAGCGCAGCCAGTCGATCAACGACGTCGGCCTGGCCGCCGGTGAGACCATCATGGCCGCCCTGACCGAAATGAAGGCCTTGGGCACAGCTATCGAAGCCGCGACCGCTGCGGGTTCGAGCACGACGGCCTACGCCGCCGATTTCACTGCTCTGTCGGGCGAGATCACCGCAGCCATCGCGGCGGCGAACTTCGACGGCGTGGCTGCATTCGGTGCTACGCCGCCGGCGGTCCCGGCCGCTCAAACGGCTGCGGGCGTCCAAACCTCGATCGACGCATGGGCCAGCGCCCTTCAAGGCTTGGGCACGACCTCCAAGTCGCTGGAGCGCCAGATCACCTTCAACACCAAGCTCCAGGACGCCCTGGAAGCCGGTGCGGGCAATCTGGTCGACGCCGACCTGGCCAAGGAAAGCGCCCGACTGACCGCCCTGCAGACCAAGCAGCAGCTTGGTGTTCAGGCGCTGTCGATCGCCAACTCGTCGAGCTCGATCCTGCTCGGCCTGTTCCGCTAAGACCAAACTGGGTTCGGGGGCGGCTCAGGCCGTCCCCGCGCTCGCTTCAGAGGGCGCGGTTGCGATCGCGCAATAGGGTGATGTCAAACCATGTCGCAGGAGTATCCCCAGTAGCGTTTGCGGGTTTCGGCGCCTTTCAGGATCCGAACCCGAATCCTCGTCCCCCGCAGCCTGAGCCGGCCGCCGAACGCTATCGGCTGCTGATCGAAAAGGGCGAAAAGGGCTTCATCTACAAGACCTTGGACCGCACCACCGGCGAAGTCATCCGCCAGTACCCAAGCGAGGAAATGGTCCGCCTCAGCCAGTCGCCTGCCTACGGACCAGGAGACGTCATCGTCACCGGCGCCTGATCGCGTCGCCTGAAGGCCGCCCCAACGCCGCCGAGTGATCGGACGGCGCATTCCGACGTTCACGGTCGTTAACCATACGCTCAGCTTTTCCGCGCCATGCTCCGCTCGAATCAGAGCAAGGCGAGAAAGCCATGACCAACAGCGTCCACACCAACGCCTCGGCGCTCATCGCCCTGCAAAACCTCAACGCCACGAACAAGAATCTGGCGTCGACCCAAAGCCGAGTGAACACCGGCCTCAAGGTCCAGGGCGCCAAGGACAACGCCGCCGTCTGGGCGGTCGCGCAGAGCCAGCGCTCTGACATGCGTGCGCTCGACTCGGTCAAGAACAGCCTCAATCGCGCGACATCGGTCGCCGACGTGGCGCTCGCCGCCGGCTCGCAAATCTCGGACCTGCTGACGCAGCTTCAGGAAAAGGCGACCGCGGCGGCCGACCCGTCCGCGTCGGCTGCGACCCGCAAGGCCTACGACGACGAGTTCCAGGCTCTGCTTAGCTCGATCAGCTCCTTCGCCGCCAACGCCACCTTCGACGGCGAGAACATCCTGAACGGGACGTCCGCCACTGCGCTGGACTTCCTGGCCAATGCTTCGGCCAGCGAGACCATCTCGCTGAACCGCCAGGATCTGACACTGGCGGGGCTGGGTCTGACCGGGCTGGATTTGCTGGCGACCGCCGACGCCGAGACTGCGCTGACGGCGGTGAAGACCGCCCTCACCACGGCCAATGAGCGGCTGGCGGAACTGGGCGCTCAGTCCAAGCAGATCGAGAACCACAACATCTTCGTCGGCAAGCTGATGGATTCCCTGGAAGTGGGCATCGGCAATCTCGTGGACGCCGATCTGGCCCGCGAAAGCGCCCGGCTTCAGGCGCTTCAGGTTCAGCAGCAGCTGGGCGCACAGGCGCTGTCCATCGCCAACCAGTCGCCGCAGATTCTGCTGTCGCTGTTCCGCTCGTAATCAGCGCATCGGCGAAAGGCGCGACGAGGCGGTCCGACCAATCTCGACCGCCGAGCGGTGAGGGCGCATCGGCGCGCGCGGCCCAAAGCCGTACAGTCCCAGGATGGATCGCAGCATCTGTCGTGGCGTCATGGCGGGTCTCCCAAGGATCATTGCCCCAAGGCGCGCCTTCAACAGCCTGCGTTATGTCAGGTTCCGGAACGCCCGATCACGCTCCCGTTAACCGGCGGTTACCCGGCCCCCATCACAATGGCGGTGAAAGGGTCGCGCCGTGATCGACAACAGCTATCTGCTGGGCCTCTACGGCCAGAGCTGGGGCTCGTCCGGCGCGGGCGGTGCGGCCGCGACCGCACGCAAGACCCAGCCTACCGCACCCTGGTCGCCGTCTGCCAAGCCGACCGAGACGCCGGCTCTGGTCCGCGCCGCGCTGGCGGGCCGCCGAATCATCGACGAAGCGGCGCCGCGACTGGACCTGGCTGGGGCTTCGGCGGACTACCGCAAGATGTTCGCCCTGTATCAGGGGCTCGAGACGCTTAAGGCGCTGGCCGAGCGCGCGGGCGGCAAAGGCCTGCCGGCGTCCGAGGCGGCTCTGGTCGCCAAGCGGTTCGCGTCCGGCCTGTCCGAACTGACCACCTATCTCGCGGGCGCCAAGCTGGATCAGGTCAATCTGGTTCAGGGCGTGTCCAAGACCACGACGGCGACCACAGCCGCCATACCACGCGGCGCGCCCACGGTGGTGACGCCTGCGCTGCACGAAGGTTCGCTGGCCACGCCCGTGGCCGCCTTCGAGGGGCCGACCACCTTCACCGTGACCGCAAAGAAGGGCTCGCAGACGATCCAGGTCGAGATCGATCTGGATCAGATGGGCGGTCAGCCTCGCACATTCGACAATGTCGTCGGCTTCATGAACGGAAGGCTGGAAGCCTCGGGCCTGGATACGCGCTTCGCCCGCCAGCAGGTCGACGCAGAGCCTCGCACGCTGAAGGTCGGGGACCGCACCATCACCCTGCCGGCGCTGGGGGACCGCTGGGCCCTGGCTGTGCGCGGCGTGGCGACGGAGACGATCGCCTTATCCGCCGCGCCCCAGGCCGATTCCGTTCAGGTGATCCAGGACACCGGCGCGGGCCGACAGGTGCTGAAGTTCACCGCTGACGGCTCGGCGGGGCTGGAGCGGCCGGGTGAAACCTTTTTCGTGGACGGCCGCATCGGCCAGTCCAGCCTTCCGCCGGGCGTCTCGGCCGTGCGCGCGGCGGCGGCGGGACCCGACGGCTCCACCTGGATCGTCGCCGACCTGGCGTCGGGTGCGGATCACCAGCCGATCAAGGGTCGTTCCGACGTCGCGCTGATGCAGCTGGATTCGACGGGTCGGGTTGTCACCACGCGGCTGCTGGGCGCGGCTGACCAGGCCAGCGGCTATGCGATCTCGGTCGCCTCCGACGGGCGCGTGGCGGTCGCCGGCTCGGTGGTCGGGGCGCTGGAGCCCGGACAGGCGGGTCATGACGCGGCCCTGGCCGACAGCTTCGTCACCGTCTTCGACGCCGCCGGAACCGAGATGTGGACCCAGAGACGCGGGGCCAGGGCCGAGGATGAGGCCACGGCGGTGGTGTTCGGCGACGACGGCCAGGTCTTCGTCGCGGGCCGCGCTCGATCGGCCATGCCGGGCTCGGGCGCGCTGGGTGGCTGGGACGGCTATCTCCAGACCTTCCAGGAGAGCCGGCTTCACGACCTGGCGCCTGTCAGGGCGGCCTTGGCCGGCTCGGTCCAGTTCGGCGGCGCGGGCGACGACGCCGTCCAGGCGCTGACGCGCGACGGCGACGACCTGTACACCGCAGGCGTCGAAGGCGGACGGCTGGTGGTGCGACGCTTCACCCTGGATGGCGACGGACGTCCGCAACTGACCGCAAGCCGCGACCTGGGCGTGGCCTCGGGCGAGGTCGCCGGCCTGTCGGTGGTCGATGGCCGGCTGGTGCTGGCGGGCGCGACCCGCAATCCGGCGCTGGATGTCGGCGCGCCTGCGACGCCCCATTCCGGCGGCTCGGACGCTTTCGTCGCGACAATGAGCGCGGACCTGTCGCCCTCCGGTCAGGATCGGCTGACCTATTTCGGCGGCGAGGGCGACGACACGGCCGCTGACATGAAGATGCACGACGGCAAGGTCTGGATCACCGGCGTCCACGACCGTCCGGCCGGCGCCAAGCCCGAGGATCCGACGCGGGCCTATCTGGCGCGGCTGGATCCCCTGTCGGGTCAGGTCGAATGGTCGCGCGACTGGGCCGGAGAGGGCATGATGGCCGCCCCGACCGCCCTGTCGATCTCAGGCGGCGGCGCCAGCGCGCTGGATCGACTGGGCCTGCCGCAGGGCGAACTGCCGGGGGCGGAGTCGCGCCGGCTGGTGGATGCCACCGCCCTGCGCGTGGGCGATCGGTTCCAGGTCCAGGTCGGAACCCGCAAGACCACCATCACCATCGAAGCGCGCGACACGCTCGAAACCCTGGCTTTGAAGATCGAAAGAGCCTCCAGCCTTGCGCTCAGGGTGACGATCACGACCGTGCGCGACAAGGACGCCGGGCCGCTGTCCCTGGACGCGCAGAGGCTGCAGCAACTGACCCTGACCTCGCGCAACGGCAAGAGTGCGGTGCTGATACCGGGTGAGGCCGGGCGCGACGCCCTGGCCGGTCTGGGTCTGGCCTCGGGTCACGTCGGCCCCTCCGCCGACAAGGGGCCCAAGACGTTCGGGCTGGACCTGCCGTCGTCCCTTTCGCTGTCGGGCGCGGATCAGATCAAGGCGGCGATCGATCGTCTGACGGCGGCGATGACCACGGTGCGAAGCGCCTATCGCGCCATGAATCCCGTCAACGCCAACGCTCGGCCGGTCACGGGCGAGGCGCCGGCGTATCTGACCAATCAGATCGCCAACTATCAATCAGCCCTGGCGCGTCTGGCCGGGGGTTGATCCGCGAAAGTGCGTTGACGGCCTAGGGGCCCGCGGGGTTATTGGGGCTCCAGTCCGCGCGAGTTTCCATGGCCCTTTCCAAAGACACACGCACCATCCTGCTGATCGGCGGCGGCGTCGCCGTGGTCGCCGCCATCGGCCTGGCCGTGGTGATGGGCGGGGGGCGTGACGACGGGCCCGAGCCGGCGTCGCCGGCCGACCGAGGCGGTCTCGTCGTGGACCTGGCCGACGCCCCCTCGCTGGAGCCGACCCGCCAGCTTCGCTGTTTCGTCGATGGTCAGTTCGTGGGCCAAGCGACCTTGGCCGACTGCGCCCGTCGCAACGGCGTGGCCACGGGTGCGCTGGACGTGGGTCTGGACGCCTCCGGCGAGCTGGCGGCCGCACCGACGGCTGCCTTTGCACCGCCGCCGGAACTGCCGAGCTTCGAGTTCGACGAGCCGGCCACGATCGACATGGGCCAGCCGCCGGCCAGCCAGCCGTCTCGGCCCGCGCCCGCGCCTGTTTCCGGTCCCGCCTGCCTGCGCCATGTGGGCGGGGAGTGGCGGGCGGTGGGGCAGGGGCTCAGCCTGAACGCCTGCGTGCGCGCGCTCTACGCCGGCGCTTGCGTGCGGCCTGGCGAAGCCGACTACGGCCGCTGGGGCGACACCACGCTTCGCCTGGTTCCGCGCCGGGTCGAGCAGTCGGCCGACAACAACCGCTTCCGCACGCTGGCGGAGCAGGATCGCAACTGCCAATTCCCGGGTCTGAACTGATGCGCGTCTCGCTTGCCGCCCTCGCGCTCTGCGCCCCCCTGACGCTGGCCGCTTGCGCGGAGACGATCGAGGCGCCGCGCGATCCGGGCGTCTGCTATTCGGTGGCGCTGACGGACGACGGCCGCAACATCGAACGCCTGAACGTCCTGGCCGAGGACCAGCCGCAGATCGAGTTCTGCGCGGCCCGTCTTGAGGAGATGCGGCTGCGTTTCCTCAGCATGGGCGGGTCGAACCGTGAGGCGATCGGAGCCTACCAGGGGCAGTTCATCTTCATCGACCGAGGCGGGGTCTCGTTCGGCAAACAGCTGACCGGCCCGCGCTTCTTCGCCCTGGCGAGGACTGGCGACGGCCGCCTGGCGATCCCGGGAGCCATCCAGCGCCGCATCGACGGCGCGCCGGTGGCGGTCGCCCCCAACTAGAATTTGGATACGCGCGCTGCTAGGTGTCGCGGATAAGAACGAAAAAGGAACATAGATCATGGCGGGCAGCGTCAACAAGGTCATCCTCATCGGCAACCTGGGCAAGGATCCGGAGATCCGCACCCTGAATTCCGGCGACCGCGTCTGCAACCTGCGCATCGCCACCTCGGAAAGCTGGCGCGACAAGTCCTCGGGCGAGCGCAAGGAAAAAACCGAGTGGCACCAGGTAGTCATCTTCAACGAGAACATCGTCAAGGTGGCCGAGAACTACCTGAAGAAGGGCTCGACGGTTTACATCGAGGGCTCGCTGACGACCCGGAAATACGAGCAGAACGGCGTCGAGAAATACACCACCGAGATCGTCATCCAGCGCTTCAACGGCCAGCTGACCATGCTGGGTGGCCGTGACGGCGGGTCCGGCGGCGGCGATCGGGGCGGCTATGGCCGTGGCAACGACGACGACTACTCCTCGGGCTTCTCGACCGGCGGCGCCAACAAGCCCTCGGGTCCCAAGGAAAGCTACGACCTGAACGACGACATTCCGTTCTAAGGCTCGGCCGCGAGGTAACGGCGCGTCATCGAATTTGAGCCGACGCGCCGTCGGCCCCGTGTCATAGGCCGCTGATGCACGATCAGCGCCTCACCCCCATCGAAATGGCCGCGATCCTGGCCGTGCTGGTCATCTGGGGCGTCAACAACGCCGCAGCCAAGGTGGCGACCGAGGTCATGCCGCCTTTGCTGGTCGGCAGCCTGCGTTTTGCCCTGGCCGCCGCTTGTCTGGTCTGGTTCGTACGGCCCCCGTTTCCGAACTGGAAAAGCCTGGCGATCATCGTCCTGGTGGGCGGGCCGCTGCACTATGGACTGATCTACCTGGCCTTCTGGCTGGCGCAGGACGTCAGCCCGGTGTCGGTGGCGACGCAGCTTTGGATACCCTTCACCGCGCTTTTCGCCTTCTTGATTTTAGGCGAGCGGCTGTCGCGGCTGGCGCTGGCCGGCATGTTGGTGGCGTTCTTGGGCGTCGCCTGGATGACGCTGGACCCGCACGCCCTGGAGGACTGGAAGGCCATTCTGGTCGGAGCCGCCGGCAGCGCGGCCTGGGCCCTGACCACTGTCATCGCGCGCCGCACCACCTCCATCCCACCCCTGAAGATGCAGGGGCTGCTGGCCATGGTGGCGCTGCCGAGCCTGGCGCTGGCGTCCGCCACCTTCGAGCGCGGCCAGATCGCCGCCATGGTGCAGGCCACGCCCCTGGTCTGGGCCTGCGTGATATGGGCAGGGGTCATTTCATCGGTGGTGGCGACCAGCCTGGTGTTCTGGCTGGTGCAGAAGCGCGAGGCGGGCCGCGTCACGCCCTACCTGCTGGCGACGCCGCTGGTGTCCATCGCCATCGGCTGGGGTTTCATGGGCGATGTGCTGACCGCCCAAATCCTGACCGGCGCGGCGCTGACCATGGGTGGCGTGGCCGTCGTCGCCATCGCTGAGCGGAACCTGAGGGCCGGCGCCGCCAAGGCCTGAGACCTCGGCGGCGCCCAACGTCGCTTATCCCGCCGCAATCACGCCGCAGGCCACGCGGTCGCCCGAGCCGCCGATGGGCTGGCTGTTGTGGTCGTCAGGCTGGGCGTGGATGACAATGGCCGAGCCGTCCGCGTCCAGAAGGTGCGCGCCGGGGCCGCTGTCAGCCAGGCGGGCGAAGGTGGTGAACACCTCTGCGTAGGCGCGGCCCTGGGCGTCGGCATAAATGTTGGGCAGGTCGCCGAAGTCATTCTGCTGGGCGTTCAGAAGGCCGTGCACCACATCGGTCGAGCCGCCGTGGACGTGGGCGCCGGCCGACTGGAAGCCAGGGCCTTCGCAGGTGCCGGTTTCATGAAGGTGGATGCCGTGCCAGCCGGGGGTCAGGCCGGTCGCCTCGATGCGGATCACCACCCCTTGCGGACCCTGGCTGAAGGTGGCCGTGCCGGCCTGTCCGCCTTGGCCGTTCGTGAGAGGGGCGGTCGCCGTGGCGCCGACGTCCGCACGCTGCGCTGTCAGGGCCGGGGCGGGGGCGGCGGCCGGGCTGGTGGCGTCGGCCGCCGTCGTGCCTTCGGGCTGGCTGCAGGCGGCCAGCGGGGCGGCGATGAGGACGGAGGCGAGGAGCACGGCGCGCATGATGATTTTTCCTTGTCTGACGGGGTGTTTGAACCGGCGCGCGTCATTTGGCGCCACAGCCCCTGGATGCTAGAAACCCAAGCAGCGGATCACGTTCCGATTCCGGCCCCATAAAGCCCGATTTCCTTGACCGACGACACCTTGCAGAACCCGCCCGCCCCCCGCGGCGGCGACATCTCCAACATCACCATCGAGGACGAGCTGCGTCGCTCGTACCTCGACTACGCCATGAGCGTGATCGTGAGCCGCGCCCTGCCGGACGCGCGCGATGGTCTGAAGCCCGTGCACCGTCGCATCCTGTACTCGATGCACGATCTGAACATGACGCCCGAGCGCAGCTATTCGAAGTGCGCGCGCGTGGTCGGTGACGTGCTGGGCCGGTTCCACCCGCACGGCGACGCCTCGGTCTACATGGCGCTGGTGCGCATGGCTCAGCCCTTCTCGATGGGGCTGATGCTGGTCGACGGCCAAGGCAACTTCGGCTCGGTCGACGGCGATATGCCGGCCTCGATGCGTTACACCGAGGCCAAGATGGCCCCGGCCGCCGTCGCCCTGATGGCCGACATCGACAAGGATACTGTCGATTTCCAGCCGAACTACGACGAGAAGGAGCTGGAGCCGGTCGTCCTGCCGAGCCGGATTCCGAACCTGCTGGTCAATGGCGCGGGCGGCATCGCCGTCGGCATGGCGACCAACATCCCCCCGCACAATCTGGGCGAGGTCGTGGATGCGGCCCTGGCCCTGCTGGACGATCCCGAAGTCTCCGACGACGCCCTGCTGGACATCGTGCCGGGCCCCGACTTCCCCACCGGCGGCGAGATCATGGGCCGCACGGCGCCGCGCAACGCCCTGCGCGACGGACGCGGCTCGGTCATCGTGCGCGGCAAGGCCTCGATCGAGGAGATCCGCAAGGATCGCGAGGCCATCGTCATCACCGAACTGCCGTTCCAGGTGAACAAGCAGAGCCTGATCGAGCGCATCGCCGAAATGGTGCGCGAGAAGCGCCTTGAAGGCATCTCCGACGTCCGCGACGAATCCGACCGCCAGGGCATGCGCATGGTGATCGAGCTGAAGCGCGACGCCTCGGGCGACGTGATCCTGAACCAGCTGTTCCGATACACGGCGCTGCAGTCCTCGTTCGGCGTCAACATGCTGGCGCTGAACCGCGGCCGGCCCGAACAGATGGGCCTGCGCCAGCTGCTGCAGATATTCCTCGACTTCCGCGAGGAGGTGGTGGTCCGCCGCGTCAAGTTCGAGTTGGCCAAGGCCCGCGATCGCGGCCACGTCCTGGTCGGTCTGGCCGTGGCCGTGGCCAACATCGACGAGGTGATACACATCATCCGGTCGTCGGCCGATCCCGCCGAGGCGCGCGAGCGGCTGCAGGCCAAGGCCTGGCCCGTCGACGACATGATGGCCTTGGTCGAGCTGATCGCCGATCCGCGCACCGTGCTGGTCGAAGGCGACAAGATTCGCCTGACCGACGAACAGGCCCGCGCGATCCTGGCCCTGACGCTCAGCCGCCTGACCGGCCTGGGCCGCGACGACATCTTCGGCGAGGCGCGTGGCCTGGCCGACACCATCCAGGGCCACCTGACCATCCTGTCGGACCGCAAGAACGTGCTGGCCATCATCCGCGACGACCTGATCGCGGTGAAGGATCAGTTCGCCGTGCCGCGCCGCACCGTCATCGGCGAAGGCGACGCCGAGATGGAGGACGAAGACCTGATCCCGCGCGAGGACATGGTCGTCACCGTCACCCACGGCGGCTACGTCAAGCGCGTGGCCCTGAACGCCTATCGGACCCAGCATCGCGGCGGCAAGGGCAAGTCCGGCATGACGATGAAGGATGAGGACGCCATCACCGGCGTCTTCTCAGCCTCGACCCATACGCCGGTTCTGTTCTTCGCGACCAACGGCCGGGCCTACAAGCTCAAGACCTGGCGTCTGCCGCTGGGCGCGCCGACCTCGCGCGGCAAGGCCTTCGTCAACCTGCTCCCCATCGAGCCGGGCGACAGCATCATGAACGTGTTGCCGTTGCCCGAGGACGAGACCACCTGGGGCGATTACGACATCATGTTCGCCACCCAGTCGGGCGATGTGCGCAGGAACAAGCTGTCGGACTTCGCCACGGTGAACCGCGCCGGCAAGATCGCCATGAAGCTGGAGGACGGCGACCACATGGTCGGCGTCGGCCTGTGCACCGCCGACGACGACGTCATGCTGACGACGGCGCTGGGTCGGGCCATCCGCTTCAAGGCCGACGACGTCCGCGTCTTCAAGGGTCGCGATTCCACCGGCGTTCGCGGCATCCGTCTGCAGGACGGCGACCAGGTCATCTCCATGGCCGTGCTGGGCCGCGTCGACGCCTCGCCCGAGGAACGCGCCGCCTATGTCAAACACGCCAACGCCATGCGCCGCGCGGTGGGCGAGGAAACCGACGAGACGCCCGCAGAGGGCGACGACGAAGGTGTGGCCGAAGCCAGCCTGTCGGTCGAGCGCATCGCCGAACTGGGCGCGGCCGAGCAGTTCATCCTGACAGTCACCGACACCGGCTTCGGTAAGCGGTCCTCGGCCTATGAGTACCGCCGCACCGGTCGCGGCGGGCAGGGGCTGACGGCCCACGGCCTGGGCGGCCGCGCCGGCACGCGCCTGGCCGCCGCCTTCCCGGTTCAGGACGGCGACGATCTGCTGATGGTCACCGACGGCGGTCAGATGATCCGCACGCCGGTCAGCCAGGTTCGCGTGGTCGGCCGCTCCAGCCAGGGCGTCACCATTTTCCGCACCGGCAAGGACGAAAAGGTCGTCTCCGTCGAACGCCTGCCCGAGAGCGGTGACGGCGAGGCGGATGTCGTCGCCAACGAGGATCCGGGCGAGGGCTGAGCCCTTTCCCGGCGGCTGAACCGATGATCCTCATCGACGGCCAGCCCGCATCGCCCGATGACCTGGCGCATCAGGCGTTGGTCAACTACGGCGCCTACTCCTCCCTTCGTGTGGAGGGCGGCGCGGCGCGGGGACTGGCTCTGCACCTGGCGCGGTTGGAACAGTCGGCGCTCGCCCTGTTCGGCGAGGCCGTGGCTGAGGGACGTCTTCGGGATCTGATGCGCTTCGCCGTAGGCGGCCGCGAGGCGTGCTGGCTGCGCGTCAGCCTGTTCTCGCCGGCGATCGGCCATCGCGATCCCGGCTTTGTCGGCGCGCCGCGGGTCATGACAGCGGTGTTCGATCCGCCGCCGCCGCTGGCCGGTTCGGTGCGCCTGATGACGCTGGATTACGAACGCGAAGCGCCCGAGCTGAAGCACACCGCCACCTTCGGCCTGATGCGCGCGCGCCGCGCGGCGCGGGCGGCTGGTTTCGACGACGCGCTGTTCGTCGACCGGGACGGGCGCATCTCGGAAGGTAGCCTCTGGAACATCGGCTTCGTGCAGGGCGACACTGTGGTCTGGCCGCAGGCGGCGATGCTGGCTGGCGTAACCCAGGCGATCCTTAGCGACGCGCTGGAAAAGACGGGCGTGACCCAGCAGACGCGGCCGGTCACTCGCGACGACCTGCGGACCTTCGACGGCGCCTTCCTCTGCAACAGCGCTACGCCGGCCGCCTCGGTGACGGCCATCGACGGGCTGACGCTGTCGGAGCCGTCTGCCTTAGTTCAGCGTCTGCGGGGATTGTGGGCGGCGGCGCCGCTTGAGCCGCTGTGACCATCACGTCGCTGTCAGGCGCACTAGGCCGTTGATTTCGCGCCTGCTAAACGAACCGCGAGAGGCGAAGGGGGACACCGCCATGCGCATCGGCCTTTATCCAGGCACCTTCGACCCCGTCACCAACGGGCACATGGACATCATCGGCCGGGCCGTGAAGCTGGTCGACCGGCTGGTCATTGGCGTGGCCCGCAACGACGACAAGGGCCCGCTGTTCACTACCGACGAGCGGGTCGAGATGCTGAGGGCCGAGGTCCAGGGTCTGGGCGGCGACATCGTGGTGCAGCCGTTCGAGACGCTGCTGATGCATTTCGCCGAAAGCCTGAACGCCAACGTCATCATCCGGGGCCTGCGGGCCGTCGCGGACTTCGAGTACGAGTTCCAGATGACGGCCATGAACCAGCGCCTCAATAGCGACATCGAGACCGTCTTTCTGATGGCCGACCCTCGTCACCAGGCCATCGCCTCGCGGCTGGTCAAGGAGATTGCCCGGCTGGACGGCGCGATCGACAGCTTCGTCAGCCCCGCCGTCGCTGCGCGGGTTATGACCCGAGTGAAGAACGGACACTGATCTTGAAGACCATGACCCTGCTCACGGCCGCAGCGGCCGCCCTGACCCTGGCGTCCGCCGCCTTCGCCCAGGCGCCGACGCGCGCCGTCGATCCTCAGAACCTGATGGTCATCGACACCGCCAAGGGTCGCATCCTGGTCGAGCTGTATCCCCAGGCCGCGCCGGCCCATGCTGAGCGGTTGCGCACTCTGGCGAGCCAGGGCTTCTACGACGGGCACAAATTTCACCGCGTCATCCCGAACTTCATGGCTCAGACGGGTGATCCGCTGGGCACCGGCGCAGGGGGTTCGGACCTGCCGGACGTGCCTGCCGAGTTCAGCTTCCGACGCGGCCGCGAGGGGTTCGTTGAGGTTCCCAATGCGGGGCAGGGTGTGTTCGGCCTGGTCGGCGCCCTGCCGGTCCAGACCCAGCCGGACGCCCAGATGATGATCAACGCCGACTTCAAGGTCGCGGCGAACGGGCTGTTTTGTCCAGGCGTGCTGGGCATGGCGCGGTCCGGCAGTCCCGACAGCGCCAACAGCCAGTTCTTCCTGATGAGCGGCCGCAACGCCAACCTGGACGGCGCCTACACCGCCTTCGGCCGCGTGCTTTCCGGGCTGGATGCGGTGCGCGCGCTCAAGGCCGGATCCGAGGCCGAGGACGGCCGCGTGACCGATCCCGACATCATGGAACGCGTGCGCATGGCCTCCGACCTGCCCGAAGGCGAACGCCCGCGCGTCACCGTGGCGACCGTGACGTCTGAGGCTGTCGAGGCCAAGCGCGCCGAGCGCGGCACGGCCTTCACCGTCTGCGACATCCAGCCCGTGGTCGAGGTCGCGGGTTGAGACTCTTCCGGGGAGGGGAGAGACCATGAGAACAAGGGCCGCCGCACTGACATCCGCTTTGGCCGTGCTGGCCGCGCCCGCCTGGGCGCAAGAGACCCCTGCGCCCACCCCGGCGCCTGTGCCCGCGCCCTCCGAATGGCGCGAGGTGGCGCCGGACAATCTGCTGGTCATCGACACCAACCGCGGGCGCATCCTGATCGAGCTGTCGCCGCTGGCCGCGCCCGGCCATGTCGAGCGCATCCGCCTGCTGGCGCGGCGCCAGTTCTACGACGGCATCGTCTGGCACAGGGTGATCGATTGGTTCATGGCCCAGACGGGCGATCCGCTGGGCAATGGCGAGGGGCAGAGCTGGTATCCCAATCTGAAGGGCGAGTTCACTTTCCAGCGCACGCCTGAGACGCCCTTTGTCGCCGTGGCGCGCCCGACGGGATCGGAGATCGGCTTCATCGGCTCCCTGCCGGTCCAGACCCAGCCCGACAGCCTGCTGGCGCTGAACGGTTCGGGTCGCGCGTCGAGCTGGGGCCTCTACTGTCCGGGCGTGGCCGGCATGGCGCGCGACGACGATCCCGACAGCGCCAATAGCCAGTTCTTCCTGATGCGTCAGGCCTATCCGTCGCTGGAGAAGCGCTACACCGTCTGGGGTCGCGTCGTGTCGGGCCTGGACGTGGTTCGGGCGATCAAGGTGGGTGAAGGCGACAACGGCGCCATGGTGGGCGAGCCGGACCGCATGATCCGCGTGCGCGTCGCCTCCGACCTGCCCGAGGGCGAGCGGCCGACGGTGCGCATGGCCGACCCAGCCTCGGCCGCAGTGGCCGAACTGGTGCGGCAGGCGCGTCAGGCCAAGGGCGCGGACTTCTCGATCTGCGACATCGACCTGCCGGTTCAGGTGTCGGGCGGCGCCGCTCCGGCGGCCTAGGTTTCCGCCTGCGGCCGTCCCTGGTTGCGCCCGCGGACTCGCCCGCGCCGGCGCCGCCGCGAAGGCTGATCCTGACGCATCCGCTCCAGCAGCAGGCCCTCGCGCAGGCCCCGGTCGGCGACGCGCACGCGCTCGCACGGCCAGGCCCGCTGCACGGCCTCCAGAATGGCGGCGCCGGCCAGCACCAGATCCGCCCGATCCGGTCCGATGCAGCTGTCGGCCGCGCGGCCGGCCGGCCCCATGCGGCGCAGGCGGTCAGCCGCCGCCTCGCACTGGCCGCGCGTCATCCATAGCCCGTCCACCAGGTCACGCTGGTAGCGCCGCAGCCCCAGGTGGATGCCCGCCAGGCTGGTGATGGCGCCCGAGGTGCCGATCATGTGGCCGCGCCCTGCGGCGAAATGCTCGCGCGCCTGACCCGCCGCCGCGCCGCCCCGCGCGATGGCCGAGGCCATGTCGGCGACCATGGCCTCGTACCAGTCCGGCGCCGAGTCCTCGGGCTCAGGATGCCGCTCGGCCAGGGTCACGACGCCCAGCGGCGCCGACATCCAGTCCAGCGTCTCGAACCCGCGAGGCCCCTTGGCCAGCCACGAAATCTCGGTCGAGCCGCCGCCGACGTCGACGACCAGCACGGCCTCGGCGCGCGGATCGAACAGGTTCAGGCAGCCGGCGACGGACAGCCGCGCCTCTTCGGCCGGATCGATGATGCGCAGGCGCAGGCCAGTCCCCTTGCGCACCCGCTCCACAAAGGCTTCGCCATTCTCGGCGGCGCGACAGGCCTGGGTCGCCACGGCGATGAAGCGGTCGGACTCGACGCCGCGCCGGATCAGCCGTTCGGCGCACAGGCCCAGGGCGTCATAGGCGCGGTCCATGGCGCCTGCATCCAGGCGGCCGGTGCGCGACAGGCCCTCGCCCAGGCGCACGATGCGGCTGAAGCTGTCGACGACGCGAAAGCCTTCCCGCGCCGGCCGCGCGATCAGCAGCCGGCAGTTGTTGGTCCCCAGGTCGAGCGCGCCATACAGCGGCGCGTCGCGGCCTGACGCCCCTTGGCCCCCCTGGGACCGCCGGGACTGGGACCGGTCGTCGCGCCGCGGGGGCGCGTCTTCGGTCTCCGGCATGGGCCGAACTCGGTTGTATTGGGCGCGCCATGCTGGCGCCCGTCTCGATCAACCTAGACCTGTCGTGAACCGTTCGCCAAGCCGAAAGGATGACGAACCCCCTTCAGCCGCCTAGATAGGTTGAAAGGCCGTCAGAGCCGCTCAGGAGCGTTGCATGTCCGACTTCGAACACGTCTTCGAACAGCCGCCGGAAGGCGCGGCCGCCGACTGGACCATTCCGCAGAATTGGTCGGCCTACACCGAGGTCGAGCATGACACCTGGAACACCCTGTATGCGCGCCAGATGAAGATCCTGCCCGGGCGCGCCTGCGAAGCCTTCATTCGCGGCCTGGACGCCCTGGACCTGAACGCCGGCGGCATCCCGGACTTCGACGTCATTAATCCCAAGCTTCAGGCCCTGACCGGCTGGACGGTGGTGTGCGTGCCCGGCCTGGTGCCCGACGAGGTCTTCTTTGACCACCTGGCCAACCGCCGCTTCGTTTCGGGTCAGTTCATCAGGAAGCCGGACCAGCTGGACTATCTGCAGGAGCCGGACATCTTCCACGATGTGTTCGGCCATGTGCCGATGCTGACCGATCCCGACTTCGCCGCCTATATGGAGGCCTACGGCAAGGGCGGACAACGCGCGGCGGCCCTCGGGATGCTGCCCAATCTGGCGCGCCTGTACTGGTACACGGTCGAGTTCGGCCTGGTGCAGGAGGCTGAGGGTCTGCGGATCTACGGCGCCGGGATCGTCTCCTCGGCGACTGAAAGCGTGTTTGCGCTCGAAGACCCGTCGCCCAACCGCATTGGCTTCGACTTGGAGCGGGTCATGCGCACCCTGTACCGGATCGACGACTTCCAGCAGGTCTATTTCGTCATCGACTCCATCGAGCAGCTGAAGCGCGAGACCCTGCAGGACTTCGGCCCGATCTATGACCGCCTCAAGGACGCCGAGCCCCTGCCCATCGACGCGGTGCTGGACCACGACAAGGTCTTCACCCACGGCACCCAGGCCTATGCCGCCCGGGGCGGACGTTTCGCGGCTTGATCATCAACTTCGCATGACAGTGTCACGGAATCGGGACTAGGGTCGCTTCATCAGACGAGGGAAGGAGACGTGTCTTCAGTCCTGTCGCGTCGATAACCCCCCGCATCGCCGGGAGGGCCTGATGCAGGTCCTGTCCCGTCCCCCCTCCGGCTGGCCCGCCTTGGTGCTGAACGCCGACTTCCGGCCGCTGTCCTATTATCCGCTGTCGCTGTGGCCCTGGGAGGAGGCGGTCAAGGCCGTCTATCAGGAGCGCGTCGAGGTGGTGGCCCTGTACGACAAGGTCGTGCGCTCGCCCTCGATGGAGATGACGCTGCCCAGCGTCATCGCGCTGAAGAGCTACGTCGACCAGGACCGAAGCCCGGCCTTCACGCGCTTCAACGTCTTCCTGCGCGACGGCTTCGCCTGCCAGTACTGCGGCGACCACACCGAACTGACCTTCGACCACGTGGTGCCCCGATCGCGCGGCGGCCGCACCACTTGGGACAACATCGTCGCCGCCTGCAGTCCTTGCAATCTGAGGAAAGGCGGCCGCACCCCGGCCCAAGCCGGCATGCCCCTGCGCCGAGGCCCCCACCAGCCCAGCGCCTGGCAACTCCAGGACGCCGGCCGCCGCTTCCCCCCGCACTTCCTGCACCAGAGCTGGCTGGACTACCTGTACTGGGATGTGGTGCTCGATCCGTAGAGTTTACCCGTGTTGCCAGTTGTTGCCCAAGCGCCTGTTTTATTGGCGGAAAGTGGGCGGCGGGCGATTGCCCCTGAGGGCTGCCGTATCCTCCGATTTGCTCCGTTCTGGTGACCATATGGTGACCACGGCCCGACTGACGAAAAGGGTAGTCGAGAATCTACCGGCGAAATCCGGCCGCTATGTCGTGTGGGATTCGGAGCTGAAAGGTTTCGGCGTGCGAATTTCCCCCCAATGCAGAAGGACTTACCTCGTCAGGTGCCGCACCACGGGCCGTGCGGACCGCATGCTGGTGCTGGCGCCCCATGGCGTGCTGACCACCGAGGAGGAGAGAGAGCATGCTCGACGCACCCTGGCGGAGGCCGCCATGAGCGGAGATCCTCAGGGAATCAAGGCGGAACGGCGCGCGGAGATGACCATGGCAGACCTCTGCGCGCTCTACATGGCCGAGGGAACGGCCACCAAAAAATCGACTGCACTTACGATCGATAGAATCCGCATTGATCGGCACATCAATCCTCGGATCGGCAGTCACAAGGTCACGGACATCACCCGGGCCGACATCCAGCGGCTGATGATCGACATCGGCAACGGAAACATCCGGGGAGCGCCCCTGCCGCACACGCGGGGCGGCAGGGGCGCTGCGTCGCGAACCGTCGGCCTTCCCGGCGCAATCTTCACCTTCGCCGAGGAGCGCGGCCTCGTCGACGCCAATCCGGTGCGCGGCGTAAAGCGCTACAAGGACAACAGACGCGAGCGGTTCCTGTCGGCCGCCGAACTGGCCCGACTGGGCGACCTTCTGACGGCGCTGGAGAAAGACGGGCGATCCACGGCACGTGGCCATCATCCGCCTTCTTCTGCTGACCAGCGCCCGCAAGAACGAGATCGCTCACCTGCGATGGAGCGAGGTGGATCTGGACAAGGGGCTCCTGAGGCTCAGGGATTCCAAGAAAGGGCCCAAGGTCATTCGTCTGGGGGGACCGGCTAAGGCCCTGATGAAGACGCTGCCGAAGGCTGACGCCACCTGGGTCTTCCCGGATCGACGCCATCCCGGCCGCCCCGTGGCGAATCTGGACTGGGCCTGGGTCATGATCCGAAAGCGGGCGGAGCTGCCTGACCTCCGAATCCATGACCTTAGACACAGCTTCGCCAGCGTCGCCGTGGCCGGCGGTGAGGGCCTGGTGCTCATCGGAAATCTGTTGGGGCATGAGCATGTGGTGACTACCAGTCGGTATGCTCACCTCTCCGACGATCCGGTGCGGGCTGCGGCGGACCGGATCAGAGAGCGCATGGCCGAAGCGCTGGGTCTTCCCCGGTTATTTCGCAGGCCGGCTTGAATGTCAGTGAACGCCTACAAAGTGAATTGTCAGCAAGCGATAACAATTTGCTTTGTAATCGAACACTGACAATGATAGATGTCAGCAAGCGCTGACAAAGGCATTGTGATGATAATTCGCTCAACCAAAGACCTCGGCGCCGCCGTGAAGGCGCGCCGCAAGGGGCTAGGCCTTGACCAGGGCTCCCTGGCCGCCAAGGTCGGCGTCAGCCGACAGTGGATCGGCGGACTGGAGCAGGGCAAGGCCGGCGCCGAGCTGGGCCTCGTCCTGAGGACGCTCAAGGCGCTCGACATGCCGCTGTCCCTTGGAGACCCGCTGACAGGTGGCCCCACCGACAGCGCGTCGATCGACATTGATGCGATCATTGACCGGGCGCGTGGCAATGGCTGATGACTCCCTTGTTCTTCTGCTGGACGGTCAGACCATCGGGGTAATTCGCCGAAGGCAGGGCAGACTGTCCCTGACCTACGACGATGCATGGCGGCTTCGGCCGAACGCCTATCCTCTCTCGCTATCAATGCCGCTGGCCGCCGCCGAGCATCCGCATGGACCTGTGAATGCGTTTCTGTGGGGGCTGCTCCCGGACAATGAGCTCGTCATCGCAAGATGGGCCCGTCACTTTCAGATTTCGCCCAAGAACCCCTTCGCCCTTATCGGAGCCGTGGGAGAGGACTGCGCTGGTGCGGTGCAGTTCGTCCGACCGGAGCGCTTGGCCGCCCTGCAGGACGGCGTGGAGGACAGCGTCGACTGGCTGGACAGGCGCCAAGTCGCAGAGCGGCTGAAGGCCCTTCGAGAAGACCAGGCGGCCTGGCGCGCGGCGCGTGACACCGGCCAGTTCAGTCTTGCGGGAGCGCAGCCAAAGACCGCCCTGATGTGGGATGACGGGCGCTGGGGCGTTCCATCGGGTCGACTGCCGACGACCCACATCCTGAAACCTCCGACAGCATCGTTCGACGGCCATGCCGAAAACGAACATCTGTGTCTCTCTCTGGCCCGCCATCTGGGTCTTCCGGCTGCGCATTCCCGGGTGGATATCTTCGAGGACGAGATCGCCATCGTCGTCGAGCGATATGATCGGCTGCGCATCGGCAACCGGATCGCACGAGTGCACCAGGAGGACTTCTGCCAGGCCCTCGCCCATCTGCCTTCGGAAAAATACCAGAACGAGGGCGGACCCGGGGTCAAGGAATGCGTCGCCGTTCTGGCCGAGCAGTCGAGCGAGCCCGGCGAAGACATCGATACCTTTCTTGACGCCGTGATTTTCAACTGGCTCGTCGCCGGCACAGATGCCCATGCCAAGAACTACTCGATCCTGCTCTCCGGCGGGGGGCGCGTCCGACTGGCGCCGCTTTATGACATCGCCAGCGCACTACCCTACCCTGGTCTGGACTATCAGAAGCTCAAGCTGGCGATGAAGCTGGGCGGGGAATGCCGCCTGAGAAACCTTGGGGCGCGGCATGTTGAACGCATGGCCAAGGAGGCCCGCAAGAGCCCGAACCACTGCCTCGGGCGCGTCCGTGACCTCGCCGGCCGCATTCCGGGAGCCGTCGCTGTTGTGGCGAACGAGATGCGGGCGGCAGGCCTAGAGCACGAGATTGTCGGACGGCTGTCCGAACTGATCACAAACCGGGCGAGGGAGATAGAAGCCGTCCTCTCGGCGTGATCGGACAAATCGTTGCCAGGCGATCCCTCCGCTCAGCACAGGCGTTGAAGCTTTCAGAGCTCGTCCGGCATCTGCCAGGCCGAGACCGCGCGTAGATCGACTTCCTCGTAGTCGAGAGCGGACACGGGGGTCGGCGTCAGCGGATCGATGCGGTCAGTATGTCGTAATGCCCGCTCGATCCAGTCGGCGTCATCAGGGCCGAGGCCGCCGTCCCGGCTGCGGGCCGCAGCCTCGTATGCGGCGATGAATGCCCGAAGGCGTTGCGCCCGATTCCAGGCCTCGCTCCGCGCCTCCAGTTCCTCGAGCTCCTTCAGAGCCGCCTGTGTTTCCTGACGAAGCGCGGCCCTGCGGACGTTTTCCTCCTCGCCGCGCTGCTGCCGCATCTCCGTCCTGTGTCGGTGTACGGCGGCGAAATGCGCCGAATGATACAGACCCGCCATGACCTCGTTCAGGACGTGGACGGCGCCCGGTCGATCAGATCCTTGACGCTGGGGTTCGACGCATTGGCCTTGGGCGGCTGGGCCTTCTTGGCCTTGCCCTTGGATTCCTTCATGGCGGCGGTCTTTCGTGTTGGCGGGCATGCCAGCAGGGCCGGCCCCTGCAAATGAGGCGCACCACAAAAAGGCGCCGACCCTAGTGCCGGGCCGTCCCTGGCGCCGACAGTCTGGGCAGGGCGCCGAGAACGGCGGCGAGCTCGTTCTTTCGGAACGGCTTGGCCAAGCGTGGCAGCTCAGCGTCTATACCCTCCATCTCCGCATACCCCGAGACCAAGACCACCGGGAGCGCCGGGTGCGCGGCCCGAAGACGGCGCGCCAGTTCGACGCCATTGATGCCCGGCATCAGATGGTCCGTGACGATGAGATCAACCTTGGTCTCCCCGGCCATCAGCTCAAGCGCCGCTTCGCCTGAGCGCGCCTCCACCACCGCATAGCCCAGGTCGGCCAGCATGTCGGCGGTGCTCATGCGGACCAGGTCTTCGTCGTCGACAAGAAGGACCGCGCCGCGATGGTGCGTCCCGTCGTCCGGCCAGCGGTCGGCCGACCGGGGCTGAGACCGCTCGCTGGCGATCGGCAGCCAGAGCTCCACCGTCGTTCCTCGGCCCTCGGTGCTGGACAGGGTCATCGCACCGCCGAGCTGGGACGCTAGGCCGTGGACCATGGACAGGCCGAGCCCGGTCCCCTTGCCGACGCCTTTGGTGGAGAAAAAGGGCTCAATGGCGCGCGCCAGGGTGTCTTCGCTCATGCCGGCGCCGGTATCGTCGACCGAGATCAGGACATAGTCGCCCGGGGCAAGCCGGGACCGGTGCTGGCGACCGATCCTCTCGCCGCGGGTGGTGATCCTGAGCTCGCCGCCGGCCGGCATGGCGTCGCGCGCATTCACGGCCAGGTTCAGCAGCGCCATCTCAAGCTGATTGGGATCGGCACGGGCGGGCGGCAGCTGGGGCGCCTGATCCAGGATGACCTGGATCTGGGGTCCTGTCGTGCTTTCGATCAGCTCCCCCATGCCCCGGACCAGCTCCGAGACATCAACGCCGATCGACTGCAGAGGCTGACGTCGGGCGAAGGCCAGGAGGCGCTGGACCAGCAGGCGGGCCCGGTCGGCGGATTGGGCTGCGCCCTCGATCAGCCGCTGCTCGCGCGGGCCGCCCAGTCCGCGCCGTTGCAGCATGTCGAGCGAGCCGACGATCGGTGTGAGCAGATTGTTGAAATCGTGCGCCACTCCGCCGGTCAGCTGGCCCATGGCCTCCATCTTCTGGCTCTGACGCAGGGCCTCCTGGGCCTTCTCGAGCTCGGCCTCGCGCGCCTTGACGTGGCTGAGGTCCCGGCCGACCGCGATGAAATTCAGGCCGTCCGGCTCCGGCGCGACGGTCCATTCGATCGACTTCCAGCCGCCGTCGCGGGTGGCTATGCGGTTCTCGAACCGCGCCGGCGCATGGGTCTCCGCCATCTGGCCAATCGCGGTCAGGGTCGGCGGAGCGTCCTCGGGATGCATGAAGGTGGCGTATTCCCGGCTGAGCAGCTCCGCCTCGGTCCAGCCCAGCACACGGGTCCAGGCTGGGCTGACCGCCGACATCATCCCGCTGTAATCGGCGCGGGCCAGCATGTCCTGAGACAGATTCCAAAGGCGGTCCCGCTCGGCTGAGCGCGCCTCTACGAGCGTTTCCAGTGTCTCGTTCAGCTCACGCAGGCGCGCTTCGCTGCCCAGCAGCGCGCGTTGCGTATGGGCGCGTTCCACGGCGATGCGCGTGCGGTCGGCGAACTCCCGGATCAGCGTCAGGTCGGCTTCGCCCCAGGCGCGGGACCTCATGTCGTTGACGAAGAAAACGGCGACCAGGCGGCCGTGCTCCAGCACCGGCACAGTGACGAACGACCGCACGGCCTTGGCCTGCAGCGCCGCCACGGCCGGCGCCGTCCGGGGGTCCGTGCGCACGTCCTCGACCGCCGTCACCTCGCCCTGTTTGAGACGGTCGATGAAGGAGCCGTAGTCACGCAGGGGCAGCGTCCCGGACAGGGGCGTCACATCCGAAGCCGTCCAGTCGAGGACGTCGTGAAGGGTTTCTCCCTCATGATCGACCGCCGCATAGCCGACCCTCCCGACGCCGAGCGTCCGCCCCAGCACGCTTGCGGCGGCGCGGGCGATATCGCCGGGCGCGACGAGGTCCTTCCACTCCTGCGCCAGTTCGGCGACGGCGTTGCGACGTCCTTCGGCGGCCTTGCGGCGGGTGATGTCCAGGACGGTTCCCGCCACGCGCAGGCAGCGGCCGTCCGCGTCGAACACGCCGCGGCCCTTGGCTGCCACCCACCGCTCGACCCGGTCCTCCTTGCCGACGGTGCGGTATTCGACGTCGTAGAGGGCCCGGACGGCGGGGTCGGCGGCGGCCTGAAAGGCCTCCGTCGTCGCCTGGCGGTCGGCCGGGTGCAGGCCGTCGTAGAAGTCCTGGAGCGTGACCTCCACGTGGGGCGAGATGCCGAACATGGCCTTGGTGCGCGCCGGCCAGATCAGACGGTCATGGACCATGTCCACATCCCAGAAACCGATCTCGGCGTTGTCGACGGCCAGCCGCAGCCGCTCTTCACTTTCCCGCAGGCGGGCCTGGGCGTCCCGCACCTCGAATTGCCGAGCCCTGGCCTTGAGGGCCGAGCGAACCGCGCCCAGCATGGCTTCGGCGTGCAGGGGGCGCTCCAGCATCACCACATTGCCGAGCTCGGACAGGCGTTCGGCGGCGGCGATGGTCCGGGGCGACCGAGACCCGTTGGCGAGCACGATGAAGGGGATGTCGGACCAGCCGTCCTGGCGGGCGACCCAGGCCGAAACGCCGGGCAGGCCGGCGGCCAGAGCCTCTTCGGTCATCAGCACCGCGCCCGCGCCGTCGTCCAGGGCCGTCAACAGGGCCGTTTCATCCGCGCAGATCGTCGCCTCGATCCCGGATCGGCCGAAGAGACCGGCCGCCACCACGGCGTCGCGGCCCCGCGGGGCGAGGATCAGGACGCGGGTGTTCATGCTAGGCGCGCGGGCCGTCCGGATGGGTCTGGCTGGACATCAGGGTCTTCGCTTCTCCGGAGAAGGTGGGCACGCCGGCGAGGACGCCTTGGAACTGGTTGAGCGGCTCGCCGAGCTGAAGTCCGCGGTCGCCGATCTGAAACTCCCGGATCGTCCGTTCGTGCCGCGCCGTACGCGTTTTAATGACCGAGATGGCCTGCCGGACCTCGCCCTCGGCCTCGAAATAGCGAAGCTGGGCGACGGTGTCGGATAGATAGCTCAGGTCGACGTCAGACCGAATGTCGCCGGTCACCCCGTGCAGGCCGAGGATGAGCAGACTGACCACCCCCTTCTGGCCCAGATAGGTCAGCATCTCGTGCATTTGCAGAACGAGGAATTTCTCGTTCGGCATGGCCTGGAGGTAGGCGTTCAGACTGTCGATCGCCACGACGGTCGAACCATGGCGCTCGACCGCGCTCTGGACGGCGCAGGCGAACTCGCCGGGCGACATTTCCGCGGGATCGATCGCCCGGAGCTCCAGCAGCCCGCTCTCGAGATGGGGCCGAAGGTCCATTCCAAGGGCCGCGCTGCGCGTCAGCAGGGTCGGCATGCGCTCGTCGAACAGGAAGTAGGACGCCTTCTGTCCCCGCTCGAGCGCCGCGACCATACACTGAACCGCCGCAGTGGTCTTGCCCACGCCTGCCGGACCCGTCAGCAGCGTCGAGGTGCCGGGGACCAGGCCGCCACCCAGCAGGGCGTCCAGCGGCGGGGAGCCCGTCGAGATCGGCTCTCCGCCGTCCAGCGCGGGGTGGTCGGACGCGACCAAGCGGGGGAACACCTGCAATCCGCCCCGCTCGATTTCGAAGTCATGATAGCCGCCCCTGAAGGGCGCTTCGCGCATCTTGACGACGTGAAGCCGCCTCCGCTGACCACCGAAGCTCGCGAGGGTCTGGCCCAGAGAGATCACGCCGTGGGCGATGCTGTGCAGCTGCAGGTCGCTTCCGTCGGCGCCCTTGTCGTCCAGAAAGAGGACGGTGCAGCTGCGGGTGGAGAAGAAATGCTTGAGCGCCAGGATCTGCCGGCGGTAGCGGATCGGGCTCTGCGCCAGCAGGCGAAGTTCTGAAAGGCTGTCGAGCACCACCAACGTGGGCCGCAGCTCATCGACCTTGGCCATGATGGTGCGCACGGTCTCGCCAAGCTCGACCTCGCTCGGGTGAAGCAGGGTCTGTTCCTGATCATTGCTGAAGCCGTCAGCCGGGACCATTTCGAACAGTTCGATCCCATCTAGCGCCCACCCATGGGCCCTGGCGACCGCGCGGAGCTCCACATCCGTTTCGGCCAGGGTGATGTAGAGGCCCACCTCGTTCGTTTCGACGCCGGCGAGAAGGAAGCCGAGAGCCAAAGTGGTCTTGCCGGTGCCCGGCGTGCCTTCGATAAGATACATGCGGTGTGGCGTCAGCCCGCCGTTCAGCACGAGGTCGAGGCCGTCTATGCCGGTCGAGACCTTGACCGGGGGGGATGGGTCCGGGGCCACTTGGCGTCCTGGGCTGCGGACGCACGCGTCCTCGGTGTCCGCCCTTGCGATATCGCAGTTGCGCAGGCTCTTGTGTCTCAGATTGCGGGGCGGCTGAACAGGGGCGGTCGTCGGACGATCGCGCTCTGGAATCCGGATCCGGCACGGCGGCGGACTGGACTGAGGGTGGGCTCTGCGACGTTCGAGGCAGAACCTTTGCGCCGCCGGCGCCGGCAAGACCCTAGGCCGTCATGGCGTCGATGAAGGCTCGAAGCGGCGGCGGCAGGTGCCGGCGACCCGCATAGTAGAGATAGTTCGGCGGCAGGTCGGGGCACCAGTCCTCGAGCAGGCTGACCAAGGCCCCCGAAGCCAGATGGGGCGCAGCCTGGTCCGCGGTGATCCAGGTGAGGCCGAGGCCGGCCCGGGCAGCGTCGCACAGCATGTCGATGTCGTTGGTCAGGAACTGCTGCGGCGGCTCAAGGCTCAGGGTCTCGCCGGCCCGTTCGAAGGTCCAGGGGTAGAGCGAACCGGCCGTTGGAAGGCGGTAGCTCAGGCAGCGATGGCCGAGCACGTCGCGGGGCGTCTCGGGAGCGCCGAAGGCGGCGAGATAGTCGGGCGAGGCCACCAGGCGCAACGGTACGCCGTCGTCGAGCCGCACCGAGATCATGTCCTGCTCCAGGGAGGGCCGCCGCCGGATACCGGCGTCGAAGCCCTGGGCCACGATGTTCACCAGGCCGTCGTCGACGACCAGCTCCACGCGGATGTCGGGGTAGGCGAGGGCGAAGCCGGGCAGGCGGGGCAGGACCAGGCCGAAGGCGGCGGAGCGGTGGGCCGTGACCCGGACGCGGCCCGTCGGCCTCTCCTGGTCCGCGCTGAGCGCGGCGAGCGCCTCGTCCATGTCGCGCAGGGCCGGGCGCAGGCGGGCGAGCAGCCGTTCTCCCGCCTCGGTCGGCTTGACGCTCCGGGTCGTCCGGTTGAGCAGCCGGACGCCCAGCCGCGCCTCCATCTCGCGCATGCGGTGACTGAGGGCCGAAGCGGAAACGCCGAGCCGGACGCCGGCCCGCGTGAAGCTCGCGGCGTCGGCGATGGCGGCGAACACCGCCATGTCCGCCCAGGTCTCCCGATCCATTAATGAATCCTACTCATCAGCTTTTGGGCTTTTAAGGCGATACCGTGAAGGGCTGCCATCGTCCATCGTGGGTCCCAGTCGCTCCGTCAGGACTTGCCCCATGCCTCTCGACCACTACCGCCCCCTAGGCCGATCGGGCCTGCTCGTCAGCCCCCTCTCGTTGGGGACCATGACTTTCGGCGTGGCCCGCTGGGGCATGGGCCGGCCAGAGGCCGAAGCGGTATTGAACGCCTATGTCGAGGCGGGCGGCAATGTCATCGATACGGCGGATGTCTACGCCTCCGGCGAGGGGGAGCGGATGATCGGCGAAATCCTGAAAAGGCGCGGCGACCGCGACCGGCTCATCGTTTCGACCAAGTCCGGCTTCGCGACGGGCAGGGGGCCCTCCGCCGGCGGCAACGGCGCCAAGGCGGTTCGGGCTGCGGTGGAGGGGTCCCTGCGGCGTCTCCAGACTGACCACATCGACCTGTATTGGGCCCATGTGTGGGACGGCGTGACGCCGCCCGAGGAGTTGCTGGAGACGATGTCGTCGCTCGTGAGGGCGGGCAGGATTCGTTACTGGGGCCTGTCGAACGCGCCGGCCTGGTACGCCGCGCGCATCGTCACCCTCGCCGCCGCCCAGGGACGGCCGGGCCCGATCGCCCTTCAGCTCTTCTATTCGCTGGTCAGCCGCGACATTGAGGCCGAACACGCGCCCCTGGCTCTCGACGCCGGCCTTGGCCTGGCGCCCTGGAGCCCGCTCGCCTACGGCCTGCTCACCGGCAAATATGATCGGAACGCCGTCGAGGCGGGGCCGGCGCGCGCCGGCGGGCTGCCCAACGAGGCCGCCTCCGGCCAGGACGACCGCAGCGCGCGGCTGGACGGCGCCAATCCGTTCGGCGACAGCCTGTTCACCGATCGAAACTGGACAATCGTCGAGGCTGTGAAACAGGTCGCCGTAGAGACCGGCGAACCTCCCGCTCGGGTGGCCCTGGCGTGGGTCCTGGGCCGGAGGGCGGTGCACACAACCCTGGTGGGGGTGAGCCGCGTCTCGCAGCTGAGGGAAAACATCGCCGCGATTGACCTGCGGCTGGGCCCGGACCATCTCGCCGCGCTCGACGCCGTAAGCCGGCCGGCCCTGCCCATGCTTTACGGCCTCTTCGGGGACGACATGCGCAGCCAGGTGGTGTTCGGCGGGGCGTCGGTGCAGTCGCGATGAGGCGGGCCCCCGCCTCTGAACCATCCCGTTCAAGCGGCCGCCTGTGTCCGAGACGCATGATCCTCGCTGTGCGACGGTGCGCGCATCATCGCCAGCACGAAGGCCAGAACCGCAATGGCGCCGGAGGCGAGGCCGACCACGGCCAGCGACAGTCCCAGCTGGCTTTCTCCGCCTAGGATCTGGCTGCCGACGGTGACGAGGGTTGGCGCGATGCCGAAGCCGAACAGTACGCCGAACACGATGAAGGCCCCCAGGCACAGGCCGCGGAACTCGTTGGGCACCAAGACGGCGATCGCCGTGGCCGTCAGCAGGCCGGTCGCGGTGCCCGCGAGCAGCAGAACGCCTAGCAGCAAGGCGAACATCGGAACGGTGGGCGCGAGAGGAAAGACCGCGCAGGGCAGGGCGATGAGGGAGGCGACAACGGCCCCGAGCAGAAGGCCCTTGCCGGGCCTCCAGCGATGGCCCGCGTCGGCCGCGATCCCGCCGATCACTGAACCCGCCACGCCGGCGGCGAGGACCAGTCCGCCGACCCAGCCCGCGAAATCCTCTGGCGACAGACCGAACTGGCGCGACAGCACCGGCGCGGTCCAGGTCAGTGCGGCATTGTCGGCCATGATGACGCTGATCTGGCCGATGAACAGGGGGATGAGGAAGGCGCGCCGTGACCACAGGGCGGCGGCGGACTGCCCAAGGCTCGCACTCTTCAACGCGACTTCACGGCGCTCGGGCTCGCGGATAATCAGGAACAGCGCGGTCAGGCCGGCGCTCGCCAGGGCCACCAGCAGATGCGCCTGACGCCAGGCCGAAAGGCCCTCGAACAGCGGCTCGGGCCGGGCCGCAAGCCAGCCGAACAGGGCGCCGCCGGCTCCGAAGGCCAGGGCGGTGCCGACGTATTTGCCGATCGACAGGAGCAGCAGGGAGCGGCCTCGCGTCTCCGGCCGGCACAGATCGGCGGCCATCGAGATGACGATCGGCAGGACGCAGGTGCCGCCCAGGCTGGCGACCATGCGCGCCGCCATCATGGTGTTGAAATCATCGGCCCATACCGTCATGAGCTGGCCCGCCGTCCAGACTAGGGACATGCCGACCAGAAGCCAGCGCCGCGTCTTGTGATCGACCAGCCAGCCTAGCGGAATGGACACGAGGATGGCGGGCACGGCGATGGCCAGTCCCTGCAGATAGCTGAGCTGAAGGTCGCTCAGCCCCATGTCGGCCTTGGTGATTTCCGCGAAGGGCGAGAAGGCGGACTGGATCGTCGACCCCGAGGCCACGGCGACGGCCAGCAGGAGGATCGTCCACCCGACCGAGGGAGCGGCGCGCACCCGAACGGCGTCGACTGAAAGCGGTTCAGAGGCCATTGCCGGCTCCGGCTGGGATGGGGGTGTTGGGGCTGAGGCCCTTGAGCACATCTCCGATGGAGACGTCGAAGTGCGCATTCATGGCCGCTTCGGCCGCCGCGGGGTCGCCGGCCTTGATGGCGCGCGCGATGGCGTGGTGTCGTTCGATGATGACGGTCTGGTCGCGCTGCGCCAGGCGCGTGTCCCAGGCCGCTGGAACAGCGATCCGCATGAGGGGCGCGAAGGAGCGCACGATCTGCAGGAACAGAGGATTGTGCGCCGCGAGCGCGATGGCCTCGTGGAAGGCCAGGTCGTGGCCGGTCATGGACGGACGGTCTGCCACGTCGCGCTCCATCAAGACCGCCAGCTCGACGATGCGGTCGGCTTCGGCTTCGGTGCGATGCGTTGCGGCCAGGGCGGCGGTGCGGGCCTCGATCGTGCGGCGCACGTCCCAGACATCACCGATGCTGATCTGGTCGGTGGAGACCGCGTGGTCCAGCGAGTTGGCCAGAACCGATCCGTCGATGGCGGCGATCCGGGCTCGTCGGCCGTTTCCGACATCGATGACCCGCAGCGCCGCAAGCGCCCCAAACGCCTCGCGCATTACGGCGCGGCTGACGCCGAGTTCCAGAGCGAAGACGCCCTCGCTGGGGAGGCTGTCTCCGACCTTGAGACCCTGGTCGCGGATGTAGTCGTTGATGTGCTGAATGGTTTGGCGGACGCGGGACGGTTCGGCCAGCAGGGCGGCGGGGGGCATCAGGCGGCGAGCCTCCGGGCGCGGTAGTCGCTGGGCGAGACGCCGAAGCGGCGACCGAAGGCGCGCGCGAAGCTGGCGTTGTTCAGATAGCCGCTCTCATAGCCGATGGACGACACCGGCAGGTCCGTGGTTACCAGCATCTGGCTGGCTCGTTCCAGGCGCCGCTGCGCGAGGGCCTCGGCCACGGTGCAGTCGAACATCTCGCGGAAGCCGCGCGTCAGCTTCTCCCGGTTCAGACCACAGCCGCGGGCGATGGCGTCCAGGGAGAGCTTCTGCTGGCATTGCTCGTCGATCAACGCGCGGGCCTGGACCAGGCGCAGGCAGTCGGCCTCCGAGAGGGCGGTGGCGCCGGCCATTGGGGCAAGGGTGGCGTCATCCAGCCGCCGCCAGGTCTCGAACAGCAGTTCGATGCCCTTGGCGGTCCGATAAATGTCGCCGGCCTCGCCGCCCAGTCCGCAATCGCGCAGGGCCAGGGCGATGGCGCGCAGGTCGGTTGGGAGATGGAAGGCGTCGGTGGCTCCGGCGTCCGGCCGGGACAGGCCGCGGATGCGAGTCAGGGCGCGCTCGGCCACCAGCAGGACGACGCGCGCCGCGCCCGTATCGCGCGCCAAGAGGGCGTCGACGCCGCCCGGCGCCGTCACCTCGAGCCGGGCGGGCGCCTTGATCGAGCCAAGGCCGTAGGCGACGCCGAAGGGATGGACGGGCGCGGACGTGGCCGTCAACGGCCCCCGTCCAATCAGAATGGTCATCTCGGGCGAGACGACGATGCAGGTGGCGCGGTCGGCCTCCCCAGGCGTGATCCGGTCCATGGCGTCCTCCGACGCTCCTCTGCGGGAGCTGATGCGACCGTGAACCTATCTGACAGGTCTGGCAAGACCTTTCAGATAGGTCAGAAGGCGAATATCTTGCCCGGATTGAACAGGTTCAGGGGATCCATGGCGCGCTTCAGGGTGCGCATCACCTCGACACCGTCGCCCATCTCCTCGATCAGCCAGTCCTGCTTGCCTAGGCCAATGCCGTGCTCGCCGGTGCAGGTGCCGTCCATGTCGAGCGCGCGACGGACAAGGCGTGCGTTCAGGGCCTCGGCCTCGGCGGCCTCGGCCGGACTGTTTGGGTCCAGCACAAAGACGACGTGGAAGTTGCCATCGCCGACGTGACCCAGGATGGGCGCGGGAATGCTGGCGCCCTCCAGGTCTTGCTTTGTCTGGGCGATGCATTCGGCGAGCCGGCCGATGGGCACGCAGACGTCGGTGGGCCATCCCACCGCACCCTTGCGAAGTCCGGTCGCGGCGTAATAGGCCTCGTGCCGCGCCTTCCAGAGGGCGTCGCGCTGCTCGGGCAGGTTCGACCAGCGGAAGGCCGAGCCGCCATTGCCGTCCGCAAGCTCCGAAACTGTCTCCACCTGTTCCTGCACATAGCGTTCGGAGCCGTGGAATTCGAAGAAGAGGGTGGTCTTCTCTGGATAGTCCAGGCCGGACCAGGCGTTCGAAGCCCGCATCTGCACGTCGTCCAGGATCTCCACCCGGGCCAGAGGCACGCCCAGCTGGATGGATTGGACCACCGTGTCGACGGCGCCCTGGATGGTGTCGAAGCTGCACACCGCCGACAGGATCGCCTCGGGAATGCCGTGCAGCCGCAGGGTGACCTCGGTGATTATGCCCAGGGTGCCTTCGGAGCCGATAAACAGTCGCGTCAGGTCGTAGCCTGCGGCCGACTTTCGCGCTCGTCGCGCGGTGCGGATGTCGCGGCCGTCCGGGGTGACCACACGCAGCGACAGGATCGCCTCACGCATCGTGCCGTATCGGACGGCGTTGGTGCCTGACGCGCGGGTCGCGGCCATGCCGCCGATGGTGGCGTTGGCGCCGGGGTCGATGGGGAAGAAGAGGCCCTGATCGCGCAGGTGAGCGTTCAACTGCTCGCGCCGGACGCCGGCCTGGACGGTGACGTCGAAGTCTTCCGGATTGAGCTGAAGGATCTGGTCCATCTCGGACAGATCGATGGTGACCCCGCCGCGCACCGGCGTGGTGTTGCCTTCGATCGAGGTGCCCGCTCCGTAGGCGATTATCGGCGTGTTGTGGGCCACGCAGGCTCTGACCGCCGCGACCACCTCCTCGGTGGAGCGGGCGAAGACCACGGCGTCCGGCAGGACGGTGTCGAAATGCGCCTCGCTGGAGCCATGCTGGGCGCGCATGGCCTCGCCCAGATGCAGGCGCTCCGCAAAGACTTCGCGCAGGGTCTGGATCAGGCCGGCGTCGAGCGCCGTGGGGCTTTGGGCCATCAAGGCGCTCACGCTTGCTCCTCCGTTTCTAGAAGCTGTAGCCGAAGCGAACGCCGACGCGGCGGCCGTCGCCGACCAGGCCCAGGCTTCCCAATGCAGGCAGGCCGGCCACCGACAGGACGGAGCTGTCGATGAAGGCTTCGTAGTAGTCCTCGTCGAACAGATTGTTGGCGAACACCGAGACCTCGAAGCCGTCCCAGCGGTAGGCGACGGAGGCGTTGGCCAGCCAGTAGGCGTCCAGTCTGGGCGCAAAGGTCTGCGACAGGCTGGCGCCGTTGCGCTCGCCCTTGCCGACCACGCCGCCCGATAGGATCAGGTCGCCCCGTCCGATCGGCTTCACATAGTTCGTCTGAAGGTTTGCACTCCAGTCCGGCTCGAACGGAAGGCGGTTGCTGGGCAGCTGTCGGCCAGTGGTGTCGACGTAGCGGCTGTCGTCGGTGATCCGCACGCGTTGCAGCAGGGCGCCGCCGCTGACGGTCCAGGCGTCGGTCAACTGGGCGGTGAACTCCGCCTCGACGCCGAAGCTCTCCGCGTCGCCCGTGTTCAGGTTGATGCCGACGATGCCCACACCAGTGGTCGACGGCGCCAGCGAATTCTGACCGATGACGTCAGAGTAGTCGTTGAAGAAGACGGCGCCGGTCAGGGTCAGGCGACGGTCGAACCAGCGCGTCTTGGCGCCCGCCTCATACGTCCACACAGAATCTCCATCCCACAACGGGTTGGGCGCGCCTGGCCCGTTGGCGCCGCCGCCGCGGAAACCCCGCGCGATGGAGGCGTAGACCATGCTGTCGTCGCCAAAACTGCGGCGGAGCGCCAGGCGGGGTTGGATCTCGTCCGCCTCATAGGTGGCGCTGACCGCGCTGACCGTCGTCACCTCCTGGTGGTCCAGCCGCAGGCCGAGGCTCAGCTCCCACTCCGGAGCGAAGTTCCAGAAGGCCGTGCCGAACACGGCCCACAGCTTGGCCTCGGTGTCGCTCGTCGCGGTCTGCTGCAAGGGCGGGTTGGCGATGAAGAGGGTGGTTGTGGAGGTCTGGGACGTGTCTTGGCGGCTGGCGAAGCCGCCGATCAGGGTCGAGAAGGTGTCCGACCAGGCGGTGTCGAAACGCACCTCGGCCGTATTGGTGCGCAGCTCGCTTTCGCCGTTTGAGAAGGCAAGGGGGATGGGCTGGAAGTCGGCGTCGCTGGATCCGGTCTGGTCGCGACGATCGTGCGACAGGATGATCGTCATGTCCGTCGTGGCCGTCAGGGCGGTGTCGAACTTGGCGTTCACGCCGCTGTATTCGTATTCCGCCTGGCTGCGGAAGTTTGTCTGGGCGTCGTCACGATAGTCGGTCGGGCCGGTCGTGACGGCGTAGAGGGGCAGGGGGCCCTCGATCGTGTCGTAATAGGCGTTGGCGGTCAGAACCGAGGCGCCCGGCAGGGTCCACCGCAGCGAGCCCCGGATGGTGTCCTGCCGCAGGCGGTTGGCGTCATCGAAGCCGAGCAGCGAGTTACGGACGAAGCCGTCGCGGCCCTGCGTCCCGACCGAAAGGCGGCCCGCCAGCACGTCCTCGACGAGGGGGCCGGAGATAGAGGCGCCCAGGGTGTAGAAGTTGTCCGGCCCCGCGTAGGCGGCGCTGAGGCGGCCCTCGACGTCGTTCGACGGTTGGCGCGTGGTGATGTTGATGGCCCCGCCCAGGGTGTTCTGCCCGAACAGGGTGGACTGGGGCCCCCGCAGCACCTCGATCTGCTGCACCGCCAGGGTGGGGCTGTTCAGATAAGAGGTGTTGGCTTGATAAATCCCGTCGACGAAGATGCCGACCCCGGGCTGGACGGTGTCCAGCAGGGTCACGCCGACGCCGCGGATCGACACGAAGCCGCGTCCGGCGCTGTCCGACGCGATGTTGAGGCCCGGCGTCACGGCCGCGATCTCGCGCACGGTCTGGAACTGACGGTTCTCAAGGGTCTCGGCGGTGACGGCCGTGACCGCGACCGGGACGTCGAACAGTCTTTCCTCGCGCTTGCGGGCCGTCACGATGATGTCGTCGACGGTGGTGGCTTGTGGTTCGCCGACCGCGACCTGGGCGTGCGCCGCGCCGGCGATGACGGTCATGGCCACGCTTGTCGCCAGAAGAGTGTTCAGTCGCATCCTGTCGTGCCCTCGATTCGCGCCGTCTTGGGACGGTCGCCTTGTGTGGGGAACCTGCCAGCAATCTAACCTATCTGATAGGTCGGCGGATGTGCCGAACCGCAGCCTCAGTTGGCGCCTTCAAGGGCGCGCAGGCCGAGAGCGACCGCGCCAAGCGGGCCGGCGCGATGGCCCAGGGCCGGGGCGGCGATGAATTCGTCCCAGGCCCCGGCGAGCTGCGGCGATGTCAGATAGCCGGCCAGGCTGTCCGATAAGCGCGCCCTCACGCGCGGCCACAGATGGGGCTGGCCGAGGGCGACGCCCCCGCCGATCAGTATGCGTTGCGGCATGGCGGCGAGGACGAGGTTGTGGAGCAGGCCGGCCATAGCGTGGACCACCTCGTCCCAGACCGGGTCCGTCCGGGTCAGCTGTTCGGCCGGGAAGCCGGCCAGGGCTTGGATGGCGGCGCCGGAGGCAAGGCCTTCGACGCAGTCGCCGTGAAAGGGGCAGTGGCCCGGCCAGGCGGCGCCGGGCAGGCGAGGAACCCGCATGTGGCCGGCTTCGGAATGCCACAGGCCCTTGACCGTCCGGCCGTCCACGATCGTGCCGACGCCCAAGCCGGTGCCCAGGGTGATGTAGATGAAGGAGTCCAGGCCCTGGGCGGCGCCCCAGCGATGCTCGGCCCAGGCTGCGGCGTTGACGTCGGTGTCGAACCCGACGGGCACGCCCCAGCGGCGCGCACGGCCCAGGATGTCCACGCCGCTCCAGCCCGGCTTGGGCGTGTTGACGACTTGTCCATGGGTCGGGGACGTCGGATCCAGGTCCAGTGGACCGAAGCTGGACAGACCCACGGCGTCGAAACGGTGCCGGTCGCGCCAACGCCGCAGCACTCCGTCCAGGACGTCCAGGGTCTGCAGCGGGTCCTCCGTGGGAATGCGGGTCTCGCTGCGGATGTCGTCCGGCCCGGATCCCAGCACGGCCACGCATTTGGTGCCGCCCAGCTCGAGGGCGGCGATCAAAGGCTTTGCTTTCATGATCTCACCAGCAGGTGTAGCCGCCGTCCGCCAGGACGATGGCGCCCGTCACAAGGCTGGACGCGTCCGACGCCAGAAAAAGAACCACGCTGGCCACCTCCTCCGGCTCCCCCAGCCGACCCATCGGCGTGGAGTCGATCCAGCGTTTGTACATGGGGGCCTCGCGGTCGGCGAAGGCGTTCAGCGGTGTGGATACATAGGTGGGCGCCACCGCATTGACGCGCACGCCCCTGTCGGCCCATTCGGCCGCCAGCGACCGGGTCATCTGATGAACTGCCGCCTTGGAGGCATTATAGTGCGCTTGGCCTTGGGGCCGGTTGACGATCAGTCCGGACATCGAGCCGACGTTGACGATGGCGCCGTGGCGGCGCGCCAGCATGCCGCGCCCAAAGGCGCGCGCACACCAGAAGGCTCCGTTGAGATTGACGTCGAGAACCTTCAGCCATCGCGCGTCGTCCATGTCCTCGGCGGCGATCTCGGACAGGGCGATCCCGGCGTTGTTGACCAGCAGGTCGATCGGTCCCACCTCCTCAGCCACGGCGTCGACCCGCGTCCGGTCGGTCACATCCATGACCCTGCCCTCGGCTGCGCGCCCTCGCGCGACAAGGCCCGCCACGGCGCGGTCGATGGCGTCTGCGTTCAGGTCGGCGATGACGATGCGCGCGCCGGCCTCCGACAGGGCGTCGGCGCAGGCCAGGCCGATGCCAGAAGCGCCGCCGGTCACAAGCGCGGTGCGGCCGTCCAGTCTGAAACGCTGCAGATACATGGCCGCCTCAGGGCCAGAAGCGCGCGGCGGGCATCGGCGCCTCATAGGCGGTCTCGCCGGTGTCGAGGCGGTGCACAAGGCGATCTTTCGCCGTGTACTCGGGCCAAGGCAGGCTGCCGTCGCGCGCGAAATCGACCCAAATCCGATGCACCCGGTCCGCCAGAGCCTGAGGCGGAACGTTCCCCAGCACGCCCTTGGGACCGGTGGCGGCCGCCAGGGTGTCGAACACGAACGGCAGCTCCACCGCGTGGCAGGCGCCAAGCTCGCCGTCGCAGGCCGGGGAGCGCCAACCGAATTCATAGACGTGGGTCCGCCCGCGATGCGCCTCCGCATAGGCGCGGACGGGCCAGCGAAAGACCAGATCGCTCATGGCCAGGGTCAGGGCGTCGCCCGGCCGCACCCCTTTGCGCCCCATGCCATAGGCCCGCAGGATCGCCCCGGCCTTCCGAATCGACCGACCCAGCAGGAACCACGACAGGAGGCGGCCGACCCCGGTCCGCACGCCGGTCGGCACGAAATACAGGTTCATCTCTTCGGTGTTGGACCCGATGAGAACATCGACCTCGGCGCCTGCGCCGGCTTCCAGCGCCTGAAGCGGCGGGGCGGGGAGGACCTCGTCGCCGAACACCGGCAGGAAACGGCTCAGCCCGTAGGCGGGGTCACGGCCCTGTTCGTCGCGCAGGTCCAGGCGGGCCGTCGGCTCGGAGACCGTCTGGACCGCGTCCAGCGTCTGTTCGATGCTGGCGGAACGGAACCCGTCAAGCGTTGGGCGGACGCCCAGCGCCTTGGCGACGGCCCGGGTCAGGCGATGGGTGACGGGGATGGAGCGGACCATCGATCCGTGGCCGCTCTGGATGATGGCGCGACGAAACAGGCCCCGGGCGAGCGGCGAGGCCACCAGGTCGGCGATGGCCATGGCCCCGGCCGATTCGCCGAAGACGGTGACATTGGCGGGATCGCCGCCGAAAGCTGCGGCGTTCGAGCGGACCCACTCCAGCCCTGCGATCATGTCGCGCAGCCCCAGGTTGGCGGGCGCGCCGTCAATAGGCAGAAAGCCCTCGACCCCGACACGGTAGGCGAGGGTCATCAGGACCACACCGTTCCGCGCGAAGGCGGTCCCGTCCTGCACGGGCGCCATGGCCGCGCCGCCGACGAATGCGCCGCCGTGGATGAAGACCATCACCGGCAGACCCGCGGCGTTTGAGTCGGGCGTCCAGACATTGACGGTCAGGCAGTCGTCGCCGCCTTCCCAGCCTTGGCCGACGAGAGGGGCGATGTCCAGGGCGGGAAAATCCTTCAGCCGGTAGGGCGCGGTCGGGCCCGGTTCGGCCGCGTCGCGAACGTCTGCCCATCCCTCCGCCGGCTGCGGTTCGCAGAACCGCCGCGCGCCCGTCGGGGGCGCCGCATAAGGCAGGCCCAGGTAGCGCTCGACGCCGCCGATCCGCCGTCCGGCCACGCGCCCGCCCGATATTTCAGTCTGAGGCTCGGTCATTGGAAACCCGCTGCATTGTCCGCCTTGGTCGTGAGTATGGCGCATCCCAGGGTGGGGGCAGCGTCCGTTAGTGTGCCCAGCCGGAGCATTTCGATGCTCCGCAACGGCCGGAAGGTCGCTCTGCGTGGCGCATGGAGGTTGGGACGATGGCGTCGTGTGAGGGATCCGCCATCGCCCCGCCTCCGTCCTCGGGCGGCGGGCCGATGAAGCCTGCGGCGAAGCCATCGCCGGCAGCGCTGCCGCCTGTGGTTCGGCGGCGCTACTGCGGTCTGTGCCGGATATGGCGTCGGTTCAGGGTCTTTATTGAAGGAACGCCCGCCAGGGCGAGCGTGCGCTCGAACTGGCCGCGCAGAAGCGTGAGAACCCGAGCAACGCCAGCTTCGCCGGCCGCCGCCAGGCCGTACAGATAGGGCCGGCCGATAGAGCAGGCGGTCGCGCCCAGGGCGAGCGCCTTGACGATGTCCGAGCCGTGTCGGACGCCCCCGTCGCAGATGACATCCGGTCCGTCGCCCAGCGCGTCTCTCACGGCGGCGACCTGATCGATCGGCGCGGGAGCGCCGTCCAGTTGGCGCCCGCCGTGGTTGGAGATAATCACGCCGCTGGCGCCCGACGCGACGGCGCGGGCGGCGTCCTGCGGCGTCATGAGCCCTTTGATCGCCAGAGGCCCATTCCACTCGGCGGCGAGCCACTCCACATCGCGCCAGGTCAGACTGGAGTCGAACTGACGGCCGATGAAGTCGAACAGGCTCATGGGGGTGTCCGCCAGGGCCTCGGTGCGGTGACTGACATTGGCCAAGTCGAACCTGGCGCCGGTCAGGGCAGGTATCGACCAGCCGGGATGCAGGGCGAAATCGAGCAGGGAGCGCATCGTCAGCCGGGGCGGGAGAGACAGGCCGCTGCGGTGGTCACGCAGTCGATTGCCGGCGACAGGCGTGTCGACGGTGAGGCAGAGCCCGGCATACCCGGCGTCCCGGCATCGCGCGACGAACTCGCGGGTTAGTCCACGATCTTTGAAGACGTAAATCTGGAACAGGGCGGGCACGCGAACGGCGGACGTAAGGTCCTCCAGTCGCGTCGTGCCCATGGTTGAAAGGCAGTAGGGAATGGCCTGGGCGGCGGCCGCTCTGGCGACGGCGGGCTCCGCCGAGCCGTGGAACATTCGGGTCAGGCCTGTGGCCGAAAGCATGAGCGGCCAGGCCGCCGGCTGGCCGAACAGGGTCGTGGCGGTCTGGATCGATGACACATCCGTCAGGACGTCGGGTATGATCTCGTAGTCCGCAAACGCGGAGGCGTTGCGGGCCAGAGACCGTTCGTCGTCGGAGCCGCCGTCCAGATAATCGAAGATCGGACCCGGCAGGCGCCGTCGCGCCAACACTCGGAGGTCGCCGATGCTGTGGACCCGGTCTAATGCTGGCAAAGGGTTGCCCGATGCTGGATGCCGCTAGGTGTTCCACGCTGACGTAGCCCGGGGTTCGCAGGATGAAAGCCATGTTCCGCGCGAAGCACATCTTGGAGTCCGGGCGGCACAGCGCGATGCCGAACTGACGGAACGCTCCCTAAGATCGAAGGTCGCCAGGCGGGCGGGGCTGGAGGGGCATTGCGAGGCCAATGAGCTGGCGCGCTCGCAGGAGTGTCCGGCAAACGGGGCGAGGCGGCGCGGCAGCAGCCAAATCTCACTTATCATGATGGGCGCTTCTGAGGCGCTGGCACTGGACGTTCGACCGCTTCATAAGCCCCTGTCGGACCGAACGCGGTCTGCAAACGCTTAGGACGCCCGTGAGTTGATCGAGGAATATGGCTGGTCGGATCGGCGCCAAACGGCCTTCGCCGAGCACGCGCTCGCCGGCCTGACGCCGGGGCGCGTCGTTCTTCAACACCGTGACAGCTATCTGGTCGCCACGGATGGGGCGGAGCTCAAGGCCGAGGCTTCGGGCCGGTTGGTTCACGAGGCCGGGGAGATCGGCTATCCCGCCGTGGGGGACTGGGTCGCCCTGTCCCTGAACCCGCAAGACGGCAGCGCCACCATCCACGCCGTGTTGCCGCGTGATACGGCCCTTGTCCGCAAGGCGGCGGTCGACAGTACGCGCCAGCTTCAGATTCTGGCCGCCAACATCGATGTGGTGTTCGTCGTGACCTCGATGAACGCCGACCTCAATCTGCGAAGGATCCAGCGCTATCTGGCGGCCGCCCGGCAGAGCGGCGCGCGGCCGGTGGTGGTTCTGACGAAGTCCGATCTCAGCGCGGATCCTGAGCGGCAGGCCGCCGAGATTGCAGCGTCAGACCCCGGCTGTCCGGTCGTCATGGTCTCGGTCAAACAGAGCTCGGGCCTCGACGCCCTGCTGGATCAGGTCAAGCCGGGCGAAACCTGTGTGCTCATCGGTTCGTCCGGCGTCGGCAAGTCCAGCCTGGTGAACACTTTCCTGAACGAGGATCGCATGGCGATCCGGGCGATCCGGGAAGCCGATGACCAGGGCCGCCACACCACCAGCCATCGGCAGCTGGTCCTGCTACCCGGGGGGCAGCTGATCCTCGATACGCCCGGCATTCGGGAGGTCGGGCTGATCGACGCGGAAGACGGCCTGAATACCGTATTTGACGATGTGGAGGTTCTGACACGGAGCTGCCGGTTCAGCGACTGCGGGCACGCCACCGAACCAGGCTGCGCCGTCAACGCCGCGATCGCCGACGGCAGCCTCGCCCCCGAACGCTGGGCGCATTTTCAGAAGTTGACGCTTGAACTCGCCGCCGCCGAACAGAAGGCTGAGCGGGTGGCGAAGGCTGCGGAAAAACGCCGACTGGCCGGGCAGCAGAAGGCTTACAGAGCCAGCAAGCGAGACCATCGCGGCGGATTGCGTTGATCGGGCCGATCGTCGCCTCGTGGCTTAGAAAGCCGGCGCAGCAGAATCTGTCCTGTCTTTTGGGGCAAACAGGTTAGGGAGGGCGCTCCGCTTCAAGAAAGACCGCCATGCCCGCGTTCACCATCGTCACGACCAGTGCAACCGAAGGCAGCGATGCCGCCGAGCTCAACGTCCTGACTGACGACTTCGCCAACGAGAGCGAGGCCCTGGGCTATTCGCGACGGATGGCCGAGGAAGTCGTCAGCCTCGCCGCCCAGCTGCTGCTCGACTTCGACTACAGCAATGTCGGCCTGTACGAGGGCGACCGTCTCGATGAGGATCTCAATCCCGAACACCCCTCGTTCATGGGGATGTGGGTGCTGGATCACGACGGTGCGGCCTTTGTGCCCGCGGACGAGTTCAGCGATGACATAGTAGAGGGCTAGGGGGGTAGCCCCGACGCCGTTCTGTCGGACATCTTTTACGGCACGCGCGCCGTCGAAAACGTCACGTTCAGGCCGCGTCGCTGGTTTGACCCGATCCATTCTCGTCGCGACCGGGTTCGGACTGGACCCGGGTCAGGGCGTCGAACAGACCCGGCGCACTGATGGGTTTGGCCAGGTGGAGGTCGGCGCCCGCCTCCAGGCTGAGCTCGATATGCTGCGGCAAGGTGTTGGCCGTCAGCATGATTATCGGCGTGCGCGACAGGCCGCGCTTCTGCTCCAGATCGCGGATGACACGCGTAGCGGTTGGTCCGTCCATCACCGGCATCATCATGTCCATCAGGATGGCGTCGAAGGTTTCCGACAGGAACGCATCGACCGCCTGATCGCCGTCTTCGACGCAGGCGACGTCGATCCCAGCCGTTCGCAGAATCAGCTCCGCGACACGGCGGTTGGTGGCGTTGTCGTCCACGACAAGGACCCGCCCAGCGCTGGGTTGGCCGGTCGATACCCTGGGTTTGGGCGTTTGAAGATGATCTGGCTTCAGCAAAATGGAGAACCAGAAGCTGGAGCCCTGACCGACCGAGCTTCGGCACTCCAGTCGCCCACCCATTGCGTCGACCAGTTGCCAGGAAATGGCGAGACCCAGTCCCGAACCGCCATACCGGCGCGTGATGGTGCCGTCGGCCTGCTGGAACCGGCCGAAGATGTCCGTCCGCTGCTCGGGCGTGAAGCCGATCCCGGTGTCGCTGACCTCGAACGTATAGGTCTCGTCCAACCGGTGCGCCCGGATCGAGACCGCGCCGGAATCGGTGAACTTGACCGCGTTCGAAACCAGGTTGGACAGCACCTGCTTGAGCCGAGTGGGGTCTCCAAGGACGCGCCCGTCCAGATCGGCGCCAAGATCCGTATAGATGCGTATGCCCTTCTCCTGGGCCGCGAGCTCGGCCACGGCCGTCACGCCATTGACGACCTCGGGCACGGACAGGGACGTGGACTCCAGCACCACGGCGCCGGCCTCGATCCGCGCCAGGTCGAGAATATCGCCGATCAGCCGGCTCAGCTGATCCGATGACGTCTTGATGATGGTGGTCAGTTCACGCTGATGGTCTGATTGCTCTGTCTGGGCCAGCAGATCGACGATGCCGATCACGCCGTTCAGCGGCGTCCTGAGCTCATGGCTCATATTGGTCAGGAAGGTCGTCTTGGCTTCGTTGGCCGCCTCGGCCTCGGCCGTGGCCTTGCGCAGCGCGGCCGCATGGGCCTTGCGCTCGGAAATGTCGCGAATATTCGCGTGGATGTGCGGCACGCCCCGTTCGTGGGCGACTGACATCCACAGTTCGATATCAACCAGGCTGCCGTCCTTGCGACAGGCCTCCAACTCCAGTCGACGCCCAAGCCGCCCGCCGCCGCCCAGTCGCCAGCGGTCCATCGCACTGGCGTGCGCCGTGCGCAGTTCAGCCGGGATGATGATGTTGATGTTGGAGCCCAGCGCCTCGGAACGGCTGAACCCGAACAGCTGCTCGGCGCCGTCCGACCAGTGTTCGATGACGCCGCGGTCGTCACAGTCAATGAGCGCATCAGCGGAGGCGAGAAGGGCCGCGCGCAAGGACTGGGCGCGGTGGCGGGCGGCCAGGTCCTCGCCGACTATAGTCGCAAGGCGCGACAGGCGCCGCGCCGTCAGCGGGTCGTGAGGGCGAGGCTGGGTGTCGAAGACGCAGACCGTTCCGACGGCATGACCGTTCACGACGACTGGCGCGCCCGCATATAAGCGGATGCGGCCGTCACCCATCATCGTGCCCATATGCCGGAAGCGGAAATCAGTGCTGGCGTCCTCGATCCAGAGGACCTCGTCGGGTCGGGCAAGGACGTGGGTGCAGAAAGAAGACCAGCGGTTGGCCTCTGTCCCCGCATAGCCGGCCGCCCCCGTGAACCAGATCCGCTCGGCGTCGACCAGGGTGACCAGGGCCCAGCGCGTTTGCGCCAGTTCCTGGGCCAGGATCGCGATCTCCTCGTGCTGAACGGACCGATTCTGGTCCAGAACCCCGAATGAACGGACCATGTCCACGCGGTGGGTTTCGCGATCGGAGGTGGGCAGGGTGATCATGACTGGGGATCCGGTCGGAGGGTGACTCGTTCGATTTGGGCTGGCGGCAGCCAGCTGAGATGGGTGGCCTGCAGCGATTTGAGATGCTCGCCCGGCACATGGGTCGGCACGCCATGGACCATCAGGTTCGGAGAGCGCCGCCGTGCGGCTCGCAGCACCGATTGCAGGTCTCCGGCCGATGCCCCGCGCCATTCGACGGCCAGGCCGTGAAATGCGGACTCGCGGCTTACGGCGGTGACGTCCGTCGCGGATCTGATCGTAGCGGTCACTACGCGGACAAACGGCCTGATCATGGCGACCGTCTCCTTGATGAGGCCAGCGGGCGCCCCGGCGTGGAGATGGGTGATCTCGATGATCACAGCCGTCCGCATGACGGACCGGAACCGGGTGCATCGGTCCAGCAGGGCCATGCGCGGGCGACGGGCGGAAAGAACGGAAAAGGGCAGCGGCGCGAGGAGGGCGAAGCTGCCGCCTTCGCGCCGATAGTCCTCCAGGATCGGCAACAGCTGGCCGATGGTCAGATGAGCCAAGGCCTCAAGGTCCAGATCGGACAGGCATTCGACGCCGGCCGGCAGACTGGGGCGTATCGCGTAGGCGCTGATAGTGTGCTGATCCAGGCGCCAAACCGGAACAACGTCGAGCGTATACGAAACGTCGCCGTAATGGCTGAGGGCGATGGTCCCGCTGGACCGTCTCTCCGTCAGCGGCGGCGTCCAGTCTTCGGGGGCCCGCCCACCTTGGTCCGATGTGCTCGCGCTGTGTCTTGGCCGCGCGGGCGGGGCGCAGATATCGACCGGGTCGGCGGCGAGCGCTTCGCCTTCAATGCCGGACACCCGCGACAGGCTCACATCGGCGTCCACGCTTCGCCCGAGAAAAAAGCCGAGCAGGGAGCGCAGAACGTCGACGCAGCGCACCTGACCCTCGTAACTGTCGGCGGAGGCGACGGCGACAAGCACTGACGTGTCGTTCATCCGGACGAAGACATCCGGCGGCGGCATGCTCTTGGTGAGGCCGAGGTCTCGCCTGTCATGCTACTCTAACGGCTCCTGACCCCGTGAAGGTCAACCGGTCGCACGTATAGATTAACTTATGATGTAAACATTTATCGGGACGCGAAGAGTCTGGCGTCTCTATCCCGCGCCCGTGCGCAGGCGGCGGTGCAGATAGTTTTCATCAAAGCCGGCGATCTGGATGAGCCGGACGGGATCCTCGATCATCAAGTTGCCGCGCTGGAGAGTCATGGCGCCACTGAGACGCAGTTCCTTCATGATCCGGTTCAGATGCACAGGCGTCATGCCCAGGGAGTCTGCGAGCATCAGTTGCGACAGCGGCAGAGATAACCGTGATTCGGTCGTCAGCCCGATGTTCCGGGCTCGAAGATAAAGTTCGCACATCAGATGCGCGACGCGCTCGATGCTGGTCCGTCGTCCCATACTGGTGATCCAGGCCCGCAGCGTGCCCTCGCTGATCAACTGCGACAGATACATCGCCTTTGCGATCCCGCGGTGATGATCCATGAGCGCGTCCATCTCCGCGCGCTCGACCACGGCGATCCGGGCCCGTGTCACGGTCTGGATGCTGTGATCCATCTCCGCGAGAAGCCCGGCATGCAGATCGCAGGAATCACCCGGCATCATATAGGCCAGGACCTGGCGTGATCCGTTGGGAAGAATTTTGTAGCGACAGGCCCAGCCATCCAGAACGATGAAGACTGGTCCCGGGCGATCGCCTTCACGGATCAGATCCTGCTTGGCCGGATAGTCTCTGCCCGGACCGATCGTTGACGTCAAAGCGGCGATCTCGTCCCTCGCCAAGTTGACCAAGCCATTCAGCTTGTTGACGAACCGATTGTCCATGGCCGCTCATCCCACGTCGCCACGACCAATGATATTGCGCAATGTTATTGCTCAATGTTGATCTAGGTGGTGGCTGGCCTCCCATCTTTGGTTAGAAGGCTCTCATCCTCAATGCCGTCCGGCCTTCGCCGGTTGCACCTCGGCTGGGATTTGAGTTCGGAGGATGTGATGGCTTCTCGTATGTCTAACGACAATTCCGATGCGATTCACGGTCTGGATGCACACGGGCAGGCTGCGATCCTTCTCGTCGAAAGCCTGCTGCACGGCCTTATTGCGCGCGGAGTCATCTCAGTGGCTGATGCGGTCGAGATCGTGGATACAGCGGCGGAGGTGAAGGGCGACGTGTCGGCCGAGCTGGGCGATTCACCCGCCAATCTGCGTCGCTCGCTGGGCATTCTGGCGGCGATCAGCCAGAGCCTCCGTCACGATCTGGCCGAACGCTAGCGATACCTGCTGCTAGGCGCGGTCCCGAGCGGCGCGAAGCTGTCGGATGTAGTCAACGACCGCCTGAGGTTCATAGGGGCGCCGCAGATGCGGCCCGGTCTCGCACAGGTCCGCCGCCGTCTTGGCCGCCGCGATGACATTGCCGGCCAGACGAACCTCCAGATGGGGGCGGTTATCCCGGACCCATTGCGACAGGGCGAATGCGGACTGGCTGCCAATCGCCGCGACATCGCAAAGGATGACGTCGACGCCCAGCGAGGCTTCCTGCAGGGCCGTCAGCGCCTCGTCGGTGCTGGCGGCTTCGACCACGCTGTATCCGCATTGTCTTAGATAGTCGGAAATCGCGTGTCGGGAGACAATGTCTCCGTCGACCACCAGGACGGCCTGGTCGATGGATGTCGCGGCGGCGTCGGTCATAGGGCCAAGGCTGTGCGCAACGTGTCGGTCAGCTGTTCCGGATCGCAAGGCTTGGACACAAAGGCGCGCGCCCCGCTGTCATAGGCGAGCTTGGGCTCAAGATGGCCCGACGTTACGACGACGGGCACATCGGGGCGGGTGCGGCGGACGTAATCCAAAAGCCCCATGCCGTCGTGATGTCCGGGCATCCGAACATCGGTGAAAACCAGATCGATCTGCGCACCGGCTTGCAGAAGGGCGATGGCCTCGTCGGCGTTGGAGGCTTCCACGACCTGGAACCCAACGTCTCTCAAATGGTCCGATACGAACAGGCGGATAAGAAACTCGTCCTCTGCAATGAGGATCGTCGGCGCCTCGACCGCCTCGGCGGTTTGGTCCGGCCGGTTGCTGGCGAGCATGGAGTCCCCGATTCCGTCAGAGAGCGCCTGCCCAATGCAAAGGTTCCATTTTCAATCGCAACGAACAGCGCGCGATGGGTGGAGACTGGCTGTACAGCCGACGGCCGCCGAGCACGGCCATAAATCTATGTTGCAGGATCCGATCCCCGACTATGGCAACGTCGCCGTATCCTGAGCGTCGGAGGTGTCGGCGCACGGGCATACATCATCGGGGCCGCCGAAATGACCTACTTCTGCTTTGTTGAAAGCTCTCTGCTGGGAGTTCAGCACATGCAGCCGATGGATGCCGAAACAGTCGAGGCTGCGCGGGGCGAGGCCGCCGCCCTCCTGCTTTGGCATGACCACGCCTATGCGGCCCACATCTTTGCTGGCGAAGAGTTTCTCCTGACGATCAAACCCGCGGACATCGCCTCAAGCTGCCTTCATCGCGATTGGCTGGAGTTGGATCCCGGTTTCGTGGCAAAAGATCATGCGGCTTGGCTTGCCCGCATCGATGCCGCCGCCGCTAAATCGCGCGAGGACTTCGTCGCGAACTTTCTAAAGGAGTTCGCGCCGCCGCTCCCGATCTGGGTCAGCATCGAGTGCTGGGACTTCGGAATGCTGTCCTACTTCGTGTCGGGGATGAGCACACCCGACCGGACCAGCCTAGCGGCTCACTACCAGGTCGAGCGACGTGATCTTGAACTGACGCCCACGGCCAAGGTCTGGAAAGCCAAGATCTGCGCACAGGCAGAAGAGCTCGTCTTCTAGCTGCTCATCGGGTCGCTTTGGCATCCCGAGGCGGACAGATTTCGCACTCTTCTTAGCGACCTTCCAGCCTTCCTTGGTGTAGCCCTCAAACGTCGCTAGCGAGGCAGTCTTGAAGGTTTCGGACGCTCTGCGCTTCCGCACCTCAGCCATGTAACAGAAGGAGAGACAGTTACACAGGGGCAGGTGTTGCTGGAGATCGGCACAGGAGAACATAGAGCGAAGGCGGACAGCCTTGTTGCCAAATTCGTTGGCCTCCAAACGTTGAGGGCTCGGATGATGGCGGAAGTGACGGGTCATGATTTTACTATCGACGGAATAGACCTGTCGCGGCTAGGTTCTATTGATCCGGCCCAACGTGAAAAGGAATACCAGTTTCAACTCGCGCAGATGACGGCACGTATTCGCAGTAAAGATACTGAGGGACTGATAATCCGCCAACGGCTGACCCAGTTACAACAGCAAAAGGCGGGGCTGGAGCGTCAGTCACAATCTATCGTCGAGCAAAGTCGCTTGCTCACTGATGAACTCGAAGGCGTTCGTGCTCTTGCTGAACGAGGATACGCGCCTCAAACTAGAGTAAGGGCCTTAGAAAGGAACGCTGCGGCGCTGACCGGAGAACTGGGCGCGCTTGATGCGCAGATCGCCAGAACGGTCGAGCAGATGATCGAAACCCGTCTCCAGTTGGAAAGCCTGGATGCAAGGTCGAAGGAAGACGTGACGGAACAAATTCGTCAAATAGACTATCAGCTGGCTGAGCTGGTCCCTGAGACGCTGGAAGTCAGACGGATGGTGGAACGTGGACTTGTTAGGAGCCCATCGAGCGGATCAGTTATTGCACTTACAGGCGTAAATGTTGGCAGTGTCATAATGCCAGGTCGCAGCATTCTTGAAATCGTCCCGGCATCGCACTCCGACATTATAGTGGCAAGGATCAGTCCGTTCGATAGAGATAATATCGAGGTGGGAATGGAAGCCGAACTCAAGTTTCCCGCCTTTAGGGACCGTAACCCCCCCAAACTCACCGGAACCGTCAAGTTAGTGTCAGCTGATACGCTGTCCGATGAGGCGGCGAGAGAGGAGTTTTATGAGATTCGGATAGGTATAATAGGCTCAAGCATCAATAAGTTGAACGATCTAGATGGTCGCCTTTACCCCGGTATGCCGGTGGAGATTGTGATTCCCGGCCGAAGAAGATCGCTTTTATCTTATCTAACAGAGCCTCTCCTCCGAAGTGTTTGGCTTTCAGGGCGAGGTTAATGCGTAATCCTCAGATTTCTCACGGACGATGTTCCTTATGAATCGCGCTACGTTATTGAACGGGGGGTACCGGGGAGTTGTCGTATTCGCGTCGGCACTCATACTCTTGTCTGCCGCCTGGACTACTGGTGCCTTCGATTACTTAGTATTTCTTTTCTCGCCGTCGGCCGCGCGGCTTTGCACCGAGCTATCTGACACGCAACAGATAGGATCTGCTCTTCGTTTGGGCGGCATTTTCATCATGGGCTCCTATACCTGTCGCGTCGTCATACGTGCGAGCCGCCGGCAAACGCTGAATGCCGGGGCGTTGTCAAAGTATAACGGCGGTTCCAGATATATGAGCGCGTTGTGTTTAGCAGCCACCGCCGCGTACTTGGTCGTAGACAGGCCTACTAGTGAGGCGAGTTATTGCACTGAAGTGTTGTTGGTGAATGTAAGGCTCGTTCTAACATTAGCCGTGTCTTTGCTGCTTGTGTTTCTTTCGGAGATACACGAGAGATTTTTAGATAACACTGGGAGGTAAACAGTGTCGAATCTCTATAGCATGGAAGTGTCGCATCTAGCGTTGCAGGCCGCTTCTAGTAGCGGCTCTCAAGGTAACGCCGGGACGGCTCTGACAGGTATAGGCAACGCCCTGGGTGGCTTAAGCGGTTACTTGATCGCACATGGAGACGCGCGCGGTAAGGCTGCTGGAGCGGCACTCGGTACGCTATCACTTTACTTTGGCGGAAGTGGCACTGCGCTAGATATAGCCGCCAACGACCTGACGCCTGCATCCTTTTCGGGCTTGGCAGGATCGCTCGCGGGTTCGATGGCAGGCGGGATGTTGGCCGGCGGCTTTTTGGGATCGCCCGCAGGCGCAATGGCGCTGGCGCTGGCTATGCCGTACGGTCTAGGCGGTGCAATCTTGGCGGGGGGTCTAATTCTCGGCGCGGGGTATCTCGGAGGCATAATCGGTCAGGAGCTTGGCGAGTGGCTGGCTACGGTACCTCCCCAGTACTGCCCTCTCGTGTTGGACTTGGACGGCGACGGTATTGATCTAGTTGCGCTCCCACAAAGCTCTGCCTTTTTCGACTTCGATAATGATGGCTTCGCCGAATCAAGCGGGTGGGTGGGACCAAACGATGGGTTCTTGGTGCTCGATCGCAACGGCGACGGAATAATCAATAACGTCAGCGAGATGTTTGGTGGGGCTGCGGGTGGATTTGCTGCGCTTGCGGCTTTAGATACCAACAAGGATGGTGTCGTAAACGCGTCTGATGCACGATTTGGCGAACTGCGTATCTGGCGTGACGCAAACCAAGATGGATATACAGACGAAGGTGAGCTGCACTCCCTGAGTGATATGGGAATTTTGTCAATCAACTTGACTAGCCTGGCCAGTGGAGCGATTGTCAAAGGCTCGACCATTTCGCGGGTCGGCTCATATGAGACAACCAATGGCGTCATGCAAATTGCAGACGTTCTTTTCCAATCAGATCAGCTCAAGTCCATATATTTAAACAACGGCAACTATGAGCTGTCTCCGCATTTGGCGATGGTCCCGAATATAAAGGGAAATGGTGACGTTAGAGATCTACGCACCGCTTGCGCCGAAGATGCCGTGTTAAATGGGTTGGTGCAGAGCTTAATCGATGATCGCAATAACTTTGAAACTTACGCGGACTTTTTGCTGGCGTTCGAACCCGTAGTCATGCGTTGGCTGCAAGTTGACGCCATTAGTCCTTCATCTCGCGGTAACCGAGTTGATGCGCGTGTTATGACTGGGTATGAGAAATTTCTCGGCGTCAAATATAACCCAAATGGACTTCCACCGTCTGACGAGGGAGCTCGAGGGATTAAGGCTGGATGGGACGCTATCGTAAATAAGTACGCGGTCGCCTTTTTGGCTGACTTAACAAATTACGATCACTTTAATCATTTCGTCGGTGCCATTCATGATCTGTTTCAAGACCTGATGGCCACCCCCGAAATGGATAGCTTGGTCGTTGAGCAGCGAGTGGCCGATGCGGTAGCGCTGATAAATGGCAGTCCGCTAAAGGGGCCGTTGCTACAAGAATTCACCGGCTACGGCTACGACGCTTTTAACGGCGCGGTTGTTCTGCCTGGTGACGTTCAATCACTAATAGATCTTTATGGTTCCGCATTTGAAACATTTATGGACGGCACAGCCTCACCTGAGACTTTTGCGTCAATGATGAAGGACATGAAGAAATTTCTCGCTCTTGCGGAATGGGCTGAACCGGGTTCAGCATTGGCCGCGAGCTACATTCAGGCCTGGAATATATTTGGCGGACCGGTTGTTCGGGATATCAACGCGAGGCTTGCTTCCCCCACTTCCGGAGGTGATTTGACGGGGGGGGCCCAGCATGAATTAATAATAGGCTCGGAGTTTGGAGAGACTCTGAGAGGGGCAGAGGGGCAAGACATCTTGATCGGTAACGGTGGTAATGACCACCTCGTCGGTGGTAGAGGTGCGGACCGTTACATTTTTAGTGGCAACTTTGGACACGATACTATTTCCGACGGGGACACGTTAGGCGGGATAGGAGACGCCGTCGTGTTCTTGGATGTTGTGTCCAGTGATGTCACATTCACAAGATCAGGCCTCGATCTTATAATAGCATCCCCTGATAATTCGAAATCCGTTCGTGTTATAGGCCAGTTCGATCAGGGCCGGTGGTACCAGATCGAGAGCTTTTCATTCGCGGACGGAGTAACCTTGACGGACGCGCAGGTCAGGGCCCATTTCCTTCAGAGCACGGATGGCGACGACGTCATTACGGGGTTTCACTGGAACGACGAAATAAGAGGCGGCCTGGGTAACGACTACATGCAGGGCGGAAGGGGCGACGACGCTTACTACTACTCGTTAGGCGATGGTAACGACACAGTTCATGATAAAGGCGTTATTAGTGTGGATACTATCGTTTTGGAAAACATAGAGCTTTCCGAAGTCACTATAATTAGAAGTCCAACCAATGCGAAAGACCTCATGGTTATGATGCCGGATGGAGGCTCTATACGTGTGGTTAATCAGTTTGACAGCCTAGCCTGGGACAGAATTGAGGTTTTTAAGTTTGCAGATCAGTCTGTATCATGGCAGCAGGTTTTGGCTCATGTAAATGGTACAGCACCTATAGTAACGGGCGCTGTCTCAACAACGGGGTATTCGGCTGAGGAATATCATTTGGGCGATGATTCCATGATGGATATCGAAGTATTGCCTAGAAGCGACGAGAATCAGTCGCTAGATCAGATATTGTTCGTTCGACACGTTGAGCTCGACTACTTGATGGCCTGATCATCAGGGTGGTGGGGAGCGTATAGAAACTCCTCACCACCCACTCTAGGGATGACCGTCTCGGTCGTGGTCGATCGGCGGCAAACGCGAAGTTGAAAGTGGAGCTATTTCATTTTCTAAGGAGACGGTGGGCGCCAAACTTACTGTTGCGCCTGTATGGTGGCGGCTCTTGCGCTTTATCTGCCTTGCCCGCGGCGAACCCGAATGTCGCTTGGTGACTGAGGCTGTGTGAATACGCCTGCGGATCGAGCGATTTAGGTTTAGCCCCCTGAGTTCAGCAGGAGGTGGGTATGAGCCGCTTCGTTCAGGGGGCCGATCGTCGCCAGCAGACGTTGCTTCCCGAGTGTCTCGACGACTATGTGGCGGAGGATAATCCGGTCCGTGTGGTTGATGTCTGCGTCGACGAACTAAATTTGAAGGGTCTGGGGTTCGAGGGCATGACGCCCGCAGCGACGGGACGGCCCGGCTACCACCGGGCGATGCTGCTGAAGCTCTACGTCTCCGGCTCCCTGAACAAAGTGCAGTCCAGCCGGCGGCTGGAGCGCGAGGCGCAGCGCAACGTCGAGCTGATGTGGCTGACGGGGCGGCTGGCGCCCGATCACAAGACCATTGCCGACTTCCGCCGGGAGAACGGCCCTGCCATCCAGGCGGCCTGCGCCCGGTTCGTGGTGTTGTACCGCCAGCTCGCCGCCCTCAGGGGCCTGCCGGGCAACTCTACAACCGTTCCGTCCGTCTTGAAGTTGAATGAGCCGACGGTCGTCGCATATTCCACGGCCGTGTAGCCGGATCCGATGTGCGACAGGATGGTGGCGGAGTTTGAGGCGGGAGCGCCGAAGGGATCGAAGAACCCGCCACGGGCCGTGCTGAACTCCGTCGTCGGGATCTCCGCGCGTGCGCCGAGGGCTTCCTGCAGGAAGGTCGTCTGGACGCGATTGGACTGCAGACGCCCGTTAGTTTCGCGCCCGCCGCCGGCGTAGACTAACACATTCCAGCCCAGGAGCCCGCCCCTGATCCCCACGGCCCCGCCGAGGCTGGTGGTTTCGCCATCCATCCGGCCGGGACCCAGATCCCTGATCCAAGAATAGGCGATATCAGGAGAGGTCGACCCCTTGGGCGATACGAAGTGCGGATTGGCGGTGTTTACCGTTAAAGTGCCGATGTCTCCCGACGTTTTCAGCGCGTAGTTGCGTTCGGTGTATCTCTCTCGCGACGAGCCTGCAATCGTCGGCTGACTATGTGGCGCGGCTGCACTCGGACGGCCGCACCCTGGCGCTGGAGGGCTGGACCACCCTCGCCAGTTTCGGCGGCACGTCCTTCCCCGACGCCACGGTCCAGGTTGTCGCCGGCGACCTCAATCGCGACGACGACACGCAGCCGGTACAGCCGGCCGAGGCGTCGCGTGACCGAGTCTGTTGGCCGCAGGACACCACGACGTTCGTGCGCTCCATTAATCCAGCGAGGATGGAAGATCGCGTGGAGTATTCAGGCCCGCCTATGGCTGTGGCTCAAGTTGGCGAGATCGTCGTCA
>NZ_JBKBML010000013.1:0-76073 GCF_046295775.1 Brevundimonas sp. | reverse complement strand
CCAAGACGATCTTGCGGGCACCGGGCGGCACGATCCGTGTTTTGGCTTGATGGGGCCTTAGGCCCTGACGATCTAGTTCATAAAAGACTTTTCCGATGACCTCGCCAGCCTTCTCCCGGTCGAACGCCTTATCAGCAGTCGACAAGGCGATGTCGTCGGCATAGCGAGTGTAGACTAGGCCATAGTCGGCCGCGATCTTCGAGATGCGCTCGTCCATAGTCCTGACGGCGAGGTTGGCCAGCAAAGGGCTCGTGGGGGCCCCCTGAGGCAGAGAGCCCATGGGCAAGGCGAGGCGTCCGCCCATGTCGTAACGCCGCATCTCGACCGCTCGGTCGCTCGGGTGAAGGCTGCGTGACCGGCCCCAAGGAGCCGGCGGGCCAAGCTTGATCCGCTCATAGGCGGGCACTCCTCGACCGACCAGATCGCGCGTCATGCCCGCGTCGCCGGGGGCCTCGTCCTGGTCGGGCTTCACCCGCGTGCAGAGCCGCGTCAGTTCGAAGGCCAGCAGAGGCGCATAACCGAGGTCCTGGAAGACCCGGAACACGGCGGGCTCATAGATGGACTCGAAGAAATCCCGGACATCGAGCTTGATTAGCCAGCGGCACCCGCAGTGCAGACGAGCCGCATCGACGATGTCGGATTTGCGATGGAAGGCCACGCTCGCGGCGTGCTGAGGTGCCGTGTGCAGAATCCGTTCGAGGAGCCACCGTTGCTCCGCCATCAGAGCGGGTGCCGGAACGGCAATTCGGCGCATCGGACGACTGGCGGCGGGTGCCGTCCTGCGGCGATCCGGCGTTTTGGACAGGAAGAACTGCCGATAGGGCTCAGGGCCCCAGCGACCGACCCAGTTGCGCAGGGTCTTGTAGTGAACGCCGCTCAGAACTGCGAGATGGCCGAGCGTAAACACGACCGCGCGGTCGGAGCGATGTCGCGTGATCCGGTCCGCCCTGAGGATGGCGGCCTGCAGGATTTGCTCGGAGACCCCTAAGGATCGGCCGGTGCGCAGGAATTGTTGCGGGGAAAAGGGCATCGACTTTGACCCAATCGGGGGCGCCTGGAGAAAGGTCGTTAGCCCGGCATTCGGGCGTGAGACGAGCTTTCTCCAAACGTCAGGCAGGCGTTGGCTCGACCGGAGGGCATCGGCAATCCTAGCCCCCGAACAGTGCCCAAAGGCACCGTTCTCACTCGCAAGAGTCTCCCCGTGCGAGCGCGAGCGTCTCTCGTTGTCCCTTACCCCCGCAACGACGTCGGGAAGTACACGGAAACCCGGTCCTCGGGAATAGGCCTGTTCCGGGCCCTCAGCCGGGCCGCGGATCGCAACTCGGCCAGGCCAGCCTCCGTCACCGCGCCCCTGTCGTCGGTCCATCCGGCGCTGGCGAATGCGCGCAACAGAATCCCAACCTTTAGAAGATCGACGCCGGTCCGGCTGGCCAGGCGCGGCGCATCGCGCAGCCCGTGGGCGATCCCAGATAGGACGAGTAGCGCCTCGCGGGCTTCTTCACCGAAACGCAGCCCGATCGAGGGATCGGCGAGACTAGGCCGGTTCATGGCGAGGAGCCTCTCAGAAAACTCGGTCACCGTCGCCTTGTCGGTCCTCAGATCGACCTCAACTCCCGATCGGTTCGGAAACAGTGGCGTCCATCGGGCCGAGCGGCCCCAGAAGAGGCGGGGTGCCGTGTTCGGACAACCATGACCGAACGCCAGCAGAGTGCCGGCGGCCTCATAGCCGTATGGCCCTGGCCTCTGCCGGTTCTTGCGCGGATCATAGCGACGGCAGAGCGTCCGGAAGGCCTCTATGTCGCCGCCACCGACGTCATGAACGGTGGGAGCGATCGTGCGGGTCAAAACGGTGGGCTTCAACCTGTGCCGTTTGACCCGTTTCAGGCCGGCGGCGCTGGCCGCGTAGCTAATCACCGCGATTTCCAGGGGCACACTCCTGTGCGACCACCAACTGCGAACGGTCTCGGTCCGCCACAGGGCGTCCAGCATTCGCACGATACGATTGCCCGAGCCGATGATGTCCGTGACGATAGCCAGCCTATGGGTCGCGTCCTGCTCCTCCATCGGCCGCAGGCGATCAGGGCCCGGTGTAAGCAGAGCGTCCACATCACTTCGTTTGGAAAGTTCGCTGAGCAGTTGGGCGACGATGCCTTCGCTGCCGATCAGGCCTGTGCCGGGTTCGGGTTCGACCAGGGCCGGCCCCTCCAGGCCGATGGCGCGCTTCACCTTTCCCGGAGCGAGGTCGGGGAAAAACCGGGTCAGAGCCGGAAATTCCCGCTCACCATAGAGCGCGAGCCTGCCCTTGGCGGCCTCGCGGATGATCTCCCCAGCCGTCCAACGGCGGTAGTCGCTGGTCGAGACCAGAACCATCTGGTCGAGAAGCCGCGTCGCCGCTGCTATGTCATCCGACTTGAACTGCCGGAGCCACGCCTGACCCTTCTCGGTCTCTGAAAGCCGCATGAAAGCACCAGTGGCAGGAAAGAAGTCCCGGTCAAGCCGTGTCAAAGGACGTAAACGACGGTTCTTGTCTCGCCTGAAGGAGGCGCAGTCGGAACGACCGGGCAAGGATTGGGGCCGCGCGGCTCGATGCAGATGTTCTGGACGTCTGCACGCGTGCCAAGCTTACGGCATAGCCGCAGCGACCTTCGAGATCACATGATTATCGATGCTGCGCGTAACCGACATTCCCTCCATCATCGCTCGCAGAATCAGGCGGTCCCGGATCGGTATTTCATTCCATTCGGATGGGTGGGTCACGGGGGGGCTTTCAGCGCTCGATGCAAGAAATTCTGTCGTGACCGATCCAAAACTTATCTCGGCCGTCAGGTGCGTGGCTGTGACGCGCACCTGAACGTTGTGCGTTGCAAGGTTTCCCAGCAACCCATCGTCAACAGGTGAACGGCCCCGGCGCTGGTCTGCCTCAAACGCGATGATCCGGGCCAACGCGTTTTCGAACTGAATGTCGATAGCGGGTTCGGCATCATCCTCCGAAGTAAAAGAGGTGTGCCAAAGCTGTCCGACGAGGCGGGTGACCGCGTCACCCTCCTGAAGCGCGTCAGCAGACAGCATCACAATGAGAATTCTCGCAACGTCGAGGGGCGAAAGGTGCTGCGCGCTTCGCCCTCGGCCTGTGGTCGAGATCAGCCCTCCTTTTCGTAACACCTCATAATACGAGGTCACCGTCGCTTGGGGTCGTGCAATCGCCGCCGCGATAACCCCGATCATTTCACCTGCTGTCGCCATACGAATCATCTACCCGAAATTTTCGGAATGGTCATTGACATTCAGTCGCCATTCCGAATAAATCGGAATCATGGACCAGGAGGTCGATAGATGAAGGGATAGAGGATGACGAAAACGATGGACCAACCGGAGCAGCCTCAATCGCTCCCCACCGCTGAGAGCCACGAGCTCCGCGCTGTCCGCGAGAAGAAGTGGGCCAAGTACGACGCCATGGCGCGCAGCGTCATTGCGGCCTGCGAGCGGCATTTGGCGATCATCAAAGCCGAGCAATCGCGCGCCGACGCAGAGTTGATCACCAAAGCGCGGAACGATGGAGCGGCCAAATGACGGTGCTGCCCCGCCAGGCAAGCGGCTGGCGGATGATGCCGCTTCGGTCGTCCGTGTCCGCTGACAATCTGGGATTGGTTCCGGGGGCTAAGCCCGTGCGCCTGACGGCGCGACGGCGTTCGCCCCCGTCGTCCATCCGCGGCTGGTTCGCGTCCCCGAAAGCTCTCGGCCCAGGGCTCTACGAGAGCCTTCTGGAACGTGACGCGCAAGCCATGATTAGCATCGATCCTGACGTCGAGGCCTATGCGGTCCAGTGTCACCGCCTCACCTACTTCGTTCCCACGTTGGATGGCTACCAGCGTCGGGAGTATGTTCCCGATCTCGTCCTGAAGATGCGGGACGGCCGGCGCGTGGTCGTTGAAGTCAAGGCTGGCGTGTTGGCGCAGAACCCGCCTTGGACCGCGCTCGAGCCTCACATCCGGCGCGCCTACGAAGAAGACCACGATGCGTTCTTTCGACTGGTCACTGAGAAAAATATTCGGCGCCAACCCGAACTGTCCAACGCCCAGGTGATGCTCGCCCATTACGGCTCGTCGCAGCCTGAGGTCGAGATTGCGCTCCTGCAGGTCCTCGAGGCCGAAGAAGGCTCCCTGTCGATCCGGGCACTGAGCGAAGTGCTTGCTCAGCTCGGAGTGAGCTATGAGCAAACCTTCACGGCGGTCATGCGGTGCGCCTTGGCCGGCAAGGTTGAAGTCGATACGGCCGACTCATTCTCGCCGGCCACTCAGGTGTGGGGACGATGATGATCATCGCCGACGCGTTGAGCGACACCCCACCGTTGGCCGCTTGAGCGGGCCCGCCTTCAACCCAGTTGGGGCGCAGACCAGTCCAAGCATTTCCGGCGAGCACAGACGTTAGTCCAAGCTTTGATGACGCGGGCGGTCCAGGAATGGTGTCGCCACTTTTATATCGCGTTGAAATTGCACGGGACGGAGTCCAGCCTATCGTGACGGCCGACATTCTTTGCCGAGTTCAACACTTTCTGCGAGAGGGGTGGTCTGGTACCGCTAACCCGCTTGCCCGGTGGCGACGAACGCCGCGACCTGTTTCGACGATCCACTCTGATCAACAAGTTCCACGTCATTTAGCGACTGGGTGCCGGGTGATGGAGGGCATCCGGGATAAGCGGTTGGCCGCTTTAGGCCTCACCAGCCCGTCCTCATCGGCTGACGCGACTTGAAGTCCAAACTTCTGTGGCGGACGCAGATGCTAGTCCAAGCTTCTCTGGCGGGAGCGGTCCAGCCACGGTGACGCGGCCCTTCTAACGCTTTGAAATTGCGAAGCGCCCCGTCCAGTCTATTGTGACATCTGACATTTTTCCTGACATGCTGCGCCGCGTGTGCATTAAGCGTGAAGTCGTAAGAATCCGTGCAGTTCGAGTGACGATCCCCGCCGGCCCCAACCGACTTAATCCCTAGATCCTGGCGTCGGCGTCGGCTTGGTGGGAAGGATGGTGCGGACGAGAGGCGTTGCCTTGCTGCGCGGGTCGTGCAACTGAGGATTCTCAATCCCCTATCCGAGCTAAATTCGATGGCTATCCAACTGTTTGTTCCGACGTTCGCTATTGAAGAGTGCTTGTCAGAAATCAGGGAGACCTTGGAGCGAGGCTGGACCGGGCTTGGTTTCAAGACCGTAGAATTTGAGCAGGCGTGGTTGAGATATACGCGGTTGAATCATGCGCACTTTGTCAACTCTGCTACAAGCGGCCTGCATCTCGCAGTAAATATATTTAAAGAGGTTGATGGATGGTGTGAGGGAGATGAGATCATTACATCTCCATTGACATTTGTGTCTTCAAACCATGCCATAATGTATGAGGGCCTGAAGCCTGTATTTGCTGACGTAGATGAATTTCTGTGTCTTGACCCCGTTGATTTGGAGCGCAAGATCACGCCGCGAACGCGTGCCGTGATGTTCATCGGCCTTGGCGGGAACACGGGTCAACTCGTACGCGTTCAGGATTTTTGCAAGAAGCATGGCTTGCGCCTTATCCTTGACGCTGCCCACATGGCCGGCACGCGTCTGAGTGGAAACACTCCCTCCGCTGATTGCGTGGTTTACTCATTCCAGGCAGTAAAAAATCTTCCCACCGCAGACTCTGGCATGATCTGCTTCGCAGAAGCTGCGCATGATGAGATTTGTCGCAAGAAGGCTTGGATGGGCATAAACAAGGACACGTTCGCGCGAACGTCGGATAAGGGTTCCTATCGGTGGCTGTATGATGTCGATTACGTCGGCTATAAGTACAATGGCAACTCGGTCATGGCCGCGATGGGGCTTGTCGAACTCCGTTACCTAGACCGCAACAACGCTTATCGCCGCCAGATTGCGACTTGGTATGATGAAGGCCTGAAAGACCAAAAGGGCATCGGCCGAGTCCCGGTCGCCCCCGATTGTGAGTCTTCTCGACACCTGTATCAGATCCATGTCGATAATCGGGATGAGCTTATGTTGGCGCTCAACGGCGTCGATATATTTCCAGGTGTTCATTACCGAGACAATCGTGAATACAAAATGTTCTCAGAAAATGAGGATACCTGCCCCAATTCCACGCGCATGTCGGATCGCATACTGTCCCTGCCGATGCACATGAGGCTTACCCGGGCTGACGTGGATGCGGTTGTCGAGGCCGTGACAAAGTATGCGGGGTAGGCGCTCAGTGGCGAGCACAGTTGACCAGCGCCGGAAGGTGGCGGCCTTGAAGTCCGCCTCTTCGGGCCTTAAAATTATAGACGTAGTTAGCGATACCGGCCAGGTTCTAGGATCTCTTCAGGCGATAACCGCTGATGATCTTAAAGACGATTTTCTCCTGAACAGGCTTTGCGAGTGGCGCCGCAGTGCAAAGCACGGATTTCTTACTGTATTTGAACCTAGTGCAGAGAGCACTCTATACTATCTGGAAAATATTAGCCTTCCTGATCCAGGCCGTATTCTTTTCATTGTCCGGGACGCCTCCTCAAGGCCAATTGGCAACATCGGGCTGTGCAACATAGCTGCTGGTGAGGCAGAGCTCGACAACGTACTGCGTGGCGAACCTGCGCCGGCGCCTTTATTTATGAAGTACGTCATTGAAGCCGTGCTTAAGTTCGCGTTCGAAGATCTGGGTGTGCAGAAGGTTGTGCTGAATGTTCTTTCGGGCAACGACTCGGCTATCAAAAGCTATTTGAGGGTCGGGTTCGAGGTTGTCCGAACTCAGAAGCTTTTGCGCACCGACACGGACGACGGCTTTAAGCTTACACCGTCGGGAGAGCCTTGGAAGGACGGCGAAGGCCTGCCCGGCCTGGTTCTCATGCAGATTGATGACGCATCTTTCCGCCAACGAACACACGCTGCGGCTTGACCATGACCCGCCGGGTATCGATCCTGTTGCCGACCCATTCTCGCAGAGCGAATGGCTATCTTGAGCGCAGCATCGAAAGCGTTCTGGCTCAGACGCACAAAGAGTTCGAACTAATTCTGATCGATGATGCCTCCAGCGACGGCAGCGCCGATCTTATCGCCTGGTATGCACGGCAGGACAGTCGGATAAGCTCCATCCGCTTCGACCGTAACGTCGGCCTGCCGGCGCTGACGACCAGCGCCGGCTATGAGCGGGCGACCGGCGACTTCATAGTTGCGACGTTTGACGACTGCGCACTGTTGCCGAGCCACCTAGAGCGCCTTCTGGCCGCTTTTCAGGAGCGCCCCGACAGCATTATGGCCTATGGCCAGATCGAGACTCACTGGATGTCCGGGGGCTCTCTTGTTCTCGGCAGCGCCTATGATGCTTTGAACATGCGGGCCGGAAACAATCACATCCCGAACGCCTGTGTGATGCTTCGCCGGGAGGCTGTAGAGCGGTTCGGCTGGTACGATCCGCATGTGCTTCTCAAGAGGTTCTGCGACTGGGACCTTTGGCTTCGCATCGGGTCGGCGCAGACGCCGGTTTTCGTGCCGGAGATCCTGGCGCATGAATATGGAACAGGCCTGGCGGATTCCTTGGGCGAACGCGTCACGCTGTTCAAAGATCTGATGTTGAGATACAGCCGCACCAGCCGCGACCGCCTGCTCTCACCTGCTAAGATCAAGTCTTATGATCCTTTCCGCAAAGACGTAGGAATTGCCTTATCCGATCAGGATCTTCTTGATATAGACTATCTCGTAACGGAGCATCTGTTGAACACAGGTGATCACGAAGAGCTTCTGAAGCGTTTTGCGCAAACCGATTCCAATTCATTGGTGGCGTTAGCCGACATCAAGGCGCGTTATTTGGCGCGCCGGCTTAAAATCATCGGACTGGAACGGAACGAGATGCAGCTTTCTCTGCTTTCTCTGCGTCCCTCACATGAACGGCAGATAGCTGAGGCGCGGGATCAGATCTCGAGAGAACAGGCCGCCGTCCTGTCCCTAGGCGCCGAAATCCAAGATGTGCGTCAAAGCCAGGCGGAAGCGCAAGAGGCGAATGCTGAGGCGCAGAGTGCGCTTGCTAAACTTCAATCCGCTGTTGAAGATGAGAGGCAAGCCTTTCAATCCGCTAGTTCCACGGCCAAAGCGATTGTAGCAAGGCTCGAAGCTGAACTCTTAGAGGCGCGGGCTGACGTCTCCAAACTTCAGCACCGAGCCCAAGAGCACGATGAACTGTTACAAGCTTTGGAATCCACCAGTTCCGCAGCCGAAGCAACCGTAGCAAGGCTCGAAGCTGAACTCCTGGCCGCGCGTGCTGAGGTTTCCAGGCTCAAACAGGAAGAGCAGAGGCGCCGCTCGCAACTACAGGATTTGACGCAGCGTCTGGCCGTGAGCCAAGCGGAAGAAAGGCGTGCCCTGAACCAAGCGCTCAAACAGTCGCAAAATCGAAGAGATGAGGTCGAGAGATTCGCTGCCGAGCGCGATGCCTGGAACGAGCGACGTCAGGATTGGCAGATCAGACAGGCAAAATTCAGTGCACTCGAGGCGGAGTGGGTCCGTCAAAAAGCTGCGGCCGAGGCACGGTTCCGAGCGGAGCTCGGCGGACTTCGCGCGCTTCAAAGCGCTAATGTGGCGCTTCAGCATTCTGTAGAAGATCTCCAAGCGTATAGTCGCAAACTGGCTAATCGTCTGTCTTATGTTTTAGGTTCGAAGTACTGGAGGGTTAGCTATCCGATCCGCGCTGTAAAGGCGAAATTGCGAGGAAAGTCGGCAAACATTCAGGTGCCTAGCCTAAACGTACGTGCGAACGGCGACCAAGAGCTGGAGATTGATGCGCTTCCGCATTTGTTTGATGACACCGTGATGGCGCGGCCGGACGATCGCCCTTCGGAAAGAGCACAGGGAAGCTCAAGAAACCGAAGGATAATCGCCATCGGCGACGGTCCGATACCCTCGGTGGAAATCTGCCTGTCTATGCCGCTTGAGTATATGAAGAATGCGTTTGGCGTCGATTACGAGGTGTTTTACCAATCGCGTCTTCCTGATGCGGACACGTGTGCAGATGCGGACCTGATCGTTATGATGAGGCTGTGCACAGCGGAAGCGGCGGCCCTGGCTCGTAGGGCCCAATCTCTGGGCGTGCCTCTGATCTACATCACAGACGATGATTTCGAAGAAATAGATCCTGCAACACCCGCTGGTGCTCATTATCGCAGCATTGGAGCGAGCGAAAACATTAGAGAGATAGCGCGTATTTCATCAACAGTTTTGGTTTTTTCGGAAAGTCTTCGCCGTAAATTTGTAAAATACAATGAACGCGTTCAAATTGTCGATGCCCTGTCGGGGATCGAGATGTTTGATCGTTTGCCCGAGCCTGATCGCCCGCTGCGACAGTTAAAAGAGATAAGAATAGGATACTCTGGCAGCTCTACGCACCTTCGCGACGTCGAGATTGTGAGTGCAGTCCTGCTTTCTGTCCTGGAGAGATATCCAGAAGTCGTGGTTGAGACAGTTGGGCAGGAGATCCCCGCTCTGAAGTCACACAAGCGCTACCGTCACTTCCCCTCCTTGACGAATCTGGCCGACTTTACAGCCTTTCAGCACTCCCGCGACTGGGATATTGGATTGGCACCCCTCGAAAATACGCCCTTCAATCGTGCAAAGAGCGACAACAAATATAGGACTTACGCCGCCGCTGGAATCCCTGGGGTCTATTCCAACGTAGGGCCGTTCAGAAAATCCGTGAAACATGATGTGACGGGACTGATTGTCTCAAACGACGACGAAGAATGGCTTCGATCGCTGGAGTTACTGATTGAAAATACCGACATCCGCAATCGGATGTCGCAAGCGGCGAGGGGCGACGTTCGAGCTAGATGCGGACTGCCGACAATCGCCCAATCATATTACAGTATTTATCTTGAAGCCATGTCTGGGCTAAGGGTTCTGGCGGTGGGACCGCTGCATCTTCCCACGGCCCAGATTGATGTGTGCATACCGTTTGAAGACCTGAGGCGAGAGGGGATCGTTCATCCGCGCTACAAAGAAGTTCATGACGTGTTGCCGAATGATTTGTTGTGGTGTGATGTCGTCGTGGTGATCCGAGCGGTTGATCCGGAGGCGCTCGAACTTATCAGATCTGCAAAGAGTGTCGGCGTGAAGACGATCTTCACTTGGGATGACGATTTTTTTAGTCTCACTGATGAGCACCCGGATCTCAAAAAATACTACGACAGTGAAGAAATCCGTGCCTCCATGGAGGGCGTGCTTAGGGAGTCCGATCTTATTAAGGCCTCGACGCGCGCTATTGAGAGTATTTCGTACCGTTACAATGACTCGGTTCTCACGGCACCTTATGGCTTCGATTTCCGCCTCATGCCAAACGATGTGCAGCCCAGACAGGATGGGCGGATCCGAATCGGCTATTTCGGGACTGTAGGTAGGGGGGCTGAGTTCCAGTGTGTGCTCGAGGCGCTCAAGCGGGTGGCCGATGAGCACCCGACTGTCGATGTTGAGTTTTTCGGCTACTCGCCACCAGGCTCGGACGCCATCCCTAGAGTCACTAACTTACCTTTTCAAGATGACTATGCGGGGTCCATTCTCCAACTGGCGAAGCGCCAGTGGGATATCGGGCTGGCGCCGCTCGGCACGGGAAGCATGGCCAATGCGAAGCTTCCGACAAAGTATCGGGACTATGGCGCGGCGAAGGCTGCAGGGGTCTACACCGATAACGAATGCTATCGCGGCGTGGTCCGTGATGGAATAACCGGTCTGGTGACCGATAACACTGTTGAGGGTTGGCATCAGGCCATAACGCGACTTGTCGTCGATGCAGGGACCCGCAAGGCTATCGCGGAGGCTGCGCACAACGACGTGCGCGACAACTACGGACTTGATCGCGTTCTCGACGCTTGGTCTGACGCCTTCCGCCGGCTGGGCTTTCCGATCCCCCGGCAATGATGATCCGTCTTTGTGAAGAGCTCTTGGCTAATCGCGCCTAGGGGCCGTACTCAATAAGTCCTGGTTCGGCGGCCGGCAAATGCTTTAATTGCTGGAGCCACCAGGGCGTCTGGCACGACATCTACAAGGCTCTGATCGGCCTCGGCGGCATCTATTCCGTGGACGATCACGGTCGGCGGCGGGTGCTGTTGCTCAGCGCCGGAAATACCAACGACATCACATGGCTCACGCCGTGATCGAGCGCCGGCGCGTTCCGCAAGCTGCTGGCGGATCGCGGTTACGACGCCGATCACCTCCGCAAGCGGCGGGCGGAACGCAGAGCCGAAGCGGTCATCCCGACCACCACGTCGCAAAGGTGGCCCATCCCCCCTGATGTCGTCGCCCGCCGTCAGCGCAATACCGCGAGCGCCTCAAGGAGTATCGCCGCGCCGCCACCGTTACGACAAGCTGGCAGTCAACTATCTCTCCGGCGTGCTCATCGCCGCAACCTTCTGTGACTGGGCCAAATGAGTCCGAACCTTAGCGCTTCAGCACGCTTTGGCGCAGGTACCGGCCGTAGTCGGACTTGCCGAGGGCGGCGGCCAGGCGTTCGGTTTGGGCGGCGTCGATGAAGCCCTGGTCATAGGCGATCTCTTCGGGGCAAGCGATCTTGAAGCCTTGCCGCTTTTCGAGGGTGCGCACGAATTCGGCGGCCTCGATCAGGCTGTCAGGCGTGCCGGTGTCCAGCCAGGCGAAGCCGCGCCCCATCACCTCGACCGACAACTGACCGCGCTCCAGATACAGACGGTTGATGTCGGTGATCTCGAGCTCGCCGCGGGCCGACGGCTTCAGGTTGGCGGCCATGTCGACTACCTGGCCGTCGTAGAAATACAGGCCCGTCACCGCCCAGTTGGACCGAGGCTGGGTCGGCTTTTCCTCGATCGAGAGAGCGCGCATGTCCTTGTCGAACTCGACCACGCCGTACCGTTCGGGGTCGTGGACGTGATAGGCGAAGACGGTCGCGCCCTCGGTGCGCGTCGTGGCGCTGGACAACAGCTCGGTCAGGCCGTGGCCGTGATAGATGTTGTCGCCCAAAATCAGGGCCGAAGGCTGATCGCCGACGAAGTCCGCGCCGATAATGTAGGCCTGGGCCAGGCCGTCGGGGCTGGGCTGAACCGCATACTGGATGTCCATGCCCCACTTCGACCCGTCGCCAAGCAGCGCCTGGAAGTTCGGCGTGTCGCGCGGCGTGGAGATGATCAGCACCTCGCGGATGCCGGCCAGCATCAGGGTCGACAGCGGATAATAGATCATCGGCTTGTCGTAGACCGGCATCATCTGCTTGGACGTCGCCAGGGTCATGGGGTGCAGCCTGGTGCCCGAGCCGCCGGCCAGAATGATGCCCTTCATCGCGCGATTTCCTTGTTCAGTTCGGCGACGATCTCGGCCACGGCCGCGCGCCAGTCGCGGGGCTGGATGCCGAAATCGCGCGACAGTTTCGTGGTGTTCAGCCGCGAGTTTGCGGGCCGCTTCGCCGGGGTCGGGTACTGGTCGGTGGTGATGGCGTCCACCTCGGCCCAGGCACCGCCTGTGGTTCTGGAAGAGGCCATAATCTCACGGGCCAAACCTGCCCAACTGGTCTCGCCGGCGTTGACGAAGTGGTAGACGCCCGTCGGCGCGTCCTGGTCGTCCATCAGTCTGAGCGTGATGGACACCAGCGCTTCGGTCAGATCGCGTGCTGCGGTCGGGCAACCTATTTGATCCCTCACAATGGCGAGACGTTCATGCTTTTTGGCCAATGTGAGCATAGTCTTGAGAAAATTGGCTCGGTGCGCACTTATTAACCAAGCGGTGCGCAGCACGACCGAGCGCGGATTGCCCGACCGAATGGCCAATTCGCCCGCCAGTTTGGACGCGCCATAGACGCCCAGCGGCCCCACCGGGTCGCTCTCGACATAGGGGCGGTTGGCTGAGCCGTCAAAAACGTAGTCAGTCGAAATGTGAACCAGCGGAACGCCGGCCTGTCGAGTGGCCTCGGCCAGGACGGCCGGCCCCTGGGCGTTGGCCAGAAAGGCGTCCGCAACCGCATCCTCGGCCTTATCGACTGCGGTCCAGGCGGCCGCGTTTATCACCGCCGCATAGGGTCGCGCGGCGAAGGCGGCGCGCACCGAAACCGGATCGGTTAGGTCCAGGTCGTCGCGGCCCGGTGCGTGGACGACGACGCCGTCGGGCCAGGCGTGAGCCTGCAGCTCAAGCCCGACCTGGCCGGCGCCGCCGGTGATCAGAATGTGACGCGGTTCAGCCATTCACGCCCAGCCGCTCGGTGGCGTAGCGGGCCTCAAGGATGTCGCCCCACCATTCGCGGTTTTCCAGATACCAGCGCACGGTCCGGCCGATGCCCTCCTCGAACGTCACCGATGGGGTCCAGCCCAGGTCATCGCGGATCCTAGAGGCGTCGATGGCGTAGCGCTGGTCGTGGCCCGGACGGTCGGTCACATAGGTGATCTGCTCGGCGTAGGGCTTGCCGTCGCCGCGCGGCTGGACCTCGTCCAGGATGGCGCAGATGGCCTGCACCACCTCGATGTTCTTGCGCTCGGCGTTTCCGCCGACGTTGTAGGTTTCGCCCGGCGCGCCCCTTTCGAACACGGCCTGCAGCGCGCGGGCGTGGTCGTCCACGAACAGCCAGTCGCGCACATTGGATCCGTCGCCATAGACCGGCAGAGGCTCGCCGTTCAGCGCGCGGATGATGATCAGCGGGATCAGCTTTTCGGGGAAGTGATAGGGGCCGTAGTTGTTGGAGCAGTTGGTCACCAGCACAGGCAGGCCGTAGGTGTGGCCCCAGGCGCGCACCAGATGGTCGGACCCCGCCTTGGACGCCGAATAGGGCGAACGCGGATCGTAGGGCGTGGTCTCGGTGAAGAAGCCCTCGTCACCCAGTGAGCCGAACACCTCGTCGGTCGAGATATGGTGGAATCGGAAGGCAGCCTTGTCGGCGTCCGACAGGCCGCGCCAGTATCCCAGCGCCTGGTTCAGCATAACGAAGGTGCCGACCAGATTGGTCTGGACGAAGGCGCCCGGTCCGTCGATCGAGCGGTCAACGTGGCTCTCGGCCGCCAGGTGGGCGACCACCTGCGGCTGAAACTCCGCCAAGGCCTGAGCCACCGCCTCGGCGTCGCAGATGTCGGCCTGGACAAAGCGATAGCGGTCGCTGTCGGCCACAGGCGCCAGCGAGGACAGCACCCCTGCATAGGTCAGTTTGTCGAACACCAGCACCTCGTGGTCGGTGTGTTCGATCAGGCGGCGCACCAGGGCCGAACCGATGAAGCCGGCGCCGCCGGTGACGAGAATGCGCAAGTTCAGATCTCTCTACAGGTCGGCTCAGACGCCGGTCAGGGGCTCGAGCGGCCGCCCGTCATAGTCGAAGGGACTGTCAAAGTCCGCAAGCATGGGCAGGACCTTGTCCTTGTCCGACAGCACCGGCCCGCCATCCGGCAAGGGCCAGTCGATGCCGATGGTCGGGTCGTTCCAGACGATCCCGCCGTCGCAGTCGGGCGCATAGACGTCGGTCACCTTGTAGGCGACCTCGGTGTTCGGCTGCAGGGTGAGGAAGGCGTGGGCGAAGCCGATCGGCACCCACAGCTGACGCCCGTTCTCGGCGCTCAGCTCCGCCTCAACGAACCGGCCATAGGTCGGCGAGCCGCGCCGGACGTCCACCGCATAGTCGATGATGGCGCCGCGCACGCAGCGCACCAGCTTGCCCTGTCCATGCGGCGGCCGCTGGAAGTGCAGGCCGCGAATGGTGCCGACCTGGGCCGACATGGAGTGGTTGTCCTGCACGAACCGCCCCTCCACGCCCTGCGCGGCCCACTTCGCCTCGGCCCAGGTCTCGACGAACCACCCCCGGTCGTCGCCGAACCGGCGCGTTTCGATCAGTCTGACGGGCATGGCGTGTCCTTGGTCCAGCTATTGCTTTAGCTGATTACATGGCAGGCGCTGGTTACAACAAGGGCAGCTTGATCTTACAATCCGCAACCAGTGAAATTCTCAGAATCATCAGGCCCGCGACCCGTCTCGCGAAGCCACTATGATGCTTGTGAAACATGGCGCTATCTGATTTCTGAGGTACTCAGATTTTAATCCAAGCGGTGCAGCGAACTGTTATGAGATGGCCAAAATTGCTCATTGGCAGCCAGGGGCGCGGGCCAGCTCCACCGGGGCGTGTCGAAAGTGATGGGCATGCGCGAGGAGATAACGCGCGCGACAGGGGAGATTGGGCGGAGGCAGTCGAAGAGTACAAGTCCTATCTGTCTCTCGAAAAGGAGGACTTCGCAATCTGGGTTCAGTACGGCCACGCTTTAAAGGAGTGTGGTCTTTATGAAGACGCGCAGCGTGCCTATGGGCGGGCGGCCGTGCTGAACGGATCTGATCCTGACCTTCTTCTTAATCAGGGCCACCTCTCCCATATTATGGGTATGTATTCTCAATCATTTGATTATTACAAAGCCAGTTACGAGTTAGATGGTAACTGGCCAGCCGTCGAAATGCTCTCGTCGCCGAATGTTATGAATGTGAGCTCTGAGTCCAGAATATATTGGCAAGTGGCGGTTTCCTTCAATAAAGATTACTATTTGAGCCAAAATGAATATCTGAATGGATGCAGTTTTAAGGGTATCATAGATCACTACCTTAGCAAGGGCGAATTGGGAGGGTATAAACCTAACGAATATTTTGATCCATTATTTTTTTCGGCATCAGCGGGCTTGCCGCTCACGGAAAATCAGCCCTCGTTGCTGAGGCAGTACATATCTAGTCCTGAACTTTATGATTTGTCTCCGTCATCAATATTTGATGGCAACTCGTATTTGAATCTCAATGAAGATGTTAGGCGCGCCTCTATAAATCCGATGGCCCATTATTTGGCATTTGGAAAAATTCAACCATGGAGAATTCGTTCTACACGCGTAATTCCATCATCTGCCAATGTATATCTCATGGCTTTTCGCAAGAAAATAATTATTAGTGATGATGTTCTTTTATTTTCGGCTTTCGCTCCGAGCGGTCACCTTTCAACTTTTCAGCGGGATTTGCTACAGTGCTATTCTGACGCTGGTTACTGTGTGGTCTTGTGCTTGAATGTGGATCGTTTCGATCAACGAGTGGACCTTGTCGGAGCGGCCGCAGATCTGATTTTGGTGCGACAGAATGTCGGTTTCGATTTCGGCGCCTGGGCCCACGCCTGTTTGCTTATCGACGGGTTAAGCTCAGTGAGCTCCGTCAGCTTTGCCAATGACAGCGTAGCTGTCGTTGGTGGTGCGGCGCATCTTCGCAAGCAGCGCGCGCTCGTGAAATCGAGCGGACTGGATGTGGCGTTCGCGACTGGCAGTCGAGAAATTCGGGAGCACTTTCAGTCCTATTTTTTCGTTATGACGACGCCTGCGTTGAGGCGGGGTGGGCTGAAGATTGTGGCGGAGACTCCAGCCTACTCGGACAAGGACGAACTGATCCATAAGGTGGAGGTTCATCTGGCCGACAAGCTTTCTGCGCTGGGCTTGAAGTGTGGTCCCCTGTACTCTGTCGCTGAAACAGATTTGTCGGTTCACAATCCAACGATCAAACACTTTGACGCCCTGCTTGATGTTTCTCCTTTCTTCAAGGTGCAGCTCATGACAATGGGGCTGCTGCGTGCTGATGACGCACGTATCCAGGCTCGATTGGGCGAAAGGCTGATCCGCGAGATCGTAACTCATGTGCGGCAGCGGAATGGCACCGTCTGAGAGCCGTCGAGGTTGTGATAACCGGCTTCAACCCTTTTTTGGACGATCCAGCGTCACGCCTTGCTTCCGAACCGATCGCGCCCCTAGAGTGCGCGACTTGCTGATCGGGGGATGTGAGCGGTTGCGTTTAGAGTTTGGTTTTCTTTTCGCAGGCCTAGTTGCGGCCGGTTCCGCCGCCGCGCAGACGCCGCCGGTGTTTCAGCCGGGTGCGCCGGGGCAGCCGTCGCGTGAGATCAGCGTCGAGCGGGCGCGCGAGCTGAGCCGGTTCAAGATCACCGACGACGACGTGCGCTTCATGCAGCACATGATCGTGCACCACGCCCAGGCGGTGGAGATGGTCGAGCTTCTGCGGACGCGCGGCGAGAGCCCGGCGGTGATGCGTCTGGGCGAGCGGATCGCCATGAGCCAGGACGCCGAGATGGAGCTGATGCGCGACTGGCTGACCGGCCATGGCCGCCCGATCGAGGCGGCCGACCTGCATGCCGGCCATGGGGCGCCGGCCGCGGCGATGGATCATTCGGCCCATGACCATTCGAGCCACGCGGGCCATGCCCAGCACGGCGCCGCGCCGGCCGACCCCCAGGACACCCCGGTGATGCCCGGCATGCTGACCCCGCGCCAGATGGCGGCCCTGGCCGCTGCGCGAGGCGCCGCCTTCGACCGGCTGTTCCTGCAGGGCATGATCCAGCATCACCAGGGCGCGCTCGACATGGTCGATAGCCTGATGGCTCAGCCCGACTCGGCGGAGGATCCGATGCTGTCGGGCTTCGCCGCCTCGGTGGTGGCCGACCAGCACGCCGACATCCTGCGCATGCAGTCCCTGTTGTCAGAACTCTAGACCCATCGCCGCTCGAGGAAACGCCATGACCGTCCGCCGCCTTCTGTTGTCCACCGTCGCGGCCGTCAGCCTGGCCGTCGCCGCCCCCGCCCTGGCCCAGCAGGCGCCCCAGCCGCCGCAGCCCCAGGCCCAGCCGCGCGCCTTCGAGCCCGACGCCCGCTCGACCCTGACGCCGGGCCTGCAGGACGCGGGCCAGGCGGCCTGGAACCTGAGCCTGGTCAGCCACACGCCGCCCGCGCCCGGCTTCGTCGCGCCGCCCCCGCCGGCCGCCGTCGAGGGCCAGACCGCGCCGCGCGTCAGCCCCCTGGCCTTCGCCAACACCGACCTGGCCTATTCGAACGGCAAGGTCTTCATGGGCAGCTTCCATGGCTTCAACGCCTATGACGTGACCGGCGAGACGCCGCAGCTGGTGCTGTCGGTGGTCTGCCCCGGCGGCCAGGGCGACGTGTCCATCCACGGCGACCTGCTGTTCATGTCGGTCGAGGAGAACCGGGGCCGGCTGGATTGCGGCACGACCCCGCCCGAGGGGCAGGTCAGCGCCGATCGTTTCCGCGGCGTGCGCATCTTCGACATCAGCGACCTGAACGCCCCCCGCCAGATCGCGGCGGTCCAGACCTGCCGCGGGTCGCACACCCATACCCTGGTGCCGCACGCCAGCGACCCGAACGTGCTCTACATCTACAACTCCGGCACTGCCGGCGTGCGCCAGGGCGACGAACTGGGCATCTGCTCGGACGGCCAGCCCGAGGACAACGCCGAGACGGCGCTGTATTCGATCGACATCATCAAGGTGCCGCTGAACGCGCCGCAGGACGCCGCCATCGTCAACCGGCCGCGCATCTTCGCCGACCGCGAGACGGGTCAGATCGCCGGCCTGTGGCGGGGCGGCCGGGCGGGCGTGGCGAGCCAGCGCACCTCCCAGACGAACCACTGCCACGACATCACGGTCTTCCCCGAGATGAACCTGGCGGCCGGCGCCTGCAGCGGTAACGGCATCCTGCTGGACATCACCGATCGCGAGAACCCGTCGCGCGTCTCGGACCTGTTCGATCCGGACATGGCCTACTGGCACTCGGCCACCTTCAACAACACCGGCGACCGCATCGTCTTCACCGATGAATGGGGCGGCGGCACCTCGGCGCGCTGCCGGGCCGAGGACCCCACCACCTGGGGCGCCAACCTGATCGCCGACATCAAGGACGGCAAGCTGGAGGGGCGCAACTTCTTCAAAATCCCGACCGTCCAGGGCGCGACCGAGAACTGCGTCGCCCACAATGGTTCGATCGTGCCGGTCCCGGGCCGCGACCTGATGGTTCAGGCCTGGTATCAGGGCGGGGTCTCGATCATGGACTTCACTGATCCCAACAAGCCGGTCGAGATCGCCTATTTCGATCGCGGCCCGATCAACGCCGAGCGCCTGACGGTGGGCGGTCCGTGGTCGACCTACTGGATGAACGGCCGCATCTACTCCAGCGGCATCCAGCGCGGTCTGGACGTCATCAAGCTGGAGCCCAGCGAATTCCTGTCGGCCGCCGAGATCGCCGCCGCCGAAGCCGTGCGCGAAGATGTCATCAATCCGCAAACCCAGACTCGTGTGACCTGGTCCGACACACCGGACGTGGCGCGCGCCTATCTGGACCAGCTGGCGCGCAATACGGCGCTGGACGCCGCCGTCCTGACCCAGGCCCGCGCCGAGGTCGATCGCTGGGCCTCGGGCCGCCCCGACCGACGCCGCATGGCCGCCGCCTCGACGGCCCTGGGCGGCCTGTCTGACGCCCCGCCCGCCGACGCCGCCCGCCTCAAGGCCCTGGCGGACATGTTCGGCCGCGTCGGCGCCTGATCAAGCCTCCGCCCGTCGCCTTTCGGCGGCGGGCGGAGCCCCTGTCTGATCGCTAGCGGGGCAGGGGAGGCCTTTGCGGTCGGTTGATGCCGGCCGGTGCCGGGATCCGCGCGCCAACCACGCGGGCGATCCGGTTTGCCGCTGCGCGCCAGCCGAGCCGAGTGCGCTTTTCCTATCCGCCAACGGCATAGCGGCTACGCGGTCTGAGCCGTGCGAATAGCGCGGAATCTGATACGGGACGCCTGGTGGAGCCGAGGGGAGTCGAACCCCTGACCTCGTCATTGCGAACGACGCGCTCTACCAACTGAGCTACGGCCCCGTTTCCAGTCTGGATCGGGCCCCAGGCGAGGGCGCGACATAGGCGGGCGCGGGGGCGGGTGTCAACTGGTCGCGGGCGATTGCGCCGGGCGCGTTGTGACGGGGCGGCGGATCGCGCTAGAAGCGGCCTGTATTCGCGGAGAAACTCCCATGGGCTACGCCATCGTTTGGCTCGTCGACATCGTCATCACCCTGATGATCTGGCTGATCATCGCCTCGGCGATCCTGAGTTGGCTGTTCGCCTTCGACGTGGTCAATCACCGCAACCGGTTCGTCGGCCAACTGGCCTATTTCCTGGACCGGGCGACCCGGCCGATCCTGGATCCGCTGCGGCGCGTGATCCCGAGCCTAGGCGGCATCGACATCACGCCGATCGTGGCCATCATCGGCCTGAACTTCATCCGCATCCTGTTCATGCGCCTGGCGTCGGGACCGCTGATCGCGCTCCTGGGCTGAGACGGCTGCTGACGCGGCGCCTGGGGCACAGGCGACGGGCCATGACGCACCGGGGCCAGACTCCTCTTGCGCCGCCGGGCCAGCTTCCTAAGGTGCGGCCTCCCGAAACCGCCTTTGTCCTCACATGACCTCGATCAAGACCGTATCCATCCTCGGCGCCGGACAGATGGGCTCAGGCATCGCCCAGGCCGTGGCGCTGGGCGGTTATGAGGTGCGGCTGTACGACGTGTCGGCCGAGCGGTCAGCCGGGGCGCAGGGCGTGATCGGCGCCAGCCTGGCGCGGCGCGTGGCGCGCGATGTGGTCGATGCGGCCAGCGCCGAGGCGGCGCTGAAGCGGATCTCGATTGTCTCGACCCTGACCGAGGCGGCCAAGGCCGACCTGGTCATAGAGGCGATTTCCGAACAGGAGGCCGCCAAGAAGGCGGTGCTGACCGAGCTGACGCCGTTGCTGGGGCCCGACACCCTTCTGGCGTCCAATACGTCTTCGATCTCGATCACTCGGCTGGCGTCGGTCACCGATCGACCGGAGCGGTTCATCGGCCTGCACTTCATGAAGCCGGCGCCGGTGATGAAACTGGTGGAGATCGTGCGCGGCATCGCCACCTCGGCCCAGACCTACGAGGCCGCAGTCGCCTTCGCCGAGAGCCTGGGCAAGACCACGACGGAGGCCGAGGACTTCCCCGCCTTCATCGTCAACCGCATCCTGGCGCCGATGATGAACGAGGCGGTCTATACGCTGTACGAGGGGGTCGGCGACGTGGCCTCGATCGACACGGCGCTGAAGCTGGGCGCCAATCATCCGATGGGCCCGCTGGAGCTGGCGGACTTCATGGGGCTGGACGTGGTGCTGGCCATCATGAACGTGCTGCACGAGGGGCTGGCCGACACCAAATACCGGCCCTGTCCGCTGCTGGTGAAATATGTCGAGGCCGGCTGGCTGGGCCGCAAGAGCGGGCGCGGCTTCTACGACTACTCCGGCCCGACGCCGGCGCCGACCCGATGATCCGCACGGTCCAAGACCTTCCGGGGCGAGAAGGCGTCGTCTGGCGCGGCGGCGGCGCGCCTGTCGCCCTCGCGGCCGTCGCCGGCGCCCTGTGGCCGCCGCTGTGGCTGACCCTGCCGATCTGGCCGCCGATCAACTGGCGTCCCGGCTTCGAGATGGATTGGCGGCTGACTGTGCTGATCATCGCCGTCATCGCCGTGCCGGCAGGCCTTGCCCTGCTGCGTCGAGAACTGGATCGCGACGACCGGCCATCGACGCGGCTGGGCGTGGTCTGGCGCTTCACCCTGTTCGGCGGGCTTCTGGCGGCCGGGCTTCAGCTGGTGGTCGCCCTGGTCATGGTCATTCTGGGCGCGGTTCAGTCCCAGGGTCTCGGCGAGGGCATGGGCGCGGTGGAGACGCTGCTTCTGATCTACGGCGTCGGAGGCCTGCCGATCGCGATCCTGGTGGGGGTGAGCCACGGCCTCTGGGCTGGACTGATCGCCGCCTTCGTGGCCTTCCGCGCCAGGCCCAAGCCGGTGCGCGACCGCCTAGGGCTGATGAGCGGCCAACCGCGATGATGACGCCGGGGGGCGGACGCATCGACAGTCTGGACGCAGCGCGCGGCCTGGCCGTCTTGGGCATATTGGCGGTCAACGTCATCAGCTACGCCATGCCGATGGCGGTCTATCCGTCGCCGAACCTGTCGCCCTTTCCGCTGGAGGGGGCTTCGGCGCTGGGCTGGGCGACGATGCACGTGGGCTTCGAGCGCAAGTTCATCGCCCTGTTCTCGATGCTGTTCGGGGTTTCGATCTTTCTGGTCGGCGGCGAGCATGGCGATGCGATGCGGGGCCGGCTGCTGTCTCGGCGGCTGGGCTGGCTCTCGCTGATCGGTCTGATCCACGGCCTGGCGTTCTGGTACGGCGACGTGCTGCTGCTGTATGCCGTGTGCGGCTTCATCACCATGCGCATGCGCTCGTGGAGCGGGCGCACCCTGCTGATTGTCGGCGCGTCGGTCTGGTTCGGACTGGGTCTGGCCTATGCCGGCGCCATGGCGGCCCTGGCCTATGCGCCGCCCGACGTCCTGGCAGAGGTTCGGACCAGCATGGCCATGGGTGGAGCGGAGGGCGTGCGCGCCACCATCGCCGCCTATCGAGAGAGCGCTCTGGCCGGGACCTGGCAGAACTTCCAGGCCTGGGCCGTGCTTCAGCCCAACAGCCTGATCGGCTTCGGCCCCTCCACCATCGGCCTGATGCTGGCCGGGCTGGGGCTGTTCAAGCTGGGCTTCTGGACGGGCCGCTGGCCGGTCTGGGCCTATCTGACGCTGGTCGTCGTCGCCGGCGTGCTGCTGGCGGGCGCGGCGGCGCACGCCCGCGCCATGCTGGCCCAGGACTTTCCCTTCCCGCAGTATATGAGCCGGCCCGTCAACGACCTGTTCGCGCCGGTGATCGCCCTGGGCTATGTCTCGGCGCTGATCCTGCTGATCCGGTTCGGCGCCGGCGCCCTGCTGACACCCCTGAAGGCGGCCGGTCGGATGGCCTTCACCAACTATCTGACGCAGACGCTGATCATGACTACGATCTTTTACGTCGGTCGGGGGCTGGGATGGTTCGGCCTGCTGGACTGGCCCGCGCTGTGGGCCCTGGTCGTGGCGGTCTGGGCGCTTCAGCTGATCTGGTCGCCGCTCTGGCTGGCGCGGTTCAAGTATGGACCGTTCGAGTGGCTGTGGCGCTCGCTGACCCAGGGTCGGCGCGTCCCGATCCGACGGCAGGCCTAAGCCGCGTTGCGAGCGGGCGGCCGATGGCTTAAGCGCCCGGCATGACCGACGCCTCCTCACGCCCTGTCGCCCGCAATCCGCGTGGCTTCGCCGACCGCCGCGGCCGCGACCTGACCGCCGAGCGCCGCATCGTCGCGCGCGTGTCCGAGGTCTATGAGCGCTGGGGCTTCGAGCCGTTGGAGACGCCGGCCTTCGAGTTCGCCGACGCGCTCGGCAAGTTCCTGCCCGACGCCGACCGGCCCAACGAGGGCGTCTTCGCGCTGCAGGACGATCCCGAGGACGACGGCGCCGACAGCTGGATGGCTTTGCGCTACGACCACACCGCGCCGCTGGCCCGGTTCGCGGCGCAGTCGTGGGAGACCCTGCCCAAGCCGTTCCGCCGCTATGCCTACGGCCCGGTCTGGCGCAACGAGAAGCCCGGCCCCGGCCGCTTCCGCGAGTTCGTCCAGTGCGACGCCGACACGGTCGGCTCGGACCGTCCCGAGGCGGACGCCGAGATCATCGCCATGGCGGTCGAGGGGCTGAAGGCCGCCGGCCTCGGAGAAGGCCAGGCGGTGGTCCGCGTCTCCAGCCGCAAGTTGTTCGACGCCCTGTTCGAGGCGCAAGGGGTGGCCGACCCGCGCCAGCGTCTGACGGCGTTGCGCGCCATCGACAAGTTCGACCGCCTGGGCATCGAGGGCGTGCGCGCCCTGCTGGGCGAGGGCCGGCTGGACGAGTCGGGCGACTACACCAAGGGCGCCCAGCTGTCGGGCGCGGCGATCACGGCGGTGGAGGCGTTCCTGACCTCCGCCGCGGCGCAAGACCTCAGCCGCGCGACCGTGCTGGACGCCATCGCGTCTTCCGGCGCCTTGGGCGCGGCGGGCGAGGTCGCCCTGGCGGAGCTGTCGGCCATCGACCGGGCCTTGACGGCCATGGGCGCGGGCCAGGCCCAGGTGCAGTTCGACCCGGCCATCGTGCGGGGACTGGAATACTACACCGGCGCGGTGTTCGAGGCGGAGCTGCTGCTCAGCACCACCGACGAGAAGGGTCGGCCGGTGCGGTTCGGCTCCATTGGCGGCGGTGGGCGCTACGACGACCTGGTGGCCCGCTTCACAGGCGAGCGCACGCCGGCGACGGGTTTCTCGTTCGGCGTGTCGCGTCTGGCCTCGGCTCTGCGCGCGGCGGGGCGCGGCGCACAGGACGAGACGCGCGGCCCGGCGGTGGTCATCGTGTTCAGTCAGGACGACATGGGACACTATCTGGATGCGGTCGCCGAGCTGCGCCGAGCGGGTGTCGCGGCGGAAGTCTATCTGGGCCACGCGGGCATGAAGGCGCAGATGAAATACGCCGACCGCCGCGGCTCGCCCGTCGCGGTCATCCTGGGCGGTGACGAGATCGCGGCGGGACAGGTGACGCTCAAGGATCTGGACGCCGGACGCGCCCGCGCCGCGGCCATCACGGACAACGAGGCGTGGAAGGCCGAGCGGCCCGGTCAGCGTATCGTGCCCCGCGAACAGATGGTGGCGGCCGTGCGCGACATTATCGAAGGATCGTCGATAAACTTCGACACGGCTTCGTGAGTTATCGACGTTTAGTCGCATAAAGGACGGAAATTGCGCGAAATCCGATTGACGGCAGGGGCGCCCCTGCGTCATCTGGACCCACTCGAGACGCGCTGAAGCGCATCTTGAAGGCGTTTCGGGGAGGAAACGTCCGCTCCTTCAGAGAGCGAGAAAGCCCGCTGCGACGTATCCCCCGCAGCGGGCTTTTTCATGCCTGATTTCCGGGGTTTGGTTCGGAGCCACACTTGTCATGGAAGCGTCTGACGGCGAAGGTCGCGCCTCCTGTCCGCCCCGGAGTTCGCCCATGCGCCGTTTTCTGCTCGCCTCCTGCGCCGTCCTGATGGTCGCCGCGCCAGCCGCCGTCGCCACCGCCCAGTCGACGCCGCCCGTCGCAGCCGCCCAAAGCGAGGACGCACGGCTCGACGCCTTTTTCGAAAAGGCGTTCCAGGCCCGCATCGCGCAGTCGCCGCAGCAGATGACGGCCCTGGGTCTGAAGACGGACTACGACAAGCTGAACGACGTGTCCGAGGCCGCCGCCGACCGCGCCCTGGCGTTGCAGGAGGCGCAACTGGCCGAGATGAAGGCGCAGTTCGATCCTGAGCAGCTCAGCGCCCAGAGCCGCCTGTCCTGGCGGCTGTTCGAATACGGCGTTGAGCAGGCGCGACTGGCGAACCAGTGGCGCGACTGGGGCTTCCAGTTCGCCGCCAACGGGAATCCGACGACCTCGATCCCGGTCTTCATGATCAACAACCATCGGATCACGTCCGTCGAAGACGCCGAGGCCTACGTCGCCCGCCTGAGCGCGGTGGATCGCTACATGAGCCAGGTGTCCGACACGCTGAAGGCGCGGGCGGCCCGGGGCGTGGTGTCGCCGATGTTCGTGTTCGAACCGTCTATCGAGAACACCCTTGCGGTCATCGCCGGCGCGCCCTTCGATGGCGGGGCGGACAATCCGGTGTGGGCCGATTTCCAGCGCAAGGTCGGCGCCCTGGATGCGGACCAGGCGACCAAGGACCGCCTTCTGGCGTCCGCGCGCGAAGCCCTGACCGGCCCATATCGCCAGGGCTATGAGACGGTGCTCACCGCGCTGGACGAGGTTCGACCGATGGCCGACAGCGACGCGGGCGTGTGGCGCCTGCCGAACGGCGAGGCCTATTACAACGCCCGGCTCCAGCTCTCGACCACCACCGACCTGACGGCGGACCAGATCCACGAGATCGGCCTGGCCGAGGTCGCGCGCGTCCAGGCGGAAATGGAGGTCATCAAGGCTCAGGTCGGGTTCGACGGCCCGCTGACCGACTTTTTCACCCTGCTGAAGACCGATCCGCGCTTCCAGTACCCGAACACGCCCGAAGGCAAGGAACAGTATCTGACCGACGCGCGGGCCTTCGTGGCCCAGGTGATGGAGATCGCGCCGCAGTGGTTCAGCGACCTGCCCGAGGCGGCGCTGGAAGTCCGGGCGGTTGAGCCGTTCCGCGAGGCGACGGCCTCGATCGCCTTCTACAACTCGCCGGCGCCGGACGGCTCGCGGCCGGGCATCTACTACGTCAACCTGTCTGACATGACCCAGGTGCTGAAGCCCCAGATCGAGGGCATCAGCTATCACGAGGGCGCGCCGGGCCACCATTTCCAGATCGCCTACGCCCAGGAGATCGAGGGCCTGCCGCGCTTCCGCCGGTTCGGCGGCTATGGCGCCTACGCCGAGGGCTGGGGCCTGTACGCCGAGCGGCTGGGCAAGGAGATGGGCTTCTATCAGGACCCCTATTCCGACTTCGGCCGTCTCTCGACCGAGCTGTGGCGTGCGGTGCGTCTGGTGACCGACACCGGCCTGCACGCCAAGCAGTGGACCCGCGAACAGGCCATGGACTACTTCCGCCAGAACTCGCTGCTCAGCGAGCGTGACATCGAAAAGGAAGTCGAGCGCTACATCACTAACCCGGGCCAGGCGACCAGCTACAAGATCGGCGAGCTTAAGATCATGGAGCTGCGCGATCGCGCCCGGCAAACCTTGGGCGACCGCTTCAACATCAAGGACTTCCACGCCGTCGTCCTGGGCTCCGGCTCGGTGCCGCTGGACGTTCTGGAAGATCAGGTCGACGCCTGGATCGCGGCGGGCGGCGGGGCGTCAGCGAACTAGGCGTTGGGGCAAGTGGCCGGGCCGGCAGACAGCGGCGCCGCCTCTACGGCTATCAGCGGTGTCGGGTCAGGACGAGCCTGTCGGGTTTCGGCGGGCATGGCCTGGAACAGCGCCTCGCGCTGAGGCGGCGTAAGCGTGTCGATGACGACGGCGTTGTGCCGAACACCTGCGTCATCCTCCAGCGCCAGCGTGAACCGGCCGCCCTGTTCGATAGCCTCCAGCAATCCGGGGGTGGAGGGACCGCCATACCGGGCGGCGCCGTCGGATCCGCTAGACCAGTCCTGACGCCGAGTTGGACCCGCAGGCACAGCAACACGATAACCGCGCCATTTCTGCCCGGCGGGACCGATGACGACCGACTCCACCCAACTCGGGCGATCGCGACAGTAGTCGAGAAGCTTAACGGTCCAACTCACATCAGAAGCAGGCCCAAGCTCGGAATCCGAGTTTGAATAGCCGACGACGAAAATGAACCCTCTCTCATCGGCGTAGGCGCCGCCGGCTCTCAGCCCCAACTCGCCATGCTGTCGTTCCAGCCGGGCGGTCTCGTAGCGAGTTGGACCGTCTGTGGCCGGCGAGGTGGCGCAAGCAGACAGACATGCAGCGCCAAGCGCGTATAAGATCAGCCGCATCGTCGCCCCGCCAATGTTGATGTGCGAGTTGAAGACTGCGGCCCCCCAGCGTCAAGACCTTCTCCCCCGGGGGTAGAAGGGTTAGGAGGCCGCATGCCTTTCACCGCGACGGTCCTGACCATGTTTCCCGAGGCCTTTCCCGGGCCGCTCGGCGTCTCGCTGATCGGCACGGCGTGGCGCGAGCGGGGCTTGTGGAGCCTGGATACGGTTGACATTCGCGCCTTTTCCACAGATACGCGCGGCTTCCTGGACGACACCCCTGCGGGCGGCGGACCGGGAGCGGTTCTGAAGGCGGACGTGGTGGCCAGGGCGCTCGACAGCGTATCCGGGGCCGGACGGCCGCTTTTGTACATGAGCGCCCGGGGTCGGCCCCTGACCCAGGCGCGCGTCAAGGAATGGGCCAAGGCGGACGGCATCACCGTTCTCTGCGGCCGGTTCGAGGGGGTGGATCAGCGCGTGCTCGACGCGCGCGGGTTCGAGGAGGTCTCGGTCGGAAACGCGGTTCTCGCCGGCGGCGAGGCGGCGGCGATGGTCGCGATCGAGGCGTGCGTAAGACTGCTCCCCGGCGTGCTCGGCTCAGGCGACAGCCTGTCGTCCGAAAGCTTCGAGGACGGGCTTCTGGAGCATCCGCAGTACACGCGACCGCGGACGTTCGAGGGGTTCGACATACCCGAGGTGCTTCTGTCGGGCGATCATAAGCGGATCGCTCAGTGGCGGCAGGCGCAGCGGGAGACGACCACGCGGGAACGGCGCCCGGATCTCTGGGCGGCGCATCTCGCCAAATCACAGCTAAAGGGCGAAAAAGCCCGAGGAGAATGACATGAACATCGTCCAGCAGCTCGCTGCCGAAGAAAAAGCCCGCGTCCTGGGTGATCGCAAGATCCCCGACTTCCAGCCCGGCGACACCCTGCGCGTCAACGTGCGCATCAAGGAAGGCGAGCGCGAACGCATCCAGGCGTTCGAAGGCGTCTGCATCGCCCGTGACGGCGGCGGCGTGAATGAGACCTTCACGGTCCGCAAGATTTCCTTCGGCGAGGGCGTGGAGCGTCGCTTCCCCATCCTGTCGCCGAACGTCGAGTCCATCGAGGTCAAGCGTCGCGGCGTCGTGCGGCGCGCCAAGCTCTATTACCTGCGCGATCGTCGCGGCAAGTCGGCCCGGATCGCCGAGCGTCAGACCGTCCGCACCCCCAAGGTCGCCGTGCCGGAAACCGGCAAGGCCGAGGCGGCCGACACCGAGTCCTGATCGGCTCGGCGCACGCCAGGATCAAAAAAGGCCCCGGTCGCAGGACCGGGGCCTTTGTCGTTCAGGGCTGAAGCGGTCAGGTCGGATAGACCGGGCTGTCGGCGTCGCTGCGGCTTTCCAGGCTGTGCTTGAGGTCGCGCATCTGGTCGTGGCCGGTCTTCACCACGGCATAGGCGCGGCGCACCGTCTCGCGCGTGGTGGCCGACAGCTTGGTGTCTTCCAGCGCGCGTTCGTACTTGGCCTTGATGTGGTCTTCGCCGGCTTCGACGGAGTCCACGACCGACTGCTCGTTGCGCAGCAGGGCGTGCTTGATGTCCAGAAACGCGCGATGCGCCTTGGCCAGGATCGAGCCGTCGTCCTCGGGGTCGCCGCCCAGGCTGCGCACGCAGGCCTGCAGGTCTGAGGCGACGCCCGCGCGTTCCTCGGCGCGGCGTTCGAACAGGGCGCGATAGGCGGAGTTGTCGGTCTCCTTGGCGGCTTCTCGATAGCCGTCGACGCTGTCCAGCGTCGTTTCGATCAGGCCGTTCAGAACCTTGATGTCGGGGTCGTTGGGATTGCTCATGACCGGCTCCTTGAGTTGGGTCGGAGCCCATAACCCTTTCGCCGAGCTTTGGTTTCGGGCCTACAGCGCCGTGCGCAGCGACCACAGCTCGGGAAAGCAGCGCCGGTTCAGCGTCTCGACCAGATAGCCGACCCCGTCGGTGCCGCCGGTGCCGCGCCGTCGGCCGATGATCCGCTCGACCGTCACGACGTGCTTGTGCCGCCAGGTCAGCAGGGCGTCGTCCAGATCGACCAGCTTTTCGGCCAGCTGATACAGCGGCCACCAGCGCTCGGTGTCGCGATAGACCTCAAGCCACGCCGCCTCGACGCCGGGGTCCGCCTGATAGGGCTGCGAAACGTCCCGATTCAGCACAGTCTCCGGTACGGGCAGGCCCGCGCGCGACAGCTGATGCAGGGCGTCGTCGTACAGGCTGGGCGCCGCAATGGCGGCCTTCAGCGCCGCATGGGCCTCGGGCCGTTCGACGTGGAAGCGCAGGAAGCGCTCGTCCTTCAGCCCCAGCATGGCCTCCAGCCGGCGGAACTGATCGCTCTGAAAGCCTGAGGAGGCCCCCAGCTCGCCCCGGAAGCGCAGGTAGTCGGCCGGGGTCATGGTGGCCAGGATGTCCCAGCTCTGGGTCATGACCGCCTGGATGCGGCTGACTCGCGCCAGGGACTTGTAGGCCGGCACCAGGTCGCCCGCCCGCACCAGCGCCTGGGCCAGGGCGACCTCGTGCAGGATCTGCTTGAGCCACAGCTCCTTGGTCTGGTGGATGATGACGAACAGCATTTCGTCATGCTGATCCGAACACGGATGCTGGGCCGCCAGCAGCTGATCCAGCGCCAGATAGCCGGCGTAGGTCATGCCGCCCGGCTCATGGGCGGCGGTCTCGATGGCGGTCGTGCGGGTGTCGGTCATGGCCCCTTATGACCCGCCGGACGACGCTCGGCCACCCGCCGCCGACGCCAGCTTAACCATAATCTTCCGTGGGTTGAGATTGCGGCGCTCACAGAACGAGGTTGCGTCCTTTGCGGGGCGGGAGTATGACGCACGGCGTTAAGGGTTCTTTAACCACGCCCATCCGGCCCGCCCTGAAGGGTGTGTCACAATGAGATGGCACGGTTCTTGGAACTCACGAGGGGAGGGCTCGCCACACCGGCGGGCGGCCGCTTCGGCGGCGTGGGGACCGAGACGATGGGCGTGGGGAAAAAGCATTTTGCGCGGGTGAACCGCTTGCGCGCCGTTGCGCTGGCCGCCGTTGCGCTCGCCGCGCTCGGCGCCGCCCCGGCTCTTGCGCACGGGCCCGACAAGAGCGTCGCCCTGGGCCGCAGCCTGGACGTAGGCGTGACCGGCCGGATCGCCTCCCGCTGCATGCTGTCGGGCGGCGGCGACATCGATCTGGGCGAGCTGCGCGGGGGCGAAGGCGCCCAGGCGGCGTTCGGCCTGGACTGCAACGTGCCCTTCGACATCGATGTGCGCTCGGCGCGCGGCGGCCTGGCCCATGTGACCAAGCCGGGCGGCGAGGGGCCGTTCGCGGGCTTGCTGGAATACGACCTGCGTCTGGTGGTGCCGACGGTGCGTCCGGCGCCGGCGACGGTGGAGGGGCGCTTCACCTCGCGCGAGCTTCTGGCCCGTCGCACGCTGAGCAGCGGCGACGGCATCAGCGCGGGCGGCGGCATGATCGAATTCCAGACCCGACGACCCGAGGGCGCGGGCCTTCTGGCCGGCCGCTACACCGAGACGGTGACCCTGACGGTCACGCCGCGCATGTAGTCTGCGACTAAACTCAAACTCTACATTATTAATACTAGCCCAAAGCTCAGCGATGACAGAATCGTTGGGCTTTTTGGGCATTTGTGTTCAGTGGTTATTATTCCCCTGCCGGTAGAAAACGCAAAACCAGCGTTTTTTACTGTTGACCCGGTTCTTAATGGATCGTTAAAACCGGCGTTAGATCGGGGGGACTTCTCCATCTCGGTCGGCACGATTTTTCGTCAAACCTCGCTTGGAGACTTCCAATGAAAATCGCTTCGCTTCTCGCCGGCGTCGCCGCTCTGGCTCTGTCGGCTACCGCCGTCTCGGCTCAATCGATCAACACCTTCACCTCGGGCCAATCTTCGGCGACGGGCAGCCTGAACTTTAACGGGTCGATCTTCACCGGCGGCGCCGCTGCCGCGATCCTGAATGGTCTGAACGCAAACAACAGCAGCTCGCTGGTTTCGTCGTGGCAGGCCACGGGCGTTTCGGTCGGCAACATCGGCGGCAACGGTGATGTGTCGGACGGTGCCACCTTCTCGATGACCGGCAACGTGTCGACGGACTGCGCTTTCTACACGGGCTCGAGCAGCAACCTGTCGTTCAACTTCGGCCAGATCGGCGTCTATGTGTCGGACAACACCGGCCCGGCCGCGGCCTTCACCATGGTCGCCCCGGCGGCGCTGAACTTCGACACCAACCTGGCGGGCTGCAACACCTCCAACACCGTGTCGATCTCCAAGAACGACATCCGCGGCCTGGTGAACAACTCGGGCGCCGGCTATGACAGCAACGTCTTCCAGGCCAACCTGCCCTACATCGTGGCCGCGACCTACACCGCCGGCGCGATCAACGCCGTGGTCGGCGGCGTGCAGCAAACGCTGACCGTGGACGCTGCGTCCAATGCGGCTCAGCGCTCGCACGGCGCCTGGAAGTCCAACATGGACATCGAAGTGACCATCCCGCAGGCCACCCAGGCCCTGCTGGCCGGCACCTATTCGGGCAACTTCAGCGTGACGGTCGCCGCCATCTAAGGCGCGCTTTCTCGCGGAAGACGGGGGGGCGCTCATGGCGTCCCCCCGTTTTTTTTGAGGCTAGCCGATTCATTCGGCACAAGAATTGCTTGGTTGCATAACCAGAGTTTGTGGGTTTCTGTGGCCGCCTGCGGGGGGCCGTCGGGGAGTTTTGAAATGTTTCGCGGACTGGTTCAGCGCGTGCGCCGCCTGGGGGCCGTGACGGCCGTCTTGATCGGCGGTTTTATGGCCGTCAGCTCGGCGGAGGCCATGCGGGTCTCGCCCATGGTGTCGGAACTGACCACCACCGGCGCCGGCTCGGCCGCCCGGATCGAAGTGGGCAACATCGGCTCGTCCGCCATGCCGTTCGAAACCATCATCACCCAGATCGAGATGGACGGCGAAGGTCAGCTGACCGAGACGCCCGCCGACGAGAATTTCCTGGTGTTCCCGCCCCAGGGCCTGGTGCCCGCAAACGGCCGTCAGGTCGTGCGCGTCCAGTGGGTCGGCGAGCCCAACATCGACACTTCCAAGGCCTATTACCTGTGGGTCCGCCAGCTGCCGATCGAAACCGCGCCGTCCGAGGACGGCGGCGGCGCCGTTCAGGTGTCGGTGCTCTACACCATGAAGGCCCTGATCGTGGTCGCGCCGCCGGGCGCCCAGCCCGACGTGCAGGTCGAGTCCGCCAAACCGGCGTCGGTCGCCCCGCCCGCCGCCGAGATCGATCCGTCGCTGAGCGGCGGTCAGCAGGCCGCGCCGCCGGAAGAGCCAGGTCTTGAGGTCACGGTCGTCAATCGCGGCAAACGCTACGCCCTGATGAGCGGCGCGACCTGGATCGTCACCGGCACCGACCTGGCCGGCCAGCCCTATTCCCAGACCTTGTCGGGCCAGACCGTCGCCGAGACCGTCGGCGTCGGCTATCTGGCCCCGGCGGGCGGACGCCGCGTCTTCAAGATCCCGACCGGCGGCGTCGCCCTGGACCCCTCAAAACCCGTGACGGTGCGGTTCGCACGATGAAGGTCTCGGGGGGGACAGTCTCAGCCATCGCCCTGATCGCGGCGATTTCGGCCACGACGAATGCGGCGGCCAGCGAAGCCGCGCGCGCCACGCTGGATGCGCTGGAGGCGTCGCAGACCGCGGCGCTGAACCTGGCCAGCCTGGCCACGGCCCAGGCGGCGCCCCCGGTCGCGGCGCCGGTTCAGCCGGTTCAGCCTGCTCAGGATCAGGTCCCGCCTCCCCAGGCGGCCCCGGCCCAGCCGACGCGCCCGAACATCAACCCCTATGACCGCGACATCAATCTGACGGTGCCGCTGCAGTTCAATCGCCGCGTGCTGGGCGAACTGCCGGTGCTGCTGACGAGCGACGACCGGTTCATCGTCGATTCCGCCGGATTCAAGGCGCTGATCAATCCGCTGCTGACCGAGGCGGCCCAGGCCGAACTGGACGCCACCCTGGCCGGACGCACTTCGTTCGAGCCCGAGGCCATCGGCGGTTCGGGCATCGCGCTGGACTACGATCCGGAGCAACTGGCCGTTTTGGTGCTGCGCATCGATCCGACACGACGCGTCCCCGAATCCCTGTTTCGCGGCGGCACGCCCGATCCAGCCGAGCGCGGCCCCGAGGATTTCAGCGCCTATCTGAACACCAGCATGGCGCTGCAGCGGCGAGAGTCCACCGGCGACATCGACAAGCCGAGCATCTTCCTGAACGGCGCCGTGCGCTATCGCGGCCTGGTGTTCGAGGCCGATGTCCAGGGCCGCGACGACCGCTTCACCGACACCTACGAAGTCGATCGCCGCTACGCCCGCTTCGTCTATGACCAGCCCGAAGAGTATCGCCGCTGGGTGCTGGGCGACCTGAGCCCCGAGACGCGCGGCCGCCAGGGATTCGTCGAGCTGGGCGGCCTGGGCGTGGCGCGCCAGAAGCGCCGGTTCGAATCCTTCCGCAACAATGTCCTGACCGGCGCGCGCCAGATCGTGCTGCAGGAGAACTCGGTCGTGCGCGTGCTGCGCAACGGCGTCTTCGTGCGCGAATTCCGCCTGGACCCAGGCCAGTACGACGTCTCCAACCTGCCGCTGACCACCGGCAGCAACGACATCCAGCTGGAGATCGAGGGCCAGTCCGGCCGGCGCGAGAGCGTGGCCTACAACGCCTATCTGGACAGCATCGACCTGGAGCCGGGCGATTACGAATACGCCGCCTATGTCGGCGTGGTCAGCAACCGCGGTTTCGGCTCGCCTGACTATTCCGACGGCGACGTCGCCTTCAGCGGCTACTACCGCAAGGCCTTTCTGGACCGCCCGTCGATCGGCGTGGGTCTGCAGGCGTCGCGCGATGTGCAGACCCTGACGGGCCAGACGCAGTACATCCTGGGCGCCGGCTCGCGGCTGCGCCTGGATGGCGCCTTGTCCAACAGTCGGTTCGTGGACCAGGGCTACGCCTTCGCGGTCAGCTACGACTACATCTTGGACTACGGCGGCACCGCCGACGTCTGGACCGTGGTGGCGGACTACACCTCCGAGAACTTCGCCGAGCTGGGCAATCCGCTGGGCCAGAATCCGACCGCCTGGACCTTCTCGGGCGCCTATTCCCGACGCTTTTCGCCGGACTGGACCGTGGCGCTGAGCGGCTCCTATCGCCAGAGCCGGGACAATCTGTTCGGGGATTCCTATTCGCTGAGCGCGACCTCCACCTATCGCTTCTCGCGCGAGTGGAACGTGCAGATCGGGGCGGAGTATCTGGACCTGGGCATCCCCAACAACTCGCCCTTCGGCGGGTTCGGAGGCGAAGGCTTCGGTGTGACCGCCGCCCTGGTCTGGACGCCGCGATACGACCGCCGCGCCGAGGCCCGCTATTCCAGCGCCCGCGATTCCGGCAGCATCCGCTTCCAGCAGGCGCCAGAGAACCGCGTTGACAGCTTCGGCTATTCGCTGGCGGCCACGCATGACGACGGGGCCAAGACGGTGTCGGGCCAGGTCGACTACATCTCGAACCGTTTCGACGCCAGCCTGTCGCATCTGGCCTTTGGCGAGAGCTTCTCGAACATCACCCAGGAACAGGTCACCAGCCTGCGGGTCGGCACCTCCTTCGCCACCACGGGCGGCAAGGTCGCCATGGGCAGGACCATCTTCGACAGTTTCGCCATCGTCTATCCGCACGAGACGCTGGACGGCGGCGTGATCGCCGGCGAGACGCTGGAGGGCGGACGCTTCACCTCGCGAAGCGGCGCCTTCGGGCCCGCGCTGGACAACACCCTGACCTCCTACGTCAACCAGTCGGTGCGCTATGACGCCATCGACGCGCCGCTCGGCTACGACATCGGCGAAGGGATCGTGCGCGTGCGCCCCGCCTATCGCAGCGGCTACGCCATCGAGGTCGGTTCGGCCAACTTCGTCAGCGCCCTAGGCCGGCTTGTCGGCAATCAGGATCGGCCTGTGGCCCTGGTGTCGGGCCGGGTCATCTCGCTGGACGATCCGAACGCGGAGCCGGAACTGTTCTTCACCAACTCGGTCGGCCGCTTCGCCGTCCAGAAGCTGGCGCCCGGCGGGCGTTATCGCGTCGAACTGTTCTCCAGCCCGTCCGTAAGCTTCGAATTCACCGTGCCGGCCGACAATGACGGCCTGCTGGACCTGCAGATCCTGCGCGTGCCGCTGGATGTGCCCGAATGACCCGGAGGTCGCCCATGTTTCGCGCCAAGACGCTCGTCCCCGCGCTCGCCGCCGCCCTGGGGGTTCTGACCCTCGCCGGTCAGGCCGCCGCCCAGGGCCAAGGCCAAGGCCAGGGTCAGCCCAACGCCCAGCCCAACTGCCAGCTGGCGTTCGAGTCCGGCCCGGACCAGTGGATCATCCAGTTCGACCCCTTCGCCGACAGCGAGGCGGCGCGCCAGTTCGACCTGGCCGTCGTCAACCGCGGCTCCGGCCCGTGCACGGGCGAGGTGGTCGTGGATACGTCGGGCGATCCCTTCGGCCTGGCCCTGAGCGGCGATCCGCAGCGCCTGCCCTATGTGCTGGTCGACGAGCGCGGCTCGATCGACGTGACGCCCCGCACGGGCGAAAGCGCCCGGCGGCCCGGCGGTCGATCATTCAACCTGCGCCCCGGCGAGCGCGAAATCCTGCGCTTCAGCTTCGCCGTCGATCCTCAGTCGCTGCTGGGGGCGGGGCTGTATTCGCAGAACGTCTTCATCGGCGTGAACCATCCCAACGGCGCGCCCCAGACGCAGAAGCCGGTGACCCTCGGCGTGCAGGTGGCCTCGACCGCACTGATGGGGCTGAAGGGCGAGTTCACGCGACGCGGCGGCCTGGCGACCATCGACCTGGGCGACTTGACCCAGGGCGGACGAACCCTGAACACCAGCCTGTATGTGCTCAGCACCGGCGGCTATCGCGTGTCGGTGACCTCGGCCAACGCCGGGCGGCTGCGCCAGGGGGCCAGCGACTGGTTCGTGCCCTATGGCCTGGCGATTGGCGACCGCGCCATGAACCTGGCGCAGGGCGATCAGCTGGAAGTGGTGTCGCGCCGCCCCCGCCTGGACGACTATCCCCTGTCGATCAACATCGGCTCGACGGCCGGCCGCCGGGCCGGGGACTATTCCGATGTCCTGACCTTCACCGTGTCGGCGATCTGACGCGCAAAGGCCGGACCGACGAACGCCGGGCCGGCCTCATTTCGACACGGCGAAGGGCGTCTTCAGATGGGCTGGATCGTCAGCGCCAGCACCAGCGGCTGCTCCAGCTCGACCTCGTCGAAGCGGTAGTCGACCGTGCGGATGGTCGCCAGGTTGGAGCGACGCAGCACCTGGTCGCCGGTCTTTGCCAGGTCCAGAGCCATGTCGCCGTAGATCAGGCGGGCCTTTTCGGTCGCCAGCAGCGGTCGGTAGTTGGCTGAAACAGTGAAGCCTCCGGGGCTGTTGCACGCCTCGACCACCTGGCCCGAACGGCCGGTTTCGGCCAGCACCGGGCTGGCGGGGCGAACCCAGCAGGCGACCGGGACCGTCGCCGTCACCCGGAAGGTGTGGCTGCCGGTCGGGCCCGCCTGGGCGGCCTGGGCGAAGGTCATTGCGGCGGCCAGGGCGGCGGCCGAGGAAATCACGCGAAGGGTCTTGGTCATCGGGTCGTCCGATCCATGCCGTTGTGACACGACCTTAGACCCGGCCCTGTTAAGGTCGGGCGATCAGACACGCTTAGCGAGCGGTATGCGAATAGGCTTAGCGGGCGCTAACCATTCGTCTGGCCCAAGGCGGGGGGCGGCGCAGCAGCCACAAGCGGGGCTCCGTCCAGACGGATTGGATTGGCGACGGTGCGGACCGGCTGGGTCAGGTCCGGCCGCGTCTGCTCGACCACCAGGCCGCGCGCCACGGCCTGAGGCTCGGCGAACACCTGATCCACGGTGTTGACGGGCCCGCAGGGCACGCCCGCCGCTTCCAGCGCCGCGATCAGCTGGGCCTGGGTGAAGCCGATGATGAGGGCGGAAAGGGCGGCGGACAGGGCGGCGCGGTGCTCGACCCTGACGGCGTTGGTCACGAAGCGGGGATCCTCGCCCAGCTCCGGCGCGCCCAATGCGTTCGCCAGGGCGCGGAACTGGGCGTCGTTGCCGACGGCGACCACGACAGAGCCGTCGGAACAGGCGAAGGGCTGATAGGGGGCCAGGTTGGGGTGGGCGTTGCCCATGCGGCCGGGGGCTTGTCCCGAAACGAACCAGTTGGTCGCCTGATTAGCCAGCATGGCCGCCTGGACGTCGAACAGGGCGATGTCGACATGACCGCCGACGCCCGACGCCCGCGCCCTCAGCAGAGCCGCCAGAACGCCGTTGGCGGCGTACAGGCCGGTGAACAGGTCGGCGACGGCGACGCCGACCTTCATCGGCTCGGCACCCGGCTGGCCATCGGCCTGGCCCGTCACGCTCATCAGCCCGCCCATGGCCTGGATCATGTAGTCGTAGCCGGCCTGGTGCGCGCGCGGGCCGGTCTGGCCGAAGCCGGTGATGGAGCAATAGACCAACTCGGGCCGGCCCTTGGACAGGCTGGCGTAGTCCAGGCCGTATTTCGCCAGCCCGCCGACCTTGAAGTTCTCGACCACGACGTCGCAGGTCGTGGCCAGGCGGCGCACGGCCTCGGCGCCCTCAAGGGTGGCGATGTCCAGCTCGACCGAAGCCTTGCCCCGGTTGGCGCACAGGAAATAGGCCGCGTCGCCGCGCGATCCATCGGTGCGGGTGGTGAAGGGCGGGCCCCAGTGGCGGGTGTCGTCGCCTACGCCCGGCCGCTCGATCTTGATGACCTCGGCGCCCAGATCCGCCAGCAGTTGGGTCGCCCACGGACCAGCCAGCACGCGCGATAAATCCAGCACGCGGACGCCGTGCAGCGGGGGGAGGGGAGCCTGGGTCATGGCTCTGGTCTAGCGCGGGCGCTCGGCCCCGCCAAACCGGTCAGACCGCCATCACCGTGCCCAGCAGCAGGCGCGCGCCGGCGCGGCCCAGCACGCGGTCCGTCTCGGTCTGGAGGGCGCGCGACAGCTGCTCCACATCCGGCACGCCAGCCGGCAGCAGATTGCGGGCGGTGGTCTGGATGACGGCGGCGTAGGCGGCGGCCAGGCGCGGCTGGGACTGCTGGGCGCGGGTCCGAAGCGCCGAGTCGGCCACGTCCAGACCCAGTTCGACCGACATCACCCCGCGTCGGCCGTCGCCGCGCACCACGGTTCCGGTGGCGGTCGGCAGGCGGAAGTAGGTGGCGGCGGACGCCGGCGCATCGCCGGTCGGGCCTGCGGCCGTGCGAGTTGGGGCGGGCTTCAATCCGAGGACAGCGCGTCGTTCCATGAGCGGGATGCTAGCCTCTCGGCGTTAAGACGCGGTTGCGCGCCGCCCGCGCCGGTCAGCACATATAAGGACATCCTTATGCGTTTCTTGCTCCGGCGGCCCGCGGAGGCTATACGGCGGCGGACTTTCCAAAAGACGACATTCAGGAGCCGCCCGTGGCCGACTACATCGTTCGCGACATTTCCCTCGCCCCCTGGGGCCAGAAGGAAATCGCCATCGCCGAAACCGAAATGCCCGGCCTGATGGCCCTGCGCGACGAATACGGCAAGGCGCAGCCGCTGAAGGGCGCCCGCATCGCCGGCAGCCTGCACATGACCATCCAGACCGCCGTGCTGATCCAGACGCTGGAAGCGCTGGGCGCTGAGGTCCGCTGGGCCTCGTGCAACATCTATTCGACCCAGGATCACGCCGCCGCCGCCATCGCCGCCAACGGCACGCCGGTGTTCGCCACCAAGGGCGAGACGCTGGAAGAGTACTGGGACTACGCCCACAAGATCTTCGAATGGGCCGACGGCGGCTATCCGAACCTGATCCTGGACGACGGCGGCGACGCGACCCTGCTGTGCGTGCTGGGCCCCAAGGCCGAGCAGGACGCCAGCGTTCTGGACAACCCGCAGAACGAGGAAGAAGAAGCCCTCTATGCGGTGATGAAGCGGTATCTGAAGGAGAAGCCCGGCTTCTATTCGGCCATCCGCGACGCCATCGGCGGCGTGTCGGAAGAGACGACCACGGGCGTGCACCGCCTGTATCAGATGGCCGAGCGCGGCGAGCTGCCCTTCCCCGCCATCAACGTCAACGACAGCGTCACCAAGTCAAAGTTCGACAATCTGTACGGCTGCCGTGAATCGCTGGTCGACGCGATCCGTCGCGGCACCGACGTCATGCTGTCGGGCAAGGTCGCCGTGGTCTGCGGCTACGGCGACGTGGGCAAGGGCTCGGCCGCTTCGCTGCGCCAGGGCGGCGCGCGCGTGATCGTCACCGAGATCGACCCGATCTGCGCCCTGCAGGCGGCGATGGAAGGCTATGACGTCCAGACGCTGGAAGACGTAGCCGGCAAGGCCGACATCTTCGTCACCGCCACGGGCAACAAGGACGTCATCACCGTCGAGCACATGCGGGCGATGAAGCACAACGCCATCGTCTGCAACATCGGCCACTTCGACTCCGAAATTCAGGTCGCCGGCCTGAAGAACATGAAGTGGGACGAGATCAAGCCGCAGGTGGACCACGTCGAATTCCCGGACGGCAAGAAGATCATCCTGCTGTCCAAGGGCCGTCTGGTGAACCTGGGCAACGCCACGGGCCACCCCTCGTTCGTGATGAGCGCGTCCTTCACCAACCAGACGCTGGCCCAGATCGAACTGTGGACCAACAAGTCCGCCTATCAGAACCAGGTCTATGTCCTGCCCAAGCACTTGGACGAGAAGGTCGCCTTCCTGCACCTGGCCAAGCTGGGCGCCAATCTGACCAAGCTATCCAAGGACCAGGCTGACTACATCTCGGTCCCGACCGAAGGCCCGTTCAAGCCGGACCACTACCGCTACTGATCGACAGCGATCGAAAAGACGAGGGCCCGGCGAGCGATCGCCGGGCCCTTTTCGTTGTCAGGCGGCGATGTCGCGCGGGTCCACGGCGCTGGACTCGCGGCCCATCAGGCCCGTCTCGAAATCCATGAAGATGTCGATCAGCTCGTCCACCCCCACCGGCGGCGACTTGGGTCCAAAACGGAAGTTCCAGAAGCTGACGATGTGCTGCACCGCGCCCAGCTGATCGCCCAGGCGGCTGAACATGGCCGGCGCCTCCAGCAGGAAGTCGCGGAAGGCCAGCGGATTGCCCTCTCGCGTCAGACCCTCATAGGCCTCGTCATAGACCTTGAGGGTGCGGCTGACCTCGACGCAGGTCTTGAGGATGTGGCTGCGCAGCACATGGCGGCCGCGCTCGATGTATTCGCGTGCGGCCGGATCGCTGGGGCCGGTCGGCTTCACCTGGGCGACCGCGTCTGCGACGGTGGCCACATCGGCCGTCATCGCGGTCAGTGACCACTTGTAATAGAGGAATCCCTTCCAGCAGAACACGCCCTCCTGGTACTGCTCGGGCTGGAGGCGCAGGGTCTGGCCCAGAACCTCCATGCCGTCGCCTGGCGCGTTGGAGAGGATCTTGGCCGCCATCCGCTCGATCGAGCTGGAAGCGGTTACATCGCCGCCCAGGCTGAGGGTGACCAGGGGCTCGATCTCCTGCTTCACGAAGCTGAGCATCCGATCCAGGTCCGCCTCTGACAGGGCGAAATAGCAGGCGCCCGCATCTACGCCGCCGCGACGCAGCTGCTCGCGCAGCAGGAAGGGGTCCAGCGACGGTAGGCGGTCCATCAGGCGCAGGGTGCGCAGGTCGGGGTGATCGTGGCTGAGGCCGAAGGATTCGTGCAGCGCGCGCTCGAAGCCGAACTGGTCCACGAAGACATAGCGCCCGCCGCTCTTCAGGTCGGTGCTGTCGATCGGGATGACCACCTTGGTCGCGATCTGGCGACGGCCGGGAAATAGGTCCAGCTCGTTGCGGCGAAGGCGGTGTTTGATGATCAGCGACCGGTTCAGGCCGGCCGTCTGGAACATGGGCTTTTCGGCCCACTCCTCGGTGTGACCGTGTTCCTCGGCGACGTTCAGCAGGTTGAGAACGCGCGCGGTCGAAGCCGTGCGGCGAAGATGCTCGAGATTTCGAACGTTGCGGTCAGACATGGATCCCCCGATCTGCGGAAGACCCCTACAGGGTAAAGGTTGATCAACCGTGGCCGTGGAAGAACTTGGGTCGATCAACCTCGCCCTGCGTCAGAATCGCGCCGTCACCGACACCCACAGGCGCCGGGGCTCCTGGTTGTTGGCGTATTTCGGCGTATAGGCGACAGGCGTTCCGTACGGCAGCAGCTGCACGAAGTCGGTGTTGAAGACGTTGTAGATCGCGGCGTTGAAAGTGACGTTGTCGGTCGCGTCATAGGCGCCGCCGATGTGCATCAGCCCATAGGCCTCGTAGTCGCCCCAGGCGTCCTGGGCAGCGCCCGCGCCGCGATAGCGCTCCGACCGATATTCGCCGCGCACCCACAGACCCAGGCGGTCGGAGGCCTGCCAGCGCAGATTGGCGTTGACCATGTGCTCAGGCGTATCGGTCAGGGGCAGGCCGGCCGAGGCGCCGGACTTCTGCTCGCTTTCGGTGAAGGTGTAGTTAGCCTGCAGCGTCCAGTCCGAGGCGAAACGCCAGCGCACCGAGGCCTCGGCGCCGCGCGTCTCGGCCTCGTCGATGTTCACCGACTGGCCAAAGGTGGCGAAGGTGGGCCAGAAGCCGACGTCGGCGCAGCCGGTGGTCGGATAGCCGCCGGCCGCATACTGCGCCGCCGTCAGGCCGAAGCTGCAGTTGGCGATGGGCACGTCCGAGGCGATCTTGTCTTCGAAGGTGTTGTGGAACAGCGTCAGGCTGGCCCGAATCGGGCCGCCGGCGTCGTAGAAGGCGGCGATTTCGCTGGAGGTCGAGGTCTCGGGCTTCAGCGTCGGCGTGCCCAGCAGCGGCAGGCGACCCTGCTGGCCGAAGCCGTTGATGCCCTCTGCCAGTTGCTCCAGACGCGGGGTCTTGAATCCCTGGCTGACACCGCCCTTGAAAGTCCAGGCGTCGGTCGCGTTCCACACCAGATAGGCGCGCGGGCTGAAGTGCGAGCCGAACTTGGAGTGGTCGTCGTGACGCGCGCCCAGGGTCAGGGCCAGGGTGTCGGTGAAACGCCACTCGTCCTCTGCGAACAGGGCCCACTGGGTGTGCTCGAACCGCTCGGGCGCCACGCCGTCGATCATTTCGGCTTCCCAATACTGGCCGCCGACGGTGAAGGTGTGGTTGCGCCACTGCGAGAACAGCTTGGTGTCGAAGATGCGGTTCTCGCTCTCCAGGGTGCGCGGCCCGCCGGCGCCGGCGACGCCATTGGGGATGATCCGGCCAACGGTCTCGGTGCGGCCCAGCGACACATTGGACTCCAGCATGCCGAACGGCAGGCGCCAGTCGTGCGCCAGCGAGACTTGGTCGCGGTTGAACTCCAGGAATTTGTCATAGCCGCCGGCGGTGGTGGCGGTGCCCATCTCGCTGTTGCGGTTGTCGTACCACTGGCGCGCGACATCGACGTCCAGCCAGACGTCGTGATCGGGGTGCGGGGTCGCCGACAGGCGGCCGCCGACGCTCCAGATGCGGTTGGCGGTAGAGCTGCGCCCGAAGCCGGTCACGGGCGCATCGGTCCCGGCGGCGTTCTCGAAGGTCAGGCGCGAGGCTTCGCGTTCCGACCGCGAGGCGCGCAGCATCAGGCCCAGGCGATCGCGGATTAGCGGACCGCTCAGATAGACGTCGCCGCCGCGTATGTCGCCGAACTCGTCGTCGCCCTGCAGGGTGTAATGAGCCGTGCCGGAGCCGGTCCAGACATCGCCGACCTTGCGGGTGATGATGTTGACCACGCCGCCCATGGCGTCGGAGCCGTACAGGGTCGAGACCGGGCCGCGCACGACCTCGATCCGCTCGATGGCCGAGACGGGCGGCAGGAAGCTGTTCGCGGTCTCGCCAAAGCCGTTGGGCGTAACGCTGCCGGCCGTGTTCTGGCGGCGACCGTCGATCAGGATCAGGGTGTAGTCCGAGCCCATGCCGCGGATGTTGATGGTCTGGCCGCCAGTCTTGCCGACGGGCGCCCCGACATCGACGCCTTCGACGGCGGTCAGGATTTCGGCGATGGAGACCGCGCGCATTTCCTCGATCTCGGCGCGCGGAACGACGCTGATTGAGGCCGGCGCCTGCTGGATGCGCTGCTCGAAACCGGCCGCGGTGACGACTACGTCGGCCACTTGGTGGGCTTGCTGCTGGCGGCTCTGATCCGTCTCGTCGGGCGAGGCAAGGGCCGAAGACGCCAGGGCGCTGAGGGCGACCGCGCCCAGCCAGCCGGATTTGCGCGAGAGAACGGAGGAAATGACCATAAATGCGCCCCAGAGAGATACTTGCGAGCGCCTCTCAATAGCGACTCCCCCGCCCTGTCAAGGATAAATGCGAATTAGTCGCACTTGCTGACCGGCCGGCTGGCGCGAGGGCGAACACAGGCCTAGAAGACAGCCATGAGCGTCTTCGACATCCTGATCCTGCTGGCCGTGGCGGCGGTGGCCGTCACTCTCTTTTACGGGCTCTACACCCTGTATCGCGGGGGCGACCTGGCCCGCTCGCGGTCCAACAAGATCATGCGGCTGCGGGTGCTGCTGCAGGCGGTGGCGGTCGTGCTGCTGCTGATCGGCTTCTGGTGGAAGTCCACGCACGGAGCCTGATGCGATGGTGGTGCTGAACAAGATCTACACCAAGACGGGCGACGGCGGGCGTACGCGCCTGGCCTCGGGCGCCGAGACGTCCAAGACCGACCCCCGCGTCGCCGCCTATGGCACGGTCGACGAGCTGAACGCCGTGCTGGGGGTCGCCCGCCTGCACTCGGGCCAGAACGACCGCATCGACGCCATGCTGGCGCGCATCCAGAACGAGCTGTTCGACCTGGGCGCCGATCTGGCGACGCCGCTGGACCCGCCGCCCGCCTGGGAGGCGCTGCGCATCGTGGCCTCGCAGGTCGAGCGGCTCGAGCAGGAGATCGACTGGATGAACGAGAGCCTCAAGGCGCTCGACAGCTTCATCCTGCCGGGCGGCGCGCCGCTTTCGGCGCACCTGCATCTGGCGCGTACGGTCTGTCGCCGCGCCGAGCGCGAGGCCGTGGCCTTGATGGAGACGGGCGCCGAACTGAATGTTGAGGCGGTCCGCTATCTCAACCGCCTGTCCGACCACCTGTTCGTCGCCGCCCGCCGCGCCAATGCGAACGGCGCCGGCGATGTCAAATGGCGGCCCGGCGCGACGCGCTAGACGACCTCAGCGCCCCTGAGACGCGGCCAGAACAGCACGCTGGCGGTCGGCGTCGGCCGCGACGGCGGCCTTTTCCGCGGCCAGTTGGCGTTCGATGGCGGTCAGTTCGCGGTTCTTCTGAGCCGAGGCCTCCTCGCGGCTGACGCCGATGGGCCGGCCGGTTATCTCGGCGATCGAGATCGGCTGGGCGCAGGTGCGGCTTTCCATGTCCCACCAGCGGCCGGACTTCTCGCAGCGCTCCCCGGGGGCGGCCCAGTAGCTCTGATAGACGAACAGGCCCAGCATCATCACGCCGAACACGCCCGCGAAAAGGATGCTGAGGCGTTTCATGGTCATCAGACGGTGCATTCGCGGCGTGCTCCAGACGGTTTGCGGCGGAGCCATTGACCCCGCGTCACGTTGACAGGCCTTCTCGCCCGTTCCATTCCGTGGCGCAACATTTCGGCGATCGTGTGGATAGACTCATGAAGGTACTCGTCCCCGTCAAACGGGTGATCGACTATAATGTGAAGGCTCGCGTGAAGGCGGACCAGAGCGGGGTTGATCTGGCCAACGTCAAGATGAGCATGAACCCCTTCGACGAAATCGCCGTCGAAGAGGCGGTTCGTCTCAAGGAAGGCAAGGAACACCACGCCGCCGGCACCGCGACCGAGATCGTGGTCGTCTCCATCGGCGTGACCCAGGCCCAGGAGACGATCCGCACGGCCCTGGCGATGGGCGCGGACCGCGGCGTCCTGATCCAGTCGGACACCGACCTGGAGCCCCTGGCGGTGGCCAAGCTGCTGAAGGCCGTGGTGGACGAGGAGAAGCCGGACCTGGTGCTGATGGGCAAGCAGTCCATCGACGGCGACAACAATGCGGTCGGCCAGATGCTGGCGGCCCTGCTGGACTGGCCCCAGGCGACCTTCGCCGGCAAGCTGGAGATCGCCGACAACAAGGCGACCGTGACGCGCGAGGTCGACGGCGGCCTGCAGACCGTGGCGGCCCAGCTGCCGGCGGTGGTGACCGTGGACCTGCGTCTGAACACGCCGCGCTATGCGTCGCTGCCCAACATCATGAAGGCCAAGAAGAAGGAGATCGCCACCAAGGCGGTCGCCGACTACGACGTCGACACGGCCCCGCGCCTGAAGGTGCTGAAGGTCACCGAACCGCCCAAGCGCTCGGCCGGCGTCAAGGTGGCCAGCGCCGCCGAACTGGTCGAAACCCTGAAGTCCGCGGGAGTGCTGTAAATGGCCGTCCTCGTCATCGCCGACCACGACGGCTCGGCCGTTCGCGACACCACCAACAAGACCGTAACCGCCGCCCTGGCCCTGTCGTCCGACGTCGACGTCCTGATCGTGGGCGAAAACGCCCAGGGCGTGGCCGACGCCGCCGCCAAGATTTCGGGCGTGCGCAAGGTTCTGCTGGCCCAGAGCGCGGGCCTGGGCAAGGCCCTGGCCGAGGCGGTGGAGGCGACCGTGGTCCCGCTCGCCGACGGCTACGACGCCATCTTGGCGCCGGCCACCACCGACGGGAAGAACTACGCCCCACGCATCGCCGCCAAGCTGGACACGGCGCCGATCTCGGACGTGGTCGAGGTCGTCTCGGCCGACACCTTCGTGCGGCCGATCTACGCCGGCAACGCGCTGGAGACGATCCAGTCGTCGGACGCCAAGAAGGTCATCACCGTGCGCCCGACGGCGTTCGACGCTGCGGCCAACGACGGCTCGGCCTCGGTCGAGACGGTCGCCGGCGCCGATGCGCCCAAGACGGCCTTCGTCTCCGAAGAAATGGTCAAGTCCGACCGGCCCGAACTGGGCGCCGCCAAGATCATCGTCTCGGGCGGACGAGCCCTGGGCTCGGCGGAAGAGTTCCACGCCGTCATGGACCCGCTGGCCGACAAGCTCGGCGCCGCCGTCGGCGCCAGCCGGGCCGCCGTCGACGCGGGCTATGCGCCCAACGACTATCAGGTCGGACAGACCGGCAAGGTCGTCGCGCCCCAGCTCTACATCGCCATCGGCATCTCCGGCGCCATCCAGCATCTGGCGGGGATGAAGGACTCCAAAACCATCGTCGCCATCAACAAGGACGCCGACGCCCCGATTTTCCAGGTCGCGGACTACGGCCTGGTGGGCGACTACAAGACCGTGGTGCCGGAACTGATGAAGGCCTTGGGGTGAGTCAAACACTGACCTGAGGCTTCAGGGCGCGGCGCCGAGAGGCCCGCGCCCTTCTTCTTTTGGGCCGCTCCACATTTCCGCTTTACGGGCGGGAAACGAGCCGTTTCTATGCCCCGCCGTCGTCCGGTCGGACGTTCAGGGGGGAGTTTCAATGCGTCAACTGCTCACGCGCGGGGCCTGCGCCGCCGCGCTTGTCATGGCCCTGTCGGCCTGCGCCTCGACGGGCGACAGCGCCTCGACATCCGAAGCCCCCAAGCGTGAGCGGGCCCCGATGGCCGCGGGGCTGGACGCCGCCGCCAACCCCGACCCCTATCCCTCGACCTATCGCGGCCTGCCGCGCGAGAATCTGGCGATCGTCGGCGGCGTGGTGCTCACCGGCGCGGGTCAGAAGATCGACAACGGCGTGGTGATCGTCACCGACGGCCGGGTCGCCGCGGTCGGCGACGCCTCCACCCCCGTGCCGGGCGGCCACCGCGTGGTCGATGCGCGCGGCCGCTTCGTCACCCCCGGCATCATCGACGTCCACAGCCACCTCGGCGTCTATCCCTCGCCCGGCGTCATGGGCATGAGCGACGGCAACGAGGCGACCAATCCGAACACCGCCCAGGTCTGGGCCGAACATTCCCTTTGGCCCCAAGATCCCGGCTTCAACACCGCACGCGCCGGCGGCGTCACCACGATGCACATACTGCCCGGTTCTGCGAACCTGTTCGGCGGGCGCGGCGTGACGGTGCGCAACGTGCCGTCGGTGACCATGCAGGGCATGAAGTTCCCGAACGCCCCCTATACGGTCAAGATGGCCTGCGGCGAGAACCCCAGCCGCGTCTATGGCGGGCGCAACCAGAGCCCGGCCACCGGCATGGGCAATATGGCCGGCTATCGCGCGGCCTTCATCGCCGCTCAGGACTATCGCGAGAAGTGGGACAAGTGGCGGCGCACCGGCGAGGGGACGCCGCCGACCCGCAACCTGCAGAACGAGACCATCGCCGGCGTTCTGGACGGCTCCATCCTGGTGCAGAACCACTGCTACCGCGCCGACGAGATGGCGCTGATGCTGGATCTGGGCCGCGAGTTCGACTTCAAGATCACCGCCTTCCATCACGCCATCGAGGCCTACAAGCTGGCCCCGCGCCTGGCGCGCGAAGGCGTCTGCGCGGCCATGTGGACGGGCTGGTGGGGCTTCAAGATGGAGGCCCTGGACGGCATCGAGGAGAATGCGGCCCTGGTCGACGTTCCGCAGAACTCTTGCGCCGTCATCCACTCCGATGACGCCGAACTGATCCAGCGCCTGAACCAGGAGGCCGCCGCCGCCCTGTCGGCCGGCCGCCGGGCGGGCATGAACATCAGCGAGGAGCACGCCATCCGCTGGATCACGCTGAACGCCGCCCGCGCCCTGGGCATCGCCGACGAGACCGGATCTCTGGAGACCGGCAAGCGCGCCGACGTGGTGATCTGGAGCGCCGATCCCTTCTCGATCTACGCCCGCGCCGATCAGGTCTTCATCGACGGCGCCCTGTCGTTCGACCGCTTCAACCCGGCCTATCAGCCCGTCTCGGACTTCGAGCTGGGCCAGCCCGGATACGGCCTGTCGGCCGCCAACGTTCGCGAAGGAGCCCGCTGATGCGCCTCAACGCCCTCATCGCCTCCGCCGCGCTGGCTCTGACCTTGGCCACACCCGCCGTCGCCCAGGAGACGGTCGCCATCACGGGCGGCCGGGTCCTGACCGGCACGTCCGTGATCGAGAACGGCACGGTGGTCATCGCCAATGGCCGCATCGCCTCGGTCGGGACCGGCGCGGCCCCGGCCGGCGCGCGGATCATCGACGCGCGCGGCAAGGTCGTGGCCCCCGGCTTCGTGGCCGTGGATTCCGGCCTGGGCGGATCGGAGGTGTCCTCGGTTCAGGGCTCAAACGATCTGTCCAACAGCGCCAATACTCTGAGCGCCGCCTTCGACCTGTCCTACGGCCTCGATCCCTGGTCCTTCACCCTGCCGGTGGCGCGCCTGGGAGGGGTCACCCGCGCGGTGGTGACGCCGCGTCACGGCGGCTCGTCGGGCGGTCACAGCCACGACGATTCCGACTTCGCCGGCGCCGGGCATGGCGGCTATCAGTCGCCGGGTCTGTTCGCGGGTCAGGCCGCCGTCATCCATCTGGGTCAGGGCCAGGACATCCTGGTGCGCCCGCGCGTAGCCATGGTCGCCCCGTTCGGCGAGGCCGGGGCCCGGGTCGCCGGCGGGGGGCGCGGCGCCGAGTTCGTGCTGTTCAAGGAAACGATGGCCGAGGTCCGCCTCTACGCCCGCAACAAGGCCGCCTATGACCGCGCCGCGCTTCGCGACCTCAGCCTGTCGCGCGCGGACCTGGAGGCTTTGATCCCGGTGGCCGAAGGCCGCATGCCGCTGATCGTCAGCGTCAGCCGCGCCTCCGACATCCGTCAGGTCCTGCGTCTGGCGCGCGAAGAGGGCGTCAAGGTGATCCTGGACGGCGCCGAGGAAGGCTGGCTGGTCGCCGATGAGATCGCCGCGGCCGGCGTGCCGGTGCTGCTGCACCCCAACTCCAACCTGCCCGGCAACTTCCAAACCCGCGCCTCGCGCATGGAGAACGCCGCGGCCCTGAACGCAGCCGGGGTGGTGATCGCCATCAAGGCCAACGAGGGCGCGGTGCACCGGGCGCGCGAGACCCGCTACAACGCCGGCAACGCGGTGTCGCACGGCCTGCCGTTCGAGGCGGCGATCGCGGCGATCACGGTCAACCCGGCCCGCATCTTCGGCTTCGCGGGGCAGTTCGGCGAACTGCGCGCGGGCGCGGCGGGCGATGTGGTGGTCTGGTCGGGCGATCCGCTGGAGCCGCTGAGCCAGCCGTCGGCGGTCTTCGTCAACGGCGTGGAACAGCCGATGCAGGCCCGCAACCTGATGCTGCGCGACCGCTACAAGGACGGCGGCGAAGGCGCCATGCCCCCGGCCTACTCGGCGCGCTGACGGATCGTCCTTCTCCCATTGGGAGAAGGTGGCCCCGAAGGGGTCGGATGAGGGTCGGCGGTTTGCGGCGGCGAAGCCGCTGGCGGCCGGCCCTCACCCTTTCGCGCCAGAACGCCGGCTGCGCCCCCGTGCGCTCAAGCCCTCTCCCGGCGAGAGAGGGAAGGGCTACTGCAACGAAGAGGGCTCGTCCTCACCGTCTCCGGCCCCTGCGGCGTCGATGCGCATCAGGGCGGTCAGGGCGGCCCCGCGCTCGGGCAGTTCCGGCGCCTCGAGCAGCGCCTGTTTTTCGGGCGGATCGAACGGCAGGGCCATGGCCAGGCTGTTGATCAGGGCCTCGGGCGGGGCCGCCTCGGCGGTCTCCCAGTCGATGTCCAGCCCGCGCCGCTCCAGATAGGCCTTGAGCGCACCGAGAAAGCCCTCGCGGTCGAAGTCGTAGTCGTCGATCACCGGCGGCTTCAGGTCCGCCTCATAGGGCGCGAAGGCCACCCGCGCGGTGCGATAGGGCGCCTGGCTGGGCAATTCGCCGGCCATGCGGAACCGGCTGACCCCGGTCAGGGTGATCAGATAGCGGCCGTCCGACGTCTCGGCGAAACTGGTGATCCGCCCGACGCAGCCGACATTGCACAGACGCGGCAGGGTCTCGGGTCCGCCGGCCGGCTGGATCATGCCGATCAGCCGATCGCCCGCCATGGCGTCGTCGATCATGTTCAGATAGCGCGGCTCGAAGATGTTGAGCGGCAGCTGACCCCGCGCGAACAGGATGGCGCCCGGCAGGGGAAACACGGGAACGACCTGGGGCAGGTCGGCGGCCCTGACGTAGCTCTGGGCCATCCGCGCGCCCTTACGAGAACAGGATGGAGGACAGGCGGCGGCGCCCGTCCTTGGCCACGTCGGAGGTTGAGCCCGCGGCGTCGAACACGGTCAGCAGCTGCTTGCGCGCCGCCTGATCGTTCCACTCGCGGTCGGCCTTGACGATGGTCAGCAGATGGTCGACCGCGCCCTTCAGATCGCCCGAGGCGGCCTGGGCCTGAGCGAGGTCGAAGCGGGCCTGGTGATCGTTCGGATCGGCCTGGACCCGCGCCTCCAGATCCGACGAGACGCCGGCCGGGGCCGAGGCCAGGGCCAGTTGGGCGCGCACGCTCTGCACCGCCGGCTCGCGGCTGTCGGCTGGGGCCATGGCGATGGTCTGGCGCGCCTGTTCGGGGTCGCCGTCGGCCAGATAGACCCGCGCCATGCCGGCGATGGCCTTCTGATTGTCGCTCTCCAGCGTCAGCACCTGGGCGAAGGCCTGGGCCGCGCCGCCCAGGTCGTTCAGCGACAGGGATTCCTCGCCCAGCGACAGCAGCTGATCGACATCGCTGTTGCCCGACTTGCCGCCGGTCAGCTTGTCGATGAAGGCCTTGATCTGGCTCTCGGGCACCGCGCCCTGGAAGCCGTCGACGGGCTGGCCGTCCTTGAAGGCGTAGACGGTGGGGATCGACTGGACCCGCAGCTGGCCGGCATAGGCCGGGTTGGCGTCCACATCGATCTTGACCATCTTCACCGCCCCGCCGGCGGCGCGCACGGCCTTCTCCAGCATCGGCCCCAGCGTCCGGCACGGCCCGCACCAGGTCGCCCAGAAGTCAACGATCACCGGCTGGACCTTGGACGCCTCGATGACGTCGGCCATGAAGCCGGCGTCGGAGCCTTCCTTGATCAGGTCGTCGGCGTTGGCGTTGGGGGCGTGCGGGTCGGCGAGGGTCATGGGCGCTCCGGGTCTGGCGGGTCTAACGCAGCAGTCAGCAGATGGTCGCGATGGCTGTATCAGACAACACCCCGACGCTCATCCTCTGTCGGCGAGCGCCGGGCGCGTCTCGCGCGCTTGACGGATCAGACAGGCGCAAAGCAAGGATGGGCCTCGTCGGACGGCCGGCGCCGTCGCCCAGGACCTCGCCATGGCCCAGCCCGTTCCGGTCTCCGCCCAAGCCGATCAATCGCACCCGGAGCACGCTGCGCCGCAAAAGGCCCCGGCAAGGAAGACGAGCCTTCCCGACGAGCGGATCGCCCAGGTCTCGCCAGACCTGGCCTATGAGCTTCAGGCGCGGATCTTTGATCAGACGGCGACCGGCGCCCTGGCCGGGGCCGGCCTGTCCGTGACCCTGATCGGCAGCGTTCTGAACGACGCCCCGCCCACGATCTGGGGCTCGGTGGTCTGTTTCGCCGCCGCCGCCTATGTCGCGGGCGCAGGCAACACCGCCCTGGTCGAGGGCCTGTTCAGCGGCAAGCCGGTCCTGAAGCGCCTGAAGCTCTATCAAGTCATGGCCGGCCTGTTCATGGGCATGGCCATCGGCGTGCTGAGCTACAGCGTCTTCGTCACCGGCCAGCAACGCACCGCCGACGCCGAGGTTGGGCAACGGTAGGCGGACTGTGAGCAACTGCAAACAAAGGACGGGGCGGAGCAACGTGAAAAGAGTTATTCCATTTATTATAGCAGTTTATGGAAGTGTCCGTGCCCAGTTCTATCACGACAACGGACAGTTTCAAAAGTCACTTTCTGTTAGTTTGGTCGCAAAAAGCAGAATGACAAAAATCGGCATTCCAATTAAATTCATGCCTTACAGAGTGACGTTATTTAGAGTTATAAGTGCGTATAGATTGGATAATATAATTCACTTTAAGGAGGCAGTTGCTGATATTTATCAGCAGAAAAATCAAATTAAAAAATACAACAATAATTCAGATTTTCTATTTATATGCTCATTTATTAGATCAGCATCTGAGCAAATGAATTTCCGACATCCTGACGAAATTGATGAGGGGTTTTTGAGATTATTCGAAACAAGCGATCAGGCTGTCCTATCTGAAGTAAGAAATTATATCCGCTCTACAATGGCGCACTAAGTACCGAAATCCACCACCTTCGCCTCGCGCCCCATCAGCGTCAGCACACGCCGGAACGCCGCCTGATCCAGCGCCGTGGTGGCCGTGTTCTCCAGCGGGTGGAAGTTGACGATGGCGGCGTCCCACAGGCGGCGGTCCAAGATGAAGCCGACGCGGCGGTTCGTGTCGTTGATCAGGCCCAGAGCCGTGACCGAGCCGGGACGCACGCCCAGCGTCTGCCACATCAACTGTTCATTGCCGAAGGACAGCCGGTCAGAGTCGATCAGCTTCGGCGCGGCCTTCAGGTCGATGACTGTGTCCTGGCGCGCCGAGATCAGCCACAGGGCGCCCTTCTTGTCCTTGAGGAACAGGTTCTTGGTGTGGGCGCCGGGCAGGGCGGCCTTGAGGTCCAGCCCCTCCTCGACGCGGAAAACGGCGGGGTGGTCGTGGGTCGTGTGGGCCACGCCGTGCTCGGCCAGCCAGGCCGTCAGGCGCGCCCGGTCGAAAGCGGGTTGTTGAGGCGAGGCCTCGGGCTGGGCTAGGGAGGTCACCTGCCCTGATTAGCCGCCGGAGCCGCGCCTTGGAACTGGAATGCTACCCGATGTCGTCGAGGCCGCCGGACCTGGTGCCCGGCCGCCAGTCGCGCAACTGGATGGACGCCTTCGCCAGCCGGCACCCCTATCGCTGCCTGCCGCTGAACATGGCCAACACCACCGGCTGGGAAATCCTGTGCCCCTTCGGCTTCCAGGCCGAATGGAACGGCGGGCCGCGTCAGGAAGACATCGTCATCACCCCGGACCGGCCCAATCACGAACTTGACCATTTCGTCACCTCGCACTTCTCGCGCGGGGTGCTGACGATGCACCCGCAGTATCTGTTCCGCACGCCGCCGGGCTGGGGGATGATGTGCTCGGGCTCGCCCAACCATGTGAAGGACGGGATCCAGCCGCTGGTCGGCCTGATCGAGACGGACTGGCTGCCGTTCCCCTTCACTATGAACTGGATCTTCACGCGGCCGGGGCGGGTGCGCTTCGACAAGGGCGAGCCCTTCTGCTTCATCAATCTGATCGAGCACAAGAAGGTCGAGCAGTTCGAGCCGGTGATCCGCAGCCTGGCGTCCAACCCCACCATGAAGGGCCAGTTCGAGGCCTGGAACCGCGCGCGCACCGACTTCAACGAGCGCCTGGCCAGCCGCGACCCCGACGCGGTCAAGGAGGCGTGGCAGCGGTACTATTTCAAGGGCGAGATCCCCGAGGACCTGGGCGCCGCGCCCCAGACCCACGCCAACAAGCGACGGCTGAAGACCCCGCGGGTAGGCCGGTAAGAAAAAGGGCGGCGTCCGCGTGGACGCCGCCCTTGATCGTTCTAGCGCCGCGCGCCCTTACATCGGGCGGGCGAGGCGCGGTCCCAGATTGTCGATCACGTCACGCGCGTCGAAGGCGTTGGGATCATTGGCCGGCTTGGGTCCGCGGCCCATGATGATTTCGGCGTTGGCCTCGAAGCGATCGATCTGACGGATGTCGATGTCGCGGCCGAAGCCGGGGCGGCCCCACGGGCCCCAGGGGTCCCAGCGGCTCCACGAACCGGCGCGCGAATAGCGCCAGCTCGGCCCCCAGAAGGGCGAATAACGGTCATAGTAGAATGGGTCGGGCGTGGCGTAGAATCGGGTGTCTCGGTCGGTCGCGCGTCCGGCGGTGGCGAACCAGTCGAAACCGTTCTGGACTGTCAGCTCTGCCGAGCGCAGCAGCAGGCCCATCTCCACCTGGTCGCGCGAGGTGACGGAGTTGCCCGAGAAGGCGACGCGGAAACGGTTGGCTTCAAGCCGTTGCTCGGCATAGCCGCCATAGCCGCTGGGGCCGGCGGGTTGGTAAGGGGTCGCGGTGGCGCAGGCTCCGAGCGTCAGCGCCGCCGCCGCCGCGATCATCACGGACTTTGCGGGAAATCGGGTCATGAGAGGGCTCCTTCGGCGCCATATGACGCTGTTCCTGCTGAACGGGGCATGAACGGCTGCGGTTCCGTCTGACTCAAGTGTCTATAATCGCGCGACAATCAGAATCGCCGCCGTTATCAGCAGGCCGCCGACGATCAGGCCGAAGACGCGGCGGAAACCCGGCCGCGCCATGCGCCTCGACAGGGCCGCGCCGGCCAGGCCGTAGGCGCTCATCGAAAGCGCGTCCAGAGCGATCACCGCCACGGCGAACAGGGCCAGCTGCGCCACGACCGGCCGGTTCACGTCCAGGAACGGCGGCAGCACGGCGGTGAAGAAGAGGATGGCCTTGGGGTTGGCGATCTGGACCATGAAGCCGTCGACGATGGCGCTGCGGCCGCGCCGGATGGCGGGCGTCTCGGGCTCCTGCGCCGTGCGGAACGCGCCGCGCCAGGCCTTGAGGCCCAGCCAGGCGACATAGAGGGCGCCGCCGATGGCGATGAGGCGGAAGGCCTCGGGGAAGGCCTTGACCAGGGCGCCCAGACCCAGCGCCGCCGCGCCGAACCACACCAGGGTCGCCGTATTCATGCCGACCATGCCCGCCAGCGCCGCAGCCCGCCCCTTGGCCACCCCGGTCGCCACAGCGAACAGATTGGCCGGCCCGGGCGTGATCGCCATCACCGCCATCACGCCCAGGAAGGTGAAATACAGGTGCGGATCGACGGGCCAGTGCATGGGGCGCCGTATCGCGAGCCGCGCGCGGACGCCAGCGGGATTTCGCCGCGCCCGGACCCTGATCGGCGCCCTTGCCGCGCGCCGCCATCGGCGCGACAAGCGGCCATGGCCCAGATCGAACGATATGACGTGGTGGTCGCCGGCGCCGGCATGGCGGGCGCGACCTTTGCCCTGGCCGCGGCGCAGGGCGGACTGAAGGTCGCCCTGATCGATCCCCAGCCCTTTCAGGCGCAGCTTGCGCCGACGTTTGACGGCCGATCGACCGCCGTCGCCTTTTCCACATTCCGCATGCTCGACGCCCTTGGACTGGGCGAGGGTTTGCGGCCGCACGCCTGCCGCATGGACCGCATCCTGGTGACCGACGGGCGTCGACCCGGCGCCGCCAGCCGGGCCGCCTCGCCCGCTTTCTTGCGCTTTGACGCCGACGAGATCGGGGATCGGACCGGCGGTGAACCCCTGGGCTACATGGTCGAGAACCGCCGGATCCGCGCGGCCCTCGCGAAGGCCGTCCAGGCGTCGGACATCACCGTCCTGGCGCCGGCTGCGGTGGCCGGGGTCGAAGCCGGCGTGGGTGGAGCGGTGGTGACGCTGCAGGACGGTCGGAGCCTGTACGCCGCGCTGGTCGTCGGGGCCGAGGGGCGCGGCTCGACCGTGCGCCAGGCCGCCGGCATCGACACCCTGGGGTGGGGCTACAAACAGTCGGGCGTGGTCGCCACGGTTCGCCTGGGCCGCGACCACGGCAATGTCGCGCACGAGTATTTCCTGCCGGCCGGCCCCTTCGCGATCCTGCCGCTGACCGACCAGCGCGCCAGCTTGGTCTGGACCGAAACGACGCGCCGGGCTGAGGCGCTCAAGACCTGCTCGGACGCGGCCTTCCACGCGCATCTGATGCGGCGGTTCGGCGATTTCCTGGCCACTCCTGAGCAGCCTTGGGCTAAGGTCGAGGGGCCGCGCTTCGTCTATCCGCTGTCGCTGAGCCTGGCCGAGCGGCTGACCGCGCCGCGCACGGCCCTGATCGGCGACGCCGCCCATGCGGTGCACCCGGTCGCGGGCCAGGGGCTGAACATGGGGCTGAAGGACGCCGCCGCCCTGGCCGAGGTGGTGATAGAGGCCGCGCGCATCGGCGAGGACATCGGGTCGGAGATCGTGCTGGACCGCTACGCCCGCTGGCGGCGGTTCGACAATGCGGCGCTGGCCGCCGGCTTCGACGGTTTCGTGCGCCTGTTCTCCAACGATCTGGCGCCGGTTCGGCTGGCGCGGGATCTCGGCATGGCGGCGGTCAACAGGATAGCCCCCTTGCGTCGCGCCTTCATGCACGAGGCGGGCGGCGCGACCGGCGACCTGCCGCGTCTGCTGCGCGGTGAGGCGGTCTAGGCCCTATTGGGCGGTCATGCCGCCGTCGATCTTGAACTCCGACCCCGTCACGAACTTGGACTCGTCGGACGCCAGATAGAGGACGCAATAGGCCACGTCGTCCGGCTCGCCGATCCGCTTCAGCGGAATGCCGCGCGACAGGCGCTCGTGCGCCTTGCCTTCGTCGCCGCCGGCCATGGCGACGAACGGGTCCAGGATGGCGGTCTTGATGAAGACCGGATGCACCGAGTTGCAGCGCACGTTCCAGCCCGCCTTGGCCGCCTCGAGCGCCAGGGTCTTGGTGTACATCCACACGGCCGCCTTTGTGGCGTTGTAGGCGCCCATGCCCGGCGCCGCCGCCAGGCCCGCGATCGACGAGATGTTGATGATCGAGGCCGGGGCCGCCGCGCGCAGATGGGGCATGGCGTGCTTGGCGCCCAGCATGACCGAGCGAAGGTTGATCTCGTACTGACGCTGCCAGTTCTCGACGGTGTCGTCCTCGACGAACGCAAGGGGACCGCCCACGCCGGCGTTGTTGACCAGGACCGACAGACCGCCCAGGTCGGCGACGGCCGAGGCCACCACTTCGCGCCATTGATCCTCGCTGGCGACGTCGTGGGCATAGGCGAAGGCGGCGTCGGGATGTTGGCCGTTGATCGCCTTGGCCAGGCCGCGGGCGCGCTCGCCGTCGATGTCGCTGAGAGCCAGCCGGGCGCCCTCGCGCGCCATCATCCAGGCCATGGATTCGCCCAGGCCGCCGGCCGCGCCGGTGATCAGGACGGTCTTGCCGGAGACGCGGCCGCTCATTTCGCGCCCGCCTGTTCAGCGGCCTGGTCGATGAAGCGGGCCAGGGTCGCGTCCTTGTCGGTCACGCCGCCGGCGTCGTGGGTGGTCAGCACGATCTCGACGCGGTCGTATACGTTGAACCACTCGGGATGGTGATCCATGGCGTCGGCCTTGATCGCCACGCGCGTCATGAAGCCGAAGGCGGTGTTGAAATCGGCGAAGCGCACCGTCCGGGCGATGGCCGGGCGATCCCCCGGATGGTCGGACCAGCGGGGCAAATCCTTCAGCACGGCCTGGACATCGAGGGCGGTCATGGGCGTCTCCTTTGCCTACGGACTAACCCGCGCTCCGAGCGGCGCCAAGCGGAACGCGGCTCAAGCTTCAGCGTTGAGGATCGGCAAGCGGAGCTGTAAGCCATGGACAACCTCTGGATCGCCTCGCTGGACGCCGCCGACCGCCGGCGCATCGAGCCTCACCTGAACGAGCGCCCCTTCGAACAGGGCCAGATGCTCTACGACGCCGGTGAAGCGGTGGGGGAGGTCTGGTTTCCCCTGTCCGGGGTCGTATCCCTGATGACGGTTCTGGATCAGGACCGGCTGATCGAGACCGCCGCCATCGGCCGCGAGGGTCTGGTGGGCGTGACCTGCGGGCCGTTGAACGCCCGCGCCGCCAGCCGCGCCATCGCCCAGATCGAGGGCGTCGCGGCCTGCTGTCCCGCCGACGTTTTCGCCGAGGCCCTGGCCAAGAGCGAGCCCATGCGCACCGCCTTGGCCAAGTTCACCGAGGGTCTGTTCGCCCAGGTGCAGCAGGTCGCGGCCTGCAACGCCCAGCATCCGCTGGACCAGCGTCTGGCGCGCTGGCTGCTGACCCTGCACGACCGGGCCGAGGGCGACCGGTTCGATCTGACCCAGGCCGACATCGCCCGCATGCTGGGCGTGCGCCGCGCCACCGTCAGCGAGGTCGGGTCCGAGCTGGAGGGCCGCGCGCTGATCCAGCGGGGACGAGGCTGGGTCGAGGTGACGGACCGCAAGGCGCTGGAGGGCGCGGCCTGCGGCTGTTACGGCCTGATGCGCGGCGTGATGAAGGACCTGGGCCTGCCGCGCCCCAATCCGGCGTGAGCGTCGCCGCGACAGGTGACGACCGGACCGGGACGGGCTAGAGCACGGCCATGAGCCAAGCCGCCGATCCCCTTTCGGGCAAGACCTCCACCTTCGGCTTCCGCGACGTCGATGCGCGCGAGAAGGTGCGCATGGTGCGCGGCGTCTTCGACAGCGTCGCCGGCAAGTACGACCTGATGAACGATCTGATGAGCGCGGGCGTGCACCGGCTCTGGAAGGATGCAGCGGCGGCCAAGCTGAATCCGCGGCCGGGCGAGGTCATCCTGGACGTGGCCGGCGGCACCGGAGACATGGCGCGCCGCTATTCCAAGATGGCGCGCGCCGCCCAGCAGCGGCGCGGCGGCGAGGACGCCTCGGTCATCGTGCTGGACTACAACGCCGAGATGATCATGGCCGGGGTCGAAAAGGGCGGCGAGCCCGAGATGCAGTGGACCGTCGGCGACGCCATGGCCCTGCCCCTGCCCGACGCCTCGGTCGACGCCTATTCGATCAGCTTCGGCATCCGCAACGTGGCTGAAGTGGCCGTCGCGCTCAGCGAGGCGCGGCGCGTGCTCAAGCCCGGCGGGCGCTTCCTGTGTCTGGAGTTCTCGCGCCCAACCACGGGGCCTGTCAGGGCCGCCTATGACGTCTGGTCGTTCAACGCCATTCCCCGCATTGGCGGCTGGGTCGCGGGCGACCGCGACAGCTATCAATACCTGGTCGAGAGCATCCGCCGCTTCCCTGACCAGACCACCTTCAAGGCCATGATCGAGGCCGCAGGCTTCAGTCGCGTCTCGGTGACCAATCTGTCGGGCGGCGTGGCCGCTATCCATCACGGGTGGGCGATCTGACCAGCCGGATGGTCATCGGCACGCCGCCGCCCGCGCCCCTGGCCGAACCGGTGCGCGATCCCTGGGGCGCGTCCTGGCGGCTGATCGGCTGGGGCTGGGTTCTGGCGCGGCATGACGCGCTGATCCCGCGCGAGGTGACGCCTCTGCTGCCCACCTGGGCGCGGCCCATCGCCGGCTTCGTGCAGATGTTCTCGGGTCGCGAAGGCCGATCCGGCCGTCCGGGCCAGCGGGTAGGGCAGGCGTTCGAACATCTGGGCCCGGTGGCGATCAAGCTGGGTCAGGTGCTGGCCACCCGCGCCGACATATTCGGCACGCAGTTCGCCTCGGACCTGGGCCGGCTCAAGGACAGGCTGCCGCCCTTCCCGATCGAGGAAGCGCGCCGCGAGGTCGAGCGCTCGCTGGGCCGCTCCGTCGAAAGCTTGTTCATCGACTTTGGCGAGCCCGTCGCGGCCGCCTCCCTGGCCCAGGCGCATCCGGCCTGGCTGGCCGACGGCCGCAAGGTGGCGGTCAAGATTCTGCGACCCGGCGTCGAGCGCAAGGTCGCGCGCGGCCTGGACGCCATGCGGCTGGCGGCGCGGGTCGTCTATCGGCTGGTTCCGGCGGCGCGACGCCTCGAGCCCTCGGCCTTTGTCGAGACCATCGCCCGCGCGCTTCAGCTTGAACTGGACATGAGGCTGGAGGCGGCGGCGGCCTCCGAAATGGGCGACGTCATGCGCAAGGCGGCGTCCGAGGAGGGCGGGGGCCACATGACGGCTCCGGCGGTCGTGTGGGACGGCGTGGGCCGTCGCGTCCTGACCCTGGAATGGGCGACGGGCCTGCCCATGACGGATCCCGCCGCGGCCCAGCAGCCCGGCCTGGACAAGAACGCCCTGGCTGACAACGTCGTGCGCGCCTTTCTGGTGCAGGCGCTGGACCACGGCGCCTTCCACGCCGATCTGCACGAGGGCAATCTGTTCGCCTCTGCGCCGGCCGAAGTCATGGCGGTGGATTTCGGCATCGTGGGTCGGCTGGGCCCGGCCGAGCGGCGCTATCTGGCCGAAATCCTGTGGGGCTTCCTCAGCCGCGACTACGACCGGATCGCCCGCGTCCACTTCGAAGCCGGCTACGTGCCGCCGCAGCATTCGGTCCAGGCCTTTGCTCAGGCTCTGCGCGCCGTCGGCGAGCCCGTGATCGGCAAACAGGCGTCACAGGTGTCGATGGGCCGGCTGCTGGGCCAGCTGTTCGAGATCACCGCCCTGTTCGACATGCACCTGCGGCCCGAACTGATCCTGCTGCAGAAGACCATGGTGTCGGTCGAGGGCGTGGCCCGGCGGCTGAACCCCGACCACGACCTGTGGGCGGCCGCCCGGCCCGTGGTCGAGCGCTGGATCCGGCGCGAGCTGGGCCCGCAGGCGCAGATCAAGGAGACGCTGGACGAGCTGATCGGCGCCCTGCGCGCGGTCGCCCGCAAGGTTCAGGAAGAACCCGCCGCGCCGACCACCGTGATCGTGGAGCGCGGCCGCGCCCCCGCCTGGATGGTGGCGGCGGTGACCACCGCGGTTCTGGCCTCGGGCGCCGCCTTGCTTCTGTCGCTTTGGCCCGCGATCCTCGGCTGATCGTTTTCGGAGACTGCTGAATGAAGTCGCTCGCCCTGGCCCTGATGCTGGCCGCCGCGCCCGTCGCCGTCCTGGCCCAGACCGCCCCATCGGCGCAGAGCCGTCCGGCCGCGGCGGCCGGCGCGGCGCCCAACACCTTCGACGATCCGGCCGCCCGCGCCGCGGCACCCCAGGCCGCCGCCCAGGCCGCTCAGGCGCAGCCTGGAGAACAGGCGCAAGCCCCTGATGTGGCCCGAGCCGAGCGCACCCTGAGAGAGATCATCGCCGCGGCCCAGACCGGAGAGTTCGACTATTCGGTGTTCAGCGACAACCTGGCGACCCAGATCCGCGGCCAGGCGGCCCAAGTCACTCCTCTGGTTCAGGGCTTCGGTGAACTGCGCAGCGTCAGTCACGCCGGCGAGCAGCAGGGTGCGGCCCTGTTCGAGGTGGTGTTCGCCAATGCCGAAACGCAGTGGGTCATCGGCTTCGATGAGGACGATAAGGTCGGCGTGCTGCTGTTCCGGCCCAAGCCCGCAGCCTAATCCAGCGCGGGCTTGCCGCGCCCGCTCTTGATGCTGGCGCGGCCTGACTTGGCCTTCAGCCGCCGCTCCTTGGACGCCCGGGTCGGGCGAGTGGGAACGCGATAGGCCGGCGCGCGCCAGGTTTCTTCGACCAAGGCTTCCAGCCGTTCGATGGCGTCGGCGCGGTTGCGCTCCTGGGTGCGGAAGCGGGTGGCGGTGAAGACGATCACGCCGTCCTGGGTCAGCTTTGACCCAGCCGCCTTCATCAGCCGCGCGCGCGCTCCCTCGGTCAGCGACGGCGAGTTCAGCGCGTCAAAGCGCATCTGCACCGCGGTCGAGACCTTGTTGACGTTCTGGCCGCCCGGGCCGCCGGCGCGGAAGAAGCGGAACTCCAGCTCATCTTCAGGAATGCGGCCCATCAGGCGGCCTTTCGCGCCCGCACCACGGCGGCGTCGAGCGCCTGCAGGAAGCGTGAGCGGTCGGCGGCGGAGAAGGGCGGCGGACCGGAGGTCGCCATGCCCATCGAGCGCAGGTGTTCGCCCACCATGCGGCCAGCCAGAGCCGAGCCGATGCTGTCGGGCGTGAACGGCTGGCCGTTGGCTTTCAACGCCTGGGCGCCGGCCTTTAGGCAGCGGTCGGCCAGTGGAATGTCGGCGGTGATGACCACGTCGCCCGGCCCGGCGCGCTCCGCGATCCAGTCGTCGGCCACGTCGGGGCCGGCATCGACCACCACCTGCTCGATCAGCGGCTCGCGCGGCGTGTTGATCCAGGCGTTGGACACGACGAAGGTTTTGAGGCCGTAGCGCCGGCCGACGCGATAGACCTCTTCCTTCACCGGGCAGGCGTCGGCGTCGATGTAGAGGGTGGTGGGCATCGGGCCATCATGACCCGATGCGCGTGTCTCGAACAGATCGGATCAGAACACCCGGCCGCCGACGCCGCCGTCCAGAACCATGCTGGCGCCGGCCACGGCCACGCCCTGGGTCTCGACCATCTCTTCGCGGTACTCGGTGTAGGTCTCTTCGCGATACAGGGTCAGCACCTTCAGACCCGCGCCATAGCGGCGCAGCAGCGAGCGCTCGTTGCAGTCGCGCTCCGGCTTTTCGGGGCGGCATTCGATGCGGCCGCCGCCGCCATGCCACAGGGCTTCGCGCTTGCGGCACATCAGGGTTTCGCCGCCGTCGAAGTCGGCCTGGCCGTTCCAGTCGGCGATCGACATCTGCAGCCGCGAACCGGCGATGCAGCGATAGAGCTCGCCCTCGTAGTCCTCGCGCACGTCGCGGCCGGGACGAACCTGGGAGGCGGGGTGCGGCACGTTGCGGTCGTCGATGCAGACGGCGCGGATCACGACTTGCTTGCGGATCGAGCGGGTGGCTGTGAAGGGCACGCGGATCAGCTGGGCGACGCGGGCGCCCTCGACGTTCAGGCCCTGGATGGCGGTGGGATACGGCTGGTCGACGTGGACATAGGCCGAGCCGCCGCCGCCGACATAGACGGTCGAACCGGCGCGGGCGTTGATGGCCGAGCGCGCCGAGGCGCTGGCGTTCGCATTGGCGCCGGCGTTGATGTTGACGTTCACATTCACGTTGCCGCCGCCGCAGCAGGGCGTGGGCGGGGGCGGCGGCGTGCAGCAGGGCACGTGCGGAGGCGGAGGCGGAGGGGGAGGAGGAGGCGGCGGCGGCGGAGGGGGCGGCGGCGCGCAGCATGGCGGCGGCGGCGGCGTGCAGCCCGAGCTGCATTGCGCGGCGGCCGTGTCGGCCACGGCCATAACGGCGAAGAAACCGAACATCGCCGGCAGCCAGGTCTTGATCCGCACCCGCATGGGCTCGAACTCCCGAATTGAAACGTCGCAGCCGCGTTGCAAGTCACGGGCCGCCATCCGGGCATTGAAGGGCAAAAGCCTTGCGTTTTCGTTGAGCGCCGCGATTCAGGCGGGTTTCAGGCCCGCGGCGTAGCGTTTCCAGTTTTGCACATAGTGCTGGGCCGAGACCTTCAGCGCCTCGATCTGACCCGGCTCCAGCATTTTCACCACCTTGCCGGGCTGGCCCATGACCAGGGAGCCGTCGGGGATGACCTTGCCCTCGGTGATCAGGGCGTTGGCCCCGATGATGCAGTCCCGGCCGATCACCGCCCGGCTCAGGATCACCGCGCCTATCCCGATCAGGCTGTTGTCGCCGATGGTGCAGCTGTGGAGCATGGCCTTGTGGCCCACCGTCACCCCGTCGCCGATGATCAGCGGCTGGCCGGGGTCGGAGTGAAGGACGCTGCCGTCCTGAATGTTGGTGTCGCGCCCGATGACGATCGGATCGTTGTCGCCGCGCACCACGGCGCCGAACCAGACGCTGGCGCCGGACTTCATCGTCACGTCGCCCAGAACCGTCGCGCCGGGCGCGATCCAGTATTCGCCGTCGGCCGGCAAAGCGGGTTTCTTGTCGTCCAGAGCGAAGACTGTCATGAATTCATCACCTTATCTTTTTGACGACAGGGCCTTTAAGCCTTTGGAAACCACGATAGCATCAGTGTGTTGAAGCGATTCGAGGCCTCTCGTTTCTGGCCTCCAATCCGAAGCCGGATCAAGCCCGGTCCGGTCAGGCCCAGGAGAATGCGCGTGGCGTGTTCGGATCGGCGGTTGCGGCCGCTGGAGGCTGGCTCTCCATCCGACCCAGGCGGCGCGTCCTGCTCTGTCGTCATCCTCCCCACCCCCTGTCTCAGGCGGAACCCGATCGGGTCCGCCTTTTTTATTGCCTGGAGGCGTCCATGACCAAACGTGCGGCCCTGAAGCGTCAAATGCGCGAAGGCGTGCTGGATTCACGGCAGTTCACGGAGGAGTCCAAGGTTCGGCGATTGCCGACACACTCCGGCTGGTCGCCTCACCCCTCCAACGACGACCGCGACCAGGCCTATCTCAAGACGCTGAAGCCCAAGTCCGACGGCCAGGCCGAACTGATGGAGGCGATCGACCACCACAACCTGGTCATGGCCCTGGGCCCGGCCGGGACCGGCAAGACCTATCTGGCGGTGGCCAAGGCGGTCGAAGCGCTGGAGGCCGGCAAGGTCGGCCGCATCGTCCTTAGCCGCCCGGCGGTCGAGGCGGGCGAATCCATCGGCTTCCTGCCCGGCGACATGGAGGATAAGCTGGCCCCCTATCTGCGCCCGCTCTACGATGCCCTGTCGGACCGGCTGTCGATGAAGCGGGTCAAGGCGCTGATGGCCGAAGGCCTGATCGAGATCGCGCCGGTCGGCTACATGCGGGGTCGCACGCTGAACAACGCCTTCATCGTCGTCGACGAGGCGCAGAACTGCACCTACGTCCAGCTCAAGATGCTGCTGACGCGCCTGGGCTGGCATTCCACCATGGTGGTGACGGGCGATCCTCAGCAGTCCGATCTGCTGCCCGGCATCTCAGGGCTCTCGGACATTTCGGCGCGGCTTGAGGCGGTGCCTGAGATCGCCGTGGTGCGACTGGCGGAACGCGACATCGTGCGCCACCCGCTGGTGGCCAGCATGATCGGGGTGCTTTGATCTGGCCTATCCCGCTTAGCGCTGCTTGAGGCCTTTGATCTGGCCTACCGCGCTTCGCGCTACTTGAGGCCCTTGATCTGGCCTGCCGCGCTTCGCGCTGCTTGAGGCCGGTCCAGATTCGCCGCGTCTAGCGGTAGGCCTAGGCCGGCTTTGGTTCGGGGCTGGGGCTGGTCGGATCGGGGATGGCCTTGATCTGATCGGCCGCCAGCTTCTCGGGCGGATCGCCGGGCATGCGCGGCGGCGCGGGCGGCGCGCCTAGGCGGTCGATCAGCCTGAACACGAACGGATTAACCGAAATCGAGATCAGGGCCGCGGCCAGGATCAGGTCGTGGGTCTCGCGGCTCATGGCCCCCAGGCTCATGGAAAGCGCGGCCAGGATGAACGAGAACTCGCCGATCTGGGCCAGGCTGGCGGCGACGGTCAGGCCGGTCTTGCGGTCCAGGCCGAACTGCTTGGCGATGGCGAGCGCCGCCAGCGACTTGCCGACGATGACGATGGCCACCACGCCGAACACGGCCCAGGGCTGGCGAAGGATGATGTGCCAGTCGAACAGCATGCCCACCGACACGAAGAACAGCACGGCGAAGGCGTCGCGCAGCGGCAGCGACCGCTCCGCCGCATTGTGGCCGAGCGGTGACCCGTTCAGCACCAGGCCGGCCACGAAGGCGCCCAGGGCGAACGAAGCGCCAAAGACCTCATAGGCCAGCCAGGCGATGCCCAGGGCGATCGACAGCACCCCCAGGGTGAACAGCTCGCGCGACTTGGTGTGGGCGATGCGCACCAGAAGCCAGGGCAGCACCCGGCCGCCGACCACGAACATCAGGCCCACGAAGGCGGCGACCTTGACCAGGGTCCAGGCGACGTCGCCCGCCAGAGCCGCGGCCTGGATCGGCTGACCCGCCGGGGTCACCAGCAGCGGCAGCATGACCAGGGCGATGACGATCACGAGATCCTCGACGATCAGCCAGCCGACCGCGATGCGGCCGATCTCGCCCTTTTGCTGCTTTCGCTCCTCCAGCGCCCGGATCAGCACGACCGTCGAGGCGACCGACAGTGAGAAGCCCAGCAGGATGGCCTCGACATCCGAAAGGCCCAGCACGAAGCGGCCCAGCAGCCAGCCCAGGCCGGTCGCGGCCGCGATCTGGACAACCGCGCCCGGCACGGCGACCTTGCGCACCCGCATCAGGTCCTGCGGCGAGAAATGCAGGCCGACACCGAACATCAGCAGAATGACGCCGATCTCGGCCAGCTGGGGCGCCAGCTCCATGTCGGCGACATAGCCGGGCGTATAGGGGCCGACGATCACGCCCGCGACCAGATAGCCGACGAGGGGCGAAAGCTTCAGCCGATTGGCCGCCATCCCGAACACAAAGGCCAGCACGAAGCCGCCGACCAGAGTGAGAATCAGGCTGTCGGCGTGCGGCATCGGCGCTCCTGGCGGCGGATCGGATTTTCGGGCTTCAGCTCCGCAACTTGGGGCGGTGACGCCCTAACGGCAAGGCTTGGCCGATACCGTTTTTGGCCGTCAGTCGACGCAGATAGTCGGCTCGGCCTTGCCGTCCTTGATGGTGGTGTAGCAGCCGAACCGGTCGCTGTCGGCCTGACAGACGCCCGCGACGGCCTGGCCCTCGACCGGTCGGGCGTGGTCACCCTGAACGCGGCAATCGCCCTGGCACTGCGCGCCGTCGGTGCAGCGCTTTCCGGCGTCGGCGTATTTGACGATGCACTGCCAGCTCTGCATGCGGCCGACCTGGCGCATCTCTCCGCCGCGACGGGCGCAGGCCTGGGCGTCGGCGCTCTGGACTGGAGCCGCGGCCTCGGGGCCGGTCGTCTCGGCGCCGGGCGTGGGCGCGCAGGCGGCGAGCAGCAGCCCGAAGGCGGCGGCGATGGCGGAGAGTTTCATTGGACCTGTCCCTTGTCGAAGCCCGACCAGCAGTCATCGTAGTCAAGCTGCATCTGCGGCGACTGCTCCGCCCATTTCGTGACCCGGATCGGCATGCGAGTCTCGAACATGAAGGCCAGGGTGTTCTCGATCTTGTGCGGCTTCAGCTCGGCCCTGGTGGCGCCGGTCCAGCTGGCCTGATCCGGGCCGTGGCCGCTCATGCGGTTGTGCAGCGAGGCGCCGCCGGGCGCGAAGCCGCCCTCCTTGGCGTCATACGCGCCGTGAATCAGGCCCATGAACTCGCTCATGACGTTTCTGTGGAACCACGGCGGACGGAAGGTGTCCTCGGCCACCATCCAGCGCGGCGGGAAGATGACGAAGTCGCAGTTGGCCGTGCCCGGCGTGTCCGACGGGCTGGTCAGGACTGTGAAGATCGACGGGTCCGGGTGGTCGAAGCTGACCGTGCCGATGGTGTTGAACCGGGCGGTGTCATAGCGGCAGGGCGCGTAGTTGCCGTGCCAGGCCACCACGTCCAGCGGCGAATGATCGAAGGTCGTGGCCCACAACCGGCCGCCGTATTTCTGGACGCACTGGGTCGCACGATCCACGTCCTCAAACCAGGCTTGCGGCGTTTCGAAATCGCGCGGATTAGCCAGGCCGTTCGAGCCGATGGGCCCCAGGTCCGGCAGCTGGAACGGCGCGCCGTAGTTCTCGCAGACATAGCCGCGCGACGGGCCGTCCAGCTCGACTCGGAAGCGCACGCCGCGCGGGATCAGGACGATGTGGCCAGGCTGCGCCTCGATCACGCCCAGCTCAGTGACAAAGCGGTGCGCGCCGTCCTGCGGCACGATCAGCAGCTCGCCGTCGGCGTCGTAGAAGACGCGGTCGATCATCGATCGGTTGGCGGCGTACAGGTGGATGCCGACGCCCAGGGCCGCGTCCGCGTCGCCATTGCCGCCATAGGTGACCAGTCCCTCGATCCAGTCGGTCGGCTGATCCGGCATCGGCAGCGGGTCCCAGCGCATGCGGTTGGGGTTCGGCGGCGTCTCGTCGAAGGGCGTGGAGCGCACCCGCCCCTGATCGAAGGGGACATAGGGGCCGTGCTGGGCCGACGGCCGCAGACGATAAAGCCAGCTGCGCAGATTATGGTCGCGCGGCGCGGTGAAGGCCGTGCCAGACAACTGTTCGGCATACAGGCCCATTGCAGGACGCTGGGGCGAGTTGCGGCCTTGCGGCAGGGCGCCGGGCGCGGCCTCGGTCGCGAAATGATTGGCGAAGCCGGTCATATAGGCGGGCGCGTTGGATCGCGTCGTCATCAGCGTGTCTCCCTTGGCTCCGGTTTAGCCGCGCGGGCCGAACGGGACCACCTTGTTCATGCGGTCGTGGCCGATGTCGGCGGTTCCCAGGTAGGCGATGCCCGAGCGGTCGCACCAGTAGCGGACGATCTCCTCGGCCGTCAGACCGAACTCCGGGTCGTTGGGCGTGACATCCGACACGCGGCCCAGGCGCAGGCCGGCGATGCGCCGGATCGAAGCCTGGCCGGTCAGGTGAAACATCATCCGGTCGACCCGGTACAGCGCCTCGGACACCTCCTCGATCATGACGACATGGCCCGACAGGTCGGGCTCCAGCGCCGTGCCGACCAGCTGGTCCAGGATGGTCAGGTTGAAGGCCACGGCCGGCCGAGGGTCGGCCGCCAGAGAGGGCTCCCACTCCAGAGCCTCGCCGCGCGTCAGCCACGCCAGGGCCCGCTCGGCCGCGGCCGGATCGCGCACGGCGTCCGACGCCATCGGCCCGTGCGCCAGGCCGGTGAAGCCGGCCTTGTACATCAGCGCCATCATACTGCCGGCGTCGGAATAGCCGAGGTAGCGCTTCTTGCGCGCCACGTCGTTCAGCCGCGGCACGACAGCTTCGGCGATGCGGCACGAGCCGTAGCCGCCGCGCGCGAACCAGATCGCGTCCAGGCGCGGGTCGTTGGCGAACTCGATGAAGGCACGGGCGCGCGAGGCGTCGTCGCCGCCGAAATGGCCGTGCTTGGAATAGAGCGAAGGGTGCAGCACAACCGACACCGAGCGGTCGGGAAACCGCTGGGCCATGAAGGCCTCGATCGCCTCGCCCCGGGCGGGGTCGAAGCGCGAGCTGGCGTTGACGATGCCGATCTTCATGCGGCCCCATTATTCTTGCGCTATCGCCATTCGCGCGGCGAATGGCTGCTTGAGCGCGGTTGCGCCACCCTCATAGCGTGGCTTGAGCGATGCGGCCTCCATGCTATCGAGGCCGCCGGACATTCCCCGGTTTCGCGGACTGAAATCAAGCCGATGAGCGACGACTACTTCTTCTGCGGGATCGGCGGGTCCGGCATGCTGCCCCTGGCCATGATCGTCCAGGCGCACGGCGGGCGCATCGCGGGCTCGGACCGGGCGCTGGATCAGGGCCGCACGCCGGACAAGTTCGCCTGGCTGCGTGACCGCGGCGTTGCCCTGCACCCCCAGGACGGCTCGGGCGTGCGCGCCGGTCAGATGCTGGTCGCGACCGGGGCGGTCGAGGACACGGTGCCCGACATCGCCGCGGCCCGGCGCGTCGGCGCGACGATCAAGACGCGGCCCGAACTGCTCAGCGAACTGTTCAACGCGGCCCAGACCTCGATCGGCGTGGCGGGCACCAGCGGCAAGTCCACCATCACCGGCATGATCGCCTGGATCCTGGACCAGGCTGGACGAAGGCCCACCGTGATGAACGGCGCGGTGATGAAGAACTTCGTCTCGGCCGAGAACCCCTTCGCATCGGCGGTCGTGGGCGACGCCGGCCTGTTCGCCGCAGAGGTGGACGAGAGCGACGGCTCCATCGCCCGCTATCGGCCGACGGTGGCGGTGGTGTCGAACATCTCGCTGGACCACAAGTCGATGGAGGAGCTGCGCGACCTGTTCGGCGGCTTCGTGGAGCGGTCAGAAACGGCGGTGCTGAACCTCGACAACCTGGAGACGGCGGCGTTAGCCCAGGATCGGGCGGCGCGCGGGCCCGTCGTGACCTTTGCGCTGGGCGTCGCCGAAGCGGACCTGTCGGCGCATGACCTCGAGCCGCTGGCCGGCGGGATGCGCTTCGTGCTGGACGATCGCGCGGGCGCCCGCCGCATCCCAGTCGAGCTGGCCGCGCCGGGCGCACACAACGTTGCCAACGCCCTGGCCGCCCTGGGCGCCGTGCGGGCGCTGGGCGTCGATCTGGACGCAGGGATCGCGGCGCTGAAGACGTTCCAGGGCATTCGCCGTCGGCTCGAGGTGGTGGGGGCCGCGAACGGCGTGACCGTCATCGACGACTTCGCCCACAACCCCGACAAGATCGCCGCCACGCTGAAGACCCTGCACGCCTTCGACGGACGGCTGCTGATCCTGTTCCAGCCGCACGGCTTCGGCCCGCTGAAGCTGATGAAGTCGGAGTTCATCGAGGGTTTCGCGGGCCTGATGCGTCCGGACGACGTGCTGCTGATGCCCGAGCCGGTCTATTACGGCGGCACGACCGACCGCAGCGTCAGCAGCGAGGACATCGCCGAGGGCGTGCGCGCGGCGGGACGTCAGGCGCAGGCGCTGGGCGACCGCGCGGCCTGCGGCGACCGCCTGATCGAACTGGCCCAGCCGGGCGACCGGATCGTCGTCATGGGCGCGCGCGACGATACCCTGTCGGACTTCGCGCGCGACCTGCTCAGCCGCCTCTAGCCGCCAACGCTTCCAGCACGGCCCGGGCCGCCCGCTCGGTTTCGGCCAGGGGTTCATAGGCCCAGCCGTCCAGCGCGCCGTCGAACGGCCGGGTGGCGCCACGCTCGGCCAGGTCCGCGTGCAGGCGCGCGAACTTGCCGGCGGGCCGGCGCGCCACCATCGGCAGGACGTGCACCGGACGCCCGGTCGAGGCGGCCTCGGCGGCCATGTTGGCGCTGTCCTCGGTCACCAGGATGTGGTCGGCGAAGTGCAGGAAGGCGAACAAGGGATTTTCGCCGGTCCCGTCCCAGATCCAGCCGGGCAGGGCCTGCAGTCGCTGGGTCATGATCGCCTGCGCCGAGGCGGGCGTGCGCCGCGAGAACGTCAGCATCAGCGCCCCGCCGGCGGCTTGGACCGCCTGGGCGATCCGATCGGCCAATTCGGCGGCATGGCTGTCGGTCAGGTCGAAGGCCTTGGACCGACCGCCGATCAGCACCGCCACGCGAGGGCGGCGCAAGGCCTCCAGCCTGTCCGCGAAGGCCTGTGACGCCGCGGCGATGCGGTCTGGAGTTATGCGGTGGGGCGAGGCGATGATCTCGAATACCGTGTCGCCCTCCACCTCGTCATGGGCGGGAGCCACGACCATGTCGAACAGGGCGGGGCTGAGTCGAGGATTCTGGACCTGGACGACAAGGGGCCCGCACCCCTTCATGCGGATTGATAGCGGCAGAGTGGCTCGGCCTGCCGCGATCCAGATGTCGGGCAGGTCGCCAGTCACCGGATCGGAGGCCGGGTCGAGCATGGCCGGCGCCTTGACCTCGACGGGCAGCCAGTCGAACGCCTTGCGCCAGCGGAGGTGTTTGCGGGTGATCTCTGAAGGTGTCAGGCGGGCGACCGCCTCAGCCAGTCCCAGCGCCTGATTTTCGATCCCGGCGCGGCCGTCTGACACCGCCCAGATCCGCAGCGGCGGGGTCACGGCTGGGCGGGTTCGTCGCGGCGGATCCAGCACATGGCCTCGATCTTGTTGCCGTCGGGATCGCGCAGGAAGGCGGCGTAATAGCCGGGCGCATAGGTCGGTCGCGGTCCGGGCGCGCCATCATCCAGACCACCGGCGGCCAAACCGGCGGCGTGGAACCGGGTCACGGCCTGAGGCGTCTCGGCGTTGAAGCAGACATGGCCGCCGTTGCCGGGTCGGGCGTCGCGCCCGTCATGGGGCGAGGTCGCCCAGAACTCGGGAAAGGCGCGGCCATAGCCGAGGCCCACGCCGTGCTCGATCAGCCGACGCGCGCCGAGCACGGCCATCACCGCGTCGTAGAAGACGCCGGCGCGGCTGAGGTCGGTGACGCCGACCGAGACATGCGACACCAGAGGCGGACGCGTCCCGGTCGGATCGGTCATCGGACTATTTCCACTCGACCTTGAGAATCTCGTAAGCCTTCACGCCGCCGGGCGTGTTGACCTCGACCACGTCGCCGACCTCCTTTGAGATCAGGGCGCGGGCGATCGGGCTGGCGACCGAGATGCGGCCGTCCTTCACGTCGGCTTCGTGCTCGCCCACGATCTGGTAGGCGCCCTCTTCCTCGGTGTCCTCGTCAACGATGGTGACGGTGGCGCCGAACTTGACTTGGCTGCCCGACAGTTTGGACACGTCGATGATCTGAGCGCGGCTGATCTTGTCCTCGATCTCGGCGATCTGACCCTCGATCCAGCCCTGACGCTCCTTGGCGGCGTGATACTCGGCGTTCTCGGACAGGTCGCCGTGCGCGCGCGCCTCGGAGATGGCCGCGATCACCGCCGGCCTTTCGACCGACTTCAATTGCTTCAACTGATCGTCGAGGGCCCGATAGCCCCCGGCCGTCATCGGCACTTTTTCCATTGAGCGTGAGTTTTCTATTTTCGCCCGAAAGCTGAGAAAGAAGACGTTTAAGCGACACAAAGCCCGCTGCGGGGCGCTCGCAGCGGGGCAGATAGGCTAAGGCCGGACGGCCGAAACTTCAAGGTATGATCAGGCGGTGGGCGCGGGCGGCCCGGACCGACCGCGCGAAAACATGCTTTTGATAAGGCTCCAGGCGACGAACGCCAGCGCGGCCATGCCCAGAAGCATGAACAGACCCGACGCCAAGGCGGCCCCGGCGGCCATGAAGGCCAGAACGAAGGCGACGAGGGCGAAAAGCCCGGCGATGACTTGGACAGTTTTCAGACGCATGGCGGCTAAACGGGCGACATGGCCCGAGGGTTGCATCATCCGTAGGCGTAGGGCCCACCGCGCTCCAAGGCGCGCTGATAGGCGGGCCGCGCGTGGATGCGGTCCAGGAAAGCCGCCAGGCGCGGCTTGTCCTCGCGTCGGAAGGCCCGTGTCGCACCGGCCTCGACGGGGAAGCTCATCATGATGTCGGCCGCCGTGAAGGCGTCGCCGGCGAACCATTCGGACTTGCCCAGCTCGGCGTCCCAATAGTCGACGTGCGACTTCAGCTGCGGGTCGACGAAGCCGGACTGGGCCTTGGCGGCGATGGCGTTGACGACCGGCTTCATCAGGCCCGGCGCGCGTTTGGGCAGCTGGCTGAAGACCAGCTTGAGCAGCAGCGGCGTCATGGCCGAACCCTCCGCGTAGTGCAGCCAATAGGTGAACCGCCGCGCCTCGGCCGTGCCCGGCGCGGGCTTCAACCGCCCCTGGCCGTGGATGTCCAGCAGATAGTCGACGATCGCCCCTGTTTCGGCCGCGCGTATGTCGCCGTCGTCCACCACCGGCGACTTGCCCAAGGGGTGGATGGCCCTCAGCTCCGGCGGCGCGAGCATGGTCTTGGGATCGCGCTCATAACGCTTCACCTCATAGGGCAGGCCCAGCTCCTCGAGCAGCCACAGCACGCGCTGCGAGCGGGAATCGGCGAGGTGATGGACGGTGATCATGGCGGTCCCCAGATGGCGCCCGCGACCCTAGCCCCGCTCTGCCGCCGCGATCCAGCCCGGAAGGCGGTCGATCGCCTCCAGGGCGCCATATCGGGGGTGGTTTTCCGGGGCGTCGGCCAGTTCGTGCGCCCAGGTGACCACGTAGGGGATGTGCACCGCAAAGGCGCCGGCCTCCAGAGCGGGCAGCACGTCGGACTTCATCGAATTACCGACCATCACGGCCTCTTCGGGTCCGGTGCCGTGGCGGGCGAAGACGCGGTCGTAGGTGGCGCGGGTCTTTTCGGACACGATCTCCACGGCGGCGAACAGATCGCCCAGGCCCGAGGCGGCCAGCTTGCGCTCCTGGTCCAGCAGGTCGCCCTTGGTCACCAAGACAAGGCGATATTTCTCGGACAGTTCGGCCAGGGCCTCGTCCACGCCGGGCAGGGTTTCGACTGGATGGGCCAGCATCTCGCGCCCGGCGGCCAGGATCTCGCGTACGACATGGGGCGGCAGGTCGCCGTTCGTCAGCTCCATCGCCGTCTCGATCATCGACAGGGTGAAGCCCTTCACCCCATAGCCGTAGAGGCGCAGATTGCGGCTCTCCACCTCGGCCAGCCGGCCTTGCAGCATCGCCTCGTCGCCATGGTCGGCCAGAAGGTCGACGAACCGGGCGTGGGTCAGCCGGAAGATCGTCTCGTTGTGCCAGAGGGTGTCGTCGGCATCGAGGCCGACCGTGGTGATGGTCATGGCGAGGCTTTGCCGTCAGTGTCCCGCTTGGGCAAGACCGACAGGGCAGGTTCGGACGAATGGACACGGAAAAGCAGGCGCCGCGCGGGCCGGCCGTCATCGTCGGCGCCTCGGGCGGGGTGGGCGCGGCGCTGGTGCGGGGTCTGGTCGCTCGCTCGCCGTCTCGTTCGATCCACGCCCTGTCGAGACGAGCGGCGGCCATCGACGGCGCCCAGGCCGGTGTCGTGGACCTGGAGGACGAAGACTCGATCCAGACCGCCGCCGCAAGCGTGGTCCGGGACGGCGCGCCGGACCTGGTGATCGTGGCGACCGGCGTGCTTCACGGCGTCTTCAAGCCGGAGCGGTCGATGCGCGAGCTTTCGGCGGATCACTTGCTGCGCGACTATCGCATCAACGCCGTCGGGCCGGCCCTGGTCGCCAAGCACCTGATGCCCCTGATGCCGCGCGACCGGCGGGCCGTGTTCGCGGTACTGTCGGCGCGGGTGGGGTCCATCGGCGACAATCGGCTGGGCGGCTGGCATGCCTATCGGGCCTCCAAGGCCGGGCTGAACATGATCCTGAAGACCCTGGCGGTGGAGGCGGCGCGCACGCACCCCCAGGCGATCATCTGCGGGCTGCATCCGGGCACGGTGGACACAGAGCTGAGCCAGCCGTTCCAGCGCGGGGTGGTGCCCGGCAAGCTGTTCACGCCCGAGGTTTCTGCGGCGCATCTGCTGAAGGTCATCGATGGCCTGACGCCCGCAGACAGCGGAGGCGTCTTCGCCTGGGACGGATCGCGAATTCCGGCGTAAAGCGGAAATCATGAGCCAGACCGAGATCCTGCCCGTTCCCGCACGCCGCATCGGCTGGGGCCTGGCCGCCCTGGTGGTGGCGGGCAACATGATCGGGTCGGGGGTCTATCTGGCGCCGGTGGCCCTGGCTTCGACCGGCAGCTCAAGCCTGATCGGCTGGCTGATCTGCGGGGCTGGCGCCATGGTGCTGGCGGCAGTGTTCGCCGGCCTGGGCCGGTTTCAGCCGGATGCCGACGGCCTGTCGGACTTCACCCGGCGCGGGCTGGGCCGGTTTCTGGGCTATCAGACCGCCATCGCCTATTGGGGCGTGTGCCTGACGGGCAATGTCGCGGTGGCCATCGCGGGCACGGGCTATCTGGCCTTCTTCTTTCCCGCCCTGGCCCAGCCGGGACCGGCGGCGGTCAGCAATCTGATCCTGATCGGCGTCACCACCACGGCCTATGCGATGGGGGCGAAGGTGGCGGCGCGTCTGGGCGCGGCGACCCTGGTGATCGGCCTGCTGCCCCTGGTCCTGGCCATCGCGGCCGGGGCCGTGGCCTTCAGCGGCGACACCTTTTCCGCCTCGTGGAACACATCGGGCGTATCGTTGAGCCAGAGCATTCCGGCCGCGCTGGTGGTGATCTTCTGGTCCTTCCTGGGTCTGGAGAGCGCCGCGGCCCTGTCGCAGCTGGTCCGCAACCCCGGCCGAGACGTCGGGCGCGCCAGCGTCGCGGGCGTGGGCCTGGCGCTCGTGGTCTATGTGGCGGCGACGACGGCGGTGTTCGGCGTGATCCCGGCCGGCCAGCTGGCCGCCTCGACCAGCCCCTTCGCCGACCTGGCCGCGCGCGTGTTCGGCGCCTCGATCGCGGGTCTGGTCGCGGTCTGCGCCGTGATCAAGGCGATGGGCACCATCTCGGGCTGGACCATGCTGGGCGGAGAGACGGCGCGCAGCGCAGCCGAGGCTGGCTATCTGCCGCGCGTCTTCGGCTCGTCGGCGCGGCCGGGGCGGCTGCCGCTGACCAATCCGCTGATCAACGGCGCGCTGATGGCCGTCATGGTGCTGGCCAGCAGCCAGCCGACGCTGGCGGATCAGTTCGGCCTGCTGATCGGCGCCTGCACGGTGTTGACCATCTGCCTCTACGCCCTGTGCTGCATCAGCCTGTTCCGGTTCACCCGCGAGCCGGGCTGGCGCGCGCTGGCCGTGGTCGGCCTGGTGTTCTCGGTCGGTGCGGTTGTGGCGGCGGCGCCCGGAAACGTCGTTCCGGCGATCGTTCTGTTCGCCGTGGCGTCGGTCGGGTGG
>NZ_JBKBML010000012.1:0-76907 GCF_046295775.1 Brevundimonas sp. | reverse complement strand
AGTCTTCTCAGGCGATCGCGCTCAGGTCCACGCTCATCCGCTCGGCGGTCAGTTCGCGGGTGCGGCGCCAGGCCGGGCGGGCCAGGGCGCGGTCCATATAGGCGCGCACGGCGCGATGTTCGTCCATCAGCTCCATGTCGCGCGCCTCGCGCAGCACGCCGGCCAGGGCGATGTCGGCGACGGTGAAGGCCTTGGCGGCGATCCACTCGCGCCCCTCCAGCCACCGCTCCAGCCCGCCGAACCAGCGACGGGCGAGCCCGAGCCAGAAGTCGCGGGCGGCGCGGTCCCCGCCGGTCAGGCCCGCGTCGAACATGGCCACGCCGCCGATCGCGGGCGAGACCGTGGCCATGGCGGCGACGCACCACTGGCGGACGTGCTCGCGCCCGTCGGGATCGGCGGGGGTCAGACCGCCCGAGGTCTCGGCCAGATGGATCAGGATGGCCGCCGTCTCGATCACAACCAGCCCGTCATGCTCGATCACCGGAATCTGGCCGAAGGGGCTGATCGCCGCGAAGGCGGAGGTGTCGCACTCGCCGCCGCTGTAGTCCCAGCCCCGCACCCGATACGGCAGGCCCATCTCCTCCAGCGCCCACTGGATGCGCATGTCCTTGGTCTCCCCGATCCCGCCGGAAACATGGAGGCGAAGGCGTGGAGGGTGATCATGGCTTCACCTCAGATGCGGCGTGACCCGCTTTCCTAGCAGCCCCGCGAGCTCGGGCTGCATCAAGCCGGGCGACGCGCTTGCTGGGCAACCGATTGCAGAAAAGCCCAGGCTAACTCGGCTCGATCCACCCGCTCCATGACGAAGACCAGGTGGGGTCATTGTGACGACCCGGGATCAACCGGCATACCGGCTTGATCAAGCGCAGCCAGCGTCATCTTCACGAAGGCTATCGGCAAACATAGGCCGAGGAAGACACGGTTTGTCAGGTGAAGCCGTAAGGCGTGAGCTCTTCCACACGCCGACGTATTACCGGCAGCAGCTCATCCACACCTGTAACCAATGCCTGAATATCAAACTCTTCCCCGCGGAAAATATAAATTCCCTCAGCAGGCACAAAGTGTCTGATTACATCTCTCGGATTGACGCCACTAATCGTGTGGCGAGGGCCGACAGTACGATCAACGTAGATTTTGTTTCGCGACTCGTTCGCCCACGCATCAAGACGCTCGTCGAAATGCTCTAGATGATGACGAAGGGACGCGTTCTGGAGCGGATGTCCGTCCAAAATGTTCAGACACGCCCTCAAGGCAGCTCCTCGCTGTTCGGCGGATCTGCGTGGGGGCCAGAGCATCAGGCGCATACGCGCGGCGTCACTTAGCAGTTCATCCAGTGAGCGGAGTATCCCGTCGACCCGCTCTCCAGACGCCAGACCTTCCGATGACAGAAAGCCATTCAGTTTAACTACCGATGCAATGACACTCTCCGCTTGGCGCAAAAGCTCGGTCAGATAGATATGACGAACGAAATCGTCCACCGAAGCCTCACAACGGAATATTATCGTGCTTCTTCCACGGGTTCTCCTGAACCTTCCCCTTCAGCGTCCGTAGCGCCCGGATCAGGCGACGCCGCGTGCCGTGCGGCATGATGACGTCGTCGATATAGCCCAGGCCGGCCGCGACGAAGGGGTTGGCGAAGCGGGCCTTGTATTCGGCCTCGCGGGCGGCCAGCGCGTCAGGGTCGCCGGCCTCTTTGCGGAAGATGATTTCGACCGCGCCCTTGGCCCCCATGACGGCGATCTCGGCCGAGGGCCAGGCGTAGTTGACGTCGCCGCGCAGGTGTTTGGAGCTCATGACGTCATAGGCGCCGCCATAGGCCTTGCGCGTGATGACGGTCAGCTTGGGCACGGTCGCCTCGGCATAGGCGAACAGCAGCTTGGCGCCGTGTTTGATCAGGGCGCCGTACTCCTGCTTAGTGCCCGGCATGAAGCCCGGCACATCGACGAAGGTCACCAGCGGGATGTCGAAGGCGTCGCAGAAGCGCACGAAGCGCGCGGCCTTGCGGCTGGAGTCGATGTCCAGCACCCCGGCCAGGACCTGAGGCTGGTTGGCCACGATGCCCACCGGCTGGCCGTCCAGCCGGCCGAACCCGCAGACGATGTTCTTGGCGAAGTCGGCGCCAATCTCGAAGAAGTCGGCCTCGTCGACCGTCTTGAGGATCAGCTCCTTCATGTCATAGGGCTGGTTGGGGTTGGCCGGGACCAGGGTGTCCAGGCTGGCCTCGTCGCGCTCGGGCTCGTCATAGCTGTCGCGGACCGGCGGCTTCTCGCGGTTCGACAGCGGCAGGAAGCCGATCAGGCGGCGGACCTCGGACAAGGCCTCCAGGTCGTTCTCGAACGCGCCGTCGGCCACGCCCGACTTGCCGGCGTGCACGCGCGCGCCGCCCAGGTCCTCGTGGCTGACGACCTCGTTGGTGACCGTCTTCACCACGTCGGGGCCGGTCACGTACATGTAGCTCGTGTCCTTCACCATGAAGATGAAGTCGGTGATGGCCGGCGAATAGACGTCGCCGCCCGCGCACGGCCCCATGATGACGCTGATCTGGGGAATGACCCCCGACGCCAAGGTGTTCTGCAGGAAGATGTCGGCGTAGCCGGCCAGGCTCTCGACGCCCTCCTGGATGCGCGCGCCGCCGGCGTCGAACAGGCCGATGATCGGCGCGCCGTTGGTCAGGGCCATCTTCTGGATCTTGACGATCTTGGCCGCGTGCGCGCCCGACAGAGAACCGCCGAAGACAGTGAAATCCTTGGAGAAGACATAGACCAGCCGCCCGCCGATCGTGCCGCGTCCGGTCACCACGCCGTCGCCTGGGATGCGCTGATCCTGCATGCCGAAGTCGTGGGAGCGGTGCTCCACGAACATGTCGGTCTCTTCGAAGCTGCCCTCGTCCAGCAGCACCTCGATGCGCTCGCGCGCGGTCAGCTTGCCCTTGGCGTGCTGGGACGCGATGCGCTTTTCGCCGCCGCCCTGACGGGCCTGCTCGCGACGCTTTTCAAGCTCTTCGAGGATGTGCTGCATGGGATACCTCCGACCCCGGTCAATGCGGGGCCGAAGGCGGGGCGTCAACCGCCCCCTGCCCGGTCGGACAGCGTCAGTTGATCAGCCGCACCTTGTTGATCGAGGCCGCGATCTCCTGGAAGGCGTCGGCCAGGGCGGCGGAGTCCGACGCGTTGAAATAGTGGCTGGCGCTGGAGGCGCAGCGTTCCAGCATCTGGCGCGCTGTTGAGGAATCGACCGCCAGGGCGACGGTGTAGACCTCGATCTTGTGCTCCTTGGCGTAGGCGCAGATCGAATCCACGTCGCTGTTGGTCGAGTTCAGCTGGTTCGCCTGGTTGGTGGCGTTGCCGTTGAACGTCAGATGCTTGCCGTCGCCGGGGTTGAACCGAAGCGTATTGGCCCCGTCGGTCATCAGCACCAGGATCTTGCGTGGATCCCGATTGGCGACGTGATAGGCGCCGCCCTCGGTGAAGGGCTGGGTCGGCGACAGCAGGTTCACGCCCCAGATCAGACCCGAGGGAATGTGCGTCTCGGGCTGATAGCCGCCTCGGTTGATGATCAGGTTCTGCACCGCGCTGAGCACGCTGGCCTTCTGATTGGTCAGGGGCAGGATGGGATTCAGGCAGGTCTGGCTGGTCTGGAGCATGCCCTCGTAGGGCGTGTTCGGCTGGCTGTCGTTCAGACGCAGCTGACCCTGTTTGCGCGACACCACACAGCCGTAGAAGCGATACCAGGTCGTCGTCGGGTTGCCGCCGCCGGTGCAGTGTTCGTAAGGGGGCACGTCCTGAACCGAACAGGTCTGCGGCGTGGTCCAGCAGGTGTAGTTTTCCGGCACGCCGTCGCGATAGCGCGTGCAAGTCCCCTGAACACCGCCCGTGCAAACGTTTTTGGTGGTCCGCGTCTCGCAGACCCGCGGCGACGGGGTGCTGGTGGTGGAATAGTCCGCCCCCACCGAAACCCAGGGCTGATTGCGATTGCCCACGCCGACGTTCACGTAATCCGCATAGGGCACGATGCCGATCTTCACCCGCGCGCCGTCACGCTGCATCAGCTCATTGACCAGTGTGGTCGAGGCCGACTTCAGGGCGTTGATCCGCGTGACCCCGCGCCCGTCGCTGACGCTCATCGACCAGGTGTTGTCGAGCACCAGGGCCAGTTCGACCTCCTCGGCCGCGCCCCGGATGGCGGTGGCGGTGACGTTCACCGGCATTTCGGACACGCCGATCATGCCCATGAACATGGTCTTGACCTTGCCGCGCATCGTCACCTCGACTTCGATGTCGTCGATGAAGCGGGTCTCGGGCGCCGGCTCGCCGTCCAGATAGCGGACGTCGATGTTGCCCTTCATGTAGTCGTCCGCGACGCGCGCCAGTCCCGCCTGGGTGCGCTCCCGCGAAGCGGCGGCGGCCAGGGCGGCGGCGTCGACCGCCTGCTGACTGGTGTTGCGCGCCACGTCGGCGCGATACATGTCCACGCCCATGCCCGTCAGCATCAGCAGGGCCGGCAGACCCAGGGCGAAGATCATGGCGACGTTGCCGCGCGCGTCTCCGCGCAGCCGTTTGGCCAGTCTGGAAAGCGCCCCCCGGCGCCGTTGATCGGTCTTCATGCCAAGTGTCCTTTGGCGGCCGCCCAGGGAGACGGCGCCGGAAATGGCGATGCCAAGATACTGAACCCCTAGGCGCGCGAGCTTAGCCGCACCGCGTTAACCGACGGTATGCAAAGGCGCGGCATTATCCTTCAGGGCTCTTCAAGGAGACGGGGCGATGGCTCTGGAAGCTATGCAGGTGGCGCGCGCGGTCGAAAACGCCGAGCGGACCAGCGAACGACGCGGTTTCATGCGCCGCAGGCTGAAGGATCGCCGCAACGGCGGCCGCATCAACAAGGAGGCGCCGCGCCGCTCGCTGATGAAGGTCATCGGCGCCTTCCTGACGATGGGGACCAGCGCGGTCTTCGCCCTCGCCTTCGTCGGCACGCAGCTGCTGATGGACCAGCCGCCGGTCGGGGCCCTGATCTTCCTCGGCACGCTGGCCGTCCTGTCGGCCTTCACCCTGATGCTGGGCAGCCTCGAACAGCGGCTGATCGAAATCCGCTTGGAGCTGATGATGCACAATGGCGGCATGCGCCAGGTGGACCGTCGTCAACCCGAAGAGCGTCGTGACGGCGACCGCCGCTCGGGTGCGCGCACGGGCACGGCCGCCGACCGTCGGCAGCCCGCCGAGCCCGTCGCCTGAGCCGGACATAAAGGCTTAACCGCGTTCGTGAACGGGACCGCAAGCGGGCAGCGGTAGAACAGGCTTCCAGGCGGGAAGAACTCTCGCCGCAACGGAGCCGGCGCATGCTGTTTCTTCTCAACGACGTGGTGTTCGACCTGGACGCGGCCTGCCCAGTCACGCCTGCCGACGCGCGCCGTTTCGAGACGCTGGGCCTGGACTATGTGCTGGAGCTTGGCTGCGAGCTGTTCGCCGAAGATCCCCTGATTCACCGCAACGACCCCCAGCGCGCGCGCCGCCTGGCCTGGCTGATCGCCGACCGCAGTCCGCACGTGAACGCCGCCCTGTTCGCGGCGCCGCAGGCCGGCTGTGCGCCCGAACTGGTCGAGCCGCGCTTCTGCGCCCTGCCCGCCATGGTCATGGACCAGCTTCATCGCCGGGCCTCGACCGGCAAGCTCAACGCCGTCGCCGCCGACAAGGTGGTCTGGAACCGGCTGGCGGCCTAAAACGTCAAGATCGAGCTTGTATCGCCCCACCAAGCCCCGCTAACTCATCCTAGGGTTTGGGGCGGGGCGAGATGCTGCTTTCACGTACATTTCTGGTAGTTGCTTTCACTTGGCTCTGCCTGGCGGCGACGCCGGCCCAGGCTCAATGGCTGAAGGCCGAGAGCGAACGCTTCATCGTCTACAGTGACGGAGGCGAACGTCCGCTTACGGAATTCGTGCAGAAGCTGGAGGTCTTTGATCGCCTGCTGAGGGCGCGGATGGGCCTGTCTGTCGAAGAAGCCCCCTATCGCAAGCTGCCCATCTATCTCGTGCGCAGCCGGAGCGCATTGAAACGCATCCACCCGACCGTCGGCGATGGCGTCGCGGGCTTCTATACGGCCAGCAATGAAGACATCTTCGCCGTCGCTCTGGTGGAGCGGAACCACGATCTCGGCGAACAGACCCTGCTTCACGAGTATGCGCATCATTTCATGATGCAGAACTTTCCCTTCCCGTATCCCGCGTGGTTCGTGGAGGGCTTCGCCGAATACTACATGACCACCAAGATCGACGGGAGCCGCATCGAGCTGGGGAATTACAACGCCAACCGCGCCAGCTGGATCGTGAATGGTTCCTGGATGTCCCTGTCAGACCTGCTGTCGTCCAGCCCTAACAACAGGGCGGTTCGGAACGCACAGATGTTCTATCCGCAGGCCTGGCTTCTGGCTCACTGGTTCATGGCCGACGCAGATCGACAGCCGATGCTGGACGCCTATCTGCGAGACGTTGGAGCCGGCGGCGATTCCGTCGAGGCCATGGAGCGAGCGACCGGCATGTCGCTGGCTCAGCTTCAGCGAACCCTGAGAACCTATCGCAGCCTGCCTAGATTGGGTTTCAGCCATAGCTTCCCTCCCGCCGAGGTCGCGGTGACACGCCTGCCGCGCTCCGCCGGCGACCTCCTATTGCTGAACCAGCGCCTCAAGATCGGCGTGCCGGAAGACATGCGGCCGGCGGTGGCCGCAGAGGCCAGACGGGTGGCCGCACGACACGGCGACGACCCGATGGCGCTGCTGGTGCTCGGTCATGGTGAACTGCACTTCGGCGACAAGGGGGCGGGTCGCGTCGCTCTGCAGCGCCTGTTGGCGATCGATCCCAATCATGTCGAGGCGCTGCAGTTTCTAGCCGGCGATCATCTCGCCACTGCGCGGGAAATGGAGGATCAGGAGGCGGCCGATGTCGAGATTGCGTCCGCTCGGCGGCTGCTGGCGCGCGCGTATGCGATCGATGACCTGAACTACAACACTATGCTCTTGCTGACAGACCTGCGCCTCGGCGGGGACGGATGGCCGAACGAGAACGATCTGACGACGATGGAGGTCGCCTACGCGCTCGCCCCTCAGTTGGCGGAGACGCGGCTGAACCTGGCGTCAGCCTTGATCCGCGCCGGCCGCAATGAGCACGCGGTGACACTGCTCGGCTCGCTGGCCAACGCGCCCCATGGCGGCGCAGCGGCCGAGGTCGCTCGCAGCATGATCAATCGCGCTCGCGGCGTGACCGACCAGGAAGCAGAGGCCGCAGAAGAGGCCTCCGCCGCCGAACGACGTCAGGAAGAAGACACCGAGGTCGAAGCACCGGCCATTCCATAGCCCGCCGGCTCCCGGTCTTCTGGTGACTTATCGGGCGCGACGCGGTAACGGCGCGCCATGTCCAAACGCACGCTCGCCGAAGAGGCTCTGCGCCGCAGAACCTTCGCCATCATCGCCCACCCTGACGCCGGCAAGACCACGCTGACCGAGCACATCCTGCTGGCCGGCGGGGCCATTCGCGCGGCCGGTGCGGTGCGGGCGCGCGGCGAGAACCGGCGGGCACGCTCGGACTGGATGAAGATCGAGAAGGAGCGCGGCATCTCCGTCACCGCCTCGGTCATGACGTTCGAACACACCACCGCCGACGGCGCGGCCAAGATGTTCAACCTGCTGGACACGCCGGGGCACGAGGACTTCTCGGAAGACACCTATCGCACCCTGACCGCCGCCGACTGCGCCATCATGGTGCTGGACGCCGCCAAGGGCATCGAGCCGCAGACGCTGAAGCTGTTCGAGGTCTGCCGCCTGCGCGACATTCCGATCATCACCTTCATCAACAAGCTGGACCGCGAGGCCCAGGACCCGATGGCCCTGCTGGACGAGATCGCCAGCCGCCTGCAACTGGATCCGTCGCCCATCTGGTGGCCGGCCGAGAGCGGCAACCGCCTGCGCGGCATGGTCGAGATCGGCACCGGCCGGTTCCAGCCCTACGCCCGCAAGGCCGCCGGGGCCGACGAGGACCCCGACCATCCCCCCGCCCTGCCCCTGGCCGACGCCGCGCAATATTTCGAAGGCTCTGAACAGGCCGATCTGACCGACGCGCTTGAGCTGGTCGAGGGCGGCTACAAGCCGTTCGATCGCCAAGCCTTCCTGGAAGGCCACATGACGCCGGTTCTGTGGGGCTCGGCCCTGCGCCACTTCGGCATCGAGGAGCTACTGGCCGCGATCGGCGAATGGGCGCCGCCGCCCAAGGTCATGCCGGCGCGCAAGGAAGCTCCGCCCGAGACCCGCAACGCGCCCGAGCCCCAGGTGCTGACCATCGAGCCGGGCCAGCCTGAAGTCACCGGCTTCGTCTTCAAGGTCCAGGCCAACATGGACCCCAACCACCGCGACCGCATCGCCATGTTCCGCATGGCGTCCGGCAGCTTCAAGCGCGGCATGAAGCTGAAGGTCCAGAACACCGGCAAGCAGCTGTCGGTGAACGCGCCCATCATGTTCTTCGCTTCGGACCGTGAGCTCGCCGAGGAGGCTTACGCCGGCGACGTCATCGGCATTCCCAACCACGGCGTGCTGCGCGTCGGCGACAGCCTGTCGGAAAGCGGCCTGATCCGCTTCGCCGGCTTGCCCAACTTTGCGCCGGAAATCCTGCAGCGCGTTCGGGTCAAGGATCCGCTGAAGGCCAAGCACCTGAAGAAGGCGCTGGAAGGCTTGGCCGAGGAAGGCGTGACCCAGCTGTTCCGCCCGGAAATGGGCTCGGACTTCATCGTCGGCGCCGTTGGCCAGCTGCAGTTCGAGGTCATGGCCGACCGCCTGGGCGAGGAATATGGGCTGGACGTCGTCTTCGAACCCAGCCCCTGGGCCGAGGCCCGCTGGGTCGCCGGCGACAAGGCCGATCTGGACGACTTCGCCGGCAAGTACCGTCCCCAGATGGCCGTCGACATCGATCAGAACCCTGTCTTCCTGGCCAAATCGAGCTGGGAGACCGGCTACGTCGGCGAGCGCTTCCCCAAGATCGCCTTCACCAAGACCCGCGAACGGGGCTGATCCTCTCTTCGTCGGGGAGACCCAGTGTCGCCAGGCTCGACAATCGGCCCTCTCGCAAGCAACCTGCGCGCGAAGGAGTGAATCCATGACCCGAGTTCGCCGCCTGGCCCTTCTGCTCGTCCTCCTCCTGACAAGTGGTCTGGCGGCGCCGGCCTGGGCGGACTGGCGCAAGGCCGAGACGGACCACTTCATCGTCTACAGCAATGGCGGCGAGCGTCAGCTGCGCGAGTATGCGGTCGCGTTGGAGCGGTTTCATGCCCTGCTGGAAGCGCGGCTTGGCGGCTCGGCAAGCATCGAGGCCCGCAAGCTGCCGGTCTATCTGGTGACGGACGGTCGGCAGCTGCGCGTCGCCCGCCCGTCCCTGCCGGAGGGAATCGACGGCTACTACTGGACCAGCGAAGTCGATACTCTGGCGGTGCTGGTTCGCGGACGTGGCAACGACCTGCTGCAGCATGAGTACAGCCACCACTTCATGGCGAAGGCGGGCGCAGGCCGTTATCCGGGGTGGCTGAACGAGGGGTTCGCCGAATATTTCGCCACAGCGACCGTGTCGGACAGAGGCGCGGCGACTTTCGGCATGCCCCAGCCCGGCCGCGTGGCGACGTTGCAGCAGGGACGCTGGATGCCGATGGACGCATTGCTGCGGGCACGTGGCTCCTTTGACGTTCAAGATCGAGAAACGCGCCGGCTTTATTACGCCCAGTCCTGGCTGTTGACCCACTGGCTGGCCGCCGACAGCTCGCGCCTTCAGCGACTCACGGCCTATCTAAACGGTGTCAACGCGGGCCAGGACGCGGTCGAGACCTGGCAGACCACCTTCGGCCAAAGCCCGGATCAGCTTGCCGACGCTCTGCGGAGCTATCTGCGCGGGCGCATCTACTATGCGCAGCTCGAGATGCCGCCGCTTTCTCCGACGGTGACCGTCAGTCGTCTGTCTCCAGCGGCGGACGACGTGCTGCTGCCCTGGTTGAGACTGCGCACGCCGTCGACCGGCGAGTCATCCGAAGGCCTGCTGCCCATTATTTTGCGCGAGGCCGCAGATCGCCATGCCGACGACCCGCTGGCGCTGACGGCCCTCGGCCAGGCGGAGCTTGCTTGGGGCGACGAAGGCCGGGCGCTTGCAGCCGCCAGCCGCGCCATCGAGCTAGAGCCCCAGAATGTGGAAGCCCTGCTTCTCGTCGGCCGCATCTACGATCAGCGCGCCGACGATGCGCCGGACGAAGCCCAGGCGCTTACTCTGCGTCGACAGTCGCAGGGCTATCTGGTTCGCGCCATGGAAGCCGACCCGACGGATTATCGGGTATACGCCGCTCTTGCGCGGCAACGTCGCACGGCCCCCAGCTACCCGACCGCCAATGATCTGGAGCTTTGGACCACCGCCGTAAGTTACGCGCCTCAGGTGATGTCCATCCGGGGGGATGCAGCGCTTGCGATGCTTGAGGCCGACAGGCTGGACGAGGCCCTGTTTCTGCTGACGCCGATCGTCAACGACCCGCATGGCTCTTCGAGTGCAGCGCGAGCGCGCGAACTCATCGCGAGGCTCCAGGAACGCAAACAGACAACGGCTGCGCAAGATTGAGTTCCTTTGCCCGGCCTTCCTTCGGCCCTTAGGGCGTGATGTGATGGCTTCGACGCCGGGGGGCGTCGCGGAGAAGATTTGATGTCGCTCACCCTGCTGGTCCTCGCTCTGGGCGTGCTGGAGCCTCAGGCTTCGCCGGCGCGGCCGGCCGTGACGATCGAGCGCCCGTCCTGGAGCGAGGCCGTGCGCTGCGCGGGCCTGACGCAGGCCGCGTCCGAACTGGATGGCGACACCGACGGCGCGCGCGACGCGGGTGATGCCAAGCGGCTTTACGACGCGGGCCTGTACTGGTCTCTGACGGCGATGCAGGCGTCTCAGGCCGGGGGCAGAACCGCAGAGGCGGCGGAAGCCGCCCAGACCCGGTCGCGGTTGGAAGCCCTGGATCAATTGCGCGACGAATCGTCCGAGGCGAGGCGCGAACTGTCGCGCTGTCTGACCCGCACCCCGGCGCTGGGCTGAATCGCTTATGGCCAAGCCGAACCGGGAGAGCGGCGCCGCGTTTGCTTGATTGAGCCGGACGGGCGCACGGTGCGTCACCCCGGGACGACGAGAGGGCCGCCACGCTGATGTTCGAGTTCGGTCGTGATCTGCGAAAGCTGTTCACCCAGGCGCGCGAGAGCGACGATCTGGCGTGGCTGGAGCTGATCAGCGTCGATCTGCTCGAGGCGGAGGCGCGTCAGCAATCCACCGACGCCGGCCGCGTTTCGTGCGCCCATCCTCTGAATGCAGAGCTGCGGGCGGCGCGCATGTGGCGGGAGCACGCCCGCCGATCCGGTCACATCCGAAGCCTGGATCAGGCGGTGAAGTCCACGGCCTGGGCGGAAAAGAATGCACGAACGCCCGATGATGCGGCGCGCGCCCTGATAGAGGCGGCGAAAACCGAACTGTTGCGCTTCGACCTCTGCGGCGGCGTCGGCGCACTGGCCGAAGCGGTGGGCGCGCTCAGCCGCATCGAGAAGCCGCGCAAGATCGACACGGCTCAGGCATTGGCCGCCGTTCGCGCTCAGGCGGCGGCGCGCCAAGCCCGTCTGGAAGGGTCGTCCGAGATGAGGCGTGCCGCCCTTTCGGCGCTCGACGCAGCCGTCGCCGCCCTGGGCGCCAGACGCGGTCTGGAAGAAGAGGCGCTGAGGCTGGATCGAGCCGCCCTGGCGCTGGAGGTCGGCATAGAGGCCCGCGACCCTGCTTTGCTGGACACGGCAGGTCGTGATCTGCGCGAGCTCGTCGAGGCGGCGTCTCCGGACTATCGGCCCCTGACGCGGGCTCGGGCCTTGGCCTTATGCGCGGCGGGCATGACGGCCCTCGCCCGACTGGCGGATGATCCGCGCGCAGCCGATCAGGCCGAGGCGCTGTTCGAATCCGCCGCCGTTCAGTTCACCGCCGATCACAGTCCTCTGGACTGGTCAGCCATTCAGGTGGTCAAGGCCGAGGCGGGAACGGCCTCCTTGATGGACCTGGCGCGAGCTGAAGCGCTCACGGCCGACCGGGGACTGGTCGTGGGTGCTCTGGCGGCCCTGGCCAAGCGTCGCGAAGAGGCCCGCCTGGCCGAGGCTGGCGGCGATCTGGCGGGACTGGACGCGTTGGAAGCCGGTCTGGTCAAGCGTCTTCGCGCGGGGCCGCACGCCCTGGACTGGGCCGGAACCCAGATCGCCCTGGCCGAAATCGCCCTGGCGCGCCGGCGCCTGACGGGAGCCGAACCGCACGCGCTGGGCCTGATCCTGACCGAGGCGGCCGCCTGTGCGCGAGAAGAGGCGGCGCCTTTGCTGGCCTGGCGCGCCGAACGGCTGATGACCGAGCCGGCGAAGGTCTAGGCTCAGCCGCCCATGGCCACGAAGCCGCCGTTCAGCCAGCCGGGTTTGCCATAACGCAGGGGCTGGCCGTCCTCGACCATCACGCGGCCTCCGGCCGCCTCCAGCACCGCCTGGCCTGCCGCCGTGTCCCATTCCGATGTGGGGCCGAGGCGCGGATAGACATCGAACCGGCCTTCCGCCAGCAGACAGAACTTCAGCGAGGAATCCATGCCCTGCCAGCGGCGGCAGCCGTGGCGGGCCGCCAGCCGGGTCGCCTCGTCGTCGGTCAGGCTGTGGCTTAACAGGGCGACGCCCTCGTCGGGGCGGGCTCGCACGCGGATAGACCGCCAGGCCTCGCCATAGGCCCGTCGAAACGCCCCGCCGCCCGGCGCCGCCGATCGCCAGGTGATGCGCGTCGCGGGCGCGCTGACGACCCCTGCGACGGGCGCGCCGTCAACGATCAGGGCGATGTTCACGGTGAAGCTCTCGCGGCCCTGCACGAACCCCTTGGTGCCGTCCAGCGGATCGATCAGCCAGAACAGCGGACCCGCCTGCGGGGGGCCGTTGGCCTCGCAGTCCTCTTCGGCGACGGCGGGCACCGCCGGCCACAGTTCACGCAGGCGCGCCAGGATCAGCGCCTCGGCCTCGCGGTCGGCCTGGGTGACGGGGCTGTCGTCGGCTTTCGTCTCGGCCGCCACGCCGCTGCGCCAATAGGGCAGGATGACCTCGGCCGCGGCTTCCGCGATCTCCGCGAGGGTTTCGGCGAGTTCGCCCGAGGCGAGATCCTGTGACAGCGAACGGCTCATGAAGGCTGGATAGCCCATTCGCCCGGTTCCCCGAAACGGCAAATCAGGGCACGGTCCGGCGCATGCTCGACACGCCTGAAATCTCGCCCGCCGCCCCTCGTTCCGCCCTGCCCGACGGCGTCGATCTGGCGGCGCTGGTCGCCGGCAAGCTGTGCCATGACTTCATCAGCCCGGCGGGCGCGATCGCCTCGGGGCTGGACCTGCTGGACGACCCTTCGGCGGCCGACATGCGCGACGACGCGCTGGCCCTGATTGCGCAATCCTCGCGCAAGATGGTGGCCTTGGTGCATTTTGCGCGGGTTGCTTTCGGGGCCTCGACGACCAGCGAGAGCTTCCGCACCGACGAGCTGCGCGACCTTGTCGCGGGGCTGAACGATGGCGGCCGCGCGGAACTGCGCTGGCGCATCGACGATCAGGATGTGGACAAGTCCACGGCGCGCACGCTGATCAACCTGGCTTGGCTGACGCTGGGGGCCCTGCCGACAGGAGGCGCGGCGACCGTGACGCTGAAGCGCGCCGACGGCCTACTGATCCTGGGCGGTCTGGCGGAGGGCGCGCGCGCACGGCTGAAGGGCGAGGCCCTGGCTGGTCTGAAGGGCGAACCGCTGAGCGAAGGCCTGCAGGGCCAGTGGATTCACCCCTACTGGTTGTGGCGCACGGTCCATGACGCGGGGGGTCGCCTGGGCGCCACGGTCGAGGACGGACTGGTCTCGATCGGGGCCGATCTGCCGGACAACCCTTGATTCCAACCGCTCGTTAACGCCTAGGGTGGAATCCTAGAGGGGAGCGCCGCCAGGGCGCGCACCGGTGACTCGCGTGAACGTCAGAACCTGTCTCATCGTCGACGACAGCCGGATCATCCGAAAGGTGTCCCGGCGGATCGTCGAGGGTCTCGGCTTCGAGGTCGACGAGGCCGCGGACGGCGCCGAGGCGCTGGCCTATTGCGCCGCCATGATGCCCGAGCTGGTTCTGCTGGACTGGAACATGCCCGTCATGGACGGCATCACCTTCCTGCGTCGCCTCCGCGCCCAGCCGGGCGGCGACCAGCCCAAGGTGCTGTTCTGCACGATCGAGACGGCGGTCGACCGCATTCAGGAAGCCCTTGAGGCCGGCGCCGACGACTATGTGATGAAGCCGTTCGACGGCGAGATACTGACCTCCAAGCTGGCCGAAGCGGGGGTCGCATGACGCCTGAGGATTTCGATCGGCTTCAGACCCTGACGGCGGCCCGCGCCGGGCTGAAGCTAACCCGCGACCGAATGCACTTGGCGGAACACAGGCTGGGCCCGATCGCTCGCCGCGAGGGTTTCGCCAGCGTCGAGGCGCTGCTCGCCGCCCTGTGGGAGCGTCATGCCGACGCCCTGGCCTGGTCCGTGGTCGAGGCGCTGCTGAACGCGGAAACCTGGTTCCGCCGCGACCGCCAGCCCTATGACACCCTGCATCGCGAAATGCTGCCGGCCCTGGGCCAGGCGCGTGGTCGGCCGGTGCGCATCTGGTCGGCTGGATGCTCGACCGGACAGGAGGCCTATTCTCTCGCCCTGGCCGCCGCCGACGCCGGGGTCAGCGCCGAGATCACCGCCGTCGATCTGTCGCAGCGGGCGATCGAAAAGGCCCGCAGCGGCCTTTACACTGCCTTCGAAATTCAACGCGGTCTGTCGGCGGCGACTATGCTGCGCGGTTTCCGGCCCGAGGACGATCAGTGGCGCGCGCGGGCCGAACTGCGCGCCTCCATCGCCTTCGACCGGGTCAATCTGCTGGACGAGCCCGGCGACACGACGCGCTACGACGTGATCTTCTGCCGTTACGTGCTCAGCGACATGGAGCCCGCGCGCCGAGCCCAGGTGCTGGAGGCGATCGAGGCGCGGCTGATGGACGACGGCTGCCTGTTCCTGGGTCTGGGGGAGCGGCCGGACGGCGAGACGGTGGCCTTCCGCCCCGTGGTCGGTCGCGAGGGGCTGTATGTAAAGGCGCCCACGCGGTTCAGCCGCGCGGCCTGATCGTCCATCATGACGGCTTGCATCCCGGTGCGATGACGGGCTGACTGCGCTCTGTTTCGGGGGAGGCGGCGATGGCGCGGGTGGGACTTCTGATCGGGGCGATGCTCCTGGCGCTTGTGCTGGCGATCGTCAGCCTGCAGACGCCGCGCCCCCTTCCCGCCGATGCGCCCGCGACCCAGTTTTCGGCCGCGCGCGCCATGGTCGACATCCGCGAGATCGCCCGCGAGCCCCACCCTGTCGGCTCCGCCGATCATGCGCGGGTGCGCGATCTGCTGCTGCTTCGGATGAACGAGCTCGGCCTGTCGCCCGAGACCCAGAGCGGCGTGCTATCGCCGGCGGCCGTGCGACGGCTGGAGCGCGACGGCCGGCCCGAGGCCGCATCCGCCGGGGTGACCAATCTGATCGGCGTGCTGCCGGGACGTGACCGCGAAGCCGCGCCCCTTCTGCTGATGGCGCACTACGATACGGTGCCAGGCTCTCCGGGTGCGGCCGACGACACCACGGGCGTCGCCGCCATTCTCGAGATCGTCCGAGCCTTGCGGGGGCGCGGCGAGACGGCGCGCGACGTCGTGGTGCTGTTCACCGACGCCGAGGAGCTGAACCTGGACGGCGCACGGCTGTTTTTCAGCGAGCACCCGCTGCGTGATCGCATCGGCGCGGTCATCAATCTGGAAGCGCGCGGCGGCGGCGGGCGCGCTATGATGTTCGAGACCGGCCGCGGCAACGGCGAAACGGTCGCCCTACTGGCCCGCGCCGCGCCCCGCGCGACAGGCGGCGTCAGCTCGAACGCCTTGGCGGTCGTGGTCTATGAGAACATGCCCAACGGCACTGACTTCACTGTGTCCAAGGACCGCGGCATCGGCGGGCTGAACTTCGCCTTCATCGGCCGGCCATCCCATTATCATTCGCCCGTCTCCACGCCAGAAACTCTGGACGAGGGCAGCGTTCAGCACATCGGCTCCCAGGCGCTGGAGGCGGCTGATCTTTACGCGCGCGCGCCAGCCCTGCCGGCCGCGACGCCGAACGTGGTCTATGCGGACATCTTCGGTAAGGTCTTCATTCGCCACGCGCCCTCAGTCGGCTGGGGCCTATGGGCGCTGGCGGCGGGGCTGACCGGGTTCGCGGCCTGGCGGGCGCGACGTGGGGGTGGGCTGACGCTGGCTGACATCGGTCGAGGGGCGCTTTCGGGAGTTTGGCTGATCGCGTCTGCGATCGTGCTCACCCACGTGGCCCGCGTGCTGGCCGGCCCGATGACGGGCCGGATCGGGTCGGCCGACGCCTATTACACCCTGCTTCGCCGCCTGCCGTGGATGGAGGCCGGGGCGGCCCTGGCCGTGCTGGCGACGGCGCTGCTTATTCTGGGGGGGCGGTCTCGTACGCCCGGATGGGCGCTGGCGCTGGTGTTGGCCGGCCTGGCCATTCCCGCTCTCGTTCTAAGTGGCTTCAACGCGCTCGTCGCGGGCGCTGCAGTTTTCGCCATCAGCCTGTCGTTAAGGCCGCTTGAAGAAGCGACGACCTGGGGCGGCTGGTTGGGGCTGATCTGGCTGGTTTTGCTGCTGGCCGCGCCAGTGCAGGCCATCGCGCCCGAGGCCGCCTTCCTGCTGATCTGGCCTGCAATGGCAGGCGCCGTCGCGGCGGTGATAGCGGCTCTGATCGACCCGCGGCTGATGCGCTGGACGGCCCTGATCCCGGCCGCGCTTCTCGCGGTGCTGACCGGCGGCTGGCTGCTCGGTCTGGGGCATGGCGTCTATCTGGGCATAGGCATGGACCTGCCGGGGGCCCTGGCCCTGATCGCCCTGCTGATGCTGCTGACCCTGCGACCCTTAGCGGCGTCAGCAAGGTTCGCACGACCGATGGCCGTCGCCGCCGCGATCAGCCTGATCCTGGCGCTGGGCGTCAGCGGCGCCGCCCGGGTGATCGAACCAGAGCGGCCCGCCGCGACGGCTTAGCCGCCGTCTGTCCACACCGTCTTGTACAGGTCGAAACGGCGGTCGCGCAGGTTGCGCACCGTGCCCTGCGACTTGGCCCAGGCCAGGTCCGACAGGTCCAGGTCGGCCACCGTCACCGTCTCCACGTTCTCCGACGCCTCGGCCGCCACGCCGTCGCGCGCGAACGGGAAATCGCACGGCGTCAGGATGCAGGACTGCGCATACTGGATGTCCATGTTTTCGACGTTGGGCAGGTTCCCGACATTGCCCGACAGCGCCATGTAGCACTGGTTCTCGATCGCTCGGGCCTGCGAGCAATAGCGCACCCGCAGATAGCCCTGACGGTTGTCGGTGCAGAAGGGCACGAACAGCATCCGCGCGCCCTCGTCGACCAGGCGCCGCGCCAGCTCCGGGAATTCCGAATCGTAACAGATCAGCACGCCGATGGGCCCGCAGTCGGTCGGGATGGCGTGGACCTTGTCGCCGCCCTTGATGTTCCACCAATGCCGTTCGTTGGGCGTCGGGTGGATCTTCTCCTGCGCATGGACCGAGCCGTCGCGCAGGAAGACATAGGCCACATTCTGTATGTCGCCGTCGTCGGTGCGCGTGGGGTGCGAGCCGCCGATGATGTTGATGTTGTACTCCACTGCCAGCTTGCGCAGCGCCTCGGTGAAGCGCGGCGTGTAGCGGGTCAGCGCCTCGATCGATTCGGCCGGGGTCAGCTTCTTGGATTCAAGAGACAGCAGCTGAAGCGTGAACAGTTCGGGGAAAACCACAAAGTCCGAGCGATAGTCCGACGTCACATCGACGAAATATTCGATGTTGGAGATGAACTCCTCGAAGCTCTCGACCTTGCGGGCCTGCAACTGGACGGTGGCGACGCGAACCGTCTCCTTGGTGGCGAAGGCCGCGCCCTTGCCGGTGACCTCGGCGTAGTACGGGTTGCGCCACACCATGTGCGCCGCGTTGCCGCGCGATTCCTTGTCCGAACCCAGATAGTTCTTCAGCACGCCGATCGGCTCGAAGCCTGAACGCAGGTGGAAGCCGATGACCGGATCGTTCGCCTTGCGGGCCGTGACCGCGTCCAGATAAGCCTCGGGCTCGGGATAGGGGTTCTTCTTCTTCGACAGACCCGGCATGCGGCCGCCGAAGACGATGCCCTTCAGGTTCTGCGCCTCGCACAGATCGCGGCGCGCGTCGTACAGGCGCTGGCCGATGCGCAGTCGGCGTCTGTCAGGATCGACACAGACCTCCATGCCATAGAACCAGTCGCCGGTCGGATCGTGGCGCGCCGCATAGCCGCCGCCCGTGATCTGCGTCCAGGTGTGCGGCCCCATGGCGGCCGCCTCGTCAATGCGAAAGCCGGCCGCATAGCCGACGATGTCGCCTTCGTATTCCACGACGAACTGGCCATCCGGGAAGGACGATATCTGGCCGCGCAACATGCCCGGCGTATAGGCCGGCATGTCCTTGTAAACCTTGGCCACCAGAGCGCTGATGGCTTCGATGTCCGGCAGGCGGGCGTTGCGGATGGTGAGGACGGCGGGGCTGTTCTTCTTGTTCATGCGCCCCCTAACGCACAGCTTTGCCGTTGGATCACGCCGAACTTGGCAGAGCGCACGTCAAAATCGGACGCAGAGGGCTCCACGGACAAAAAGAACATATTGGCAACTGGAACAAACCATGATCATAGTCGGCTCAGTGATTAGAGGGAGCGGGTCCATGGCGGGTCTCTCCCAAGCGTAGATGGGAATCATGGCAAGGGAGAGTAAGGCAGTGGGACAGGCGGCTTTGAAACTGGTGGGCAAGGACGACGGCGACAAGCAACGCGCTCTGGAGGCGGCGATCGCGCAGATCGATCGCGCCTTCGGCAAGGGCTCGGTGATGAAACTGGGCAAGGCCGGCGTGGTGGCCGAGATCGAAAGCGTATCGACCGGCTCGCTGGGTTTGGACATGGCGCTGGGCATCGGCGGCCTGCCGGTCGGACGGGTGATCGAGGTGTTCGGGCCTGAGAGCTCGGGTAAGACGACGCTGGCGCTGCACACCGTGGCCGAGGTCCAGAAGAAGGGCGGCGTCGCCGCCTTCGTGGACGCCGAACACGCGCTGGATCCGGTCTATGCCCAGAAGCTGGGCGTCAATCTGGACGACCTTCTGGTCTCGCAGCCCGACACGGGCGAACAGGCTCTGGAGATCGTCGACACCCTGGTGCGTTCGGGCGCCGTGGACATCGTGGTGATCGACTCGGTGGCGGCGCTCACGCCGCGCGCCGAAATCGAAGGCGAGATGGGCGACAGCCTGCCGGGTCTTCAGGCGCGTTTGATGAGCCAGGCGCTGCGCAAGCTGACCGCCTCCATCTCCAAGTCGAAATGCATCGTGCTGTTCATCAACCAGATCCGTCACAAGATCGGCGTGATGTACGGCTCGCCCGAGACCACTACGGGCGGCAATGCGCTGAAGTTCTACGCTTCGGTCCGTCTGGACATCCGCCGCACCGGCGCGATCAAGGACCGCGACGAGGTGGTGGGCAACACGACCCGGGTGAAGGTGGTCAAGAACAAGGTCGCCCCGCCGTTCCGCGAGGTCATCTTCGACATCATGTATGGCGAAGGCATCTCCAAGCTGGGCGAGATCATCGATCTGGGCGTCAAGGCCGGGGTGATCGAGAAGTCCGGCAGCTGGTTCAGCTACGACTCGACCCGTATCGGCCAGGGCCGGGAGAACGTGCGCAACTTCCTCAAGGCCAACCCGGACATGGCCAACGACATCGAAAAGGCCGTGCGCGCCTCGACCAACAAGATCGCCGACGAGTTGCTGGGCACGCCCGAGCCCGACGAGGGTCAGGACCTGGAGGGCTGAGCCGCCCTCTTCAAGTCTGGCTGCATTACCGAACCCTTCGTCCGGCCGGGTCCAGCGACCCGCCAACCGACCCCGCCGGGCCGGGCCGGATCGAAGTCGGCCGCCCGACCCGCGTCGGGCGGCCTTTTTTCTTCTTTAGCAGGCTTTCGGCGCCGATTGCGCGAGCGCGACCGCGCCGCCTCTTCCCCCTTGCGCGCGCGCCTGCTAACCGCGCCGCATGAAGCTGTCGCGCTCCGCCCTCGCCGCCTACGGCCTGGCCCTGGCCATCATCGTCGTTGATCAGATCACCAAGGCCTGGATCCTTTACGGTCTGGAGCTGCGCGAGGTCGGCCGCGTCGAGGTCTGGCCGCCGATCTTCAACTTCAGCTTTGTGCTGAACGACGGCGTAAGCTTCGGCCTGTTCGGCGGCGGGGCGGCGCGCTGGGCCCTGGCCGTCTTCTCAATCGTGGTCGCCATCGCCTTGGCCTGGTGGGCGCTGAAGGCGCAGCGTCGCCTGCTGGTCGCCGCCATCGGGCTGGTGATGGGCGGCGCCGTTGGAAACGTGATCGACCGCATCCGCTTCGGTGGCGTCGTGGACTTTCTCGACTTTTCCGGCACCGGCCTGTTCCCCTGGATCTTCAACGTGGCGGACAGCGCCATCACCATTGGCGTGATCCTTCTGATCCTGGACAGCCTCCTGTCGGAACGGCCCGCCAAGGTTGGCTCGGCCCCCGAAAAGTCGTAATCAACCGGTCCTTAAGAGCCGACCCTTCGCGCCCCGTAGCGCGCCCGGAGCCCATGCCGATCATGACTGAACGCCGCGTCGCCGCCCTCGCCCTCATGGCCACGACCGCCCTCGCCCTGACCGCCTGCGGCAGCCTGCGCCAGAGCGTGGGCCTGACCAAGGTCACGCCCGACGAGTTCGTTACGGTGTCGACCGCTCCGCTGAGCGTGCCGCCCGAATACGGCCTGCGTCCGCCGGCGCTGGGTCAGCCCCGCCCACAGGAACTGGCGCCGGAAAGCGCCGCGCGCCAGATCCTTCTGGGTCAGCGCCAGGCTGTGACCCGCACCGCCGGCGAGCAGGCCCTGGTCGCCCAGGCCGGCGCCGAGCGCGCCGATCCGCTGGCCCGCTACGTCGTCGATGACGAGTTCGGCGATCTGGCCCACAAGGAAGAGAGCTGGGCGCGCCGCCTGATGTTCTGGCGCAGGGACGACGCCGCCTCCCAAGCCGCCACCACCACCCAAGGCGCCGAAGGCGCGCGCACCATCGATGCATCGACGGAATATGCTCGACTGCAGGAACTGACCGGCGGTCAGGCCATCGTGATCCAGCCGCGCCAGAGCCGCGGCTTCAAGCTGCCGGGCCTGTAGGGCTGGGCCTTTGCCGGGCTCTGCTTTAGCCGTTATCTGCCAACAGCGTGACAGGGCGCGCCCTTGGGGCCCATCCTCCACGATCGCCGGAAGAACGATTTGATGCGTCGCGTCCTGACCGCCCTCGCCGCCCTCGCTTTCGTCGCCGGGTCTTTTCCCGCCGCGGCCCAGGCGCAGTCCGGCCGCCAGCAACAAAGCCAGCAGCAGGGCGCCCAGGGTGGGCAGGCGCAGCAACGGCGCGCGCCGCGGTTCGCCCCCCTTCGGCGTCAGACCAACGCCGGTCCCTGCCCCTATGTGAAGATCCTCTACGACGCCGCGCGTTTCGTTGAATTGGCTAACAACCAGCCCAGCGCCGCCGCCGTCGGCTTCACGGGCGAGATCGAGGGCGTCAACTCCGACTGCCGCTATCGCGAGAACGATCCCATCACGGTGGACATCAACGTGTTGTTCAACCTGGGGCGCGGTCCCCAGGCCGCAGGCGATCAACGGACCTATCGCTACTGGATCGCGGTGACGGAGCGGAACAGCGCCATTCTGGCCAAGGAATATTTCGACCTGCCGGTGAACTTCCAGGGCTCTCAGGTGACCCAGGTCCAGCAGGAGCAGCAGGTCGTGATCCCACGCGCGTCCATCACCACCTCGGGCGGAAACTTCGAGATCCTCATCGGGTTCGACGTGACGCCGGAAATGGCCGAGTTCAATCGTTCGGGCAGCCGCTTCCGCATCGATGCGGGCGCCGCCAACGCCGAGCGTCCCGCCGCCCAATGACCGCGCTGAAGACCACGCTGGGCGAAGCGGTCCAGGCCGCCTTCGCCGCCGAAGGCGTGGACACGGCCCTGGCCCGGGTGACGCCGTCCGACCGGCCCGACCTGGCCGACTTCCAGTCCAACGGCGCTTTGGCCGCCGCCAAGGCGCTCAAAGTCAATCCGCGCGATCTGGCCGCCCGCGTGGCCGAACGGCTGCACGCCGATCCGCGCCTGGCTTCGGTCGAGGTGGCGGGCCCTGGCTTCATCAATCTGAAGGTCGCCGACAGCGCCCTGGCCGAACGCGCCGCCGAGGTGAAGGCGGACGACGCCCGCGCCGGGGCCGCGCCCGTCTCGGCCGCGCGTCAGGTCGTCATCGACTACGGCGGCCCCAATGTCGCCAAGCCGATGCACGTCGGCCATCTGCGCAGCGCCATCATCGGCGAGAGCCTGAAGCGGCTGTTCCGCTTCCGGGGCGACGCGGTGACGGGCGACGCCCACTTTGGCGACTGGGGTTTCCAGATGGGCCTGCTCATCACCGCCTGCGGTGACGAGGGCCTGGCGGACGCCTTCATGGCGGAGGGCGACGGTCCCTTCCCCGAGCAGACGCCGGTGACGCTGGCTGACCTGGATCGCCTGTATCCTCAGGCCGCGGCCAAGGCCAAGGAAGACCCGGCCTTCCGCGACCGCGCCCGCAAAGCCACCGCCGAACTGCAATCCGGCCGGCCGGGCTACCGCGCCCTGTGGCGGCACTTCGTCGCCGTCAGCCGCGAGGCGCTGGAGCGCGAATATGCCGCCTTGTCGGTCGACTTCGACCTGTGGAACGGCGAAAGCGATGCCGATCCGCAGATGGCCGAGATGCTGGCGCACCTGAAGGAAACGGGCCTGCTGGTCGAGGATGACGGCGCCCAGGTGGTCCACGTCGCCCGCCCCGGCGAAACCCGCAAGAAGAAGCTGGCCGACGGCTCGGTGATCGAGGCCCCCTCGCCCCCGCCCCTGCTGGTGGTGTCGTCGGAAGGCTCGGCCATGTACGGGACCACCGACCTGGCCACCATTCTGGATCGCAAGAAGGCGCTCTCGCCCGACCTGATCCTGTACGTCGTGGACGAACGCCAGGCCGAGCATTTCGAACAGGTGTTCCGCGCCGCCTATCTGGCCGGCTACGCCCCCGAAGGCTCGCTGGAGCATCTGGGCTTCGGCACCATGAACGGGACCGACGGCAAGCCCTTCAAGACCCGCGCCGGCGGCGTGCTGAAACTGCGCGACCTGATCGATCAGGCCACGGAGAAGGCGCGCGAACGTCTGCGCGAGGCCGAACTGGGCGACGACCTGCCGGCCGAAGAGTTCGAGGCCATCGCCCACAAGGTCGCGATCGCGGCGCTTAAGTTCGCCGACCTGTCGAACGCCCGCACGACCAGCTACGTCTTCGACCTCGACCGCTTCATGAGCTTCGAGGGCAAGACCGGGCCTTACCTGCTGTACCAGGCCGTCCGCATCAAATCGCTGCTGCGCAAGGCGGCGGACCAGGGCGCGACGGCAGCCGACATCGTCATCGCCGAACCGGCCGAGCGCGATCTGGCCCTAACGCTGGACGCCTTCGACCAAGCGGCGTCCGACGCCTATGACAAGCGCGCCCCCCATCTGATCGCCGAGCACGCCTATCGGCTGGCCCAGAGCTTCTCGAAGTTCTACGCCGCCTGCCCGATCCTGGCGCCGGGCCACGAAGCGTCGCGCGGCTCGCGTCTGGCGCTGGCAGAGGCGACCCTGCATCAGCTGGAAACCGCGCTGGCCCTCCTCGGCATCGACACGCCCGAGCGTATGTAGGCTAGACTGGGTCGCCATTCGGAGACCCAGTTCATGTCGCTTGACGCCTTCATCGCCGGCCTGCCCAAGGCCGAACTGCATCTGCACATCGAGGGCTCGCTGGAGCCCGAGCTGATGTTCGAGCTGGCGCGGCGAAACGGTGTGGCGATTCCGTTCGAGAGCGTCGAAGCAGTTCGGGCGGCCTACGATTTCTCGAACCTCCAGGACTTCCTCGACATCTACTACGCCGGGGCAAACGTGCTGCTGACGCGTCGGGACTTCGAGGATCTGGCCTTCGCCTATTTCCAGCGTGCGGCTGACGACAAAGTGCGCCACGCCGAAATCTTCTTCGACCCGCAGACCCACACCGACCGCGGCGTGGCCTTCGAAACGGTTCTGGACGGGTTGTGGGACGGCATGCAACGCGCCGAGCGCGAGCTGGGCGTCACCTCCAAGCTCATCCTGTGCTTCCTGCGCCACCTGGACGAGGATGCGGCGTTCGAAACCCTGCGTCAGGCCGAGCCCTATCTGGACCGGATCGCGGGCGTGGGCCTGGATTCGTCCGAGGTCGGCCATCCGCCGTCCAAGTTCGCCCGCGTCTTCGATCGCGCCGGCGAGCTGGGCCTGAAGCGCGTCGCCCATGCGGGCGAAGAAGGCCCGCCGGCCTATGTGCACGAGGCGCTGGACCTGCTGCACATCGACCGCATGGATCACGGCAATCGATCGATGGAGGACGAAGCCCTGATCGCGCGCCTGGCGGCCGAACGGATGACGCTGACGGTTTGCCCGCTGTCCAATCTGAAGCTCTGCGTCGTCGACGACCTGAAGGCCCATCCCGTGCCGGAGATGCTTCGTCGCGGCCTGCACGTGACGCTGAACTCCGACGATCCGGCCTATTTCGGCGGCTATGTGAACGCCAACTACGCCCAGCTGGCCGACGCGGTGGGCCTGAGCCGCGAGCAGCTGACGCAGCTGGCGATCAACAGCTTTGAAGGCAGCTTCCTGCCCGAGACTGACAAGGCCGCGCGCATCGCCGAGGTGCGGGCTTACGCCGCTCAGGCGGCCTGAACGAAAGTCTGCTGGCGCGGGTGCGAAACCCGGCCTAAGGGCGTGGCGACATGTCACGCCCCTCGCCCCGCCTGGCCGCGCTCGGCCTTTTGATCCTGTGCGCCGCCGTTTTGGGGCTGGCCCCGATCCTGGTGCGGCTGACCGACACCGGGCCGGCGGCCGCGGGTTTCTGGCGGTTTCTGCTGTCGTTGCCGTTGCTGGCGCTGCTGTGCGCACGGCCGGGCAGCGGGGGCCTGGGCCTGCCCGGCAAATGGATGGTGGTCGCGGGCGCCTTCTTCGCCCTGGACCTCAGCTTCTGGCACTACGGCATCGTCATGACTTCGGTCGCCAACGCCACGGTGCTGTGCAACCTGACCCCGGTCGTCGTGACCGCGTTCGGCTGGATCGTCTTCAAGGAGACGCCCAAGCGGCTGTTCATGCTGGCGCTCGGTCTGGCGCTGGGCGGGGCCTTCGCCATGGCGGCCGGCGCGGACGGCGCGCAGGGGACCAATCCGCTTCTGGGCGACATCTTCAGCCTGTCGGTCGCGCTCTGGTACGCGGGCTATTTTCTGGCCGTGAAGGCGGCGCGGGCGACGGCGGGGGCCATGCGCATCACCTTCTGGGCCACGGCGGTGGGCGTGGTTCCGCTGCTGCTGGTCGCGCTGATGCTGGGCGAGCGTATCATTCCGGCCAGCGCCGGCGGCTGGGCCGCCTGCATCGGCCTGGCGGTCATGCACGTGTTCGGCCAGGGCGGCGTGGCCTGGGCGCTGGGGCGGCTGCCGGCGTCCCTTACAGCGGTGACGGTGCTGATCCAGCCGGTCACGGCGGGCCTGCTGGGCTGGTGGATATTCGGCGAGACCCTGACGCCGGTGCAGGCGCTGGGCGGCGCGCTGGTGCTGGGCGGCGTGGTGCTGGCCCAGTGGTCCAGCCGCAGCCTGCCTGCGCCGCCAACGAAAACGGGCGCGGAAGCCAAAGCCCCCGCGCCCGTCTCGATCTAGGTTTTCAGGCCTTAGAGGACCTTGAGATCGATCGCCGATGTCTTGCCGCGCTGGTTTTCCAGCTCGTACTCGACCTTGGCGTTCTCATCGAGGCCCTGAAGGCCGGCCTTCTGGACGGCGGTGATGTGAACGAACACATCGCTGCCGCCGTCTTCGGGCTGGATGAAGCCGTAGCCCTTGGTGGAGTTGAACCACTTGACCGTGCCGGTCGCCATATCTGCGTCTCCGTAAACGCGCTTTGCCAGGCGGGTCTCCACGCGGGATGACCCGTCAGCCCATCTGGACAAGCTCGTTCGGACGAAGGAGCGAGACGCGGGTTTGGACCCCGCGAAATCCGGGCTGCGCAAGCTTTGTCTCCCGCGAAATGGAACCGGTCAACCGCAAAGGCGAGCGTCCTTGGTTAAGACGAACGGGCGCAAATCCCGCGACGCGCCGCGTCCACATGAAAATGATCGGCGTGGGCGGCGTTGTAGTCGGGCGTCAGGACATTGCCGAATAGGCGGCAGCCGCCGTCGCGCAGTCGCCGCAGAAAGGTCGCCGCCTCGGGCCCCGCCGGCCCCTCTCCGTCCCAGTCGCGCAGCACCGAGACCGTGCGCCCGTCGTCCAGGCGGATGCCCGCCACGTCCAGCGCATTGGCGCGCGCATGCTGGCTGGGCCGGTCGGTCGGGCTTTGGGAGCCGTAAACGCGGCGACAGGCGTAGGTGCCCAGATTGTCGATCCGGCTGGCCTCGGCGCCCATGATCTCCAGCGCGGCGGGCTGGATGACGTGGCGGTCCCACAGGACGTGGCGCACGGCCATCGGGCACTGCATGACCACGCCGGCTGGGGCCAGTGGTGTCGTCCCGCCGGTCAGCCGCACCGCGCCCTGGACGATGCAGAAGCCGCCCTCGTTGCGATCCGCCGCCCGGCTGACCTGAACGCCCGCGTCGCGCAACAAGGCCATGCAGGTCTCGGTCGCCACCTCGACCTGCTCTTCAGAGGCGTTCAGCGCCACGTCCAGCCGCGCCACCTTGGCCGAGGTCGCCATGCCGATCGGCTGGTTCAGATCCAGCGGCGTCCAGGGCAAGTCTTGCGGCGGGGCGAAGCGGTCCAGCAGCAGAAAGCCCCCGCAGGCGGCCAGCGTCAGCAGGCTAAGCCCGGTCCAGAAGTTCGCCAGATCACGTCTCATGGCCACCGCAACGCCGTGGACACGCTTGCGGCTCCGCCTGCTGCGGCCCACAGTCGCAGCCATGAGCAAGCGCGACGACTATGACGCCGAGCTGGAGCGTCTCCAGATCCAGCTGGTCGAGACCCAGGCCTGGACCATCGAAAGGGGTCTGCGGACCCTGATCGTGTTCGAAGGTCGCGACAGCGCGGGCAAGGACGGCGCGATCAAGCGGCTGACCGAGCACATGTCGCCGCGCCAGACCCGGGTCATCGCCCTGCCCAAGCCGACAGAGCGCGAACAGACCCAGTGGTATTTCCAGCGCTACGTCAGCCACCTGCCGGCGGCGGGCGAGACCGTGATCCTGAACCGGTCCTGGTACAACCGCGCGGGCGTCGAGCCGGTGATGGGCTTCTGCTCGCCCGAGCAGTACGAGCGCTTCCTGAAGGACGCGCCGCATTTCGAGCGGATGCTGGCCGACGACGGCATTACGCTGATCAAGCTGTGGCTGGACATCACCAAGGCCGAACAGGCCGAGCGGCTGGCCGCGCGGGTCGAGGATCCGCTGAAGCGGTTCAAGGTCTCGTCCCTGGACGCCGAGGCCCAGGCGCGCTGGAGCGACTATTCCGCCGCGCGCGACCGCATGTTCGAGGCCACCGACCACGAGGACGGCCCCTGGACCATCATCGCCACCGACAAGAAGAAGACCGCCCGGCTGAACGTCATGCGCCACATCCTGACGCGCCTGGGCCGGCCCGGCCTGAAAACCGAGCGCCCCGACCCCGACGTGGTCTTTCCCGCCCGCAAGGCGCCGGGCCGCGTCGCGCCCTAGCGGTCGCGCAGAAGGCGCACGGCCAAGGTCTGGTCCGCCGGAGCCCCTTTGGAGAACTCATTGGCCAGGGCGAAAACCCCGCGCCCATGGTCGGGCGCGACGATGGCGATGGCGTGCCACAGGGTGTTTGAACCTTCATGCGCCAGGGTCAGCGTCCCGTTCGCCAGCGGATCCGAGGGGTTGATGATCCAGCCGTGCGCATAGGGCCGACCTTCGCCCGAGGGCGGCGTGGTCATGTGGCGGAAGCTTTCCGGCGACAGCAGGCCCTCGCCCCCGTTCAGCCAGACCTGAAGCCAGCGGGCGTAGTCGGCGACCGACATATGCGCCCCGCCTGCCGGACGCATGAAGGCCGGATTGTCCCCCCGCGCCGGATCGACCGACATCGTCACGCCGCCCAAGGCCGTGTGGTGTCCGCGCGGTTGATCGCCTTCGGGCGCGCCGAAGCCGGCGGCTGACAGACCCAGCGGCTCGAACACCTCGGCGGTCAGGGCATCCTCCCACGCCTGATCCAACGCCCGCTCGATCGCCGCGCCCGCCAGAATATAGCCGGCGTTGCTGTAGGCGAAGGAACCACGCGCGCCGCCCGGCGCCCTGGCCAGGGTCGAGGCGGCGAAGGTGGCGCGTTGGCCTCGAAGCGGCCGCTGATCCGCGTGACCCGCGACCAGCACCTCGCGGGTGATCAGTTCGCGATCCAGCAGGCCCGAGCGGTGGTTCATCAGGTCGTCGGCGGTGACGCCCTCCAGGTCCGCGTGGATGTCGGCGCCCGGGAATAGGTCGGCCAGCGTTGCGTCTCGCTTCATCCGCCCCTGATCGACCAGGCGGGCGTAGAGAGCGGCAGTCATGGCCTTGGTGTTGGAGCCCAGATGCCAGCGATCCTGCAACGTCGCCGGCTCACTTTCGCCCAGCATCCGCACGCCGCGCACGCCGGACCAATCCAGGCCGCGAGAGCCCACGACCGCCGCAGCCATGGCCGGCGGCCCGTGCTCGGCGAAGGCCGCATCCAGCCAGGCGTCGCGATCGGAGACGTGCGCGGCGGCCAGGGTCGGAGCGACGAGCGGCCCGGCGGCGAGAGCGCCCAACACGGCGCGGCGAGGGATGGTCATGGGTGGCCTCCTGTCGTCAGAAATCGCTAACCGCCCTGAACGGACCAGGCACGTTAGAAAGCCGTAATGACGCGACGGCCTCGCCCGGCTATGAGCCCTTCATGACTTCCGCCCCCCTGCCCGACGCCGGATCGAACTGGGTGGATCGGCGTGCGCCCGATGGGCTGAAGCCGTGGTTGAAGCTGGGTCGTTTCGACCGGCCGATCGGCATCTGGCTGCTGCTGCTGCCGGGCCTGCAGGGGATCGCGCTGGCGCTGGCGCAATATCGGGCGACGCCGGGGCTGTATGAACTGTGGCTAGTGCTGGGTTTCACGGTCGGCGCCTGCCTGATGCGGGCGGCCGGGTGCGCCTTCAACGACATCGTCGATCGCGACTTCGACGCCCAGGTGGCGCGCACCGCCGGCCGGCCGATCCCGTCGGGTCAGATCCGCGTGAAGCAGGGCTGGGCGTTCCTGATCGGCTGCAGCCTGATCAGCCTGCTGATCCTGCTGACCCTGCCGGTCGCAGCCATTCTGCTGGGAGTCGGATCACTGGCGCTGGTGGCGGCCTATCCGTTCATGAAGCGCATCACCTGGTGGCCGCAGGCCTGGCTGGGCCTGACGTTCAACTGGGGCGCGCTGATGGGGTTCGCGGCCGCCCTGCCCCTGGCCGCCGCCATCATCCTGCCGCCCGAGCTGCGCGGCGAGTTGCGCCCCTTCCTGTGGCAGGCCCCTGCCGAGACGGGGACCGTCGCCCTGCATCCCGCCGCCTACTGGCCCGCTGTGCTGCTGTGGCTGGGCGGAGTGTTCTGGACCCTGGGCTACGACACCATCTACGCGCTGCAGGACATCGAGGACGACGCCATGGTGGGCGTGAAGTCTTCAGCCCGGCGCCTGGGCGGACGAACCGGCGTGGGGGTGGCGATCTTCTACGCGCTGGCGGTGCTGTTCGCCCTGCTGGCCGGCCTGGCGGCGAGCCTGGGCCTGTTCTTCTTCCTGGGTCTAGTCGTCTATGCGGCGCATCTGGTCTGGCAGGTCAGGCGGTTGCGACTCGATGACCCCCGGCGCGCCCTGGCCCTGTTCCGCAGCAATCGCACGACGGGGCTGATCCTTCTGGCCGCCATCGCGTTGGGAAGCTTGACCGTCTGAGTTTGTCTCCAGGAGTTTTCACGGATGACCGCGCATCTTCGCCTGCTGATCCTCGGGGTCGCCGCCTCCGCCGTGCTGGCCGCCTGCGACCGCCGCGAAGCCGCCACCACCGCCCCGCCCGCCCCCGGCGATCAGACGACGGCGACCGCGCCGGCCGACGCCCAGGCGCCGATGACCTATGAGAGCAAGAACCAGTTCGCCTCGGTCAAGCTGACCCTGCCCGAACCGATCAAGGCCCAGCCCGACCTGCACAAGGCGACCTACGCCCAGGCGACGCGCGACCTGCGACAGTTCGTGGAGGGCGCCCAGGCCGACCGCACAGAGGCCGGCGGCGATCAGGGCCTGCCGCCCTACGAGAAACAGATCGACTATTTCGCCGGCGCCGAGACCAGCCGGCTGTTCAGCCTGCAACGCCGCGACTTCGACTTCACCGGCGGGGCCCACCCCAACACGCTGTATTCCGCCGCGCTGTGGGACAAGACGACCAAGCGCATGGTGACGCCGGCCGAGCTGTTCGCGCGCGGGGCGGACCTGTCGCCGCTGGACCGCGCGCTATGCGCGGCGATCAACACGGCCAAGAAGGCCCGCGATCCGTCGGCAGAGCCCCTGACCCTGGGCGGCAAGGACTGGGCCTGCCCACGGGCGTCGGCCACGCCCTTCGTGCTGACGCCCGGCACCACGGCAGGCAAGGCTGGCGGGCTGACCTTTCTGATCGGCCCCTACCAAGTCGGCCCCTACGCCGAGGGCGCCTATCAGATCGCCATCCCGCAGAGCGCCTTCGCCCAGCTGATCGCTGGCGACTACGCAGGCGAGTTCGCCGGCCAGCCGATGCGGACCGGCGACGTCACCCCGCGTCAGAGCTAGTCCGCCAGAAAGGCGTCCAGCAGCTGAGCGAACCGCTCCGGCTGGTCGGCCATGATGAAATGGCGGCTGTCATCCACGCGGATCAGTCGGACATTGGGCAGCGCCGCGTATTCACGCGACCATAGCGCATCGGCCATGGCCGAGGGCGCGCCGCCGTCCGCGTCTGCGGCGTAAAGGGCGGTGACGGGCGTGGTCATGACCGAAAGCTGAGGTCGGGCGTCGGTCGTCATGACCTCGCGCATGGCCGCAGCCATGGCGCGGCGGTCAGATGTCATGGACCAGTCCACCATGGCCTCGCGTGTAGCGGGATCGCGGCTGAGCCCCTGCGCCGTGCCACCCTGCCCCGCGCGAAAGGCGCCCTCGTCGGTGGTCAGGATGGCGCGCGCGGCCTGGTCGGCGAACGGGCGCGCCGTCTCGGCCGTGGCCTGGGGGCCATACAGGGCCGAGAAGAACGGCAGGCTGTCCACGCTCATCAGCCGCCCGACGTCGCCCGGATGGGCCTGGGCCAGCTTCAGCCCGATCAGAGCGCCCATCGAATGACCCACCACCGCCGGCGCAGAGAGGCTCTGTAACCGGATATAGCGATCCAGTTCGGCCACGACCGGGTCGACGAACGGACCGTCGCCGTGCGTCCACGGTTCGCCCGCAAATCCGGCCAGCTGCACCAGATGAACCCGATGCGTGGCCTTGAGCCGCTCGGCGGTGGCGCGCCAGACCTCGCGAGACGAGGCGAAGCCGGGGATCAGGATCAGGTCCGGCCCCTGCCCCAGAACCTCGACCGACAGCCGGTCGGAGGTGAAAGGCGCGGCCCGCACGACGCTGGGGGCCTCGGCCCAGGCCTGCACCCCGACCATCAGACTGGGCGTGCAGACGGCCAGGCCGATCAGGGCCGCCTTCCAGCGCGACGGCCTGGCGGTCGATTGGGCGCGCGTCTTCACGCGCCCGCAGATGAGGGCGTTGAACATTGTCGGCTCCTTTGGAAAAGTGGCCCGCGCCTCAGGCGTGGGGATTGTCGAAGATATCCTCCACCGCCTGCTCGAACAGGGCGGCGATACGGTAGGCGAGGTCGAGAGAGGGGTCGTGCTTCTCGGTCTCCAGGGCGTTCACCGCCTGGCGCGAGACCCCGAGCCTTTCGCCCAGATCGGCCTGGGTCCAGCCGCGTTCGGTGCGCAGCAGCTTGAGCCGGTTCCTCATGCCCTGGAGCTCTGGACGAAGGGCGCGACGCAGCCGAACGCGCCCCAAAACAGCGGATAGACCAGCCATGAGGGCAGATGCGGCGCGCCCGCGAAGGTCTCGCCAAAGCCCCACAGGGTCGCTCCGGCCAGGGCGATGCCCGTGGCGATGATGAACTGTCTGGCGGTCATGGCGCGCACATATTCGTCGCTGTCGCGGATCAGCGCCAGGGTCGCCCAGATCTGCCCGATGACGGGCGCCGAGACCACGATCGCCAAAAGCCAACCGGCAGGCTTGCCGATGAGCTCATCGAAAGCCCCGCCCATCGCTGCAACGCAGATCAGCATATAGGGGACCATGAAGGCCATGGTGCGGATGACGTAGCGCTTGTGCGCCGCCGTGCCTTCTTTCCAAGCTCTGATCAATGTCGCCTCCCTGAATGTAAGGCTAGCCTGACAGGCGCGTTATGTAATGTCAACCTGACTTTTTATCAGGGTGCCCTGACATTGGTTCGAGGGGCGCGCGCGGCTATGATCGATGATGCACGCCGCTTCGCCGCCGACCCCATCCAGGCTCCTGACGCCTGAAACCGCTCGTGATTTCATCCTGGCCAACACCCGGCTTCAGCCGGTTTCGCATGCGCCGGAAATCTCGCTTTGGCTGGCGGACGAGGTGACGCCGCTGTGGCGTCTGACCGAAGAGGAACTGGGCGCGATGGGATTGCCGCCGCCATTCTGGGCCTTCGCCTGGGCCGGCGGTCAGGCGATCGCCCGCTGGCTGCTGGACAATCCAGAAGCGGTGCGCGGACGCAGCGTCGTCGACTTCGCCAGCGGGTCCGGCCTGGTGGGGGTGGCGGCGATGAAGTCGGGCGCGACGTCCGTCCTGTGCGCCGACATCGACCCCTTTTGCCGCGCGGCCGTGGCGCTGAACGCCGAGGCCAACGGGGTGTCGCTGGCGTTCACCGACGCTGACCTGCTGGACGCGCCGCCGCCCAAGGCGGACCTGATCCTGGCCGGCGACGTCTGCTACGAAAAGCCGATGACTGAGCGGGTTCTGACCTGGCTTCGCCAGGCGCGAGCGGTCGGCTCCGAGGTGCTGATCGGCGATCCCGGGCGCAGCTACTTTCCGCGTGAGGGTCTGGAGTTTCTGGCCGAATACACGGTCCCGACTACACGCGAGCTGGAGGATCAGGAGGTCAAGCGCAGCCGGGTGTGGCGGATGCCTTAGAGCGCCAGCATTCCGCCCAATGCGGCGCCCATCAGAGCTGCGGCCACGCCGCCTCCTATCACCAGGAACCAGCGCGGCATTACGGCCGCTTCGGCCTGCACCGCCACCTCAGCGTCATTGGCGGGCCGGGAATCAAACCGAGTGGCCGAGGGCGCGCGCCAGGCGGCGGTCTCACGAACGACGTAGCGGCGGGGGCTAAGGCTCAGTTCTTCCATCCTGCCTGAACGACGAAGGCGCCGCGGCGTTCCGGCGCATTCAAGCGGCGGCGTTCAGAACCGCGTCCTCCAGGCCGGCGACAAACAGATATTCGACGTTCCTCAACCGTCCGACCGAACCGACCTTTCGGCCTTTGGGGTCGTGAATGCCGATGCGCGCGCCAACGTAGCGCGGCCGGTCGATCTCGATCACCTGAACCGGCCCGCGCGAGGACAGCATTTCGATCAACTGGTCGCGGCCCAGATAGCCTTCGTCGTTGAAGCTCACGATCAGCTGCGGCGCCTCCAAGGCGTCGATCACCGATTGCAAGGCCGGGCCGATGCCGGGCCGGCTGTTGAAGGCGCTCTTTCGCGTGCGGCAGTCGATCCGCTTGTTGGCCACGCCATAGGTCTCGGGCCGGTCCCACAGGGTCAGGGTCTCCCAGACATGATAGTTCCCCAGATAGGAATGCTGGTTGTAGGGAGGGTCCAGATAGACCAGATCGGCCTCGATCGTCGGCGCGATCTGGACCGCATCGGCGCGGGTGGCGCGCCCGACGCCCGGCGTCAGGTCGGGCAGACGCAGCGTCAGCGGCTTCATCGCCCGAGCCGCCCACGCCTTCATATAGGCCATCTGGACGCCGGCGGTGGAATCGACCCGGTCGGCCGCCTCCATCAGGCTGGTCAGGGCGATGGCCTCCAGTTCCGGCTCGAGCGACAGGGCTGCGATCCGCTCGCGCACGCCCTCGATGCGCGCGCCGTTGTCCGGGTGGAAATAGCGCGCCTGGCGGCAGCAGGCCTCGGTGAACCAGCCGTCCATCGCCGGCGCAGCGGCCAGTTCCGCGATCAGCCGCTCGGCCTTGTCCTGCCAGACCACGGCGTCAGCCTGGACGTAGCAGGTCGCCAGAATGTGCGCATAGGCCGTCAGGTCGTTGGACCAAACCGTATGGCCCTCGCGCTTCAGCGCCTGACCCACGCGGGCGGTGCCCGAAAAAAGGTCGCACACTCGCCCGCCGCCGGGCAGGGCCGCCCGGACGGCCCCCGTCAACTGGCCCAGGAGGGCGCGCTTGGAGCCGATGTATTTGATCATCGCGCCGCTAAGCTATCAGACAAATCGAGTCGAAGGGGCAGGCTTCAGCGAGGCGCGGTCAGGCTCACGCCGCCTTCTTCTTGGCGGCCGGCTTCTTCCCGGCGGATGTCTTGGCGGTAGGCTTCTTGGCCGGCGCTTTCTTGGCCGGAGCCTTCTTGGCTCCCGTCGACGCCGTCCCCTTAAGGCTGGCCCTGAGCGCCGCCATCAGGTCGATGACATTGGTGTCGTCGGGCTCGGAAGCCTCGACCACGCCCTTGCCGCCCTCCTGCTTGGCCTTGATCATTTCGCGCAGCGCGTCGTCGTAGCCGTCCTTGAAGGTGGTCGGATCGAAGTCCGCCTCCTTCTGGCCGATGATGCGCGCGGCGATCTCGACCATGTCCTTGTCGGCCTTCACGTTTGGAATGTCGTCGAAATAGTCCTCGGGCTGGCGCACCTCGTCGTGAGCGCGCAGCGTATAGGCGACCAATCCCTTGCCGTGGACCTCCAGCGCCAGCTGACGCTCCTTGCCGCGTAGGACCAGACAGCCCAGGGCCACCTTGCCGGCGGTCTTCATCGCCTCGCGGATGACCGCGAAGGCCTCCGCCCCCACGCCCTTTTCCGGCACCACATAGAAGGGGCTGTCCCAGTACAGGCGGTCGATGTCCGCCTCGTCGACGAAGGTGTCGATGGAGATTGTCTTGGTGCTCTCCAGCCGGACCTTGTCAAAATCGGCGTCGTCGAACAGGACGTACTCGTCCTTGGACACCTCATAACCCTTGACCAGATCCGACCGCTCGATCGGACCCGTGTCGGGATCGGTCGGCACCATGCGGATGCGGTTGTTGGTCTCTGGATTGATCAGGTGGAAGCGGACATCGTTGGTCGAGGTCGTCGCGGTGTAGAGAGCGACCGGACAGGTCACCAGCGACAGCTTCAAATGTCCGCTCCAGGTCGGCCGCGCAGCCATGACGTCGTCTCCATGCGAATCGGCGGAGTCAACGCGGGCGCGGCCGATCTGTTCAGAGCGTCAGTCGACCCTGCGCGTATTGTCGTTGGAGTTGCGGTCGATCCACTTGTTGTAGGGGTCCACGCCGGCGAAGCTGGGTTTCTGGGCGGTGATGAAGCGGAAGGTCTGCACGCCCGTGCGCACCGGCCGCCGTTCGAACGCCAGGACGCTGTCGCGGGTGAAGTCCTTCTTGCCCGGCTCGGCCGAGAAGAGGCCGATATCGATGATTTCGTTCAAGGGGCTTTCCGTCTCCTCCCCCTTGCCGTCGGCATACAGCTTGCGCGCCTCGACCGTCACCGCGACGTCCCAGCGGCCATCGGCGCGGCGCGTGGCGGTCGCGGCGGTGGTCTTGAGATCATACAGGGTGATCTTCTCGAACAGATCGGTGATCAGGTCCTGCTTGTCGGCGGGCGCCTCGGCGCGGATGGCCTGGATCAGGTCAAGCGAACGCGGGTAAGGCGCGCTCTTGAACGCATACTGATCCAGCACGCGGCGCAGGGCGCGGTTCACCGCCTCCTCGCCGATCTGATCGCGCAGCAGGTACATGACCATGCCGCCCTTCTGATAGTGGATGTACTGCTGGTTCTCGACCCGCATCAGGGGCAGTTCCTCCAGCCGCTCCATCGCCCGGGCGCGCAGGAAGTTGTCCAGCTCGTACTTCAGGAAGCGACGGATCTGATCCGGGCCGTAGATCTTCTCCATCACCATCAGCGCCGAATACTGCGCCAGGCTTTCCGACAGCAGGGTCGAGCCCTGCTGGTCCGAGCCGACGACCTGGTGCGCCCACCACTGGTGACCCAGTTCGTGGGCGGTGATGTAGGTCACGTAGTCGATCTTCTCAGGGTCCGAGAAGTCGGCGATGAACCCCAGCCCTTCGGAATAGGGCATGGTGTTCGCATAGGCCTGGGCGAAGCTGGCGTAGGCCGGGAACTCGATGATCCGCGCCTGGCGGAATTGGTAAGGACTGAAGTTGGCCTGGAAATAGTCCAGCCCCTTCTCCAGCGCGTCCAGCATGCGCGGCACGTTCTGCTCGTGGCCGGGGTGATGGTAGACGGCCAGATCGACGCCGGCATGCTCGCGACGGGTGACGTCGTAGCGCGCCGACTGCACCGACAGGAAGTTAAGGATCGGCGCTTCGGTCACGAACCGCGCTGTGCGGCGGCCCTCCGCGGTCTGGTCCGACACCTTGTAGCCCGGCGCGATCGGCGTCTGGTCGGCCACGGTCGAGACGGTGATGTCCGCCCGGATCCAGTCGGCGCCGATGTAGTTGTGCTGACGCGCCGCCTCGTCCTCCAGCTTGGCCATGCGCAACTCTGCGGGCAGGCCGTGCTTGCGGCGCTTGGCGCGATCCGACAGCAGGCCGTTGCGGTCCATGCCGATGATCGGCGTGAAGACACGGCTGTTCACGAAAGTGCCGTTGTCCACGATCGAGGTCATGTTGCCGCGCACCTTGAAGCCCTTCTGCGCCAGCACCGTTTCGAACTGTACGGTTCGCCGCTCGCCGGGCTGCATCGGCTGGGCGAAACGGTAGATGCGGTAGTCGAAGCGATCCCACTGACGCTCCAGCGACGCGCCCTCGACCTCCAGGACCGGCACTTCCAGATCGTCGCTGGTCCAGCGCAGATGGATCGCGTTCAGCGGTCGGTCGGTGCGGTTTTCGATCACATAGCTGCCGCGCGTGACCATGCGGGGATCGTGCGGAAAGATGTCGATGGCCAAGGTGACCTGGTCGATCGACGGCTGGGGCAGGCTTTCGAAGCCCAGCAACGTCTTTTCATAGTCCGCCTGCATACGCTCGAACTGGGTGCGGCTGCGGTATTCGTTCCACACGTTCGTGTTGATGAAGATGAAGACGCCCAGGCCGGCGAAGACGACCAGCGCCAGGCCTCCGATCGCGCCGGCCGGTCCCGCCAGACGGCGCGGCAGACGCTTCAGGCGGGGTTTCAGCCGCACCTCGGTCCCACGACGCCACAGGCCGTAGGCGATGACCATCAGCACCACCGCAAAGGCGGTCCAATAGGCGTTCACCCAGCTGGCGTAGCCGGCGAACCTGCCCTGCCCGTTCATGTCCGACAGCGGCACGGCGATGCCCGAACCATAGCGGTACAGCAGGTGATCGAAACCGAGATTGCCCAGGACGATGGTCGAGATCATGTAGACGACCATGATCGCCCAGCCGACGAACTTGTTGGGCGACAGGGCCTGAACGAAGATCGCCAGCACCGCCAGCAGGGTATAATTCAGCGCCTCCGGCGCGACGTACCAAAGCAGGTATTTGTCGATCTCGTAGTCGAAATAGCCCTTGTAGGTCTGCACGGCCATGCCGGCCGCGGCGCCCGCGATCAGGGTCGAGATCAGCACCAGCGCCAGGGCCAGAACCTTGGGCACGAAGAAGGTCCAGTCGGCGGCGGCCGAGGAATCCACGATCTCGTGCACGCGCCGCTCGCGGTCACGCCAGACCAGCTCGCCCGAATAGTAGATGGCCACGATCATGGCGATCAGGCCGAAGGAGCCCGTCAGGCCTGCGATCACCACGCGCGTCACCAACAGGATCGGCGCGCCATACAGTTCGCCGGTGAACAGCAGAATGATGCTGGCGAAGACGAAGCCCAGAACGATCAGGACCGCATAGGCCGGGCTCTTGAACACCATGGCCATCTCAAGCCGGGTGCGCGACCACAGTTGGGCCAGCGAAGCCTTCATCCCGTGTGTCGGACGCGCCAGCGACGACAGGTCGGCCTGAGCCGGGGGCGCCGCCTCCGCCAGGGCCCGCAGCCGGTCCTGCTTCTTGGCCTTCGACCCGCGAACGGCCGGCCGATAAAGGGCATAGGCGACCGCCAGCGCGACCAGCGCCACGCCGATCCAGATCAGACGGTTGCCCAGCAGCACGCCGGTCAGCGGCGGGTTCAGGCTATTTCGCTCCGCCGCCGTCCAATAGCGGGTGACCAGCTCATAGGCCGATGCGCCGAAAGGCTCGGCCCAGGCCATGACGGTCTCGAACTCGGGCTTGTTGCCCATCACGCCGGTGGCCACGGTGTAGAGGATGAACACCGCCACCACGCCCACGTAGGTCGCCATCATCGAGCGCGTGACGGTCGCGAGCGCGAAGAACAGGGCCGAGCTCAGCAGCACGCCCGGCACACCGAACACGAGATAGGCGTAGGCGTAGTCGCCGGGCCGGATCGGCCCCAGCGTTTCGGGATCGACCCAGGGCATCAGCGTGCCCAGGAAGGTGCCGATCGAGATCGACAGATAGCAGAGCGCGACCGCCGCGAATGCGCCGAAGAAGCGGCCGTACAGATAGTCGAACTTCGACATCCGCGTCGCTTGGACGATAGGCCCAAAGCCCGTCGACACATCGCGGGCCACCACATTGGCGACGATCGCCGTGGTGCCCAGCATGAAGAACATGTTGAACGCGATCTGGGCCAGCGTCAGCGCATAGGGCGCGTTCTTGTGCACATTCCCGCCGGCGCCCAGCGAGACGTTCTCGGACGCGGCAAGCCCGAAGCCGAGCAGCAGGAACAGGATGCCGATGACCCAGAAGGCCGGCTGGCGAAGCTGATAGCGGAACTCGAAGGCCGCGATGCGGGCGAACATGATCTATCGACCTCAGGCGGCGCGGCGCGAGGCCGACAGGGTCGAGAAGTAGACATCTTCCAAGCCGCCCGAGACCGGCTCGAACCCCGGCCCCGGCTTGGCGTCGGACAGGACATGGATCACCGTGCGCCCGGCGAACAGGCGGGTGGAGATGACCTCGTGCTGAACGCGATGTTCGGGCAGATCGGCCTTGTCGATGGTCTTCTTCCACACTCGGCCCTGCATCTGGCCCAGCAGGTCGGACGGCGCGCCTTCCAGACGGATCTTGCCGTCGGCCAGCACCGCCATTCGCGGGCACAGATCGGCCACGTCCTCGACGATGTGGGTCGACAGGATGACCACCACGCTCTCGCCGATCTCGGCCAGCAGGTTCAGGAAGCGGTTGCGCTCTTCCGGGTCGAGACCGGCGGTGGGCTCGTCGACGATGATCAGCCGGGGCTGGCCGATCAGGGCCTGGGCGATGCCGAACCGCTGGCGCATCCCGCCCGAGAAGCCCGCCAGGGCCTTCTTGCGGACGGGCCACAGGTTGACCTGGTTCAACAGGCTCTCGACGGTTGCCTTGCGATCCTTCCCGTCGGCGATGCCCTTCAGCACAGCCATATGGTCCAGCATGTCGTAGGCCGAAACGCGCGGATAGACGCCGAAGTCCTGGGGCAGATAGCCCAGGGTGCGGCGCAGCTCTTCCGGCTGTTTGATCACGTCGATCTCGCCGAACGTCATCTGACCCGAGGTCGGCGTCTGCAGCGTCGCGATCGACCGCATCAGCGTCGATTTGCCCGCGCCGTTCGGTCCCAAAAGGCCGAACATGCCAGTCGGCACCTCCAGGCTTACGTCATCCAGGGCGCGCGTGCCGTTGGGATAGACGTGGACCAGGTTTCGGATCGAAAGCATGAGAGCCCCCACATGCGATTCATGAGCCGCCAGCCTGGGTTCTGACGCCCCTGAGGGTCAAGTTACGCTTCGGACAGATTTTCAGGCGCAAGGAGGATAGGTGTCGAACCGCGCGGTGTATTCGGCCAGGGTTTCGGGAAAGCCCATCGCCTGACGCAGGGCCTCGACGTTCTCGGAATCCTCAAGCGGGGCCAGCGCCCAACGGCCATCCACACAGGTCATCTGGCTGCCATAGCGCTGGAGCCGCCCGTCGTTCATGGCCAGCCGGTCGAACATCAGGGCGTAGCTGGGGCCGTCCACCTCGCCTGTCGCCACCAGCGGCTCCAGCACCGGCACGAAACGTCGCCAGGCCTCGACGTTGGAGTGCTGCACGATCAGGAAGGCGGCGCCGGCGGCCTGGTCGCCCCACTGGCTGCGATAGAACCAACCCTCTTCGGGGACCATGGTCATCAGCTCGACCATCAACTGGTCGTCCATCGCCTTGATCGGCGCCCACATGGCGCGCATGGCCGGCTGGCGCTGCTCGGGCGGCAGGACGCTGAGATCGATCGGGTTCATGGCGCGACGCCCGACCTGATCCAGCACGCCCATCCGCTCCAGCTTCTCGCGGTCGTCGGCAGGCGGGGGCAGAGCGGACTGGCGCGCCTTCTCGGCCTCGATGGCCTGTCCCACCGGCGCGATAAGGGCGGCCGCTTCAGGACTGATTGACGGCGTCGGGGCCGCCTGCATGGGAGAGAAAACAATCGCCAGGGCGACAATCCAGCCGATCAACATCACATCTCCTGCGACGACGCGCCGTCGAACGGTCAAGCCATGGGCGCGTTGTCCATATTGGAGGAACAACCTTGAAGCGCAAATCGGCCGAGGCCCATGACATCGTCATCGTCGGCGGCGGCGCCGGCGGGCTGGAGCTGGCGGCGCGGCTGGGGCGCAAGCTGGGGCGGCGTGAGGGGCGCCGGCGCGTGACCCTGATCGACCGCTCGGTCTTTCACCTGTGGAAGCCCAGCCTGCACGAGGTCGCCGCCGGATCGCTGGATTCGCATCAGGAGGGGCTGTCCTATCCGCTGCTGAGCCGACGTAATCATTTCCGCTTCGTGCTAGGCGACCTCACCGGATTGGACGCCGAGGCGCGCACGGTCACCCTGGCCGCCATCTACGACGACGACGGCGAGGTGCTGGTCCCGCCGCGCACACTAGGGTTCCAGACCCTGGTGCTGGCCACCGGCTCGGGCTCAAACCTGTTCGATACGCCCGGCGCGGCCGAGCACGCCCACCTGCTGGAAGACGTCGCCGACGCCGAGGCCTTTCATCGCCGGCTGACCACCGCCCTCCTGGCGGCGTCGGTGTCTGAGGAGCGCGTGCTGCGCATCGCCATCGTGGGCGCCGGGGCCACGGGGGTCGAGCTGTCCACCGAACTGCTGGAAGGCCACGGAGAACTGGTCGCCGGCCTGTCGGGCGATCAGACCTTCCAGATGAAGGTCACCATCGTCGAGGCCGCGCCGCGCATCCTGGGGGGGCTACCGGAAAAGGTCGCCGCCAAGGCCGCCCGCGCCCTGACCGAGCGCGGCATAGACCTGATGACAAACGCGGAGGTTCAGCGCGTCACCGCGCAGGGTCTGGAAACCTCCCAAGGCCCCGTCCCCGCCGATCTCGTCGTCTGGGCGGCCGGAGTGAAGGCGGCGGACTTCAACGCCGAGCTTGGACTTGACACCGGCAAGCTGAACCAGTTCGTCACCGACGATCGCCTGCGCACCTCGGCGCCGCACATTTATGCACTTGGTGACTGCGCCCAGACGCCCAGGCCCGGCGGCCAGCCCGTGCCCGCCCGAGCCCAGGCCGCGAGCCAGCAGGCGCAATATCTCAGCCGCGCCTTGCTCGATCCCCGCTTCGACAAGCCCTTCGTCTATCGCGACCGAGGATCGCTGGTGTCGCTGGGCGATGACCAGGGCGTCGGCTCGCTGATGGGTGGGCTGGGCGGCTCCAACTTCCTGATCGAGGGCCTATTGGCCAAATGGGCCTATATGGCCCTGCACCTGGACCACCACCGCTCGATCCTGGGCGCGCCCCGGACGGCGCTGCTGGCTCTGTCGCGCCTGCTGCACCGCCGCGTCTCGGGGCGGCTGAAGCTGCACTAATAGATCAGGTGCGGCCGCCGCGTCTCTTCCCACGCCCGTTCGTCAGGCAGGGTCAGGGCGTCGAGGTCGCCCGGCGTGGCCTCGTTGTCATCGACCCACTCGCGCAGACCCGGCCCGCCGTTGATGGTGTCGATCGGCAGGCGGCCGAAGGCGTATTCGTAGGGGAAGTCGCGCCACAGGTCATAGTCGCCGTACAGCCGCCGGATCGCCTTGAACCCCAGCGCCTGCACCCGCCACGGCTTGAAGGCCTGGTGGTCATACCAGGGTCCCTCGACGTGGATCTGCACGCCCGAGCACAGCTGGCCGACGTGTTTGTGGAAGGTCGGCTGGAACCACATGTCGCGCAACACGCAGCCGCCCAGCCAGTCGGGCGCCAGCCTCTGCATCTCGGCGATGACCGCCCGCGCATCGATGTCGGGCGCTCCGAACAGCTCCAGCGGCCGGGTCGTGCCTCGCCCCTCCGACAGGGTCGCGCCCTCCAGCATCACCGTGCCGGCATAGGCGCGCGCCATGCTCAGGTTCGGCGCGTTCGGGCTGGGATTGACCCATTCCCGCCGGCCCAGCGGCCAGCCGAAGCCGGGCCCAGCCTCTGGGTCATAGCCCTGCATCTCGATGACGCGGTAATCCACGTCCAGGCCGAAGTGGTCGATGAACCAGCGGCCGAGCTCGCCCATCGTCAGGCCGTGGCGCATCGGCATCGGCCCGGCGCCGACGAAGCTCTCGTATCCGGGCTTAAGCGTCAGCCCCTCGACGGGCCGCCCGGCCGGGTTGGGCCGGTCCAGCACCCATACCGCCTTGCCGTGTTTCGCCGCCGCCTCCAGCACGTAAAGCAGCGTCGTCACATAGGTGTAGATGCGGCACCCCAGGTCCTGCAGATCGACCAGCAGGATGTCGAACTCGCCCATCCACTCGTCGCGCGGGCGGCGCACCTCGCCATACAGGCTGAACACCGGAAAGCCGTGCTCCGGATCGCGGTAGTCCGGGCTCTCCATCATATTGTCCTGCAGGTCGCCCTTCATTCCATGCTGCGGGCCGAAGGCGGCGGTCAGCGTGATCTCGGGACAGGCCGCCAGCGCATCCACCGCATGGGTCAGGTCCGCCGTGACCGAGGCCGGATGCGCCAGCAACGCCACGCGCCGGCCGGCCAGCGGCGCCCGCAGCGCCGGATCGGACAACAGACGATCGAGGCCGAACTTCATGGCAGCTCCAGCGCGAAGGACTCAGGATGGTGGAAGTCCGGCTTATCCGACGGATGGGCCAGCGCCCAATAGCTGATCGCCCCGTCCCACCGCTCGATCACCGCGCACAGGCCGATCGGCCCCGTCGCATCCGGCGGCAGTTGCACATCCGCCGTCAGGACGACCTGTCCCGGCGCCTGACGCATGACGATGAACGGCGCCGGCGCCTCGACCGTCCGCATCCCGTCCCGATAGCCGTCGAATTCATAGATCGCCCACGCCCCCGACGGCGACAGGTTCGCCTCGACATAGCCCGCGCCCGCGCCCACGAACGCCTCGAAACAGGTCGTGCGCCACAGCCCGTCGGAGTGAACCCTCGCCGCGCCCTCAGGCCAGCGCACCATCTCCACCGGCCCGCCCAGCGCATACTCCAGGCTCAACACCCGCCCTGCCCGACGCACCTCGACCTCCAGAGTCAGTCCGCCGACGTCGGCCGTGGTCGGATGCGGGATCAGGGGCAGGCGCATGGGATGTAGGTATCGGATGGGCGGGCCCGTGCAAGGTGAGTGGGCAAGTCGCAAATGGGCAACGACGTCTAAGTCTGCTTTCGACCCGTAGCGGACATTCGCGGCTAAGCAGGAACCTCGCCCCACGACACCGTCGGCACCCCCCAGAGGTCGAGGCACATCGCCTTCGCGGTCTCCAAGTCCTGCTCCCAATAGTCCCACTCCGGGTAGGCACTGTCCTCGCGTTCAAACGCCAAGCAGGCCACTCCGCCGTCATCAACCTCTAAAACGGTCTTGGCGAAGCCCTTGTCGTTCTTGCTTGAGACGAACCTCTTCATTCGGAAACGATAGCTGTGGGAAGGTCGGCTATCCACCCCTAGCGGTCATTCCGCAGGGCTCCTTCCAGAAGCAGCACGATCCCGAAGCTCAGGGACCACTCTGCTCGAAAACGCTCAGCCGCCGGTCTGCCGGTCAGATGTCCTGAACGATCTTTTCGATGCGGGCGGCGACGGCGTTCAGGGCCTCGGCGACGCCGTCGGATGAGGCTGAGGCGGGGGCGGCCGGGGACGGGCCGTTCTGGGCCTTGCCGCGCGCCTCGTGCAGTTCGTCGGCCAGCATCAGGGCGGCCATCAGGAACAGGCGCAGGTCGCCGACCTGGCCGACGTCGCCCGCGACCGAGCGCACATGGGCGTCGAACTGGCGCGCCAGGATGCGCACGCGCTCTTCCTGACCGTCGGCGCAGCCCACCTGATAGGGGCGGCCGTTGATGTCGATGGTGACGGTGGCCATCAGGCGCGCGCCTCCTGATCGTCTTCCTCTAGCACGTCGCGCACGGCCTCGGCGGCGCGGGCCAGGGCGTCGGCGGCCTGACGCCCGGCGGCCTCAAGCTCGGCGATGCGATGGGCGGCGACCGCGTCGGTCACGTCCTTGGGCGCGAACAGGTCGTCGTCGCTGACCGCCGCGCCGGGGACGGGGCGGGCCTTCAGCACGTTGATCTTGCGCTCTAGCGCGCCCAAAGCGCGGTCGATCCGGGCCTTGGCGGCGGTGGTGGCGTCGGCCATCGGTCGCATCCTCCAGATTTCGTATAGAACCCGCCCGCGCCACGGGGTAAAGCGGCGCCGCCCCCTTTTCAACGCCGTCCGAGAGGTCTCGCCCGTGACCGAAGTCGTTTCCGCGCAAGCCAAGCCCACCGTCAAGCAGATGGCCGACGCCATTCGCGTGCTCGCCATGGACGGCGTGGAGCAGGCGAAGTCCGGCCACCCCGGCATGCCAATGGGCATGGCCGACGTGGCCACGGTGCTGTTTTCCAGGTTTCTGAAGTTCGACGCCTCGCGCCCCGACTGGCACGACCGCGACCGCTTCATCCTGTCGGCCGGCCACGGTTCGATGCTGATCTACGCCCTGCTGCACCTGACCGGCTACAAGGATGCGACCAAGGAAGAACTGTCCAACTTCCGTCAGTGGGGCGCCAAGACCGCCGGTCACCCCGAATACGGCCACATGCCGGGCGTCGAGACGACCACCGGTCCGCTGGGTCAGGGCCTGGCCAACGGCGTGGGCTTCGCCATGGCCGAGCGCCATCTGGCGGCGCGCTATGGCGAGGATCTGGTGGATCACCGCACCTGGGTCATCGCCGGCGACGGCTGCCTGATGGAAGGCGTGTCGCAGGAGGCCATCGCCCTGGCCGGCCGCTATCGCCTGAACAAGCTGACGGTGCTGTGGGACGACAACGACATCACCATCGACGGCAAGGTGTCCCTGTCGGACTGCACGGATCAGAAGGGCCGCTTCAAGGCCGCGGGCTGGGCCGTGAAGGCGGTCGACGGCCATGACGTCCACGCCGTGCGCGCCGCCCTGAAGTGGGCGACCCGCCAGGACAAGCCGACCCTGATCGCCTGCAAGACCAAGATCGGCCGCGGCGCCGCCACCATGGAAGGCAGCCACAAGACCCACGGCGCGGCCCTGGGCACCGCCGAGATCGCCGCCACGCGGCTGGGCCTGGCCTGGACCCACGATCCCTTCGAACTGCCCGAGAGCATCGAACAGGCCTGGCGCAAGGTCGGCCGCCGCGGCGCCAAGGCGCGCAAGGTCTGGGAGGCGCGTCTGGAGGCGTCGGACCAGTCCGCCGACTTCACCCGCGCCATGAACGGCGACCTGCCGGCGAACGCCTTTGACGCCCTGGAGGCCGAGCTGAAGGCCCTGGTCGACAGCCGGCCGGCCCAGGCTACGCGCCAGTCGTCGGGCGCCGCGCTGGACACGCTGTTCAACGCCATCCCGGAAATGATCGGCGGTTCGGCGGACCTGACGGGTTCAAACAACACCTTCGTCAAGAACACGCCGATCTTCGACGCCCCGACCTATGAGGGCCGCTACATCAACTGGGGCATCCGCGAACACGGAATGGCCGCCGCGATGAACGGCATGGCCCTGCACGGCGGGGTCATTCCCTACGCCGGCACCTTCATGGTGTTCTCGGACTACAGCCGCCCATCGATCCGCCTGGCCGCCCTGATGGGCGTGCGGGTGGTCCATGTGCTGACCCACGATTCGATCGGCCTGGGCGAGGATGGGCCGACCCACCAGCCGGTCGAGCATCTGGCCGCGCTGCGCGCCATTCCCAATCTGAACGTCTATCGCCCGGCTGACACCGTCGAGGCGCTGGAGTGCTGGCAGATTGCGCTGGAGACCAAGACCACGCCGTCCGCCCTGGCCCTGTCGCGCCAGAAGACGCCGGCCGTGCGTCTGACCGCCTCGGGCGAGAACCTGTCCAGGAAGGGCGCCTATGAGCTGAAGGCGGCGTCGGGCGAGGCGCGCGCCACCCTGTTCGCCACCGGCACCGAGGTCGCCATCGCGCTGAAGGCGGCCGAGGCGCTGGAGACGGCCGGCGTGCCGACCCGCGTGGTCTCGGTTCCTTGCTTCGAACTGTTCGAGCAGCAGGACGCCGCCTACCAGGCCTCGGTCATCGGCCGCGGCACGGTGCGCGTGGCGGTCGAGGCGGCCATCAAACAGGGCTGGGAGCGCTTCATCGGCGAGGATGGCGCCTTCGTCGGCATGACAGGCTTCGGCGCCTCGGCTCCGGCCGAAGTGCTCTATGAAAAGTTCGGCATCACCGCGGAAGCCGTAGCCAAGGCGGTCAAGGACCGGCTGTAGGCTGAAGCGCGGCCCTAGAGCAGCGCAACCCTGCCGTTCTCGACACGATGCGCCACGCCTGTTCGCTGGAACAGGCGGGCGATGACGGCGGCGGGATCTGACGCGCCTTGGTCCAGCAGGCGTTCGACATCCAGGCGCAGTGACGGATCGCGCGAAGTCCGCGTCAGGGCCGACAGCCATTCCTCGCGCGTCAGCACGCCGTCCCGCCGGTTGGCGTCGATCAGCGGCCGAAGAAAGTCGAAATAGTCTCCGCCGCCCCGCTGGGCCTGCGCTCCCTCGGCCGCCATGGCGAAGACGGCCCCGCAGGCGTAATAGGCCCGGTGCTCGCCGCGATCGCCGGCCTCGGCCACCGGCCGCACGGCCAGCCGGGTGCAGTCGTTGACCTCGTTCTGCAGCTCGGCACGGGCGTTGTAGAACGGATCAAGCGCCTTGAGGCCTCGAACGGCCATCAGGTCGGCCCCGCCTTCGGTGATCCAGGCGTCGCGGGCGAACTGATAGCGCACGGCCTGTCCCAGCCAGAAGTGCGCCGCCTCGTGGCCGATGAACCAGCGCGAGCGCACGATGGCCGACGGGTCGACGCGGGTCAGGCCCGACCCCTCGAAGGTCATGACGATCAGCCCGCTCATGACGCTGCCGCCCAGGCTGTTGCGGCCGCTGGAGGGTCCGCGCCAGCTGACCATGACGGTCGGCGTCGCGCCGGGTTTCGGCCCCAGGCGTTGGGCGTAGTAGTCCAGGATGCGCGGCGTGAAGGTTTCCAATTCATCACCGATCCATCCGGGCAGACCCGGATCGACGATGGCGGCGACGCCCCGACTCTCGCTGGCTTCGCCCGCGCCGAATAGGACGTAAGTATCGGCGTTGCGGCCGACCGCCTCGGCGACGCGCTCGCCTCGGAACAGCACCGGCCCGCGCGCGTCGCGAAAGCGCGTCTCGACAGGGCCGGAGCCGGGCGTTGGGACCTCGTTCAGATCGCTGGGCAGGGCCTGCACTTCGTCCAAACGGCTATAGGGGATGACGTCGAAATGGTCGGTGTAAAGCGCCATGGCGCCGGTGGAGAACATCAGCGCCGGGTCGTAGTCCGCCTCCACGTCGGCCGACACAGGAGTCAGCGCCACCCGGACCTGGCGCGGCACGGGACCGCCGCCCTCGGCGGTCAGCACGTCATAGAAACCGACCCGGCTGAGCGTCACGCCCGGCGTGGTCACTCGCCACTGGTCGAGCCGCCACGGCCGCCGGCCCTCGCGCGACAGAGCGGATCGGCGGAAGGCCCAGACGGGCGCTTCGCGATCCAGCTCATAGACCGCCTCGAACCGCCCCTGACTGTCCCGACTGATGCTCGCCACCGTCGGCCGGGCCTGAAGGCCGGCAAACCCCGGCAGCCGGATGTCGGAGACCGGTCCCGCCGGCGCGCAACCCGTCAGGGCGGTCAGGGCAGCGGCCAGAGCCAAGGCGGAAACGGCTAACGGCCAAGTCTTCATGCGTGCATCTCCACGGGCGACGTCCCGGTCCTAAGGCCGGCGCGGGGGCTGGTCACCTTACGCCTTCGTCATGCGCCGGCGGCGTCCAAAGCGCGCGTGGCGGCCGCCAGTTCCGCGGCCATGACAGCCTTGAGCCGGTCAGGCGCGACGATGGCCGCCTGATCTCCCCAGCTGAACAGATGCCAGGCCAGCTCGCGCATGCCGGACGCCCGAAAGCGTACGATAACCGCCCCGTCGGCCTGATCCTCGACCGTCTGGGTCGGGTGCCAGCGCCAGGCCCGCGCCTCGGCCGCGCCCTCGGGCGAGATGCGCAGAACCACGTCCTCGACTTGGTCTTGATAGATGCCGAACGATTGACTGGCGAAGACGCCCAGGTCGAAATCGGCCGGCGGGACGGCCATGCCTTCGCCTGCCTCGACGCCGCTCATTCGGTCCAGGCGGAAGGTCTGGACGCGGCCGCTGTCGCGGTCGGCGGCGACCAGATAGTTGGCCCGCCCGAACATCACCCCGCAGGGCGTCACGCTGCGCCGCCTGGGCTCCGCCCCCGGCCGGGAGTAGACGAACCCCAGCGGCCTTTGCGCCAGCAGGGCGCCGCGGATTTCGGCCAGCATGGCTTCGTCCGCCGAAGGGCGAGGACCGGCCTGAACGGCGATGGTCTCGGCCCGAACCAAGGCCTCCAGATCCGGCGCCATACGGTTCAGAGTGGTGGAGCGCATCGCCGCCCTGACCTTGCGCTCAAGCGCTTCGAGCGCCGCCGCCCGCGCCGGTTCGCCCGAGGCGCGCAGGGACTGGGCCGCCCGGGCCAGCTCGACCATCTCCACCGCCGTCGGCGCCTGTTCGAAGGCGGACAGGCCGCCCCGGATGCGCCATCGCTTGGTCGGCGGGTCCGACATTTCCTCCGTCTGTGGAAACAGGGCCAGGACAGCATCGCGCATCCGCTCGGCCGTCCGCCGGCCCACGCCCATGGCGCGCGCCATTTCGTCGAGCGTCAGCCCCTCGGCGCTGCCGGCGAGGGCCCGCGCCAGTTCGATCACCATGGCCGCCTTGTCGTGTCGCACGACTTCTCCACAGGGCTACGTCCGAAACTGGCGTAATGCTGTCGCATCCTGTCTTCATCGACAAGAGGCAAACCGCTTCAGGAGTTCAGACCATGGCCCGCGCCGCTCTCTCCGACCGCTACCTGATCGTCCCCTGCGACCCCTCGGGCGCTAGAGACTTGGCCGTCATCTGGGACCGCCAGGAAGAGCAGGTGATCGACGTCATCTCCTCGGCCGCCAGCGCGCGCTATGCGGACGAGGACGCGATGTGGGACGAGTTCCACGCGCCCGCCCCCGTCCAGCCCGAATGGCGCATGGCGGCCTGAGATCAGCCCGCGTTCTGGTCGGCCCAGTCGACGATCTGGGCGTTGATGTCCGCCGTCGCGGCTTCGAACGCCTGGACGATGGCCGACACGCGGTTCTCGCTTGCCGGGCGTGAGACCGAGAAGGTCTGCTCCGCGACCACCGACCGATCCTCGCGGCTCAGGATCTGAGCGCGCGCCGTGATGACGGCCGACGGCGCGGCGCCGGGCGCGTCATATCGAGCCTCGAAGGCGCGCATATCGACGTCGAGGCTGCGTTCCGCCGTGGTCAGCTCGCGCGGCCCCACCAGACGAACGCGCTGCGCCCGAGCGGCGAAGGCGTTCTCCAGCGCCTCGGTATAGAGGTCGTCTGCCGGCGAGACCCAACGCGCGCCCTTGATGTAGGCGACCTCGGAGCCCGTCACGCCGACAATGCGGTCGGTGCGAGAGGCCTGGGGCATCTCGATGCGACGCAGCCCCATGGCCACGGGCTGCGCGATCGGCGCCCGGGCCTCGGCCGGCGCCTGGCCGCCGAAGTGGTACATCTGCACCGGATCCGGCGAGGACAGCAGGGCGCAGCCGGACAGGATCGGCAGGGCGGCGGCGGCCGCGATCAGAAGCGAACGGTTCACGGCTGCACCTCGATTTCCTTGGCCGGCGCGCGGCTGATGAAGTCACGGGGGCTGGAGCGGACCTCGTCGACGAGGCCCTCCAGCGAACGGGTGGCGCTTTCCAGCCCCTGAATGGCCTGCATCAGCTGCGGCAGGCCTTGAGAGCCCAGATCGCCCAGCGGACCTTCCAGATTGGTGGCCGTCCGATTAATCGAGGCGATCGCCTGTTGGGCCTGTTCGGTCGCCTGTTCGATATTGGCCACCGCGCGACGGCCGTCGTTTTCGACCAGTTCACGCGCACTGACGCCCAGGCGCTCGTATTCGGCCACGGCGCTGTTGGCGCGGGTCAGAGCCTGCTCCAGCTGCTGGAACATCCCCTTGCGGGCCTCTAGCTCGTTGGACAGCGACTCGACATTCTTCAGGCTGGTCGAGAAGGAGCGGATGTTGTCGTCCGACAGGATGCGGTTGACCCGGTTCAGGGCATCCACGGTCTGAGCCAGCACAGTCCCAGACCCACTCAGCAGTTCGGCGATGGGCGACGGCTGGCTCTGGATCACCGGCACGACATTCTCGGGATACTGGGCCTTCAGCAGCGGGCTCTCGGGCGAGCCGGCGGTGATCTGGATGTAGTTCAGGCCTGTGATGCCCTGCGGCTCCAGCTGGGCGCGCGAGGTCACCCGCACCGGCGTGGTGCCGTTCAGACGCACGCGGGCGATGACTTGGTCGCCCTTGTTGGGATCCAGGTTCAGGTTGGTCACCTCGCCGACGCGAATGCCGTTGAAGTGGACCTCGCCGCCTTCGGACAGACCGCGCACGGGGCCGTAGAAGACGATGTCATAGACATCGTATTCGCTGTTGAACTGCAGCCTGGCCAGCCAGATGCTGAACACCGCAAGGGCGAGCAGCAGGGCGACGGTGGCGATGCCGACGGCGGCGTAGTGGGCGTCTCTTTCCATGTCCCGCTCTCCTCAAGCGGCTGTCTTGGTGGCGGCGCGACCGCGCGGCCCCAGGAAGTATTCCTTGATCCACGGATGGTCGGAACGCTCCAGTTCCTGAACCGTGGCCTTTTCCACCACGTGCTTGTCGGCCAGCACGGCCACCTGGTCACAGATGGCGTATAGGCTGTCGAGGTCGTGGGTGATCATGAAGACCGTCAGGTCCAAATCGTCCGACAGATTGCGGATCAGTTCGTCGAAGGCGGCGGCGCCGATGGGGTCCAGCCCCGCCGTCGGTTCGTCCAGGAACAGCAGTTCTGGGTCGAGAGCCAGGGCGCGCGCCAGGCCGACGCGCTTGCGCATGCCGCCCGACAGTTCGGCGGGTTTCAGGAACGCCGCCTCGGGCTTCAGGCCCACCATGGCGATCTTCATCTCGGCCAATTCGCGAATGTCCGACTTGGACAGGCTGGTGTGCTCCACCAGGGGCGAGGCCACATTGTCCAGCACGCTCAACGAAGAGAACAGGGCGCCCTGCTGGAACAGCACGCCGGTGCGCCGCTCGATTTCGGCGGCCTGATCCTTGGTCATGTCGGCGGTGTCGTGGCCGAACAGGCGGATGGTCCCGCCCTCGGGCTGCTTCAGACCGATGATGGTGTTCAGCAGCACCGTCTTGCCGGTGCCCGATCCGCCCACAACGCCCAGCACCTGACCCCGCTCGACCGTCAGATCCAGGTTCTCGTGGATGGTGCGGTCGCCGAACTGGCTGAGCAGGCCCTCGACCTGGATCAGGGCCTCGCCGTCGCGCCCCGTCACGTCGTAGGAGTCCTTCGCTTCGATGGTCTCCGGCGCCGTCACAGGTTCAGCTCCAGGAAGATCAGGGCGAAGACGGCGTCCAGGAAGATGATGGCGAAGATGGCCTGCACCACGGCCGACGTCACCCGACGGCCCAGGCTCTCGACGTCGCCGGCGACCGACATGCCCTGCCGGCAGCCGATCGCGGCGACCACGATGGCGAAGACGGGGGCCTTGACCATGCCGACCATCAGGTGAGTGCCCATCATCGGGTCTTCGGTGATGCGCTGGATGAAGAAGGCCGGGCCGTAGGCCAGCTGGCTCCAGGTCACCAGCGCCCCGCCGAATAGGCCCGCGAGCATCCCCACGAAGGTCAGCAGCGGGAGCATGACGAGCATGGCGGCCAGGCGCGGGATGACCAGGGCCTGAAACGGATTGACGCCCATCACCTGCATGGCGTCGACCTCCTGGTTCATCCGCATCGAGCCGATCTCTGCGGCGAAGGACGAGGCGGAGCGACCGGCCAGCAGGACCGAGGTGATGACCACGGCGAATTCGCGCAGCACCGAGACGGCGACCAGCTGGACCGTGAACACCGCGGCGCCGAATTGGCTCAGCAGATTGGCTCCCAGGAAAGCGATGACCGCGCCGATGAAGAAGTTGGTCACCGCGATGATCGGAATGGCGTCCAGGCCGGCCCGCTCCGCCTGGCTGAACCAGGCGGGCCAGCGGATGCGGCGCGGGTTCTTGGCGGCCGAGCCGACGGCCGTGATCAGCCGGCCCAGGAAGGCCAGCGACAGCAGCAGCTCTTGGCCGAAATCGTAAACGCCGCGGCCGATCTTGGCGAAGGTGCGCACGAAGGCGTTGGCCTCGCGCGGCGCGGCGATGGCCTCGCGGTCCAGCTTTTCGACCATGGCGTAGATGCGACCCGCCTCGGGCCGGCTGTCGAAGGCGTCATTGGGCAGGCCGCCACGCGAGGCCTTGACCAGTGCGAGGGCGCCGGCGGTGTCGAAACGGTCGAGTTCCGACAGGTCCAATCCCGAGAAGGCGCGGTCGCCCGCATCACGTTCAAGCCGCGCAGGCGTGCGGCCCAGACCCGTCGTGGTCCAGTCGCCGGTCAGGACAAGGCGCGCACCCGATCCGCCGTCCTCCTCGATACGATAATCCGCAGTGGCCATTCGCCCCCCGAGGCTTTCCGAGCCGTTGAACGCAGCTGAGCCGTAATCGTTCACGATCGCGGCGTAAATCCGCCCGTTAAAGCAGGGCTTTGGCGCGCATCAGGTCGCGGACGAACAGCTCACGTTCTCGAGCCTTGGCCTCGGCGTCCGGCAGACGCAGCAGATAGGACGGGTGAACCGTCAAAAGCGCCGCCGCGCCGCCCTCCAGCGCCAGCGGTTCGCCCCGCTCCTTCGTCACCGCCGGCTTGCGGCCAAGCACGCCCAGCCCAGCTGTGGCGCCCAGCGCCAGGACCACGCGCGGCTTCACCAACCCGCGCTCCTGATCCAGCCACCAGCGGCAGGCCGTCACCTCGCCGGCGTTCGGCGTCTTGTGCAGCCGGCGCTTGCCGCGCGGCTCGTGCTTGAAGTGTTTGACGGCGTTGGTGACATAGACGTCGGCGCGGTCGATGCCCGCCTCCTCCAACGCCGCGTTGAACACCTGGCCTGCCGGTCCCACGAAGGGGCGACCGGCCAGATCTTCCTGGTCGCCCGGCTGTTCGCCCACCACCATCAGCGCAGCCTGGCGCGGACCCTCGCCGCACACGCCCTGGGTCGCGTCGCGCCACAGCGGACACCGACGGCACCCCTGCACGCCCTTTTCGAGTTCGGCGAGGCTTGAGGCCACCAGGCCGTCGGCGGGCCCGCGCTCGTGGATCGGCGCGGTCGCCTTCGCCAGGCGGGCGTTGGGCTCGGGAGCGGGGGCGGACACCATGGCCTCGGTCCGAACCGCCGACCGCGCCGCCAGTTCCGGGATAAGGGCGGCCTCAGGCAGGTTCTTCCAATAGCGCTTGGCCATCTCGCCCTGCATCGTCTTCATCTTCAGCCGGGCGGGATTGAAGGTGGAGGCGTAATAGGTCTTCCAGAACTCCTCGATCTCGTCCTCGGCCGGCGCCATGTCGCGCGTCGCGGGCGGGCCGTAGGTCAGCGCCTCGCCGTCCCAGAAGGCGCAGCCGTCGGGCGTCAGGATCGACCACCGAAGATTCGTATAGCGCCGCTGAAAGAAGGGTGCGGTCTTCTCTACAACGCGATGCGCCGGTTCGAACCAGGCGACCCAAGCCTCGCCGGCCTCGTCCTCCATCCGACGAAAGCGCACGAAGGCCTTCATCTTGTGGCTGGCGCGGCTGACGTTCTTGGCGCGCTCCATCGCTTCGCAGACGTCGATATCGGAGGCGACCTTCATCAAATCCGGTTCGTCGCCCAGCCGCCACAAGAGGCGATAGAGCAGGTCGAACCGATCCTGCGAGCGATGCAGGATCACCTCACGCGCAAGATCGACGAAATCCTTGGGCACGCGCAGCTCGCCTACTTGCGACGCTTCGACAGGAGGGGCGGTCGGCGTATCGAACAGGCTCCCCTGCCCCGCTGCGCCCCGCACGGCGAACCGCGCCTCGGCCGGGGTCACGCCCTCCAGCCGAAAGCGGCGCGCGGCTTGGCGCCAGCCGTCGAAATCCGTCTCGTCGTCCAGCCAGGCGCTCGCCATCAGAACAGGCTCAACTGCACCGGCTTGGCCGCAGGGGTCAGTTTCAGCTTCAGGTCGACCGCGTCTGTCAGACCGCCGGGCGTCCAGTCCAGCGCGGTGATGAAGGGCCGGATCTTCTCCACCGACCGCGTCAGCCGGCCGACATCCTCGAGGCGCAGGGTGCGCCAGCGTCGCACCGATACGATCCGGTTGACCGACTTCACCCCCAGCCCCGGGACCCGCAACAGCATCTCGCGCGGCGCGCGGTTCACATCGACCGGAAACTGGGCCCGCTCGTTCAACGCCCAGGCCAGCTTGGGATCAATCGCCAGATCCAACATGCCGTCCGTCGTCGCCGCCCCGATCTCGGGGGCGGAAAAGCCGTAGAACCGCATCAGCCAGTCGGCCTGATACAGCCGGTGCTCGCGCATCAGCGGCGGCTTGGACAGCGGCAGGGCCGCGCTGGAATCCGGTATCGGGCTGAAGGCGGAATAGTAGACCCGGCGCAGACCATAGCCGCCGTAGAGCGCCGAAGAGCGGTCCAGAATCTCGGTGTCCGGCGCGCCGTCCGCGCCGACGATCAGCTGGGTCGACTGACCCGCCGGCGCGAACTTGGGCGGCTTGGCGCGATCCGCCTTTGCCGGCCGCGCCGCCTCGACGCCCAGCCGGACCTGCCCCATGGCCTTGCGGATGACGCCCGGGTCCTTCTGCGGAGCCAGCCGACCCAGCGCCTCGTCGCGCGGCAATTCGATGTTGGCCGACAGACGGTCCGCATACAGTCCCGCCAGATCGATCAGCCGCTGGTCCGCCTCGGGGATCAGCTTCAGATGGATATAGCCGCGAAAATCGTGGTCCTCGCGCAGGCGGCGCGCCACCTCGACCATCTGCTCCATCGTGTAGTCGCCCGAGCGGATGATGCCCGACGACAGAAACAGGCCCTCAATATAGTTGCGCTTGTAGAAGTTGAGCGTCAGCTCCACGACCTCGTCGATCGAGAAGCGCGCCCTCTCGACGTTGGAAGACGATCGATTGATGCAATAGGCGCAGTCGTAGATGCAAAAGTTGGTCAGCAGGATCTTCAGAAGGCTGACGCACCGCCCGTCCGGCGTATAGGCGTGGCAGATGCCCATGCCCTCGGTCGAGCCGACGCCCTTGCCGCCGACCGAATTGCGCTTGCTGGTGCCGGATGATGCGCAGGACGCATCATATTTGGCGGCGTCCGCCAGGATGGAAAGCTTTCGCCGGAGTTCGATCTGGGCCATGTGTTCTCACTATGTTCCAGTGAGACCCGCCCGTCCAGCGTAGCCTTAATCTTTCAGCTGCTTAGCGCAGATAGTCGAGCAGCGAAGTCTGCTTCAGCTGGCTGATCACCTGGGCCGAGGCCTGGATCGCCACCTGGGCCATCTGCAGGTCGGTGATCGCCTTGGCCATGTCGGCGTCGGTCTTGGATCCCACCAACGCCTCCAGGGCGACGCGCTGATTGTCCTGGGCGGCGATTGATCGCTCCACCTGGTTCTGCATCCCGCCGTTGATGGCGGTTTGGTCGGTGACCTCGGCGAAGGCGCGATCCAGTTCGCTCATCGCCGCCTTCAGGAAGGCCTCGACGTCGGCGGTGGGCTTGCCGGCGATCGTGTCGGCGCCGGCGGGCGTGAAGGTCTGACCGTCGATGACGGCGGGCAGGCCCTGCTGGTATCGCTGGATCTGCGCCATGACATTCAGGCCGCGTCCGCCCAGGTCGCTGGCCAGAAAGCCGGTCTGTATGGTCGTGCCCTCGTCAATGCGCGAGGTCTGGCGGATCTGGTCGTTGCCGAAGGGCGTGGCTGCGGCGGCCAGCGCGGTCAAATCGGCGGCCGCCAGGGGGGCCTGGTCCACGCGCCCGCCGGCGAACAGATAGAGGCCCTGATGCTTGCCGTTCAGGCCCTCGCGCGCGGACTGATACTGGGTCTCCAGCGCCGACATCAGCGTTTCGACGCGCCCGGCGCCCAAGGCGTTGGCGATCTCTTGGCGGGCGCCCTGAATGCCTTCGGCCAGTCGCCCCATGAACAGGTCCTGGGCGTCCAGTCGGGCCGAGACCGCCTGGCCTACGTCCATAAATCCCTGGATGCGCGCCTGGGACGACTTCAGCGCCGTCAGCGTCTCGGACTGGCGACCAAAGCCAACCAGGTCGGTGGCGTTCTTCTGGGTGGAGACGCGGCGGTTGGCTTCCTCGCCGCGCGCCTGGGCGCTCATGAGATCGAGCAGCGCCGTCTGATAGGAGCCATAGGTGGAGACACGCATCAGCGAACCATCCCGATCAGAACATCATACATTTCCGACGCCGCCTGGATCAGACGGGCCGAGGCGTTGAAGGCCTGCTGATAGGTGGTCATCAGGACCAGCTCCTCGTTCAGGTTCACGCCCTCCTGGGCCACCTGACGGGCCGACGCCTCGCCGGCCAGGGCGATGGCGTTGTCGCGTCGACCCTTGGCGGCGGAGGCGCGCCCGCCGATGTCGCCGGACAGTTCGGCGGCGTAACGGCTGACGGACATGGACCCGCCCGACGACCCGCCGGCTGCGCCGAACAGGGCGTTGACGGTTCCGGCGTCGGCCAGGGCGCGGCCGCCCCGTCCATCGCCAGCCGACAACGCCGATACGCCGGCCGCAGCATTCAGATCCAGTTGCGCCAAAGCCAGCTTGGCCGGGCTGGACGATATGTCGCCGCGCACCGTGAAGCCGTCGGCCCGCGAGGCGCGCACCCCTCCGCCGATGCCGAACAGCTCGGTCAGCGACACGCCGGACGGAACCTGGGTGGTCCGGTCCTCAAGCACGGTCATGGTCGGCTGGGGGCTGCCATAGGCGTTGAAGCGTACGCCGCCGGTGGCCGGGTCTAGGGTGAAGCTTCCCATCTGGCCGACGCCCGAGGCCGGACTGTTCAGCGCGTTCAGCAGGTCGCCCACCGTGCCGCCGGGCGGGATCGCAACGCTGATGTCGCGCAGCTTGGCCCCCGTCTCGGCGGTGAAGCGGAACGTCAGGGTCTCGCCCGCCGTGAAACCGTGCGGCGAGGTCGTGGTCAGACCCAGGTCGTACAGCGCGCGTCGATCGGTGCTGACCAGGTCGTTGAGACCGAAATAGTGAGAGAAGCCGCGCCCGGCCTTGTTGGACGCCGGCTGGCCGTCAGCGACGGCCACGCCGTTCGATCCGGCCGCCGTGATCGAAAGCTTGCCGCCGACGAAGCTGGCGGTCGCCGCGCCGCCCAGCTGGCCGTTCAGCACAGTCAGGAAGTCAGCGGGCGTCGCAGCCGCGCCGTTCACCGTCATGGTCGCGCCCGAGAAGACGATGTCGGCGCGGGCCTGGATCACACCCTGGGCGTTGACCACGGCGATGGTGGTTTCGCCCGAGAAGTCGGCGATGGCGCTTTCCAGGCTCTGGCCGACATTTCGGCCGGTCAGGGTCTGGGGCGCGGGCACGGCTGAGCTGGCGTTGTGCGCGCGGTTCAGTTCGTCGGCCAGACGCGTCATCAGCTCGCCCAGCCGCTCGGCCGCCTGAGGCGCGTCGACGTCGCGCAGCTCCAACAGGCCCTTGATCTCGCCCGAGGTGACGGTGTCCATGAGCTGGCGCTTCAGCCCGCCGGGCTCGTTGAGCCAGATTTCGTTGAAGGCGGTCTCGGTGTTGACTGCACCCGCGCGCTTGTATTCCAGCGTCGCATGGCCGTCGCCGGCCAGCAGGGCGCCGCCAGCCGTGCGCACCGTGACCCCGCCGACCGAGCGGACCTGGGTGCGGATGTCCATGATCTGGGACAGCTCGGTCAGTAGGCGACCTTGGGCCGACTCAGCGCCAGTGGCGTCGCCGCCCGACACCGTGGCGCGCGCGATCTCCTTGTTCAGAGCCTCGATCTGCTCCAGCAGGCCGTTGGCGCGCTCGACCGCGCTCTGGATGCGCCCGTCGGCGTCCTCGCGCACCGACTGGATCTGGGTCGCGATGCGGCGCGCTTCGTCGAAGGCGGCCTGTGTGGCGAAGATGGCGCTCTGGCGCTGGGAAGGCGAGCCGGCGTTCTCGGCCGCGGCGGCGAAGGTCGAGAACAGGCTGTCGATCTGCGAGAAAAAGCCGCTGTCGCCGCCGGGGTCGCCGAACAGCGACTGTATCCGGTCATACAGTTCATAGCGCACGCCCTGGCGGCCAGCCTCCGCGCCCGCGTTCATCGCCGCCGCTTGCAGGAAGCGGTCGGTCGCCAGGCGGATGCGCGCCACCTCGACGCCCGACCCCACGCCCATCGTCGAAAGCGGGTTCTGATCCGCGACCTTGCGGACATAGCCGGGCGTGTTGACGTTGGAGACGTTGTCCGAGACCACGCGCAGCTGGGTCTGGGCCGTCTGCATCCCCGAGGTGGCGATGTTCAGGATGGCGTTCAGCGACATGCGCAGGCCTCCGTTAAGGCTACGCCCGGCAGACCTTGCCGCCCGACGCGCGCTTTTTGCCCGGCGCGCCCGATCCGGGGCTGCGCCAGCGTGTTGTTTTCAAAGGACATCGCTGTTCGCGCTCGTTCCATGAGCATTCAGGTGCGCAAGAGCCGGACCACTCCTTCAGACCGCCTGAGAGGGGCGCGGCCGGCTGGGCAAAAAGCGGCCGAAGCGCGGCAAGTTTGACCACAGAGCCGGCCTCGCACGGCCGCTACGTTCGAACGATAGTCATAAAAATCATAAGCTTGGGCCTTCTGTCGATCTTGGCCCGGCGCTTGCGACGAGGACGCCGAACCCATGGGCGCAGCAGGCGCCGCCGCGTCCAGCATGAAGATCGCCTGCCGATGTCCGCCGCCGCCATCCTGTCAGCCCTCACGCCGCCCGTCGGCGTCTCCGCCCCGATCGGCGACGAGAGCGGCGCTGCGCCCGGCCTGTTTTCCTCCCTGCTGGACCAGATGAATGGCCAGCTTGAACCCTCCTCCCAGACGACCGCTCGCCTCGGCGTGACCGGCGCCCCGTCCGCCCGCCAGGGCCTTGCATTCGGCATGGAGACACAGACGCCGGAAGCCCCCCAGCCGCCGGCTGCCCCGTCCGAGTTGATCATTGAGCCGGCCCCGTCGCCTGATCTGGAAACGCCCGACGTCGCCGCAGCGCCGATCCCGGACGTCGATACAGGCGCAGACCCGGCCTTGCTGGCGGGCCTCGCAATCACGCCCCCACCAGCAGCAGCGACGCCTCCCCCTGTCCTTCTCGCCGGCGCCATGTCGCGCGCCGCTACGCCCGTCGCCCCGCCCCCGAGCGCGCCCGACGATGCGGCACCGGACGGGGAAGGCGCCAGCACCCCGGCTCAAACGGGCTCCGCCGACGACAGCGCCACGCCGCCGCCTGTGACAGGAAACCCCCCATCGGCGGATCGCACCCGCAACCTTTCCGCCGCCGTCGCGCCCTCTCAAGGCGGTTCGTCGGGGTCCACTCAGACGACAGACGCCCCCTCGGGCGAGACGCCTGCGGCGCCCAAGCCGGGCGACAACGCGGCGACCCCGGCGCCGGCACCTGGCGCCGCCGCCAAAACGCCCTCGCAAACGGCCCTGGCCGAACCCCGGCCGGCCGCCCCTGCCCCGCTTGCGCCGGACGCCGCGCCCGCCTCGTCGTCCGGCGCGACGGTCGAGACCTCCCCCGCCGGCCCGAGCCGCGATCTCGGCCTTTCGCAGATGTCTCGCGTAGCCGTCGAAACCACCGCCCAGATCGCCGCCCAGATCGTGCGCCGGCTGGAAGGGCGCTCGACCCGCTTCGACATGGTGCTGACGCCGGAAGATCTCGGCCGGGTCGACGTGAAGCTGGACATCGATTCCGAAGGTCGTCTGGCCGCCCGCCTGGCGTTCGACAACCCGGCCGCCGCCACGGACCTGCGTGGCCGGGCCGACGAACTGCGCCGCCAGCTTCAGGACGCCGGCTTCCAGCTTGCCCACGACGCACTGGACTTCTCTGAACGTGAGGCCGGCTCGGGCCAGATGTCCGATCAGCGCCGCGAGCGCGCTTCCGCCTTCTCCGCCCGCGCCCGCCTGGGCGCCGAGGAAGACCCGATCCAGGCCCAGGCCTGGACGCCCCTTTCGCTGACGCCGCGCGGCGTCGATCTGAAGGTCTGACCCATGGTCGACTCCATCTCCGCCAACACGGCCACGAACCGGATCAACGCCGGCTCACAGATGATGGCCTCGAACTTCGAGACCTTCCTGACGCTGCTCACCGCCCAGCTGAAGAACCAGGACCCCCTTTCGCCGGTGGACTCCAATCAGTTCACCGCCCAGCTGACGCAGATGGCCGGGGTCGAGCAGCAGCTGCTGACCAACGACCTGCTCAAGGGTCTGCTCGCGGCCCAGCAGGGCAGCGGTCTGGCGGGCGCGGCCAACTACATCGGCAAGGACGCCACCGCCGTCTGGGGCGCGACCAAGCTGGAAAACGGTCAGGCCAGCTGGAGCTACGAGCTCGGCGCCAACGCGGCCACGGCGACGCTTCAGGTGCTCGACAGCGCGGGCAAGGTCGTCTGGTCCGGCGATGCACCCTCGAAGACCACGGGCGTCCACGACTTCACCTGGGACGGCAAGACCGCCGGGGGCGGCGACGCGCCCGACGGCGTCTACACCTTGAAGGTCACGGCCAAGACCGGCGCGGACCAGGCCGTCGACGCACAGGTCCTTATCCGAGGCCGCATCACCGGCGTCGAACTTTACGACGGCCAGCCCTACGCCACGATCGGCGCCTCGATCCTGCCGCTGTCCAGCCTGATCGCGCTGGACGAGGCGCGCCAGGCTTCGACGCCCACCACGCCCACCGACGACGACCCGAGCCTGATGAGCTCGATCGCTTCGGCCCTCAACCCCTTCAAACTGCTGTCCTAAGGAGCTTATCGCCATGAGCATCAACAGCGCCATGATGGCCGGCGTTTCCGGCCTGACCGCCAACTCCGCCGCCCTCGCCGCGATCTCGCAGAACATCGCGAACGTGAACACCATCGGCTACAAGCGCTCGGCCGCCGAGTTCCAGACCGTGGTCAACAGCCAGACCACCGGCACCGGCTATTCCGCCGGCGGCGTCCTGGCCAACGCGCGCCATTACACCAGCCAGAACGGCCAGTTGCAGCGTGGCTCGACCAGCACCGATCTCGGCATTTCGGGCAACGGCTTCTTCGTCGTGACGGACAAGGCAGAAGAGGTTGGGGTCACCGACACCCGCCTGTTCACGCGCGCCGGCGCCTTTCGGGTCGACAATCTGGGCTACCTGAAGAACACCGCCGGCCTCTATCTGCAGGGTTGGCCGGTCGACGCCAATGGCGACATCGCCACCGACCCATCGGATCTCTCGCGCCTGCGCACAATCAATGTCGGCTCGGTCGGCGGCACCGCCGAAGCCACCACCCGCGTGCAGCTGAACGCCAACCTGCGGTCCAGCCAGGCCCTATCGGCCGCCGTCCAGAACGGAACCTACGATCCGGCGACCAACTCCATGGCCATGTGGAACGCCGAAACGGGAACCGGCGTGAAGGCCGATTTCGAACTCACCGTCCCCGTGTCCGATTCCAAGGGCGGACAGCGCAACATCGCCATCTCCTTCCTCAAGAGCGACGTGCCCAACCAGTGGTACGCCGAGGTTCGCGCCATCCCAGCGTCCGACGTCGAGAGCGGCGCCGGTTTGGCCAACGGCCAGATCAAGACCGGCATCGTCGCCTTCACCCAGGACGGCCGTCTGGACACCGCCGCCATGCAGGCGTTGGGCGCCGCCGCCCTGTTCGATGACCCGTCGGCCGCGGTGCTGACCTTTGGCGGCTCCAATTCGGGCGCGCCGGCCGCAGGGGCCTTCAAATGGGCTGATGGCCTGGGCATCGCCGAGCAGACGCTGAACTTCGACCTGACGGCGGCCGCCGGCGGCCTGACCCAGTACGACAGCGCCTCGGTGGTGCAGGCGACGCTGACCAACGGCACCGCCTTCGGCAATCTGACCGACGTCAAGATCGACGAGCAGGGCTTCGTCACCGCCATTTTCGACAATGGCGTGATGCGCCGCATCGCCCAGGTGGCGCTGGCCACCTTCCCCAGCCCCGACAATCTGATCGAGACCACCGGCAACGCCTTCCGCGTCAGCCAGGCGTCCGGGACCTTCAACCTGAAGGCGGCCGGCACGGGCGGCGCAGGCCTGATCGGCGCCAACCAGCTGGAGGCCTCGACTGTCGATCTCTCGACCGAGTTCACCGGGCTGATCACCACCCAGCGCGCTTATTCCGCCTCGTCCAAGATCATTACGACGGCGGACGAAATGCTGGCCGAACTGATCAGCATCAAACGCTGATCAGTGAAGCCTTAAGTCGCCGTTGAATCGAAGGAATCGTCGTTTGAGCAACAACACCGGGGGGTCGTGCGTGACGGAAGTGATTCAGTTTTCCTTCACCACGACGCTTAAACGGCCTTTAGAAGGGCCGGGCGTAGCTTCTGTCTCAAGAGTGGTGGTGAGAGAGGCTTAAGCCCATGCTGCAAGAGCGACGCCTTAACAGCAAAGGCGAACAGTACGTGGTCGGGCCGACGGGGACCCCCCTGACGCTGCGTGACCTGCCTCCGGCGAACACCGACCGGTGGGTCATCCGCCGCAAGGCCGAGGTCGTAGCCGCCGTGCGCGGCGGCCTGATCAGCCTGGACGACGCCCTGGCCCGCTATCGCCTGACCGCCGAGGAATTCCTCGCCTGGCAGAAGGCGATCGACAAATGGGGCATGCAGGGCCTGCGTACGACGCGCATCCAGACCTACAGGTCTTAAGGGGCTATCGCCCTTCGGGCTGCTTGAGCCCCGGACAGATTGAGGCCGCTCCCGAGAGGGGGCGGCCTTCTTCGTTTTCGGGCGCGCCTCGAAATCGTACGCAGACACGACTATATGGCGGCGCATGACCCTGGCCGAGGACCTTTGCCCGATCCCCGACATCGCCCCCATGACGTCTGAAGGCGACATGGACGCGGCGATCGCCTCTGCGCGCGCGGCGGTCGGCCTGCCGGTCGGATCGCGCGTGGTGGCGGCCATGTCGGGCGGGGTGGACTCCACCGTCGTCGCCGCCCTGCTGGCCAAGGCGGGCTATGACGTCGTCGGCGTGACGCTTCAGCTCTACGACCACGGCGCGGCGCTCAAGAAGAAGGGCGCCTGCTGCGCGGGCCAGGACATCCACGACGCGCGCCTGGCGGCCGAGACACTCGGCATTCCCCACTACGTCCTCGACTACGAAAGCCGCTTCCGCGACGCCGTGATCGACCAGTTCGCCGACAGCTATCTGCGTGGCCAGACGCCGGTGCCCTGCATCCGCTGCAATCAGACGGTCAAATTCCGCGACCTGCTGGACGTGGCGCGCGACCTGGGCGCCGAGGCCATGGCGACCGGCCACTATGTGCGCCGCGCGATCGGCCCGGACGGCCGCGCCCAGATGCGCAAGGCGATCGACCATTCGCGCGACCAGTCCTACTTCCTGTTCGCCACGACGCCCGACCAACTGGACTATCTGCGCTTCCCCCTGGCCGATCTCGAGAAGCCCCAGGTGCGCGGCGTCGCCGCCTCGCTGGGCCTGCGCATCGCCGCCAAGCCGGACAGTCAGGATATCTGCTTCGTGCCGTCCGGCGACTACCGCACCCTGATCGACCGCCTGCGGCCCCAGGGGCGCGAGGCCGGCGAGATCGTGCACATGGACGGCCGCGTCCTGGGCTCCCACGCGGGCATCACCGACTACACCATCGGCCAGCGCCGGGGCTTGAACGTCGCCGTGGGCGAGCCGCTGTTCGTCACCAGGCTCGAGCCCGAAACGCGCCGCGTCGTCGTCGGCCCGCGCGAAGCCCTGCTGACCGCCTCGCTGGTGCTGGAAGAGCTGAACTGGCTGGGCGACCAGCCCACGATCCACGACGCCGCGCGCGAGGGCGCGCCCGTGCTGGCCCGCGTCCGCTCGACGCGTCAGCCCTCCCCCGCTCGTCTGCGGATAGACGGTGAAGCGGTGCACGTCGTCTTCGATCAAGGCGAAGAGGGCGTGGCGCCCGGTCAGGCCTGCGCCCTTTACGCCCCCGCAGATCCCGACCGCCTGCTGGGCGGCGGCTTCATCGCCGCGACCACCGCCGTTGGCTGACCCCTGGACCCTGGCGTCGCGGCAGGGTCTGCCGCCCGAGATGGCCGCGCTGTGTCAGTCCCCGCCCCGCGCTCAAGCGACGGATGCCCAACTGTCGGACCTCGCCCGCTTCTGGCTGCAGATGCATGACGGCTTCCGCCGCGAGACCGCGATGATGACAGCGGCGGCGTCCGACCTGCGGGCCGGCCGCGCCGATGCGCGCGGCTTCCACGACCGCGCCCTGCCCGTTCTCGCCGGCTTCCTCCAGCATCTCGACGGCCATCACCGGATCGAGACCGGCCACTACTTCCCGCAGTTCCGCCGCCTCGACACGCGCCTGCAGCCCGCGCTTGACCTGCTGGACCGCGATCACGACGCCATCCACGCCCACCTCGAGGCGCTGTCCGCGACCGGCAACGCGCTGCACCACGCCGTCCGGTCAGGCAGTCCGGCCGCCGACGCCGCCCTGCGTCTGGCCGACGCGCTGGACGCCGCCCAGACGCCCCTGAACCGCCACCTCGACGATGAGGAGGACATCGTGGTTCCTGTGCTGCAAAGGGCCGGGATCGGCTGACCCGCCTTCTTCCGTCCCGCCTGAAACAGGCGCATCATGGCGGTCGCAAGGAGAAACCATGATGGTGACCGTCAAGCCCGCGCGTTCAGCCTTGGCCCTATGGCGCGTCGCTCTGTGGGCCGCCATCGGCCTGCTGCTGCTGGCTCCTCTGGCGGCGATGCAGTTCACCCGCGAGGTGGCCTGGACCGCTTACGACTTCGCCTTCGCCGGCGTGCTTCTGATCGGTGCGGGCCTGGCGGTGGAGTTGGCGGTGCGGAAGCTGCTGAACCCGAACGCGCGCCTATTCGGGGCCGGCGTGATCCTGTTGGCGGTTTTGCTGATCTGGGCCGACGGCGCCGTCGGGGTGTTCTGACGCCTCGACCCGGTCAGGCCGCCTCTTCGCGGGGCATGACGTCGCCGACGGTCGGGCGGTCGGCGGCCCAGTCCAGCTGGACCTCGCGCGGTTTGACCATCTCGCCGCAGCAGCCGCATGCGATGCGCGGCTGAAGCCGTTCGCCGCAGGTCTTGTGTGTCATGGTCACGCCCGAGTCCGCGCCGCCGTAGACGTGCTTCTCGCCCCAGGAATGCAGGGTCACCAGCACGGCGTACAGGTCCTTGCCCTTGGCGGTCAGGACGTATTCGTTGCGCGGCGGGCGCTGGGAATAGGCGCGCGGCTCCAGCACGCCATGCTGCACCAAGGTCTTCAGCCGTGACGCCAGGACGTTGCGGGCCACGCCCAGCCGCTCCTGCCACTGTTCGAAGCGGCTGACGCCGTTGAAGGCGTCGCGGATGACCAGCAGCGTCCACGGATCGCCGATCACTTCCAGCGTCGCGGCGATGGAGCAGCTCTGGCGGCTGTAGTCGGCTGTGCGTCCCATGGCTGGAAAGTGACCCTGCGTCAGGGGTTTGGCAAGTGGGTTGCCAATGCAAACGGAGTCAGTCAGTCTTGTTTGGCAACGCACCTGAGCGTCAGGCGCTGCGCATTCCCGACTTCGGCGGGCGAAGGGCTGGCCTTTCGCCCGTCCTTCTTGCCAGAAGGGGCTTATGACCGACGCCTACGCCCGCGCCCTGACGTTCGACCAGGACCTTACCGCCCACCTGTCGGGCGATTTCTCGAACGGCCCGATCGGCGCCCCGCCCGAGGCCGGCTTTCCGTTCGGCGGGCTGCTGGCCGCCCTGTGCGCCAAGGCCATGCGTGAAGGCCTGGCGATCGAGGCGCCGCTGCGCACTCTGTCGGTCCAGTATCTGGCGGCGGCGAAGTTCGAGGCGCCGATGAGCTTTCGGCCGCGTCTGCTGCGCGGGGGCCGCACCGTGGCCTATTCCGCCGTCGAGGCCGGACAGGGCGAGCGTCTGACCCATCACGCCACCGCCACCTGGGGCGTGGACGCGGCGGAGGCGAACCCGCTGACTCCGCTGGCCTCCCCTCCGCCGCTGCACCGGCTTGAAGAGCCGACCGGCGAGATCAGCGGGCCGATGGCCCCGCGCTTCTCCCAGCACGTCGACTACCGCTTCGACGGCGGTCCCTTCATCCTGGGGGGCAATGAAGGACGGCCGGTGGTGGAACGTCTCTGGATGCGGCTGAAGGGCGGACGCCCCCTGGACGCCGACGGCCTGTGCTACCTGCTGGACGCACTTTATCCGCCAGCCTGGACCGCTTTCAGCCTCCCGCCGCCGATGACGACCGTGGACCTGCGCTACGACATCCTGGCCGACCCCACACCGAAGACGGCCCCGAACGGCTGGGCCTTTTTCGAGTTCCGGATGCTCGACTTCGGTCACGGCTGGACCGTTGACGAGGCCACGTGCTGGGGGGCGGACGGGTCGCCGCTGGCGGTGGCGCGTCAGCGTCGCAAACTGGTTCCGCAGAGGCGTAGCGCAGGCTAAGGTCTCGTCATGACCCGTATCGCGTCCCTGTCCGCCCTCATCGCCTGCGCCCTGATGCTGCAAGGCTGTCTAGTCGGCGCGGTGGTGGGCACTGGCGCCGCCGTGGTCGGCGGAGCGGCCAAGGCCGGCGGGGCCGTGGTGGGCGCCGGCTTCGACGCCGTCACCACCTCGGACGAGGAAACCAAGCTGAAGCGAGAGCGCGAACAGCGAGCGTTCGAGCGCGAGCAGCGCCGTTGCGAACAGCGTCAGCGCCAGGGCCGCGACTGCTGACCGCTTAAAGCGTCAGGACGCAGCGTTCGTTGACGGTCGGCCGCGCCACCTGGACACGGCACAGGCCCGGCCATTGCGGCTTCAAAGTCCGAGCGAACCACAGGCACAGGTTCTCCAGGCTGGGCAGCTCCAGCCCCTCGTGCTCGTTCAGCATGCCGTGGTCCAGCGTCTCGGCCGCGGCCTTCAGCGCCCGGTCCAGCGCGCCGAGATCGGCGACCCAGCCGTGTTCGGCGTCCAGAACCTCGGACCGCACCGTCGCCTCGACCGTGAACGAGTGACCGTGCACGCGGCGATAGATGCTGCCCTCCGGCTCGTTCGGAAAGTGGTGGGCGGCGTCGAAGGTGGCCTGTTTGGTGATCTCGAAGACGGGCATTAGCGGACGCCGATGTACTTGTGTGTCTGGACGCTGAGGCGCCATTGCGGGTGGGTCAGGCAGTATTCGATGGCGGCGGCGGTGTTGGCCGCCTGATCGGGACCATCCATGGGCTGGAGCCAGAAGCGTTCGAACGCCAGATGCTCGAACCGCTCGGGCATGGCCTTGTCCTGCGGATAGACGAGTTTCAGTTCCTGGCCCGTGGTCTGGACGACCGGCGCGTCGGCCTTGGGGCTGATGCACACCCAGTCGATCCCGTCCGGCGCGGCCAGGGTGCCATTGGACTCGATGGCGATCTCGAACCCGCGTGCGTGCAGGGCCTCGATCAGCGGGGCGTCCAGTTGCAGCAGAGGCTCGCCGCCGGTGCAGACGACCAGGCGCGGGTCCCCCGCCCTGCCCCGCCACATCGCCGCGACATGGTCGGCCAGACCATCGGCCGTGGCGAACTTGCCGCCGCCGCCCCCGTCGACGCCGACGAAGTCGGTGTCGCAGAAGGTGCAGACCGCCGTGGCGCGGTCCTGCTCACGCCCGCTCCACAGATTGCAGCCGGCGAAGCGCAGGAAGACGGCCGGACGGCCCGCCTGCCCGCCTTCGCCCTGCACCGTCAGAAAGACTTCCTTGGCGGAATAGGTCATCGGCTCGCGACCCACTCGGCATGCCCTGCGGCGCGCAGCTCGCACGCCGGGCAGTCGCCGCAGCCGTAACCCCAGGCGTGGCGGTGCGTGCGGTCGCCCTGATAGCAGGTATGGCTGTCCTCGATGATCAGTTCGACCAGGGCGTCGCCGCCGATCCGATGCGCCAGATCCCAGGTCTGGGCCTTCGTCAGCCACATCAGCGGCGTTTCGATCACCACCGGCTTGTCCAGCCCCAGCGACAGTGCGCGCGCCATGGCCTGAATGGTGTCGTTTCGGCAGTCGGGATAGCCGGAGTAGTCGGTCTCGCACATGCCGCCGACCAGCACCTCCAGCCCGCGCCGATCGGCCAGAGCCGCCGCCGTCGTCAGAAACACCAGGTTTCGTCCCGGCACGAAGGTCGTCGGCAGGCCGCGCGCATCCAGCTCGATCTTGCGATCGGCGGTCAGGGCGCTTTCGGCGATCCGGCCGTATCCCGTAAGATCGACCACGTGATCCGGCCCCAGCCGGTCGGCCCACTGCGGCAGGGCCTCGACCATACGGTTACGCACCGCCTGTCGCGCCTGCATCTCGACCACATGCCGCTGGCCATAATCGAAGCCGACGGTCTCGACCCGCACGAACCGCTCCAGCGCCCAGGCCAGGCAGGTCGCGCTGTCCTGCCCGCCCGAAAACAGGACGAGGGCGGACGCGGCGGGCGTTGATGAGGTGAAATCGCTCATGGCAAGTCTGCGGTCGGCCGTTCGGCCGCGCGCATGCGTCAGTCCAGGGTGTGTCGGTTGATGGGGCGGCCTTTTAACCCAGCCGTCCCCGCAGCGCAAAAATCGTTTTCGCCTTGGTGAGCAAAAGCCGGCTCAGCTTAAGGATTCCGCAAAGGATCGGCGGCATTGTCCACCGGTCTCAGTGGAGTAACGGCCAGTATGCCGACCATGGAAGCGTTCATTCGGCGGGCCGATCCCGTTGGGCCGAACACCACGGCGAGCCAGGCCTTTGCGCGCTTTGAGGCTGAACCCGATCTGTTGGCCCTGGCCGTGGTTGCCGATGGACGGCCGCTAGGCTTGATCGAGCGCGACCCCTTCCTTTTGAAACTGGCCGGACCGCTGGGTCACGCCATGTATCTCAATCGCGACGTCGCGCACCTGATGGACGCGGAGCCGGCCGTGATCGAGGCGGGCGTCAAGGTCGACGCCTTCTGCGACGCCTTCCTGAAAGGCGGCCCCAGCGCCCTGACGCGCGGCTTCATCGTCACCCATGAGGGCCGATACCTGGGCGTCGGCACAGGTCTGTCGATCCTTAAGGCCGTCAATGAGAGCCAGCGCCTTCATAACCAGGCCCTGGTCGATCAAAGCCGTGATCTGAACGACACCCGCGCCCAGGCGGTGGCGGCTGCGCGCGCGCGCAGCCAGTTCCTGGCCATCATGAGCCATGAGCTGCGCACGCCGATGAACGGCGTCCTGGCGGTGGCCGAGCTTCTGCGTCGCCAGCCGCTGAATCCGACGGCCCTGGCCCATGTCCAGACCATCACGGATTCGTCCGAAACGCTGCTGCGCATCCTTCAGGATGCGATGGATTTGTCGCGCGCCCAGGCGGGCGAACTGGAGCTGCAGGCCGTCCCCACCCCTCTGCGGGCGATGATGGACGACATCCAGGCCCTTTGGACGCCGCGCGCGTCGCAGGACGGCGTGTCGCTCATGGTTCGCTATCAGGGCGACACCGACCTGGCCGCCCTGGTCGATCCTGTGCGGCTGAAACAGGTGTTCAACAATCTGGTCGGCAACGCCCTGAAATTCGCACGCGGCGGCGTGGTCGAGGCGGGTCTTCACGCCTGGCTGGAGAACGGCCGCGTCCGCATCCAGGCGCGCGTGCGCGACGACGGACCGGGCGTCGCGCCCGACCGGATCGACACCATCTTCGAACCCTTTGTGCATGAGGCGGGTCCTGACGGCGCCGGCCTGGGCCTGGCCATCTGCCACCAGGTGGTCGACCGCATGGGCGGCCGCATCTGGGCCGAGAACAACCCGGGACGCGGGGCCACCTTCGCCTTTGACATCGAGGCCGAGCGCGCCCAGGTCGAGGCCGAACCCGCAACCAATGTGGCCGACCTGTCCGGGCTGGACCTGGCGGCCCAGCCGCATGTGTTGATCGTCGATGACAACGCCACGAACCGTGTGGTCGCCCAGGCTCTGTGCGAAATGTTCGGCTGCACCTCCGAACTCGCGGAGGACGGGCAGGAAGCGCTGGAGGCCGTGCAGTCCCGCCCGTTCGACCTGATCCTGATGGACATCAAGATGCCCCGCCTGGACGGCGTCCAGGCGACGCTAGCCATACGCGCCTTGCCCGACGCCGCCGGCAGAACCCCGATCGTGGCCCTGACCGCCAACGCGGACCCGGAAGACGCCAAACGCTATGTCGCCGCCGGCATGGCCTGCGTCGTGGAGAAGCCGATCAAGCCCGAACGCCTTCGCATGGCAATGAACACCGCCCTGGCGAGCGCCACCCCCGCCTCGGCGGACCTGGACGGATCCGACGGGCAGCGCGCAGTCGCCTGATATCCGCCGCCTTTTTGCCGCCGCGCCTGCGTGGTGAAAGCCCGATGATGCGCGTCGCCTGTCTGCTCCTCCTGTTTCCCTTGCTCGGCGCCTGCGCGGCTGCGCGCTCGGCGGGGGAAGGCGCCCGCACCGTGGCGTCCGGCCTGGACGAAGCGGCCGCGGCCCCGCTTGAGGACTTGGGTCTGCGTCGCCAGGTGATTCCCATGGTCCTGCTGCAGGCTCAGGCCAGCCCTTACGACCAGCGTAACCTCTATCAATGCAGCTCGATCGCCTTGGAGGTCGAGCGGCTGAACGAGGCGCTAGGCCCTGACGCCGACGAGCCCCCGCCGCCGGACGGCCGGCTGCTGAGCGAGCGCGCCGCCGATGCGGCGTCGAGGGCCGCGCTGGACGCTATCCGCGACGCCGCCACGGACTTCATTCCGGGCCGCAGTTGGATCCGCCGTCTGACCGGCGCCGAACAGCACAGCCGTCATGTCCAGGAGGCGTTGCAGGCCGGCCGGCTGCGCCGCGCCTTCCTCAAGGGCCTTGGGATGCAGCGCAACTGCGCCCCGCCCGCCGCCCCCAGCTGGTACCGTCCGCGCGGCGTCAACTGGCCCGGTCAGTAGACGGCCGCCGTTCGACGCACTCGAAACCCATTGGCTCAAGCGCGTCGCCGCATTATATGACCGCTCGCGGCCCGGGCCCCTCTGACGATCGCTGATCGTGATGTCGGACCGCATCGGGTGCGCTCGATGACTGGGTCCGGCCTATTCCGCAGCTCGGTGATCGCGCGCCTCTCAACTGCATGAGGAGCCGCCGTGTCGAAATCATCCCGCCGCATCGCCGACCTTGATGACAAGCCGCGCACGCGACCTCGACCGCCTGTTCCGGATCAATCATCAACTGCGCAGCAAGGACCAACCGTGATCCGCACCGTGAAACTCCCGCTGATCGCCGCCGCCGTCGGCGTGTCTCTGGCCGCCTGCGAGCCCATCGATACCTCCATGCTGGAAGACGTCGAGACGGCCGCAGGCTCGCTTCGCGCGTCCGCCGAGGCGCTCAACAGCCAGACGGAGACGCTTCAGAACGCAGCCCAGGACCCGTTGGGCGCCCTGCGCACCGCCGCACTGGGCGCGACCTTCACGAAAACCGCGACCGCCGAGCCCAACCTGTTCGTCCTGACCGATCTTCAGACCGGATGCCAGTGGCTGGCGACCTACGGCGCGGACGGTCAGGCCGTGAGCCTTGAGCCGCGCAACGAGGCCGGCGGAACCCAACGCTGTCTTTCGCCCGAAGCGCGCTCGCAGACGCGAGAGCCGGCCGAAGGCTGACCCTGAGCACCACTGATCGTTCGACAGCCAGACGGCCGGACCACCCATGGCCACCGATATCCTGTTCCTCCTGCTCGGCCTCGTTCTTCTGGTTCTGGGCGGCGATCTGCTGGTGCGCGGCGCCGTGCGCATCGCCGAGCGGCTCAGACTGTCCCCCATGCTGATCGGCCTGACGATCGTGGGCATGGGCACGTCGACGCCCGAACTTGCCGCTAGCGTCCAGGCCAGCCTGGCGGGGTCGCCTGGCATCGCCGTGGGCAACATCGTCGGCTCCAACATCGCGAATTCGCTGCTGATCCTGGGCGCCGCCGCCTTGATCGCCCCGTTCGCGGTGAAAGCCAGCGCCTTATGGCGCGACGGCGGAGTGGGCTTGATGGCGGTTCTGGCCTTGCTGGCCGCCGGGGCCACCGTCGGCCTGACGCGAGAGGCGGGCCTGATCTTTCTGGCGGCCATCTCGGGCTACATCTACTACGCCTATCGACAGGAGCGCGCCGGAGCGACGCACAGCGCCGCCTATGATCGGTCGGCCGCCATGGAGGGCGTAGACGCTGACTTCGAGGCGCACGCTCTGGCCAAGGGACGGCTTTGGCTCGCCCTGATCCTGTTCGTCGCTGGGCTCGGTTTGATCGTGACCGGCGGCGGCGTGCTGGTCAGCGGCGCCATCGGCATGGCGGAGACGCTGGGCGTCAGCGACGCCGTGATCGGTCTGACCATCGTCGCCATCGGCACATCCCTGCCGGAACTGGTCACCTCGGCAATGGCCGCGTGGCGTCGCCAGGGCGAGATGGCGCTGGGCAACGTCCTGGGCTCCAACATCTACAACATCCTGTTCATCGGCGGCCTGACCGGGATCATCGCGCCAACGACGGTGCCCTCGGCCATCGCCGGTTTCGACCTGCCGGTTTTGGTCGCGGTGACGCTGCTGGTGATGCTGTTCGCCTACACCGGCGGCCGGCTGAGCCGTCGGGAGGGCGCGATCCTTCTCGCCGCCTACGCCGCCTACACGGCTTTCACCGCAGGCCTGACGCCTTGGAGCTGACCTAGGGCTCCAGCTCGATGTCCCAGTACAGGTAACTGAAAACGCCTTATTCGCGCCGATAAGTCATTGGGCACGTTAACAAAAGTTCGCACCGACCAACTCGGCAGATGCTCGTGGTCACCATATGGCCACCACGGCAACGGAAATCGCAGCGTTTTCCGGCACGTCTGGGAGCGTACCAGAGACGGTCAGAAAAGTCGTCGCTTTCGGCGCAATGAACCAGCAGCGGACCTTGGAAGGCGACCGGATAACTGACCGTCAGACTTCGTCGGGTCAGGCAGGTTACGTCCAGCGGCGCTTAACCTGACAGCACCTTCAGCTGATCGAGCGCTCGAAAACGAACCAGGGCACACGGTCCGGGAAAATGAGTGACGCTAGGATCGCGCCGCCCGCGACCGACGGGTCGGTCGGCTGGACAAACGCATGAGGCGGGAAGTGCTGGAGCAAGTCGTCGATACGCCAGATGTAGTGGCCGATGGTGAAAGGGTTGTTCTCGCCGTCGTCGATCGTTTCAAGAGCAAACAGGGTATGATCGTCAGCTACGAAGGCATTGATCGTAACGTGGTCGAGCTCGCTCATCGCTTCGTCGAAGACATCGGTGAGATCAAACAGCGGGGCTGCCAAGAGGTAGACCGTTCCCAGCTCATTCGGCTGGGCGACCTGCCCCTGCACTTCAGCGAAGGAATCCGTAAGGCGGGCGAGCATGTAGGCGAAGATGCGAGACGGCTCGATGCTGGTGGCAGCGATCCGCGCTTTGCACTCGACATACGAGTTGAAGAGCGGGCTCAGTATGGCTTCGCCTTCCTCCCTCAGATCGAGGGCCGCTATCGCAGTGAGCGCCAAGGCCAGATATGGCGCTTGGGCGTCGCTTATCGACGCGAGGGAAAGACGGTAGCGTTCGACAATCAGATCCAGCAGTCGCTTAAACTTGTCACGCGGGAATTCTGCCTCGCGCCCGATCAGCCGCCCCAGGTGAAAAGCCGCTCCTGTCCAACCCAGTACTTTCGATAGGCGGATTGGTAGGAGGTAGAGGTTGGCCATCCCGCCGGGGCCGGCCAACATAGCGAACTTCTCGGCTTCGAAGGCCTCCACGGCCTCATCAAGCGCTCGATGGATTACGCCGATGAGGCTTTCCAGTTGGCTCAGCAGCCAGCGGCTGATTTGAGGATGAATGCTGGCATAGGGCAGCAGGGCAATCGCAGCCGTCGCGCGAAGTTCAGCCCCTTTGAACACGTCGCGGCTTTCGTCCGCCTTGCCGATCAGATGCCCGAACAAGCGCTCCACGTCGGCGATCAAGTCCAGAGGGTCGTGGGGGTGGGACGCCAGAACGGGCTCGACGGCATCGAGAAATGCTCGGGGCTCCCACTTCCTCAGTGCCGACTGGCTGCTCGCCTGAAACAGGGGGTTTCGACAGAACTGGGAACGGCGGTGCACATTCAGCGCCGACAGCACCGGGTTTTGGTCGCCGGATCGGCGGACACGTTGGATGACCACTTGGGCGATGTCGAAGAGCTCAAGCGAGCCGACATCCTCTCGGACCAGCGCCCGTCCCGTGATGCAGTCGAGCAGCGCCGAGGTGCCGACACCGCCATCCACATACTCGTTGGCTTCCTGGTTTCGGGCGGACATGGCAAGCAGGGTCACGGCCGGTGAGCCGACGTAGCCGCTCGTCTCTGGGCGGGTGAGCATGCTCAGGTCCGCCGCGAGGCCGCCACTGAAGCATGCATCAAGGATCACATTGGTTTGCGCCGGTGATGCCTCGGCAATCTGAGCGAAAAGCTCCGAAAGACTGAAGGCCGTTGCGGTAGCGCGATCGAGCCTCGTGTCTCGCATGGCCATGTAGAAGCCGACAGGCTGGATCATCCCGTGCCCGGCGAAGAAGAAGGTCAGCTCGTCGAATTGAACGCCGCCAAGAACGACCTCCTCGACGGCTAATCGGACCTCGGCGAGCGTCGGTGAAAGCAGCAAGCGCGAGAAGGCCGGCTCGTACGCACCCACATGCGGCTTGATGAGCTCGTTGAACACCACGGTAGCGTCATGCTCGGCCGCACCGAGGGCGTTCACATGGTCGTACGTGTTGACGCCGATGGCGATAAGCGCGCGGGTCATCGCGCCTCCGGCATCTTGAACTTGCTCAGACGCTCTCGCTCCCTCGCAAGCGCCGCCTCGCTTTTTTCTGCCTTAAGGCGCTCGACCTCGGCCGCGAACTCGGGTGGTTGGGCTTCGAGGTCGGCGATCATCTTCTCAGCCGCCTGATGACCAGCATGAATCTGCGGCATACTGACGTTGCCGTCGCGATCGACGCCGAACTCGATCTTCCGCAGCATTTCAAGGAAGGCGGCTGCATGGGAGCCGGACGCGGCGACATCCACGGTTTGCCCATTGGCGTCGCAAACATCGCTAAGCGTCTTATACATCATCCGCATCTGGGCACTGTGCATCTGCTCGGAAATGCTCCGTATGGCGCGGGGAATGAGGGTCAGATCACCGTCGACGATTTCCTGAAATGGCGTGGCCCATTCGACGGACATCGTCTGCATTTCACCATCAACGGTGTGCGGGTTGGCACGATGGTTCCACCGTTTGCCATGCGAGAACCGTTGGATGTTTTCCTCGGCGATCATCGACTGCATGCCGCCGCGTTTTAGGACCGAAATGGCCTTGGTAAACGCCTGCTCGAAGCCAGACGCTTCGTCGGCCATCTCAAAAAACGTCGAAAGATCCGCCATGCTAAACCTTCGTCGTGTCGTGCGGCGGCCGGACTCGAACCGGCACTTCGAAGATGCAGATTTTAAGTCACACATGCCAGTATCAACCGTTTGATACTTAATATGTTTGCATCATGGGAGACCCGGACGTGTAAGAGTTTGTGCAAGTCAGCCAATCGGGCATCTAGATGTTATGCTAAGGCGTACGCTGCGCATAAGACCGGGATGGTTGCGCGGGGTTGAGCTAACTCTGCGGTCGGGTTCGCTACAGCCGCTATGCGCCCTCAGCCGACATTGGCAGTCCGCCGGCAACGCGACATTCGTGAGCCGTGGTGAAGTCCACAATCCGTCGCTACGGCAAGGTAGCTCTCATTCCTTCCGAGAAGGCAATCCGTGAGTGTTTCGAAACGAAAGTTTCGGCTGCAAACGTTCTACGCAGCCGCCGGATGCGGCGCCAGCTAGCCTACGGGCGAGTTTCGATAGCGAAGCGTAGCGTCTCGGTTCGCCCAGGCGCCACTCGCGTCGTCCAGGCCGGGTAGCCCGCGTTGCCTACGTTCGAAGTGCG
>NZ_JBKBML010000011.1:0-86937 GCF_046295775.1 Brevundimonas sp. | reverse complement strand
CGCACCCAAGATCAAAACCCGCCGTCCAAAAGGACAGCGGGTTTTTCTTTGGCCGGGCTCCATGCATCAAACCGCGCCCCGCGCAACCAAACGCGAAACAGCCGCCTTCAAGGCTTCGGGCTCAAGGGGCTTCTGCATGATGTCGTCAGCGCCCAGGGTGCGAGCGGGGCCGAGATAGTTCATGGGCGCGGACATGCCGCCGCCGGATATGGCCAGAACACGCGGACCGCCACGCAGACGTCGGATCTCCATCAGCGTCTCGAAGCCGTCCTTGCGCGGCATCAGCATGTCCAGGACGACCAGATCGATGTCGCGGTCGCGCAGGAGGGAAAGGCCTTCCTCGCCATCGGCGGCGGCGCACACCTCATGCCCGTCATCGCTCAGAAGACCTTCAACCACCGCGCGGAGCACGGGGTCGTCGTCGATGATGAGAATTCGAGCCATGGGCGTCTCCGAGCGTCATTCATGACGCCCGATGATGCGCAAAACCCTAACAGCGGCCAGCAAACAGCGGCCAGCAATCAGAACCGATCGCCGTTCAGTGCCGGCTGCGCGACATGAGGGGCAGGCGCACGCGGGCGACGAAGCCGGCGTCGGGCGCGGTTTCGAACACGACCGAGCCGCCGAGGTGGTCCGCCAACCCTTCGATCAGGCCCAGGCCCTCGCCCCGATGCGGGGCGTCGTCGCCCACGCCGGTGTCGCGAACCACGAGGCTAACGCCGTCCGAGGCTTGGGACACCGCCACGGCGATCACGCCGCCCCTGTCGCCCGGAAAGGCGTGGCGAAGGGCGTTGGATATCAACTCGTGCAGGATGATGGCCAAGGGGGTGACATGACTGTCGGGCATGGTGGAAACCGCGCCGCGCACTTCGATGCGAACCGGGCGGCCTTCGCAGCCTCGACGCCAGAATGCGGCCGCGTCCTGCATATAGGCGGCGAAATCGACATCGCCGTCCTTGGTCAATCGCCGGTTGAGAAGACCGAGCGCGGCCACGATGTCGCTGAGCCAGGTCAGGTGCCGGCGGCTTTCGGGGTCGACGACGCTGCGTAGGCGGATGCCGATGATGGCTTGCAGCAACTGGGTGTTGCCGGCCATGCGGCGCTGCAGCTCGGCCTCATGAAATTCCGCTTCAGCGGTCATTGGGCCCCCATGAGCAAAAAAACGTCGGGTTTCAATAGCTCAGCTCGAACCATTTCGCCAAGAGCGGGTTTCTTCTGTCCGCTGGCCGACACAGAGTGTATGGGCGGCTGGCTGGGAGGATTGGCGTTTGACTTCACCACCGGACCTTCGGGTCATGATCGTCGAGGACCAGGCCATTCTGGCCATGGAAGTCGAGATGGTCCTGACCGACGCGGGCTGCGACGTGGTGGGATGCGCCATGGACCAGGAAAGCGCGTTCGCTGTCGCCGACCGGGAACGGCCGGATCTGGCTTTCGTGGACGTCAACCTGCTTGACGGTCTGACAGGGCCGCAGATCGCTCACCGTCTGGTCGAGGACTACGGCTCGGCCGTTGTCTTCCTGACCGCCAACCCGGAACAGATTCCGGAAGGCTTCGCTGGGGCCCTGGGAGCGGTGTCAAAGCCCTTCGACGAAGCGACGCTGCGAGCCGTAGTCGCCTTCGCCCGCCAGTTCATCTTCCACCGCACCGTGGGCGAGGCGCCGCGCCGTTTCCGCCTGGCGCCTTGGCTGCGCACGCCTCCGGCGGACATCGCGCCTCATTAGGACCGTTCAGCGGCCGCAGTCGAAGCCGGCCGTGTCTGGGGGTGATTCGGCTCCCGGTCCCAGCGCGCGTTGCATGAAGACCACGTCGCGCCAGCCGTCGAACTTCCAGCCCGCGCCCTCGAACCCGCCGGCCGGGCGAAAGCCGCAGGCGGCGTGCAGGGCCACCGAGCCGGCGTTGGCGCTGTCGCCTATCACGGCCGCCATCTGCCGCAGGCCAAGCGCCTCGCAGCGCGCGATCAGCGCCTTGAGCAGGGCGTGGCCGACGCCGCGTCCTCGAAAGGTCTCGGCGACATAAACCGAATCCTCGACCGTGTAGCGATAGGCGGCGCGCAGCCGGAACGGCCCGGCATAGGCGTAGCCCGCGACCGCTCCGTCGATCTCGGCCGTCAGGCAGGGCAGGCCCAGCGCCGTGACAGAGCCCAGGCGCGCGCGCATGGCCTCGACCGACGGCGGCGTCAGTTCAAAGGTGCCCGCCCCCTGAGCCACGCTGTCGGCGTAGATGGCGGTGATGGCCGAGAGATCGTCCTCGGCCGTCTCGCGGACGATCACGCCTGCTCCCAGCCCTTTTCAACGGCCCAGACCGCGAAGGCGTAGTCGTGGGCGACTTCCTTCAGATAGTCGAAGCGGCCGGAGGCCCCGCCGTGCCCGGCCTCCATGTTGATCTTCAGCAGGACCGGCTTGCCCGAGGTGGTCGCGGGCCGCAGCTTGGCCACCCACTTCTCGGGCTCCCAATAGGTGACGCGCGGATCCGACAGGCCGCCGGTCGCCAGCACGGCGGGATAGGCCTTGGCCTCGACCTGATCGTAGGGGCTGTAGGACATCATGTAGTCGTAGGCCTCGGCGTCCTCGATCGGGTTGCCCCACTCGGGCCACTCGGGCGGGGTCAGCGGCAAGGAGGTGTCGCTCATGGTGTTGATGACGTCGACGAAGGGCACCTGGCCGATGACGCCGGCCCATAGCTCGGGCCGCATGTTGTTGACCGCGCCCATCAGCAGGCCGCCGGCCGACCCGCCCTGGGCCACGATATTGCCGGCCCGGCCGTAGCCGCGCTGGATCAGATGCTCGGCGGCGGCGATGAAGTCGGTGAAGGTGTTCTTCTTGGTCATGCGCCGGGCGGCCAGGAACCAGCCCCAGCCCTTGTCCGATCCGCCCCGGATGTGGGCGATGGCGTAGATGAAGCCACGATCCACCAGCGACAGCCGGCTGGTCGAGAAGCTGGCCGGCATCGGAATGCCGTACGAACCGTAGCCGTAAAGCAGAATGGGCGCCGAGCCGTCGACCGGCGTGGACTTGCGGCGAAGGACCGTGACGGGCACCAGCTCGCCATCGGCGGCCGGGGCGTTCAGGCGCTCGACGACATAGTCGGCCGGGTCATGACCCGACGGGACTTCCTGGACCTTCTTCAGCACCCGCTCGCGCGTCGCCATGTCGTAGTCATAGGTCGACGTCGGGGTGGACGGCGAGTTGTAGCCGTAGCGCAGATTGGTGGAGTTGAACTCCGACGACCCCATCAGCGACAGGGCGTAGGCGGGCTCGTCGACGCCGATCTCGTGCTCAGCGCCCGCACGGTCGCGGATGACGATTCGGGTGTTGGCGTCGGCGCGTTCCTGGCGGGCCAGATGGCCGGCGGTCAGGCTCATCTCCTCAATGAAGCGGCCGGGGCGGTGCGGCACCAGGTCCGTCCAGGCGGCCTTGCCCGGCGTGGCGGTCGGGGCCTCGACGATGCGGAAGTCGATGGCGTCGTCTGCGTTGGTGCGCACCAGCCAGCGGTCGCCCCAGTGGTCGGCGTCGTAGCGCACGCCTACGCTGCGGGGCTCTAGCACCACTGGCTCTGCCGTGGGGCTGGCGGCCGCGACGTAGCGTACTTCCGAGGTTTCCTGGTTGCCGATCGAGATCAGCACGAAGGCGTCATCCGCCGTTCGGCCCACGCCGATGAACATGCCGTCGTCGGTCTCGTCATAGACCAGGGTGGTCTCGCCGCCGTGCGCGGGCCGGCGGAAGATCTTGTCGGGACGGCCGTTGTCGTCGCGGTTGGTCCAGAAGAGCCATTGGCTGTCGGGCGAAAAGGTCAGGCTGGCTGAGGCGGATTCGATCGGCTCGCCGACCAGTTGGTCCGTCGCCAGGTCCTTGACGAAGACTCGATAGACCTCCGACCCCTGGGCGTCCTCGGCATAGGCGAACAGGGCGTGGTTGGGGCTGTATTCGGTGGCGCTGATCCGCGAATAGGCCTTGCCCTCGGCCAGGGCGTTGCCGTCCAGCAGCAACTGCGGCGCGCCCGACCCATTACGCGGGCGGCGCATGTAGCGCGGGTGCTGATCGCCCGTGCGGTATTCGACGTAATATTCCCACGGGCCGTCGGGCGAGGGAACGGAGCTGTCGTCCTCCTTGATGCGGCCCTTCATCTCTTCGAACATCGTCGCCTGCAGCGGCAGGGTCGAGGCCATCATGGCTTCGCGATAGGCGTTTTCCTCCGTCAGGTGCGCCTTTACGTCGGCCTTGATCAGCGTCGGATCGCGCAGCACCGCCTGCCAGCTGTCGTCCTTCATCCACTGATAGTCGTCGGTGCGGACGCGGCCCAGCTGCTCGATGCGGACAGGGATCTTCTTGGCCACGGGGGCGACGGGCGTTTGAGGCATTCGGCTTCCGGAAGTCTGGCGGGCAAGGGCGGGGGCGGCGCCGGCCAGGGCGGCCGCGGCGGCGGTCGAAGCGATCAGTTCGCGACGGTTCATGGTGTCAGGTCCCCGAGATGGTCGAGGCGGACCTTGTGCGCCAGTCCCGCGCGCCGTCAAATGAACAAAGCCCGCCGATAGCCGAAACCGTGATGTTTATCGATCAGACGCCCCCGCCCGCCGTTGTCGTCCAGGCTCCGCCGCCTCAGGTCGCGGCCCGCGTCGCTCCGGCGTGGGACCTGACGGTGGGCCTCATCAATGCGACGGTGCAGGTGGATCAGCCGCTGGGCGACGGCACGCGCAAGGTCGGCACGGCCTTTCTGATCAATGCGCCGCGTGCCGACGGCCAGCCCCGCACCGTGCTGGTCACCGCGGCCCATGTGCTGGAGCAGATGCCCTTGGCCGGTTCGCGCATCGGCTGGCGCGTCCAGGGCGCCGATGGCGGCTGGCGCTTCGACGCCAGCCCTTTCGTCATCCGCGACGCGGCCGAGCAGCCGCTGTGGGTGCGTCACCCGGATCGCGACGTGGCGGTGATGGAGATCACCGCGCCCGACGCCTTCGCCCGCGCGGCCATACCGCTGGCCTGGCTGGCGGACCGCGACGCCTTCGAGGACTTCGAGGTCGGGCCGGGCGACGAACTGCTGTCGCTGGGTTTTCCGCGCGGCCTGTCGGCCAATCGCGCGGGCTTTCCGATTCTTAGGGTCGGGCGCGTGGCGTCCTGGCCGGTCTCGCCGGTCGAGGCGTTTCCGACCTTCCTGCTGGACTTCAAGGTCTTCCCGGGCAACTCGGGCGGGCCGGTGTTCTGGACGGCGAGCGCGCGGCGACGGCCGGACGCGCCCGCGCCCGATCACCCCTTCATCGCCGGCCTTCTGGCCCAGGAGGTGGTGTCGGGCGGCGAGCGTCTGGATCTCGGCGTGGTGGTCCACGCCGAATATATCCGCGAGGCCATCGCCCTGCTGGACGTCAGCCCGCCAGCACCTCGGCGCTGATACGCTGCAGCAGTTCGCCGCCCTGGCCGACGGCGGCCAGGCGGCTGGAGGCGTGGCCCAGAACATTGGCGGCGTAGACTTCATACAGGTCCATCCGACCGCGCAGCCAGGCGTCGTCCGATCCCTGCGCCAGGCCGGCGTTGGCCGCCAGCGCGCCCTTGGCCAGCATCCAGCCGCCGATCACGTCACCCAGCAGCGTCAGATAGGCGTCCGCACCCGCCAGCACGTCGGCGGCGGCGTTCGGGTCGGCCTTGCGATCCAGCAGCCATAGGGTCGCGTCCTCGACCGCCTCGATGGCGGTGGCGAAACGCTCCAGCGGCTTGCCGTCATAGACGCGGGCCAGCTCGACCAGAGTGGCCTTCATCTCGGCGATCACCAGCCGAGCCGATTCGCCGCCGTCCTGGCTCAGCTTGCGGCCGACCAAGTCCATGGCCTGGATGCCGTTGGTGCCCTCGTAGATCGGGGCGATGCGGGCGTCGCGATAGTATTGGGCCGCGCCCGTCTCTTCGATGAAACCCATGCCGCCGTGGACCTGCACGCCCATTGAGGCGACCTCGCAGCCGACATCGGTCGACCAGGCCTTGGCGATGGGGGTGAGCAGGTCCTCGCGACCTTTCCAGCGCCGCCGATCCTCTTCGGCGCCCGCGTGGCGCGCCAGGTCGGCGGCGACGCCGGTCGACAGGCAGATGGCGCGCGCGGCGGCCGTCTTGGCCTTCATGACCGCCAGCATGCGACGCACGCCCGGATGGTCGATGATCGGGGTGTTGGCCTGGCCGGTCCAGACGCTGCGGCCCTGGCGACGCTCCAGCGCATAGGCCAGGGCGTGCTGATAGGCGCGCTCGGCGATGCCGACCCCCTCCATCCCCACCGCCAGGCGCGCGGCGTTCATCATGACGAACATATGCGACAGGCCCTCGTTGGGCCGGCCCACCAGTTCGGCGGTCGCGCTCTCATAGCTCATGACGCAGGTCGGCGAGGCGTGGATGCCCAGCTTGTGCTCGACGCCGACGGGGCGGAAGGCGTTGCGGTCGCCCAGCGTGCCGTCCGGCTTGACCGCGAACTTCGAGGCCAGGAACAGGCTGATGCCCTTGGGGCCGGGCGGCGCGTCGGGCAGGCGGGCCAGCACCATGTGGACGATGTTGTCAGTGGCGTCGTGGTCGCCCCAGGTGATGAAGATCTTCTGGCCGTTCAGGGCGTAGGTACCGTCGCCGTTGGGCGTGGCCGTGGCGGTCAGCGCGCCCAGGTCCGACCCGGCGTGCGGCTCGGTCAGCACCATGGCTCCGGTCCATTCGCCCGACACCAGCTTGGGCAGATAGGTGGTCTTCTGATGCTCGGTCCCGTGCGCCTCCAGCGCCTCGATGGCCGCCAGCGACAGCATGGGGCACAGGCCGAACGCCATGTTGGCGCTGTGGACCGTCTCATAGGCGGCGAGTTCCAGCGCCTTGGGCAGGGCCTGGCCGCCGGCCTCGGTCGAGGCGGTCAGGCCGGTCCAGCCGCCCTCGGCGAACTGGCGATAGGCGTCGGCGAATCCGGGGGCTGCGGTCACGGCGCCGTTGGCGTATTTCGATCCGGCCTGATCGCCGGGCCGGTTCAGCGGCGCCAGCACCTGCTCCGAGAACTGCGCGGCCGCCTCGATCACGGCGCCGGCGACTTCCGCGTCGAAGTCGGGGAAGGCGCCGGTCTCGGTCAGGGCGTCGCCGCCGGCGACGAACCGCAGGGTGAAGGCCAAGTCTCGAACAGGTGCGCGATAGGTCATGAGCCGTCTCCTGGAAACGCTTTGGCGCTTCTTGCGACGATGCCGTGACGGCAGGCAAGAGGCGAGGTCGCCGCGCATGCATCAGCGCTTGGCCTGGCGGCCCCGCTGGGCCAAGCTGAACGGCGAAAAGGGAGTGGCTGATGGCCGAACCGCGCAATCGCTATTCGACAGTCTCGCTGACGCTGCACTGGCTGATCGCCGTGCTGGTGGTGGTGCAGATCTTCGTGGTCAGCGACGCCAACACCGATGGCCCGAACGCGGGCTTCTGGATCGGCCTGCACAAGTCGACGGGGCTGAGCATTCTGGTGCTGACCCTGGTCCGGCTGGGCTGGCGCATCGCCAATCCGGCCATCGCCCTGCCGGCGGATCAGCCCAAGTGGCAGCGGGTCCTGGCGCGTGCGACCCACGTGCTGTTCTACGTTGTCCTGTTGGCGCTGCCTCTCACTGGCTGGCTGGCGTCGTCTGCGGCGGGTCGCGACATCGTTTGGTACGGCCTGTTCCAATGGCCGCTGCTGCCGATCGGTGGCGGGCGCGAGACGGCGGGTCAGCTGATGGACATTCACCGCGCCCTGCCCAAGCTGCTGTACGTCCTCTTGGCGCTGCACGTGCTGGGTGCGCTGAAGCATCAGTTCATCAACCGCGACAATGTGCTGCATCGGATGATGCCCTTCATTCCCCGCCGGCCGTGACGCCTTCCTCCGCGCGCGACGCCGCCGACGCCCTGCGAGCGGGGCGGCTTATCCTGCTGCCGACCGAGACCGTCTATGGCCTGGGCGCCGATGCGGGTGATGCTCAGGCCGTGGCGGCGGTGTTCGAAGCCAAGGGCCGGCCGCGCTTCAACCCGCTCATCTCCCATGTCGCCGATGCCGTCGCGGCCGAGCGGATCGCCGTGATGGATGACCGCGCCCGCGCCCTGGCTGAGGCGTTCTGGCCGGGGCCGCTGACTTTGGTGATGCCGGTGCGGGACCGCGAACGGGTCTGCGACCTCGCGCGCGCAGGACTGGACAGCGTTGCGGTCCGCGTGCCCGGTCATGCCAGGGCGCGCGAGATATTGGCCCTGTTCGATCGGCCGGTGGTGGCGCCGTCGGCCAACCGCTCGGGACGGCCCAGCCCGACGACCTTCGCCGATGCGGTAGAGGAAACGGGCTTCGCCGTCGGGGCGGCCGTCGACGGCGGCGACTGCGCCGTGGGGGTGGAAAGCACGGTGGTCTCGGTCCTGGACGGCCGGGTCAGCCTGCTGCGTCCCGGATCGGTGACGCGCGAAGAAATCGAAGCGGTGGTCGGCGCCCTGTCAGATGACGGGCAGGGACACCGTTCGCCGGGGCGGCTCTCGGTCCATTACGCCCCCGACGCGCCGGTGAGGATCAACGCCATCGAGGCGCGGGCCGGGGAAATCCTGCTGGGCTTCGGGCCCATTCAGGGGGATCCGCGGTTCGCCTTGAGCCGCAGAGACAACCTGCGCGAAGCCGCCGCCAATCTGTTCCGGCGGTTTCGAGAGGCGGATCGCGAGCGGCCGACCGGCATCGCCGTCGCCCCGATCCCGGCGACGGGTCTGGGCGAGGCGATCAATGATCGGCTGAAGCGCGCGGCGGGGTTCGTCGGTTAGGGCTGAACCGCGCGGACCGTCGGGGCGGCCGGGGGGGCGCAGCCCTGCTCCTGACCCATGCCCTTCAGGTAGGCGCGGCGGGTAAGCCCTGCGCGATAGGCGCGCTCGACCTCCTGGCTGTGCGCATGAGCGCCGGTGAGGCGCCGAACCCAACTGCGGAACGGGATGAAATCGGTCGTCGTGTCGCGCACCAGGCCCAAGGCGGCGTCGGCGGCCTGCTCGTCGGTGCGTGATCCGTCGGGCGCCAGGCCAGAGTCGAGGTCGGGGCCGAGCGCCTCGTCCAGCTTTGTGATTTCGGCGGCGATGGCGGCGCAGCCGGTGATGCCGGCGATCCCGTAGGGGCGATAGCGCGCTTCGATCAAAGTCTCAGGCACCTCGGCGCGACGCAGGTTCAGGTCTTCGAGGGGGGCGGCCACGGCGTCGCCGACTCCGCCCTGAAAGCGCTCGGTTCCATGCTGCAGGGACATGCCCCCGCCGCAGGCGGCGAGCGGGAAGGCGAGGGCGGTGATGACGGCGCAATGGTGAAGCTTCATGCCCCCATAGCGCCGCCCGACGCTCACGGTTCCCTCACAAAGCCGTGGCTATTCCGCCGTCCATCCGCCGTCGATGGAGAAGCTGGCCCCATTCGCCGAAGCGCCCAGGTCCGACACCAAGTAGAGGAACAGGCCCGCCAGTTCGTCAGTCGTGACGAACCGCTTGGTCGGTTGTTTCTTCAGGATGACCTCGTCGATCACCCGATCCTTGGAGATGCCATGGGTGCGCGCCTGGTCGGCGATCTGCATCTGCACGATCGGCGTCTCGACGAAGCCGGGGCAGATGGCGTTGCAGGTGATGTTCTCGCGCGCCAGTTCCAGCGCGACGGTCTTGGTCAGGCCGATGACGCCATGTTTGGCGGCGACGTAGGCCGACTTGAAGGGGCTGGCGACCAGGCCGTGAGCGGAGGCGATGTTGACGATCCGCCCGCGCCCTTGCGCCTTCATGATCGGCACCGCCGCGCGGGTGGCGTAGAAGGCCGAAGACAGGTTGATGGCGATGATCTGCTCCCACTTGTCGGTGGGGAATTTCTCTATGGATTCAACGTGCTGAACCCCGGCGTTGTTCACCAGAATGTCCAGGCGACCCAGGTCGTGCTTGGCGAAGGCGACCATATCGGCCACCTCGTCGCCTTTGCGCATGTCCGCGCCGTGATAGCGCACGCGCACGCCGTTGGCGGCCTCCATCTCGGCGCGGATGCGCTCGATCTCCGAAGGGTCACCCAGACCGTTCAGCACGACATCGCCGCCCCGCGCCGCGACCGCGCGCGCCAGGCCCAAGCCGATGCCGGACGTCGAGCCCGAGATCACGGCCACCTGGCCCTTCAGTTCGCCGACGCCCCGGAAGGCGGTGTTGTCACCATCGGCGGCGTCGCCGCGCTTGGGCCACTGAAACATGTGCTGCATCCACCCTTGTCGTTATCGTCAGCCCGATCAGCCTAGCCGTTGAGAACGAGCTTGGCGACGGCCGGCTCAGTTATTTCCCTGCCTGGTGAATATCCAGTCGGTCTCTGTCGAGGCCGAGGCGTCGAAGCGATAGCCGTCGCGGTCGAAGCTCTTCAGGTCTCGGGCGTTTTCAATGCGCTGTTCGACCGCGTAGCGCGCCATCAGACCGCGCGCCTTCTTGGCGAAGAAGGAGATGATGCGGCTTTCGCCGTCGCGGATTTCGCGGAACTGCGGCGTCACGATCGGCAGGGTCAGGGCCTTGGCGTCGACGGCGCCGAAGTATTCCTGGCTGGCCAGATTCACCAGGGTCGGGTCGACGTGTCCCTCGGCGTCCGCGTTCAACTGCTTCGAGATCCGGTCGCCCCAGAAATCGTACAGGGTTTCGCCGCGCCGGGTTTTCAGCCGCGTGCCCATCTCAAGCCGATAGGGCTGCAGGCGATCCAGCGGGCGCAGAACGCCGTAGAGGCCTGACAGAATACGCAGATGATCCTGGGCGAACGCCATGGCCTCGGCATCCAGCGACCGGGCGTCCAGACCCTGATAGACGTCGCCGGCGAAGGCGATCGCGGCCTGCACGCCCATGTCGGGGCTGTCTGCGTCGAAGGCCTTGAACCGGGCCTGGTTCAGCTTGGCCAGGTCTTCGGACAGGTGCATCAGCCGGCGCAGATCGGCCTGGGTCTGGCGACGGGCGGTGCGCGCCAGGCTGGCGGCGTCCTCCATCATGCGGGCGCGCGTGGCGGGCAGAGGGGTCTTGGGTTCGGCGAAGTCCAGCCGCTTGGCCGGGGACAGGACGATCAGCAAATCGGTTCTCCGGTGACGGTCGCGTCCAGATAGGGCGCTTCGCGGCCGATTTGAACCGCGACAGTTAGAACAGCACCGCCGGATTCATGATGCGCCGGGGATCCAGCGCTTGGCGGATCGCGCGCATAGTCTCGATCTCCAGAATCGACTTGTAGCGTTTCGCCTCGTCGGTCTTGAGGCGCCCCAGTCCGTGTTCGGCCGAGATGGAGCCTTCGTAGCGTGCGACGATGTCGTGCACGATCTGCGATCCCTCGGCCCAGCGGGACAGAAAAGCGGGCACGTCGGCGCCGGGCGGGCACAGCACGTCGTAGTGCAGATTGCCGTCGCCGACGTGGCCGAAGGCGGACACCCGCACGCCCGGGTGGAAGCGCTCCACAGCGGCGGTCGCCTCGTCGAGGAAGTCGGCGATGCGCGAGACGGGCACCGACACATCATGCTTCCAGCCGCCGCCCTCGGGCTTCAGCGCGGCGGACTGCTCTTCGCGCAGCTTCCAGAAGGCGGCGCGCTGGGCCTCGTTCTGAGCGATGGCGGCGTCGGTGATCAGGCCGTGTTCGAAGGCGTCCGCCAGCAGCCGCTCCAGCGCGCTTTCGGCCGCGCCGGGCTCGCCCGAGGCCAGTTCGATCAGGACATACCAGTCCGGCGTCGTCTCCAGCGGCTCGCGGACGCCGGGGATGTGGCGGATGGCCAGGCCGACACCCAGTCGTTTCATCAGTTCGAACGCCTCGACGCCGCCGCCCGTCTCGGCCTTGGCTCGAGCCAGGAGTTCGATCGAAGCCGCCGCGCTCTCCAGGCCGACCACGGCGGTGGCGCGGCTGCGCATGATAGGAAACAGTTTCAGGGTTGCGGCGGTGACGACGCCAAGCGTGCCCTCGGCGCCGATCAGAAGCTGCTTGAGATCATAGCCGGTGTTGTCCTTCCGCAGCCGCTTCAGGCCGTTGAAAATCTCTCCGTTGGGCAGCACAGCCTCCAGGCCCAGCACCAGGTCGCGCATGACGCCGTAGCGCAGCACCTGAGTTCCCCCCGCATTAGTCGAGATCACGCCGCCGATGGTGGCCGTGCCCTCCGCGGCCAGGCTGAGCGGGAAGCGGCGGCCGGCCGTGGTCGCCGCCTGCTGCGCCTTCAGCAGGGTCACGCCGGCTTCGACCGTCATGGCGTCGTCCAGCGGCGTGACATCGCGCACGGCCCGCATCCGCCGCATCGACAGCAGGACCTCGCCATAAGGAATCTGCCCGCCAACCAGGCCGGTCCCTCCGCCCTGAGGTGTGACGGCCACGCCGTGTTCGGCGCAGACCCGCACGGCCTGCGCGGTCTGCTCAGTCGAGCGCGGTGTCAGCATCAGCGGCGTGTGGCCGGTCCAGCGTCCGCGCCATTCCGTCAGCCACGGCGCGATCTCGGCCGGATCGTCGGTCCAGCCGCCGTCGCCGAGGGCGGATTTCAGAGCGGCGATCGCGGCGGGGGAGGGCGCGGGCATGACCCTTTCTGGCAAAGGCGTGTGCGCGGCGCAAAGCGCAAAGCTATGCTCGGACATGATTCATGCTCGAGTTCGACCGTGACGCCCGTGCCCGCCGCCGGCGTGGTCTGCCTGCGGGGCGATCAGGTGCTGCTGATTCGGCGGGGTCGCCCGCCGCGCATCGGAGAGTGGAGCCTGCCGGGCGGGCGGATCGAGCCGGGCGAGCGGGCCGCAGACGCGGCGCTGCGCGAACTTGTCGAGGAAACCGGGGTGAGGGCGGATCTGGCCGGGCTGATCGACGTGGTGGACGGTCTCTTTCCAGAGATCGGCCGCCACTATGTGCTGATCGACTATCTGGCCCTGTGGCGCGAGGGAGAGCCGGTGGCCGGCGACGACGCGGCCGAGGCGGCGTTTCATCTCGTGAGCGACATCGACAGCCTCATCGACTGGGAAGAAACGCGCCGGATCATCCGGGCTGGAGCCGCCATGGCGACGCGCCTCTAGATTACGGCGTTGTCATCGCCGCACCCTCCGGTTTTCGTGGTCTTGGACCCCGGCGCCGGATAAGCTCTGCTTTCAAGGGAGGCTGTTGATGACCTATTTTCTGATCGCTCTCGCCATACTCGGCGTCGGCTTTGTGTTCAGCGTCGTGAAGATCGTGCCGCAAGGGCGCGAGTTCACGGTCGAACGCTTTGGCAAATACACCAAGACCCTGTCGCCCGGCATCCACATCCTGACGCCCTTCGTCGAGAAGATCGGCCGTCGGATGAACATGATGGAGCAGGTCCTGGACGTGCCCCAGCAGGAAGTCATCACCAAGGACAACGCCATGGTGAAGGTCGATGCGATCGTCTTCATTCAGGTGATGAGCGCTTCGGCGGCCGCCTATCGGGTCGAGAATCTGCCGTACGCCATCACCCAGCTTTGCTCGACCAACCTGCGGACCGTGGTCGGCTCGATGGATCTGGATGAGGTGCTGTTCCAGCGCGACAACATCAACTCCCGCCTGCTGACCGTGATCGATGCGGCGACCGAGCCGTGGGGCGTCAAGGTCAACCGGATCGAGATCAAGGACCTTACCCCGCCGGTCGACATCACCAACGCCATGGCCCGCCAGATGAAGGCCGAGCGCGAGCGCCGCGCCGTCATCACCGAGGCCGAGGGTGAGAAACAGGCCGCCATCGCGCGCGCCGAGGGCGCCAAACAGGCCGCAATTCTGGAAGCTGAAGGCCGTCGCGAAGCTGCCTTCCGCGACGCCGAGGCGCGTGAGCGCGAGGCCGAGGCCGAGGCCAAGGCGACCGCCATGGTGTCGGAGGCCATCGCCCGCGGCGACGTCAACGCCATCAACTACTTCGTCGCCCAGAAATACGTCGAGGCCTTTGCAGAACTGGCGCGCAACCCGACGGCCAAGACGGTCATCGTGCCGGCCGAGATGTCCGGCCTGGTCGGCACCATCGCCGGCCTGGGCGAACTGGTCGGCCTGGCCAAGGAACAGCAGCACGGGCGCGCCGAAACCCGCGCCACGACGCGCCAGCCGGCCGCGCCCATGACCACTACCTCGGCGCCTCCGCCTCAACCCCGCGCGCCGCGCAACCCCGGCGGCGCGGTTCCGCCGACGACCTAGGGCCAGGGAGCTAGGCCATGGATCCCATCCTGTCGCTGTATGTCGCCCAGCCGTTCTGGATCTGGCTGGGCCTGGGCGTCTTCCTGCTGGCCATAGAGGCGGCCTTCACCACGGAATGGCTGCTTTGGCCGGCCGTCTCCGCCGGAGTGGTGGCGCTGATGACGGCCCTGGGGCTGCGGTTCGGCTTCGGCGTCGAACTGATCATCTTCGCCGTGCTGACGGTGGTCTCCACCCTGGCTTCCAAACGGCTGATCAAACGCGTGAACCCGGTTGAGATGCCGGACATCAACTCACGTGACAGCCGTTTGGTGGGCCAGCGCGCGCGGGTCACCGAGGCCTTTGTCGGTGGTCGGGGCCGGGTGTTCGTTTCGGGCGCCGAATGGTCAGCCGACATCGATCAGGGGGCGCCCCTGGCGGGTGAAGACGTTGTTGTCGAGCGCGTCGACGGGGGAAGGCTGACGGTGCGGCCCCTCAGCTAGGCGCGCCTCGTCACATCGGCCACGCCGCGATTCGCCAGTCCGTCTGCCCGTTCGTTCAGGACGTGGCCGGCGTGGCCCTTGACCCAGTGCCATTTGACGTCGTGGCGCGCGCGCGCGGCGTCCAGCCTGCGCCACAGGTCGTCGTTCTTGACCGGCTTCTTGTCCGCCGTCTTCCAGCCGCGCGCCTTCCAGCCGTGGATCCACTCGTTGATGCCCTGCATGACGTATTTGCTGTCGGTGTGCAGGTCGACGCGGCACGGACGTGTCAGGGCCTCCAGCGCCATGATGGCGGCCATCAGCTCCATGCGGTTGTTGGTGGTCAGGGGCTCGCCGCCCCATAGCTCCTTCTCGCGACCCTGGCCGGCCTGAAGGATCGCGCCCCAGCCGCCAGGGCCGGGATTGCCCTTGCAGGCGCCGTCGGTGTGGATGATCACGTGACTCATGGGCGCGGCCTTACAGCTTCCCTTGGCGCGCCGCCATCTGTCGGCCTATATGACCCGCTAACCATCGAGACGGGCGGACATCGCCCCCATCAGGAGTATTCGCCGTGGGCGCCATGAGCATCTGGCATTGGGTCATCGTGATCGCGGTCATCGCCCTGCTGTTCGGCGGGCGGGGCAAGCTGTCCGGCCTGATGGGCGACGCCGCCAAGGGCATCAAGGCTTTCAAGGACGGCCTGAAGGACGACGACAAGGGGCCGAGCGAAGGCGTCAGCTCCCTGCCGCGCACCGACGCCGAAAAGGAAGAGCTGAAGCGCTGACCGCCTTCGCCTCCGAAAGATACTGACGCATGGGTGGTTTGGGCCCCGGCATCGGCGGGATGGAAATCCTCGTCATCGGACTGATCGCCCTTCTGGTGGTCGGGCCTAAGGACCTGCCTGTCTTGATGCGGCGCATCGGCAAGATAGTGGGCAGGGCCCGCGCGATGGCCAACGATTTCCGCGCAAGCTTCGACGAGATGGCGCGCCAGTCCGAGCTGGACGAGCTGCGCAAGGAGGTCGAGGCGCTCCGCACCGGCCAGGGCATGCATCCGCTGGGACCTGACGCCGAGGCGGCTTTCCGCGACATCCGCAACGACCTGAACGAGCCGCTGGATGCTCCGGCGACTCAACCCGTGCTTACGGGCCCTGAAGAATGGCCGGACATGACGGTCGACGAGATCGCGCCCGAGGCCCCGCCCGAGCGCGCACCCCCGCCAGCGGAGTCGATCAAGCCCAAGGCCGCAGCCAAGTCCAAGCCGCGCAAGCCCGCCGCGCGACCGAACAAGGTGGACCTATGAGCGCCGTCGATCGCGACGAGGCCGAGATCGAGGCGTCGCGCGCGCCGCTGATGGATCACCTGATCGAGCTGAGAAATCGGCTGCTGATCTGCGTCATCGCCTTCATCGCGGGCTTCATCCTGTGCTTCGCCTTTTCCGAGCCTCTGTACATCTTTCTGGTGAAGCCGTTCGCGGCGGCCACGGCCTTCCACGCCGCGACCGCGCCTGGCGCCCACGTGTCGCCGTTCGACCTGATCGCCGGGACCATGGGCCTGCGCGCCTTGCCCAACGTCGATGGCCAGACGGTCAATCTGATCTACACCGCGCCGCTGGAGATCCTGTTCACCAAGATGAAGCTGGCGGCCTTCGGCGCCGTCATCGTGGTGTTTCCGATCCTGGCCTGGCAGCTGTACCGCTTCGTCGCGCCGGGCCTGTACCGCAACGAGAAGGGCGCCTTCCTGCCGTTCCTGTTCGCGGCGCCTGCGTTGTTCTTCTTGGGGGCGGCGCTCGTCTATTTCGTCATGCTGCCGTTCGTCATGTGGTTCTCGCTGAGCCAGGGCATCAATCAGGACGGCGTGACGGCGGCCCTGCTGCCCAAGGTGTCGGAATACATGAGCCTGGTGACGGCGCTGATCCTGTCGTTCGGCCTGTGTTTCCAGCTGCCTGTGGTCATGACCCTGTTGGGCTTGGCCGGATTGATTTCGTCCAAGCTGATGGCCGAGGGGCGTCGCTACGCCATCGTCGCCGTTGTCATCCTGGCCGCCATCGTCACGCCGCCGGATCCCATCAGCCAGCTAATGCTCGCCGTGCCGCTGGTGCTGCTCTACGAACTCTCGATCTGGTGCGTCCGCATCATCGAACTGCGCCGCAAGAAGCGGGATGAGGCGGACGGCCTGACGGCCTGACGCTCCATCCAGGACGCAAGACAAAGGGCCGGCGGATCGCTCCGCCGGCCCTTCTCTTTGTTCAGCCGCCGTCGATCAGCAGCTGTAGTACATGTCGAACTCGACCGGGTGGGGATGCAGCTGCAGCCGGGCCACCTCTTCCTGCTTCAGGGCGATGTAGGCGTCGATGAAGTCGTCATCCATGACGCCGCCCTTCTTGAGGAAGGCGCGGTCGGCGTCGAGCGCCTCGAGCGCTTCCTTCAGCGAACCGGCGACCTCGGGGATGGAGCCGCGCTCTTCCGGCGGCAGGTCGTACAGGTTCTTGTCGGCCGGCGCGCCCGGATCGATGCGGTTCTCGATGCCGTCCAGGCCCGCCATCAGCAGCGCCACGAACGTCAGATAGGGGTTGCCCATCGGATCGGGGAAGCGGGCTTCGATGCGCTTGGCCTTGGGCGAGGACACCCACGGGATGCGGATCGAGGCCGAACGGTTGCGGGCCGAATAGGCCAGCTTAACCGGCGCTTCGTAGCCGGGCACCAGGCGCTTGTAGGAGTTGGTGGTCGAATTGGCGAAGGCGTTGATGGCCTTGGCGTGCTTGATGATGCCGCCGATGTACCACAGGCACATGTCCGACAGGCCCGAGTATTTGTCGCCCGCGAACAGGGGCTTGCCGTCGCGCCAGATCGACTGGTGCACATGCATGCCCGAGCCGTTGTCGGCGAACATCGGCTTGGCCATGAAGGTCGCCGACTTGCCGTAGGCGTGGGCCACGTTGTGGATCACGTACTTATACAACTGCAGCCGGTCGGCCATGGTCAGCAGGTCCGAGAACTTCAGGCCGAGTTCGTGCTGGGCCGGCGCCACCTCGTGGTGGTGCTTCTCGGGATCCAGACCAAGCTCCTTCATGACGCTGAGCATTTCGCCGCGCAGGTCCTGGCCCGAATCGACCGGATTGACGGGGAAGTAGCCGCCCTTGGCGCCGGGGCGGTGGCCCAGGTTGCCCTCGGCGTATTCCGAACCGGTGTTGGCCGGGAGTTCGACCGAGTCGAAGCTGTAGCCGGTGTCATGGGCCGCGGTGGACCAGCGCACGTCGTCGAAGACGAAGAACTCGGCCTCGGGACCGAAGAAGACTGTGTCGCCCACGCCCGACGACTGGACATAGGCTAGGGCCTTCTTGGCCATGGAGCGGCTGTCGCGGTTGTAGGGCTCGCCCGTGTCGGGGTTCAGCACGTCGCAGAACAGGAACAAGGTCGTCTGCTGATAGAAGGGGTCGATCCAGGCGGTCGACAGGTCCGGCTTCAGCAGCATGTCGGACTCGTTGATCGCCTTCCAGCCGGCGATGGACGAGCCGTCGAACATCGTGCCTTCCTCGAGGAATTCCTCGTCGACCAGGTCGATGTCGAAGGTGACGTGCTGAAGCTTGCCGCGGGTGTCGGTGAAACGAAGGTCGACGTACTGGACGTCCTTGTCCGCAATATCCTTGAGGATGGCCTTGGCGCTCATGTCTCGAAGGGTCCTTTTCTTGGTCTTGTCAGGCGTGGGGAGGGGAGGTTGAACGAAAAAGGCCGTCGCGAAGGACGGCCGGGGCGGGTCAGATGGCCTGGGGGCCTGTTTCTCCGGTGCGGATGCGGATCACGTCTTCGACAGGGGAGACGAAGATCTTGCCGTCGCCGATCTTGCCGGTGCGGGCGGCGGTCTGGATGGCCTCGAGAACGGAGGCGACCATGTCGTCGGGAACCACCACCTCGATCTTCATCTTGGGAAGGAAGTCGATGATGTATTCGGCCCCGCGATAGAGCTCAGAATGGCCCTTCTGGCGCCCATAGCCCTTGGCTTCGATGACGGTCATCCCCTGGACGCCGGCGTCCTGGAGCGCTTCCTTCACTTCATCGAGCTTGAACGGCTTGATGACGGCTTCGATCTTCTTCATGGCGGTCCCGTTGCGTGGCCGCTGCGGCTCTACGCTCGGGCTCTAAAGGGACAGTGCATTGCACCATAAGGCAAGCCTCTTTTCGATTTTCGTCCCCAGCCGAGGTCGATCATGAAGGCCGAGGTCAACGCGCCGGCTGTCTGGCTGAGCCGGTTTCCCTGGCCGGACGAGGACAGCCACAAGCACAGCCGGGGTCGCCTGGGCGTGGTTTCCGGACGGGCGGGGCATACGGGCGCGGCGCGGGTGGCCGCGCGCGGGGGCCTGCGGGTCAGGGCCGGGCTGGTGAAGGTGCTGTGTCCGCAGGACGCCGTAGCGGTGCTTGGCGCGGCGCTGGAGGCGGTGATGATCCACCCGTTCGAAGACCCGGAAGACCTGCGCGAGGCGGCCCAGCCAATGGACGCCGTCGTTATCGGCCCTGCGGCGGGTCTGGGGCGCGCCACCGAGGACAATCTGCAGGCCCTGGCGCGCACCGGCGCCGTTCTGATCGTCGATGCGGACGCGCTGAGCCTGTTCGCGGGCCGCTCGGGGGAACTTTTCGCCGTCCTGGACCACGACGATGTGCTCACCCCGCACGAGGGCGAGTTCGAGCGGCTGTTCCCCGGCCTGCTGCTGAAGGGGCGCGAGGCTGCGGCCGCCGAGGCCGCCCAGCGTGCAGACGCTGTCGTCGTGCTGAAGGGCGCGCGCACTGTAATCGCGGCGCCGGACGGACGCGTGCGCGTCAATCCCAATGGCTCGCCTTGGCTGGCGACTGCGGGGACCGGCGACGTCCTGGCCGGCATGATCGGCGGGCTGGCGGCCCAGCGCATGGACAGTTTCGACGCCGCCTCGGCCGCCGTCTGGATGCACGCGGAGGCGGCCCGTGCTGTTGGACCCGGCCTGATCTCGGAAGACCTGCCTGATCGGCTGCCCGGCGTTCTGGCGGAATTGTTCGAAGGCTGAAGACCGAGACGTCAGCCTAACGAACGCGTGAGGCGCGGAGGCTCTCTGGACAGGACCAGGTTGCACGGTGGCGGCACATCGGCCATCGCCGACGCTGGCCGCTCGATCAGATCACCGCCGGCCTCGATCACCCAGAACCGGAACCCCAGGGACGAAAGCCAGTTCGCCAGATCCGCGACGGGGCTTCTGGACCCCATCTGGATCGTATCCCACTCGATGCACAGCTGGATATCGGGGTTGGCTCTCAGCAGTCCCTCGGCGCCCCTGAGAATGGCGGGTTCGCTGCCTTCAGCGTCGGTGCGGATCAGATCGACGCGGCCCAGATCAAGCTCATCCAGACGCACCGCCTCGACATCCAGCCTTTCGCCGTCGTCATAGGCTGACAGGTCGTTCCATGGATCGACATACCCCCCGCCCGAATTGGTGCGGGAAATCACGAACGGGAGGAAGCCAGCCCGATCCGAGGCCGCCTTCTGGATGATCGAAACGCGGTCCAGAAAGCCGTTGAACTGAGCCGAGCGGCGCACCATCGCGGCCAGGCGCGGATTGGCCTCCAGCGCGGTGACATGCCCTGTCGGTCCCGCCAGGTCGGCCATGTCCATCGTATAATAGCCCAGGTTCGCGCCAACCTCGACGATGCGCATGCCCGGACGCACCAGCCTGCGTACGGCCTTCTGAACATCCACCTCCCAGGCGCCGAAGGCGATCAGGACGGCGCTCACATGCTCATCCTGCGGATCGACGTAGAGGAAACGCCCGTCACGCAGTTGCTTGAGCGCCAGATCGGGCCCGAGATAGAAGTAGTCCTGTCTGACCGCCGTCGGCGCGGGCGTGGGCGGCGAGCCGATCAAGTGACGGCGCAGACGGGCGAGGCGACGGCGAAGAGACGGAGCTTCGGGCATGGGGCCGCCTGCTTTTGGCATGTAGAACTTCGGTCAGGACGCGCGTTGGATGATAAGGCCGATCGAGGTCACGCCGTAACCGTCCAGCGCCATCTTGAGATGCGGGTTAGGGCGGTAGGGCGGCATATCATAGAACTGATCGACCGGGCCTTCGCCCTCCACGATGCGGAGGGGCGCCACCCGGTGCCCCTGGGCGGTGAGACGCTCGATCAGACCTTCCAGATCGACCTGTCGGAACAGCACCGTTCCGACATTGTCCACCGTATGCACATTTGATGTCAGGTTGAACTCGGTGGTGTGGACCGCCCAGCCGCCGGGCTTGAGGCACGCCACCGAGCGTTCGATGAAGTCCAGACCGTGCTGGATGGAGCCCAGATGCTCCAGAGCGCAGGCTGACCAGCAGAAGTCGAAATCCGTCAGATCATCCGGCACCGCGTTCATGTCCACTTCGCGGTAGGCGACGTTACGGTCGAACACATCGTCGGGGCACAGGAACGGTCGGCGCAGCGGGCCCAAGCCGCCTTCGGAATGTTGATTGGTCAGGGTCCAGCCCTTGGCCGCGGCAAGCTCGATGCCGATGTCTGTGGCCATGATCTGGCAGCCCTCGGAGGCGAAATAGGCCGTCAGCGGCTCAACGCCGACGCCGAAACCCAGGCCGCGGGCGCCGGGCCGCACCGCGCCCCGTTCGAACAGGGCCTGGCTGATGAAGACGAACTCCCACAGCTTGCGATGATAGCGCAGTCCTTCGCCGAGGTGCGTGGTCCAGTAGCTGAACCACGGCTGTTCGAAGTGGCTCTGGATGCATGTAGTCGAAAAGGGAAACGCGCTGTCGGCCGGCTGGCCGGGGGTCATGGGGGGACGGTTTTTCCACTCCGTCAGCGGCGGAACGGCGATATGGCCCAGCGCCAGACGGGCTTCGCGCCCTTGAAGTTCAATCAGCCGGGTCAGCGCCTCGATCTTTCGCTCCAGCACCTCGATCCGGGACGGCACGCCCGCCAGACGTCGCATTAAGCGCGTCGTCTGCTGGGCGCGCTGGCGGATCGGATCCAGAAACGAAGACAAACGCGCAACCTTCTTGATGACGATGGTAGGCCCGGAGGGACTCGAACCCCCAACCAGACCGTTATGAGCGGTCGGCTCTAACCATTGAGCTACGGGCCCCAATCGACGGGGATGCACGGCCTAGCAGGCCGCGCGGCGCCCGAAAAGCGCCTTTGAGCTTTCAAGCTTGTCACGCGGATGAACGGAACCTGCACCGTAGGATGACGCGTTTGTTCAGACGCGCCCACGCATAGGCGGCGTGTCGCGACGACGTCGCGACCGATCACTACAGGAGCTTCTTCATGACCCGCACCCTCGTCGCCCTGTCGCTGGGAGGCCTGATGATGGCCGCCGCGGCTCCCGCCCTGGCGCAAAGCCAGCCCGGTGGCGGCGCCCCCCTGACGATCCAGGCGGTGACCGATCGTCCGTCGCTGAACCTGTCGGCCTATGGCGAGGTCAAGGTGCAGCCCGACATGGCCTCGATCACCTTTGGCGTGGTCACAGAGGCTCCGACGGCGGCCGAGGCCATGCGTCTGAACGCCGAGCGCATGAGCCAGGTGATGACGGCCCTGCGCCGCGCCGGCCTCAATGAGCGGGACGTTCAGACCGCCGGTCTGAACCTGTCGGCCCAGTACGACTATCAGCAGAACGAGCCGCCGCGCCTTCGCGGTTATCAGGCCTCGAACCGCGTGACGGTCAACATCTACGACCTGACCAAGGTCGGCTCGACCGCTGACGCTGTCGTCGCGGCCGGCGTCAATCAGATCGACGGCGTGTCGTTCGGCCTGCGCGATCCCAAGGCGGCCGAGAATCAAGCCCGCCAGTTGGCCGTGCGCGCCCTGCAGGAGAAGGCGGCGCTCTACGCTCAGGCCCTGGGCCAGCCCCTGGGCCAGATCCGGTCGCTGAGCGAGGGTGGCGGCTACACGCCGCGTCCGCCGATGCCGATGTACGCCGCACGCGCCGTGTCCATGGACGCGGGCGGGGCCGAGACCTCGGTGTCGGGTGGCGAGTTGAGCGTTCGGATCGACATCACCGGCGTCTACGACATCGGTCGCTGATCCATCGGAAACCGCCGTCGACTTTGGTCGGCGGCGGCGTCTGGTTAAGGGCGCGGTGACCTTAACGCGAAACCCGGTCTTCACGCCGGAGGGCTAAAACCGTCCCGATACGAGCCGGTCCCGATCCAACGAGGACGGCAGCGCGTGGTGATGTGTTCAAGGGTAGCCTCATGGCAAAGACCGTCCTGATCGTCGATGACGATCCGACCCAGCGCCGCCTGATCCAGGCGGTGCTTGATCGCGAGGGCTACGCCGTCGTCCACGCCCAGGACGGGGCGGAGGCGCTGGATCGCATGGCGCGGGGAGGCGGGGCCGATGTCGTGCTGCTCGACATGGTCATGCCCGGCCTCAGCGGCATGGAAGTGCTGGCCGAGCTGCGCAGCAGCGGCAACCCGACCCCGGTTATAGTGCTGACGGCCAATGGCGGCGTGGACGCGGTGGTGAAAGCCATGCAGGCGGGCGCCCAGGACTTTTTCGTCAAGCCGGTCTCGGCCGAGCGGCTGCTGGTCGGGGTGGCCAATGCGCTGCAGCTGACACGCCTGACCGCCGAGGTGGGGCGCCTGACCAAGCGCGCGCAGGGCAAGACCTCGTTCGACGATCTGGTGGGCGAAAGCCTGCCTATGCAGCTGGTCAAACAGTTGGGGCGTCGCGCCGCCGCCTCCAACATCCCCGTCCTGATCCTGGGCGAGAGCGGCGTCGGCAAGGAAGTCATCGCCCGCGCTCTGCACGGGGCCTCCGACCGCGCGGGCCGGCCCTTCGTGGCGGTGAACTGCGGGGCTCTGCCGGCCAATCTGGTGGAATCCATTCTGTTCGGCCACGAGAAGGGGGCCTTCACCGGCGCCAGCGAGCGCACTCTGGGCAAGTTCCGCGAGGCGGACGGCGGCGTGCTGTTCCTGGACGAAATCGGCGAACTGCCGCTGGACATGCAGGTGAAGCTGCTGCGCGCCATCCAGGAAGGCGAGATCGATCCGGTCGGCGGCAAACGTCCGGTGAAGGTCGATGTGCGGCTGGTGTCGGCGACCAACCGCGACCTGGCCGAGCGGGTTAAGGATCACGCCTTCCGCGAAGACCTTTATTACCGACTGAACGTCTTCCCCATCGACGCCCCGGCTTTGCGGGAGCGGCGCGACGACATTCCGGCGCTGATCGACCACTTCGTGGCCCGCTTCAATGTCGAGGAGAACAAGCGGGTCGCCGGCTGTTCGCCCGAGACCCTGGCGATGCTGACCGCCTACGACTGGCCCGGCAATGTCCGCCAGCTGGAGAACGCCGTCTATCGCGCCATCGTCCTGGCCGATCAGCCCTGGCTTCAGCCGCACGATTTCCCAGCGATTTCGGGCGTCACCGCGCCGCTGGCGGCCGTGCCTTCGGCGGCTCTGAAAGGTGCGCCCGACGCCCCTTCGGCCGCGCCCTCCATGACCGAGACCCTGGCCGATGCGCCGGTGCGGATCCTGGACGACATGGGCCATCTGCGCACGCTGGAAGAGATCGAACGCGACCTGATCCAGCACGCCATCGAGGTCTATGCGGGTCACATGACCGAGATCGCCAAACGCCTCGGCATCGGCCGCTCGACCCTGTATCGCAAGCTGCGCGAACAGGGCCTGGACGAGCCGCTGAAGCACGCGGGCTGAGTTTCGCCGACGGTGCTCTGACTCTTGCGCTGACTCTGGCCGCCGTCTCGCGGTAAGACGGTCCCATGAGCGACGCCGATCCGAATCTCGACGGGCCCCCCTGGGAGGAGGACGACGCGCCCGAGCGCGACGCGAACACCGACGATATGTTCGGCGCACCGCCCGCCGCCGCGCCTGAGCCCGCACCCGCCGTCCAGCCGCAGGCCGCGTCCCCCGCTCCGCCAGCCGAGGAAGACGCCGCCTATCAGGTGCTGGCGCGCAAATATCGCCCGCGGACCTTCGAGGACCTGATTGGCCAGGAGGCCATGGTCCGCACCCTGACCAACGCCTTCGCCTCGGGCCGCATCGCCCACGCCTTCATGCTGACCGGCGTGCGGGGGGTAGGCAAGACGACCACGGCGCGCCTGCTAGCCCGAGCCCTTAACAATGAAACGGACGTCATCGACAAGCCGTCGCTGTCCCTGACCGCCCACGGCCGGCACGACGCCGCCATCATGGCCGGCCAGCACATGGACGTCATGGAGATGGACGCCGCTTCACACACCGGCGTCAACGACATCCGCGACATCCTGGACAGCGTCCGCTACGCGCCGGTCGAGGCCCGCTACAAGGTTTATGTGCTCGACGAAGTGCACATGCTGTCGACCCAGGCCTTCAACGCCCTGCTGAAGACGCTGGAAGAGCCGCCGCCCCACGCCAAGTTCATCTTCGCCACCACCGAGATCCGCAAGGTGCCGGTGACTATCCTGTCGCGCTGCCAACGCTTCGATCTGCGCCGGGTCGAACCCGAGGTGCTGGTCGAGCACCTGGGCCGCGTGGCGGACCGCGAGGGCATGAAGATCGAGCAGGAGGCGCTGGCCCTGATCGCGCGCGCGGCCGAGGGCTCGGTGCGCGACGGCCTGTCTCTGCTGGACCAGGCCCTGGTCCAAGGCGACCGCGGCGAGATCGTGCCGACGGCGGTGGTGCGCGACATGCTGGGCCTGGCCGACCGCAGCCAGACCATCGCCCTGTTCGAGCGGATCATGGCGGGCAAGACGCCCGAGGCGCTGGAGGCCTTCCGCATCCTGTACGGCTACGGCGCCGATCCGGTGCAGGTGGTCAACGACCTGCTGGAGCACTGCCACGCCGCCTCGGTGGCCAAGATGCTGGGCCCGCAGGCGACACGCCTGCCCAACGATCAGGCCCAGACGCTGGCGGCGCTGGGGGCGGCGGTGCCGGCCTCGGCCCTGTCGCGGACCTGGCAGATGCTGCTCAAGGCGCTGGACGAGGTGCGCCGCGCGCCCAATCCGGCCGATGCGGTCGACATGGCCATCGTGCGGCTGGCCTACGCCGCCGACCTGCCGGGACCGGAAGAGGCGCTGCGCAAGCTGCAGTCCGGCGAGCCGATGGGCGGCGGCTCCGCGCCCGGCGGACCGTCACGCGGCGGCGGGGGAGGGGGCGCGTCGGCCCAACTCGCAGCCCGGCCTCAGGTCGCGCCTTCGTTGCCCGATCCCCAAACCTTCGAACAGGTCGTCGCCCTGATCGGCGAGAAGCGCGAAGTCAGTTTGCAAATGGATGTCGAACGCTTCGTGCGTCCGGTGTCCTTCAAGCCCGGCCGGATCGAGTTCGAACTGGCCGAGGGCGCGCCCAGCAATCTGGCCAACCGTCTGTCGGGCCGCCTGAAGGAATGGACCGGGCGAGCCTGGCTGATCGCCGCCAACGGCCAGGGCGGCGGCGAAACCCTGATCGAACAGCAGAAGAAGACCCGCGCCCGCGAGCGCGCGGCGGTCGAGGCCGATCCCTTCGTCCGCGCGGTGCTGGAGGCCTTTCCGGGCGCGACCCTGGGCGAAATCCGCACCCTGGCCCCGCCCGTCGAGCTGCCGGTGATCCCCGACGAGGCGGACGACGACTAGGCGCGGGCTCAGAGGATCTGAGCCGCCTCGTCGAAGGTCAGGCGCGGCGAGCGGGGGAACAGGTTCTCGTCGGAGCCGTAGCCCAGGCTCATGATGAAGTTCGGCTCCACCGACGTTCCGGCGAAGAACTCCTGTTTCACGCCCTCGACGTCGAAGCCCGACATCGGTCCCGCGTCCAGGCCCAGCGCGCGCGCGGCGATCAGCATATAGGCGCCCTGCAGCGAGCCGTTGCGGAAGGCGGCCTCGCGCCGGGCGTTGGGCTCGGCGAACCAGTCGCGCGCATCCGGGGCGTGGGGAAACAGCTTGGGCAGCTGGTCATGGAACTCGGTGTCGAAGCCGATGATGACATTGACCGGCGCCTGCATCGTCTTGTCGCGATTGCCCTCGCTCATGTGCGGGGCCAGCCGCGCCTTGGCCTCGGCCGACGTCACGAAGACGAAGCGCGCGGGGCTGGAGTTGGCCGAGGTCGGGCCGAACTTCATGGTGTCGTACAACTGGCGGATCAGGGCCTCGGGCACCGGGCGGTCGGTCCAGCCGTTGCGCGTGCGCGCCTCGACGAACAGCTGGTCCAGCACCTCGGTCGAAACCGGGGCCTCGCGATGATCGGCGTCAAAGGCCATTGAGAGGCTCTCCATTCGGCAACAGCGTCGATTGCCAACTAGGGTGTTAAAGGCGCACGCCGCAACCCCTGTTGCGCGACTTCGACATGGCCTATCTGAGGGGCATGAAGGATCTGAACCAACTCATGCAGCAGGCCCAGGCGATGCAGCAGAAGCTGCAGGACGCCCAGGCCAAGATGGCCGAAACCACCGCCGAGGGCACCTCGGGCGGCGGCCTGGTCACCATCGCCCTGAAGGGCCCCGGCGAAATCACCGCCGTGAAGATCGACGACAGCCTGATGCAGCCCGGCGAGGGCGAAATACTGGCCGACCTGATCGTGGCCGCCCACGCCGACGCCAAGCGCAAGCTGGACGAGGCCAACGGTGTCCTGATGCGCGAGGCCGCGGGCCCCATGGCCGGGATGAACATTCCCGGGATGCCGAAGCTGTTCTGATGGCCGCCTCCGCCGGGCCGGAGATCGAACGGCTCATCTCCCTGCTGGCCAAGCTGCCCGGCATGGGGCCGCGTTCGGCGCGCCGCGCCGCGCTGGCCCTGCTGAAGCGACGCGAGCAGTTGCTTGTGCCGCTGGCCGCTGCCTTGGCCGATACGGCGGAGAAGGTCGTCAGCTGCTCTGTCTGCGCCGCGCCCGACACGCGCGACCCCTGCTCCATCTGCGCCGATCCGAACCGCGACAACGGCCTGATCTGCGTGGTCGAGGAAGCCGGCGCCCTGTGGGCCATGGAGCGGTCGGGCGCCTTTCGCGGCAAATATCATGTGCTGGGCGGGCTTCTGTCGGCGCTGGACGGCGTCGGCCCCGATCAGCTCCGGGTCACCGAACTGATCGGCCGGGCGCGCGGCGGCGAGGCCAAGGAGGTCGTGCTGGCTCTGCCCGCCACCGTCGACGGCCAGACCACCGCCCACTATCTGGCCGAACGGCTGAGCACGGCCGGCGTCGAGGTCACCAGCCTGGCGCGCGGCGTGCCGGTCGGCGGCGAGCTGGACTGGCTGGACGACGGCACCATCATCCAGGCCCTGCGCGCGCGCCGCCCGGCGTAAGGCGGCCGCGCTTTCCGTTCCGCTCGACTCCCGCTAGGAACGGAGCATGAACACGCTTGAGCTGATCCTGGCCGTCGTCGCCTTCGTCCTCGGGGGCGGCTTTCTTTGGGCCTACGCCGGTTGGCAGCGGTCGCGCGCGGCCCTGGCCTCGGCGCATGACCGCATAGACCTGATCGAGGAAAGCCGCGTCACCATGGCCGATCTGGTGCGCGCTCAGGCCGCCCAGTCCGCCCAGGCTGTCGCCGACCAGATGGTGACCCGCGCCACCGAGACCTTCCAGGCCCAGGACCGCGTGGCGCGCGAACGGATCGAGGCGCAGCTGAAGCCTGTCGCCGAGCAACTGACCAAATTCCAGGAACACGTCGCCGCGCTGGAGAAGACCCGCGCCGACGAGACTGGCGGGCTGAAGGAGCAACTGGCGGCCCTGATGACGGCTTCGACCGCCACCCGCGACGAAGCGCGCCGCCTGACCGAGGCGCTGAAGGGCAACACCGGTCGTCGCGGCCGCTGGGGCGAGCAGACCTGCCGCAATGTGCTTGAGGCCGCCGGCATGGCGGGGCGCTTCGACTTCGAGGAGCAGAACTCGGCCGCGAACGAGGACGGCCGCCAGCAGCGGCCGGACTTTGTGGTGCGCCTGCCCGGCGGCGGCATGTTCGTGATCGACGCCAAGGTGTCGCTGGCCTTCGCCGATGAGGCCGACGGCGACGAGGAAGACCAGGCCCGCGCCGCTTCGCTGCGCACCGCCGCCAGCGTCAAGACGCACGTGCGCCAGCTGGCGTCCAAGGCCTATCAGGATCAGTTCAAACCCAGCCCCGACTTTGTGGCCATGTTCGTGCCCGGCGACGCCTTCCTGGCCGCCGCCCTGGACCACGAGCCTGACCTGATGACCCAGGCCATGGCCTCGCGGGTGGTCATCGTCACCCCGACGACCCTGTTCGCCCTGTGCAAGGCCGTCGCCTACGGCTGGCGCGCCGAGGAGCAGTCCAAGAACGCCGAGGAAGTGGCCAAGCTGGGTCGCGAACTCTATCGCCGCCTGTCGGTCATGGGCGGCCACGCCGCCGCCGTCGGCCGCGCGCTGGACACCGCTGTCGGCAAATACAACCAATTCGTGGGGTCACTGGAGAGCCAGGTCATGGTCTCGGCCCGCCGGTTCGAGGATCTAAAGGTCGATCACGAAGGCAAGGATCTGCCCGCTCTGCCGGCGGTCGAGCCCACGCCGCGCGGGCTCAGCCGGCCCGAGCTGCTGGCCTCGACCCCCGACGCTGCGGAGTAAGGGGGCACCGCCGCCGAGCTTCAAGACGTGAACTAGTTTCAGGTCGTCCCGGCTGCCTGAAAGGCGTTTCGCAATAGGGCGTTCACCTTTGCGCCGCTACTTACGAGACGTCGGACTAGAGGTGTCATAAGCTTCGGCAAGCGAACACAGAACGCCGCGCTATTGTCCCGGCGGGCAGAGCCGCCCAAGTCAGGGGGCTACTGGCCAGCGGTGCTCATCACTGCTTTGGCGGGCGCGGCAATGCCGGTGTTGATTCTGGCTGTTGTCGGTATGTTGGGTGTCGAGAGCTCGACTTGGAGCGCTCGATTTCAGATCGCCGTCATGGCTGGTCTCTCGAGCGGAGTGACGGGGGCGATCGCACTGCTCACTGTGGATTTCGTTCTGAAAGCGATGCGCCAGGATGCTCCATGGCTTTATGCGATGGGAACGGCGGGGCCGATGTGCGGTCTTGTGGTTCTTCTGTTCTGGGGCACCCAGGCAGGACCGGTTTGGATAGCGATACTGTACGGCATCCCCTTCCTGATCGGCGGAAGCGTGTTGGGCTTGGCTCGACGCGCCGAAGGTCGCTTCGCTTGATGTGCGAGCGTGCGCTGCGGTAAGGCTCGGGCGGCGCCGCGGGCATGATGTAGTGGTAGCCTGGCAGCTTCCCAAGCTGCTCGTGCGGGTTCGATTCCCGCTGCCCGCTCCAGCCGCCGAGCCGGTTGCTTTCCGGCTCGGCAGATTTCGCTCCTAGTCGCGCACTTCCTCGACCGTCACGCCGCGAGCGGCCAGCATGGCCTGGACGCTGTCTTCGCCCGCCAGGTGGCCGGCGCCGACGGCGATGAAGGCGGTCCCGGAGCCCTTGAGCAGTTCCTCGATCTGGTCGGCCCAGTCGGCGTTACGGCGGGTCAGCATGACGTCATAGGCCTCGGGGCTCTTGTCCTTGATCTTTTCGACCATGACGGCGTCCAGGGTTTCGATGTCGCCGGCGGCCCAGGCGGCGACCATCTGGTTCAGCTCGGCGGCGGCGTTGTCGAAATCGTCGAGCGTCGCATCCAGCAGCTGGATCTGCGCCTCTTCGCTCATGCCGGCGATCAGCCCGACCTGCTTGTCCGGTGTTTCGAAGCCCCGGATCGTCTTGCCCTCGGCGCGCGCCAGGCGGGCCAGGGTCAGCTCGACGCCGGATTGCGGATCGAAGCCGGCCTTGGCCAGCGGCGCCATGGCCAGGGTGATGGCGACCATCCAGGGGCGCATGGGCTCAAGCTGGGCGGCCGAGGCGCCCAGGGTGCGGGCCGCCGCGTCGACGCGGGCGATCTGCTCGGCGTTCAGCACGCTGGACAGGGGCCGGTCGGGCGACAGTCCGTGACGCTGCATCACCGCCATGACGCCGGCGGTGTCGTCGACATCGGCGAATTCGAGCCACAGCTCGTCAGACGCGTCGAAGGCGGCCTGGAAGCGCGGCGTGGCCCAGCCCGTCTCGGGCTTGAGCACATGGACGGTGCCGAACAGGTACACGGTCGAATCCGCGTCGCGGATCACCCACAGGCGGGGGCCTGCGCCCTCGGCCGGGCGGATGGCGGGCGCGGCTTCGGTCTGAACTTGGGGCGCAAGCGCCGCCTGGGCGTAGGCCGGGGCGGCTTCGAGGGCCACCGCGCCATACAGGCCCAGGCCCAGGGCGACGCCGGCGGACAGGCGGGTGAAAGCTTTCAGGGTGGAACGCAGGGTCATCGGAGGCTCCTTGGAGGACGGAAATATGGGGATCAGGCGAGGCCGCGTCGCGTCGTCACGATCACGGCGGTGAGGAGATACAGGCCCATCAGGACGACATAGACGTCCCAGGCGTCGATCGGCGGGGCCAGGCCCAGCCGGCCCGCGGCGGCCCAGCCGAACAGGGCCAGCTGGCCGATGGCGAAGGTGGCGGCGCAGCTTTCCAGCATCGTTCGGCGCAGCAACTCGTCGCAGCGGCGGAACAGCCGCCAGTTCAGGATGCAGTGCGCCACCAGCAGCACGCCAATGGCGATGAGGCCGAGCAGCGGCTCCACACCCGTCGCCGCAATCACCGGCGGCAGGCTCATCAGCACGGCCGACAGGATCAGGATGATCCCCTGCAGGCGGGCGTCGGCGATCTCGGCGCGGCCGGCCGGCTCTTCGGTCTTGAGCATGCGCGACATGGCGCGGCCGTTGCGGGCGGCCCAGATCACGGCGATCGAAGCGACCGCCAGCATCAGCGCCAGCATAAGGGCGACGGCGTCGATCCAGCCCAGGTCCAGGGCGGGCAGCTGATCGGGCGCGACGACGTCGGCCGCCAGATAGCCGACGCCATAGCCGGCGACGCCGAACACCAGCAGCGTCAGGGCAAACCGGATCAGGGCGCGCGCCCGGCTCGGGCGGGGGGCGACGGATGCGGTCATTGGGAAGCCTCCTCGTCGGAAAAGATGGACTCGATGGGCTGGCCGAAGACGCGGGCGATCTTGAAGGCCAGCGGCAGGGACGGGTCATAGCGGCCAGTCTCCAGCGCATTGACGGTCTGGCGCGAGACACCGAGCTGCTCGGCCAGGTCGGCCTGGCTCCAGTCGCGTTCGGCGCGCAGCACTTTCAGGCGATTGTTCACGACGGCCCCCTCAACGCCGCCGCAGCCACCACACGCCCCAGGCGAGGGTGTAGCCGACCAGCATCAGGGCCAGCAGGCCGCCGGCGCCCAGGGCGGCGTGGGCCACCGGGTCGTTGCGGCCGTGGAACCAGGCGGGCAGGGTCCATTCGGCCGTCTGCGGCAGGCCGGCGATCATCATCAGCGGCATGCCCAGCAGCAGGGCGCCGGCCCCGCCCCAGAACCAGGCGGACTTGTGCGCCTCGCGCGCCGCCTCGTCGATGGCTTCCATCCAGCGCACGCTGAGCCACAGACCCGTCGCCGCCGCGATCAGCCCGACGACGCCGAAGCCCACGATCTCCAGCCGGGCGATGCGCTCGGCCAGATCGGGCCGGGCCGCCGACAGATAGCCGACGCCGAAGCCCGCGATCGCCGCGACCAGACCGGCCACGAAGCCGACCAGCAGAGACCAGAGCAAAAGACGGATGACCCGGGGCGACATGACAGTGTTCCTTGTCCTTATGACAAGGTCACTTTACCTCTTCATCGCTTGATGTCAAGCGACCTTTCCTTTTTGCCCAGCGCCGGGCGCGCTCGACAGGGCAGGGCGGTTGCGCGCGGGCCGGCCCGGCCACATCTGCGAGCCCTGTAAGCCCCAAAGGACGCGCCATGACCCGGACCCTGCATATCGACTTCGTCTCGGACGTGGTCTGCCCCTGGTGCGTGGTGGGGCTGGGCGGGCTGGAGACGGCGCTGGAGCGACTGAAGCCCGAGGGGATCACCGCCGAGATCGCCTTTCGTCCGTTCGAGCTGAACCCCGACATGGCGCCGGAGGGCGAGAACATCGTCGAGCACATCGGCCGCAAATACGGCGCGACGCCCGAACAGTCGGCCGCCAACCGCGAGATGATCCGCGCCCGCGCCGCCGAGGCCATGCCCGACGTCGACGGCCGGCCGTTCGAGATGCGGATGGGCGAGGACAGCCGCATCTGGAACACCTTCGACGCCCACCGCCTGTTGCATTGGGCGGGCGAGATGGAGGGCGACGCGCAGGCCCGACTGAAGAAGGCCCTGTTCCACGCCCACTTCACCGAAAACCGCAACCTGACCGACGCGGGCGTGCTGACGGCGGCGGCGGAGGCGGCGGGTCTGGACCGCGCCGAGGCCGCCGAGGTCTTGGCGTCCAGCCGCTACGTCGAGGCCGTCCGCACCGACCAGGCCCAGTGGCGCGCCCGAGGCATCAGCGCCGTGCCGGCGGTGGTGATTGACGGCAAATACCTGATCAGCGGCGGCCAACCGGCGGCGGTGTTCGAGGAGGCGTTGAGGAGGATTGCCGGCGAATGACCCTCTCCCGCTGGGAGAGGGCTTGAGAGCACGACGGCGCAGCCGTCGTTCTGGCGCGAAAGGGTGAGGGTCGAACGTCTGATCTGCGGCTTCGCCGACGGAACCCGCCGCCCCTCATCCGACCCCTTCGGGGCCACCTTCTCCCATCGGGAGAAGGACGATCAGGCGGTCCGGCCCTTGGTCGGTTTCGGCTTGAGGTCGTCCAGTTCGCCGGGGGCGCCGGTGATCAGGCGACCCTTCCAGCCGGGCGGCGGCAGGAACTTGCCGGACTTTTCCTCGCGCGTGCCGTTTCTCGCCATATCCGCCGCGCGGCGGCTGGCCTTGAGGATGGTCTCGTGATCGAAGATCGACTTGTTCATCGCGGTCCCCAATCTAGCAGTTCAAGCATTTCGCCGCCACTTGCGTAGATTTTCCAGTCGTCCGCGAGCGGCTTGTAGGTGGTCTCCAGATACTCGCCGCTGACGACGAAGCGGCGGCGCAGCGTCTCTTCCGGAATGCCGTGGCCGCCTTCGGCGACGCGGTGCGCGACGCGGGCGATGGAGTGTTCCGCGCTGGGCAGGCGCAGATAGACCAGTTCGAACCGGTATCCGGCCGCCTTCCAGTCGCGGATGCGGACCGCATGGGACCGGTTGGCCAGGGTCGTCTCCAGCACGAAGTCCGCCCGCTCGGCGACCAGTTCGTCCAGGCGCTCCAGCACCCGACGCCCGGCCGCCAGGTCCCGGGCCGCGCCCGCGCCGCCGAGCCCGCGCGCCACCTCGTTCGGATTGACGAACTGAAACGCCTCCGCGCTCGCGCAGGAAGCCGTTGATGAAGGTGGTCTTCCCGGCTCCGTTAGGCCCGGCGAGGAGGACGAGGGTGGGCATTGCGGCAGGTTAAGCGGGAAATGGGTTTGTGTCCTGATTTCCCCCGCATTTCACGAATCCCAATGGGCGTATTTGTTTACCACCAGCGTCACGCTATTATTTCGGCGAGCGGGAACTTGTCGTACTTCAAGCCTTCCGCAGGCCTAAGAAGCCGAGAGGGTTCATGCTAACCAGCGTCGATATCGAGCACTTCAAGAGCTACCGGTCTGCAACATTGCAGCTTGGCCCGTTGACGGTGTTGATAGGTGCCAATGCCTCCGGCAAGAGCAACGCGCTTGAGGCGTTAAGGCTATTATCTTGGATCGCTCAAGGGAATCGTCTGAGCAACATTAAATACGCTGTTTACGAGAATGACGCGTCTGTCCGGGGCACCACTAAAGATCTAGGCTTTCGCGGGCAGAAGAAATTTACTCTCAAGGCAACTCTCAACAATAGATGGGAGTATGTGTCGTTTACATTGCTGGTCGATGGAAATGGCGATCTGCATATAGCCGACGAGCGTATGGATGTTCTCAATTTTAGCACGCTGCCGCTTTATGAGGTGGTCGGCCGCACCGGTGATATCGGAAGTGATCTTCAGGTCGCGTACAATAATTTTGCTCGAGGCGGAATAAAGCCAAAGGTAAGTTGCACTGATCAGATGGCGATCATGACGCAACTGCAAAGTTCAGCACGGTTTGCCGGTACACACAGACAGGCACAACGGCGAATTCCTGAAAGCTGCGAGCGGTTTCAAAGGGAGTTATCGGCCTTTCTGTTCCTCGATCCTCAGCCGTCCTTGATGCGAGGATACAGCTTTAAAACCGATGACCGCCTCCATGGCGATGGTTCAAATCTCTCTGGAGTGTTGGCCAGGATATGTGACGCGCCAGCTATGGGTGCGAGGCTTCTGGAATTGATTAAGAGCCTACCCGAACAGAATATTAATTCGATTGATTTCATTCAGACGCCAAAAGGCGAGGTAATGGTGCAATTGGAGGAAACTTTTGGCGGTGAAAATAGGAAATTTGACGCAACTCTCCTTTCTGACGGAACTCTGAGAGTTTTATCGATCGCGGCAGCTGTAATGTCAGCTGACGAGGGAAGTCTCGTCGTTATCGAAGAAATTGATAATGGCGTACATCCGAGTCGTGCCGAGATGCTTCTGGGAAACATCGCTGCGATAGCAAGTGAGCGTGGCATTAGAGTGCTGATTTCTAGCCATAATCCTGCGCTGCTCGACGCGTTGCCTGATAGCGCTGTCCCGAGCGTTGTGTTTTGTTACCGCAATCCAGACACTGGCGAGAGCGAGTTGACTCGTCTCCAAGATATTCCTGACTATCCCGCTCTAATAGCGCAGGGGCCGGTTGGTCACTTGATGACAAGCGGCCTTCTGGAACGCTTCGTCAAAAATCATCCGGGCCCAGCTTTAAAGAAGCAACGAGCCGAGGCTTGGCTCGCAGACCTCAGAGGCAAATAGCATGCCCGTGGTCACTATCGTGGACACCTGCGTGTTCTTAAATGTGCTCGACGTTCCAGGGTTCAATCAGAACAGAGGTAGCGTCCTTGACGAGGTCGAACGCCGTATTAGGGCAGGCGAGAACCTGCTCTTGCCATTCTGTGCAATTTTAGAAACCGGCAACCACATCGCTCAGCTGTCAGACGGGGGGAATCGCCGACGATACGCGGACGTTTTCGTTAGCCAAGTGAGAGCAGCGCTTGCCGGGACGACCCCGTGGACCCCGACGCAAGCACTCACGCTAGAGGACTTGGGGTCGTGGTTGGGCGATTTTCCAGATTCCGCGATGCGCGAGGTTGGGCTGGGCGACCTGACCATCATTAAGGAGTGGGAGGCCGCCTGCATTCGGCATCCTCAGTATCGAGTATTGATCTGGTCTCTCGACGGCGGGCTGGCAGGCTACGATAGGGTAATCTAGCCCTCAAATTTTCACCTCCACCACCCCGCCCCCGGCGCGGAATTTCGCGCTCATCTCGGCCATCCCGGCCTCCGCCTCCGCCAGCGATCCGCCCGCATCGTTCTGGGCCTGGGCGTCCCGGCGGATGTCCTGGCTGATCTTCATGCTGCAGAACTTGGGGCCGCACATGGAGCAGAAGTGGGCGGTCTTGTGGGCCTCCTTGGGCAGGGTCTCGTCGTGGTATTTGCGCGCCGTCTCGGGGTCGAGGCCCAGGTTGAACTGATCCTCCCAGCGGAACTCGAACCGGGCGCGTGACAGGGCGTCGTCGTGGGCGCGGGCGGCGGGGTGGCCCTTGGCCAGGTCGGCGGCGTGGGCGGCGATCTTGTAGGTGATGACGCCGTCCTTGACGTCCTGACGGTCGGGCAGGCCCAGGTGCTCCTTGGGCGTGACGTAGCAGAGCATGGCCGTGCCGAACCAGCCGATCATGGCCGCACCAATGGCCGAGGTGATGTGGTCATAGCCCGGCGCGATGTCGGTGGTCAGCGGCCCCAGCGTATAGAAGGGCGCCTCGTGGCAGTGCTTCAGCTGCTCATCCATATTGGCCTTTATCTTGTGCATCGGCACGTGGCCGGGGCCCTCGATCATGACCTGGCAGCCCTTGGCCCAGGCGATCTTGGTCAGCTCGCCAAGCGTCCGCAGCTCGGCGAACTGAGCCTCGTCATTGGCGTCGGCGATGGAGCCGGGGCGCAGGCCGTCGCCCAGGCTGAAGCTGACATCATAGGCCCGCATGATGTCGCAGATGTCCTCGAAATGCTCGTAGAGGAAGCTCTCCTTGTGGTGGGCCAGGCACCACTTGGCCATGATCGAGCCGCCTCTGCTGACGATGCCCGTCACGCGGTTGGCTGTCAGGGGCACGAACGGCAGACGGACGCCCGCGTGGATGGTGAAATAGTCCACGCCCTGTTCGGCCTGTTCGATCAGGGTGTCGCGATAAACCTCCCACGTCAGGTCCTCGGCGACGCCGTTCACCTTCTCCAGCGCCTGATAGATGGGCACGGTGCCGATGGGGACGGACGAGTTGCGGATGATCCAGTCGCGGATATTGTGGATGTTGCGGCCCGTCGACAGGTCCATGACGTTGTCGGCGCCCCAGCGGGTGGCCCAGACCAGCTTGTCGACCTCGTCGTCCACGCTGGACAGCACCGCCGAGTTGCCGATGTTGGCATTGATCTTCACCAGGAAGTTGCGGCCGATGATCATCGGCTCGACCTCGGGGTGATTGATGTTGTGCGGGATGATGGCGCGGCCGCGGGCGATCTCCTGACGCACGAACTCGGGCGTGACGAAGTCGGGGATCGAAGCGCCGAAGTCCTCGCCGTCGCGGATGCAGGGCGCGTTCTGCTCGCGGCGCAGGTTCTCGCGGATGGCGACGTATTCCATCTCGGGCGTGATGATGCCGGCCTGGGCGTATTCGTACTGCGTCACCGGGCGGCCGGGGACGCCCTTGAACACCTGATGGTTGGAGGTGTCGAAGCGCGGGGCCAGGTGGCGGCCCGACGCATGGCCGTTGTCCTCGGGCTTGACCTCGCGGGGATGGGCGACGGGGGCGATGTCGCCGCGATCGCGCTGCCAGCTGGATTTGACCTTGGGCAGGCCCTTCCTGATGTCGATGACCGCGGTCGGGTCGGTGTAGGGGCCCGACGAATCGTACATCGTCACCGGCGGCTCATTGGCGCTCGGGTGGACGGCGACCTCGCGGAAGGGGACGCGGATGTCGGGGAACAGCTCGCCCGCGACATAGACCTTGCGGCCCCCGGCGCGCGGCCCGGTGGGGATGCGACCGTGTTCCTCGGCGACTTTTTTTCGCGCTTCGCTGAGCGGGAGGCTATCGCTCGCGACGCGGTCGCTCTCTGCTTGAGCCTCGTTGAGGTCGGCTTGGGGCGTGACTTGGATGTTCATGGCGGCCTCTTTGCGTAAAGAGGGACCGCCGGCGCGGTTTGAGGGCGCCGCCTGAGCGAGGCCGTGTCTCGTCCCTTCGCCGGCATGACCCGGATCAGGTTCGACCGGTCAGGCGATCACGCCTATCTCAGCGGCTCAGGCGCCGCCCCCGGGAGAACGCCTTCAGGCTAACGCGCGCCGGACGCGAAGTCGAGGCGCGCTGCAAGACGTTGTAAAGACACACCCTCTAGGATGGTTTCTTGGACTGCGGCTGGACGTCAGGCGCGGGCGATAGCGGAGCTTCGCCATGGGCCTGGGCCTGGAACGGATCGTCTACACCAGCCGCGCGCGCACGGCCGAGGTCGGCCTGCCGATGCAGGTGGACATTCTGGCGGCGTCCCAGCGCAACAACGCCCGCGACGGCCTGACCGGCGCGCTGCTGATCCACGACGGCCGGTTCCTGCAGGTGCTGGAAGGCGCAGGCCAGGATCTGGACCGGCTGCTGAAGCGCCTGGGCGACGACCCGCGCCACGAGGGCATCGAGATCATCGAACGCGAGCCGATCCGGCAGCGACAGTTCGGCGAATGGGCCATGGCCAGCACCCGCGTGACGCCGACGCTGGCGGCGCTGCTGCGGCGAACGATCGAAGGCATGTGGACCTCCGACGAGACCCTGGCGCGCCTGGCCGAGGCGGTGGAGGCGCAGGCCGCCTAAGGGGCGGACCAGCCCCTGACCGAAACCCGCGCCTGCCGCGCATCGCCGTCGAAGCGCAGATAGGCCTCGGCGTGACCGCGACGCGGGACATAGGCGACCGTCGCGGTCGCGACCTCGGCGCCCAGAACGCCCTCGACCTGAACCTGGGCGGCGGTGTCGGGGCCGTCATTGATGACGCGCACCGTGGCCACCTGCCCGGCTGCGGTCGGCTGCACCTGAATGATGCGCGCGCTCAGCAGGGGCGGCGCCGACGGCTGCATCGCCTCCCAAGCCACGACCCCGATGGCGCCCAGGGTCACGACGACGCCGATCACGGCCATCAGGCCTTGCAGCAGGGGGCGGGGGCGGGCGGCGCTCTTCTTCTTGCGAGGCATGGGCGTCAGACCAGAAGACGGGCGGCGGCGGCGCCGATGGAGGCGGGAAAGCCCAGCACGATCATGGCCTGCAACGCGCCCTCGATGGCGTGCCCGTCCGTGCGGCCGAACACATAGAGCGCGAACAGGCTAACGCCCAGCGCAATGGCGTAGCCCGGCAGGGTGTAGTGGAGAAAGGCGTGCAGCGGGCGCTCGGCCTCTTCCTGACCCGCGAAGCCCGCATGAAAGACGATCAGGTGCAGCAGGGTCACCGATACGATGATCAGGGCCAGGGCGTGCCAGGCCGTCGCCTTGTAGGCGATCAGCACCATCTCCTCGGTCGGCGCCACGTTCAGGGCGAAGAACAGGGCGCCGGCCGCCATCAAGAACAGCTCGCCGGGATAGCTGGCCTGATCCTCGTCCGTGTCGCCCCGTCCGTCGCCGGCCAGCTGGCGACGGGCCAGCAGCGCGCCCATGGCCCCGGGCACGGCCTGAAGCGCAACGACGCCCACCGTCTGAGCCGGCGGATCGCCGGCCTGTAGCACGCCGAACAGCGTCAGCAGGGCCGCCGCCGTGATGAAGCCGACGGCGAGGGCGGTCGCGGTGTCCATCAGGTCGTTGACCAGCCCGCGCCGGTTCGAAAAGCCCGCGTAATAGGCCAGGCCGTAAAGCAACGGCAGGCCCGCGCCGATGAACAGCAGCAGCCGCCCATGCGGCATGGACACGCCCTGCTCCCACATCTCCATCGTCATCAGAAGCGGGATGTTGAAGATCAACGCGCCGCCGAAGGCCCGCGCCAGATCGCGCACATAGGCCCGCTCTCGGGTCAGGTCGAAACGGGCGACGGCGGTGGTCATGGCGCGGCAACGCTTGAGCGGCGCGCTTGGCTCCTCTCAGGCCGACGATCGCTTGGGCGCGCGGTCGGGCCGCGCTAGGAGGAGCGCGAACGGAGACCGATCCCATGCACCTCGCCCGCTTTCCCCGCGTCCGTCTGGCCCATCTGCCCACGCCGCTGGAGCCGCTGGAGCGGCTGAGCGAGGAACTGGGCGTCGAGATATGGATAAAGCGCGACGACTGCACCGGCCTGGCGGGCGGCGGCAACAAGACCCGCAAGCTCGAGTTCCTGCTGGGCGAGGCGCTGGAGCAGGGCGCGGACACGCTGGTCACCCAGGGCGCGGTCCAATCCAACCATGTGCGTCAGACAGCCGCCGCCGCCTCGGCCCACGGCCTGGCCTGCGAAGTGATCTTGGAGGCGCGCACGGGTTCGACGGCGACGGACTATGTCGGCAACGGTAATGTCCTGCTGAACCAGTTGTTCGGCGCGGTGATGCGCACCGTGCCGGGCGGGACCGACATGGTCGCCGAGCTGGAGACGACCGCCCAGGCCGTGCGGGCGCGGGGCGGCGCGCCTTACGTCATCCCCGGCGGCGGATCGAATGCGACGGGCGCGCTGGGCTATGTCGACTGCGCCCGCGAGATCGTGGTGCAGGCCGACGAGCTGGACCTGAAGATCGACCGCATCATCACCGCCACGGGCAGCGCCGGCACCCACGCGGGCCTGGTCACCGGCCTGGCGGTCATGGGCGCCGACGTGCCCGTGCTGGGCATTGGCGTGCGCGCCCCCAAGGCCAAGCAAGAAGAGAACGTGCTCAAGCTGGCGCAACTGACCGCCGCCAAACTGGGCCGGCCCGACGCGGTGACGCCCGAGATGGTGGTCGCGGACTGCGACTATGTCGGCGAAGGCTACGGCCTGATCGATCAGGCGGTGATCGACGCCCTGGCGCTGGCGGCGCGCACCGACGGGATCGTGCTGGACCCGGTCTATTCCGGCAAGGCGATGAAGGGCCTGATCGCCCTGTCGCGTCAGGGCGCCTTCAAGGGCGAGACCGTAGTCTTCCTGCACACCGGCGGGGCGCAGGGGCTGTTCGGCTATCAGAGCGAGTTGCAGGGGGCGCTTTAGGCGCCAGACCCCGCCGTCGCCGAGGCCGTCCGACGCTGTCGCTGAACATTTACGAGGCTGGCGTCGGCGCAGCGCCTGGGTAAAAAGCCGAGATGACCAAAATTCTCGGCATACTCGGCGGCATGGGTCCGGCCGCGACCGTCGCCTTTCTGGAGCGGTTGCAGGCCCTGACGCCGGCGAAGGCGGACGAGGAGCACATCCGCGTCATCGCCGACATCAATCCGCACGTGCCCAACCGCCATACTGAGCCCGAGGCGGCGGGGCAGACGCTCGGCGAGATGGCGCAGAGACTGCGCCAGGCCGGCGCCGAGGTGCTGGCCATGCCGTGCAACACCGCCCACGCCCATGCCGAGGCGATCCGCGCGGCGGGCCTGCCCTTCATAGACATGATCGCGGCGACCACCGAGGCGGCCAAAGCAAGCGGCGCGACGCGCATCGGCGTGCTGGCGACGCCGGGCGGCGAGGCTCTGTACAATCGGGCGCTGCGCGCGGCGGGGCTGGAGCCGGTGGTGCTGAGCGGCGCGGACCGTCAGGCCTTCATGGACACGGTGTTTGAGGTCAAGGCCGGCGAGCGGCCGCGAGAAGCAATGCGGCGCCTCGCCGACGTGCTGATCGCGGGGGGCGCCGGGGCCGTCATCGCCGGCTGCACCGAGGTGCCGCTGCTGCTGGCGGCCGACGATGTCGCGGTTCCGCTGGTGGATTCCAGCGAGGTACTGGCGCGCGCCTGCGTGGGCGCCTGCCGCCTCGATTGAAGCGGCAGGCGCCAAGCCGTCACCAACGCCAGGCGTCGTGTATGGCCTCGATCACATAGCCGTCGAAACGATCGACCAGATAGATGCTATTGTCGACGAAGACCCACATGGTCCCGGCGGGCGGCCAGGGCAGGCCCCACCGGTCGAAGTCGCGGATCTCATAGCGCCAGAAGATCGAGGGCAGGAACTGGCCCGCGTAAAACTGGCGGCCCCAATAGCTGCGCGGCACGCTGTAGTAACCATAGCCGGGCGCGAAGTAGAAGCCGATGCGTACGCCGCTCCAGCCCCGGAACGAACGGTCGTTGCGCCACCAGTCCGCGCGGGCGTGACGACGGCTCCAGTCGCGCTGCCACTGATCGCGGCTGAAGCGCTGGCGGAACTCGCGGTGATCGCGGTCCCGGTCGCGATTCCAGCCGTTGTCCGGCCGGTTGGGCCGGTCAGGGCGATCCGGACGATCGGGCCGGCTCGGACGATCGGGGCGATTGGGCTGACCAGGGCGGTTCTGGCCGCTGTCCGGCCGGCCCGGCCGATTCCAGCCGTCTGGGCGGTCGGGGCGACCCTCCGCTCCCGGCCGGGCTGGGCGCTCGCCAGCGGGGCGGTCGGGGCGCTGCGGGCGCTCGCCGTCGGGACGAGACGGGCGGCTGGGGCGCTCGCTTTCAGGCCGGTCAGGCCGGCTAGGGCGCTGGCCGTCGGGCCGGTCCGGGCGGTTGGGACGGTCGCCATCCGGGCGGGAAGGGCGCTGCGGCCGCTCGCCTCTGGATTGATCCGGCCGCGCATCGGGCTGCGGGCGCTCGGCGCGCGGACGCTCGGGCCGGGCGGACTGGCCGTCGCCGCCGCCCCGCCGGCCTTCGCCACGCGAGCCTCGGTCAGGCCGGGCGCTTTCGCCTCGGTCCTGGGCCAGGACGGTCAGGGGCGCGGCGGCCGGAACGGCGAAGGCCGAGAGCGCCGAAAACACCATCAGGGTGCGCTTCATTGGACAAGGTCCCCGCACGCCCGTCATGGGCGGCTCATGCATCAGACTGACGTTTGATAGCTGAATGGCCGCTGAACACTGCTCGACGATCACACAAGAAAAGGCCTCCCAGGCCGAAACCTGGGAGGACGAGTTCAGACGACGACTTGAAGATCAGAAGACGTTGTAGAGCACGCTTGCGATCAATCCGGTGGCCACCGCCATCAGCACGATGTCGCTGCCGGCGTGGACGTAGCGGTAGCCGCGCGGCGCGGGCGGCAGATTGTAGAAATACGGGTCGTTCACATAGTAGCCGCGATAGGCCGACGGCAGATACGAGCCCCGCGTCCAACGCTGGCCGTAGTAGCGCGGGTCGACCCGGTAATAGCCGCGACCCGGCGCATACCAGTAGCCCTGACGCGCGCCGCGATAGTCGCGGAAGTCGGAGCGGCCGCGCCACCAGTTCGGATTGCTCCGATCCCACCGGGCGGGCGGGGCGACGTGGCGGGGCGGAGGCGGCCCGCGGAAATCGCGGCGGTCGTTACGACGATCATTGCGGTAATCGCGCCGGTCGTCACGACGGTCCTGACGCCACTCGCGACGGTCGTCGCGCCGATCCTGACGCCATTCGCGCTGGTCGTTGCGGCTCTGCGCCTGGGCGATCATGGGAACGGCGGTCGTGGCCATGGCGACGGCGACGATCGCGGCCTGGGTGAGACGTTTCATCGAAGCACTCCATCTGGGGCGGTTGGCGACCAGCCCGTTAAGCATGGACGCACGATCGGGGCGGGCGCATGAACTCGTCCTGAACAGGTCTGTCAGCTTGCGGGACCAGGCCCGGCGCCCCAGATCGGGGTCAGGCTTTGCAGGAGATGCGCCGATGCCCCGCCCGATCGAGCTCTGGTACTGGCCCACGCCCAACGGCTGGAAGGTGTCGATCGCCCTGGAGGAGATGGGTCTGCCGTATGAGTTGAAACCGGTGAACATCGGTGCGGGTCAGCAGTTCGAACCGGCCTTTCAGGCCATCAGCCCCAACGGCCGGATGCCGGCGATCGTCGATCCCGACGGGCCGGACGGCCTGCCGCTGTCCATTTTCGAGAGCGGGGCGATCCTTCAGTATCTGGGACACAAGTCGGGCCGCTTCTATCCCCGCGACGCGCGCGGCAAGGCCGAGGTGGACCAGTGGCTGTTCTGGCAGGTCGGGGGTCTCGGCCCCATGGCCGGCCAGACCCACCATTTCCGCCAATACGCGCCAGCCTTGATCCAGGATCAGCGTCAGATCGCCTATGGCGTGCGGCGCTACACCGACGAGACCCATCGCCTTTACGGCGTGCTGGATCGGCGCCTGAAGGATCGCGACTACGTGGCCGGCGACTACTCCATCGCGGACATGGCCATCTGGCCGTGGATCCTGCCCAGCCATCAGGGCCAGAACCTGGAGGAGTTTCCGCATCTGGCGGCCTGGCTGAAACGCGTCGGCGAGCGGCCGGCGGTTCAGGCGGGCAGGGCGCTGGGCGACGATCTGCGCCGCGATCTTGGCTCTGCGGGCAAGGACGCCGAGCAGGCGCGCAAGGTGCTGTTCGGTCAGCGCGGGCGGTAAGGCTCTGGAAACGGGCCTCGCCAAAGCGTGAATCGCCCGGCCCGGCCTTCACCTTTCGTTGGCGAAAAACATTCGACGGCGCCCGACGCCGTTAAGACTAACGCAAATAGCGCGGGTCTTTGATCGTCTCATCGCGGCGCCAGAACGGTTGCCGCCTGGAGACTGAGCCGATGACCGCGCACGAAACCGCGCCGCTGACCGCCCAGGCCGACGCTGGCCTGCCCCTGCCGACCGCCGACATGGACGGCGACGCCCTGTTCCGTCTGGGCCTGTCGTATTCCACCGGCCAGAACGGCTGCCCGATGGATCGGGTATCCGCCCACATGATCTTCAACCTGGCGGCCCTTAAGGGCTCGGTCGAGGCGCGCGTCTATCGCCGCGAGATGAGCCAGGAGATGGAGCGCGAGGAACTGGCCGAGGCCCAAAAGGCCGCGCGCCGCTACATCGACGCCGGCGTCGTCAACCTCGCGGCCTAAAACGACGCAAACCCGTTGCCGCCGCCGATGGCGTAGCTGAAGCCGATCGGCAGGGCGCTGCGCACCTGGGTGAAGAAGGCGGCGAGTTCGCCCAGCGTCGAGCGCGGCACGAAGACGATGTCGCCCCGCCGCACCGCCACGGCCTCGCCGCGACGCGGCCGCAGGTCGATAGGGCGGATCATGCGCACGCCGCCCGGCCCGCGCCGAATGAGCGCTGCCTGCGCCGAGCGCGCCGTGGGCAGCACGCCGCCGGCCATGATGACCGCCTGGGTGGCGTCGATGTCGCCGACCATTTCATAGACGCCCGGCGTGCGGACCTCGCCATCGACCCAGACGCGGATCGGTCCGGCCTGGCGCAGGGTCACCTCCACCGCCGGACGGCGCAACTGACTGGCGTAGGCGGTCGAGACGTCGCTCTCGAGTTCCGCCAGCGTGCGGTCCGCCGCCATCACCTGACCGACCAGGGGCAGGGCGACCCGGCCGTCGGGCCCGACGCGCAGGGTGCGGGTCAGTTCGCTGGCGGTCGGGGTGGCGATCTCGATTTCGTCGCCCGGATAAAGCAGATACTCCGGCTCGGCGTCGGTCCAGTTGGCGAACTCGATCTCGGGAAAGCCGGGGTCGTGGGCGATTGGATCGCGCCGCACGCTGGACGCAGCCCCGCAGCCGGCCAGTGCGGCGGAGCCCATCAGGGTCAGAAACAGGCGGCGGTCGAACGACATGGCGATTCCGGATCAGTCATCCGCAGGCTGACCAATCATGGGTAACAGGCCGTTAACGGCCAGGCCTCAAAGCTCTCTCCATCGCCCGCCCGAAGGATTCGGCACGCCCCATGCGCAAGACGGCCGCCGTCATAACCCGCCCACGCTACGGCGTGCTGGACGTGATCGGCCTGCTGTTCCGCGAACTGCTGCTGATGATCGTGGTCTTTCTGGTCATTGCGGGCATCGGTCTGGCGGTCGTGCTGACCCTGCAGAAGACCTACACCGCCAGCGCCAGCGTCTTCGCGGGCGTGGGCCAGGAATACGTCTATCAGCCGCGCGTCGGCGTGGCGGAGCGCAGCGGCCAGACGCCGATGGCGGACGAGGTGGCTCAGGCCGAGGCCGCCATCCTGCGCAGCCAGGAAGTGCGCCAGCGGGTCGTGCGCGCCCTCGGGCCGCGCGTGTTCCAGGGCGACCGCCCCTCGACCGCTGCGCCGGCCAAGCAGGAGTCTGACGCGCTGAAGGTTCTGACCGACGGTCTGGGCGTGGCGACCACGCCGGGCAGCGCCGTGATCGGACTGACGTATGAGGGCTCCGATCCTGTTGTAGCCGCCCAGGTGCTGAACGCGGTGGTCGATCAATATCTGGTCTACCGTCGCGAAGTTTTTCAGGATCGCGCCACCCCTGCCATCGCCAACCAGCGCGAGGTCTTCCAGGACGAGTTGGCCGCAGCGGATCGCACCTACGAGGCCTTCCTCTCCTCTAACCGTATCGGCGACTTCGCTACGGCCAAGGAGACGGCGGCGACGACTTATCAGACTGTATTCGCCGAGCGAATGAGCCAGCAGGCGGCTCTGAACCAGGTCGACCGCCGGCTTCAGACCCTGATCGCCCAGCAGGACCGCACCCCGCCTGAGATCGCCCTGCAGCAGGACCTGAACATTTCGGCCCAGGACCAGATCCTGCAACTGCGCACCGAGCGCGAGCAGTTGCTGGCCCGCTATCAGCCCGACGCTCAGCCGGTACGCGACATCGAGACGCGCATCGCCCAGCTTCAGGCCTACGTTGCTACGGGGACAGCCGTTGGTCCGCGCGAAGTTCGAACCGGGCCCAATCCGATTTGGGTAGAGCTGGAGACGAACCGCATCAACACCCAGGCCGAGCGGGATTCGATCCGCGCCCGCCTGGCAGTGCTGGATCGCCAGGTCGAGGACCTGCGGCAGCGGCTGGCCACCCTGACCCAGCTGGAATCCGAGAACGCGACCCTGGCCGGCGCCCGGACGGTGTTGAGCGATTCGGTGCGCGAGTTTCAGCAGCGCGAGACCCAGAGCCGCGCCGACAGCGGCCTGGTCGCGGCCGGCGCCGACAACGTCACCGTGATCGAGCGCGCCCAGCCGCCGACGCGCGGACGCAGCCTGAAAGTTCCACTGCTGGCCGCCGCCATCCTGTTCGCCGGCTTCACCGCCCTTTGCGTTGGCCTGGTGCGGGTGTTCTCTCGCCGTGGCTTCGTCACCCCGGCCAGCGCGGGGCGGACGCTGGATCTGCCGGTTCTGGCCGTTGCGGATGACAAACGCGCGCGGGCCACGGGCAAGCGACGCGCCGACGCCGAACCCGCTCCGGCGTGATAGGCTTGATTCCCGTATCACGCGCGTAACGATTCGATGGTCGATCTGACGAACGAGATGGCGAGCCTGCTGGCCGCCCTGGGGCCGGCGCCGGCCCATCGAGGACGCGTGATCCAATTCGTGTCGGCCCAGGCCGGAGAGGGCGTCTCCACCGTCGCGCGTGAGTTCGCCCGGCTGGCTGCGTTGCGAGCCAGAAAGTCGGTCTGGCTGATCGACGCCGACCTGGCCCAGCAATCGCAGGCGGAGGCGGTCGCTGCCGACGCCGACCGCTTCGGTGGCCTGGGCGCGGCTGCTTTGGCCTCGCCTGACGGGTCGGCCTTCTACACGGTCACGCCTGCCTTGCGGGGGCGTGACGGCAAGCCGGTTCGTCCGGCGCGCCTGCTGACGGCTCAGCCCTGCCTGGGCGGACGGCTGTGGGTGTCGCGGTTTCGCATGGAGGCGCTGCGTTCGGGTCAGAAGGTCGAACTGCTGGCCCAGGCCGAATACTGGGAAGCGCTCAAGAGACATGCCGAGACGGTGGTGATCGACTGTCCCGCCGCCGACCGCAGCGACGCCGCCATCGCCTTCGCACCCTATGTCGATGCGACGGTGATCGTGGTGGCGGCCGAGACGACCGGCGCGGCCGGCCCCGCCGCCCTGCGCGACGAGATCGAGGGCGTTGGCGGCCGCATCGCCGGCGTGGTCATGAACCGCGCCCGCTGGAAGCCGCCGAGCTTTATCCAGCGGCTGGCAGGCTGACCGCCTCGCGCTTTGCGGTGTGTCGGCCGTAAAGCGCCGGCGCGAAGGCGTCCATCCACAGCACCTTGCCCAGGCCGCGCACCGCCCGGTCGGTCATGGCGAACCGCCCGGGCTTACGCAGCAGCCACAACATCCCGGCGGCCGCGCCATAGACGGCGGCCTGGCCTGCGCCGATCACCATCCAGCGCAGCACCGCCAGCGGCCGACGCTCGGCCATCGCCGTCTGGCTAGGCCCCTGGCCATAGGCGAAGGCGCGGCGATACGCATAGGCCAGGGTCGCGCGGTGCGCGGGGGCGTATTCCGTCACCCAGGCGTCTGCGGCCCAGGCGAAGCGGCCGTTGCGGGCGCGCAGCTCGCGGAACAGGGCGTCGTCCTCGCCGCCGGTGTGGTCGGCGTCGGTGTCGAACGGCGCGGCGCCGGGCAGGGCGGTGGCGCGCACCATCAGGCTGTTGCCCGAGCCATAGACGTGCTCGATCGATCCGCTGACGCTCGGCCCCTCGCGGCCGAAGAATAGATCCAGATAGGCCTGGGCCGGGCCCGCGCCGTCCGGCGCCTTGCCGGTGATGGGGCCGAACACGACATCGGCGGCGGTCTGTTCCTGAACCGCGATCAGGGCTTTCAGCCATACGGGCTCGGCCGCCTCGTCGTCGTCGAGGAAGGCGATCAGCGGCGCATCCGTGGCGGACAGGGCGGTGTTACGGGCGGTGGCGACGCCAGGCACGGGTGCATGGACATAGAAGAGGGGGACCGGCGAAAGGGCGCGCAGGGCCTCGATCACCGGTAGTGCCGAGGCCGCCGGGTCATTGTCCGCCACCACGATCTCGCGCAGCCGATCAGTCACGCCGGTCTGGGCGAAGACCGAGCGCAGCGCCCGTTCCAGCCCCTCAGGGCGGCGCAGCGTGGGGGTGACGACGGCGACATCGGGCCTCATCACAGCGCCTCGGCGTAAAGGGCGGCGCGATACAGGCGCAAAGCGAAGGCGCGGGCCGGGACCGGCGCGGCCTCGGCGCCGGCGACGGCGCGGCTGGCGCGTCGCAGCAGGCCGCGGCCCGGCAGGCGTCGGATGATGAGCGCGACCTTGTGGCTCGGGTACGCCGCGACGGCTTGAGGGTGCAGGGCCGCCAGACGGGCGAAGTTGGCGGCTGACTGCTCATACTTGGCCGCCAGCGCCGGCACCGTGTCCAGGCCCATGTGGGTCGCCGGCACGTCGGCGTGGCCCATGCCGTAGCGGCCCGTGACGCGCAAACCCCACTCCACGTCCTCCCAGCCCCAGCCGGTGAAGCCGGCGTCGAAGGCCTCGGCCTCGAACACGTCGCGGCGGACCAGCAGGTTGGAGGTGAAGACGTGCTTGCCGGGATCGCGCGACCGTTCGGCCGCCGAAAGGCAGTCGGTCCGACCCGCCATGGCGCGGTGCACGGCGAAGCGGGCGTCGTCCGGCGCCTGCTCCAGGGTGAAGCCGCCGAAGACGGCCGGCGGATCCTTTGCAGCTACATCCAGCCAGGCGCGCAGGAAGTCGGACCGATCGGGCCGCATATCGCTGTCGAGGAACAGGAAGTGACGCCCCCTTGCCGCCAGAGTCAGCCGGTTGCGGCCTCTCGCGCGGCCCTCGTTGGCGGGCAGTGTGATGAGCCGGACAGGAACCGCCGCGCTGTCGATCGCGGCCTTGAGAGCCGTCGTGAGTCCCGGATCGTTGGTCCCGTCGTCCAGCAGGACGATCTCGACCGCCCCGTCCGTCGGCTCGGCCAGTAGCCGGGCCAGCAGGTCGAGCGGATCGTCGCGCAGGAAGGGCGTCAGGACTGACAGGCGCGGCGCGGCGCCCGCCCAGGCCGGGCTGTCGTGAATGTCCGCGCTCATGCCTCCGCCTCACGTCTGCGCCGGATCAGCCGCCGCGCCACATCGCGCACGCCCGCTGCGTTCAGGGCCAAGGCCAGGGCGGCGTAGATGCTCGCGCCGACCGTGGCGTCCATCATCAGTTCGGCGAACCCGCCGATCGGCGGCAGGACCAGGACAACCGCCGCCATGGCGATCGTGGCGACGCCGCAGCGCATCAGGGCGCTCCAGTCCGTCGGCATGGGCTCCGCCCGGCGGCCCAGGATCAGAGAGGCCGCCAGACCCAGCGCAAAGCTGGCCGTGGTCGCCCAGGCCGCGCCCATCAGGCCGAAGCGGGGGATCAGCACTGCGTTGAGCGCCAGATTGGCCAGGGCGGGAGCCGCCATGGTGGCGAACAGCAGCTTGGTCTTGCGGCCCAGAATGAAAGCGACGTTGTAATAGTAGGCGCTCAGCCCCCACAGCAGGGCCGACAGGGCGATCCAAGGCGTGATCGAGGCGGCCGCGCCGCGCAGTTCCTCGCCGATCATCACCTCCGCCAGGGGGCGCGCGACCAGGGCGAGGCCCGCCGCCGCCGGCAGGCCGATCAGCAGGAAGGTGGCGGACTGCTCGCGCGCCGCCGGGACCAGCGCCTCGCAACCGCCGCGCTCCAGCGCCAGGATCAGGGCGGGGCCGCTGGCCGCGCCCAGCCAGATGAAGATCACGTCCAGCGTCCGGTTCGCCAGGCTGTAGCCCGCGTGATAGGCGCCCACCGCCGCCTCGTTCAGGAACAGGGCCAGCAGGAACCGGTCGGTCGAGGCCAGCACCAGGGCCAGGGTCAGGGACGCCGCGATCGGATAGCCGTAGGCGGCGTAGGCCTTGAGCCGCTTGATATCGACTACGCCGTCCCGCGCCCGCTTCAGTTCGCCCGGCAGCAGCAAGGGCAGGGCGGCCAGCGGGGCCAGGGCCAGGCCCCAGAAGGGCGAGGCCGCGCCCGCACCCCAGACGGCGAAGCCGGCGCCGACCGCGAACCCGGCCAGCGCGACGAAGATGTCCAGACCGGCGGCTCGCGCGACCTCCCCGGCGGCGCGGTATCGCTCCTGCGCCAGCTTGACCAGAAAGCGCACGGGCGCGCCGCCTAGGGCAACCGCCAGCGCCAACTTGAGCGCCCCGTTGATCGGAACCAGCCACAGGAGCAGAGCCGCGACGGGGACGAAGACGGCGATCAGCAGAAAGGCGGTACGATACAGGGAGGCGAAATGCGCCTTCAGTCCCGGCCCCTCGACCTCTGACGCCCAGAACCGCGCCATGGCCGCTTCGACCCAGGAAAAGGCCAGGACGTGCGACAGGGTCATGACCGAAAAGGCCAGGGCGTACTGGCCGAACTGCTCGGGTGTCAGCAAGCGCGTGAAGACCACGATGGCCAGAACGCCGACCACGCCCTGTACCGCCTGGGCCGGCAGATAGCCCCACACGCCGCGCCAGAACATCAGTCGTTCACCGTTGGGCTGCCCGGTCGCCCAGCAGCACCGGCACGGTCACGGCCATGATCCATAGGTCCAGCCAGAATGACTGATGCTCGACATAGTCGATGTCCAGCTGCACGCGGCGGCGCACCTCGGCGGCGGTGTGCAGCGGACCGCGCGAACCCTTGACGGCGGCCCAGCCGGTCATGCCGGGCTTGATGCGGTGGCGATGGGCGTATTCGGCGACCAGGCGCGCGCTCTCGACCTGACCGGTCTTCATGCCGACCGCGTGGGGGCGCGGACCGACCAGGCTCATCTCGCCGCGCAGGACATTCAGAAGCTGAGGCAGTTCGTCCAGGCTGGTCTTGCGGATGAAGCGGCCGACGCGGGTGACTCGGTCGTCGTCGGCGGTCACCTGGCGGCTGGCGGTGGCGTCGGCGGTCTCGGTCCGCATGGATCGGAACTTCCAGACCACGATCTCTTCCTGATTGAAGCCGTGGCGGCGCTGGCGGAACAGCGCCGGACCGGGGCTGTCCAGCCGCACGATCAAAGCGATCAGCATCAGCAGCGGCGACAACAGGATCAGGGCGATGACGCCGATCACCAGGTCCTGCAGCCGCTTGTGAAATGCCCGGCGCTCGGCGTCCACGGCGTCGAGGTTGCTCAGCGGCGCCTCGGCCAGCTTGTTCAGCGCGGCGTTGCGCTCGTCCTTGCCCTGCGGATCGACCAGCAGGGTGACCTCGTTCGGCAGGACCGACAGCCGCTGCGTCAGTTCGCGCACGCGCGCCTCGGCGCGGGGATCGATGGCCAGGACGATGCGGTCAACATAGGGCGTCATGCGATGGGTCAGCAGATCATCGGCCCCGCCGAGGACCGGAACGCCCTCGACGGCCTCGGGATTGCGCGACAGCCGGTCGTCGAACACGCCCAGGACGTTCAGATCGCGCCGCTTCAGGGCCTCGCGGATCAGCCGTTCGGCGTTCTGGGTGGCGCCCACCACGACCACATTGGGCGTCAGGGCGCCGGATTGGCGGAGCCGCTCCACCCATAAACCCCAGCCCAGGTGCAGGCCGCTCAGCCCAAGGACAGTGACGCTCGTCCAAATCGCCACAGGTTGCACGAGCTGGGCGTCGAAAGCCTCCGCCGCCGCCAGCCCGAACAGGCCGCCGGCCAGGCTGATGGCGACGATCAGCCCCAGCCGCCGCACAAGCGTCTCGTCTCGCCCAAAGCGATAGAGCCGCAGGGACCGCAGCAGTCCGACGATCACCAGGCCGCCGACGACGAAGGGCAGCACCGTCCGCGTTTCAGCCCGCGCCAGATCGACGGGCGATGCGAGGGCGGCGAAGGTGACCGCCAGGGTGATGACCGCGATGGCGTCTATGGCGCGGAAATAATGAGCGGCCAGCCGTGTGGCACCGCGCTGCCGTGCATTCAGCCAGACGTCGGGTCGGAATGGGCCGCGCCGGCCCGTGCCGGAGGGGGGCGCAGGCCGCGTCTCGGCGTCGCGCAGCGCCCGGGCCGCCATCGCTTTGAGGCGGGCGACATGGGCGGCGTCGTCGAGACAGGCCAGGCGGGGTTGGGCGTCGGCCATCGGCATCCGGCGTGAAACAGGTTCACCATCCTGCCCGCACCGGGTCTATGTCGCGTTAACGCCTGTGCGTCATTGCGCCGCCGGGCCATAAAGCAGGGCGTTGAACAGCAGCTTCAGCGAGGCGCGGGCCTGAGCGCGCTGGACCACGTCGGGACCGAGCAGGATCAGCCGGCCTTCGCCGTGCGGAAGTTCGACCACGGCGTCCGATCCTGCGAGGTGCTGTGGCCCGATGGCCCAGCCGCTTGAGACGGTCAGGTCTTCGGGATAGCGGGCGGCGGCCTGGCCCTCACCGGTCAGGCGGAAGCCGGCGTTGCGGTTGAAGAAGACATCCATCGTCTCGGGCGCGCCGAACGCCAGCGGGCGGCTGGTGTCGACCGCGACTTTCAGCAGAGCGCCGGGGATGAAGAACTCGGTGGACGGAAGGGGGCGGCCTTCTGGCGTGGTCAGCACATCCTGAACCGGCGCACCCATCGCCGTCGCAATCCGATGGGCCGAGCCGATGGTCACCACCGTGCCGCCGGCGCGGGCGAAGGCGTCGATCTGGGGCACGGTGTTTTCGGTGGTGATGTAGCCCAACCAGGGTCGGAACTCGGCCGGGATGGCGTCCGGCGTCGGCTGGCCGCGCTGGGCCGAGGCGGCGAGGTTGGCCGGGACCATGTCCGAGGCGAAGACCAGCACGTCGAAACGGTCGTTCAAACCGCCGCGGTCCAGGTCCTGCGGATAGACGACCTCGAAGGGATATTCGAACTGCTCCATCAGCCAGCGGGTCCAGCCCGAGGCCATCGAGCCGCCGTAGCGGTCAACCAGTCCAATGCGGACGGGCTTCAGCGCGATCTGATCGCCGGACGGCGCGCGGCCGACGGCGTGGGCGTTCAGGCCCAGATCCGCTACGGCCTGTTCCACCAGAGTGCGCGAGACGTCCGACGCGGGGATCCACAATGCGCCGGGCTCCAGTTCCGTGCGGCCGACCCGCGTCGCGGCCGTCTGCCAGAAGACCGGCTGGCCGGCCTTAAGCAGGCGGTTGGTCAGGATGAAGCCGTGCAGCGGCGCGTGATCGATCAGCCAGCCGGCGCGGCCCGAGCCTTCGATGCGGCCCGCCGGCGGCGCGACCTCGGCGGTCAGGCGCTCGGTCGGGGCCTCGAAGCCTTCCAGTATGCGGTCGAACTTCACGCCCATCTGCAGCGCCAGGGTGTAGCCGGTCGCGTCATAGGGCAGGGCGGGCGGGCCGCCCGGATACTGCAGATCGTGCGGATGGTCCTGCGGCTCGAACATGTCCAGCACGTGCGGGCGATAGGCCTGGGCCGTGCTCACCACAAACGACCCGGCCGGATAGGTGCGGCCCTCGACGGCGAACGGCCGTGTTGCGCGATCCACGTCCACCCCGGTGCGGATCAGGCTATTGATGAAGGTCAGGGCGTTGGGCAGGTCGGCCTGGTCGGTAGGAATGACATAGCCGCGCGGGTCGCGCAGGGCAGGATCGCGCAGCACCTGTTCATACAGCGCCGGATCGATCGACCGCCCCGAATCTTCGCCGGCCGCGGCCTCCAGCGCCTCAATGCGGGTGGGCGTGAAACGCCAGGTGTCCGTCTCGCCCTTGGCGATGGCGTTCGCGCCCATGCGCCAGATGTTGAACAGCAGCCGGTCGCGGTTGCGCGACGCGTAGTCCAGCACCGCCCGATTGATGCTGAGCGAATAGTCGATCGACTGGGCAAAGCGCCATTCCTGCGGCGCGATGGGGGCCGGAAGGTCGTTTCTCGGCAGTTGATGTTCGGGGATCAGGCTGATGCGGCTGGGCGTCGGGTGGCCGGTGATCTCGGTGAGCAGACCGACGGCATTGTGGAAATAGGTGATCGACCGCTGCATTCCGTTGTTCCAGGTCGAATAGCGGGCGGACGAGCGCATGGTCGAGCCGGGCTTGCCCTCGGCGACCAGCCGGTTGTGCATGATGGCCCCCACTTCCGACAGGGTCGTCATGACGATGGGGTCGTAGTTGTAATTGAAGGGGTCGCGGAAGGGCGGCATGAAAACCACCGTGCCCGCCGGCGAGGTCTGGTGGTGGTTGTAGACGATCTGCGGAAACCACTCGCGGAACATCTGGCGGTTGATGTTGGTCGTCTCGCGCATCGCTGACATGTAGTAGTCGCGGTTGTTATCGTGGCCGACGTAGGCCTGGTACAGGCGCGGGATAGAGTTGAACTCGCGCGCGGCCGGGTCGTCGTTACGCATGTACCAGTCGGCGACCAGCTCCCATCCGTCAGGGTTCAGCGGGGTGAACAGGATCACCACGTCGTCCAGCACCCGCATCGCCTCGGCGTCGTCGGCGATCAGCCATTCGTGGATGGCGGCGATCAGGGCCTGATGCGGCACGGTCTCGGTGGAATGCAGACCGCCGTCGATCCAGACCACCGCCTTGCCTTCCGCCGCCAGGGCGCGGGCTTGGGCTTCGTCGACGCCTTCGGCCTTGGCCAGACGGCGCGCAATGTCCTGATAGCGATCCAGATTGGCGATGTTGGCCGGCGACGAGACGGCGGCGACGTACATGGCGCGCCCCTCGGTCGACTGCCCGATCTCGAACAGCCGCATCCGGTCCGACTGACCCGCGACGGTCTTCAGCCAGGCCTCGAAGCGGCTGTAGTTCACCAGCCTATAGTCGTCGCCGATCTCGTGGCCGAAGGCTTCGCGCGGCGAGGTGACAGGCACCTGGGCCGAAGCCGGCATGGCGGTCAGGACAAGCGCAGCGATCGCCAGCGCCCTTGCGACGTTCAACTTCATTGATCCACCCCCGCTTTTCATAGCCCAAGCCCTTCTAGCCCAACGCGGTCTCGATCGTCGTGCGAATTACCGCGAGGCGGCTCACGCAACCTCTCGGAGATCGGAAAGCAGCGCTCGCCACAGCCGTGAAGCTCGCTTATCAAAGGCGCAGGCGACCTGCGTTCACCGTGGAGAGGGAGTCGCCGGAGACCTTTGATGCCAAGTCGCCTGACGCCCCGCCAGATGCAGTGTCTGCGCCTTTCGGCGACCCTGCACGATCAGCAGATTGCTGATCAGCTGGGGATTTCCGTCCATACCGTGCGTCAGCACATCGAGGAGGGGAAAGCGCGGCTGGGCGTGCAGGATCGCAAGGCGGCGCGCAGGCTCCTCCCTCAGCTTGAGGGAGATGATTTTGACGGGATGGCTCCGGACGCCGCCGTCGCGTCACATCCGGCCGTCAACGAGCCGTCCCCTGCGGTTCCTGACGACGGCGCAGACACAGACCACTCCCTTTACGGAGCCTATGTGCGACTGGGCCGCTGGCGAGAGCCGCCCAGGATCGGCGGTTCCAGGCTGCCGCTCATCGTTCTCTGGGCGATGCTGTTCATCGGCCTGGTCGCGGCGGTCTCGATGCTGCAGTCGGTGATGGAAACGCTGGGGCGGCTTCGTTGAAGTGATCAACGGAGCGGATCTGAAATGACCGGCAAGAACGCCTATGCGTCGCTAGTGGCGCAATCCCTGCATTCGGCCGAGGCCGATGCCGATCGACATCTTGCACAACTGGGCCAGGTTCTGGCGGACATGGCGGGCGGCCGCGTGCACGCCGGGCTTGGCGCGGATGTGGGACTGCGCGGTCTTGACCACCTGGGTCGCGCGCTGAACCAGGCCATCGAAGCGCGCAAGAGCCTGGTCATGGCTCATGGCAGCCTGGCTCGCGACGGGCAGCGTATGGGCCTGCAATGGATGGTGGCCAACCCGACCGAAAAAATGGACCCGGAAGAAAAGCCGGAAAAACCCATCAAAACCGGTCGCCTGGCGCAACCTGCCTGACGCGTGGACACCTTCAGCACCCTGCTGCTCGCTGCGAACCTCGTCGCCTTCCTGCTGATGGGCGTCAAGGGCGGTGCGCCAGAGCGCTGGGCCGTCGCATTTGTCCTGCTGTCATTCCTACTGACTCCCCTCAGGGGGTAGTGGTCGGCAGCTGGAGGGCCGGCGTCGCCGGCGTGAACCTGGCCCTGTTCCTGGCGCTCTGGATGCTTGCGGAGCGCTGGGGGCGCTGGTGGCTGATCGCGGTCGCCGGGTTTCAGCTCATCATCCTGCTGACCCATTTCCTGCCGCTGATGACCGTGACCCATATGGTCAACACGGGCGTGCTCGCCCGCAAAATCTTCTGGGTCGGGATCAGCATCTTCTTCTTCTTCGCGGCCTGGGAAGGTTGGGCCGCGCGACGTTACCGCCTCGAAGGGGGGCATTCACGATGATCACCCAGGATCACACAGACCATTTCACCGCGTGGCGCGAACTGCGTCTGGTCGCGGATGACGAGCCGCAGATGGACCAACTCGACCAGATTGAAGTCGCTCTTCTCAGCACGCCGCCGCGTTCAATTCCCGAAGCTGTCAACCTCGTCGAGATCGTTCGACTGAACGTGATCGCCGGAGGGCGGTCGGACGGACTGGACGCTCAGGCGCTGCACAATGTGGGACGCTTCCTCAGCGCCACCCACTCGGCAATGGCCTGAGGCGGCCGCTTTAATCCACGTTTCGTCGGGCCAGCGCGCGAGCCACGCCAAGCAAGGCCGCGCGCTCGTTCGGCGATATGGCGATGTAGCACTCCGCCAGTTCATGTCCGCCAGCGATGGCGCCCAGACTGGGGCGCCCGCTGGGAGCTTCCTCGTCTGAGGGGAACAGAGAGGCGACAGACACGCCGAGGGCGCGCGCAATGCGCGTCAACATGGAGGCCGATATGCGGTTCACACCGCGCTCGTACTTCTGAATCTGTTGGAAGGTGACGCCGATCGACTCGCCCAGCTGAGTCTGGCTCAAGCCCACGCGAATGCGCTCGGAGCGCACCAGGTCGCCGACGGTCACGTCGACGATGTCAGGTTGCCGAGAGAGGGGTTGGATAGGGGTTTCCTTGGCCATGTCCGCCGTGCCGCCGTTGTGGTGACCGTCTTTCGACCCACTGGAGCCCGGACGCAAGTCAATCTTCACCATTAAAGGTGCGGGCCGCCGACAAACGCGGAAGTTCTGGCGGAGACGGAGGGATTCGAACCCTCGGTACCCCTTACAGGGTACGACGATTTAGCAAACCGTTGCCTTCAGCCACTCGGCCACGTCTCCGGCAGGCGGCGTGATTAGCGGGTCGCGCGGCGGCGCGCAATCCGTTTGCGAGCGCCCCAGCCACGAAAAAGGCCGCCTTCCGAAGAAGGCGGCCTGATCTCTTTCGAGCTGTCGCTCGGCTCAGCGGCCAGGGCGCGGCTTGGGGGCCGGCAGCAGGCCTTCGCGCTGGGCGCGCTTGCGGGCCAGCTTGCGGGCGCGGCGCACGGCTTCGGCCTTTTGACGGGCGCGCTTCTCCGAGGGCTTCTCGTAGTGCACGTGGCGCTTCATTTCACGGAAGCTGCCTTCGCGCTGCATCTTCTTCTTCAGGGCTTTGAGCGCCTGATCGACGTTGTTGTCGCGGACGAAAATCTGAACCAGGTGAATCTCTCCTTTGGCCGCCCGCCGCGTCCTTATCCAAGGGAGACGGGCAGACAAATAAATACTCTCCCGAAAGCAGGGCTCTCGGACGAAGGCGCGCTGATACACGAGGCGCCGCGTCGTGTCCAGATCACCGCAATGATCGTGAACGCCTCGGCAAGCCCGCAAAATGGGCCTATCTTGCTCCTCATGACACAGACCACGCCCCCGGATGAAGCCGCGCCCGAATCGATGCGGGGCGACTGGGCCGACACCACCGAACAGGCGGTTCTGGACGCCGCCGTCGCTCGGGCCGCCGACCTCGGCTGGAACGGACGGCTGGTCCGGTCGGCGTGCGAAGTGAACGGCCTGTCGCGTGGCGACGAGGAGTTGCTATTGCCCAACGGCGCGCGGGACTTGGCGGCGCTGCTGTCGCGGCGACATGATGCGCGGGCTCTTGAGGCGCTGTCCGCGATCGACGCCGGCTCGTTAAAGATTCGCGAGCGCATCGCCCAAGCGGTTTCGGCGCGTTTGGAGGCGGGCGCGCAGGATCTGGAGGCCTGCCGCCGCTGCGCGGGCTTCCTGGCGCTGCCGACCAACACCGACCTGGGGCTGAAGCTGGCGTGGGAGAGCGCGGACCATCTGTGGCGTTGGGCCGGCGACACGGCCACGGATCAGAACCACTATTCCAAGCGGGCGATCCTGTCGGGCATCCTGGTTCCGGCAATGACGATGCGCTGGTTCGATGGGCGCGAGGCGGCCGACGCCTTCGTGGCCCGCCGCATCGAGAACGTCATGGCCTTTGAGAAGTGGAAGGCGGGCAAGGATTTTGACGCGCCGCTGAACCGGGTGATCGATGCGCTGTCGCGGATGCGGTACGGGGCGAAAGCCTAGTTGCCGATCAGGGCCAGCCACTCGTCCTCGGTCAGCACCCTAACGCCGTGTTTGGTCGCGTCGGCCAGTTTTGAGCCCGCACCGGGGCCGGCGACCAAGTAATCCGTCTTCTTGGACACCGATCCGGACACCTTGGCGCCCAGGCTTTCGGCGCGCGCCTTGGCTTCGTCGCGCGTGAAGCGCTCCAGGGCGCCGGTGAAGACGACGGTCTTGCCACTGACTACGCTGTCGGCCCGAGGGCGTTCGGCGTCCTCGACGGCCTCGAGCTCGGCGATCAGCGTCGCGACGACGTCTCTGTTGTGCGGCTCGTGGAAGAACTCGGCGATGGCGCGGGCGGCGACAGGGCCCACGCCCGCCACGCCGGCAATACGGCCCAGGGTGGGATGCGGGCCTTCTTCTCGCGCCACGCGGGCCAGCTCGATCAGGGCGGGCCAGTCGCCGGCCAGGCCTGCGAGGCCGCGCCGGGCGGGCGCGGCCAGGCCGGGGAAGGCGAGGGCGATCTTCTGATCCAGGGGCGCGCCGGGCCACGGGTCGTCCGCGGGCGGCCGCGCCTCGGCCAGTTGCGCCATGACGCGCGGAGACACCGCATGGGTTTCCGCCAACTGCGTCCAGGCCGGCGACGGCACGCCCTCTGACGCTTCGAGCGCGGCGGCGTGGAAGCTGGCCCAATCCCCGAACTCGCGCGCCAGCAGCAGCGACGTCTGGGCGCCGATCTCGCGGATGCCCAGGGCGAAGATCAGCCGGTCCAGGGCGATGACGCGGCGCTCGGCGATGCCGGCGACCAGATTGCGCACGCTGGTCTCGCCATAGCCGTCCTCGGCGCGCAGCTCGGCCAGCCGCGCCTTGTCACGGGCCAGGCGGAAGATGTCGGCGGGCTCGCGCAGCCAGCCGCGCTCGTGGAAGGCGATCAACTGCTTTTCCCCAAGCCCTTCAATGTCGAAGGCGCGGCGGCTGACAAAATGCTTCAGCCGCTCGACAATCTGGGCGTCGCAGATCAGGCCGCCGGTGCAGCGACGCCGCACCTCGCCTTCATCGCGCACCGCCTCGGACCCGCAGACCGGGCAGACAGTGGGAAAGACGAAGGGCTCGGCGCGATCCGGCCGGTCGGGATCGACCACCGACACGATCTGCGGGATCACGTCGCCGGCGCGCTGAAGCACCACGGTGTCGCCGATCCGCACGTCCTTGCGGGCGATTTCGTCTTCGTTGTGCAGGGTGGCGTTGCGCACGACGACGCCGCCGACAGTGACGGGATGCAGGCGGGCGACGGGGGTCAAAGATCCGGTGCGGCCTACCTGAATGTCGATCCCTTCCAGCACGGTCGTCGCCTGCTGGGCCGGGAACTTGTGCGCGATGGCCCAGCGGGGGCTGCGCGCGACGAAGCCCAGGCGCTGTTGCAGGTCCAGCCGATCGACCTTGTAGACCACGCCGTCGATGTCATAGCCCAGCGATGCGCGATCGCGCTCAAGGTCGCGATAGGCGGCGATCAGCGCCTCGGCGCCCTCGACGCGACGGGCCCTGTCGTTGACCGGAAAGCCCCAGGCCTTGAGCGCCTGCAGCGCCTCCCACTGGGTCTCGGCGAATGGCGCGGACGTCTCGCCCCAGGCATAGGCGAAGAAGCGCAAAGGTCGCACCGCGCTGATGTTCGGGTTCTTCTGGCGTAGGGATCCGGCGGCGAAGTTGCGCGGATTGGCGTAGGTCCGGTCGCCCAGCATCTCGGCGTTCCTGTTGAAGGCCTCGAAGTCGTCATTGGCGACATAGACCTCGCCGCGCACCTCGACCACGGCCGGCCAGCCTTCGCCCGACAGGCGCTCGGGGATGTCCTTCAGGGTGCGCAGATTGGCGGTGACGTCCTCGCCCGTGCGGCCGTCGCCCCGCGTCGCGCCGCGCACCAGCGCGCCATCCTCATAGCGCAGGCTGGCGGACAGGCCGTCGATCTTGGGCTCGGCGACGAAGGCGATCGGCTCGTCAGCCGGCAGCTTCAGAAAGCGCGCCACTCGGGCGGCGAAGTCGCGCGCTTCGCCATCGTCGAAGGCGTTGTCCAGCGACAGCATGGGCACGCCGTGGCGCACCGGCGCGAACTGGCTGGAAGCCGCGGCACCCACCGTCTGGGACGGCGTGGTCTCGTCTGTCAGGGTGGGGAAGCGCGCTTCGATGGCGAGGGCGCGGGCCTTCAGCGCATCATAGTCTGCGTCCGAAATCTCGGGCGCATCCTCGGCGTGATACAGGGCGTCGTGGCGGGCCAGCTCGGCCGACAGGCGGTCCAGCTCGGCGCGGGCCTCGGTCTCGGTCAGGGTCTCGACGGAAGAAGCGGGCATCGGGAATCGCGGTCGGCTGGTGACGGGCGCCTTGATAACACCGCCCCGGCGCGTTTCGATGCGCCGACGCCCGCTCGGGCATGACGCAGAGTTAAACTGACGCCGCCGTTCCTGATCGTTAGCGTGGCGCGACTATTCGGAGATTCCAATGCGCCTGAAACTGCTCGCCGCCGCCTCTGTCGCCCTGATGGCGGCCGCCTGCGCCATGCCGACCGGCCCCACGCCGTCAACGCCTATCGAGGCCGCGGCGCCGGCGGCCGATCATGCTCAGTTGCTTGAGGACCTGCGCATCCTGTCGGCCGACGACATGCAGGGCCGCGACACGGGCTCCGAGGGCGGGGCCAAGGCGCGCGAATACATCGTGTCGCGTCTGGAGGCGCTGGGCGTTCAGGCGCCGCTGATGGGCCGATTGCAGCCGTGGGAGATGCAGGGCCGCAGCCCGACGGGCCCGCGCACCTGGAACGGGACGAACATCATCGGCCTGATCCCGGGCACGCGAGCGTCGGACAAGTACATCGTACTGACCGCGCACTATGACCACGTCGGCGTCCACGAGGGCCAGATTTACAACGGCGCGGACGACAACGCCTCGGGCGTGGCGACGGTGCTGGAGATCGCCCAGCGGCTGAAGGCTGAGGCGCCAGAGCACAGCGTGCTGCTGGTCTTCTTCGATGGTGAGGAGCGCGGACTGCTGGGCGCGCGCCACTTCGTCGAGGCGCCGCCCGTGCCGCTGTCGTCCATCGCGCTGAACCTGAACCTGGACATGATTTCGCGGCCGGAGACGGACAAAAAGTTGTGGGCCGTGGGCACCTATCAGCATCCCAATCTGCGTACTTTGCTGGAAGGCATCGCGCCGAACGGCGACGTCTCGCTGGCCTTCGGCAAGGACACGCCGCAGGACGAGGGCAACGACAACTGGGTCAACGCCTCGGACCACGCGCCCTTCCACGCGGCGGGCCTGCCCTTCATCTATCTGGGCGTGAACTATCACCCCGATTATCACCGCCCCAGCGACGACTTCGACAAGGTCATCCCGGCCATGTTCGGCAGCGCGGCCGAGCTGTCCTATTCGGCCTTCCGCGCGCTGGATCGCGGCTTGAGCCGTTGAAGCGGCTGGCGCTTCTGATCGGCGCGGCTCTGACCCTGGCGGCCTGCGACGGACGGCCGGCCAGCCAGGGCGAGGCGGCGCCCGTAGCCGTAGCCTTCAGCCACGATCTCAGCCTAGATGCGTCGGGGTATTATCTCGCGCTGGATCCGGTCGTGGTCGGCGACTGGCGGCTGCACCACCTGTTCGTCGGCCAGGCGCAGGAGTTCGACGCCTGGGAGGGCGGTCGGCGTGATGCGGCTTTCGGCCCGGTGATGATGGAGTTCGAGGATCAGGCCAGCCCGATGGTCGCCAATGAGCTGGGCGAGGCGAGGGCAGGGCGATCGCGCGTGCTGCCGACGACCTATCGCGTCGATGACCGCACGGTGCGGTTCGAGGGCGTGTCGCGGGCCCTGGGGCCGGTCAGCTTCGAAGGCCGGCTGAACGCCGACCGGCTGGAAGCGGCGCGGCGCAGCCTCGGCGACGAGGGCGTGGTGCTGGCCGGCACGTTGAAGGTCGGAGAGCGCACATTCGACGGTGTGCGCTTCCGATGGTGGGCGGGGGACTGAGCCCCCGCCTCAGGCCTTTAGGCCACGGTCGCCTTGACGATCTTGCCGGGCGCGCGGGGCGGCTCGCCCTTGGGCAGGGCGTCGACGTGTTCCATGCCCGATTCGACCTGACCCCAGACGGTGTACTGGCGATCCAGGAAGGTGGCGTCGTCGAAGACGATGAAGAACTGCGAGTTGGCGCTGTTCGGATCCGAGGTGCGGGCCATCGAGCAGACGCCGCGAACGTGCGGCTCGGCCGAGAATTCGGCCTTGAGGTTCGGCTTCTTGGAGCCCGAGGTGCCGGTGCCGGTCGGATCGCCGCCCTGGGCCATGAAGCCCGGGATCACGCGGTGGAAGACCACGCCGTCGTAGAAACCTTCCTGGGCCAGTTCGGTGATGCGCTCGACGTGGCCCGGAGCCAGGTCGGGACGCAGCTTGATGACCACGTCGCGCTGTTCGCCGTCGCCGGTGTCGAGGGTGAAGGTGAGGGTCTCGGCCATTCGGGCCTCCTTTCAAGTTCGCGGGGGTCATAGCGGCTTGGCGCGCGCCCGGCTATGACCAAGCCATGAGTGAAGACGAAAAGCCTGCCGAACGCCGCCGCATGGTCAAGCCGCCCACCGGCGGCACGGCCGCCGGTCGCGGCATGGGCCAGAAGATCAAGACGGCGGACAAGAAGTCGATGTCCAGCCAGCAGTGGATCAAGCGCCAGCTGGCCGATCCCTGGTCCGAACGCGCGCGCGCCGAGGGCTGGCGCAGCCGCGCCGCCTTCAAGCTGATGCAGATGGACGACCATCTGGGTCTGATCAAACCCGGCTGCCGGGTCATCGATCTGGGCGCGGCGCCGGGCGGCTGGGTGCAGGTGGCGCTGGATCGCGGGGCCAAGGCGGTCGTGGGCGTCGACCTGCTGCCCATCGAGCACATCGCCGGCGCCGAGCTGATCCAGGCCGACTTCACCCACGCGGGCGTAGATCGTCAGCTGATGGAGGCCTTGGGCGGGGCGCCGGACCTGGTGCTGTCGGACATGGCGCACAACACCATCGGCCATCGCCAGACCGACCACCTGAAGATCATCGCCCTGATCGAGATCGCGGCCGACTTCGCCATCCGCACGCTGAAGCCGGGCGGCGCCTTCGTCACCAAGAACTTCCAGGGTGGAAACGCCGGCGGCGTTCTGGCCCGGCTGCGCGAGGAGTTCGAAACGGTGAAGCCGTTCAAGCCGGAGGCCAGCCGCAAGGGCTCCAGCGAAGTCTATCTGGTGGCCACCAACCGCCGGTGAGGGCTTAAACCGGGGCGACGCTGGCGCGGCGGGCTTCGCGCTTGGCCTCAATGCGGCTCCAGACGCGGTCGTGGACCGTGAAGAACACCGTCTGCACCATCGGCTCGATCAGGCCGATGGCCAGCGCCACGCCGATGTCGCGCGTCAGGGCGAAGGCGACGCTGACCGCTACGACGAAGTGCATGACGCCGTAGGTCATCGTCTTCAGAGCGATCTGCTTGAACGAGCGGGGCAAGGCGTGGCTGTGGCCGATGTGCCCGTGAGCGCGCGACTGCTCCTCGGGCGACATGAGGCCCAGGCGCGCGGTGAAGGCCTCGGACGCCTCTTCCAGATTGGAGCGCATGCGCCGGTGCTCGATGCGGTGCCAGACCCGATCGTGCACCGAATAGGCGATGGTCTGGAAGATCGGCTCGACCAGGCCGACCGCCAGGGCGATGCGCCAGTCGCGCGTCAGCGCATAGGCCACCGCGATCGCCACGATCAGGTGCATCACGCCATAGCTGGCGATCTTGAGCGCCAGGCGGCGGGCCGATGAGATAATTTCCCGGACCATGTGTGCAAAAGGTCGGTCGGGCGCGGCCGTTCCGCAAGGCAATTGTTCTTATCCGGCCGATAAGCGCCGCCGCCCCTTGCGGGCCCAGTCCAGCGGGCGTTATACGCGGCCCGCAAAACGGAGACTCCAAATGGAGATACGCGAAGGCCTAACCTTCGACGATGTTTTGCTCGAGCCCGGTCCGTCGGAGGTCATGCCCGCCGATGTGGATGTCTCGACGCGGCTGACCCGCGACATCAAACTGAACATTCCGCTGCTGTCGTCCGCCATGGACACGGTGACCGAGAGCCGTCTGGCGATCGCCATGGCGCAAGCCGGCGGTCTGGGCGTGCTGCACCGGAACATGACCATCGAGGAGCAGGCCGATCAGGTCCGCGCCGTCAAACGCTATGAGAGCGGCATGGTGGTCAATCCGGTGACCATTTCGCCCGACACGCCGCTGGGCGAGGTTCGCCAGATCGTCGAGCGCAAGCGCATCACCGGCTTCCCGGTGGTCGATCCGGCTACGGGGCGTCTGGTCGGCATGCTGACCAACCGCGACATGCGGTTCGAGAGCGACCCTTCGGTCAAGGCCTCCGCCCTGATGACGACCGGAGACCTGATCACCGTGCGCGAAGGCGCCGGGCGCCAGGAAGCCCAGGACCTGCTGCGCAGCCGCAAGGTCGAGCGCGTCGTGGTGGTCGACGAAAACTACCGGGCCGTCGGCCTGATCACCATGAAGGACATCCAGAAGGCTCAGGCTTTCCCCAGCGCCGCCAAGGACGACCAGGGCCGGCTGCTGGTCGGCGCCGCCTCGACGGTTGGCGACGCGGGCTACGAGCGGGGCATGGCCCTGGCCGAAGCCGGCGTCGACGTGGTGGTGATCGACACCGCCCACGGCCACTCGGCCTCGGTGGCGGCCGTGGTCGAGCGCATCAAGCGCGAAAGCAACCGCATCCAGATCATCGCCGGCAATGTCGCAACCTATGACGCGGCCCGAGCCCTTATCGACGCCGGCGCCGACGCGGTGAAGGTCGGCATCGGCCCGGGCAGCATCTGCACGACTCGCATCGTGGCGGGCGTCGGCGTGCCGCAGCTGACGGCGGTCATGGACGCGGCTCGCGCGGCGAAGGACTCCGGCGCGCCGGTCATCGCCGACGGCGGGATCAAATATTCCGGCGATCTGGCCAAGGCCATCGCAGCCGGTGCGTCCGTCGCCATGATGGGCTCTATGTTCGCCGGCACCGACGAAAGCCCCGGCGAAGTCTTTCTGTACCAGGGACGCAGCTACAAGTCGTACCGCGGCATGGGTTCGGTCGGGGCCATGGGCGCCGGCTCGGCCGACCGCTACTTCCAGAAGGAAGTCTCGACCGAAAAGCTGGTGCCCGAGGGCATCGAGGGGCAAACGCCCTACAAGGGGCCGATCGCGCCGGTGCTGCACCAGCTGGTCGGGGGCCTTCGGGCGTCCATGGGCTATGTCGGCGCCCCCACCATCGCCGAGTTCCAGAACCGGGCGCGCTTCGTGCGCATCACCGGCGCGGGCCTGCGGGAAAGCCACGTCCATGACGTGATGATCACGCGCGAAGCGCCGAACTACAGGCAGGGCTGAAGACAATGGACATGACCCCCGAGTTCATCGTGCTGGCCGCGACGCTGGTTCTGGCGCTGATCCAGATCCTGGCGGCGGGCGCGGCGCGGACGGCCGAACTGGGGGCCAAGTGGAACGCGGGGCCGCGCGACGGCGTGCCCCCGCCGCCCGGTCCCCTGGCCGGCCGCCTGATGCGGGCGCAGGCCAATCTGTTCGAGACCCTGCCGCTGTTCATCGCCGCCGTGCTGATGGCCCATGTCGCGGGCAAGGACGGCGCCCTGACGGCCATGGGCGCGCATCTCTACTTCTTCGGGCGGCTGGCCTATCTGCCGCTCTATGCCTTCGGCGTGCCCTACGTGCGCTCGGCCGCCTGGGGCGTCGCCTCGGTCGGCCTGATCCTCATCATCATCGCACTGTTCATCTGACGTGACCCCAGCCGCCCGCCTCGCCGCCGCCGCCTCCATCCTCGACAGCATCGCCCAGGGCCGCCAACCCGCCGAGGCGGTGCTCAAGGCCTGGGGTTCTCAGAACCGTTACGCCGGGTCCAAGGACCGGCGCGCCATCGCCGACCGGGTCTACAAGGTGCTGCGCGCACGCGGCCGCCTGTCGTGGATCATGGGCGGGCGGGAGGACGGCCGCGCCCTGGTGATCGGCTCGCTGTCGGCTCTGGACGGACTGCCGCTGGACGAGATCGAGGCGCTGCATTCCGGCGACGGCTATGGCCCGCGTCCGCTGTCCAAGCAGGAGCGCAGCCGCATCACGTCCGGCGAGGGCGAGTTGCCCGGTTGGGTCGCGGCCGGCTTGCCCGAATTCGTGGTCGAGGATTTCAAGACCACCTACGGCGACGCCTGGACCGAACAGGCCCGCGCCTTGATGGAGCCGCGCGCGCCCATCGACCTGCGGGTCAACACGGATCGCGCCGAGGTCGCCTCAGTCGAGGCCGAACTGCGCGAAGCCGGACTTTCGCCCGAGCCCACGCCGTGGTCGCCGATCGGCCTGCGACTGGCGTCCGAGCCGCCGCCGAACGTTCAGGCGCTGGACGCCTTCAAGGCCGGCCGTATCGAAATCCAGGATGAGGGCAGCCAGATCGTCTGCGCCTTGGCCGGCGCCGCGCCGGGCCTGACGGTGGTGGACTACTGCGCGGGCGGCGGCGGCAAGACCCTTGGGCTGGCCTCGGCCATGCAGGGGCAGGGGCGGCTGGTCGCCTCCGACGTGGTCGCCCGCCGCCTCGACAATATCCGGCCTCGGCTTGAGCGCGCGGGGGTGGCAGCGGAACTGGTCCTGATCGGTCAGAACGGCGGGGGGCTGGAGGCCCTGAACGGCGAGGCCGACCTGGTCTTCGTCGATGCGCCCTGTTCGGGCTCGGGCACCTGGCGCCGCCGGCCCGAGGACGCCTGGCGTCTGACGCCCGAAGAGGTCGCACGCCTGCACGCCCTGCAGGTGCGCATCCTCGATCAGGCCGCCAAGCTGGTGAAGCCGGGCGGTCGGCTGGCATATGTCACCTGTTCGATGCTGAGCGCCGAGAACGAGGCTTCGGCCGACGCGTTCGAGGCCGCGCATCCGGAGTTAAGACCGGTCTCGACGACGCCGCCATTCGCCGCCCAAGCGGCCGCCCGCCATCGGATGTCGCCCGCCACGACCGGCACCGACGGCTTCTTCTTCGCCCTTTATGAGCGCACCACATGACCCAGCACCAGAAAGTCCTGATCGTCGACTTCGGCAGCCAGGTCACTCAGCTGATCGCGCGCCGCCTGCGCGAAGCCGGCGTCTATTGCGAAATCCACCCCTTCCAGAAGGCGGGCGAGGCGCTGGCGGCCATGTCGCCCCAGGCCATCATCCTGTCGGGCGGCCCAGCCTCCACGACCGAGGCGGACAGCCCGCGCGTCGATCACGCCGTGTTCGAGGCCGGCGTGCCGATCCTGGGCATCTGCTATGGCGAGCAACTGATCTGCGCCGAGCTGGGCGGACGGGTCGAGAGCGGCCACCATCGCGAGTTCGGCCGCGCCGAAATCGTTATCACTCAGGACAGTCCCCTGTTTACCGGGATCGGCGCCGTGGATCACCGCGAGCCGGTGTGGATGAGCCACGGCGACCGCGTCACCGCCATCCCCGAGGGCTTTCAGGTCATCGCCACCTCCGAGGGCGCGCCCTTCGCCGCCATCGCCGACGAGACGCGCAAGATCTACGGCGTCCAGTTCCACCCCGAGGTCATGCACACCCCGCGCGGCGCGGCCCTGCTCAAGAACTTCACCCACGGCGTGGCCGGCCTCACCGGCGACTGGACGATGGCGGCCTATCGCGACGAACAGATCGCCAAGATCCGGGCTCAGGTGGGCGACGCCAAGGTCATCTGCGGCCTGTCCGGAGGCGTCGACTCTTCAGTGGCGGCCGTGCTGATCCACCAGGCCATCGGCGACCAGCTGACCTGTGTGTTCGTGGACACCGGCCTGCTGCGCAAGGACGAGGCGACCCAGGTCACCACCCTGTTCCGAGAGCACTACAATATCCCGCTGCTGCACGTTGATGCATCGAAGGAGTTCCTCGGCGAGCTTGCCGGGATCAGCGACCCGGAAACCAAGCGCAAGACGATCGGCCGGGTCTTCATCGAGGTGTTCGACCGCGAAGCCGGCAAGATCGAAGGCGCCGCTTTCCTGGCCCAAGGCACCCTGTATCCCGATGTGATCGAAAGCGTCTCCGCGGGTGGCCCGTCGGCGGTCATCAAGAGCCACCACAACGTCGGCGGCCTGCCGGACTATATGAAGCTGAAGCTGGTCGAGCCGCTGCGTGAGCTGTTCAAGGACGAGGTCCGAGCGCTGGGCCGCGAGCTGGGCCTGACCGACGCCTTCGTAGGCCGTCATCCCTTCCCGGGCCCGGGCCTGGCCATCCGCATCCCCGGCGAGATCACGCCGGACGCCGTCGCCACGCTTCAGGACGCCGACGCCATCTATCTGGACGAGATCCGCAAGGCTGGCCTGTACGACGACATCTGGCAGGCCTTCGCCGTGCTGCTGCCGGTCAAGACCGTCGGCGTCATGGGCGACGCCCGGACCTATGAAAAGGTCCTGGCCCTGCGCGCCGTCACCTCCACCGACGGCATGACGGCCGACTTCTACCAATTCCCCTGGGACGTCCTGGGCCGCACGGCCACGCGCATCATCAACGAAGTCAGAGGCGTCAACCGCGTCGTCTACGACGTCACGTCCAAACCGCCCGGCACGATCGAGTGGGAATGATTGAGCCCTAGCTTCGGGCTAGCCGGAAAAACTCTTCACGCGTTCTGGGGTCGTCGCGGACGACGCCGATGAGGTGGCTGGTCGACAGGCTGGCGCCGGGGACGTTTACGCCGCGAAGTGTCATGCAGCTGTGCTCGGCCTCGATGACGACGCCGACGCCGTGCGGCCGCAGCACCTCGTGGATGGCCTTGGCGATCTCCGACGTCATCTTTTCCTGAATCTGCAAGCGCCGGCCGTAACCCTGTACCACGCGCGCCAGCTTCGAGATGCCCACCACACGGTTTGTCGGCAGGTAACCGACGTGGGCGCGCCCGACGACAGGCAGCATGTGGTGTTCGCAGAAGCTGACGAAGCGGATGTCCTTGAGCACGACCAGTTCGTCGTATCCGCCGACCTCTTCGAAAGTCTTTTCCAGATATTCGCGGGGGTCGGTCTCATAGCCCTGGAACAGTTCCCGGTAAGACTTGGCCACGCGTTTGGGCGTTTCCAGCAGGCCTTCGCGGTCGGGGTTGTCGCCGGCCCAGCGGATCAGGGTGCGGACGGCGGCCTCGGCGTCGGCCTGGGAGATGTCGTGGTGATGATCGTCGCTCATGGCCTTCCACATAGCGAGGACCGCCGCGCTTGTGGAGTGTGGCGTTTCCTAACCCGCCGTTAACCACGGTCCCGGCATTTTCTGCCCAGTTCTTCGGAGTGATTCATGAGCGGCGCGGAAGTTCTGGACATCGGTCGTGACGCCCTGTGGCTGACGATCCAGCTGTGCCTGCCCGTGCTTGTCGTGGGCCTGGTGGTCGGCGTCGGCATCGGCCTGTTCCAGGCCCTGACGCAGATCCAGGAGCAGACCATGATCTTCGCGCCCAAGATCATCGCCATCTTCGTTTCGCTGCTGCTGTTCCTGCCGCTGATGGGCGCGCTGCTGGGCGGCTTCATGCAGGAAATCGCTCAGCGTATCGCGGGCATGTAGAACCGATGGACCCCTACGCCACGGCCGATCAGGTCTGGGCCGGGGCCCTGATCTTCGCGCGCATCGGCGCGGTGCTGATGCTGATCCCGGGCATCGGCGAGAGCTATGTGTCGCCGCGCATCCGCCTGTCGCTGGCGCTGGTCATTAGCCTGGCTCTGTGGCCCGTGGTGGCGGGCGCCCTGCCGGCGCTTCCAGCCACGATCGGCGGCATGGTCGGCTGGATCATCCGCGAGGTGATCGTCGGCCTGATGATTGGTGCGCTGCTGCGAATGTTCATGGCGGCCCTGGCGACGGCGGGCGAGATCGTCTCGCTGCAGACCACGCTCGGCTTCGCCCAGACCGCCAACCCGCTTCAGGCCCAGCCAAGTACGACACTGGGGGCCTTTCTGACCCTGCTGGGCGTAACGCTAGTGTTCGCCACCGACACCCATCACCTGTTTATCGCCGGACTGGTGGGGTCCTATGAACTGGTGGCGCCGGCCCGTCCGCTGATGATGCCCGACTTCGCCACCATGGCGGTGCGCACCATGGGCGACAGCTTTGCGCTGGGGGTGCAGCTGGCCGCGCCGGTCCTGGTGTTTGCCCTGATCTTCAACCTGGCCTCAGGACTGGTGGCGCGGGTAATGCCGCAGTTCCAGGTCTTCTTCGCCGCCGCTCCCTTGTCGATCCTGCTGGGCCTGTCGATCTTCGCCCTGAGCCTGGGCGTTGTCGGCACGGTCTTCATCGATCGCTACCGGGCGCTGGCGCGGGTGTTCGTGGGAGGCGCCGGTGGCTGAAGGCCCCGATCCCGACTCCAAGACAGAAGAAGCCACCCCGCGAAAACTTGAGGAGGCGCGCAAGAAGGGCGACGTCGCCAAGTCGCCGGACGTCGCCCAGACGCTGTCGCTGGCGGGCGCAGCGGGTGTGCTGCTGACCAGCGGCGGCTGGTTCGCCAACCGCATCGCCCAGGACCTGCTGCCCTTCATCGCCCAGCCGCACGCCATGGTCGGAGCGATCGAGGCTGGCGGCGGGCTGGAGCTGGGCATGCGGGCCCTGTGGGCTGTTGCCCCCTTCATGGGCGCCGTGATGTTCGCTGTGATCCTGGGCGGGGCAGGCGGCAATCTGGCCCAGTCGGGCGGCTTCATCATCACCGGCGAGAAGATCAAGCCCAAGCTGTCGAACCTGAGCCTGATCAAGGGGTTCAAGCGCATCTTCGGGCCGGACGGGGTGGTCCAATTCGTCAAGACGCTGATCAAGCTGATCGCCGTCTGCGCCGTCTGCTGGTGGGTGCTGAAGCCGCACACGCGCGAGCTTGAAAACCTGGCGGGCATGGTTCCCGCCGCCGTCCTGCCGCTGGCGCGCGACCTGTCGTTCGCCCTGATCGGCGCGGTGTTGGTGTTTCTGGCCCTGACGTCAGGCGCGGATTATCTGTGGCAGCGGCACCGCTTCGCCAAGCGGATGCGAATGGCCAAGCATGAGGTCAAGGAGGACTTCAAACAGTCCGAAGGCGACCCGCACATCAAGGCCAAGCTGCGCCAGATCCGCAATCAGCGCAGCCGCCAGCGGATGATGCAGGCCGTGCCGAACGCTACCGTCATCGTCACGAACCCGACCCACTATTCGGTGGCTCTGCGCTACGAGCCCGACAAGGGCGACGGTGCGCCGATCTGCGTGGCCAAGGGCGTCGACGCGGTCGCCTTGCGCATCCGCGAGGTGGCCCGGGAGCACGAGGTGCCGATTGTCGAGAACGTGCCGCTGGCGCGTGCGCTCTACGCCGCCGTCGATGTCGACGAGGTCATTCCGCGCGAGCATTTCGAAGCCGCCGCCAAGGTGATCGGCTTCGTCATGCAGAAGCGGCGTTGAGCCGGTTAGGCCGGCTTTTCTTCCAGACGTTTGTCCAGATAGGCGCCCACGCGGCGTTCGACGGCCGGGACGTGGTCCTGCCAGAAGTGGCTGGCGCCTTCCTCCAGCTCATAGTCGATCACGATGCCCTTCTGGGTGCGCAGCTTGTTGACCACGCGCTCGACGTCGACCGGCGGAACCACGGTGTCGGCCGTGCCGTGCAGGAACAGGCCCGAGGCGGGGCAGGGAGCCAAGAAGCTGAAATCGTAGATGTTGGACGGCGGAGAGACCGAGATGAAGCCATCCGTCTCTGGGCGGCGCATCAAGAGCTGCATGCCGATGTAGGCGCCGAACTGATAACCGGCGACCCAGGTCTGGGTGGCGGCCGGGTTGGAAGACTGCAGCCAGTCCAGAGCGGTCGCCGCGTCGGCCAGCTCGCCGATGCCGCTGTCGAACTCGCCCTGGGACTTGCCCACGCCGCGCGAGTTGTAGCGCAGGGTGGCGAAGCCGCGCTGCTGGAACAGCTGGTGCAGCGTCACGGTCACCGGATTGTTCATGTGCCCGCCCGCCTTGGGGTGCGGATGCAGGATCAGGGCGATGGGGGCGTTATCGCGCTTGCCTGGCGAATAGCGGCCTTCGATGCGGCCCGCGGCGCCGGGCAGGATGACTTCAGGCATGTGACCCTGTCTTCAACTGTCGTTTCGCAGCTGCGTAATACTTGACCGCGCCGGTAGGACTTTCTAAGTCCACTCGGCGCGCCGCAGCCTTTCGGAAGGCGCGGGTTCTAGCACAGGAGCCCCGAAAAGCGCGCGATTTTTAAGGGCGAGCGATGCGACTGTCGACGAAGGGACGATACGCCGTGATGGCGATGGCCGATCTGGCGCGCAATGGGCGCGACCGGGCGGTGTCCCTGGCCGAGATCGCGGCGCGTCAGGAAATCTCCCTGAGCTATCTGGAGCAGCTGTTCGCGCGGCTTCGCAAGGGCGCGCTGGTCAAGAGCGTGCGCGGTCCCGGCGGCGGCTATCGGCTGGCGCGCGAGGCGCAGGACACCATGATCGCCGACATCGTTCTGGCCGTGGACGAGCCGATCCGCGCGACGCGGTGCGTCGGCGCCGGCTCGCCGCGCGGCTGCATGATCAAGGGCGAGCGCTGCATCACCCACCATCTGTGGGAAGACCTGGGCTCCGAAATCCACGCCTATCTGGCCAGCGTCAGCCTCGAGGACGTGGTCGAGAACCGCACGCGTCAGCGGCGTCAGCCCGCGAGCGCGGGTCTGGAGGCGGCGGCGTGAGCGTCTATCTGGACTACAATGCCTCCGGCCTGGTTCGTCCCGAAGTTCAGGATGTTATGGTCAAGGCTTTGGCGGACAACGGCAATCCGTCGGCCGTTCACGCCGCCGGCCGGCGCGCGCGGGCTCGGATCGAGACGGCGCGGGCCCAGGTCGCCGGCCTGGTCGGAGCCGACGCCACGGCGGTGATCTTCTCGTCCGGCGGCACCGAATCCAACGCCCAGGCCGTGGTCAGCGCCATTCGCGGCGGCTGTGAGCGTGTCATCGTCTCGGCGACCGAACATCCCTGCGTGGCCGAGGCGGCCGCCGTTGCGGGCGTGGCTGTCGAAGTGCTGCCGGTCGACGCCGACGGTGTGGTCGATCTGGACTGGCTGAAGACGGCGCTGGGCAGGCCCGGCCGGGCGCTGGTCGCCATCCATCATGCGAACAACGAGAGCGGCGTGATCCAGCCGATCGCCGAGGCGGCGGCCCTGGTGCGCGCCGCCGACGGCTGGCTGCATGTCGACGCCATCCAGTCGGCAGGCAAGATCGCCGTGAACATGGCGGCGCTGGACGCCGACACCCTGACCCTGTCGGCGCACAAGCTGGGCGGACCCCAGGGCGTTGGCGCCCTTGTGCTCAAGCCCGGACGCGAGGCGGTGCGCATTCTGCACGGCGCCGGTCAGGAGCGCGGCTATCGCGCCGGCACCGAGAATGTGCCCGGCCTGACCGGCTTTGGCGCGGCCGCCGACTGCGCGGCTCGCGACCTGCCGCTGGCTAAAGCGCATCAGGCCTGGCGCGACGCGGCCCAGGCGCGCGTGAAGGCGGCCGGCGCGACCATCGTCGGCGAGACGTCGCCGCGCCTGCCCAACACCCTGTTCCTGGCCGTCGAGGGCTGGGACAGCCCGCAGCAGCTCATCACCCTGGACCTTTCCGGCGTCATGATCTCGGCCGGCAGCGCCTGTTCGTCGGGCAAGACCAAGCCGTCCAAGACCCTGGTCGCCATGGGGCTGGAACGCCTGGCCACGGGCGCGGTGCGCGTCTCGGGCGGCTGGGGCACGGTCGAGGCTGACTGGGCGAGGTTCGCCGACGCCTGGGTCGCCGCCTGGGAGAAACACAAGACGCGCGCCGCCGAGCGCATGAAGGAAGTCGCCTGATGGCCGCCGTCAAGGAAACCGTCGACGCCGTCGCCGCGCTGGAGAAGTACGCCCACGGCTTCACCTCCGACATCGAGACGGAATATGCGCCCAAGGGACTGAACGCCGACATCGTGCGCTTCATCTCCGAGAAGAAGGGCGAGCCGAAGTGGATGCTGGAATGGCGCCTGGCCGCCTATGAGCGCTGGCTGGCGATGGAGGAGCCGACCTGGGCGGCGGTGAAGTACGAGCCCATCGACTATCAGGACCTGTTCTACTACGCCGCGCCCAAGCAGAAGGTCGCGCCCAAGAGCCTGGACGAGGTCGATCCCGAGCTGCTGGCCGTCTACGCCAAGCTGGGCATCCCGCTGAAGGAGCAGGAAGTGCTGGCCGGCGTCGAGGGTGCCCCGCGCGTGGCCGTGGACGCCGTGTTCGACAGCGTCAGCGTGGTCACTACCTTCAAGAAGGAGCTGGAGAAGGCCGGCGTGATCTTCATGCCGATCTCCGAGGCCCTGCGCGAACACCCCGAACTGGTGCGCCAGTATCTGGGCTCGGTGGTGCCGGTGTCGGACAACTATTTTGCAGCCCTGAACAGCGCGGTCTTTTCGGACGGGTCGTTCGTCTACATCCCGCCGGGCGTGCGCTGCCCGATGGAGCTGTCGACCTATTTCCGCATCAATGCGAGCCAGACGGGCCAGTTCGAGCGAACCCTGATCATCGCCGACAAGGGCTCTTACGTTTCCTATCTGGAGGGCTGCACGGCGCCGATGCGCGACGAGAACCAGCTGCACGCGGCGGTCGTGGAGATCGTGGCGCTGGACGACGCCGAGGTGAAATATTCGACCGTCCAGAACTGGTACCCCGGCGACGCCGAGGGCAAGGGCGGCATCTACAACTTCGTGACCAAGCGGGCCGATTGCCGCGGCGACCGGTCGAAGGTCAGCTGGACGCAAGTCGAGACCGGCTCGGCCGTCACCTGGAAATATCCGTCCTGCCTGCTAAAGGGCGAGGACAGCTCGGGCGAGTTCTATTCGATCGCCATCACCAACGGGCATCAGCAGGCCGACACAGGCACCAAGATGGTGCACCTGGGCAAGAACTCGAAGTCGCGGATCATCGCCAAGGCGGTGTCGGCGGGGAAGTCGGACTCGACCTATCGCGGCCTGGTGTCGGTGCACCCCAAGGCGACGGGCGTGCGCAACTTCACCCAGTGCGACAGCCTGCTGATCGGCAAGGACTGCGGCTCGCACACCATCCCCTACATCGAGGCCCGCAACGGCTCCGCCCAGCTGGAGCACGAGGCGACGACGACGCGCCTATCCGACGACCAGCTGTTCTATGCGCAACAGCGCGGCTTGTCGCAGGAGGAGGCCGTGGCCCTGCTGGTCAACGGCTTCGTCCGCGACGTGATGCAGAAACTGCCGATGGAGTTCGCCGTCGAGGCGCAGAAGCTGGTGGCGATCTCGCTAGAAGGAAGCGTGGGATGAGCGAGCGTCAGGCTCTCCTATCGCTTCGCGTCAGGCATGAATCTCTGGCTGCTGAGCTGATTGAAGCGGCAGTTGGTCAAAGCGCCAAGGTTAAATGGACAGCTGGGGACGCCCGGGTTGCGCCGGGAGGTCGCTCTCTTGGCGGGGTGCGTGGTGAAACCTATTGCACCTTCGAGGTGCCGGAAGCGGCAGCCTTTCCTCTGAACGCCGCAATCCTTGCGCTGAGTGACCGTCTCGCAGAACAAACTGCTGCTTTGGCCGATCTAAAACAGCAGGGGGCGGACATTGAAGTTTACGCGACGGCTGACGAAGGCCGACGTGGCGAAACGATCGAGGCGGCGACGATTGCTGCTCTCGCCCGGCTGAGCGCCGGACTGGCTATTGATTGGTACAAATGACCCTTTCCATCTCCAACCTTCACGTCTCCGTCGGGGACAAGCCGATCCTTAAGGGTCTGACGCTCGACGTTCCCGCCGGCGAGGTGCACGCCGTCATGGGCCCGAACGGGGCGGGCAAGTCGACGCTGGGCTACGCCCTGTCGGGCCGGCCGGGCTATGAGGCGACGGACGGCGCCGTGACCTGGCGCGGCGAAGACCTGCTGGCGCTGGAGCCGGCCGAGCGGGCGGCGCAGGGCGTCTTCCTGTCCTTCCAGTATCCGATCGAGATCCCCGGCGTGCCGGCCCTGACCTTCGTGCGCACGGCGCTAAATGCCCAGAAACGCGCGCGCGGCGAGGACGAGGTGTCGGCCCCCGCCTTTCTGAAGATGGTCAAGGCGGCGTCGCAGGCGCTGAAGATGGACTTCGACATGCTGAAGCGGCCGCTGAACGTTGGCTTCTCGGGCGGCGAGAAGAAGCGGATGGAGATCCTGCAGATGGCGCTGCTGGACCCGTCGCTGCTGATCCTAGACGAAACGGATTCCGGCCTCGACATCGACGCCCTGCGCATCGTCGCCGAGGGGGTGAACGCCCTGCGCGGGCCCGAGCGCTCCATGCTGGTCATCACCCACTATCAGCGGCTCTTGGACTACATCAAACCCGACAAGGTCCATGTGCTGGCCAATGGCCGCATCGTCGCTTCGGGCGGGCCGGAGCTGGCGCTGGAGCTTGAGGCGGAGGGCTACGACAAATTCCTTCCGGCGGCGGCATGAGCCTGGCCGTTCAGATCGATCTGAAGGACGCGTCCAGTTTCCCGTCGCGTCGGGTCGAGACGTGGAAATACAGCGACCTGCGGCGCTATCTTCGCGACGCGCCTCAGCCGTCGGAAACGGCGGTCGTGGATCGGCCGGGCCCGTTCGACGCGCTGGGCGGCGAGGCGATCGTGCTGGCAAATGGGCGGCCGGTTGGCGCGAGCGACTTCATTGCTTCGGGCCGGCAGACGCTGCGGCTGCGTTACATCTCCGACGCCGACGGGACCGGCCACACGGCCTCGGCGCGGATTTCGGCGCGCGAGGGCGCGCAGCTGCTGATCCTGGAAAGCCACGAGGGGCGGGGCGGGGCCTATGTCGCCCACAACCGGCTGGACATCGACGTCGCGCCCGGCGCCGAGGTCACGCGGCTGGTCCTGGTCGAGGAGCCCGAGCAGGCGATCTCGGTCATGAACGCCGATGTGCGCCTGGCCCCCGGCGGCCGCTATCGCCAGACCGTGGTCGCGACCGGCGCCAAGCTGCAACGGATCGAGACCCAGGTGCTGCACGGCGGCCAAGGGGCGGACGCCCGCATCGATGGCCTGTATCTGCTGGACGGCGCGCGCCAGACCGACCTGACGAGCGTGGTCGACCACGCCGAGCCGGACGGGACCACAAGCCAGCTGATCAAGGGGGCAGCCCGCACCGACTGCGCGCGCGGGGTCTTCCAGGGCAAGATCGTCGTGCGTCGCGGGGCCGACGGCACGGATGCGCGCATGGGCCACCACGCCCTGATCGCCTCCGACCGCGCCGAGATCGACGCCAAGCCCGAGCTGATCATCTACGCCGACGACGTGCAGTGCGCGCACGGCAATACCATCGGCACCCTGGACGAACAGGCGCTGTTCTACATGCAGCAGCGCGGCCTGCCGGCGGACGAGGCGCGGGCGCTGTTGACCCAGGCGTTTCTCATCGAGGTGGTCGATCGGATCGAGGCCGAGGACGCCAGAGAGGTGGTGCGCGAATGGCTGACGGCGCGACTTTGACCGCGCGTCCCGCGCTGGACGTCCAGGGCCTGCGCGCTCAGTTCCCGATCCTGTCGCGGCAGGTGAACGGACGGCCGCTGGTCTATCTGGACAACGCCGCCTCGGCGCAGAAGCCGCGCGCGGTGATCGACGCCATGGTCAGGGTGATGGAAGGCGGCTACGCCAACGTCCATCGCGGCCTGCACACCTTGTCGAACGAAGCGACCGAAGCCTTTGAAGCGGCGCGCGAAACGGTCGCACGTTTCCTGAATGCGCCGTCGCCCGAGACCGTCGTCTGGACCAAGGGCGGCACCGAGGCGATCAATCTGGTGGCGGCGGGACAAGGCCAGTCCATCCAGCCGGGCGACGAGATCATCGTCAGCGAGATGGAGCACCACTCCAATATCGTGCCGTGGCATCTGCTGCGCGAGCGGCGCGGCGCGGTGCTGAAATGGGCGCCGATCCGCGATGACGGGCCGCTGGACATGGCCGCCTTCGCCGATCTGCTGGGGCCCCGGACGCGCATGGTCGCCGTCACCCACATGTCGAACGTGCTGGGCACCATCAATCCGGTCCAGGAGATCACGCGACTGGCCCATGCCGCCGGTGCACGGGTTCTGATCGACGGCTGCCAGGGGGCGGTGCACGCCGCGCCGGACGTTCAAGCCATCGGCTGCGACTACTATGTCTTGACGGGCCACAAACTGTACGGCCCGACCGGCATCGGAGCGCTGTACGGCACGGCCGAGGCGCTGGAGGCCCTGCCGCCCTATCAGGGCGGCGGCGAAATGATCGAGACGGTCACCAAGGACCGCGTGACCTATGCCCGCCCGCCGCACCGGTTCGAGGCCGGCACGCCGCCGATCATCGAGGCCATCGGCCTGGGCGCGGCGCTGAACTGGCTGTCCACCCTGGATCGCGATGCGATCGCCGCGCACGAAGCGGGGCTGTACGCCCGCGCGCGGGCCGCCGTAGCCGACATCGACGGTCTGCGAGTGCTGGGCGAGGCGCCGGGCAAGGGCGCGATCCTGACGTTCGACGTCCAGGGCGCGCACGCCCACGATCTGGCCCAGGTGATCGACCGCTATGGCGTGGCCGTGCGGGCCGGCCTGCATTGCTGCGAGCCTCTGGCGGCGCGTCTGGGCGTGACGTCGAGCACGCGGGCCAGCTTCGCCCTATATAACACTGCGGAGGAGGTCGACGCCTTCGCCGATGCGCTGACCCGGGCGCGGAAGTTCTTTGTGTAAGCCATGGAAGACACGAACATCACCACCAGCGCCGACTTCGCCCAGAGCTGGGACGAACCGCAGAAAAGCGCCCTGTCCCAGGCCGAACTGGACCGGCTGACCGACGATCTGGTGACTGCCCTGAAGACGGTGTTCGACCCGGAAATCCCGGTCGACATTTACGAGCTTGGCCTGATCTACAAGGTCGATGTGAACGACGACAAAGACGTGCTGGTCGAGATGACCCTGACGGCCCCCGGCTGCCCGGTGGCGGGCGAAATGCCGGGCTGGGTCGAGGATGCGGTGATGAAGGTCGAGGGGGTGAAATCCGCCCGCGCCAATCTGGTGTTCGACCCGCCGTGGGATCCGTCCAAGATGAGCGACGAGGCCAAGCTGGCCTTGAACATGTTCTAGGGAGCGGCTCCATGACCGACCTGCAGACCGCCCCGAGACCGCGCCGCCCTCGGCCCAAGGCCGTGACACTGACGGACGCCGCCGCCGCCCGCATCCGCGAGATCGTGGACGCCGCCGGCCGGCCGGTGGCGGGCCTGCGCGTGGGCGTCAAGAACGGCGGCTGTGCGGGGCAGGAATACACCTTCGCCCTCGCCGACAGCGCCGAACCGCTGGACGAGGTAGTTGAGGACAAGGGCGCGACCGTGCTGATCGAGCCGAAGTCGATTCTGTTCCTGATCGGGTCGGAAATCGACTTCGAGACGACGCGCATGGCGTCCAAGTTCGTCTTCCGCAATCCGAACGAATCCGACGCCTGCGGCTGCGGCGAGAGCGTCACCATCATCCCGGCCCTGGCGGACGACTGACATGATCCGGCTGGAAGGGGTGACCCGGCGCTATCGCAGCGCCGCCGGCGAGCGGATCGCGCTGGACGGCGTGGACCTGGAGATCGGGCGCGGCGAGGTTTTCGGCGTGGTCGGTCGGTCCGGCGCGGGCAAGTCGACCCTGATCCGCGCCATCAACCGGCTGGAGACGCCCGACGCTGGCCGGGTGTTCGTCGACGATCAGGAGATCACGGCCCTAAACCCGGCCGAACTGCGCGCCGCGCGGCGGCGGATCGGCATGATCTTTCAGCATTTCAACCTGCTGAACTCCAAGACCATCTTCGACAATGTCGCCTTTCCGCTTCGGTTGGAAGGCCGGCCGACGGCCGAGGTGGCGGCGCGGGTGAACGAACTTCTGGAGCGGCTGGGTCTGGCAGAGCATGGGCGCAAGCATCCGGCCCAGCTGTCCGGCGGGCAGAAGCAGCGGGTCGGCATCGCGCGCGCCCTGGCCTGTGGACCCAGCGTGCTGCTGTGCGACGAGGCGACCAGCGCGCTGGACCCGGAGACGACCGACGACATCCTGGCCCTGCTGGACCAGCTGAACCGCGAACTGGGCCTCACTATCGTGCTGATCACCCATCAGATGGAGGTGGTGCGCCGCGTCTGCGATCAGGTGGCGGTTCTCAAGGACGGGCGGATCGTCGAACAGGGGCCTACCGCCGACGTCTTCCTGCACCCCAAACATCCCGTGACCCAGGCCATGCTGGCCGAGGGCGAGGAGGCGTTCGACGCCTCGGTGACGCCGCCTGGCGCGCGTCTGGCGCGGCTGACCTTCCGGGGCGCAGCCACCTATGAGCCAGAGCTGAGCCGCGTCGCGCGATCGACCGGCGTCGACTATTCGATCCTGTCGGGCCGCATCAGCCGCATCCGGGGCGAGCCCTACGGCCAGATGACCGTGGCCTTCACAGGCGGCGACGCCGAGGCCGCCGTGGCGCAACTGACGGCGCGCGGCGTGGCGGTGGAGACGGCCTGATGTTCGATAATGTGCGCTGGGACGAGATCGGCCAGGCGACGCTGGACACCCTGCTGATGCTGGGCGGTTCGCTGGCGCTGACGGTGCTGTTGGGCCTGCCGCTGGGCGTGTTGCTGTATCTGTCGGGCAAGGGGCGGCTGGCGTCGAACCCGGCGCTGAACGCGGTGCTGTCCTTCGTGGTCAATGTGCTGCGGTCGGTGCCTTTCATCATTCTGCTGATCGTCATGCTGCCGCTGACCGTGCTTCTGGTCGGAACGTCGCTGGGCGTGGCCGGGGCCATTCCGCCGCTGGTGGTGGGGGCCGCGCCCTTCTATGCGCGTCTGGTCGAGACGGCGCTGCGCGAAGTGGACAAGGGCGTGGTCGAGGCGACCCAGGCCATGGGCGGCTCGACCTTCCAGATCGTCACCCGCGCCCTGTTGCCCGAGGCCATGCCGGGCATCATCGCCGGCGCCACGGTCACGGCCATCGCCCTGGTCAGCTACACCGCCATGGCCGGCGTGGTCGGGGCCGGCGGCCTGGGCGACCTGGCCATCCGCTTCGGCTATCAGCGCTTCCAGACCGATGTGATGGTGGTCACCGTCGTGCTGTTGCTGGTGCTGGTTCAAATCCTTCAGATGGCCGGCGACCGCCTGGTCCAGGCCGTCTCTCACCGCTGATCGCTCCCCCGAAAGGCCTTCCCCATGATCCGTCGTTCGCTGCTGATTTCCGCCGCCGCCGCCCTGATGCTCGCCGCCTGCGGCCAGGGTGACCAGGCCAAAAGCGGGGCCAATGCGCCGCTGCGCATCGGCGTCACCCCTGTGCCGCACGCCGAGATCCTGGAGGCCATCCGGCCCACCCTGGCGGCCGAGGGCGTGCCGATCGACGTCGTTGTCTTCAACGACTACGTCCAGCCCAACGTCCAGCTTTCGGAGAAGCGGCTGGACGCCAACTATTTCCAGACCAAGCCCTATCTGGACGAGTTCAACCTGGCGCGCGGCACGGATCTGGTGACCGTTGCTGGCGTGCACGTCGAGCCTCTGGGCCTTTATTCACGCAAGCACGCCAACCTGGCCGCCGTGCCGGCGCGCGGGTTGGTGATCCTGCCGAATGATGCGTCGAACACCGGCCGCTCGCTGCTGCTGCTGCAAAGCGCCGGCCTGGTGCGCCTGCGCGACCCGGCCAATCCGCTGCAGACGGTGCGCGACATCGTCGCCAATCCGAAGAACCTGACCTTCCGCGAGATCGAGGCCCCGGCCATTCCGCGCACCCTGTCGGAGGCCGACGTGGCGGTGATCAACACCAACTACGCCCTGGACGCCGGGCTGAAGCCGCGCACCGACGCGCTGGCGCTGGAAGGCGCCGACAGCCCCTACATCAACTACCTGGTGTCGCGGACCGACAACGCTGAGGACCCGCGCATCCAGGCTCTGGCCCGCGCCCTGCGCAGCCAGGCGGTCAAGGACTTCATCGCCGGCAAATACGAAGGCGCGGTGATCCCGGCGGCTTAAAGCCGCCGGGGCTCAAACGTCGAGATCCGCCACCGCGAAACGCGCATTGTCCTGGATGAACTGGTAGCGAGCCTCGGCCTTGCGGCCCATCAGGCGCTCAACTAGGTCCTCGATTTCGTCCTCGCTCTCGGGCACCGAGACGCGGGCCAGCGTCCGCTTCTTCGGATCCATGGTGGTTTCCTTGAGCTGGGAGGCCATCATCTCGCCCAGGCCCTTGAAGCGCCCGATTTCGACCTTCTTGCCCTTGAAGACTGAGGCCAGAAGTTCGTCGCGATGGGCGTCGTCGCGGGCATATTCCGAAAGCGGCCCGGCCGAGAGGCGATAGAGCGGGGGCAGGGCCATGAACAGGCGGCCCTGGCGGATCGTCTCGGGCATGGACCGGTAGAAGAAGGTGATGAGCAGCGCCGCGATGTGGGCGCCGTCCACGTCGGCGTCGGTCATGATGACGATGCGCTCATAGCGCAGGTCCTCGATGTTGAACCGGCTGCCGGGCTGCACGCCCAGGGCCAGGGCCAGGTCCGACAACTCGACATTGGCGCGCAGTTTGTCGGCCGTGGCCGAGGCGACGTTCAGGATCTTGCCGCGCAGAGGCAGGATGGCCTGGGTCGTCCGGTCGCGCGCCTGTTTGGCCGAGCCGCCGGCCGAATCGCCCTCGACGATGAACAGCTCTGTGCCCTCGGCCGATTGTCGCGAACAGTCGGACAGCTTGCCGGGCAGGCGCAGCTTGCGGGTGGCGGCCGCGCGCTGGACCTCCTTGTCCTTGCGACGGCGCAGACGGTCCTCGGCCCGGTCGATGACGAAGCCGAGCAGGGCGTTGGCCTGTTTCGGGCTTTCGGTCAGCCAGTGATCAAACGGATCGCGCATCAGCTGTTCGGTCAGGCGCTGACCCTCCGGCGACGACAGGCGATCCTTGGTCTGCCCCTGGAACTCGGGATTGCGGATGAAGACCGAGATCAGGGCGCCCGCATTGGCGATGACGTCCTCGGCCGTGATCAGGCCGGCGCGCTTTTCGTTGATCAGCTCGCCATAGGCCTTGAGGCCCTTGACTAGGGCGGCGCGGAAGCCGGCCTCGTGGGTGCCGCCGTCGGGCGTCGGCACGGTGTTGCAGTAGGACGAGACGAAGCTGTCGCTGTCGCCGAACCCGATCGGGGACCAGGTCACGGCCCATTCGACCGCGCCGGCCTCGCCCTTGCGCTCGACCCGCCCGGCGAAGGTCGGGGTGACCGTCTCCATCTCGCCGATGCGCTCGACCAGGGCGTCGGCCAGGCCGTTGGGGAAGTGGAAGGTGGCGGTCGCGGGCGTGGCGTCGGTGATGCGCTCCTCTGCGCAGGTCCAGCGGATCTCCACGCCCCGGAACAGATAGGCCTTGGAGCGCGCCATGCGGAACAGGCGCGCGGGCTTGAAGGCGGCGCCGACGCCGAAGATCTCAGCGTCCGGGTGGAAGCGGATCAGCGTCCCCTTCTTCTTGGACGGCCCGACCTGCTGGATAGGGCCCAGCACGTGCCCCCGGCTGAAGGACTGCTTCCATTCGAAGCCGTCGCGCCAGACGGTGACGTCCAGATGGTCCGACAGGGCGTTGACGACCGAGACGCCGACGCCGTGCAGGCCGCCGGAGGTCTCATAGGCCTTGCCCGAGAACTTCCCGCCCGAGTGCAGGACGGTCATCACGACTTCCAGCGCCGACTTGCCCGGATGCTTGGGGTGCGGATCGACCGGAATGCCGCGTCCGTCGTCGCGCACCGACAGGAAGCCGTCCGCGTCCAGATCAACCGTGATCAGCTTGGCGTGGCGGGCGACCGCCTCGTCCATGGCGTTGTCCAGCACCTCGGCGAACAGATGATGCAGCGCCCGCTCGTCGGTGCCGCCGATGTACATGCCGGGGCGTTTGCGTACAGGCTCCAGCCCCTCCAGCACCTCGATCGAAGAGGCGGAGTATCCGGTGGCCTGAGCCGTTGCGGGACTGGGGTGGGCCGTCAGCTCCGCCTTCGGTGCTGCAGGCGCTGCAACGGGCGCGGCGACAGGGGCCGGCGCGGGCTTGGGCCCGGAGTCAGGCTCCGGGCCTTTCGGCTCGGGAATGTCATCGAACAGGGAAGGAGCGGCGGAGTGAGCCATGTCTCGATTGTGCGGCGATTCGGGAGCCGGTGACGTAGGCCGCGCGCGGACGCGGGGCAAGCGCGGCGGCGGGAGCGCGCAACGCTGTGGGCTCGCGCATTGTCGCACGCGCCACGATCGCCAGAACCAGCGCCCAAGGCAGATGCTGGTGGGTCAGGATCACGCTTTCCGACAGGCTCAGCAGAATGAAGACCGTCAGATAGGACAGGCTCCACCAGCCTTCGCGCGCGCCCTGATGCGGCAGGCGTACGATCAGGCAGAGGGCGGCGATGGCCAGGATGGCGCCGACAAGGAAGGTCCCGGGCCAGCCCACCTGCACCAGAAGATCGATCCAGCCGTTGTGGGCCGACGGCACGATCCACTGCGTTTCCTGGCGGACAAAAGCGGCCGGCTCGCTGTGCGGCCCCCAGAAAGCGGCGTAGCCGTAGCCCGTCAGCGGCCGCTCGGCGACGCGGCGCATCAGGCTGGCCCAGATGTCGGTGCGGCCCGTCAGCGAAGGATCCTTGCCCAGGGCCTCCAGAATCTCGCCGGATTCGGTGGACCACAGCCAGGCGCCGAAACCGACCGCCACCACGCCCAGCCAGACGGCGACGACCGTCAGCGCGGGCCCGCCGCGCCTCAGCACCCACAGCCCGCCGATCAGGCCCACGCCCAGCACCAGACAGAGCAGCGAGGTCTTGGACTGGGTGCCCAGGATCAGCAGGGTCGACAGGCCCAGGGTGGCGAAGGGGACCAACCGTCGCGGATCCCCGGCCGCAAGACAGGCTGCGGCGGAGACGGCGGCGATCACCATCACCAGGCCCATCTGGTTTTTCTCGTACCAGAGCCCGCGCCACAGGCCGGCGTTGACGTCGCTGTGCACGCCGATCGACGGCATGACGAAGATCATCATTAGACTGCCGATGCCCATCACAAGGCCGGCGTGCATCAGCAGGCGGGGCAGGGCGATGCCTCGGAACGCCGCCCCCAGATAGACGGCGAAGAGGCTGGTCATGGCCATGGCGATGGTGCGTCGCTGGGTCACCTCGGCGAAGATCGACCAGTATTTCGAACTGAAGGCGAGCCCGACCAGCAGCAGCACCGCGATCCAGGCGGGCCACGCGCGGCACATGTCGCGAAAGCGCACCAGCACCAGCGTCAGGGTGATGAGATAGATCGGCGGCCAAACCAGCCGCAGGATCGGCGCCTCGCCCTGATCCGGCGCAAAGATCGGCCCCAGAACGGCGCCGGTCAGCATGACCACGACGAACCCCGCCGCCAGCTGTTCCCACCAGGGCGGTTCGGTCAGCACAGGGCTTGGTGTCGAGGGCGCACGCACGCCGCAACGATGCAATGAGCCGATTAAGGAAGGCTTGGGGGCGAGCTCAAAAAAGCTCAAGCTGAGGCCGTGCGTCGGCTGGAACGCGAAAGCGGCCCTCGTCCAGCTGGTGACGTGGTCCGTCCAGGCCGTAGCGTTTGATCGCCGCCTTGAAGCGGGCGCTCAGGAGCTCGGCGATCGGGCCGGTTCCCTTCATGCGCTGTGACCAGTCGGCGTCGTAATCCTTGCCGCCGCGGGTCTGGCGGATCAGGGACATGACCCGAGCGGCGCGGTCGGGCCGGTTCTCGGCGAGCCATTCGCGGAACAGATCCTTGATCTCGAGCGGCAGACGCAGGGTGACATACATGGCCGTGGTCGCCCCGGCCTTGGCCGCGGCCTCCAGGACCGACTCCATTTCATGGTCGTTCAGGCCGGGGATGACGGGGGCGAAGCCGACGCCGACGGGACAGCCCGCCTCGGCCAGACGACTGATCGCCTCCAACCGCTTGGCCGGGGTGGAGGCGCGGGGCTCCATGGCGCGGGCCAGCTTGCGGTCGAGCGTAGTGATCGAGACGAAAGCCGACGCCAGCCCCGCCTTGCCCATCGGCCCCAGAATGTCGGCGTCGCGCGCGATCAGCACCGATTTGGTGATGATGCTGAACGGCTGATTGAACCGCTGCATGACCTCCAGAATCGACCGGGTCGACCGCGTCTCGCGCTCGATCGGCTGATAGGGGTCGGTGTTGCCGCCTATGTGGATGCGTTTGCAGACGTAGCGGGGCTTGAGCAGCTCCTGCTCCAGCAGACGCGCGGCCTCGGGCTTGAAGAAGATCCGGCTCTCGAAATCCAGGCCCGCGGATAGGCCCATCCAGGCATGGGACGGACGGGCGTAGCAGTAGATGCA
>NZ_JBKBML010000010.1:0-93135 GCF_046295775.1 Brevundimonas sp. | reverse complement strand
ATCTCCCAGTTCCATTTCACGCCCGTCGTGGACGATTCCAGGTTCACCGGCTCGATCGTGTGCCAGCCGGCGTCGATCGCGCCGTACCAGCCGTTCGGCTCCGCCGAAGCGGCGCCGGCCGACAGAGCCAGAGCGCCAACGGCGCTCGAGGCCAGGATCAGTGTTTTAACACGCATAGGTGGGAATCCCTCCGCAGCAATTGAGAATGCGGCGGTCAGGCCGCCTCATTTGGGTCATAACAGCCTTGGTTTCGCAGGTCGAGGCGCAAAACGGGAACGTCCCATAAGGCACCGCTTCACCGTGACCTTGAAGCTACAGGGAAAATTCTACCGAGGTCAGTTGCGACTGCAACCACGCGACGGCTTGCGTGCGCCGGATCAACCGCTATCCTCGCGGTGGAGACGCTAAATTTTCTTCGCGAACGGCACAATCTCGTCTCGATTCGCTGCAATCGGCTTTCCTCCTGCGCCATTCATGCGAACTCATACCCCTCAATGAACGCCCTCATCAGACAGAAGCGGATCATATCCGCCTTGGTCCTGCGCGAAATGGTGACCCGCTTCGGACGGGAAGGCTTGGGATTCGTCTGGGTGATCGGCGAGCCGCTTCTGTTCTGTTTCGGCGTGATGCTGCTGTGGTCGCTCATCAAGACGCCCTACGAGCATGGCATTCGCCTCGCTCCGTTTGTCATGACCGGCTATATGGCGCTGCTGCTGTTCCGTCACCAGATCAGCTTCGCCATGGGCGCACTGCAGTCGAACATCGGGCTGCTCTACCATCGCCAGATCCGCATTCTGCACTTCTTTGTCGCGCGCGGCCTGTTGGAGTTTCTAGGCGCCACGGCCGCCTTCGTCGTCGTCTATGTGATCCTGATCTCCATGGGCGAGGTCTCGCCGCCGCGTGACTGGCTGTTGATTATCGGGGGATGGCTCCTTCTGGGCTGGATGGGGTTCGGGTTGGCCCTGGTCTTCGCCGCCCTGGCGCTGCGGTTCGAACTAATGGAGAGGCTGGTCCCCGTCCTGACGTATGCCTTGATCCCTTTCTCCGGCGCCTTCGCAATGGCGGCCTGGCTGCCGGAACCCTATCGCTCGCTATATATTATGGTCCCGCTTCCGCATGGGGTCGAAATGGTGCGCGCCGGCGTGTTCGGCGAGTTCGTGCCGACCTACTATGATCCCCTTTATGCCTTTGGATGGGGGGCCATTTTCATGATCTGCGGCCTGTTGCTGCTGGCCGGCGCGAAGGACAGGGCGCTTGCGGAATGATGCGACTGCGCCCACACAGCCGGCTCGGAATTCGGAAATTTCATGACTGACCCGCAACTCAACTACGTCGGGCCCATTCCCAAGGCGCTGACTGGTCCTAAGCGACCCCGCCCGTGGTGGCGCCAGGTGTCCTGGCCGTTCCTAGCCGTCGTCGTCCTGCCTACGCTGCTGGCGGCTATCTATTTCCTGCTCATCGCCTCGCCCCGCTATGTGTCGGAGGCGCGCTTCATAGTGCGCAGCGTCAATAGCGCGCAGATCTCGCCGCTCGGCGTCGCGCTGCAGGGCGTCGGCCTCAGCCCGACGATGACGGACGCCTATGCGGTGCATGACTACATCATGTCGCCCGCCGGACTGCGCGACCTGCGCCGCCGCTTCGACATGCGCGCCGTCCTGGGCCCGCCCAGCGCCGATATGTTCAGCCGCTACCCACGGCCCGGCGAAGCACTGAACGAGGAAGGCATGCGCAAGGCCTTCAAGCGCTTCGTGACGGTCGGCTACGATTCCACCACCGGCATCAGCACCCTGCGTGTGGAGGCCTTCCGCCCGGAGGACGCCCGCGCCGTCAACGCGGCCCTGCTGTCCGGCGGGGAGGTTCTGATCAACCGCCTGAACGATCGCTCGGCCACGGCCGCCATCGCCGAGGCCGAAGCCAACCGGACCCTCGCCCAGACACGCGTGGCCGAGTCTCAGAACCAGTTGGTGGCCTTTCGCAACCGCGAGCAGTTTCTGGATCCGGCGGTGACCGCGACGGAATCGGCCCAGCTCATGGGCACTCTGATGTCTACCCTGGCCCAGTTGCGCGCCGAACGGGCGCAGCTGGCGGCCGAAGCGCCCGAGAGCCCGCAGCTGCCGGCGTTGGACGGACGCATTCGGGCCTATGAGGCTCAGGTCGCAGCGGAGCGCGCGCGCATGGCCGGCACGTCCGACTCGCTGGCGCCCAAGATCAGCGCCTATGAAGATCTCATGCGGGCCCGCGAGTATGCGGAACGCGAGCTGGCCCAGGCCACGACCTCTCTGATCTCGGCCCAGCAGGAGGCGCGCCGACAACGGCTGTATCTTGAGCGCGTGGTCGAGCCCAGCCTGCCTGACGCGGCCATCGAACCGCGCCGCTGGCTGTCCGTTCTGACTGTGTTCCTGGCGGTCCTGCTGGCCTATGGCATCGGCTGGCTGGTCTGGTCGGGCGTGCGCGAGCACAAGCAGCAATGAGGCAGCCCGCCGTCGCGGAATCGATCGGCCTCAGCGTGGAGGGCGTGGCCAAGGCCTTTCCGCCTTCCAAGCGCCGCATCTTCAGCGATCTGAATTTCACCCTGGCCCGAAATGGACGTCTGGCGCTGCTGGGCCGCAACGGCCAGGGCAAGACCACGCTCATCCGCATGTTGGGCGGAGTGCAAAGCGCCACCGAAGGCCATATCCGCTGGATGATGACGCCGTCCTGGCCCATCGGCTTCGGCGGCGGCTTTCAAGGCAGTCTGACCGGCCTGGACAACATCAAGTTTCTGGCCCGCCTATACGATCGCGACTATCGAGAGCTTCTGGCGCGTGTCGATGACTTCGCCGAGCTGGGCCGGTCTCTGCGCCAGCCCGTGAAGCACTTCTCCTCCGGCATGCGCGCGCGTTTGGCGTTCGGGCTGTCCCTGGCCATCGAGTTCGACTGCTATCTGGTGGATGAACTCGTGGCCGTGGGCGACGCCCGGTTCCAGCGCAAATGCCGCGAAGAACTGTTCGAGCGGCGCGGCGAGCGCGCCTTTCTTATGGCCTCGCACAGCCCCGACCTCGTGCGCGAACATTGCGATCGGGCGCTCATCCTCGAAAGCGGCAAGGTCAAGATGTTCGACGATGTGGAAGAGGCGCTGGAAATCTACTCCTGGCTGCGGGCGGCCTGAACCATTCCGGCGCGGCGGTAGACGGCGAAGGACTGTCTCGCTAGCCGGTCGATTTCAACTTGCCGGGGTTCGCCGATGCGCCTGACCACCCTTCTGATCGCGGCTTCGGTCGTCGCCCTCAGCGCCTGCGACGCCCATACGCCCGAGCCCGCCGCGATCTCGTCGGGTCGAGGCGCCGAAGCCTGCGCCGTGCCGAGCGATCTGCGAGCCCCCCGCCCCTATCGCGTGCCGGCCGACGATGTCGTGGACCATGTGCCCACCGCCTATCACCTCTTGGCCGTCAGCTGGTCGCCGCAGGCGTGCCGCACCGGCGCGGACTATCCCGATGCGCGGCATCAGTGTGGAGCCAACCAGTTCGGCCTGACGCTGCACGGCCTATGGCCCAACGGTCAGGTCGGCCAGCCCTATCCTCGTTACTGCAAGCCCGAGGCGGCGCGGGAGCCGATGAAGGTCGAGACGGTGCGGCGCCATTTCTGCATGACGCCTTCGCCGGAACTGCAGCAGCACGAATGGGCCGCGCACGGCACATGCGGATGGGACACCCCCGAGGCCTATTTCGCCGACGCCGCGAGACTGTGGGATGCGCTCAAGCGGCCGGATCTGGAGGCGATCCCGGCGGATCGGCTGACCGCCGGAGCCATCCGCCGCGCGTTCGCGCAGGCCAACCCCGGCCTGTCGGAGCGATCAGTCATCGTCTCGGTGGCCGACGGCTGGTTCCGCGAGGCGCGCATCTGTTACGGGCTGGACGATCGTTTCATCCCCTGCCCCGGCTCGCTGGGGCCGTCGGACGACACGCGGCTGAGGCTTGCAGCCAGGGGCGCGGCAACGGGCCGTTAACCGGACGGGCGCAGCCTCGCGGCCCAAAGCCGGAGCGCGCGTCGTCAATGTCCACGGTCATGACCCAGAGCTATCGCCGCCAGCGCGATCATTTCGAGCCGAGCGACATCGACCCTCAGGAGCAGCGGCGTCTGCGCGGCCTGCTGGAGCAGATCGACTACGCCGCCTTCGTGGCCAACCGCGAGGTCATTGGCCAGACCCTGGCCGGCGTAGGGCCCGAAAGCTTCCAGAAGCTGGCTGTTCTGACCGCCACGGCGCGGGCGAAGTGGTCGGCGGAGGCCCTGCGACTGGCTCACTCGGGTGCGCCAGTGACACCGGATCAGGCGGCCCGCCTCACCGCCTTCCGCACAGCCTATGAAGAGTTGTCCGAGGCCTACGAGGCCCTGAGACGCATGGTCGAACGCGGCTACGTCGTCCTGCCCTAGCCGGATTTTAGTCCAGCGGCACGGGGCGGGTGACGATGGGCGCGTTCGGGTCAGTCTGCGCTGGGCGTGCGGGTGTGGGCGGCGGCCCAGCCGGCGCAGGCGCGATCTCGATCAGAGGCGCTGTCTCGATGGGAGGCGCCGGGACAGGCGCTTCGGGCTGAGGCGCGACCGTCGGCTCAGGCGCCGGACGCGCTTGTGCGGGAGAGGACGAGGCCGTCGGTTCGGAGTTGGAGGGCGCGGGCGAAGGCCGTGCGGGTGCCGGCGCTGCCTCGACCGCCGCAGGAGGCCGTTCAGTCGCGGCGGGGGTAACCTCGAGCGGGGCGGCGGACGAGGGCTCGACGGCCACGGGGACGGTCGCGGGCGCAGGCTCGGCCGCCGGGACGGGCGCGTCGCCGCCCTGCCGGGTCAGCAGCAAGACACCGAGAACGGCGACGAGCGCGGCGACGGCGCCGCCCACGTACAGCGGCGTGCGGCTCTTTCGGGCGGTCGTGCGCGCATAGACGGGCGCCACGGCTTCGGCTGGTCGGTCGATGGCAGGCTGGACGCGAGGTGCGGCGGGCTGGACCGGCGGCGCCGGCTGCCGGGCGGGTTCGTCCGCAGCGATAGACGCAATCACCGGCGGATCAACAGGCTCGGGCGGCGGAAGGGGACGCGGCGTCCGGTCCACGCGCGCAGACGGCTGGAGAGGGGCGGCGGCTACGGGTCGCGGGGCCTCGGGCTGGGCAGGCGCAGCAGCGGTCGGCTCAGGAGCGGGCGCGGCCGGACGGGCGCGCGGAATCATCGAGCCGGTCAGGATGTCGCCTCGTGGTGCAGGCCGGGGCGTGGGCGCCGGGGCGGGCCTGGGAGCTTGCGTGGCCGCGGCTTGCGGCGCGGCGGGAGGCTCGACCGCAGACAGCGGCGACGCGCTCTTGGGCAGCGGACCGGCGTGGAATGTCGTTTGAGGCGGGCGGCCCCACTGGACCGGACGACGGGAGAAGGGCGTGTCGGACATCAGGTCTTTCGCAAGCTCGAGCGTTCAATACAGCGCGGGACTGGGGCCGCTTGATGACGGATCAGGCCTTGAGGCGATAGCCCGTCTTGAAGATCAGGCCGACCACCGCCAGGCAGGCGAAGAAGAAGCCCAGCGTGGCCAGAAGGCTGATCGCCACGCCTACGTCCGACGTGCCGTAGAAGGCCCAGCGGAAGCCCGAGATCAGATAGACCACCGGGTTGAACAGCGTCACCGTCCGCCACGGCTCGGGCAGCATGTCGATCGAATAGAAGGCTCCGCCCAGGAAGGTCAGCGGCGTCACGATCAGCATGGGGATGAACTGCAGCTGCTCGAAGCCGTCGGCCCAGACGCCGATGATGAAGCCGAACAGGCTGAAGGTCACCGAGATCAGGATGAGGAAGGCCATCATCCAGAACGGATGCAGGATCTGCAGCGGCACGAAGAAGCTGGCCGTGCCCAGGATGATCAGCCCCAGCACCGCCGACTTGGTCGCCGCCGCCCCGACATAGGCCAGCACGATCTCGAGCGACGACACGGGCGCGGACAGGATCTCGTAGATGGTGCCGGTGAATTTCGGGAAGTAGATGCCGAACGAGGCGTTGAAGATCGACTGGGTGAACAGGCTGAGCATGATCAGGCCCGGCACAATGAAGGCGCCGTACGGGACGCCGTCCACCTCTTGCATCCGGCTGCCGATGGCGCCGCCGAAGACGACGAAATACAAGGCCGTGGTGATGACCGGCGTGACCACCGACTGCCACAGGGTGCGCAGCGCGCGCGCCATCTCGAAGCGGTAGATGGCCCAGACTCCATAGGCGTTGAAGCTCATCGAGCGGCCTCCTGAGCCTGCGGTCGGCCGTTCTGATGCACCAGGCCGACGAAGATGTCCTCCAACGAGCTCTGGCGGGTGTTCAGGTCCTTGAAGCCGATGTTCAGCCCCTCGAGCCGCCGGATCAGGCCCGGCACGCCGGTGTCCTCGGCGTTGGCGTCGAAGACGTACTCCAGCTCGCCGCCGTCGGCCTTCAGGGTCGGCTGCCAATCGGCCAGCTCGGCCGGGATGGCGGCCAGCGGCTCGGACAGGTTCAGGGTCAGGGTCTTCTTGCCCAGCTTCTTCATCAGCGTGCGGGTCTCTTCGACCAGGATCAGCTCGCCCTTCAGGATGACGCCCACTCGGTCCGCCATCTCCTCGGCCTCTTCGATGTAGTGGGTGGTCAGGATGATGGTCACGCCGCGATCGCGCAGCTTTCTGACCATGGCCCACATGTCGCGCCGCAGCTCGACGTCCACGCCGGCGGTGGGCTCGTCCAGGAACAGGATGTCGGGCTCATGGCTCAGCGCCTTGGCGATCATGACCCGCCGCTTCATCCCGCCCGACAGGGTGCGAAGCTTGGAGTCCTTCTTGTCCCACAGGCTCAGGTCCTTGAGCAGCTGTTCGATGAAGGCGGGATTGGGCGACTTGCCGAACAGGCCGCGCGAGAAGGTGACGGTGGCCAGAACGGTCTCGAACGCGTCGGTCGTCAGCTCCTGAGGCACCAGGCCGATGCGCGAGCGCGCTTGGCGGTAGTCGCGCCGGATGTCGAAGCCGTCGGCCGTGACCGTGCCGGTCGAGGCGTTGACGATGCCGCAGACGATGGAGATCAGCGTGGTCTTGCCCGCGCCGTTGGGCCCGAGCAGGGCGAAGATCTCGCCCTTGCGGATGTCCAGGTCGACACGCTTCAGCGCCTGCAGACCGGATTTGTAGGTCTTGGTCAGACCTTCGATGGCGATGACCGACTGCATTTGCCCTCCCCGGAAGCTGCGGCGCCCCGTCGCAGACCGGCCATCAGATAGGGCCGCGGCGACCCGCGCTCAAGGCGGGTCGCTTTTTGACACAGGCGTGAAATAAGGTGGTCCCAATGGCTCAGCCCCCGATCATCGAAACTCTGCGCGCCCAGACCGGCGCGGCCCATCAGGCGCTGGAGGACGGGATCGATCTGGAGCGGCGGCTGGACCATCGTGACGATCGCGTCGCCGTGGTGCGAGGATTCCATCAACTGCACGCCGCCGCCGAGGCGATGCTGGCCCCCTGGCTCTCTCCGGTGACGGGGCTGGACTTCGCTGGCCGCCGGCGCGCGCAAACGGTCCGCAACGACCTGACGGCGCTGGGCGCGACGCCGGGTTTGCAGGCCCCGGCGCCGGTGATCGACAGCTTGGGGCGGGCCTTGGGCTGGTTCTATGTGTTGGAGGGCTCGTCGCTGGGCGGGCGGATCATCCACAAGGGCCTGACGACGCGCGGCCATGATCTGACCGGCCTGTCCTTTTTTGATCCTTATGGCGAGACGGTGGGCGCACGCTGGCGCGATTTCGTCGTTGTGCTGGACCGCGAAACCCAATCCGGCCAAGCTCGTTCAGAAGACATCGTCCAGGGCGCCCGCGAAGCCTTCGCCTTCGCCCACAGTCTGCTCGCCGTGCCCAAGGAAGCCGAATGTCCGCCGTGATGGAGCCTTTGGGCGCGCAGGATGCGCCCGCACTTGATCTGACAGGCTGCGACCGCGAGCCCATCCACATCCCCGGCGCCATCCAGCCCCACGGTCTGCTGCTCGTTGTCGACGACCATCATCAGATTATTCAGGGGGCAGGCCGCATCGAGGCGCTGACCGGGCGAACCGACTGGCTTCAAGCGCCGCTCGAGGGCGTGCTCGGCGTGGACATCGCCGAGGCGCTGCATCGCCTCGATAAGGCTGGGGAGACCGGCTACCTGGGACGCTGGCGCTCGCGCGAGCATCTGGACTACGACATCATCGTGCATCGGTCAGGCGATCTGCGGCTGGTCGAGGTCGAGCAGAGCTCGCAATCGGCCTTCCTGGGCGTGGAGCTTCTGTCGCGGCTGGATGCGGCAGGCTCGGCGCTGGAGCGGGCGGCGACATCGGCCACCCTGTGCGAACGGGCGGCGGCCGAGTTTCGCAGCCTGACCGGCTTCGACCGGGTGATGATCTACCGCTTCCTCGACGACGACGCCGGCCGGGTGCTGGCCGAGTCGCGCACCGAGGGTATGCCCTCGTTCCTGAACCACCACTTTCCGGCTTCGGACATCCCCAAGCAGGCGCGGGCGCTCTATGTGCGCAACACGGTTCGGGTGATCCCGGACGTGCTCTACGCGCCTCAGCCGTTGCGGCCCGAACGCGAGGGGCCGCCGCTGGACATGAGCGACTGCGGCCTGCGCAGCGTGTCGCCCGTCCACATGCAGTACATGAAGAACATGGGCATCCGGGCCACGGCCTCGGTCTCCATCGTCATGGACGGGGTTCTATGGGGCCTGATCGCCTGCCACAGCCTTCGACCGCAGCTGCTGACCTATGAGCTGCGGGTCGCCTGCGCGACCTTGGCCCGCGCCCTGGCGCGCCAGCTGAAGGCCAAGGGCGACGCCGAAACCTGGCGCGAGCGGCTGCGCCTGCGCGCCCAGGAAGACGAGCTGATGGCGGCCATGCCGCTGGATACGCCGGTCAGTCAGGCGCTGGGCGAGCGTCTGGCCGGTCTGGCCAGTCTGGTCGACGCCGACGGCGCGGCGGTGGTGCGGGGATCGGTGGTCTCCACCCATGGCGTCTGCCCGCCGGGACGCGCCGTGTCGGACCTGGCGCGCTGGGTCGCTGGCCGTCCTGACCCGCGTCCGGTCTTCACCCACAATCTTTCCGCCGTTCACGCCCCTGCCGCGGACTGGGCGGACAAGGCTAGCGGCCTTCTGGCTTTCGTGCTGCCGGGCGAGGAGCCGATGGTGGTCATGGCCTTCCGCGCCGAGCAGGTCGAGACGGTGCGCTGGGCCGGCGATCCGCACGCGGCGGTCAAGGACGGGCCGGACGGCGCCCTGACGCCGCGCAAGTCCTTCGCCGACTGGGCCGAGACGGTGCGCGGCCGCAGCCGCCGCTGGCGTCCGGCCGAGGTCGAGGCCGCCGCCCGCCTGCGCGACGCCCTGATGGACCTGTCGTCGGTGCGAAGCCTGCGCACGCTGAACCGCGCGCTGCAGGAAAGCGTCGCCGACCGCGACAGCCGGCTGCAGCAGCAGGACTTCCTGTTGCGCGAGGTCAATCACCGAGTTCAGAATAGCCTGCAGCTGATCTCCAGCTTCCTGGCGCTGCAAGCCCGCAGCCATGGCGAAGGTCCGGCCTCCGATGTCCTGCACGAGGCGCGGCGTCGCGTGCGCGCGGTGTCGCTGGTGCACAGCCGCCTGTACCGATCGGACCAGTTCGAGACGATCGACCTGTCGCGCTATTTCGGCGAGCTGATCGACGAAATGGGCCAGTCGATGGGGCCGGAATGGGCGCGGGCCTTCACCCTGGACCTGTCGCCGATCCATGTGGAGACGGGCCGCGCGGTGACGCTGGGCCTGGTGCTGACCGAGCTGATCATCAACGCCCAGAAGTACGCCTATGACGGCGAGCCCGGACCGATCCAGGTCACGCTTGAGGAAGAGCGCGCCAGCCTGCGCCTGATGGTCGAGGACCAGGGCCGTGGCGGCCATCAGTCGGGCCAAGGCTTCGGCTCGCGCATGATCGAAAGCCTGGTCGCTCAGCTGGGCGGCGCGCTGGAGTACAGGTCCGCACGGCCGGGCCTGCGCGCCATCATCAGCGCACCCATCGATCAGACGCCGCGCCTCTAGTCTCAGGGAACCGATGTTCGTTCGGCGGATTGCGCGAAGGCGTGACCCACAGGAGCGACGCATGACCCGAAATCGCATGATGACCGTGGCTGCGCTCAGCCTCGTGGCCGCCAGCGTCCTGGCTGTCGCCGGGTGCGTATCGGCGCCGAAATCCAGCGATGTTCGAGCGCCTGAGCCGACCAAGCCGGTCGATGCTACTCGCCTGTGGTCGGGTCGTTGGCACGAGGTCGCGCGCCTGCCCATGAAGATCACCGACAACTGCGTGGCCGGCGCCTCCATCTACGATCTGACGGCGCCCGATCGTGTTGGCGTGCGCGATACCTGCCAGGTGGGCACGCCGCAAGGCCGCGAAAAGGCCATCTCTGGATCGGGCCGCATCCTGGATCCGGGCTTTAACGCCAAGCTGCGCGTGCGCTATCTGTTTGGCCTGATCACCTGGGACTACTGGGTGCTGGACCGGGCCGATGACTACAGCTGGTTCATCTCGGCGGACCCGACGATGGACCGCCTGTTCATCTACACCCGCGAAGTGCCGTCAGAGACGCAGCTGCGCGAACTGACCCAGCGCGCCGCCGCCACCGGCTATGACGTCTCGCGCCTCGAGTTTCCCGCCCAACCCTGAAGACAGGCTGCGCCATGATCCGCTCCCTTCTGTTCGCCGCCTCCATTCTGGCCCTGGCGGGGTGCGGCGGTCAGGAGGCGCTGCCGCCGATCTCGGGCTTCGGCGCCCAGCCGGTGCTGCCCGCGCCGCGGGGCGGTCTGCTGCCAACGGTCAAGATCGCCGAGGCGGTCGGCTGGCCAGAGGGCGCCGCGCCGACGCCCGCCGCGGGCTTTCAGGTCCAGCGGTTCGCCGGCGGCCTGGCGCATCCCCGCTGGCTTTATCGCTTGCCCAACGGCGACATTCTGGTCGCGGAATCCGACGCACCGGCGAAGCCCGAAACGCAACGCGGCTGCCTGCGTGATTTCATTCAGGGTCTGGTGATGCGCCGCGCCGGCTCCAAGACGCCCAGCGCCGACCGGATCACCCTGCTGCGTGACGCGGACGGCGACGGCGTTGTCGAGACACGCGCGCTCTTTCTGGAGAACCTGACCTCGCCGTTCGGCATGGCTTTGGTCGGCGAGCGGCTCTATGTCGCCAACGCCGATGCGGTGGTTATGGTCCCCTATCGGACGGGCGACACCCGGGCCTCTGCCGCGCCGGTCAAGATCGCCGACTTGCCGGCCGGCCGCAATCACCACTGGACCAAGAGCCTGGTCGCCAGCCCTGATGGCTCGCGCCTGTATGTCGGGGTTGGCTCGAACTCCAACATCGGCGAGAACGGCCTGGACGAAGAGGTCGATCGCGCGGCCATTCTGGAAGTCGACCTCTCGACCGGCGCGCGACGCGTCTACGCCTCTGGCCTGCGCAATCCGGTCGGATTGGCCTGGAACCCAGACAGCGGGCTGTTGTGGACGGCCGTCAACGAGCGCGACGATATCGGCAACGACCTCGTTCCCGACTACATGACCTCGGTGCAGCCGGGCGGCTTTTACGGCTGGCCGTGGAGCTACTGGGGCCAGACGGTGGACACGCGGGTCACGCCCGCCAATCCCCAGCGCGTGGCCGGCGCCCTGCGCCCGGACTATGGCCTGGGCGCGCACACCGCCTCGCTGGGCTTGGTCTTCCATGACGGCGACAGCTTACCCGCCCGATATCGCCACGGCGCTTTCATTGGTCAGCACGGCTCGTGGAACCGCAAGCCGCCGGTCGGTTACAAGGTCATCTTCGTACCCTTCCAGGCCGGACGACCCAGCGGACCGCCCGAGGACGTGCTGACGGATTTTCTGAACGCGAAGGGCCAGGCGCAAGGCCGCCCTGTCGGCGTCATCACCGATGCCACCGGTGCTCTGCTGGTGGCCGACGATGTGGGCGACGCCGTATGGCGCGTCAGCCGAGCCCCCCACCGACGCGAAACGCCCTAAGCCCGTTCGAACCGCCGCTGGGACCAGTAACGAAATCCCTGATTGTGCGTCAGCCGCCAGCCGCGCGCCTTTAAACGGCGTCCGACCATGTGGTTGAAATAGCCGTGCGCCAGCACCAGCACGTCCTGCCCGGACTCGGCGCGGGCGATCAGCAGCGCAGCGGCCTGATCGGCGCGCACCTCGGCCTGCGCCCGCGTCTCCTGGCCTTCGTGGTGATTGAAGGCGTGCCACCAGAAGCGCGACACCACACCCCACCAGCGCGGCGACAGCTTCAGCCAGTCCGGCGCCTTGGGTGGCGGCAGGGGGGCCTCAATGAACAGGGCGTCGCTCATCACCTCGCGTCCGGCGGCGACGGCGGCGGCGGTTTCCTGAGCGCGGCGGCGCGTCGAGGCATAGATGGCGCCCGCGCCCTCGGCCGTGGCCAACAGTTCAGCCGGCGGCGTTTGGCCGGCCAGCAGACCCCCGATCTCGTAGCGGCCCCACCAGTCGCGATACTGGGCCGAGGTCATGGTGCATTTGCGTGAAAGCGCTGGCTCGCCATGGCGGGCCAGCACGATGGCGCCGGGCTTGGCGGTCGAGGATGCGGAGACGCTGGGGGACGACATGGCCAACGGACGAAACGGAAGGCGAAACCTCGCCGCTCTGACGTCCTTCAGTCCTCCCCGAGAGCCCGAACATGGGCGGCGGCCGAACGGCCCAGCCCTTCAAGGTCGTAGCCGCCCTCCAGCGAGGCCGCAACCTTTCCTGCGCACGTCGCGCGCGCCACCTCGACCACGGCGCGTGTGGCCCAGGCGAAGTCTTCCGCTTCCAGCGACTGATGCGCCAGCGGATCGCGCCTGTGAGCATCGAAACCGGCCGAGATCAGGATCAGATCGGGGCGAAACGCCTCCAGCGCCGGCATCAGTCGGCCCGAGAAGGCCGCCCGCCATTGTTCGCGAGCGACGTGGGGCGCGACCGTGGCGTTTATGATGTTGCCCACGCCCGTCTCTGACTCCGCTCCGGTGCCGGGATACAGCGGCCATTGATGGATAGAGGCCAGGAACAGGCTGTCGTCCGACTCGAAGGCCGCCTGGGTGCCGTTGCCGTGGTGCACGTCGAAATCCACCACCGCCACCCGCGCCATCCCCTCGGCCTGAGCCACGCGCGCGGCGACCGCAACGCTTGAGAACAGGCAGAAGCCCATGGCTCGGTTCGGCTCGGCATGATGCCCGGGCGGGCGCACCGCGGCGAAGGCGCGGTTCGTCTCGCCGCGCGCGATGGCCCGCACCGCGTCGATCGCCGCCCCGGCCGCCAGCCGTGCAGCGCGCACGCTGCCGGGCGACAACACGGTGTCGGCGTCCAGCGCCGCCATGCCTTGAGCAGGCGAGGCCTCCAGGATGCGCCGCACATAGTCGGACGGATGAACCCGCTCCAGATCGGCGACCGACGCCTCCTGCGCCAATCTACGATCGGCGCCCAGGCCGGCGTCGTCCAGGGCGTCGATCACCGCTTTCAGCCGCTGGGGCCGCTCAGGGTGGCCGTCGCCGGGCCGGTGGTCGATCATGTCGGGGTGAGTGAACAGCGTGGCGCTCATGCCTCTGACAATAGGCCGGTTTCGGGCCGTTCGTCTGCATCCTATAAGCGCGGCCATGACCGACGCCGTAATCCGCCCCGCCCGAGCCGACGACGCCCCCGCCGTCGGCAAACTAGGCCGTCAGACCTTCATCGACACCTTCGTGGACGGCTTCGGCATTCCGTATCCCGCCGACGACCTGGCCGCCTTCCTGGACTTGTCGTTCAGCCCAGCGGCCACCGCCTCCAAGCTGGCCGAACCGGGCGCGGCCTGGTGGGTGGCCGAGCGGGACGGCGAACTGCTGGCCTTCGCCAACGCCGGGCCCAACACCCTGCCCCATCCCGACGCTCGGCCCGAACATGCGGAGTTGCGGCGCCTCTATGTATCCAAGGCGGCGCAAGGGCTGGGCCTGGGCACGCGCCTGCTGGCTGCGTCGCTTGATTGGATGCAGGCGCACACCACCGGCCCGCTTTGGATTGGCGTGTGGAGCGGCAACCTCAAGGCCCAGAAGCTTTACGCCGCCCACGGCTTCTTCAAAGCTGGCGAGTATCAGTATCCGGTGGGCGCCTGGCTGGATGACGAGTTCATCCTGCGCAAAGGTTAGCGCGTCCCTTAACGCGGCGTTTACCACACGGGCGGCAGTTTCTGCCTAGCGGGTCGATCTGGTCCTCCCGCCAGTTCGGGGCGGGGTGCGCGTGGGCGGCTTCACGGCGGCGTTGCAGAGATTCGGGATCGGCCGCCTGGCGGCGGTGCTGGGCGTCGCCGCGGGCGTCACAGCGGTGCTGGTCGCCGTCATGCTGCGCATCGGCCAGGCCCCCGACGCCCTGCTGTATTCCAACCTCGACCTGCGCGAGGCGGGCGAGATCACCGCGTCGCTGGACCAGGCGGGCATAAAATATTCAACGCGCGGCGACGGCTCGACGATCATGGTCAACCGCGACCAAGTCGGTGAAGCGCGCCTGCGCCTGGCTGGACAGGGCCTCGTGACCTCCGGCTCGGTCGGATACGAGATTTTCGACAACCAATCCGTCCTGGGTCAGACCGAGTTCCAGCAGAACATCGCCGAGCAGCGCGCCCTGCAGGGCGAACTGGGGCGCACGATCCTGTCGATGCGCGGCATCACCTCGGCGCGCGTGCAGATCGCCATGCCGCGTCGTGAGCTGTTCCAGACCGCCGCCGCCGATCCGACCGCCGCCGTCGTGGTGGGCGTCGGCGCACGCGAACTGACGCCGGACCAGATCAGCGCCATCCGCAACGTCGTGGCCTCGTCTGTTCCCAATCTGAAGCCCGAGAAGGTCACCGTCACCGACACCGCCAACCGCACCCTGGCGGCCGGTTCGGACGGCCAGAGCTTTAACTCGGCCACCGCCGAGACCGCCAAGGCCAACACCGAGGCTCAGATGCAGGCCCGCATCAAGGACCTGGTCGAGGGCGTCGTCGGCGCCGGGGCCGCCCGCGTCACCGTGGCGGCCGACATCGATCACAGCCGCTCCACCACTCAGGAGCAGCGCTTCGACCCCGACGGTCAGGTCGTCCGCTCGACCTCGACCAACGGCTCGCAGAGCCAGGACACGTCGGGCATGGCCGACGGCGGCGCGACCGCCACGAACAACATCCCCGGCGGCGAGGCGCCCGCCGCGACCCCGCTGGGCTCGACCCGCAACGACAACACCGAGACCACCAACTACGAAATCTCCAACACCACCACGACCACGGTGAAGGAGCCCGGCGAGGTGCGGAAGCTGTCGGTTTCGGTCGCGGTCGACGGCGTCTGGACCCCGCCCGCCGAGGCCGGTGGGGAGCCGACCTATGCGCCGCGGTCCGAAGAGGACATGACTCGGATCAAGAGCCTGGTCGCCGCGGCCGTCGGCATCAACGAGGAGCGGGGCGACACGCTGGAGGTGATCAACGTCCGCTTCAGCCGTGAGGCCGCCCTGGCCGGCGGCGCCGCAGAGGCGGCGGGCCTGCTGGACGGCTTCACCAAGAACGACATCATGCGCGGCGTAGAGCTGGCGGTGCTGCTGATCACCGGCCTGCTGCTGATCTTCTTCGTCCTGCGGCCGCTGCTGAAGACCGCGTCCGGCGCCGGCGGCGTGCCGGCCCTGGCGGGCCCCGGCGGCGGAACCATGCAGGTGACCTCTCTGGAGACCACCATGGTCGGCGGTCAGCCGCAGCTGACGGCGCCCAAGTCCGAGATGGAGCAGCGGCTCGACATCGCTCGCATCGAGGGACAGGTGAAGGCCTCGTCCATCAAGAAGGTGGCCGAGTTCGTCGACAAGCATCCCGAGGAATCCACCGCGATCCTGCGCAGCTGGGTGCATGAAGGCTGATGGCGGCGCGGCTGATCAACAAGAAGCCGGCGGTCGAGGACGCCAGGAAGCTCACGGGGCCTGAGAAGGCCGCCGTCATCCTGCTGTCTCTGGGCGAGGACCACGGCAAGCTGTGGCAGAACCTGGATGACGACGAGGTCAAGGAAATCTCTCAGGCCATGGCGGGCCTTGGCACGGTCAGCGCCAATGTGGTCGAGGAGCTGCTGATCGAATTCGTGTCTGGCGCCGCCGGCTCGGGCTCGGTCATGGGCAGCTTCGAACAGACGCAGAAGCTGCTGGCCGCCTTCATGCCCGGCGACCGCGTCGAAGGGCTGATGGAGGAGATCCGCGGTCCGGCCGGCCGGACCATGTGGGACAAGCTCGGCAATGTGAACGAGGCCGTCCTCGCCAACTATCTGAAGAACGAATACCCCCAGACGGTCGCGGTCGTCCTGTCCAAGATCAAGCCCGAGCACGCCGCGCGCGTGCTCACCGCCCTGCCCGAGGACTTCGCCCTGGAGTGCGTGCAGCGCATGTTGCGCATGGAGCCGGTGCAGCGCGAGATTCTGGACAAGATCGAACAGACCCTGCGCACCGAATTCATGTCGAACCTGGCCCGCACCTCCAAGCGCGACAGCCACGAGATGATGGCCGACATCTTCAACAGCTTCGACCGCCAGACCGAAGCGCGCTTCATCGGCGCGCTGGAGGAGCGCAACCGCGAGGCGGCCGAGCGCATCCGCGCCCTGATGTTCGTCTTCGAGGACCTGTCCAAGCTGGATCCGGGCGGGGTGCAGACCCTGTTGCGCGCTGTCGAGAAGGACCAGCTGGGCCTGGCGCTGAAGGGCGCGTCGGAATCGCTGCGCGAAATGTTCTTCTCCAACATGAGCGAGCGCGCGTCCAAAATCATGCGCGAGGACATGGAGTCGATGGGCCCGGTGCGTCTGAAGGACGTCGATACCGCGCAGATGGCCATGGTCCAGGCCGCCAAGGATCTGGCCGCCAAGGGTGACATCATCCTGGCCGGCTCGGGCGCTGACGACGAGTTGATCTACTGACATGAGCCAGCCCCTCAACAGCCGCCCCTTCGCCTTCGACACCGAATTCGACGCCTCGGGCGTGGTGGTCGCCGCCTCCAGCTTCCGCCCGGCCAAGCGCTCCTATTCACCGACCGAGGTCGAGGCCTTGGTGGCCCAAGCCCGCATCGAGGCGCGCGAACAGGCCTTGAACGAAACCGCCGGGCTTCAGGCCATGGCCCTGTCGACGGTCGCCCAGTGCGTGTCGGAGTCCGCCGCCGCGCTCGCCGCCGTGTCCGAGGCTCACCGCGCCCAGTCGGCCCAGCTGGCCCTGGCCTGCGGCCGCATTGTCGCCGCCGCCGCCCTGGACCGCCTGCCGACCGGAGCCCTGACGGCCGCGCTGGAAGCGCTGGGCCAGGAGATCGACGCCTCGCCGCGTCTGGTCGTGCGCATGGCCGGTCTGGACGACGACAGCCGCGCCGCCATCGAGCGTCAGTGCGCCGACGCCGGCTTCACCGGCTTGGTCGCCTTTCGCGACGAGCCGGGCCATCCGGCCGCCTTCCAGCTGGAATGGTCCGACGGCCGCGCGGACTTCGCGCCCGACGAGGCCTTCGCCCGAATCTCGACCGCCCTGGACGCCGCCCTGGCGGCCGAGGCCGGCCACGCTGAAAACCTGTCCGAACAAGGTGCCGCCTGATGTCCGACGCCATGTCCCTTGAAGAGTTCACCGACGGCGGGGCCCTGCCCGGCCCGGAAGATCACAGCGAGAAGACCGCCACAGACCTGGCCACCGTCTTCGACGTGCCGGTCAACATCTCGGCGGTGCTGGGGAAGTCGCACATGTCGGTCGCCCAGCTGCTGAAGCTGAACCGCGGCTCGGTGTTGGAGCTGGATCGCAAGGTGGGCGAGGCCATCGACATCTTCGTCAACAACCGCCTGGTCGCGCGCGGCGAGGTGGTGGTGGTCGAAGACCGCCTGGGCGTGACCATGACGGAAATCATCAAGACCGAGGATTCCGGCGCCTGATCGGCCGCCGTTTCTTCGGACAGGACTTAGAGGAGAAGACCCATGCGGCTTCTGGTGGTTGGCAGGCTCAGCGGACAGCTGGCGACGGCGGTGAAGATGGCCATGGCCCACGGCGCCAAGGTCCAGCACGTCGAGCGCGGGGACCAGGCGACCGAACAGCTGCGCCGCGGCCAGGGCGCCGACCTGCTGATGGTCGACTACCGCGTCGACATCGCCGCCCTGATCGCGGCCAATGACGCGGAGCGCATTCATGTGCCGGTCGTGGCCTGCGGCGTGGACGCCGACGCCGCCGACGCCGCCGGGGCCATCCGCGCCGGCGCCAAGGAGTTCATCCCCCTGCCGCCCGAGGCGGACCTGATCGCGGCGGTGCTGTCGGCCGTGGCCGACGACGAGCGGCCGATGATCTCGGCCGACCCGGCGATGAAAGCCGTCATCGGTCTGGCCGATCAGGTCGCGCGGTCCGAAGCGTCCATTCTGATCACTGGCGAAAGCGGCGTTGGCAAGGAGGTGATGGCCCGACACCTGCACACCGGCTCCAAGCGCGCCGACAAGCCGTTCATCAGCGTCAACTGCGCGGCCATTCCCGACAACCTGCTGGAATCCGAACTGTTCGGCCACGAGAAGGGCGCCTTCACCGGCGCCGTGGCCCGCCGCATCGGCAAGTTCGAAGAGGCCGACGGCGGCACCCTGCTGCTGGACGAAATCTCCGAAATGGACGTGCGTCTGCAAGCCAAGCTGCTGCGCGCGATCCAGGAGCGGGTCATCGACCGCGTGGGCGGGACCAAGCCGGTGCCGGTCAACATCCGCATCATCGCCACCTCCAACCGCGACCTGGCCAAGTCGGTGGCTGAAGGCAGTTTTCGCGAAGACCTGCTGTACCGGCTGAACGTCGTGAACCTGCGCCTGCCTGCGCTGCGCGAGCGGCCGGGCGACATCGCTGTGCTGGCCGATCATTTCGTCAAGAAATACGCCGCCGCCAACGGCGTGCCGGTCAAGCCGATCTCGGCCGAGGCCCGCCGCGCCCTGATGGGCCACCGCTGGGCGGGCAACGTCCGCGAGCTGGAGAACGCCATGCACCGCGCGGTGCTGTTGGCGGTCGGACCCGAGATCGATGTCGAGGCCATTCGCCTGCCCGACGGCCAGCCCCTGCTGAACAGCGGCCCGGCGCCCGCAGCCTCCGGTTCGGTCGGCGCGGGCTATGACGCCGGCCCGGCGGGCCGCGCGGCCCAAACGGCCGACGCCCTGTCGCGCGCCCATGTCGGCCAGACCGTGGCGCAGATGGAGAAGAGCTTGATCCTGGATACGCTGCAGCACTGCCTGGGCAACCGCACCCATGCGGCCAACATCCTGGGCATCTCGATCCGCACCCTGCGCAACAAGCTGAACGAATACGCCGACGAGGGGACCGCCATCCCCGCCCCGCAGTCCGGCGTCGCCGCCTCCGGCTACGCGGCCTGACCATGCCCCCCCGCGCGGACCGCAGAAGCATCCTGTTCGCCCTCTCCGCCCTGCCGTTCGCCGGCGTGGGCCTGACCGCCTGCGCGCGCGCCGAAACGGCTGCGCAGAAGCCTGACGCCGCGCCCGAGCTGCTGGACCTGTCCGCGCTCGAGGTTCGCCCCGGCGACCGCCTGGGCTTCGCCGTGCACGACCTGGCCTCGGGTCGTCGCCTGGCCTGGCGCGGCGAAGAGCGGTTCGTCTACTGCTCGACCTTCAAGATGTATCTGGCCGCCGCGACCCTGCTGCGCGTCCAGGCGGGCCAGGAACGCCTCGATCGCGCCATTCCGATCACCCGCGCGGACATGATCAACCACGCCCCGACCACTCAGCCGGCGATCGGTTCGACCCTGACCGTCGAACAACTGATGAAGGGCACGGTCGAGCTCAGCGACAATCCGGCGGCCAACATCCTGATCCGCGAGATGGGCGGTCTGGACGCCCTGCGCGCCTTCTATCGCGGCCTGGGCGACGACAGCACCACCGTCGACCGCCTGGAACCTGAGATGAACCGGTTGGACGGCGACAAGGACACCATCCAGCCGCTGCAGTCCGCCGCCAACATCCGCCGTCTGCTGGTCGATAGCGACACGCCGTTGAACGCGGATTCCAAGGCGCGGCTGATGCGCTGGCTGATCGACACCCCGACCGGGGCGGACCGCATCAAGGCGGGCGCGCCTGACGGCTGGACCGTCGCGCACAAGACGGGCACCGGCGGCTACGGCCCGGTCAACGACATCGGCCTGATCCAGGCCCCCGGCCGTCCGCCCATCGTCATCGCCGCCTATTTCCACGGCGCGCCCGGCGGGTCGGACGCGGCCGGAGAGGCCGCCATCGCCGAAGCGACGCGCCGCGCGCTGGCGGCCCTGGGAACGCCCGCATGACCGACGCCGTGCTGATGAAGGACGGCATGGCGCGCCCCTCGGGCAAGGACGTGCGCGGCTGGCTGCTGCGCGGCGAGGTCGCCATGGCGGTGGGCGTCATCGGCGTCATCCTGCTGCTGATCCTGCCGATTCCGAAGTTCCTGCTGGACGTGCTGCTGGCGCTGTCGCTGACCTCGTCGGTGCTGGTGCTGATGACGGCGGTGGCGATGAAGCGGCCGCTGGACTTCGCCATCTTCCCGACGGTGCTGCTGGTCACCACCCTGTTCCGTCTGGGGCTGAACCTGGCCTCGACGCGCCTGGTGCTGACCCACGGCCACGAGGGCCACGGCGCGGCCGGTCAGGTGATCCAGGCGTTCGGCGCGCTGATGATGGGCGGCAGCTTCATCATCGGCCTGATCATCTTCGCCATCATCCTGGTGGTGAACTTCGTGGTCATCACCAAGGGCTCGACCCGCATCGCCGAGGTCTCGGCCCGCTTCACCCTGGACTCCATGCCGGGCAAGCAGATGGCCATCGACGCCGACCTGTCGTCGGGCCTGATCACCGAGGACCAGGCCAAGCTGCGCCGCAAGGAACTTGAGCAGGAATCGACCTTCTTCGGCGCTATGGACGGCGCCTCGAAGTTCGTGCGGGGCGACGCCGTGGCCGGCCTGATCATCGTCTTCATCAACATCATCGGCGGCATGCTGATCGGCGTGATGCAGCACGGCATGAGCGCCGGCGACGCCGCCAACGCCTATATCCAGCTGACCGTGGGCGACGGCCTGGTGACCCAGGTGCCGGCCATCATCATCTCGATCGCCGCCGGCTTCCTGGTGTCGAAGGCGGGCGTCGAAGGCTCTGCTGACAAGGCGCTGGTCGCGCAGCTGGCGACCAATCCGGTGTCCCTGGGCGTTGTGTCGGCGGCGTCAGGCCTGATCGGCCTGATCCCCGGCATGCCGCTGCTGCCGTTCGCCGCCCTGTCGCTGGGCACCGGCGTGCTGGCCTGGCGGCTGGGTCGGGCGCGGCTCAAGCCTCAGCCGAGCGAGGCGGAGATCGCCGCCGCCAACGCCCCGCCCAAGGAGGACGTCGAGGAGCCGATCGGCACGGCGCTCGCCATCGACGAGGTCAAGATCGAGCTGGGCTATTCGCTGCTGGCGCTTATCAACGACCTGGAGGGCCGCCGCCTGACCGATCAGGTCCGCGCCCTGCGTCGCTCGCTGGCGCAGGAGTACGGCTTCGTCATGCCGTCCGTGCGCATCCTGGACAATATGCGCCTGCCCAGCCAGGGCTACGCCATCCGCATCAAGGAGATGGAGGCCGGCGCCGGAGAGGTCCGCCTGGGCTCGCTGATGGCCATGGACCCGGCCGGACGCCAGGTCGAACTGCCGGGCGAGCACACCAAGGAGCCCGCCTTCGGCTTGCCCGCGACCTGGATCGACGAATCCCTGCGCGAGGACGCCACTTTCCGCGGCTACACCATCGTCGATCCGTCGACGGTGCTGACCACGCACCTGACCGAGATCCTGAAGGAGAACATGGCTGACCTGCTCTCCTACGCCGAGGTGCAGAAGCTGCTGAAGGAGCTTCAGGGCGAGGAGAAGAAGCTGGTCGAGGAGCTGATCCCCTCGGTCGTCACCGTCACCACCCTGCAACGCGTGCTGCAGTCGCTGCTGCGCGAGAAGGTCTCCATCCGCGACCTGGCCTCGATCCTGGAAGGTCTGGCCGAGGCCGCGCCGCACACCTCGTCGGTCACTCAGCTGGTCGAGCACGTGCGCACCCGCCTGGCGCGTCAGCTGTGCTGGCAGCACAAGGGCATGGACGGCGCCCTGCCCATCGTCACCCTGTCGCCCGAGTGGGAGCAGGCCTTCGCCGAAAGCCTCGTCGGCCCGGGCGAGGACAAGCAGCTGGCCATGGCGCCGTCACGGCTACAGGACTTCATCCGCTCGGTGCGCGACGTGTTCGAGCGCGCCGCCATGTCGGGCGAGACCGGCGTGCTGCTGACCAGCCCGCAAACCCGCCCCTACGTCCGCTCGATCATCGAGCGGTTCCGCGGTCAGACGGTGGTGATGAGCCAGAACGAGGTGCACCCCCGCGCTCGTCTGCGCACCATCGGGGCGGTCTGACTGGACAAGCCCGACGCGCGCCGCCAAAGCTTCGGCGCATGAGCTGGGCCTTTCGCCAATCCCTGTCGGCCCTGGGCCGCTTCCTGCGCACCCCGTCGCTCAGCCGCACGATCGTCGCGCTGCTGACGGTGTCTCTGGCCCTGCTGCTCCTGATCAATGCGACGACCATCGTCATGATCCAGCGCACCGCAGCCTTCAACGAGACGGTGGAAGAGGGGCTGCAGATCCGGCTCAAGGCGAAGGACGCGCTGAATCTTCTGGTCGACGCCGAGACGGGCCAGCGCGGCTATCTGCTGACGGGCCGCGAAGAATATCTGCGCATCCACAATGACGCGCTGGAGGCCCTGCCGCCGGTGATGGAGTATCTGGACACCGCCACGCTCGATGACCCGGATCTGGCCCAGCGGCTGGTCCGCGTGCGCGAAATGGCCGACCAGCGCCTGGAAATCATGGAACGCAGCATCGCCCTGTCGCGCGAGGGCCGTATCGGCGAGGCCGTGCAGGTAGTGCGGTCCGGCCAAGGCAAGACGCTGATGGACGCCATGCGCGCCGAGATCGCCGCCATCGATGAGATCAAGGCGACGCGGCTGCAGTTTCGGACCCGTCAGTCGGAATGGGCCTCGGGCTTCACCGCCTTCATCAACGCCATGGGCGGCGTGCTGATCGTCGTCTTCGCGGGAATGAGCCTGTGGCTGATGCGGCGCTACATCTTCGAACTGCAGTCGGCTCGGGATGAAGTGAGCGCGCTGAACGCCGGCCTGGAAAGCAAGGTGCGCGACCGCACCGCGGCCCTGACCCGCGCCAACGAAGAAGTCCAGCGCTTCGCCTATATCGTCAGCCACGACCTTCGCGCGCCGCTGGTCAACGTGATGGGCTACACCTCCGAACTGGAACAGGCCGGCAAGGCCCTGGAGCTGCAGATCAACCGGCTGGAGACGGCCAGCCCCGACCTGATCGAACAGGACGCCGTCATCGCCGTGCGCGAGGACGTGCCCGAGGCCATCGGCTTCATCCGCGCCTCGACCGGCAAAATGGACCGGTTGATCAACGCCATCCTGAAGCTGTCGCGCGACGGACGCCGCAATCTGACGCCAGAAGCGCTGGACATGACCGAGATCGCCCAGACGATCGCCGACAGCGTGCGCCACCAGACCGACGCCGCCGACGCCGAGATCGTGGTCGCCCCCCTGCCTGGCCTGGTCAGCGACCGCCTGGCCGTCGAGCAGATCCTGGGCAACCTGATCGACAACGCCGTCAAATACCTGGACGCCGACCGGCCCGGCCTGATCCGCATCGAGGGCGACGATCTGCCGGGCGGCGCCTGGGTCGAATACCGTGTCATCGACAACGGCCGGGGCATCTCGGATCGCGACCACGAGCGCATCTTCGAGCTGTTCCGCCGCTCGGGCCGTCAGGATCGTCCCGGCGAGGGCCTTGGCCTGGCCTTCGTGCGCAACAGCGCGCGCCGCCTGGGCGGTGACGTCGAAATCGAGTCCGAGCTTGGCAAGGGCTCGACTTTCCGTCTGAAATTCCCCAAACGCCTCGTCCTGTCAGAGACCGGAGACACCCTATGACCACGCCTGTGAAAATCGTCATGGTCGAGGACGACCACGGTCACGCCAAGCTGATCGAAAAGAACATCCGGCGCGCCAACATCTCCAATGAGATCGCCCACTTCGCCGACGGCGGTTCGGCGCTCGACTATCTGTTCTCGCCCGAGGTGCGGGCCAACGGGCCCATGCTGATCCTGCTGGATCTGAACCTGCCGGACATGTCGGGCACCGACATCCTGGAGCGGGTCAAGGGCGACGAGCGCCTGCGCCGCGCTCCGGTCGTCATCCTGACCACCACCGACGACAAGGTCGAAATCCAGCGCTGCTACGACTTGGGCTGCAACGTCTACATCACCAAGCCCGTCGACTACGAAAGCTTCGCCGGCGCCATCCGCCAGCTGGGCCTGTTCCTGTCGGTGATGCAGGCGCCAGAGATTGAGTAATCAGGACCGAGTGAAAGAAACCACCGCCCCCATCCGGCTGCTCTACATCGACGATGACCGCGGCCTCTCGCGGCTGGTCGAAAAGGAGCTGGGCCGCCACGGCTACGCCGTGACCTGCGCGCCTGACGGGGATGCGGGGCTGGAGACGCTGCGCGGCGGCGGCTTCGACATCTGCGCGCTGGACCACTACATGCCCGGCCGCGAGGGGCTGGACGTCTTGCCCGAGATCGTCGCCCTGCCCGAGGCGCCGCCGGTCGTCTATGTCACCGGGGCCCAGGAGGGCCGCATCGCTGTGGCCGCCCTGCGCGCCGGCGCCGCCGACTACGTCATCAAGGACGTTAGCGAGGACTTCACCGCCCTGCTGCGCTCGGCCCTGGAAGACGCCCTGACGCGCCGTCACCTGGAACGCGCCAACGAAGAGGCCCAGGAGCAGGTCCGCATCGCCCGCGACCGCGCCGAGGCCATGCTGCGCGAGGTCAACCACCGGGTCGGCAACTCGCTGCAGCTGGTGTCCAGCTTCATGGCCCTGCAGATGCGCCAGCTGGGCGACGAGGGCGCACGCTCGGCCCTGCGCGAGGCCCAGGCCCGAATCGAGGCCGTGGCCCATGTCCACCGCCGCCTCTACGCCTCGGGCGACATGTCGACCGTGGCGATGGATGAATATCTGTGCGGCCTGATCGACGAACTGGGCAAGTCGGTCGGCCCGGCCGGCGAGGCGCCGCGCCTGACGCTCCAGGCCGCGCCGATCTGCGTCAGCACCGACCAGGCGGTGTCGCTGGGCGTGGTTGTGACCGAACTGGTCACCAACGCCGTCAAATACGCCTATGCACCCGGCGAGACCGGCGAAATCCGCATCATTCTGGAGCAGAGCCCCGACGGCCGCGCCCTGCTGACGGTCGAGGACGACGGCCCCGGCCTGGGCGACGGCTCGGTCAAGGGCACCGGCCTCGGCGGCAAGATCATTTCGGCCATGGCCCAGGGCCTGCGCTCGGCGGTCGAGTTCGACAAGGCGCACAAGGGCGTGCGCGCCCGCATGGCGTTCGACCTGTAGGCTGTCGCCATGCTTGACTTCGGCCCCCGCAATCCCGCCCTGACCTATCGCCACCGCGCCGCCGCCTTCGGCCTGGTCGAGCGCGAGGGCCGGCTGGCCTGTGTGCGGGTCGAGCGTGAGGACGGGGCCTATTTCGACCTGCCCGGCGGCGCCGTGGACGGCACAGAGACCGAGGCCGAAGCCTTGGCGCGCGAGTTCATCGAGGAGACGGGCCTGACCATCACCCCGCGCGACCGCATTGCCGAGGCCGGCCAGCATTTCCTGAAATCGGACGGCGAGCCGGTCTACAATGTCGGCGGCTTCTGGACCGCGGAGGTCTTATCCGAGGACCCTGCCGCCAAGTCCGAGGACGATCATCAGCTCGTCTGGCTGGACCCCGCCTACGCCCTGGCCCACCTTCGCCATGACGCCCACGCCTGGGCCGTCGCGGCCTGGATGAGGCGCTGAGCGTTTAGGTTCCACCGACTAGGTCACGAAACTGTGGCCAGCGCATCCGGAACGCCTTGAGCGAAAAGCCGTTTTCCTCTCCGAAGCGCGGCCATGAGGGCCGGCATTTGGAAGGACGATCAACATGGCCGATCACGACCGAGTCGAAGGCGCCGCCAAGAACATGGGCGGCAAGATCAAGGAAGCCGCAGGCAATGTCACAGGCGACGAAAAGCTGAAAGCCGAAGGCAAGGCCGATCAGGTTGAAGGCAAGGTCCAGAACACCGTCGGCGGCGTGAAAGACGCGCTGCGCGGCAAGGACTGAACCACCGCGCCACTTTGACGACCAAGACGCCGCTCCGAAGGGGGCGGCGTTTTTATTTGCGGACCGGCGCCTGAGATACCGCCGATTGTCCGATTTCTTTGGAACGATCGCGGTCGCCGCCGCTTCCTAAGGGACCACTCCTGGAAGGACCTAACATGTTGAAAATCGGCCTCGCTCTCGGAGCGACGACGCTGCTTCTGGCCGCCTGCGGTCAGTCGGAAACCACCACCACGACCGGCGAAACCGACGGCCCGATCGTCGCGGCGCCCGAATCGCCGATGAACCCGGCGGTCAACACCGACGGAACCCAGACCGGCGCCCTGACGCCCGGCGCCAGCTCCTTCACCAGCGTCCAGGCGCGCGAGGCGATCGAGAAGGCGGGCTACACCGACGTCGGCGAACTGTCTCAGGACGCTCAGGGGGTGTGGTCGGCCCCAGCCATGCGCAACGGCGCGCAGACCACGGTCTCGGTCGACTTCAAGGGCGAAGTGACCGCGCGCTGATCCGCGCACTTCGTCCTGCATCCCATCTATTGAATTCAAGGAGCGCCCCAATGGCGACCACCCTCACCCGGCTGTTTGATTCTCACACCCAGGCGCTGGACGCCGTCTCCGATCTGGAGGCCGCCGGCGTCCGCTCGGACGACATCAGCATCGTGTCGAACAATGCCGACAACTGGCATGCCGATCACAAGCATCCCGAAAAGAACCTGAGCGACGATTCGCGCGGTGAAATCGCCGAAGGCGCCGGCAAGGGCGCGGCCACCGGCGGCGTTCTAGGCGGCGGCGCGGGCGCCCTGGCGGGCCTGGGCATGCTGGCCATCCCGGGCCTGGGCCCTGTGGTTGCGGCCGGCTGGCTGGCTTCCACGGCGGTCGGCGCTGCGGTCGGTGCGGCCGCCGGCGGCGCCACGGGCGGCATCCTCGGTGCGCTGAAGGATGCGGGCCACAGCGATGAAGAAGCCCACGTCTACGCCGAGGGCGTGCGTCGCGGCGGCACCCTGGTCAGCGTCAAAACCGACGAAAGCGACGCCTCGCGCCTGCAGGCCATCCTGGACGGCCGTCGCGGTTACGATGCGGCCACGCGCGGCGCGGCCTATCGCGAGACTGGCTGGTCCGGCTTCGACGCCGGCGCTCCGGCCTACACGACCGACCAGATCGAGCAGGAACGCGCGCGCTACCGTTGATCCGGCGACCATAATGACGAAAGGGGCGGCTCTCGGGCCGCCCCTTTTTTCGTGCCTCTGACGCGTATATGAAACACCCACGCATCATATAGTCGGAGCCAGCCCATGGGCATCGTCAACATCGAGGATGATCTGCACGAACAGCTGCGCCGCGCCAGCAAGGCCTCATGCCGCTCGATCAACGGCCAGGCCGCCTTCTGGATCAGGCTGGGGATGCTGTGCGAGCTGAACCCCGGCCTGTCGTTTCAAGAGCTGATGGCGCGCGAGCTGAAGGCGGCCGGCGTCGACCCGAACCGCACCGCAGCATGATCAAGACGCCGCAAGAGATCGAGCTGATGGCCCAGTCCGGCCGTCTGCTGGCGTCGGTTTTCACCCACCTGGACCAACTGGACCTGATCGGTCTGAACACCTTGGAGATTAACGACAGAGTCGAGACCTTCATCGTCGACGAGCTGAAGGCCCGGCCGGCCAGCAAGGGTCAGTACGGCTATGGCTTCGTGCTGAACAGTTCGATCAACCAGGTCGTCTGCCACGGCGTGCCCTCGACCGACGACGTGCTGAAAGACGGCGACATCGTCAATCTGGACATTACGCTGGAGAAGGACGGCTTCATCGCCGACTCCAGCAAGACCTATCTGATCGGCGCCGTCCACGCCCCCGCGCGCCGCCTGGTGCGGACGACCTATGAGGCGATGTGGAAGGGCATTCGCGCGGTGCGCCCCGGCGCGCGCCTGGGCGACATCGGCCACGCGGTCGAACGCCACGCCAGCCAGGCGGGCTATTCCGTCGTGCGCGACTATTGCGGCCACGGCATCGGGCGCGAGATGCACGAAGACCCTCAGATACTGCACTTCGGAAAGGCGGGGACCGGCCTGACCCTGCGCGAAGGCATGACTTTCACCATCGAACCGATGCTGAACCAGGGCGGCCGCCGGGTCGACACTCTGGACGACGGCTGGACCGTAGTCACCGAGGATGGAAAGCTGTCGGCCCAGTTCGAACACACGGTCGCGGTGACAAAGACCGGCGTGCGCGTCCTGACCCTGCGGCCGGACGAGGCGGGCGCGGCGGGACGGCTGGCTTGACCCTTCAGCGACCTAATGCGGTTGGGGGCTGACCGGGACCGCATAGGCCGCAGCACACTCTGCGATCAGCCGTTCCAGTTCATCGAACAGCGCCGCGTCGGCCGTCTTGAAGTTGAAGCAGCTCTTGCCCTGCATCCGCTTCATCAGGTGCGGTGAAACGCGATCGCGCAATGCGGGCAGGCAGTACAGCGGCATCAGGTGACAGGAGACATAGGCCTTCTTGATCTGCACCGCGGCGAACCAGGCCGGCTCTTGCTTTCCAGGCTCGTTCCAAGGCGTCTTGAGAACCAGATCGCCCGGCGCGTCGCGGGTGACCACCATGGCACCGCCCGCCTTCAACATCCGGCGGCGGAGTTCGACGAAGATGTCCTCGAACGGGGTTGTCATGCGCCGGTCTCAGATCGCAGCCTGCAGGACCAGCAGCACCGCTGCAGCGACGGCGCCGAAACATCCGCACGCAACGATGCCGGCTTCGCCTAGCCGGCCCTCACGCCAGCCCGCCCTCACGCCCAACCACAACGCCTTCATCTCAATGCTCCTGCACAAGGGCTCAGTCCCGGCCGCCCAGATTGATACTCAGGCCCTGCTGTTCGCCTGGGCGGGGCTCGCAGACCTCCTGAAAGCCGACCGCGCCGTCGCGGCCCGCGCGCTGGGGACGGACTTCGCAGCGGCGTTCGGGGGGCGCGGTTGGGGTCGCCTGGCTGGTGCGTTCGCGCGGAAGACATTGGGTCTGATAGCGGCCGGCCTCGCCCGCCGGACCACACTCCTCCATCGGCTGGGTGCGCATCGCGGCCGGCAGGGCGTCCTCGCCCAGTTCGGTTCGAAGCGTCGCGCGCACCCGCGCCTGACAGGCGTCGGCGCCTTCATCGGCGGCGCGGACCAGCGGGCTGCATTGCGACCGCTCCCAGGCGAAGGGATCGGCTCGCCCCCAGTCCGGAACGGTCGAGGCCACGGCGGGTGCGGGTTCAGGCTCGGAAGCCGGCGCGGCCGCCGGCGCGCCCCAGACCACCTGCTGCATCAGTAGTCCCGCCCCCATCATCGCGCCCAGCATCGCCGTTCCTCCCGCGTGTGAGGTCTTACCTTGTCAGGCTGCGCATGGCCCGGTCTAGCCCGTCCAGCGTCAAGGGGAACATCCGCTGCTCCATCACCTCGCCGATCAGGCCGACGGATGCGGTGTAGCTCCAGTATTTCTCGGGCGTCGGGTTCAGCCACACCGACTTGTCCCACTGCTCTCGCGCGCGTTTCAGCCAGACGGCGCCGGCCTCTTCGTTCCAGTGTTCGACCGAGCCGCCGGGCATGGTGACCTCATAGGGGCTCATGGTCGCGTCGCCGACGAAGATGGCCCGCCAGTCGCCGGGGTATTTGTGGATCAGATCCCAGGTCGGCGTGCGCTCGGCGTGGCGGCGGCGATTGTCCTTCCACACCCCTTCGTAGAGGCAGTTGTGGAAGTAGAAGAACTCCAGGTTCTTGAACTCGGTGCGCGCCGCCGAGAACAGCTCCTCGCAGAGCTTCACATGGGCGTCCATAGAGCCGCCGACGTCCAGGAACAGCAGCACCTTGATCGTGTTGCGCCGCTCGGGCCGCATATGGATGTCCAGCCAGCCCTGGCGCGCCGTGCCGTCGATGGTGCCGTCGATATCCAGTTCCTCGGCCGCGCCTTGGCGTGCGAACCGGCGCAGGCGACGCAGCGCCACCTTGATGTTGCGCGTGCCCAGTTCGACCGTGTCGTCCAGATTGCGATACTCGCGTTTCTCCCAGACCTTGACCGCGCGGCCGTGCCGGCCAGGCCCGCCTATGCGCACGCCCTCGGGATTGTAGCCGCCGTGGCCGAAGGGGCTGGTCCCGCCGGTGCCGATCCACTTGTTGCCGCCCTCGTGGCGGCCGTGCTGCTCCTCCAGACGCTGCTTCAGCATCTCCATCAGCTTGTCGAAGCCGCCGAGCGCCTCGATCTCGGCCTTCTCTTCGTCCGTCAGATATTTCTCGTTCAGCAGCCGCAGCCAGTCCTCGGGGATGTCGGCCGACACCTCTTCGCCCGCACCGAGGGTCTCCAGCCCCTTGAAGGCCTTGCCGAAGGCCTGGTCGAACCGGTCGTAGTGCTTCTCGTCCTTGACCAGCACCGCGCGCGACAGGTGGTAGAAGTCCTCGACCCGCCGCCCGGCCAGGTCGCGGTCCATGGCCTCCATCAGGTGCAGCCATTCCTTTACCGACACCGGCACGCGCGCCTGCCTCAGAGCCTCGAAGAAGGGCAGCAGCATCAGCAAGGCTCCGGGCGCGGGATCATGACGACATCCTAGGTCAAAGCCTGCGGCGACTACAGTCGAGACAGGCGGCGGATCGCGCGCCATGATGGAGACCGATGGCGCATCGCGCCGGGAAGACGCTTGCATGGCCCAGACCGAGATCGAGCCCGTCCCGCCGCCCATGAGCCATGGCCGGTTGTTCTGGACCTTCCTGAAATTCGGCCTCACGGCCTGGGGCGGCCCGGTCGCCCAGATCGCCATGATCCGGCATGCCCTGGTCGATCAACAGGGCTGGATCTCCAGCGCCCGCTTCAACCGCCTGCTCGGCGTCATGCAGGCCCTGCCGGGCCCCGAGGCCCACGAGCTGTGCGTTCATCTGGGCATGCGGGCGAAGGGGCGTCTGGGCGGGCTCTTGGCGGGCCTGGGCTTCATGGCGCCGGGCCTGGTGCTGATGATGCTCCTGTCCTGGGCCTATTTCGCCATCGGCATCGACGGCGGCCTGCTGGGCGCCGCCTTTCTGGGCGTGCAGGTGACGGTCATCGCCCTGATCCTGCGCGCCGTGCACAGGATCGGACGGCACGCCTTGACCGATCCCGTGTTGTGGATGGTGGCCCTGGCCTGCGCGATCGCGGCGCTCGTGGGCGCCCCCTTCTGGCTGACATTGCCGGCGGCCGGCGTGGTCTACGCCCTGGCCAGGATGAAGCGCCCGGTTCTGAGCGTCCTGGCCGCCGCCGGGGCCGGGCTTGCCGCCTTGGTCATGATAAGCCAGGGCGAAGCGGTCGGCGTCACGGGTGCGGCCTTTGGCGAAACCTCCCAGCCGGCCACTCTGGCGGGCCTGCTGCTGATCGGGCTGAAGGCGGGGCTGCTGACCTTCGGCGGCGCCTACACCGCCATCCCGTTCGTGCGCGACGATGCGGTGGGGCGCGGCTGGATCAGCGAGTCGCAGTTCCTGGACGGCCTGGCCATATCCGGCGTCCTGCCGGCGCCCCTGATCATCTTCGCCACCTTCGTGGGCTATGCCGCCGGCGGCCCCTGGGGCGCCTTGGCCATGACGCTGGGCGTCTTCGCGCCGGCCTTCGCCTTCTCGCTCATCTTCTACGATCGGCTGGAGGCGCTGGTCGAGAACAGGCAGCTGCACGCCTTGCTTGAGGGGGTCACCGCCGGCGTCGTGGGCCTGATCGCCGCCGCGACCCTGGAGCTTGGGTTCAATCTGGCGACCCGTGTGCAGCCGTTGGCTGTCGCCGCCGGCCTGTTCGCCCTGGCTCTGGCCGTGCTCTACCTCTGGCCGTCGCGGTGGGCGACGCCGGCGGTGGTCGCTCTCGGCGCGGCGGGCGGCGTGGTTCTCCTCTCGAGCTGACCAGCGTTTGACCCCGCCGTTCGCCGCCTGTAGAGGGGCGCCACCCGTTGGGGAGTAGCCGCCGGCAGCGTCATGGCCGGGGTCGCGTCAACACATTCGCCTTCGCCGTTTTCGGCGCGGGCGTGGCGCGATCAGTGAAGCCTTGGCTTCACCTGGCGAGACCAGCGCGTCCTGTCGCCTTGCCGGGCTGACGGAAGGACGCGCGTCTCGTTGCTCGCCCGGCGGAGTATCCCAGTGACCCCAGGCGCCATCGCGATCCTGTCGCTCAGCATGTCCACGGACGCCTTCGCCGCCGCCGTCGGGCGCGGCGCGGCGCATCGTCCGACCTGGCCCGCCGCCGTGCGCGCAGGTCTGGTGTTCGGCGTGATCGAGGCCATCACGCCCATCATCGGCTGGGGCCTGGGCATGATCGCCGCCGGACTAGTGGAGCGGATCGACCACTGGATCGCCTTCGGCCTGCTGGCGGTGGTCGGCGCCAAGATGATCCATGAGGGCCTGAAGAAGACCGACGAGGACGCCCCCCCGCGCCGCGCGGGCGTCTGGCCCCTGATCGCCACGGCGGTCGGCACCTCGATCGACGCCGCGGCCGTGGGCGTGGGGCTGGCCTTCATCGGCGTGAACATCTGGATCATCGCGCTCAGCATCGGCTTCACCACCTTCGTGCTGACCACGGTGGGCATGCGCATCGGCGCGGCCGTCGGCGTGCGCTTCGGCAAGGCGGCCGAGATCATCGGCGGCCTTGCCCTGATCGCCATCGGCTCGCTGATCCTGGCCGAACATACGGGCGTGCTGAGTGGCGGCGTTACGGCCTAGGGCTCCGCCGCCTGGGTCTAGAAGGCGCCCGTCACGGCCAGGCCGATCAGGCCGGCCACGCCGACCGCGATCCGCCACCAGGCGAAGGGCGCAAAGCCGTGGCGCGACACGAAGTCCAGCAGGAACCGCACCACGAACAGGGCCGTCACAAAGGCGGCGATGAAGCCCACCGCGATCAGGCCGACGTCGTTGAAGTCCAGCAGATTGCGGTTCTGGAACAGGTCATAGGCCACCGCCCCGCCCATGGTCGGCAGGGCCAGGAAGAAGGTGAACTCCGCCGCCGAACGCTTGTCCGTGCCCAGCAGCAGGCCTCCGGCGATGGTGGCGCCCGAGCGCGACACGCCCGGCAGCAGCGCCAGGCACTGGAACAGGCCGATCAGCAGATAGACCCGGAACGGATAGGTCTCGGCGTTCAGATAGGTCGGGACCTTCTTCATCCGGTCCAGCAGCAGCAGCAGCACCCCGCCGACGATCAGGGCGATGCAGATGATGGCGGGCGTCTCGAAGAAGACCTCCTTGATGATGTCGTACATCACCACTCCGGCGAAGGCCGCCGGCAGGAAGGCCAGGCCGATGCCGATCAGGAAGTGGCGCACCTTGGGGTCGGTGGGCCAGCGGATGGCCAGCACCCACAGCCGCTTCAGATAGACGCTGATGATGGCCAGGATGGCGCCCAGCTGGATGACGATCTCGAACGTCTTGCCCGTGCTCTGGAAGCCGATGAAATGGCCCAGCAGCAGCAGGTGCCCGGTCGACGACACGGGTATGAATTCGGTTAGGCCCTCGACCAGGCCCAGGATCAGCGCCGACAGCCAGTCCGACATCTCGTCTCCCAAGGTTGAGACCCTTTCCCTAGCGGCTCGCGACCGGGCGCGCGAGACGGGGCTGGCGCCTATTTCGGTTCTCTGTCGCGGTGGTGGCGAGCCGGCGCGATTTGCGCGACAAGGCAGGTCATGAGCACGCCCGCCTCAGACACGCCGCCGCCCGCGCCCGATACCCCGATCGATCCCCTGGCCGCCGGCCGGCTGGCGACGCGCAGGATCACACGCATCTCGGTCGCCGTGGCGCTGGGGCTGATCCTGCTCAAGACCTTCGCCCTAGGCGCCTCGGGGTCGGTGGCCGTGCTGGCGTCGCTGGCGGATTCGGCGCTGGACCTGTTCGCCTCGCTGGCCACCTTCTTCGCCGTGCGCTGGGCCGCCGCCCCGCCCGACGAGCAGCATCGCTACGGCCGCGGCAAGGGCGAGGCCATGGCGGCCCTGGTCCAGGCGGGCCTGGTGTTCGCGTCGGCCATCTTCATCGGCTGGGAGGCGGTTCAGCGCATCGCCGACCCGCGGCCGGTGACTTCGGGCGGCTGGGCCGTCGGGGTCATGGTCATCGCCATCGGGATCACCGCCTGGCTGGTGTGGATGCAGACACGCGCCATCAAGGCCAGCGGCTCGCTGGCCGTGACGGGGGACCGCGCCCACTACAGCGCCGATCTGGCCGCCAATGTCGTGGTGCTGATCGGCCTCGTCTCGGGGGCCTATCTCGGGGCGCCCGGACTGGATGCCGCGGCCGGGCTGATCGTGGCGGTCTGGCTGTTCTGGGGCGCGCTGGGGGTGCTGCGCCCCGCTGCCGACCAGTTGCTGGATCGCGCCGCCCCGGCCGAGGACCGCGCCGCGGTGGCCCAGGCCGTGCTGGCCGATCCGCGCGTCGGCGGGGTGCATCAGCTGCGCGCCCGCCGCTCAGGCCCCGTGCTGATCGTGCAGATGCACGTCGACCTGGACCCCGCCCTGACGCTGGAGCAGGCCCACGCCATCGTAGTGGAGGCCGAGGGCCGCATCGCCGAGCGCTTTCCCGGCGCCGACATCCTGATCCACGCCGACCCCAGGGGCGGGGCTTCGCGCGAGGTCCATGCGTCCCCCTCCGCGCCGAGCGGCCCCTGGTCGTGACGCGGTAAACACGTCCTTAAGCCTGTCGGGCGCAGGACTTTCACACGATGTCCGCGACCGCCGTCCTGTTCCACTTCGCCTTCGACCCCGCCTCTCGCGCGGCGCGTCTGGCGCTGGGCGAAGCCAAGATCGAATTCGAGGAGACGGCCGTTCGCCCGTGGGAGCCCGACTGCCCCCTGGGCGAGATGAACCCCTCGGGCATGCCGCCGGTGCTTCAGGTCACCGAGCGGGGCAAGTCGCTGACCCTGTGCGAGACCGCCGCCATCTTTGGCTGGATCGAGGATCGCGCCAAGGGCGACCTGCTGCTCGCTTCCGACCCCGCCGAGCGCGCCGAGGCGCGTCGCCTAGTCGGCTGGTTCGAGCGCCGTTTCATGGACGAGGTCAACGCCGTGCTGCTGCACGAGCGGATGGAGAAGCCGCTGCTGCGTCTGGGCTCGCCCGACGCCCGGCTGCTGCGCGAGGGGCGCGAGGCGCTGCGCGCCCATCTGGGCGAGCTAGAGCCCCTGGCCTCGGCCCGTGAATGGCTGGCCGGCCGACGGCTCAGCCAGGCCGACCTGGTCGCCGCGGCGCATCTGTCGGTGCTGGACTATTTCGGCGAAGTCAGCTGGGCCAACTGGCCGTCGCTCAAGCTGTGGTACTCCAAGGTCAAGTCGCGGCCCTGCTTCCGCCCCCTGCTCGCCGACCGCTTCGCCGGCTCCCCGCCCTCGGCCTGGTATGACGACCTGGATTTCTAAGGGGTGGATGCCGGACGTCACTCGGCGTGCACCCAGCCGGTCACCGACAGGCGCGGCGCTCGCGCCAGCCGCGAGACGACTGAAACGGCGTGTGCCTGGGGCACCGCGAACACGTTCAAAGCGTTGAACCTGGGTGTGTAGCCCTCGGCGACATGGCCTTCCTCATCGGGAAAGACGAGCACGCCGCCCCAATCAACCAGCCATTCGGGCGTCAGGTTCAGCACATAGGCGTAGAGCCGATGCTGACCCGGCAGGTCGTCCGCATGGGCGGTGGCGAAATGGCCCGGCAGATAGCGTGTCGCCATTGTGTCGGCGAAGGCGATCCGATCATCGCCCGTAAGTTGCCGCATGAACCTGAGGAAGCCTTCGCCGTTGACGAAGTCATGGATCGCGCGCATCGCCGGGGTCACGTCGCGGCCCGCCTCGATGTTGGGGGTCACCCGCACCGCATCGAAGATGTATTTGACGGTGTCGGTGCTGGAATCGATCAACGAGTGCTCAAGGGCTACCCGCTCGTCCGGCGACATCTCGGCCAGTTCGTTCATCGTGATATCGACGTCCTGACCCGGCGCGAGATGGATCGAACGAATCCAGCCATCGGTCTCGCTGACGGTCTGGTGAAGCGCCCTGGCGGAGCTCTTGGTCAGAAAGTCGGGAATGTGAAGGCGACGATGCGCCTTGAAGATGGGCGCATACGCCTGAGGCCGAAGGACGCCGTTGAGACGCAGAGACAAGGGGGGCTGCAAGAGAGACGGCCTCATTCCTGACGCCGCTGCGCGGCCTTGATAGACGCATTCCATGTTCACGGCCCGGCCGCAACGCCCGACGCGCCGCCCGTCCCTGTCACAAGACGAAGCCTCGTCTTGCTTTCGTGCTAATGGCCGCCCGTGAGCGAGCGCCTGAAATCCTTCATCCGCGAGCGGGCCACGGCGCTCGGCTTCGAGGCGTGTCGGTTTGCCTCGGCGTCCGCGCCGTGGGACGCCGGCGAGCGGCTGGCGCATTTCGTGGGCGAGGGCCGGCACGGCGACATGGGCTGGATGGAGACGACGCTGGAGCGCCGCGCCCATCCCACCGCCATGTGGCCCGAGGCGAAGACGGCGGTGGTGCTGGGCCTGAACTACGGGCCGGAGGCCGATCCCCTGCCGCAGATGGCCGATCGGTCGGCGGGCTATCTGTCGGTCTATGCGCGCGGCGACGACTATCACGAGGTCATCAAGGGGCGGCTCAAGATCCTGGCGGGCCAGATGGCGGCCCGCACCGGCCAGGACGTGAAGGTCTTCGTCGACACCGCGCCCCTGATGGAAAAGCCCCTGGCCCAGCGCGCCGGCCTGGGCTGGCAGGGCAAGCACACCAATCTGCTGAGCCGCAGGCACGGCAACTGGCTATTCCTGGGCTCCATTTTGACTACGGCCGAGATCGAGCCGGATGCGCCCGAGGGCGAGCATTGTGGATCGTGCACCGCCTGCCTGGACGCCTGCCCGACCGCCGCCTTTCCCGCGCCGTTCCAGCTGGATGCGCGGCGCTGCCTGTCCTACTTGACCATCGAGTTCGCCGGGCCCTGGCCGGAAGAGTTTCGCGTGGCTACCGGCTCGCGCATCTACGGCTGCGACGACTGTCTGGCGGTCTGCCCCTGGAACAAGTTCGCCTCGGGCGCGCGCGAGGCCCGGCTGCACGCTCGCGAGGCCTTGAACGCGCCGCGTCTGGCGGATCTGCTGGCGCTGGACGACCCGGCCTTCCGCGCCCTGTTCGCCAAGAGCCCGGTCAAGCGCATCGGCCGCGACCGCTTCGTCCGCAACGTGCTCTACGCCGCCGGCAATTCGGGCGATGCAGGCCTGGTCGAGCCGGTCGGCGCCCTGCTGGGCGATCCAGATCCTGTCGTGCGAGACGCCGCAGCATGGGCGTTGAGGCGTCTCGAGGCGGCGGGCCTGGCCTAGCGGCGGCCTATTCCACCGTCACCGACTTGGCCAGGTTGCGGGGCTGATCCACGTCCGTGCCCTTCTGCACGGCCGTGTAATAGGCCAGCATCTGAACCGGCACGGCGTACACCAAGGGCGCGGCCAGGGGGTGGCAGTCCGGCGCGTCCAGGCGCTGGATGTCCGCGCCATGCGGCAGGGGCGCGGTGGTCGGCGTGATCATGATGACCGGGCCGCCGCGCGCCGCGATCTCCTGCAGGTTCGAGGCGGTCTTTTCGAAGATGTCGTCCAGCGGCGCCAGGGCGACGGTCGGCGTCTCCTCATCGACCAGGGCGATGGGGCCGTGCTTCAACTCGCCGGCGGCGTAGCCCTCGGCGTGAATGTAGCTGATCTCCTTGAGCTTCAGCGCGCCCTCCATCGCCAGGGGGAACATGGCGCCCCGCCCCAGGAAAAGGACGTCGCGCGCGCGCGACAGATCGTGCGCCACGGCGCGGATCTGACCATCCATCTGCAAAGCCTCGGCGATCAGGCGCGGCGCCTCGAACAGGGCCCTGACCAGTTCGGCCTCCTGCACGGCGTCGATGCGCCCGCGGGCCACACCGGCGGCGACCGCCAGGGCGAGAAGAGCGGACACCTGGGCCGTGAAGGCCTTGGTCGAGGCGACGCCGATTTCGGGACCGGCATGGGTCGGCCACAGCAGTTCGGCCTCGCGCGCCATGGATGAGGTGTGGACATTGACCACGGCGGCCGTCTTCAGCCCCTGCGCCTTGCACCAGGTCAGGCTGGCCAAGGTATCCGCGGTCTCGCCGGACTGGCTGACCGCGACGGCCAGCGTGCCGGGCGTCAGGGCCGGGGAGCGGTAGCGGAACTCCGATGCGATCTCGACGTCGCACGGCAGGCCGGCGTATCGCTCGAACGCATAGCGGCCGATCTGGCCAGCGTAGAAGGCGGTGCCGCAGGCGACGATCTGGATGCGGTCGATCGTGGCGAAGTCGACCTCCTGAGCCTTGGCGCGAGCCGTCACCAGATCCAGGTAGTGCGACAGGGTGTGCTGGACGCTGTCGGGCTGTTCATGGATTTCCTTTTCCATGAAGTGGCGATAGGCGCCCTTCTCGACCATGGCGGCAGAGGCCGAGACCTGAACGATCGGCCGGTCGGCCAGTGCGCCGGCGGCGTCGAACAGGGTCGCGCCCTCGCGGGTCAGGGCGACGAAATCACCCTCTTCCAGATAGCTGATCTTCTGGGTGAAGGGGCCGACGGCCAGGGCGTCGGAGCCCAGATACATTTCGCCCTCGCCCCAGCCGACGACCAGGGGGCTGCCGCGCCGCGCGCCCAGGATCAGCCCATCCTCGCCCTCGATCAGCACGGCCAGCGCATAGGCTCCGGTCAACCGGTCCAGAGTGGCCTTGAACGCCGCCAGCGGGGCAAGACCCGCAGCCAGCTGGTGATCCAGCAGATGGGCGACGACCTCGGTGTCCGTCTGGCTTTCGAACACACGCCCCTCGACCTCCAGCTCGGTCTTGAGCTCGGCGAAGTTCTCGATGATGCCGTTGTGGACCAGACACACGCGGCCCGCCTTGTGCGGGTGGGCGTTGGGCACGGTCGGCGCGCCGTGAGTGGCCCAGCGGGTGTGGCCGATGCCGACGGTCCCTTCCAGCGGCTCGGCCCTCAGCACCGCCTCCAGGGCCGCGATCTTGCCCTTCGCGCGACGGCGCTCGATCCGACCGCCCATGACGGCGGCGACGCCGGCTGAATCATAGCCGCGATACTCCAGCCGTTTCAGGCTTTCGATCAGACGGGGAACGGCCGGTCCCTGGCCGGTGACGCCGATGATGCCGCACATGGGAAGGCTCCTGGACTGACCCGCGACGCTTTCCGCAGGCTCACTGACGGTCTATGCCGACGTTGAACCCCGCGCTGTAGGAGAAGTCGGCTTCCCGCGCACTTGAAAAGGGGTTTCGCAAGGTTTCCCGGCCAAGAGGATCATCGATGGGCGAGCGCAAATATTTCGGCACCGACGGCATTCGCGGCCGCGCCAACGCCCATCCGATGACCGCCGAAGTGGCGCTGCGCGTCGGTCTGGCCGCAGGCAAGCTGTTCAGCACGGCGGATGACCGCCGCCACCTGGTCGTGATCGGCAAGGACACCCGCCTGTCGGGCTATATGATCGAGCCGGCCCTGGTGGCCGGTTTCGCCTCGGTCGGCATGGACGTGCTGACGTTTGGCCCCGTGCCGACACCGGGGGTAGCGATGCTGACCCGCTCTATGCGCGCCGACCTGGGCGTGATGATCTCGGCCTCGCACAACAACTACGCCGACAACGGCATCAAGCTGTTCGGCCCCGACGGCTACAAGCTGTCGGACGAGATCGAGATGAAGATCGAAGCCATGATGGACCAGGCCCTGGGCCAGGGGCTGGCGCCGTCCGATGGGCTGGGCCGGGTCAAGCGGATCGATGACGCCCAGGCGCGCTATATCGAAATCGCTAAACAGGCCTTCCCCAAGGGGCTTAGCCTCAAGGGCCTGCGCATCGCCATCGATTGCGCCAACGGCGCGGGCTACAAGGTCGCCCCCACCACCCTGTATGAACTGGGGGCCGAGGTCTGTTCCGTCGGCGTAGAGCCGAACGGGCTGAATATCAACGCCGACTGCGGCTCGACCCATCCGACGACCCTGATCGATGCTGTGAAACGCTATCGCGCGGACATCGGCATCGCCCTGGACGGCGACGCGGACCGGGTCATCATCTGCGACGAGAAGGGTCAGATCGTGGACGGCGATCAGATCATGGCCCTGGTCGGCCTGGACTGGGCTCGGCAGGGCCGTCTGGCCGGCGGGGGCGTGGTCGCCACCGTCATGTCCAACCTGGGCCTGGAGCGCAAACTCAAGGGCGAGGGGCTGACGCTGGAGCGCACCAAGGTCGGCGACCGCTATGTCATGGAGCGGATGCGTCAGGGCGGCTTCAACATCGGCGGCGAACAGTCGGGACACATCATCCTGCACGATCACGCCACGACCGGCGACGGCCTGATGGCGGCGCTGCAGGTGCTGGCCGTGCTGGTGGAGTCCGGCCAGCCGATGAGCGAGCTGGCGCGCCAATTCGACCCGGTGCCGCAGCGGCTGGAGAATGTGCGCTACACAGCCGGCAAGCCGCTGGAGGACGCGACCGTCAAGGCCGCCATCGCCGACGCCGAAGCCGCGTTGAACGGCTCGGGCCGACTGCTGGTGCGGCCCTCAGGCACGGAGAAGCTGATCCGCGTCATGGCCGAGGGCGACGACGCGGGTCTGGTCAAGCGGGTGGTTTCGGACGTGGCGGCAGCGGTGAAGGCGGCGGGCTGACCCGCCGCCCCAGCCTTTTAGATCTTCGACAGAATCAGCGTGCCGTTGGTGCCGCCGAAGCCGAAGCTGTTCGACATGACGTGCTTCAGCTCGCCGTCGTGGCGCTCGCGCAGGATCGGCATGCCCTCGAACTCTGGGTCCAGGTTTTCGATGTGCGCGCTTTCGGCCGCGAAGCCGTGGTTCATCATCAGCAGGCAATAGATCGCCTCCTGAACGCCCGCGGCGCCCAGGGAATGGCCCGTCAGCGACTTGGTCGAGGAGATCATCGGCAGGTCGTCGCCGAAGACGTTGCGCACCGCGCCCATCTCCTTGCTGTCGCCGACCGGCGTCGAGGTGCCGTGCGGGTTCAGATAGTCGATGCGCGGATTGCCGGCCATTTCCAGCGCGATCTTCATGCAGCGCTCGGCGCCTTCGCCCGACGGGGCGACCATGTCGTAGCCGTCCGAGTTGGCGCCGTATCCGGTGACTTCGGCGTAGATGGTCGCGCCGCGCGCCTTGGCCCGCTCGTATTCTTCCAGCACCACGATGCCCGCGCCGCCGGCGATGACGAAGCCGTCGCGGTCCTTGTCATAGGCGCGCGAGGCCTTGGCGGGCGTGTCGTTGAAGTTTGAGGACATGGCGCCCATCGCGTCGAACATGTTCGACATGGACCAGTCGATGTCCTCGCAGCCGCCGGCGAAGACCACGTCCTGCTTGCCCCAGGCGATCTGCTCGGCCGCCGCGCCGATGCAGTGGGCCGAGGTCGCGCAGGCCGAGGAGATCGAATAGTTGATCCCCTTCAGCTGGAACCAGGTCGCCAGCACGGCCGAGGGGCCGGACGCCATGGCCTTGGGCACCGCGAACGGGCCGATGCGCTTGGGCGAGCCCTTGTCGATCGTGGTCTGGGCCGCCTGCAGGATGACCTGGGTCGAGGGGCCGCCCTCGCCGACGATCAAGCCGATGCGTTCGTCCTTGATCTCCTCGGCGGACAGGCCCGAATCCTTCAGCGCCTCTTCGAAGGCGATGTGGCCCCAGGCGGTGCCGTTGGCCAGGAAGCGGGCGGCGCGGCGGTCGACCTTGTCGGCCCAATCTGCGGCCGTGGCGCCCATCGACGGCGGCGCCCAGACCTGGGAGCGGAAGCCATGCTGGATGTGATCGGGCGCGGCCTGCACGCCCGACTTGGCGTCGCGCAGAGACGCAGCCACCTCGTCGGCGCCCGTGCCGATGGAAGAGACGATACCCAGACCGGTGACGACGACACGCCGCATGCGGTTTCCTTCAGACCTAGTGAAACAGGACCCGCGTTGGCCGCGGTGTTGTGTTGACGTCAGCCGCCGGCTTGCTCGGACGCGTCCTTGGAGGCGCCGAACAGGCCAACGCGCATGTCGTTCGCGGTATAGATGGGGACGCCGTCGGCTTCGAGAACCCCATCGGCGATTCCCATGACCAGGCGGCGGTTGATGACCCGCTTCAGATGGACCTTATAGACCACCTTCTTGACCTCCGGTTGGACCTGGCCGGTGAACTTGACCTCGCCGACGCCCAGCGCCCGGCCCTTGCCGGGGCCGCCGATCCAGCCGAGGTAGAAGCCCACCAACTGCCACATGGCGTCCAGGCCCAGGCAGCCCGGCATCACCGGATCGCCGATGAAGTGGCACTGGAAGAACCAGAGGTCGGGATGGATGTCGAGTTCGGCCTCGACATAGCCCTTGCCGTGGTCGCCGCCGTCCGCGTTGATCGTGACGATGCGGTCGAACATCAGCATCGGCGGCGCCGGCAACTGGGCGTTGCCCGGCCCGAACAGCTCGCCGCGGCCCGACGCCAGAAGCGCCTCATGATCAAACGACGAGGGGTATTTCGACTGGCTCACGCGGGTTCGGCTCCGGCAGGTGTAGCGGCCGGGTTACACTAGCGCGCGCAGGGGCTCAACCGGGTTGCCGGCTTCAGCGGGCGGCCAGCAGGCGGCCCGGGCCGGCGGGGCGGGCGGCGTCGCACAGGGCGCGGTCCTGGCTGCCGATGACGCGCGAGGCCTGAACCCAGCCGTTCAGCTTCCGCGCCCGGACCCGGCACCAGCCGTCCTCGCACTCGTCCAGGCTGACGATCGAGCGGGGCTGTAGGCGGGCGCGCACGCCCGATCCCTCCGACCGGCCGGAATGCACGGCTAGAGGCTCCGGCGACGGATTGAAGACGCTGCGGCGGCCTGAGGCGACGGTGCGGTGGATCCAGGCCACCGCACCGTCGGGATCGCAGATCTTGCGCCATTCGCGGGTCTCGGCGATCACCTGCACCGGCAGGTTGGCGGCGCGGTATTCCCACAGGATTTCATAGTCCAGGCCCGGCCCCTGACGCGCGCGCACCTGGGACGATTTAAGAGTGATCCAGCGCGGCACCTCAAGCCCCGTGGGCGTCGGCCGGCCGTCAGGCATGACCGCCTGGCCGCCGGCGCCGGCCATGATCGCGCCGCCCGAAACGACGGCGATGACCGCCAGCCTTTTGAAGATCAACGCTGCTTTGCTAGACACCCGGAACGACCCGTCGCAGTCGGGCGCTCGCCCGCTTCAGCCAAGGCCCGCAATGTCCGCCCGCAAGCTTAAGGTCGTGTTAACCAGACGCCTGCCCGACGCGGTCGAGACGCGCATGCGCGAGCTGTTCGACGCCGAGTTGAACCTGACCGACCGGCCTATGGATCGCGCCGCCCTGAGTGCCGCCGTTCAGCGCGCTGAGGTGCTGGTCCCCACCATCACCGACGTGATCGACGCCGAGCTGATCGCCTCGGCCGGGGATCAGCTGCGCATGATCGCCAACTTCGGGGCCGGCATCGACCATATCGACGTGGAAGCCGCGACCGCGAGAGGGATCATCGTGACCAATACGCCCGGCGTCCTGACCGAGGACACCGCCGATCTGGCCATGAGCCTGATCCTGGCCGTCAGCCGCCGCATCGTCGAGGGCGCGCAGGTTGTGGCGGAGGGCAAGTTCGAGGGCTGGACGCCCACCTGGATGTGCGGGCGCAAGCTGTGGGGCAAGCGGCTGGGAATCGTCGGCATGGGCCGCATCGGCCAGGCCCTGGCCCGACGCGCTCGCGCCTTCGGTCTGCAGGTCCACTATCACAACCGCAAACCCGTCTCGGACCTGATCGCCGAGGAGCTGGGCGCGACCTATTGGGATGACCTGGACCAGATGCTGTCGCGCATGGACATCATCTCGCTGAACTGCCCGGCGACGCCCCATACGCGCCACCTGCTGAACGCCGAGCGCCTGGCCCGGCTTCAGCCCCACGCCATCGTGGTCAACACCGCGCGCGGCGAACTGATCGAAGAGGCCGCCCTATCCGAGGCGGTGCGCGCCCGCGCCCTGGCCGGCGTCGGTCTGGACGTCTTCGAGCACGAACCGGCTATCCATCCGGGCCTGCTGAACCAGCCCAATGTCGTGCTGCTGCCCCACCTCGGCTCGGCCACGCTCGAAGCGCGCCAGGACATGGGTGACCGCGTCATCCTGAACCTGATGACGCTCCAGAACGGCCACCGCCCGCCGGACCGCGTGATCCCGGCGATGCTCTAGGCGCGTCCGCGCCACCTCCGCCGAGCCGTGAACCCCGCAAAAGACGCGAGGCTGGCCGGGATGGACAGAAGCGCGAGCAGGCCCACGCCGACCAGCATGAGCGGCCCGACGCCGGATTGGACCGCGATCACCGGCAGCTGGCCGAACATGACCAGCACGCCCCAGGCCCAGGGCTTGTCGTCGAAGATCCAGCCCGCGACCCCCGACAATGCGATCGCCGCCAAGCACCACCATGGGTAGGCGGGCGCATCCCACGGCTCCGGCGCAGCCATCGCCACACTGGCGGCTGCCCAGAAGACCACGCTCAGCGCGAACACGCCTGCGTATCGAGCGGCGTTTCTGAATGCGCTCATTGGCCCGCGCTGCACACTTCGCACGCCGGATCCGCCGCCACTCTGACTGTCCGGCTGGTTCCCGCCAGGCCATCGTAGATCAGCAGCCGTCCGGCCAGCGGCTCGCCCGCGCCGGTGATGAGCTTGATCGCCTCCAGCGCCGCCATGGACCCGATCACGCCGGCCAGGGCGCCGACCACGCCGACGCGGGCGCAGGTCTCGGCGTCGGGAGGAACCTCGGGAACCAGGCACTGATAGCAAGGGCGGCCGGTGAAGACGCCGACCTGGCCGGTCCAGCGGCCCAAGGCGCCCGACACCAGCGGCCGGCCCGTCGCCACGCAAGCGGCGTTGACCGCGTGGCGCGTGGCGAAATCATCGGTGCCGTCCAGCACCAGATCGAAGGCGGCGACGCGTTCGGCGGCGTTGTCGGGCGTCAGCCGCTCGGTGAAGGTCTCGACGGCGACATGGGGATTTAGGGCTGTCAGGCGGTCGCGCGCCGCCTCGACCTTGGTCCGTCCGATGTCGGCGGTCGTGAACAGCACCTGGCGCTGCAGGTTCGACAAAGCGACCGCGTCGTCGTCGATCAGGCCGAGCGTCCCGACGCCCGCCGCCGCCAGATACAGGGCCGCCGGCGCGCCGACGCCGCCGGCCCCCACGATCAGCACCCGCGCGCGTTTCAGAGCCTGTTGGCCCGGCCCGCCGATCTCGGCCAGCACCAGATGTCGGGCGTAGCGTTCGACCTCGTCGTCGGAAAAGGCCGGCGTGCTCCCCACCCCTAGAAGGCGCTCTGACCGGTGATGGCGCGGCCCAGGATCAGGGCATGGACGTCGTGCGCGCCCTCGTAGGTATTGACCGTCTCCAGGTTCATGGCGTGGCGCATGACGTGCATTTCGCCGGTGATGCCGGCGCCGCCGTGCATGTCGCGAGCCTCGCGCGCGATGCTCAATGCTTTGCCGCAGTTGTTGCGTTTCATCATCGAGATGGCCTCGGGCACCCAGGCGCCCGTGTCCAGAAGCCGGCCCAGCGCATAGGCGCCTTCCAGCCCCAGGAAGATCTCGGTCTGCATGTCGGCCAGCTTCTTCTGCACCAGCTGGCGCGACGACAGCGGACGGCCGAACAGCATGCGCTCGCCGACATAATCCCGCGAGGCGTGGAAGCAGAACTCCGCCGCGCCCATCGCGCCCCAGGCGATGCCGTAGCGCGCCTTGTTCAGGCAGCTGAAAGGACCGCGCAGGCCCGACACGCCCGGCAGCAGATTCTCTTCGGGCACCAGCACGTCGTTTAGGCCGATGTCGCCGGTGATCGAGGCGCGAAGGCTCAGCTTGCCGTCGATCTTGTCGGTGGTGAAACCGTCCATGCCGCGCTCGACGATGAAGCCGCGGATCTTGTCGTCCAACTTGGCCCAGACCACCGCCAGGTCGCAGATCGGCGAGTTGGTGATCCAGTATTTGGCCCCGTTCAGGCGATATCCGCCCTCGACCTTTTCGGCGCGGGTCTTCATCGAGGCGGGGTCGGACCCGCCGTCGGCCTCGGTCAGGCCGAAGCAGCCGATCAGTTCGCCGGCCGCCATGCGGGGCAGAAAGCGCATCTTCTGCTCCTCGGAGCCGAAGGCGTAGATCGGATACATGGCCAGCGACGACTGCACCGACATGGCGGAGCGATAGCCGCTGTCGACCGCCTCGATCTCGCGCGCGATCAGGCCATAGGCGACGTGGCTGGCGGCCGAGCCGCCGTACTGTTCGGGCAGCATGGCACCCAGGAAGCCCATCTCGCCCATCTCGGTCATGATTTCGCGATCGAACCGCTGATCCTCGAACGCCGAGACGACGCGCGGCAGCAGCTTGTCGCGAGCATAGGCGCGCGCGGAGTCGCGGATCATGGTCTCGTCGTCGGTCAGCCGGCCGTCCAGGCCCAGCGGGTCGTCCCAACGGAAGGTCTGGGCGGAGGCGGCGCCGTCGGCCATGGGCTCAAGTCCTTGATCTGCGGGGGCTCGCGGGCGCGTCACGCAGGCGTGACGATCAGCCCCCTGTTTCGTGGGCGGGTTTAGGCCAAAATGCGCGGGCGGGGTAGAGCCGAGGCCTCGCGCGGATTAAGCTTCGCCATGCGCCGAACCCTGTCCCGCCTGTTCGCCGACCACCCCAGAGAGGTGGGCGAAACCTATGTCGAGCACATGGGCGTGGCGGCCGGCACAGGGTTCAAGTTACTGCGGCTGGCGGGCGCCGCCTTCGTCCACGCCGTCGTGCCGGGCCTGTGCAAGACCACCGTTTCGGACGAGATAAAGGGCATGGCCCACAAGATGGGCGGCCGCGCCGATGAAGCCCGCGAATGCCGCATGCGCGACGCCGGCGCCTGGGATCCGGGCCTCTAGTCCGACGTCGGCGCCGGCTTGGTGTCGTCGCCGTAGGTCAGGGCCAGGAAGACGTCTTCCAGGTCCGGGTCCTCGGTGGTGATGTCGGCAATGGTCACGCCGGCGGCGCGCACGGCGGCCAGCACCTGTTCAACCGACGCCTGGCCCTTGCGATAGGTGACGACGAAGGCGCCGTTGGGCCGAGCCACGGCCTCGAACCCGTCCAGCGTCGGCAGACGGTCCAGCTCGCCTTCCGGCGTCACCACGACGTTGCGCGTGTCCAGCCGGCGCAGCAACTGGGTGGTCGGCTCGCAGGCCACGACCTCGCCACGGTTTACGATGGCGATGGTGTCGCAGAGCTCCTGCGCCTCTTCCAGATAGTGGGTCGTCAGCACGATGGTGACGCCCTCGGCGTTGATGCGGCGCACGTACTCCCACAGCTGGCGGCGCAGTTCGACGTCCACGCCGGCCGTCGGCTCGTCCAGGATCAGGATGGGCGGATTGTGGACCAGGGCCTTGGCCACCATCAGGCGGCGCTTCATGCCGCCCGACAGGGCGCGCACATAGGCGTTGGCCTTGTCCGATAGGCCCAGCGCGGCCAGCAGTTCGTCGGACCGCCGCTCGTCGGCCGGCACGCCATAGAAACCGGCTTGCACCTCCAGCGACTCGCGCGGGGTGAAGAAGACGTCGGCCACGATCTCCTGAGGCACGACGCCCAGCGCGGCGCGGGCGTCGCGCGGCTGGCGGTCGATGTCGCGGCCCCAGATCGAGACCTGGCCCTCGGACTTGTTCACCACGCCCGCAAGAATATTGATCAGCGTCGACTTGCCGGCGCCGTTGGGGCCCAGCAGGCCGAACATCGAGCCGCGCGGGATGATCAGGTCCACGCCCTTCAGCGCGGTCTTGGCGGGCGACTTCTTGGACGCGGCGTAGGTCTTCTTCAGCCCCCGGACCTCGATGGCGTTGTCAGGCAGGGCGGCGGCGTCGAACATCGGCGGGCGTCTCGGCTTGGAATGGAGGCGCGGCGGTTTGACCCGGTCCCGCGCGCGGCATAGGTATGCCCCCAACCCGTCAACGCCAAGGCCGCGTCACCGAAAATGCCGACCCGCTCCGCGCCCGTCCCCGCTCAGGCCCTCATTCCGCCGCCCGAGCGGATCGTCGTTCCCACCAAGCGCGTGGCCTGCGACGGCGGCGGCGGCGCCCTGGGTCATCCGCTGGTCTATATAGACATGGGCGAGGATGACTTCGTCGAATGCGGCTATTGCGACCGCCGCTTCGTGCTGGCCGCCGACGCGCATTCCGAGGACGAGTATCACGACCCCGCGGCGCGTCCGCCCGAGGCGCACTGAGCCGCGTCTGACGCAGCCGTTACGACATTTGAGCCCGCGTTTTCCGGGCGGCGCCGTATAGAACTGTCTCGTCGCCCCCTCCCCGGCCGGAGACTTCTCCATGCGCTATCTGCACACCATGGTCCGCGTGACGGACATCGACGCCTCGTTGCGCTTCTACTGCGACCTGCTGGGTCTTCAGGAAGTGCGGCGCATGGACAATGAGGCCGGGCGTTTCACCCTGGTCTTCCTGGCGGCGCCCAAGGATCTGAACCGGTCAGCCGCCGAGCGGTCGCCCGAGGTGGAGCTGACCTTCAACTGGGATCCCGAAACCTATTCCGGCGGCCGCAACTTCGGCCACCTGGCCTACAAGGTCGACGACATCTACGCCGCCTGCGAGCGGTTGATGGACGGCGGCGTCACGATCAACCGTCCGCCGCGCGACGGCCGCATGGCCTTCGTGCGTTCGCCGGACGGCATTTCGGTCGAGCTGCTGCAGGAAGGCGAACCTTTGGCTCCGGCCGAGCCGTGGGCGTCCATGGCCAATACGGGCGAATGGTGAGCATGCGTCGCCTCCTGCTGCTGGCGCCGCTGGCCGTGCTGGCGGCCTGCGCCTCGACGACCGAGACCCACCCGTCGAGGACCGCGACCGAACAGCTGCTGACGGCACGCGCCGCAGACCGCGCGGTCGAGGGCCTGACCATCCCGGCGCCCATCTCGGCTCGCGTCTTTGTCGACGACGCCTTTTTCCGCGCCGAGAACGCAGCCTACGCCGTCAGCGCCATCCGCGGCGCGCTTTCGGAGGCCGGCTATTCCCTGGCCAACAACCGCGACCAGGCCGACGTCATCTTCGAACTGCGCGCCGGCGCCCTTTCGCTGGAGCAGATGCGGCGCGTCTTCGGCATTCCCGAGATGCGGGTGCCGATCAACGACAGCTTCAACATCGTCTCCCTGCCCGAGCTGTCGATCTACAGCCAGCGCGACCGGGTCGGCGTCGCCGAATTCTCAGGCTTCATCTACGAGGCGCGCACGGGCGCTCCGCTGGGGGCCGTCACGCCGATGATCGGCCGCTACCGCATCCGCAGCCACAAGGTGCTGATGATGATCTCGTTCGGTCAGCAGCAGGCCCAGCCCGGAGAGCGGGAACCCGGATCGAGTTGGAAAGAGTTCTGATCGAAGGCGGCTGACGCGAGGCTTCCAGCCTCCTAGAGCGAAATCGGTTCAGATGCGATCGCATCTGTACTCAGATATTCGCTCTAAGCATTGATAATGGAGCATTTATCTGAGTTCGGATTGATTCAATCCGAACCGATAATGCTCTATGTTCGCCGCCATGACCGACGCCGCATCCGAATCCGCTGACCGCACCCTGACACAGGACGGCCCGCCGCTGCGGTTGTGGATGATCGACGCCTCGGCCTACATCTTCCGCGCTTATCACGCCCTGCCGCCCCTGACGCGCAAGTCCGACGGCCTGCCGGTCGGCGCTGTCCAGGGCTACTGCAACATGCTGTGGAAGCTGCTCAAGGACATGAAGGGCGAGGATGGACCGACCCATCTGGTCGCCATCTTCGACCATTCCGAAAAGACGTTCCGCAACACGCTGTACGACCAGTACAAGGCCCACCGCCCGCCGCCGCCCGAGGACCTGGTGCCGCAGTTCCCGCTGGTGCGAGAGGCGACGGCGGCCTTTGGCGTCCATTGCGTTGAACTGCCCGGCTATGAGGCCGACGACCTGATCGCCACCTATGCCTGCAAGGCCCGCGACGCCGGCGGCGAGGCCGTCATCGTCTCGTCCGACAAGGACCTGATGCAGCTGATCGGGCCGACGGTGGTCATGTACGACCCGATGAAGGACCGTCGCCTGGGCGAAGAGGCGGTGATGGAGAAGTTCGGCGTGACGCCGGACAAGATGGTCGATCTGCAGGCCCTGATCGGCGACAGCGTGGACAACGTGCCCGGCGCGCCCGGCATCGGCCCCAAGACCGCCGCCCAACTGCTGGACGAATACGGCGACCTCGATACGCTGCTGGCGCGCGCCGAAGAGATCAAGCAGCCCAAGCGGCGTCAGACCCTGATCGACTTCGCCGACCAGATCCGTCTGTCGCGCGAGCTGGTGCGCTTGACCTGCGACGCGCCGGCGCCGGAGGCCATCGACGACTTTGTCGTGCGCGACCCCGATCCCGAGACCCTGGGCGCCTTCCTGGAAAAGATGGAGTTCCGGGGGCTCAGCCGCCGGGTGGGCGACGGCAAGGCGCCGGCGCGCGAGGGCTCGGCCTTTGTGCGTCAGCCGACGGCCCCGGTTCTGACCCCACGCTACGCCCCCGCCGAGGTGGCGACGCCGGCCGAGCCGCAGTCGTTCGACCACGACGCCTATGAGTGCGTGCAGACCCTCGAGGCGCTGGACGCCTGGATCGAGCGGGCGCGGGCGTCGGGCGTGGTCGGCTTCGACACCGAGACCGACGCCCTGTCGGCCACCCACGCCGGCCTGTGCGGCGTGTCCCTGGCCGTCGGGCCCAACCAGGCCTGCTACATCCCCCTGACCCACGAGGCCGAGCCGACCGGCGACGGCGGCCTGGACTTCGGCGGGGACGTCAACGCGGACGGCGGCGGCTGCGCGGCGGTCCTGACCCAGATCGACAAGGCCGAGGCCCTGGCCCGGCTCAAGACCCTGCTGGAGGATCCGTCGGTCCTGAAGGTGGGTCAGAACATCAAATACGACCTCGCCGTCATGGCCCGGCGCGGCATCCGCGTGTCGCCGATCGAGGACACCATGCTGGTGTCCTATGTGCTGGAGGGTGGGCTGCACGGTCACGGCATGGACGAGCTGGCGCGCCTGCACCTGGGCCACGAGCCGATCACCTTCAAATCCGTGGCCGGAACCGGCAAGAGCCAGAAGAGCTTCAAGCACGTCGAGCTGAAGCCGGCGACGGGCTACGCCGCCGAGGACGCCGACGTGACCCTGCGCCTGTGGCGGCTCCTGCGGCCGCGCCTGGCCGCCGAGGGCCTGACCACCGTCTATGAGACGCTGGAGCGGGGAATGCCCGCCGTCCTGTCGGACATGGAGCTGGCCGGCATCCGAGTGGACCCCGAGCGTCTGCGCCGCCTGTCGTCGGAGTTTGGGCTGAAGATGGCCGAGCTGGAGGCCAAGGCCCACGAACTGGCCGGTCGGCCGTTCAACGTCGGCTCGCCGCGCCAGATCGGCGAGATTCTGTTCGGCGAGCTGAGCCTGCCCGGCGGCAAGAAGACCGCCTCCGGCCAGTGGGGCACCGACGCCTCGGTGCTGGAAGATCTGGCCCTGACCCACGACCTGCCGCGCGCCATCCTGGACTGGCGCCAGCTGTCCAAGCTGAAAGGCACTTACACAGACGCCCTGTCGGCCGCCGCCGATCCCAAGACCGACCGGGTCCACACCTCCTATCAGCTGGCGGCCGCCACGACGGGCCGCCTGGCCTCGTCTGATCCCAACCTTCAGAACATTCCGATCCGCACCGAGACGGGCCGTCAGATCCGCCAGGCCTTCATCGCCGCGCCCGGCCATGTGCTGATCTCGGCCGACTACAGCCAGATCGAGCTGCGCCTTCTGGCGCACATCGGCGACATCCCCGAGCTGAAGCGCGCCTTCAAGGCAGGGCTCGACATTCACGCCGCAACCGCCAGCGAGATGTTCGGCGTGCCGGTCGAGGGCATGCCCGCCGAGACGCGCCGACGCGCCAAGGCCATCAACTTCGGCATCGTCTACGGCATCTCCGCCTTCGGCCTGGCCAACCAGCTGGGCATCGATCAGGGCGAGGCCGGGGCCTATATCAAGACCTATTTCGAGCGCTTCCCCGGCATCCGAGAATACATGGACCGCACCCGCGCCGAGGTGCGTCAGGCGGGCTTCGTCTCGACCCTGTTCGGCCGCAAAATCCACATTCCGGCGATACACTCCAAGTCGGGCGCTGAGCGTCAATTCGGCGAGCGGGCGGCCATCAACGCCCCGATCCAGGGGGCGGCCGCCGACATCATCCGCCGCGCCATGATCCGCATGCCCGGCGCGCTGCGGGACTCGGGCCTTGAGACGCGCATGCTGCTTCAGGTCCACGACGAACTGGTGTTCGAGGCCCCCGAGACCGAGGCCGAGGCGGCGCGCGTGTTGATCCGCTGCGTCATGGAAACCGCCGCCGAGCCGGCCGTGGCGCTCAGCGTGCCGCTGGAAGTCGAAGCCAAGGCCGCCGCCAACTGGGACGAGGCCCACTGACGCGTCGGCGAACTGCAATCAGGGCGTGAGCGCCTAGTTGGTCAGCCGCGTGGGCCCGCCGCCGGTCGCCCGATTGCCCACGCCTCCGGGCACGGGAACCGAGGAAGAGGCGTAGTCGGCGTTGATCGCGAGGCGACGCCCGCCTTCGACGCGCAGCTCGCGCGACACCACCACCGTCCACGGCGTGGTGTCGTTGGAGTTCTGCCCACCCGGCACGATCAGGCGCGTGCCTGGCGCATAGACCACGCCCTCGAGCCGCTCGATATTGTTGAAGTCCAGCTTGAAATCTTCCGTCCGCGCGGGATCGATAGCCAGCACGAAGCCCGCCCAGCCCTGAAGCTCCAACAGGCCGCCCTGATTGCCGGTCAGCGACAGCCGATCAACACGGCCGTCGGAGAAGTCCACCTTCATGTTTTTCCAGATCACCAGGGTGACGTTGTCGCCCTCGATCTTGGCGTTCTTTTTCAACTGAAGCTCGCCGGACTTGAAGTGATGGACCCCCGGCATGAAGCGCAGCGTGCCGTTCTCGATGTCGAACTTGCGGCAGTGGACGCCCGGCAGAACCGGCCAGACTTGCCCCGCCTTGTCCACTTTCACATCCGTCACCCCGGTGCACAGGGCCGGCGCGCCTCCGGCGAAGACGCCGGCCAGGGGATCGGGCACCAGAGGCGCGTTCGATCCGGTCTGCCCCGAGGCCCCGCCGCCCTTGATGTTGCCCGACGCCTGCACGGCGGCCGCGTCGATCAGGCCCTTGGGATCGAGTTGAATGTCGCGATTGGAATGGGTCAGGCAGGAGCGCGCGATGATCTCGCCGTCCTTCATGTGCAGGGCGTTGCCGCTGCTCTCGCTCAGCATCAGCACGCACAGCGGCGTTGCGCCCAGCTGCTCGGCGATCGCCTCGGCCTTGATGACGAATCCGCCGGGCGGCAGCAGGTTGCCGAAGAAGGACGTGCGGCGAGCCACCAGATTCACCTTGACGCCCGATCGCCCGTCGCGCGCCTCGATGAACCGAAAGTCGGCGGTTTCCAGCTTGGCCGTCAGGTCGTCGGCCTGTTCCACGACGCCCGCGCGCGCGCGCGTCAGCAGCTGTTGGTTGGCGCCGATGCGCATCTGGCCGGCGGTGTTCAGGGCGGCGGTGTCGGCCAGTTCCTGGAGGCGGCCGCGGTCGTTCGTCAATGAGCGAAGTTCCACGGCCACCAGCACGATCAGGATGACGGCGGGCACCGACAGGCCGAAGATCAGCGCGACCGAACCCTCGGTGCGACGGCAGAGGCGACACAGGAGGGCGGCGAGATGGCTCGTCATCGGCATCCGACGCTTACAGGAACTGGAACTCTTCTAAGCCGTGGAAAATGAACAATTCCCTCCCGCCTGACCGAAACTTGACCGAATTCGGGCGTCGTGCGCTAAGGGCGCGATGAAGCCTCAGATCCTGGATGTGCTGGTCGTCGGCGCCGGCGCGGCCGGCATGATGTGCGCCATAGAGGCGGCTCGTCGCGGCCGGCGCGTGCGCATTGTCGATCACGCCCGCGCGCCGGGCGAGAAGATCCGCATCTCGGGCGGCGGCCGCTGCAACTTCACCAATCTGGGCACGGGGCCGGCCAACTTTCTGGGCGAGAACCCCCGTTTCGCCACATCGGCGCTGCGCCGCTACACGCCGCGCGACTTCATCGCTCGCTTGGATAAGGCCGGCATCGCCTGGCACGAGAAGACGCTGGGTCAGTTGTTCTGCGACGACAGCGCGCGCCAGATCGTCGACCTGCTGGTTGGCGACCTGAAGCAGGCGGGCGCCACGCTCAGCCTGTCGACCGGCGTGCACTCGCTGGAGCGGCGCGGCGAGGGCTGGCGCACCACTCTTTCCGACGGCTCGACCGTCGAGGCCGCGTCTCTCGTCATCGCCACCGGCGGCAAGTCGATCCCCAAGATGGGCGCCACCGGCTGGGCCTATGACACGGCGCGCGCCCTGGGCCTGCGGGTCACCGAGACACGGCCGGCGCTGGTTCCGCTGACATTCGAGCCCGGCCTGCTGGAGCAGACGCGCGAGTTGGCCGGCGTCTCGGTCGACGCCGTCACCGGCCACGGCAAGACCCGCTTCCGCGAAGGCCTGCTGTTCACCCACCGCGGCCTCAGCGGGCCGTCGATCCTGCAGATCTCCAGCTACTGGCGCGAGGGCGAGGCCATCACGGTCAGCCTGGGGCCTGACGCCGCTGTGTTTGATGCGCTTCGCGCCGCTAAGGCCAGCAACGGCCGACAGGCCGTGCACACCGTCCTCGCCGGCCTCGTGCCCCGCCGCCTGGCGGAATGGATCGTCCAGCGCGAGGGCGTGGCCGGAAATCTGGCGGATCAGTCAGACAAGACGCTGCGTCGGCTGGACGAGGCGGTGAACGGCTGGACGCTGAAGCCCGTCGGGTCCGAAGGCTATCGCACGGCCGAGGTGACGCTGGGCGGGGTGGCGGTGGACGAGTTGGATCAGCAGACCATGCAGTCGCGTCATCAGCCAGGCCTGTTCGTTATCGGCGAGGCCGTCGACATCACCGGCTGGCTGGGCGGCTATAACTTCCAGTGGGCCTGGGCTTCGGGCTGGGCGGCCGGCCAGGCCTGCTGAGCCGCGGCCTTCTGACGCGCGCGCTAATGTCTGCTTGATGCATGACGGCGCGGCCGTTCTATCTGAGCGTGCACCTTGATCGGCGACGGAGCTTCCTGCCTGACCCGAGCTCGGAGCCGGGCGCGCCCCGGCCGTCACGCTGGCCCAATCCGGCTGGTCGCGGGCCGCCCACCTCCCTCACGCAACTTGCGACGCCACGACGCATTTTCGCCGCTGGAGCCAGGCCTCATCTGCGAGGCTTAAGCCACGGAAAGGCGACCCATGCCCCTGTTGATGTGTCCCAACGACAATGCGCCGATGCAGACCCTGGATCGATCCGGGGTCCAATTCGACATGTGCCCGACCTGCCGCGGGGTCTGGCTGGATCGCGGCGAACTGGAAAAGCTGATGGCCTCGGCGACCGAGGAAGGCCGCGCCTCGGCGCCGGCCGCTCAGCCCGCGCCCCAGCCGGCCCCGGCGCCCTACCCGCCGGTGCAGCCCCACGCTCAGCCGTGGGGGCAGCCTCAGGGCTATCGCGACGACCGCCGCTACAAGGACGAGCGTTATCGGGACGACGACTACCGCTACAAGAAGAAGAAGCGCGACAGCATCTTCGACATCTTCGACTGACGGGTCGCGGATGCAAAAAGGGCCCCGGCGGATCGCCGGGGCCCTTTTCGTTTGCGGATCGCGCCGCGCCTATTCGCGCTGGCCCAAGAAGGCCAGGAGGAATTGGAACAGGTTGATGAAGTTGATGAACAGGCTCAGCGCGCCGAAGCCGGTCGCCACGCCCATCGCCGCCTGGTCGCCGCCCAGGGCGTAGTAGGTCATCTTCAGACGCTGGGTGTCATAGGCGATCAGGCCCGAGAAAAGCAGCACGCCCACGCCCGAGATGATCAGGTACATGACGCCCGACTGGATGAACATGTTGACCACCATGGCGATGACCAGACCGATCACGCCCATGATCAGGAAGGTGCCCATGCCCGTCAGGTTCTTCTTGGTCGTGTAACCAAACAGGCTGAGGCCGCCGAAGGCCGCCGCCGTCACCAGGAAGGTCGAAGCCACCGAGGCGCCCGTATAGCGCAGGAAGACGATGCCCAGGCCCGCGCCGATCGTAGCGACCACGGCCCAGTACAGCAGGTTCACCCCGCCGGCCGTCGGATTCTTCATGAAGAACATGGAGCCGAACAGCATGACCAGCGGCGAGAACTGCACGATCATGCCCAGCGGCGTCAGGGCCACCCGGCCATCCGGCGCCAGGGCGAACAGATACTGCTGCACCGCGGGCACATTGCCGGTCAGATAGGCCAGGCCGGCGGCAACCAGCAGGCCTAGCGCCAGCTTGTTGTAGATGCCCAGCATGAAGGCGCGCAGGCCCGCGTCCACAGACATGTCGGCGGTCTGCGGAAGCGGCCGGGCGTAGCCGTTGTTGAAGTCGCTCATGGCGATATCCGTCTCCTTGGCCGGAGCAACCTCCGGTCTTGGCGCAAATATCGGGGTCTGTGCGTCCCCGTGCAAGCGCAACGGCCCTTCCGGCCTCCGGTTTCCGCCGCTACCAAGGGTCGCATGGTGCGATTGTTCACGGCTCTCGAAATCCCGCCCGACGTCGCCGAGACCCTGGCGCGTCGCCAATCCGGCCTGCCCGGCGCCCGCTGGCGGCCGGCCGAGGCGCTGCACGTGACCCTGGCCTTTTATGGCGAGGTGTCCGAACACACGGCCGATGATCTGGCGGCGGAGCTGTCGCGCATCCCCGCCGGCCGGTTCGACATCACCCTGAAGGGCGTCGGCGCCTTCGGCGACGCCCACCGCAGCCACACCCTGTGGGCCGGGCTGGAGCGCAGCGAGCCCTTGGCGACCCTCGCGGCGCGCTGTCGGGCGGCCGGAAAACGGGCTGGCATAGAGATGGACGCCCGCGATTACCGCCCTCATGTGACGCTGGCCTATCTGAAGCCTCAGACCAACCCAGACCGGATCGGCGCCTGGATCACGGGCCATAACCTGTTGGCCTCGCCGCCGATTCCGGTGCTGCGGTTCGGCCTGTATTCCAGCGTGCTGACATCGGACGGCAGCCAGTACGCGCTCGAGAGGGAGTATCCGCTTTGATCGCGCCTGGCCCCACGCTTGAGACCGAACGCCTGATCCTGCGCCCCACGGCGATAGAGGACTTTCCGCGCTGGGCGGAGTCCATGGCGGATGAGAGCGCCCGTTTCATCGGCGGACCAATGGGGCCCGAGGCCGCCTGGCGCGGCTTCATGACCATGGCCGGCGCCTGGGCGCTGACCGGCGTGTCGATGTTCTCGATGATCGACAAGGCGTCCGGACTGTGGATAGGCCGCATCGGACCGTGGCGTCCCGAAGGCTGGCCGGGCAACGAAGTCGGGTACGGCGTCCATCCCGAGGCCCGGGGCAAGGGCCTGGCTTTCGAGGCGGCCGTGGCGGCGATGGACTACGCCTTCGAGGTGCTGGACTGGCGCGACGTCATCCACTGCATCGACCCGGCCAACGTCGCGTCCCAGGCGCTGGCCAGGCGTCTGGGGTCCTCACTGATCGGGCCGACGAAACTGCCGCCGCCCTACGATCATGTCCCGTCCGACATGTGGGGCCAGACGCGAGAGCAGTGGCGCGCCCGCCGCTCCGCTTGATCAGAGAACGGAGCCGGAACATAAGAGCGGCATGCCCGCCGCCGCCGTCCATCTGGAACTTGTCTTCTCGCGCCCCGAAACCACGCTGGGCGTGACGCGCGGCGCCGCGCGGCTGCTGATGGACATGGGCTATGCGCCGCTGACCGAGGTCTGTCTGCCCAATGGACGGCGCGCGGACGTCATGGCGATCGGCAGGCGCGGCGACATCGTGATCTGCGAGGTGAAGTCCGGGGTCGAGGACTATCGCGTTGATCGCAAGTGGCCCGAATATGCGCCCTTCTGCGACGCCTTCTTCTTCGCGGTCGCGCCCGAGTTTCCCGAGGGCGTCCTGCCTGACGAGCCGGGCCTGATCGTGGCCGACGGGTTCGGCGGCGCGGTCGTGCGGGAAGCGCCGGTCAACGCCCTGACGCCGGCGCGCCGCAAGGCCCTGACTCTGGCCTTCGCCCGCCTGAGCGCCCTGCGCGCGATGCGCTGCGACTGAACGAAAAGGGCCCCCCGCAGAAGCGAGAGGCCCTGACCTTGTCGGCGCTGCGCGCGGTTTCAGACCGCGACGACTTCCGAGGCTTCCTCGGCCAGGATGGTCAGGCCCTGGGCGTTCACGTCGGCGAAGCCGCCCTTGACCGCGAAGACGCGGCGAGCCGCGCCTTCATAGATGGTGACCGCGCCTTCGCGCAGGGTGGTCATGAAGGGCGCGTGGCCCGGCAGGACGCCGAAGTCACCCTCGACGCCCGGCGCATCGACCTGGTCCACGAGGCCGGTGAAGACCTCGCGTTCCGGGGCGACCAGCGAGAAGTTAAGTTTTCCGGCCATCAGGCTTCCGACGCCATCTTCTGAGCCTTCTCGACGGCCTCTTCGATCGCGCCGACCATGTAGAAGGCGGCTTCCGGCAGGTGGTCGTATTCACCGGCGACGATGCCCTTGAACGAGCGGATCGTGTCTTCCAGCGAGACGAACTTGCCGGGCGAGTTGGTGAACTGCTCGGCCACGAAGAACGGCTGCGACAGGAAGCGGCTGATCTTGCGGGCGCGCGAGACGACCAGCTTGTCCTCTTCCGACAGCTCGTCCATGCCCAGGATGGCGATGATGTCCTTCAGGCCCTTGTAGGACTGCAGGACTTCCTGGACCGAGCGGGCCACCTGATAGTGTTCTTCACCGATGACCAGCGGGTCCATGATCCGCGAGGTCGAGTCCAGCGGGTCCACGGCCGGGAAGATGGCCTGGGCGGCGATGTCGCGGCTCAGAACGGTCTTCGCGTCCAAGTGGGCGAACGAGGCGGCGGGCGCCGGGTCGGTCAGGTCGTCGGCGGGGACGTAGATGGCCTGGATCGAGGTGATCGAGCCCTTCTTGGTCGAGGTGATGCGCTCCTGCAGGTTGCCCATCTCGGTGGCCAGTGTGGGCTGATAGCCCACGGCCGAGGGGATGCGGCCCAGCAGAGCCGACATTTCCGAGCCGGCCTGGGTGAAGCGGAAGATGTTGTCGACGAACAGCAGCACGTCCTTGCCTTCCTCGTCGCGGAAGTATTCGGCCTGGGCCAGTCCGGTCAGGGCGACGCGGGCGCGAGCGCCGGGGGGCTCGTTCATCTGGCCGTAGACCAGGGCGCACTTGGAGCCTTCGGTCGAGCCGCCGTTCTTGGTCGGGTCCACGTTCACGTTGGACTCGATCATCTCGTGATACAGGTCGTTGCCCTCGCGGGTGCGCTCACCCACGCCGGCCAGAACCGAGTAACCGCCGTAGGCCTTGGCGATGTTGTTGATCAGCTCCTGCATGGTCACGGTCTTGCCGACGCCGGCGCCGCCGAACAGGCCGGTCTTGCCGCCCTTGGTGTAGGGGCACATCAGGTCAATGACCTTGATGCCCGTGACCAGGATTTCCGACGAGGTCGACTGCTCTTCGAACGAAGGCGCCTCGCGGTGGATCGGGCGGTACATGTCGGTTTTGATCGGGCCCTGCTCGTCGATCGGCGCGCCGACGACGTTCATGATGCGGCCCAGCGTGCCCGGACCGACCGGCGCTTGAATGGAGCCGCCGGTGTCGATCACGGCCTGACCACGGGTCAGACCCTCGGTCGTGTCCATGGCGATGGTGCGGACCATGTTCTCACCCAGGTGCTGGGCGACTTCCAGGACCAGGGTGAAGGGCTCGCCCGTCTTCTGGTCGACGTTCTGGGTCTGCAGGGCGTTCAGGATCGCCGGCAGGTGACCTTCGAACTCGACGTCGACGACGGCGCCGATGACCTGGGCGATCTTGCCCGTGCCGACGGCGGAGACGGGGGCGCCGGGCGCGGCGGCCTTCTTGGCGGCGGGCTTGCGGGCGGCGGGCTTCTTGGGGGCGATGGCGTCGGTCATGGGGTGCGTCCGGTTCGGAATGTCGGTTCGGTCGGGATCAGAGGGCTTCGGCGCCGGCGATGATCTCGATCAGCTCGGTGGTGATCTGGGCTTGGCGCTTGCGGTTGTACTGCAACGTCAAGGCATTGATGAGGTCGCCCGCGTTGCGCGTGGCGTTGTCCATCGCCGCCATCTGGGCGCCGAAGAAGCCCGCCTGGTTCTCGTACAGGGCCGCCAGGATCTGGGTGGTGATGTTGCGCGGCAGCAGGGTCTCGAGGATTTCCTCTTCCGAGGGCTCATATTCGTAGACCGCGCCGTTCAGGTCGATCGGCTCGGCGCCGCCTTCGACGACGGCCGGGACCAGCTGCTTGGCGGTCGGCACCTGCTGAATGACCGACTTGAACTGGCTGTAGAACAGCGTGACCACATCGGCCTCGCCGGCTTCGAACGCCTCGGCGATCAGTTCGGCAACGGGCTGGGCGGCGGGCAGACCCAGGGTCTTGTGCTCGCTCAGCTCGAATGTGCGGACCACCTTGTCGCCGTACAGGCGGGTCAGCTGGTCGCGCGACTTGCGGCCTACGGCCACGATCCGCACGTCCTTGCCCGAGGCGATCAGGCTGTTAATGCGCTCGCGCGCGGCGCGGATCACATTGGTCGAGAAGCCGCCCGCCAGGCCCTTGTCGGCCGTGGCGACCACGATCAGGTGGCGCTGGTCCGAGCCGGTGCCGGCCAGAAGGCGCGGCGCGCCTTCGCCCGACACGCCGGCGGCCAGATTGGCGATGACCGAGGCCATGCGCTCGGCGTAGGGCCGGGCGTTCTCAGCCTGGTCCTGGGCGCGCTTCAGCTTGGCCGCGGCGACCATCTGCATGGCTTTCGTGATCTTCTGCGTGGCCTTCACGCTTCCGATCCGATTGCGCATTTCCTTGAGACTGGCCATCCGGCTTTGCTCTTCCTCTAACTAACCGGTCGGGCTCAGGCGAAGGTCTTGGCGAAGGCGTCCAGGATGCCCTTGAGCTCGGCTTCGAGCTCGGGCGTCAGGGCCTTCTTGGTGCGGATGCCGTCCAGCAGGCCGGCGTGATTGCCGTGGACGCGGACCAGCAGCTCGCGCTCGAAGCGGCCGACGTCGGCCACCGCGATGCCATCCAGGTATCCGCGCGTGCCGGCGTAGATCGACACCACCTGCTCCTCGACCGCCAGGGGCGAGTACTGCGGCTGCTTCAGCAGCTCGGTCAGGCGGGCGCCGCGCGCCAGCAGCTTCTGGGTCGAGGCGTCGAGGTCCGAGCCGAACTTGGCGAACGCGGCCATCTCGCGATACTGCGCCAGCTCGCCCTTGATGGTGCCGGCCACCTGCTTCATCGCCTTGATCTGGGCCGAGGAGCCCACGCGCGACACCGAGATGCCGACGTTCACGGCGGGGCGGATGCCCTGATAGAACAGGTCCGATTCCAGGAAGATCTGGCCGTCGGTGATCGAGATCACATTGGTCGGGATGTAGGCCGACACGTCGTTGGCCTGGGTCTCGATGATCGGCAGGGCGGTCAGAGAGCCCGAGCCGTTGTCCTCGTTCAGCTTGGCCGAACGCTCCAGCAGGCGCGAGTGCAGGTAGAAGACGTCGCCCGGATAGGCTTCGCGGCCCGGCGGACGGCGCAGCAGCAGCGACATCTGACGATAGGCCACAGCCTGCTTGGACAGATCGTCATAGACGATCAGGCCGTGCATGCCGTTGTCGCGGAAATACTCACCCATGGCGGTGCCGGCGAACGGCGCCAGGAACTGCAGCGGGGCCGGCTCCGACGCGGTCGAGGCCACGACGATGGTGTATTCCAGCGCGCCCGACTCCTCGAGGGTCTTGACGATCTGGGCCACGGTCGAACGCTTCTGACCGATGGCGACGTAGATGCAGTAGAGCTTGGCGCTCTCGTCGTCAGTCTGGTTGACGTTCTTCTGGTTCAGGATGGTGTCGACGGCGACGGCGGTCTTGCCGACCTGACGGTCGCCGATGATCAGTTCGCGCTGGCCGCGGCCGACGGGGATCAGGGTGTCGATCGCCTTCAGGCCGGTCTGCATCGGCTCGTGCACCGACTTGCGGGGAATGATGCCCGGCGCCTTGACGTCCACGCGGCGACGCTCGGTGAACTGGATCGGGCCCTTGCCGTCGATCGGCTCGCCCAGCGGGTTGACGACGCGGCCCAGCAGGCCCTTGCCGACCGGCACGTCCACGATCTCGCCCAGGCGGCGAACCTCGTCGCCCTCGGCGATGGCGGCGTCGGCGCCGAAGATCACCGCGCCGACGTTGTCGCGTTCCAGGTTCAGGGCCATGCCCTTCACGCCGGCCTTGGTGAACTCGACCATCTCGCCGGCCTGGACGTTGTCCAGACCATGGATGCGCGCGATGCCGTCGCCGACTGACAGCACCTGGCCGACGTCGGAAACGTCGGCTTCGACGCCGAAGTTGGCGATCTGCGACTTGAGGATGGCCGAGATTTCAGCGGCGCGGATGTCCATGTGGATCTCTCTGTCTTCGTCTTTCGGGCGCGCCGTGAAGGCGTGCTGCATTCTTGTTGTCGGTGCGGGCTTACGCCCGCTTGAGGGCGAACTTCATCTGGTCGAGCTTGGTCTTCAGCGAGGCGTCGAAGAGCTTCGAGCCGACCTTGACCTTGAGGCCGCCCAGGATCGACGGATCGACGCGGGCGGTGAGTTCGGGATCGCGGCCCAGCGCCTGGCGCAGCGCGGACTGGATCGATTTCGACTGGGCGGCGCTCAGCGGCTGGGCCGAGACGACCTCGGCGGCGACCACGCCCGTTTTCTTGGCGTACAGGACCTCAAACCCGGCGATGACGGCGGGCAGGTCGCGGGCGCGATGGTTCTGGCCCAGCAAGCCCAGGAAGTTGCGGGTCGAGCGATTGAAGCCGGCCGCGTCGGCGATGGAGACCAGCGCCTTGCGCTGATCATCGGCGGAAATGATCGGGCTGGTCATGGCGCGGCGCAGGTCGGCGCTCTCGCCCCAGGCGGCGCGCAGGCTCTTCAGATCGGCGCGCACGGCGTCCAGAGCGCCGGTTTCCTCGGCCAGGTCGAACAGCGCCTGAGCGTAGCGTCCGCCGACTTCGGTCGTTCTGAAAAGATCAGCCACTTATATAGTCCGCCACAGATAAGCGTTGGGTCGCGCCGGCGAATGCTGTCGCGACGATCTCAGGGGCTTGAAATGCTTGCAGAAAGCACGCCGGGGACGCGCCTTGCGACGCGCCCCTCGGCTAAGCCGGGCGCCTGATAGCACGCGACCCATGCCCCCGCAACCGAGGCAGCGCGCCACACCCGACCCCGTTGCAGCGAAGGGAACCGACACGGTAGAAGGCGCGTTCGGCGCCCGCCGACCCCTCCATCTGGATCCCCACACATAATGTTCGATATCGCACCTCTCGTCACCGACCCGGCGGCTTGGGCGGCTCTGATCACGCTCATCGTCATGGAAGTCGTGCTGGGCATCGACAACCTGATCTTCATCTCGATTCTGTCGAACAAGCTGCCGCCCGAGCATCGCTCGCGGGTGCGGCGCATCGGCATTTCGCTGGCGCTGATCATGCGCCTTGCCCTGCTTTCGACCATCGCTTGGATCGTGACCCTGACCGCCCCGGTGTTCAGCGTCATGGGCAACGCTTTCTCGTGGAAGGACATGATCCTAATCGCGGGCGGCCTGTTCCTGGTCTGGAAGGCCACCAAGGAAATCCATCACACCGTCGATCCGACGCCGTCCAAGGACCTGCTCGAGAAGGACAAGAAGGACGTTGTGATCAACAACGCCGGCTCGGCGATCTTCCAGATCATCCTGCTGGACCTTGTGTTTTCGGTGGACTCCATCCTGACCGCTGTGGGCATGACCGAGCACCTGCCGATCATGGTCATCGCCGTGCTGGTGGCCATCACCGTCATGCTGGTCGCCGCCGACCCGCTGGGCGACTTCATCGACAAGAACCCGACCGTGGTCATGCTGGCTCTGGGCTTCCTGCTGATGATCGGCATGGTGCTGATCGCCGAAGGCTTCGGCGCCCACGTGCCCAAGGGCTACATCTACGCCGCCATGGCCTTCTCGGCCGGCGTCGAGGCGCTGAACATGTGGAGCCGCCGATCGTCGGCCAAGAAGACGGCCGCCGAGGAAGCCCTGCTGGCGCGTGCCGAAGCCGACCAGGCCGAAGCAAAGGCCCAGCAGGCTGAGGAAAAGGCCGCACGCGAAGCGACCTGATTTGTCAGAGCGGCGCGGTCGGCGATACGCCGCGCCGCTCTGACGCAATTTCGCCACAGAGCAGGAAAAGCGAAAGCTTGGCCATTGCCCCCTCTTGCTCCTTTCGGTCGGCGCGGCATGCTGTTTGCGTGAAGAACACCGGGGGGGCGTTCAAACCGGGACAGCAGCAGATGGCCAGCACCGACAAGGACAAGGGAACCGCACCCGACCTGCGGCTGGTCGCGGCCGAGTCCGAAATTTACGATCTGATGAAGGCGCCCGAGAGCACCGCCGACCGCGTCAGGCGGCTGCAGTTGGAGGCGCGCGCCCTGGCCCTCGAAGAGGTCGAGGCGCTGGCCACGCTGCTGAACCAGGCTGCGGCCAAGGCCCGCGAGATCGCTGAAGGCGGCGACGCCTATCCGGTCGGCGCGCGCGAGATCGCCGCGCGCCTGGCCTCGGACCTGCCGGCCAAGGCCGAAAACATCCACGCCGTCACCGCCAAGGCGCCTCTGACCGGACGCTGACGTTCGGGAACAAGCCTCCCCGCGCGGGGCTTCCTGCTTCCTGTCCCCGGAAGCGAAGGAGCCCCCCATGGCCGAGAGCCGAGAAGACCGCGCAGAGGCGGTCGCCGAACACGAACGCAAGATCGAGGCGCCGATCGAGGCCTCCGACGCGGCGCAGTCTGGCGACAAGAACGACGCCGTCCAGGCCGGCGCGCGCGCCTATCCTGTCCCGCCCTTCCCAAAACAGCACCAGCCCAAACCCGGCGATGAAGCCGCCCTGGACCCCGCGCCGATGTATGACGCGCCCTTCTGGAAGGGCTCGGGCAAGCTCGAGGGGATGGCCGCCGTCATCACCGGCGCCGATTCCGGCATCGGGCGCGCGGTGGCCGTGCTGTTCGCGCGCGAAGGCTGCGACATCGTCATCGGCCATCTGGACGAGGCGGCGGACGCCGAGATCACCAAGACGGCGGTCGAGGCCGAGGGCCGACGCGCCGTAATCGTCCAGGGCGACGCGGCCGATCCGGCGGTCAGCGAGGCGACGGTCAAGGCCTGTCTGGACGCCTTCGGCCGCCTGGACGTCGTAGTGCCCAACGCCGCCTTCCAGGAGCATGTGAACGCGCTCGAGGAGCTGACCTTTGAGCATTTCGACCGCACGCTGAAGACCAATCTGTACGGCTATTTCAACCTGGTGAAGGCGGCGACGCCGCACATGAAGGCCGGCGGCGCCATCGTCATGACCGGCTCGGTCACGGGGCTGCAGGGCAAAAAGGACCTGCTGGACTATTCGCTGACCAAGGGCGGTATCCATGCCTTCGCCCGGTCGCTGGGCACGCATCTTGCGCCGCGCGGCATCCGCGTGAACGTGGTCGCGCCCGGCCCGGTCTGGACCCCGCTGAACCCTGCCGACAAGGACGCCGAGGCGACGTCGAAGTTCGGGTCCGAAACCGTGATGAAACGCCCCGCCCAGCCCGAAGAGATCGCCCCCGCCTACGTCTTCCTCGCCTCGCCCCAGATGTCGAGCTACATCACCGGGGAGATCCTGCCGATCATCGGCGGGTATTCGGGGGGCTAGACCACCACGTCGTGATAGTCGCGATGGCGCTTCAGCCAGGCGACGGCGTAGCCGCAGACCGGCTGGAGCTTCAGCCCCTCGGCGCGGGCATGCTCGGCCAAAGCCTGCATGAACTGGCCCGAGGCGCCCGAACCGCGCAGCGCCGGGTCGGCCTCGACATGCAGGATGGCGCGGGTGTCGCCCTGAACCGCATAATCGGCCCAGACGCGGCGCATCTCGCCGTCAGCGTCGGCGAAGCCCTGTTCGAATCGTTGTTCGGACTGAACATCGCGAAGATCGGTCATTGGGGCGGCTCCTTGAGGCTGTCCCTGACCAACCGCCCGCCGCTGCACCCGTTCCTCGATTAAGCGGGGCGGTCGCTCAGCAGACGCAGCAGGCCCAGCACGCTCTTGACCGTGAACCAGATCGTCAGCAGCAGCAGCGCCAGGCCGAAGACGAAGGCCAGCGGGATCAGGATGATCGTGATCGCGCAGATGAAGATCAGCACCCACAGGGCGATCGTCCACCAGAAGACCGACCAGAACAGCGCGATCTGCGCATCCATGTGCTGACGCGCCAAGCCCGTCGACCCGCCCCGCGCGGCATAGGCGACAACCAGCCCGACGATGACCAGCAGGTTCGCGCTGGGAAGCGACAGCAGATACAGCACCCAGACGGCGAAGGCGGCCATCCGGCCTTCTTCGCGAGGGCGGTCCAGGGTCTCGGTCATCGTGCGCCTTTCAGATCAGCCAGGTGTCGGGTCGGTCTATGGGGCGTCCGGCCTTGAGGCGCAGCACCCCGGCCACGCCCCGCGACAGCGTCCACAGCATCATCAGAAACAGGACGAAGACGCCGAGGTTCACCAGGATCAGCACCAGCCCGGCCAGGCCCGCGATCGCCGCGCCATAAAGGGTCCGCTTCTGATAGGCGAAATGGCTGGCCGCCACCGGGTCCAGCGGCGCGTCCCGGCGGTAGACGGCGGCCAGGCCGATCACCGCCCCGACGCCCAGGGTCGGCGCGGCCGCGAGGATCAAGACGTAGAGGGCGTAGAGGAAACTGACATCAGCGACCGGATCGGCGGCGGATCGGGACGACTCGCCGACCAGCCCTGCCCGCGCCGCCCCGGCCAGGGCGGCGACCGAGGCGAAGCCGACCTCGGCGTCAGGGTCGCCGGGCGTATGGGTCGTTCGGTCGGCGGGGGTGCGGGGGTCGGAAGCCATGATCTCCTCGGAATGGTCGGACAATGGCGGGCCGGCCCAGCCGACGCAACCGTATCCGCCTCTAGCGGACGTAGACGACTTCGCAGCCGGGGGCGGTCTCGCCGCCCAGGGCGCCCGGCTTGGCCACGCGCACGGCGGCGCGGGTGACGCGCGGATCGTCCAGACAGGCCAGGGCCAGCCGTTGGGCGAAGGTCTCGACCAGGCCGACATGACCCTCGGCGACGATGGCGCGGGCGGCCGAGGCGACGGCCTCATAATTGACGGTGTCGGCCAGCGCCTCGACCGGACGCGGCTCCAGCGTCAGGTCCACGTCGATGACTAGCCGCTGCAGGCGGCCATGCTCGTGGTCGTAGACGCCGATGCCCGCGTCGACGATCAGGTTGCGCACGAAGACGCTGAGCGCCTGCATCTGGGGCTGCGGCACGGCGGGAAAGGGCACGGCGCTCATGCGGGCTCCTGGATGTCGGGGGTCTTCCAGGCCAGGTGCTGGCCGCCGTCGACGGCGATCATCTGGCCGGTGACCAGATCGGCGCGAGCCAGCCAAAGGACCGCCTGGGCCACCGCTTCGGGACTGCCAGGACGGGCCAGAGGCGTAGCGGCGGCCTCGGCGGCGAACTCGGCCTCGGTCTGATGGATGGACGGCAGGGTCGGGCCCGGCCCGACGCCGTTGACGCGGATGCCGGGCGCCAGGGCCTGGGCCAGGGTCTGGGTCGCCCACCACAGGCCGGCGCGCGACAGGCTGTAGGAAAAAAACCGCGGATCGGGCTTCAACACCCGCTGATCCAGCAGGTTGACGACCGCCGAGCGGTCGGGCGCCTGGGCCGCAAAGGCCTCGGCCAGCACGATGGGCGCGCGCAGGTTGGTTTCCAGGTGCAGGTCCCAGCTATCGCGCGACAACGTCCCGACCCGATCGTCCTCAAACACCGATGCGTTGTTGACCAGCAGCGTCAGCGGCCGGCCCAGGGCCTTGGCGGCCTGCGGGACCAGATCGCGCACCTCGGCTTCGACCGACAGGTCGGCGCGCACGATTTCGGACCGACGTCCAAGGGCGCGCACCTCGTCGGCCACCGCGCGCGCGGCGTCCTCGGAGCCCCGATAGTGGACGGCTATGTCGTAGCCCGCCTTCGCCAGCGTCAGGGCGATGGCGCGGCCGATGCGCTTGCCCGCGCCGGTGACCAGCGCGGCCGGGGCGTCAGTCAACCGAGCCGAACTCGAAGAAGTTGAAGGCGGCGAGGACGGCGACAAATCCGAGAATGATGGCGATGGCCAGCATGGGGAGACTCCTGGTTCGAGGTTGGCCATACGGCGACTGGCCGCGCGGTTCAAGCCGAGGCCCCTTCCCCGTCGATGCAGTCCTGCTAGTGGAGGATGATGAACCCCGCGCTGATTTCCATGATCGCCATCGTCCTGGCTGGCGGCGCGACCGCGCTTCAGGCGCCGACCAACGCCAAGCTGATGACGGCGGTGGGCAGCCCCGTGAACGCCGCCTTCATCTCGTTCGCCGTGGGGACGGCGGCGCTGGGCCTGCTGGCCCTGATGTTCCAGAGCCGCCCCGACTGGGCGGCGGCGCGGGGCCTGCCCTGGTACGCCTGGATCGGCGGGCTGTACGGCGTGATCTTCGTGGTGGCCGCGACCTGGGGCGTGCCTCGTCTGGGCGTCGCCCTGACCATCACCCTGATGGTGGCGGGCCAACTGCTGATCAGCCTGATCCTGGACCATTTGGGCGCATTCGGCGCCCCCAGGCAGCCGATCAACTGGGGTCGGATCGGCGGCGTGGCCCTGGTCATCGCCGGGGTGGTGATGGTCCGGCGCTTCTGACCCTATATTGGCTGCGTGACGCCCGCTGACGATTCCCCCGCCCCCGCCCTGGTCGCCGCGGACCTGATCCGCGACGAGGCCAAGCGCGCGCCCGACAAGCCGGGCGTTTATCGCATGTACGGCGAGGACGGCGCCTGCCTTTACGTCGGCAAGGCGCGCAGCCTGAAGAAGCGCATCGTCCAGTATGCGCAAGGCCGATTCCACACCCAGCGCATTGGCCTGATGGTGTCGCTGACCCGGTCGATGGAGCTGGTGGTCACGGCGTCCGAGACCGAGGCGTTGCTGCTGGAATCCAACTTCATCAAGAAGCTGAAGCCGCGCTTCAACGTGGTGCTGCGCGACGACAAGTCCTTCGCCGAATTGATGATCCGGCGCGATCACCGCGCGCCCCAGGTGAAGAAGCATCGCGGGGCCCACACCACGCCCGGCGACTATTTCGGCCCCTTCGCCTCGACCTGGGCGGTCAACCGGACCCTGACCACGCTGCAGAAGGCGTTCCTGCTGCGGTCCTGCTCAGACAGCGTTTACGAGACCCGCACGCGGCCCTGCATGCTGCATCAGATCAAGCGCTGCTCGGCGCCCTGCACGGGCCTGATCAGCCTTGAGGACTATGGTGAACTGGTCACCGAGGCCGAGCAGTTTCTGCGCGGCAAGTCGCGCGCGGTGATCGGGCGTCTGTCCAAGGACATGCAGGCGGCGTCGGACGCCATGGATTTCGAGCAGGCGGCGCGGGTGCGCGACCGCATCCGGGCGCTGTCGGCCATCGCCATGGAGAACTCCGTCGCCGCCGACGGCGTGGCCGAGGCCGACGTCTTCGCCCTGCATGCCGAGGGCGGCCAGGCCTGCGTCCAGGTCTTCTTCTATCGCGGCGGCCAGAACTGGGGCGGGCGCGCCTACTTCCCGCGCGTGGACAAGGCCGACACCGATCCGGAAATCCTGGCCGCCTTCCTGGGCCAGTTCTACGAGGACAAGCCTGTCCCGCGTCAAATCCTGTCCAATGTCCGCCCGCACGAGAAGGAACTGCTGGAGGAGGCCTTTTCCATGAAGGCCAAGCAGTCGGACGGCCGCCGCGTCGTGACCATCGAAAAACCCCTGCGCGGCCAGCGGGCCGATCTGGTGCGCCACGCCCACACCAATGCGCGCGAGGCCCTGGGCCGGCGTCTGGCGGAAGGGTCGGCGCAGGGCAAGATCCTGGACGAAGTGTGCGAGGCCTTCGGCCTGGAGGCCCGGCCCGAGCGGATCGAGGTCTATGACAACGCCCACATTTCGGGCTCGAACGCGGTGGGCGGCATGATCGTCGCCGGTCCCGAGGGCTTTCAGAAGTCGCAGTACCGCAAGTTCAACATCCGCGGCGAAGACCTGACCCCCGGCGACGACTACGGCATGATGCGCGAGGTCATGCGCCGCCGCTTCGCCCGCCTGGTGAAGGAAGAGGAGGCCGGCGAGGACGTGGTGCGGCCCGACCTGCTGCTGGTCGACGGCGGCGCGGGACAGCTGGCCGAGGTGCTGGCGGTCATGGCCGACTTGGGGGTGGACGACATCACCGTGGTCGGCGTGGCCAAGGGGCCGGACCGCGACGCCGGCCTTGAGCGGTTCTTCATGCCCGGCAAGCCGCCCTTCATGCTGCCGCTGAAGTCGCCCGCCCTCTATTATCTGCAGCGGCTGCGCGACGAGGCGCACCGGTTCGCCAACGGCGCCCACGCCAAGCGGCGCTCCATGGACATCAAGAAGAACCCGCTGGACGAGATCGACGGCGTCGGCCCCGGCCGCAAGCGCGCCCTGCTGCACGCCTTCGGCTCGGCCAAGGGCGTGGGCCGCGCCTCGGTCGTGGACCTGGAGAAGGTCGAAGGCATCAACCGCGCCCTGGCCGAACGCATCCACGCCTTCTTCCGCAAGGCGTGATCCAAACTCAGTCTTGAGACAACCCCGGGTCGTGCTAGACCATCAGGCAAACGGGGGTTTTCCAATGGTGATGTGGCGCCTGGCCGTGATTGCGGCCGTCTGGCTGATTCCTGCGACGTTCGCAGCCGCTCAGGAAGTCGAGCGCGCGCCGACGCCCGCGTGGGTCCTGCCGATGCCGCATTCCGATCGGACGCCGGCGGCCGATGACGCGCCGATCCGACTGCTGGCGTCCGACCAACAGGTCCGTTTCGAGGCCGACGGCGTCCACAACTACACGCTTCGCCGCTCGCGCATTCAGACCAGCCAAGGGCTCAGCTACGCCAGCGTGGTCAACGCCGTCTGGAACCCCTCGCGCGAGAGCGTTCAGGTCCACGCCGTGCGCATCATCCGCGGGGATCAGGTCATCGACCCACTTGAAGGCCAGACCTTCGAAGTCCTGCGTCGAGAGAACAATCTCGAACAGTCGATGCTGGACGGGACTCTCACCGCGACGCTGCAACCCCGCGATCTGCGGGTTGGCGACATCCTCGAGACCGCCTTCACCATCCACGACAAGGGCGGCGTCTTGGCGCCGCACCGAGAATTTCTGACGTCTGGGGCCTCCGCCACGACGATCGACCGCTACCGGCTGCGTGTCAGCTGGCCGGAAGGTCAGCCCGTGCGCGCTCAGGTGACGGCGCCCTGGGCGGACATCCAGACGCGCCGCGTCGGCCGCGACCGCGTGTTCGAGGTTGATGTGGCCGACCTGGCGCCCGATCGTTTTCCCAGCGATCTGCCGACCCGGTTCCAGCTGGTGCGCATGGCTCAGTTCACCGATTTCCAAGGCTGGGCCGACCTGTCTCGCCTGATGGCGCCCCTCTATGCAGAGAGCGCCCGGCTGGAAGACGGCTCTCCGCTTCAGGCCGAGATCGAGCGGATCCGGGCCGCCTATTCCAGCGACGCCGAGCGCGCGGCGGCCGCCCTGCGGCTGGTGCAGGACCAGGTCCGCTACGTCGCACTGTCGATGGGATCGGGGGGCTATGTCCCGGTCGCCGCCGACGAGGTCTGGCGCAGCCCGTTCGGCGACTGCAAGGGCAAGACCGCCCTGCTGATGGCGCTTCTGAAAGGTCTGGGCATCCACGCGGAGGCCGTCCTTGTCAGCACCCAGCTGGGCGACGGGCTTTCGGATCGCCTGCCGCTGGTCAGTTGGTTCGATCATGTCATCGTCCGCGCGGAGATCGACGGCCAGACCTATTGGATGGACGGAACGGGCAACGGCGACCGCGCCCTGGCCGATCTGACGCCGCCCGGCTATCGCTGGGCCCTTCCGGTTCGCGAAGACGGCGCTGACCTGGTTCCCATCGAACAGCCCGCGCCCTTGACCCCCAACCTCACCGCAACCGTGGAGGTCGACGCCTCTGCCGGGCTGGACGCCGAGGCGCCGATGGTCGTCACCTTCGCCTATGCGGGCGACATGGCCGTGGCCATGCGCAGCCAGGTGGGCGCCATCCCCCGCGATCAGCTTGAAGCCATGATGACGTCCATGGTGGACGCCGACGACACCTCGACCATCGACGCCGTGGAAACCCGCTACGACGACGACGCCAACGTCTTCCGCATGGTGATGCGCGGCAAGACCCGGCTGGCCTGGATCAACAACACCGGCGGCCGCCTGATGTCGCTGGACGGCACCGCGCTGGTCACGCCCACCGGCGAAGAGCGGCGGGGGCTTTTCGCCGCCTTCAAGGACCACCCCTACGCCATCTCCCATCCCTTCATGAGCCGCAGCATCTTTCGGGTGGCGCTGCCAAACGACGGTCAGGGCTTCAGGCTCGAGGGCGGCGATCAGACGATCGAAGATACAGGCTTCCGGCTGACGCGCGTTTCGAGGATCGAGCAGGGCGTGGCCGAGTCGGTCGTCACTCAGACCAGCCTGACGCACGAGATGTCGGCTGCGGATATGGCGGCGGCGCGCCGACGCGGCGAGACGTCGACCACGGTCGCCGTGCGTCTGCGTGCGCCCGCCGGCTACTCGGCCACAGCGGCGGACCGCGCGCGTCTGGAGGCTGGCGACAGCGACGTCGAGGATCTGATCAAACGCGCCGAGCAACTGGCCCAGGTCGGCGATTCGGCGGGCGCCACGATGCTGCTGGAGAGCGCCCTCGAACGCTCGCCGGACAACAGCGACGCCTTGAAGGCGCGCGCGGCGGCGCGTTTGGGCATGCGCGACTACGCCGGCGCAGCCGCGGACTACGACCGCGCCGTCGATCTGGACCCCGCGGACGCTGACGCCATCGTCGGCCAGGGATGGATCGCGCGCGTTCAGGGCCGGCACGCCGACGCCGTCGTCAGCTATTCGGTCGCACTGAGGCTCGATCCGAACAACGTCGAGGCGCTCTCGGGCCGGGGGTCATCCTATTATCACCTGGGCCGCTGGGACCGATCTCTGGCCGACTATCGCGCGCTGAAGTCGGCATATCCCGCCAGCGGGGTCGGCCTTTACGGCGAGCTTCGCGCCTTGCGGCGACTGCAACGGAACGACGAAGCCCGTACGCTGATCCAAGTCCGGCTTCAGGCCGAGCCCACGGATGCGACGGCTCTTACAGCGATGGTTCGGGCTGCGCGCGGCGCAGATTCAGCCCCCGAAGCCCTGGCCGCTCTGGATGCTGCCCTGGACGCCGCCCCGGACGCCGACGCCCTGCTGTCGCTTCGAGCTGAAACCCGCGCCTTTGCGGGGGACGACGCCGGCGCACGGGAAGATTACGCCACCGTTCGGCGCTGGGCCGCCGGCGATCCCGCGCTGTTGAACAATCTGTGCTGGAGCCAGGCCGTTTCCGGATTCGATCTGGAGCGCGCGTTGGCGGACTGCGAAGCGGCCGCCGCATCGGGGGAGGCTGCCAGCCTCGACAGCCGGGCGATGGCCTTGCTCCAACTCGAACGGTTCGAAGACGCGCGCGCCGCCTATGGCGAAGCCCTGGCGCTGGAGCCTTACCAGTCAGCCTCGCTCTTCGGACAGGGGCTGGCGCGACGCGCCTTGGGCGATGACGCCGGCGCCGAAGACATCCGACGCGCCATCGCCATCGACATCGACGCCGCCGAGGACTTCGAGGTCTTGCTGGAGCGCCATCCCGAGCTAAGGCCCTGACGCCAAGCTATGGCGGCGGACTGGCGCAAAACCTTTTCCTGAGGCATGAACCCGGCCATGCCCGATCTGACGAACGACCCGCTGCTGAACGGCTATCACCGCTTCCGCGACACCCGCTGGCCTGAAGCCAAGGCCGAGTATGAGTCCTTGGCGAAAGGGCAGAAGCCGCACACCCTGATCGTCGCCTGTTCCGACAGCCGCGCCGATCCGGCCCTGATCTTCGACGCCGCGCCGGGTGAGCTGTTCGTGGTGCGTAACGTCGCCAATCTGGCCCCGCCCTATGAGCCCGACGGCCGGCTGCACGGCGTCTCGGCGGCGCTGGAGTTCGGGGTCAAGGTGTTGGAGGTGTCGCGCATCGTGGTCATGGGTCACGCCCACTGCGGCGGGGTGAACGCCATGGTCAACGGCGCGCCCGACAGCTGTCAGGACTTCGTCGCGCCCTGGGTCGGCATGGCCGCGCCGCGTGTCCGTGAAGAGGTCCAGGGACTGGCCGCCGATCAGGTCGAGCAGGCGTCCGAAGAGGCCAACGTCCGGCTGTCGCTGGAGAACCTGCGCACCTTCCCCTGGATCGCCGAGCGCGAGGCGGCCGGCAAGCTTGAGCTGATCGGCCTGCATTTCGGCATCGCCCAGGGCGAACTGCGCCTGCTGCGCAAGACCGGCCGTTTCGAGATCATGGACTGAGACCCCGCGCCCTCGCCTATCGCGGCGAACCGTGGCAGACCGGGCGACAGTTTCGGAGCCTGTCCATGACCGCCCATCGCGCCAACCCCATCCCCAACATCCTGACCGCCGCGCGTCTGCTGGCGGGGGTGGTGATGTTCCTGATCCTGGCCGGGGCGACCAGCGGCTTTCCGTTCGCCTCGGCCTATCTGAGCCCTGACGACCAGTTCGCCCTTTATCGGACCGCCTTCTGGATCTTCGTCATCGCGGCCTCGACGGATTGGATCGACGGCTTCCTGGCGCGGCGCTGGAACGCCGAGACGCGCTGGGGCGCCATCCTGGACCCCATCGCCGACAAGATCCTGGTGACCGGCGCCATCTTGGGCGTGCTGACCAGCGGCTCGGTGCCGCAGATCATCATTCCCTGCGGCCTGATCCTGTTCCGCGAGTTCGCCGTCTCGGCCCTGCGCGAAACCACCGCGGGCGAGGTCGAGTTGCCGGTCACCCTGCTGGCCAAGTGGAAGACGACGCTGCAACTGGTGGCGCTGGGCTTCCAGCTGTTCGCGCGCAACTGGGACGGCTTCGGCCTGTCGTTCGACTGGCTGCCGACCTTCCAGTTCATCGCCGACGCCCTGATCTGGCTGGCGGCCGTGATCACCCTGTGGACCGGCTGGCAGTATTTCCGCCAGGCGCAGAAGCAGATGGGCGGCTGAGGCCGCCCTAACCGCGTAGTTCGAAGGCGCCTTCCAGCCCCGTCTCGGCCGAGGGCGCGATCCAGACGGTGAAGCGGCCCGGTTCGGCGATCCACTGCAGGTCGCGACCGACGAACTCCAGATCCTTGCGGGTCAGGGTAAAGGTCACACGTCGGCTTTCGCCGGGCTGGAGCGCGACGCGCTGGAAGGCCTTCAGCTGGCGGATCGGGCGGGTCACCGAGGCGGCGCGGTCGTGGATGTACAGCTGCACGACCTCATCGGCCGCGCGCGCGCCGGTGTTGGAGACCTCGGCCGAGACCCGCAGCGCGCCGTCCCAGGCCATGACGCCGTCGCCCACGTCCAGATCGGCGTAGTCGATGCGGCCGTAGGTGAGGCCGTGACCGAACGGCCAGGCGGCGATGTTCAGCGTCTCGCGATAGCGCGCCTTGAACTCCTCGCCGTGCTCGAGGCTGAGCGGAGGTCGGCCGGTGACCTTGCGGTCGTAGTAGAAGGGCGATTGGCCCGTATGGCGCGGGAAGCTGACCGGCAGGCGGCCCGACGGCGCATGATCGCCGAACAGGATGTCGGCCACGGCATGGCCCGTCTCGGCGCCCAGGAACCAGGCGCACACGATGGCCTCGGCCGACTGGGCCGCGCCGTCCAGCACCAGGGCGCGGCCGGACTTCAGGATCAGGACGATCGGCTTGCCGACGGCGGCGACCGCCTCGACCAGGGCGCGCTGCGGCGCCGGCAGGCCGATGTCGATGCGCGACTGGGCCTCGCCCGACATACGCTCGCCTTCGCCCACGACCAGAACCACGACGTCGGAGGCCTGGGCCGCCTGGACCGCCGTGTCGATCCCTCCGTCGATGGCGATCTCCGCCTCACAGCCCTTGGCGACTTTCAGCGCCTGCGGGTCGGCAAGGGCTGCGCGCAGGCCGTCCTCGATGCTGACCGCGTATTTCGGATGGCCAAACAGGACCCAGGGGCCGTTCAGATGGTCGGGGCCGTCGATGAAGGGGCCGATCAGGGCGATGGTCTTGCCCGACTTGGGCAGGGGCAGCAGGTCGCCCCGGTTCTCCAGCAGCACCATGGAGCGCCGTCCGGCCTCGCGGGCCAGTTCGCGGTGCGCGGGCTCGTCGGTCGTTTCGGCCAGCGCCGGCGTCATGCGGTTGAATGGGTCGTCGAACAGGCCCAGCGCCTGCTTCAGCTTGAGCACCCGCCGCACCGAGGCGTCGACCTCGGCTTCGTCCACCTCGCCCGAGCGGACCAGATCGGGCAGGTGCTCGGCGTAGAAACCCGACGACATGCTCATGTCCACGCCGCCGTTGAAGGCCAGGCGCGCGGCGTCGCGAGCATCCTCGGCGAAGCCGTGAGCAATCAGCTCCATGTCGCCGGTGAAGTCCGACACCACGAAGCCCTCAAAGCCCCACTCGCCCTGCAGCACCGTCTTGGTCAGCCAGGGATTGGCGTGGCACGGCACGCCGGCCAAGTCGTTGAAGGCCGCCATGGTGGACAGGGCGCCGGCCCGGAACGCCGCCTGGAAAGGCGGGAAATAAACTTCGCGCAGCGTGCGCTCGGACACGTCGACGGAGTTGTAGTCCAGGCCCGACACCGCCGCGCCGTATGCGGCCAGGTGCTTGGGCGTGGCCAGCATGGACTGGGCGTCGGCCAAACCCTTGGCGCCTTGAAAGCCGCGCACCCGCGCCTCGGCCAGGAGGCAGCCCAAGAACACATCCTCGCCCGCCCCTTCCACGCCGCGGCCCCAGCGGGCGTCGCGCGAGATGTCGACCATCGGGGCGAAGTTCCAGGCGATGCCGGTGGCGGTCGCCTCGACCGCCGCGGCGCGCGCCGTGCGCTCGGCCAGATCGGCGTCGAAGGCGGCGGCCTCGGCCAGGGGCGTGGGGAAGATGGTGCGGAAGCCGTGGATCACGTCAGCGCCGAACAGCAGCGGAATCTTCAGCCGCGACTCCTCCACCGCGACACGCTGCATCTCGCGGTGCCAGGTCGCGCTGTCGCCGTTGAACAGGGCGCCGACGCGGCCTTCGCGGACGGCCTGGGCCTGTTCCTCGATCGAGCCGGGCACCGCCTCGGGATTGGCCGCCGTCGCCGGGGCGGGCGCAAGGGCGGCGGGCATGACTGTCAGCTGGCCCGCCTTCTCCTCCAGCGTCATGCGCGCGATTAGGTCCTCGATCGGATCGAGCCCGGCGTCGGCGGCGATGGCGGAGGAGAGAGCTTGGGTCATGAGGCAGGCACGCAATTGTAAACGGTTACATCCGCTATCGACCATTCCGCGCGGCCAAAGGCAATCGCGAAATGGCCGCGCGGCGTTGCAACCGGAGCGCGTTGGTCAGGGTTCGCGGCGCCCAGGCAGAGTTTCGACGGCGCGAACCATCTGCACGAAGGCGGCCCGATCGCCGTAGGGATCGTCGCCCCGCGCGCCCTGCGCCTGATCGATGATGCGATCCCAGCCGTAGTCGGCGGACATCCAGGGATCGCCCCTCAGCTTCTGGCCAAAGGCCGCCACGGCCAAGGCCCAGCGGGTCGATTCCGGCGGCTGGGCGCTGACGCGGCCTGCTGCGCGGTTGGCGATCACCTGCTGGATCAGCTCAGAGCGCGCCTGCCCCGGTTGTTTGTAGCGCACCTGAACGAAGCCGATCTCGCCCGACGGGTCGCCCCCGCCCCGGCCAATCCGGTTCTCAAGGTAGCGGCGCTCGCCCATCTGAGTCGGACCGCCGACGGGCGTGATCTCGTATAGCGCCGTGACGCTGGCCCCCGAGCCGACCTCGCCCGCGTCCACCGCGTCATTGGCGAAGTCTTCTTCGTTCAGCAGGCGCGTCTCGTAGCCGATCAGCCGCCACTCCGCGACGCGGGCCGGATTGAACTCGACCTGGATCTTCACGTCGTCGGCGATGGGAAAGGCGCCCTTGTCGAACTGCGGCCCGAACAGGCGACGCGCGTCATTCAGGTCCCCGACATAGCCCGCCACACCGTTGCCGGCCTGGCTGATCGCCTGCATCCGCGCGTCCTGATAGGTGCCGCGCCCGAAGCCGTAGACCGACAGATAGATGCCGGTCCCGCGCTTCTCGGCGACGTAGTCCTCCAGCCGCTTGTCATCGGTGACGCCGACGTTGAAGTCGCCGTCGGTGAACATGAGGATGCGGTTGACCCGATTGCGCGCCAGATTGGCCTCGGCCTGTTCATAGGCGTTGGTCATGCCGCGCGCCCCGGCCGTGCCGCCGCGCGCGATCAGGCTCTCGACCGCGCAACGCATCTTCAGCTTCTGCGAGCCGGGCGTGGGCGCCAGCGTCGTGCCGGCCCCTTCGGCGTAATAGGTGACCGCCACCGTGTCCTCGGGCCGCAGCCGGTCGATGACCAGGTTCATCGACCGCTTGGCCAGTTCCAGCTTGTCGGCGCTGGCCATCGAGCCGGAGACGTCGACCAGGAAGGTCAGGTTCAGCGGACGGCGCTCACTGGCCGGTAGCTCATAGCCCTGCAGGCCGACATGGACGATCTGGCGACCGTCGGACCAGGGCGCGGCGACCACCGCCGTGGTCACGGCGAAGGGTTCGCGCGACGACAGCGGCCGGGCGTAGCCGTAATCGAAGTAGTTGATCATCTCCTCGACGCGCACGGCGTCGCGCGGCGGCGCCCGGCCCTCGTCGATGAAGCGCCGGACGTTGGCGTAGCTGGCGGTGTCCACATCGGCCGAAAGGGTCGAGACCGGCTCGTCGGCCGTGCGTTTGACCGGGTTTGGCGTGGCGGAGGGATAGCGCTCGGTGTCGGGCTGCGGCGGGACGTAAGCGCCGGGCGTTCCGCGAGTGATCCGGGAACCGGTGACGACCATCTCCTGCGAAGGCGATGTGGCCAGCGCCGGTGGGGGCGGCGGAGGTGGCGGAGGTGGCGGCGGAGGCGGAGGTGGAGGCGGTGCGCCTGGGGCGACCCGGTCCGACTTCACCGTCGGCGCAATCGGCATAGGCGGGCCTGGCCGCGTGACTGGCGGCCGAGGCGGGGCGGGCGGCGCCAGGTCGAAACCCAGAGGCGCGCACGCCGCAGCGGTGGGGGTTCCGTCCAGCGGCTGCAACGGCGCGGCGGGCGCAGGCGCGGCGCCCGGCAAGGTCAGACCCAGCCCCAGCCCGATCGCCACTCCACTCTTCGCGCGCCGTGTCAGCATCATCGTTCCTCCCGGTTGCGACGCTATCGGGCGGACGCGGTTCGGCGAAACTGTGGCGAAGCGGCGTTTCGTCGCGGCGATCCCTCGCCATCGTGTCCTTTCGGGCCCACTATGCGGTGACGCTTAGTGGGAAGACGCCATGGCCGATCCGCACACTGGTTTGAACCTGGGCCATGCCGCCGCCCTGCTGCTGGCCGGCGTCGTGGCGGTGCCGATTTTCCGCAAGCTGGGGCTGGGGTCGGTGCTGGGCTATCTGGCCGCTGGTCTGGCCATCGGGCCCTTCGGCCTGGCCATCATCGGCGAGCCGCAGACCATTCTGCACGTGGCCGAGTTCGGCGTGGTCATCTTTCTGTTCATCATCGGGCTGGAGATGCGGCCGCGAAGGCTGTGGAATCTGCGGCGAGAGATCTTCGGCCTGGGCGCGGCCCAGGTGGCGGTGTGCGGCCTGCTGCTGACGCTCACCGCCATGGCCTTCGGCGTCGCCGCCCCGATCGCCTTCATCGGCGCCATGGGGTTCGTCCTGTCGTCCACCGCCGTCATCATGCAGATGGTCGAGGAGCGCGGCGAGCTGAGCTCGCCGTCGGGCCAGCGCGCCGTGTCCATCCTGCTGCTGGAAGACCTGGCCATCGTGCCGCTGCTGGCCCTAGTCGCCGTCCTGGCCTCGGTGACCGGCGTATCGCACGAGACGGCCCCGCCGCTGTGGAGAACTATCGTCCTGGCCCTGGCCGCCGTCGCCGGGGTGCTGGTCGCCGGGCGCTGGCTGGTCAATCCGATGTTCCGATTCCTGGCGCGCAATGGCGGACGCGAGGTGATGACGGCCGCCGCCCTGCTGGTGGTCGCAGGATCCGCCTGGGCCATGCAGATGGGCGGCCTGTCCATGGCCATGGGCGCCTTCCTGGCCGGGGTGCTGCTGTCGGATTCGACCTTCCGGCATCAGCTGGAGGCCGACGTCGAGCCGTTCCGCGCCATCCTGCTGGGCCTGTTCTTCCTCAGCGTCGGCATGTCGCTGGACATGGCGGTGGTGATCGCCGACTGGCGCTTCGTCATCGGCGGCGTCATCGCCTTCATGATCGTCAAGGCGATCGGCATCTATGTCATTGCCCGCCTGTTCAAGGCGTCCAACCGCGAGGCGATCGAACGCGCAGCGTTGTTCGCGCAAGGGGGCGAGTTCGCCTTCGTCCTGTACGCCGCGGCCCTGACCGCCGGACTGTTCGACGCCCGCACCGGCGCAGCCCTGACGGCCATCGTCATCCTGTCCATGGCCCTGACGCCGCTGACCACGCTTTTGCTGCGCTTCCTGCCCGAGGAGCGCGACGTCTCGCTCGATCACGTCGATGGGGTGGAACCACCGCCCGACGGCTTGAAGGGGCGGGTGCTGATCATCGGCTTCGGTCGCTTCGCCCAGGTGGTGTCCCAGCCCTTGCTGGCGCGCGACGTGGACGTGTCGATCATCGAGAACGACGTGGAGATGATCCAGGCCGCCAGCCAGTTCGGCTTCAAGGTCTATTACGGCGACGGCACCCGGCTGGACACGTTGCGCGCCTCGGGCGCCGAGCGCGCGGAGGCCGTGCTGGTCTGCGTCGACAAGCCCGAGGCCGCCGACCGCATCGTCGAACTGGTCAAGGAGGACTTCCCCCACACCCGCCTGTTCGTGCGCGCCTTTGACCGCGGCCACTCGATCCGCCTGATCCAGGCCGGCGTCGACTACCAGGTGCGCGAGACCTTCGAATCCGCCCTGCGCTTCGGCCAGACGGTCCTGACCGAACTGGGCCTGGACGAGGAAGAGGCGGCCCAAGCCATCGCCGAGGTGCGCCGCCGGGACGAGGCACGACTGGATCTGCAGCTGACGGGCGGCCTGCAGGCGGGCCGCCAGCTGATGCGCGGCAACATGGTCACGCCGCAGCCGGCGCCCTACGTCACCCCGCGCCGCGAGGGCCGGCTGCTGAACGAGGAAGAGGTCGAGGCAGCCGAGACCTAGGCCGCCATTCCCTTAGGCAGCTTGGGCCAGCCCCTGCTCCGCCTCGGCGATCAGGGCGCGGTCATCGGTCTGCCACGGGTGAAACCCCGGCCGGTAGAAGCCAAGGTAGTCGGCCAGTACAAGTCGATACAGCCCCGGCTTCAGCCACAGCCACTTAAACAGCTTGAGCCGGGCGCGCACGCCCGTGATCCCGTCCTGGGCCAGCAGCATCAGCGTCGTCTTGCGCACGGTCGAGGTGAACAGCAGCGTGCTCAGCACCATGGCCCGACGCCGTAGATTCCACCGCTTGAACGGCGACAGCTCGGCCAGGGCGTGCATCAGCACGTCATAGGCCACCGCCTTGTGCTCGATCTCCTCGATCGAGTGCCAGCGCCACAGCCGCGCCAGTGCGTCGGGCGTGTCCCTCAGCAGTTCGGGCCGCGCCAGGAGGGCGTGGGCGAAGGCGGCGGTGAAATGCTCCAGCGCCACGGTCGCGGCCAGCTGGGCGATCGGCGGGCGCGAGCGGGCTAGGGCCAGCCGCGCCTCGACAAAGGCCTCGGCCGCCTCGGTGTCGTATCCGGCCTGGCGGGTGATGGCGTTGAAGGCGATGTGCTCGCGTGTATGCGCTCCCTCCTGCACCACAAAGGCGCGGACCTGCTCGCGCAGTTCGGGCGGGCAGTCCTTTTCGAACCGGCGCACCGACTGGATGAAGAACCGCTCGCCGTCCGGGAAGGTCAGGCTGAGCGCATTCATCACCGCCGTGCCGACCGGATCGCCCATCCACCACCGCGGCGTGGACGGCTCGCGCTCGATTCTGAGCGGCCGGGGGGTTATCTCCAGATCGGCGGGTGAAACGTGAACCGTCATGACGGGCCTTTCGAAACAGGCCGCCACAATGGGATTAGCTGACATCAATGTCAACTAAACAGAGCCCCGCCCCGCGTCGCCGCGGCGCCGTCGCGCGCGAAGAGGCCATCGCCGCCGCCCGCGACCTCGTCATCGAGGGTGGTCCCTCGGCCATGACGCTGAAGGCGGTGGGCGAGCGCATGGGCGTCGGCCACGCCAATCTGATCCACCATTTCGGCTCGGCGGCGGGCCTGCAAGGCGCGGTGATGGACGCGATGATGCGCGACCTGGCCGAACGGCTGGGCCCCGAACTGGACATGCGCGAGCCGGGCGTGGGCGCCCAGCGCCATCTGCTGGATGCGGTGTTCGAGGCCTTCGACGGCGGCGGCGCGGCCCAGGTCGCCGCCTGGCTGGCCCTGGCGCGCGAGACGGAGCGGTCCGAGTCCTTCGCCGCCGTGGTGCGCGACCTGGCCGAACGCCTCGCCCGGCTGGGCGGCGACGACCCCGCCGCCCGCGATAAGGCCCGCCGCCTGGTCCTGATCGCCGCCTACATGGCCTTCGCCGACGCCCTGATCGGCCCGGCCCTCAAGACCATGCTCGACGCCCCCGCCGAAGAACCCCGCGACCTGGCCCTGGCGGCGGCGAGGGGCGTGATCGAAGGGGGTTAAGCTGACCTTTCCAGCGATCTAGGTAGCCGAACCCGTGATTGAGGATGGACGGCGACAGAATCAGCAGTACGCTTTTGAGATGCGCTGGATTCTTTTGTCGCTGGTATTCTTCTGGGTGCTGGCTAGTCATGCCGACGCAGCGCCTCGCGCTTGGCGGGACGAAGACCTCGGTCAGGCTATCATCGAGGGCGTGGCCGATGCTGAGAACATCTGGCTGAGAGGCAGCACCGGAAAAGTGGTCCGGTTCGTGCGGTCAACGGGTGATCGCGTCGTCGTAGCCGAGAACGTGATCGATCTTCTGCGTGACAACGACCACCTCTGGGCGCTCGCTCGACGAGGGGAGACAGACAGCTATTACGTGACTGATCTGCTCGATCCCGAAAGCGCAGCCGCCATTCGATCGGACAGACGGCAGGGCGATACCTATCTGCACTCGGGGGAGGACGCCGAAGGACAGGTGCTTGGCTTGGCCATTTGGCCCGGACTAGACCGTCCTGTGATCGTGAGCCAACGCGGCGTCGTCCCCCTCGCTTCAGGTGAATCACGGCAGAGATTCGCCGCTTCGCTCAGTGGGTATGGTCATCTCACTGCTGTAGACAGGCAGACCCTTTACGTCGGGTACAATCGCGGTGAATGGGGGGGCGGCCTTCGACGCGTAGATTTGCAGAACGGCGCCATCTCGTTCGTCACCAAAAATGCGGAAAGACCCTGCGAAGGCGTCTTGAATCCGGCATGTGCGCCGATCGTTGGGCTCTTCCCAGATCGTCAGACCCCTGGCTGCCTGATCGTGGGCTCCGGCATCTCGCACCTCGGATCAAGCAGAGGCGAGGTTTATCGCGTTTGCGCCTCTACGATTGAGGCTGTGTTCTCCACACCGACGCCAGCCGTTGGAGATCGATGGATGATGGGACCGCAGCCTTGGCCGCTCGATGGTCTGTTTGAAGTCTCTAACGGCTGGGTGGGCACCAGCCGTGACAGATATTTCCGATCCTATGGAACGCGCGTCGAGGAGCGGCCGATGCCGACATTCCGGGAGTGGGCTGGCCTGCAGATCAGCGATGAGCAGGACGGCGTCTTGTTTTTGGTGTCGGCCTGCTGTTGGGGTTCTACTGACGCGATCCTCTATCGGGCAATCGCCGTTCCCATCAGTTAGTGGCGGCGTGCACAGCTCACCATAGCGTCGGTGTCAGCTCGCCCTTCCCCCCGCCTTCGCCCGTCGCCGCCACTCCGTGAGCAGGAACTCCGTATAGCCGTTGGGCTGGGTTTCGGCCTTGAGCACCAGGTCCCGGGCGCACCTGAAGGCGGGGCCGTCGAAGGCGGGGGCCATCGGGCGATACAGCGGGTCGTCGGCGTTCTGGCGGTCGACCACCACGGCCATCCGCTTCAGCGCCGCCAGCACCTCGGCCTCGGTGGTCACGCCGTGGCGGATCCAGTTGCCAAGATGCTGGCTGGAGATGCGCAGGGTGGCCCGGTCCTCCATCAGCCCCACGTCGTGGATGTCGGGCACCTTTGAGCAGCCGACGCCCTGGTCGATCCAGCGCACGACATAGCCCAGCACGCCCTGGCAGTTGTTCTCGATCTCCTGGCGCAGCGCCTCGGGTTCGAAATTGCTTTCGGCCAGCGGCGGGCTCAGCAGGGCCGACAGCGGCGGGGCGGCGCGGTCGCGCAAGCCCGCCTGCACCTCGGCCACGTCCACGGCGTGATAGTGCAGCGCGTGCAGGGTCGCCGCCGTCGGCGACGGCACCCAGGCGGTGGAGGCCCCGGCGCGCGGGTGGCCCAGCTTCTGCTCCAGCATCTCGGCCATGCGGTCGGGCGCGGCCCACATGCCCTTGCCGATCTGGCCCACGCCCTCCAAGCCCGTCGCCAGGCCGGCGTCGACGTTGCCGTCCTCATAGGCCTTGATCCAGGCGGTCTGGCGCATGGCCTCCTTGCGCACCACCGGCCCGGCCGCCGTGACCGAGCGGATCTCGTCGCCCGTCCGGTCCAGGAAGCCGGTGTTGATGAAGACGATGCGCCGGCGCGCGGCGTGGATGCAGGCCCTCAGATTGACGCTGGTGCGCCGCTCCTCGTCCATCACCCCCATCTTCAGCGTCAGGGGCGGCAGGCCCACCATCGCCTCGACCCGGTCGAACAGGGCGTCGGCGAAGGCGACCTCTTCGGGCCCATGCATCTTGGGCCGCACCACATAGACCGAGCCCGCCGAACTGTTGCGGACGTCCGGCGCGCGGTTTAGATCGATACGGCCGATCAGGCCGACGATGGCGATGTCCAACAGGCTTTCGGGGATGTCGCGCCCTTCGGCGTCCTTCACCGCATCGGCCATCAGATGAAGGCCGACGTTGCGCACCATCAGAAGCGCCCGGCCCTTCAGCGTCAGATCGCCCCCGCCCGGCGCCCGATAGGTCCGGTCCGCATTCATCCGCCGCGTCAGGGTGCGCCCGTCCTTGACCAGATCAGCCGACAGGTCGCCGCGCATCAGCCCCAGCCAGTTGCGATAGACCAGCGCCTTGTCCTCGGCGTCCACGGCCGCGACGCTGTCCTCGCCGTCGGCGATGACGCTGAGCGCGGACTCGACCATGATGTCGGCCACCCCCGCCGCATCGTCGCGCCCGATGCGGTGCGCGCGGTCGATCACGATCTCCAGGTGCAGGCCGTTGTGGACCAGCAGCACGGCCTCGGGCGCGTCCTCGCTTCCGCGCCAGCCAGCCAGGGCGGCCGCGTCCTTCAGGCCCGCCTCACCCCACGGCCCTTCGACCACCAGCCGTCCGTCCGCGATGCGATAGGCCGTCGCCTGGGCGTGCGAGCCCTGGCTCAGCGGCGCCGCCTCATCCAGCAGGGCCCTGCCCCGCGCCACGGCCCTGGCCCCCCGCTCGGGATCATAGGCGCCCGCCGGCGGCGGCCCGCCCAGCGCATCGGTGCCGTAGAGCGCGTCGTACAGGCTGCCCCAGCGCGCATTGGCGGCGTTCAGCACATAGCGGGCGTTGGTCAGCGGCACGATCAGCTGCGGCCCCGACAGGCGCGCCACCTCGTCGTCCACGCCCGTCGTCTCGACGCGGAAGTCGCCGGGCGCCTCGGTCAGATAGCCGATCTTGCGCAGGAAGGCCTGGTAGGCCTGGGGCTCAGGTGCGCCCGACTGCGCCCCATGCCAGTCGTCCAGCTGCGACTGAAGCTCTGCGCGGCGGTCCAGCAGCGCGAGGTTGCGCGGCACGAACTCGGCCAGAAGCTGGGCGAAGCCGCTCCAGAAGCCGTCCGCCGTCACGCCGGCCTCCGGCGCGATCTCGTTCACCAGCGCCGCGATTTCGGGCGCGATCGTCAGTCCGTGCGTCGTGTCAGCCATGTCATCCCCGGGGAGGCGGTTCGACAAACCCTAGCAGCCTGCCCCGGCGTCAACTGAAATAAAAAGTGATAATGGCGGCTCGACCTTGATCGAATTCGCACCAAGACCCCGCCCGGTGTAGAGAGCGCGCCTGATGTCCGACCTCGCATCCTCGCCCGATCCGCTGGCCCGCGCCCGTCGCCTGTCTGTCGCCCCGATGATGGACTGGACCGATCGGCATTGCCGCGCCTTTCACCGCGCCCTGTCGGCCGAGGCCCTGCTCTATACCGAGATGGTGACGGCCCCGGCGGTGATCCACGGCGATCGCGAGCGGCTTCTGGGCTTCGACGCGCTGGAGCATCCCGTGGCGTTGCAGCTGGGCGGGTCGGACCCGGCGCAGTTGGCTGAAGCCGCCCGCATCGGCGAGGACTTCGGCTACCACGAGATCAATCTGAACGTCGGCTGCCCGTCGGACCGGGTGCAGTCCGGCCGTTTCGGCGCCTGCCTGATGCGCGAGCCCGAACTCGTGGCCGAGTGCATGGCCGCCATCGGTGACGCCGTCTCGATCCCCGCGACCGTCAAATGCCGCATCGGCGTGGACGATCAGGATCCCGAGGTCAGCCTGTTCGCCACCGTCGACGCCTGCGCCGCCGCGGGCGTCTCGGTCTTCATCGTCCACGCGCGCAAGGCCTGGCTGAAAGGTCTGTCGCCCAAGGAGAACCGCGACGTGCCGCCGCTGGACTACGCCCTGATCCGCCGGCTGAAGCGCGAGCGGCCGCATCTGTCGATCTCGATCAACGGCGGCGTCGGCTCGCTGGACGAGGCCGAGACGCATCTGGATGCGGCTGACGGCGTCGCGCTGGATGGCGTCATGATGGGCCGCGCCGCCTATCACGAGCCGGCCCTGCTGGGTCAGGTCGATCGCCGACTGTTCGGCGGCGCGCGCGACATCGACGCCTTCGAGGCGCTAGAGCGCTATCGCCCCTATCTGGCCGCCCGCCTGGCCGAGGGCGTCGCCCTGCCCGCCATGACGCGGCACATGCTGGGCCTGATGCACGGCCGGCCGGGCGCGCGCGCCTTCCGGCGCATCCTGACGGTCGAATCCATCGCGGCCGGCGCCGGTCTAGAGGTGATCGACCGCGCCGCCGAGGCCGTGCGCGAAGCCGAAGCCCGGCGCGAGGCGGCGTGAGCCTGGATCTGATCGGCGAATACGCCCTGCTGATGATCGCCCTGGCCGGCGCGGGCGCCGTGGCCGGGGTCATCGGCGGCCTGTTCGGCGTGGGCGGCGGCACGGTGCTGGTGCCCGCCCTGTTCTACGCCTTTTCGGTCATGGGCGTGGGCGGCGAAAGCAATCTGCACGTCGCCATCGGCACCTCGCTGCTGACCATCGTCGCCACCTCGTGGCGGTCGCTGGCGACCCACCGGACGCACGGCGCGGTGGACGAGGTGGTGCTCAAGACCTGGACGCCTTGGGTGGCTTTCGGCGGCCTGGTCGGCGCCGCCATCGCGGGCCTGGCGTCCATGGAGGGTCTGGGCCTGGTTTATGGCGTCTGCCTGATCCTGGTGGCCGCGCAGATGGGCCTGCTGCCCGAGCGATTCGTGCTGCGGCGGGACCTGCCCCAGCGCTGGGGCCGTCGAGCGGTCGCCACGGCCATCGGCCTGCTGTCCGCCATGATGGGCATCGGCGGCGGCAGCCTGGGCGGCATGACCCTGACCCTGTGCGGCCGCCCGATCCACCAGGCAGTCTCAACAGCTGCGGGCTTCGGCCTGGCCATCGGCGCGGCGTCCGCCGTCGGCTTTGTCTTCTTCGGCTGGGGCGCGGACGGCCGCCCGCCCCTGTCGCTGGGCTATGTGAATGTGCCGGCCGCCGTCATCATGGGCCTGCTGACCGCGCTGACCGCCCCGATCGGGGCCCGCCTGGCGCACCGGCTGAACAAGACCGTGCTGCGCAAGGCCTTCGCCGTCTATCTTCTGCTGGCGGCGCTGTCGGTGGTCATCAAGGCGCTTTGATCATGCGGCCCGCGAGGCCTCGTTCCTGTCGGCCGTGGTGGCCGCGCTCTGGCGCCACCGGATCGTCGCAAAACCATCACCCTCATGTGACGCCCGCATAACGCATCTGGCGGACAAGCCTGCGCCAGACAGGAGCACGTCTTTCATGCTGAACCTTGATCGTCGCAGAATCCTGACGGGCGGCGCGGCCGCCCTGGCCTTTGGCGGCCTCAGCCGTCACGCCCTGGCGCAAGGGACCGAGTCGTATGTCAATCAGATCGCCGGCTACGGGCCGTTGCAGGTCGATCCGGCCGGCGTGATGGATCTGCCGCATGGCTTTTCCTATCGCGTGATCTCACGCCTGGGCGAGGTCATGGGCGACGGCCTGCTCGTGCCCGGCCAGTTTGACGGAATGGGGTGTTTCGCGCTGGACGACGATCGAGTCACCCTGGTGCGCAACCACGAACTCAAGCCGGGATCACGATCGCACTGGACGCGCTCGGCCTGGTCGGACGGCGAAGGCCGTATGGCGCGCCTGGATGCGTCCAAGGCCTATGGCCAAACCGCTTCGGGCCAGATCGTGCCGGGCGGAACGACCAGCCTGATCTATAATCTGAAGACCGGTCGAACCGAGCGGCAGCATCTCAGTCTGATCGGCACCAGCGCTAACTGCGCCGGCGGCGTGACGCCGTGGGGCAGCTGGCTGACCTGCGAGGAAACGGAAGAGCGGCCCGAGACGGCGTCGGTGACCCGTCCGCACGGCTATGTGTTTGAAGTGCCGGCCTCGGCGTCGGGGCTTGTCGAAGCCGTGCCGCTCAAGGCCATGGGCCGCTTCTATCATGAGGCGGTCTGCGTCGATCCCGCCACGGGCGTGGTCTATCTGACGGAGGACAAGACCGACGGCCTGTTCTACCGCTTCCTGCCGAACACGCCGGGCGAGCTGAGCCAGGGCGGCCGGCTGCAGGCCTTGGCGATCCGCGGCGCGGCGGGCGCCGACACCACCAATCATCAGATGCGATTCTGGGCTGTCGGCGACGAACTTTCGGTCGACTGGATCGATCTGGAGGATGTCGACAGCCCCAACGACGACCTGCGCGTCCGTGGCCGAGCGTCGGGGGCGGCCATCTTCGCGCGCGGCGAAGGCGTGCATTGGGGCGACGGCGAACTGTATTTGACCGCGACGTCCGGCGGACCGATCGAGCGCGGCCAGATCCTGCGCTATCGACCCTCCTCTGCGGAGGGCCGTCCCCAAGAGGCCGCCTCGCCTGGCCGTCTTCAGCTGATGGTCGAAAGCGCCGACGAGCGGGTCATGAACATGGCCGACAATCTGACGGTCGCCCCTTGGGGTCACCTGATCGTCTGCGAAGACAACTATTCCCCCACGATCCGAAACCACCTTAAGGGCGTGTCGCCCGAGGGCCAGGTCTACACCCTGGCGCGCAACGCAACCGACGCGAACTCCGAGTTCGCCGGAGCCTGTTTTTCGCCTGACGGATCGACGCTGTTCGTCAACTATCAGCACCCGGGCCTGACGTTTGCGATCACCGGGCCGTGGGACCAACTGCGAGCCGCTTGAGGCCCAATCCGTCTTGAGTCCGGCCGCGGGAGCCGAGCGCCTCTAGCCGCGTTGACGTGGCCGGAGGGACGCCTTGACCAATCCACGCGCCACGATCGACGCTCTGCTGAGCCCGCTGCGGCCCGCCCGCAAGCGCCAGACCCGCATGCAGATGCTGCTCGAGGCGGCGGCGCGGTTCGGCTACGCCGCCCGGGGCTTCGTCTATCTGTCGGCGGGCATCCTCACCCTCCTTGCGGCTCTGGGCCCGACGGAGGGAGCGTTCGGGGCCGGCGACACGGGCGTGTGGCTGCTCGACCAGCCCTTCGGGCGGCTGTGGTTGATGCTCTTGGGCGTGGGGCTGTGGGCGTTCGTCGGCTGGCGGGTGCTGCAGGCGGTCTTCAACGTTGATCACGCATCGAAAGATATGAAGGGCATCGCCGCGCGTGCCGGCCAGGCGATGAGCGGCCTCTTCTACGGCCTGCTGGCGTCCAGCGTGTTCGAGGTTCTGGACGAGGCGCGAGAACTGGCGTCCCGCTCGGCCGAGCGCGCTGAAAGCGTCGCCGAAAACCAGCAGAAGGCTCAGCAGGTTCTGGCCCTGCCCTTTGGGCCAAGTCTGCTCATGTTGGCCGGCGCCGTCGTCTTGGGCATCGGGATCGCGAACCTGGTGCGAGCCTGGCGCGAAGATTTCCTGTCCAGCCTGGATTGCCCGAAGGCCATGTGCCCGACGGCCGAATTCCTTGCGCGTGCTGGCTATGCGGCGCGCGGATTCGCCTATCTGCCCCTGGGTGGCTTCATAATTCTCGCCGGCATGAGAGCCAGCGCCAGAGAGGTCACGGACACGGCAGGCGCGCTCGCCGCCCTGCAGGCTCAGCCCGGAGGCACGTGGGCTCTGGCCGCGACAGGAGCGGGCTTCGCGGCCTTCGGCGCCTTTGCCTTTGTCGAAGCAAGATGGCGGATCATTCGGCCGCCGCGAAAGCTGGCCCCGTGACGCGCGTCCGACGGCTTGTCAGCTTGAGAGTTGGAAGCTGAGCCTTAGCGCGCCGTTGATCCCCTTCACCCCCATCCGCATGCATAGAGAACGCAGATGCGCTCTCACGGTATGGACCGACATGTCCAACTGGCGGCCGATTTCCTTGGGCGCCTCGCCGCCGGTCAGGTGAACCAGGACGGCGGTCTCGGACCGCGTGAGGCCGAACACGGTCTGCAGCATCTCGATACGCTCTGCAGGGATCGGCTTGATGGGGCAGACCGCGGCGAAGACCCGATCGGGCGCGCCGGGCGTGGTCAGCAGCTTCAGCACGCACCAGTCATCATCACCGGCGCGGAAAAGCATGCGCCCGTCGGTCTGCCGCCCTTGGCTGAGCCGAGCCAGCATCTGATCCAGCTCTGGCCGGCTTCGGTGGGTGGCGCACATGAACAGCCCCCCAGCGCCAACCCGGCCGGACCGCGACAACTCCCGCCCGCACCGATTGGCCCGGAGGACGCGGCCCTCGAAGTCAAGGACGAAGCGAGCCACCATATCATCCTCGAACCAGGCCTGGGCCTCGGCATGAGGTGCGTTTTGGGGCGCGCCCTGAAGTCTGCGGATGGCGTTGGACGTCTTGGATGGCGACAGCAGGCGCAGCCCCGTGAGAGCAGCCTTCGCACCACCGTCTTGTGAACCGGACGCGCCGGACGGTTGTCGATACGTCATGTCTCTGCTCCTGACCGCACAGCCCAGGCGATCGTCGCGGCCGCGACAAGTCCCCTTCCCAGCGGTTGCGGCCGGTCGCAAAGATTCCCCACATATCCACAAACATCAAGGCATTTGTGGAAAATCACAGTTTTCGCCACATGAACGATACACATCCCGACGCTCAATATAGAGAGAACAGCTCCATGCAGAGATATTATAGTATATCCATGCAATGCCCCATGAAGCATCTGCTTAAAAGATATTCGGATCTTAACTACCAATCTATTATATTGAATCTCAGAATATATAGATTTCCATTTTTGATACAAAATTAGTCGGGCGATATGTCTATCGTGATCAGATCCGCATATCGACCTGCCGCACGTCCCGCCACCTGGCCAAGGGTCAAGGTCATGGGCAGGGACAGACCCTGAAGGTTGCGTCGAGGATCCACGATCCGAGACCAGACGGCGGTCAGATCAACGGACTGGCCGTCCAGATCGACGGCGTAGGGGATCGACGGCGCACCCTCCACGACCTCGGTCCGCTGCAGCACGCCGGAGTGTTCGGACTTGATGGTCAGGGTCGAGCGGGCGTTGGCGCGGACCTGGACGAAAATCTTTCGCGTGGCGCCGGTCACCGCCTCGCCGAAATCGATCACCTCGACGCTTGAGCCCGAGCCGAACACGCCGGCGGCCCCGGCCAGGTTAAGCTGGGCGCGTGGCGTGGCGCTCAGCACCAGCCGCACCGGGATCGGCGCGGTCAGCGTCTGACCCGCGGCGTCCTTGACGATCAGCTTGAGATCGACTGCATATTCTCCGGCCTCGGCCACCGCGTCGCGCAACACCGCCGCGTCCAGTTGCGCTTCGCCCGTCGCCCCCTCGGCCAGGGTGAAAAGGAAGACGCCGGGCTGGGCCGGCGCCTGGGTGACGCCGGACGATTCACGCGGCCTGAACTGCAGCGCGACTCCGCCCATAACCACCTGGGTCGCCTCCTGCCCGGCATCGTCAGTGAACGAGAGGCGCAAATCGCAAGCCGCCTCTCCCCGGTTCTGGAACTTCACATCCAGCGGCCCTGCGGGCGAGCCGATGGCGAAGGGATTGTAGTCGATGCGGGTCGGCGTCGGAGCCTGGGTCACGGCGAGGTCGCATGCCTGGACGGCGCTGCTATACAGCCAGGCCGCAGCCAGGGCGGTCAGCGCGAGGACGTGCGCTCTGTTCCGCCGATCAGGGTTGCGGCCGACGCGTTCTGATTTCGCCGACATCGACAATTCCTTCCACGTTCCGGGGGATGACGAATTCGCCGAGGCTTTCGCCCCCGACCATCAGCCGATAGCGCCCGGGCGCCAGGCCGTCGGCGATGAAGCGGCCGCCTCGATTGGTGAAGAACGGCTTGCCGACCGCGTCGGTCGGATCGTCTGCGGCCTGGATCACGCCGCCGATCAGGGCGACGGGGCCGTCATCCGAGATCAAAACGCCACGCGCCGTCAGGGAGGCCTCGCTGCCCACCATCACCCGATAGCCGTCGCCAAAGCCGGGGAAGGCGTTGATCAGGCCGCTGCCCAGGTCATAACCCTGCGGCAGGGGATCGACCTCGATCTCGTAACGCCGCACGCCATAGGCGCGATCGACGCCCGCCAAGGCGGGGCCGA
>NZ_JBKBML010000009.1:0-100244 GCF_046295775.1 Brevundimonas sp. | reverse complement strand
CGGCCGGTCGACGCCGGGACCGACGCCTGGACCCCTGCGTGGGCCGGGGAGCAACGGGCCCAGCGGCCCCGGTCCGGGCGCCAGCGGCCGGACGGCCGGAGCGCCTGGCGCCGGCGGCGTCGCCTCCGGCGGGTCGAGACCCGCCGCGCAGATCGCGCGGGAAGGCGAGGCGGCCCGGCGCGACTTCCACAGGGCGGCGGCCGAGAGCCCGGGCGACGACGGCGGGCGAGGCCTGCGCCGCGCCGGGCGGTCCGGAGCGCTCCAGGCCTTCTTCATCGCCAACAGCGGCCGGTCCCTGATGCCGGCGTCGGAGGCGAGCGGCGCCCTGTCGCCGCGGCTCAAGGCGGAGGACCGGTGATGCATCCCTTCTTCAGGCCCCGGCGGACGATGAGCGCCGCCCCCGAGGCGACCCCCTACCAGAAGGCCGGCCAGATGTGGGACGAGCGCCTGGGGCTGACCCTGGCCCACGCCCGCAACTGGCGGCGGATGGCGCTCGGCAATCTGGTGCTGGCCGCCTTCCTCTGCGCCGGCTGGTGGGCGCAGGCCGAGCGGGCCGAGGTCCGGGCCTTCGTGGTCGAGGTGGCCGACTGGGGTCAGACCCAGAAGATCACCGCCCTGGACGGGCGTTATGCGCCGACCGAGGCGCAGACGGCCCATGCGCTCGCCGGCTGGATTCGGGACGTCCGCTCCAAGTCCACCGACCCGGTCGTCCTGCGGCAGAACTGGCTGCGCGCCTACGACCTGCTGACGCCCCGGGCCGCCGGCTTCCTCAACAGCTGGGCCCAGGACCACGACCCCTTCGCCGACCTGGGCCGGGAGGCCGTGAGCGTCGAGGTGCTGAACGTGGTGCGGCGATCGGAGCGAAGCTTCGACCTGCAGTGGCGCGAGACCCGGTTCGTCAATGGCCAGTCGGCCGGGACCGAGCGCTGGCGGGCCCTGATCACCACCAGCGTCCGGCCGCCGAGGACCGAGGCCGAACTGTTCAGAAATCCCCTGGGGCTGAGGATCGAGGAGGTGTCATGGACGCCCGATGCAAGCTGATCGCGGCGGCGGGGGCTTTGACGCTCGCCGGATGCGCGACGACACAGGCTCCGGACGCGGAGCCGCCCGAAGAGGCGCTGTGGGCGGTGGAAGCGGTCGCGCTCGGTCCGCTCGAACCCGTCCTGGCCGCGACGGCCGCGACCGATCCGGCGACGGGGCCCGTTGCGGCGGCGACGGCGGTCGAAGACGAGCGGAGGACCCTGGCCTGGGCGCCCGGTCGCGCCCATGAGGTGCGCGCCGCGCCGCTCAGGGTGACGACCCTGACCCTGCCGCCCGGCGAAATGCTGCTGTCGAAAGCGGCGGGCGACACCGTGCGCTGGCAGATCGGCGAGGTCCTGTCCGGGGAGGGCGAGACCGCCCAGGCCCATGTGCTGGTCAAGCCGCTGGAGCGGGGGCTGCGGACCAATCTCGTCCTGGCCACCAACCGCTGGCTCTATCTGGTCGAGCTGCAGAGCGGCGGGCCGGCCGCCTCCGACGCCGTGGTGACGTGGGACCTGCCGGCCTCCACCGGGACGCCCGTCGCCGATGTCCCTGAACCTCCGGCGCCGATGCCGGACCTGGTCCCGCGCGGCCCGGTCAACGCGGCCTACCGCATCACGCCGCCGCGCCGTCCGCCGGCCTGGACGCCGACGGCGGTGTTCGACGACGGGGCGCGCACCTTCATCGTCTTTCCGCCGGATCTTGGGGTCCTGGAGACGCCGGCCCTGTTCGTCCTGGCGCCCGGCGGCGCCCGGCGGACGATCAACTACCGCCAGTCCGGGGCGATCCTGATAGCGGACCGGCTGTTCGACCGGGCCGAGCTGATCCTCGGGGGCGCGCGGCCTCAGGTCATTCGGCTCGACCGCCTGGGAACTCGGCCATGACCGGGGAGGCGCAGCGGCACGAACGCCCCAAGGCGCCGCCGACCGGGCTGGATCTGCGGGCGCCGCGCCCGCAGCCGGTGCGCCTGCGGCCCGGGGCGGTGCGCCTGGTGGTCGGCGGCGGGGCGCTGCTGGTGGCGGGCGCCCTGACCTGGGCCTTCGTGGTCCAGCCCGAGCTGCGTCAGCAGGCGCGCATGCGCGAGATCGACGCCCGGGACGCGAACGGCGCTGGAGCGGTTCGGCCCGCCGAGGCCGTGGTGGGGCAGCCGGCCACCTACGACCGGCTTCCGCCGCCGCGCATGGTCTCGCCAGGCGGTGAAGACGAGCCGCCGGCGCAGGCTGCGGTTCCCGCCGCGTCGCCTGCAGTGGAACACGACCGCCCCGATCGGCCGGCGCCGCCCTCGGGCCCCTCGACCGCCGAGCTGGCGGCGCGGGCCGGCCTTTTCTTCGCGCAGGCCGGAGCAGCGCAGGCGGAAGCGCCGGTCTCGCGGGCCGGTTCGGCCGCCGCGCCGTCCGCGACGACTTCCGCCTCGGCGACCCACAATCCGCGGCGGCTGGAGGCGCCGGTGTCACCCTATGAGCTCAAGGCCGGGACCCTGGCGCCGGCCGTGCTGCTCACGGCGGTCGACACGTCCCGGTCGGGACCGGTCGTCGCCGCCGTCACCGAGAATGTGTTCGACACGGTCACGGGGCGGCACCTTCTGCTGCCGCAGGGAACTCGGCTGATCGGCCGGAGCGAGGGGGCGAGCGCCCATGGGGACGATCGCGCCTTTCTGACCTGGGAGCGCCTGATCCTGCCCAATGGCAAGAGCCTGGTGCTGGACGGCGAGGCGGCGGTCGACGGGCAGGGGGCCACCGGCCTGCCGGGGCGCGTCGACCGGAGGCTGGGCAGCCTGGCGGTCGCGACCCTGTTCGGCGCGGCCGTCACCACCCTGGGTCAGGCGGCCCGCGACCGTCGCGGAGGCGGAGGCGGCTGGAACGACGCCGGAGACGCCGCGGCGATCCAGGGCGCCCAGGTCGGCGGCCGGCTGGTCGATCGCGAGCTCGGGGTCAGGCCGGTGATCCGGCTCGACCCGGGCGCGCCGGTGCGGGTGCTGATCACCCGTGATCTTGTCCTGGAGCCCTACGATGGCCTCTCCGCTCGATAACGGCAGCCGCTGGTCGACGCTCGCCGTCACCCTGTTCGCCCTGGGCGTCCTCGGCCTTGCGGCCGGGCAGGCGCCGGCGCTCGCCCTGATCAATGAGAGCCCGAGCCTGCCGCGCGGGCTCTATGCGCGGGCTTCCGGCGCGCCGGATTTGGGCGTGATCGTGGCTGTCGCTCCGCCCGCCGGGGCCGCCGCCTATCTCGCCGGCCTCGGCGCCGCGCCGGACGTCCTCCTGCTGAAACGCGTGCGGGCCGGGGCTGGCGACATGGTCTGCTCGGAGGGTGACTTGGTCTGGACGCCGGCGGGGGCGCTTCCCGTGAGCGAGCGGGACCGCCGGGGCGCGTCCCTGCCGCAATGGCGGGACTGCCGCGCCCTGGAAGGCGACGAAGTCTTCCTGACCGGCGACACGCCCACGAGTTTCGACAGCCGCTATTTCGGGCCGGTCAGGACGGACCGCCTTCGCGGCGTCTATCGGGAGGTAGTCTCATGGTGAGCCTGGACTGGGCCGTCGCGGCCTCTCTCGGCCTGCTGGTCGCCGCGTCGGGACAGGCGGTCGACTGGTCCCGGGCTGGCGACGATCTTTTCGGCGCGCCGACCGTCGTGGAGACGGCGGATGCGGAGCCCGTCCGCCTTGCGCCGCTGTCCCAGCCCCTCATGCGGGAGATCGAGGCCGCTGCGGCGCGGCACGGGCTGGATGAGAAGCTGCTGCACGCCCTGGTGCTGATCGAGAGCGGCTATCGACGGGACGCGGTCTCGTCCGCCGGGGCCGGGGGGCTGACCCAGCTCATGCCCGCGACCGCTGGGGAGCTCGGAATCGAGGATCGATTCGATGTCGAGCAGAACCTGGCCGGCGGCGCTGACTACCTCGCCCGACAGCTGGTGCGGTTCCAGGATCTGGAGCTGGCCCTGGCTGCCTTCAACGCGGGCCCGGCCCGCGTCGCCGCCCGCGGCCGCGTGCCGGATATCCCGGAAACGCGTCGGTATGTGCGCGCGGTCATCGACTGCTATCTGGCCCTGAGCGCGGGTCGCCGGGTGGCGAGCGCGCGGGACTGCCGGCCGCGAGGTGCGGGATGACCAGTCCTCTGACAGACGGCGCGGGGGAGACGCTGCTGACCCGCCAGGAGGCCTCGGCCCACCTGGCCTCGCTCGGCGTGCGGCTCAAGCCGGCGACCCTGGCGCGGATCTGGTCGGTGGGTTCGGGCGGTCCGCCGTGCCGCCATATCCGCTCCAAGCCCTTCTACCCGAAAACCCTCCTGACCGACTGGGCCCAGGCGCAGATCAGCGAACTCCGCACGGCGGCCCCGCCCGCCGCCCAGGCGCGCCGTCGTGTCTAGGCCCGGGGCCCGGGTCGCCCCCGCACGCCTTGCGGGGAGGGGGCGATGACGGCGGAGCCGCCGGGCGGCGCGGGCGACCGCCTGCTGCCCTGGCGCAGGGTGCAGGACATCGCCGGCATCAGCCGAAGCACGGCCTGGCGCCTGCAGCAGGCCGGGGGCTTCCCGGCGCCCGTGCCGGTGTCGCCGGGCCGGGTCGGCTGGTGGGAAAGCGAGCTGGACGCCTGGAAGCTCAGCCGCCTGAACCGCAAGCCGATGAAGGCGCCGGCCGGCCCGCGCGGTCGAAAGCCGCAATCCGCCCGGCCACCCGTCGCGGTGACGGAATCGTCGGATCGCGCCCCCCCGAAAGCGGCTGCAGTGTCAGACGCGCCTCTGCGTCAGCCTCCATCCAAGCCGGCTGGATCGGGCGGGAAAGCGTTATCGCCCCGGCCTCGACGCCCGAGGGCGCGTCCGGTTCATCCGAACCAGATCGACTTCGGTTTCTGAAGCGGCCGATGGCGGGGATCGGCCTGGCTGATCCCGGATCGTGGTCAGGCGCCGGCGGCCTGGGCGGTGAAGCGCAGCCGGGAGGGCGCGGGTCGGCCTGTCGCCGTCTGCGCGCTGGGCCGGTCGGTGTCCAGGACGCCGTTCAGCAGGCGGTCGAGCGCCGTCATCGCCCGCGTCTTCTCCGGCAGGAAGTCCGCTCGCACATAGACAAAGGTGACCGCCGCGACCCCACTTGCCTGGGTGGCGTGGCTGAGACACAGGGCGATGTCGAACGGGGCCACGCCATTCTGCGCCAGGCGGGTGGCGGTCGACCGGCGCAGGTCGTGGACCGTGATGTCCTCGACGCCGATGCCTTCGCGGATGTCGCGCATGGCCTGCGAGAGGGCGGACGGCCCGATCGGTTCGGAGGGCATCTTCGGGCTCGGAAAGAGGAAGGGACTGTCGGCCTCGCCCGGGCGCGTCGCCGGCCTCAGGGCGAGTGCTTCCTGGATCAGGCTCAGTGCGGTCCGGTTCAGAGGCACGGCGTGGGCCCGCCCGGACTTGGTCCGGGTGCCGCTCGGCAGGCGCCAGAGGGCGTTCTCGAGGTCCAGTTCGTCCAGCCGGATGCCCGCGACTTCGCCGCGGCGCTGCATGGTGAAAAGACACAGGGCGATCGCGATGCGCACCGGGCGGCCGACCTCGATGGCGCGGCCGTCGGCCTTGCGGAAAGCGTGCGGGTTCTCCAGGCAGGCCCAGAGCCTGCGCAGCTCGGTGTCGGTCAGGACCCGTTCGCGGGCCGTCTCCTCGAACGGCTTGGGGACCAGGGACACGGGATTGACGTTGAGCCGCTCCTCGAACACCGCCCACTGGAACATGGCGTGCATGAAGGATCGGACCCGATTGGCCGTGGTGCCCCGGCCCGTCCGAGTCAGACCGCGCAGCAGCGCCTTCACCACATGGCGATCGACCGCCTCCACGCGCAGGGCGCCGATTTCGGGCTGGATATAGGTCTTGAACTTGTGCCGTTCGGCCTTGAGCGTATTGGGGCGCTTGGTCTTGCGGGACGGCCGGTATTCCCCGCTCTCGCACGCTTCGAAATAGGCGACCGATAGGTCGGTTACGGTCTTCAGCGCCTCATTCTTCATGCTCAGCCTGGCCAGCTGACGCTGGGTCGCCGGATCACGGCCGGCGTCGACTTCCGTCATGAGGAGGCGAGCGGCTCGCCGGGCACCGGAGACGGTCAGGGCCTTCGGATCCCCCATGGCGTACTCGGTGGCGACGTAATGGCCCAGGCGCAGGCGAGGGTGGGTCCCGTCGGGCCGGCGGAACCGGTAGACCCAGATCTTGCTCTTGGCTGAGGCCCGCAAGCTGAGACCTGGTATCTTGTCGCAGCGAATTTCTATACGCTCGCCGGGCTCGGGTCGCAGTGATGTGACGACCCTGTCGACCAGTCGGATTTGGTCCACGTCAACCCCTCCTCAGACAGCCCTCTCCACCCGTGAATTCTGGGGCACATATGGGGCACAAATCGGCGAAATTGGCTGAAATGGCGTGAAAAGCGCTGAAACGACCAAACCGATAAGGTTCAGTAACTTAACACGAAATCGGAATGTTTTGAAGCAACATGACAAGGCCTTGGGGCCGGTTTGGGAGCAGAGGGTCGCAGGTTCGAATCCTGCCGCCCCGACCAAGATCGGCTTGTTCTGGTAAGTGTCAGACGGCCTGTAAGCCGGGTTCTGTTCCGTCCCTAAGGACGGCGACGATCATTCCTCTGGACCGGCCATTGCTGACCGGTTCTCGCGACCTACCCGGGCGTCTCGGGCGATGAGCCCTGCGAAGCGAACCTCGCGCGACGCCCCTATTCGGTCTTGCTCCAGGCGGGGCTTGCCATGCCGGCCGCGTTGCCGAGGCCGCGGTGGGCTCTTACCCCACCCTTTCACCCTTCCCCCCCGCGAACGGGAGGCGGTTTGCTTTCTGTGGCGCTATCCCTCGGGTCGCCCCGGGCGGACGTTATCCGCCGCCTTTTCACCGTGGAGCCCGGACTTTCCTCGACGAGGACAAGTCCCCGCCGCGACCGCCCGGCCGTCTGACGCGGCGACTGATGACGGCGATTGCGTCCGCGATCAAGCGCTATCGGCGGCGCGGCATGCTTCATGGCGGGCGATCAGGCGCTCGGCGGCCTCCAGATGCAGGCGCTCGACCATGCCGCCGTTCAACCGGATGGCGCCCTTGCCGGCCGCCTCGGGCGCGGCGAAGGCCGCGATGATCGCTCGGGCGCGCGCCACCTCTTCAGCCGAGGGGGCAAAGGCGGCGTTTGCAGCGTCGATTTGGGCGGGATGGATCAGGCTCTTGCCGTCGAAGCCATAGAGGCGCCCCTGCGAGCATTCGGCGTCCAGGCCCGAGGCGTCCTCCAGGCGATTGAACACGCCGTCGATGGCCAGCAGGTGGTAAGTGCGGGCTGCCGCGACGGTCGCGGCCAACCACGGCTTCAAAGGCTCGCGCCTGGCGTCGGACCCGCAGCCGAGCGCGGACGAAAGGTCGTTGACGCCCAGCATCAGCGCCTCGAGCGCCCCGCCGGATCCGGCGATGGCGTCGAGCGAGAGCAGGGCGCGCGGCGTCTCGATCATGGCCCACAGGGCGGCTGTGGGGGCCAGGACGGCGGCTTGGCGCACGGTTTCCGGGCTCTCGACCTTGGGCAGGACGATCAGGTCGGCGACCTCGCCCAGCACGGTCAGATCATCCTTGCCCCACGGGGTGTCCAGTCCATTGATCCGGACGCCGACGCGGGGTCGGAAGCCGCCGTCCAGAAGGGCGGCGCGCGCAGCCTGCCGAGCCTCGATCTTGGCCTCGGGCGCGACCGCATCCTCTAGATCCAGAACGGCGATGTCGCACCGCAGGCCGCGCGCCTTGTCGATGGCCCGGCCATTGGAGGCGGGCAGGAACAGAACGCTGCGCGCCAGGCGCTTCATGCGCCGAACACCTTGCCCATCAGCCGTTCCAGCGCCTCGGCGTCGATCGCGTCAAAGGCGGCTTTTTCGGTCGCATCGATGTCCAGAACGGCGATCAGAAGGCCCGAGCCGTCGAAGACCGGGACCACGATCTCGCTCTCAGAGCGGCTGTCGCAGGCGATATGGCCGGGAAAGGCGTGAACGTCCTCGACCACCTGTGTTTGGCTGGTGTGGGCGGCCGCGCCGCAGACGCCGCGACCGAACGGGATGCGCAGACATCCCAGCGTGCCCTGATAGGGGCCCACGACCAGTTCACCGGCGCGATCGGGATCGACCGCGTAGAAGCCGGTCCAGAAGAAGGCCGGGAAGGCGTCCGCCAGCATGGAGGCCACTGTGGCCATCCGGGCGGTCCGATTGGTTTCGCCTTCCAAAACGGCCAGGATTTCCCCTTCGACCTCGGCATAGCGTTCGGCCTTGTCGGCGGGGCGGTCGTCACGCGCGATGTAGCTCATGGTCGGTTCGCAGCTTCGATAGACGCGTCGGGCATATCGTCAGATCACTCCGCCGCCTTCGACTTGGCGGCCTTCTTGGCGGTCGGCTTCTTTGCAGCAGGCGCCTTGGCGGCGGCCTTCTTCGGCGCCGCCTTCTTGGCAGGGGCCTTTTTCTTGGGCGCTGCTCCGGCCTTCGCCGCCAGCAACGGCAGGGCCGCATCCATTGTCAGATCCTCGGGCGCCGTGCCCTTGGGCAGGGTGGCGTTGATCTTGCCGGATTTGACATAGGGACCGAAGCGGCCGGCCATGACGTGCACCGGCTCACCTGTTTCCGGGTGAGCGCCCAGATCCTTGAGCGGCGCCGCCGAGGCGCCGCGGCCGCGCGGACCCGCCGCGCGCTTCTCGGCCAGCAGGGCGACGGCGCGGTTCAGGCCGATGTCGAACACCTCGTCGATGTCCGACACATTGGCGTAGGTGCCGGCGTGCAGGATGAACGGGCCGTAGCGTCCCAGCCCGGCGGTGATCATCTTGCCGTCCTCGGGGTGAGCTCCGACCTCGCGCGGCAGGCTGAGCAGCCGCAGGGCCTTTTCAAGATCGATTGTCGCCGGCGACCAGCCCTTGGGCAGGGACGAGCGGCGCGGCTTCTCGGCCTCGGGCGGCGTGGTTTCGACATAGGGGCCGAAGCGGCCGATCTTCAGATGCACCGGCTGGCTGGTCGCCGGGTCGAGACCCAAGTCGCGGTCGCCGCCGTCGGCAGAGCCGTCTTCGGCCGAGGGCGAGGCCACCGGGCGGGTGTATTTGCAGTCTGGATAGCGCGAGCAGCCGATGAAGGCGCCGAAGCGGCTGGTCTTCAGGCTGAGGCGGCCTTCCTTGCAGGTCGGGCATTCGCGCGGGTCCGTCCCGTCGCCCTTGTCGGGGAAGATGTGCGGGCCCAGCGCATCGTTCAGATGATCCAGGATCGCTGTGGTGCGCAACTCGCCCGCGGCCTGGGTGGCCGCGTGGAAATCCGTCCAAAACTCGCGCAGCAGGACCTTCCAGTCCAGATCGCCGGCCGAAACCTCGTCCAGACGCGTCTCGAGCGCGGCGGTGAAGTCGTACTCGACCCAGCGAGCGAAGAACTGCTCCAGGAAGGCCGTGACCAGACGGCCCTTGTCCTCGGGGTAGAACCGGTTCTTGTCCATGCGGACGTATTCGCGGTCTCGCAGGGTGGTCAGGATCGAGGCGTAGGTCGACGGGCGGCCGATGCCCAGCTCTTCCAGCTTCTTGACCAGGGTGGCTTCCGAATAGCGCGGCGGCGGTTCGGTGAAGTGCTGATCCGTGCGGATCGCCTCCACCTTGGCCTTGGCGCCTTCCTTGAGCGCGGGCAGGCGGGCGTTCTCGTCGTCGTCCTCGCCCTCGGCGCCCTTTTGCTTCTCGTCGCGGCCTTCTTCGTAGACGGCGATGAAGCCGTCGAAGGCGACGACCTGGCCGGTGGCGCGCAGGCCGGTCCGACCGTCGGGCGTTTCGATGTCGACCGAGGTGCGGTCCAGTCGCGCGCTTTCCATCTGAGAGGCGACCATGCGCTTCCAGATCAGTTCGTAGAGGCGCTGCAGATCGCCATCCAGGCGCAGGGTCTCGGGTGCCCGGGTGATGTTGGTCGGGCGGATGGCCTCGTGGGCCTCCTGGGCGTTCTTGGCCTTGGTCTTGTAGTAGCGAGGCTCGGACGGGACGTAGGCTGGGCCGAAGCGGCCGCTGATGACCTCGCGGGCCTGGGCGATGCCTTCGGGCGTCACATAGACGCCGTCGGTCCGCATGTAGGTGATCAGGCCGCCGGTGTCGTCCACGCCCTCGTACAGCTTCTGGGCCGCCTGCATGGTGCGCTGGGCGGTGAAGCCCAGCTTGCGCGCGGCTTCCTGTTGAAGGGTCGAGGTCGTGAAGGGCGGGGCGGGGCTGCGCTTGACCGGCTTCTTCTCGACCGAGCGGATGGTGAAATCACCGGCGGCGATGGCCTCGCGCGCGGCCGTGGCCATGGCTTCGGAGACGATGTCCAGACGCTGGACCCGCTTGCCTTCATGCTTGACCAGTCGGGCCGTAAAGGGCGGGCTGTCGGCGGCGAGGTCGGCTTCGACGGACCAGTACTCCTGGGCCTTGAACTTCTCGATCTCCATCTCGCGATCGACGACGATGCGCAGGGCGACCGACTGGACCCGGCCAGCCGAGCGGGCGCCCGGCAGCTTGCGCCACAGGACCGGCGACAGGTTGAAGCCCACAAGATAGTCCAGCGCGCGGCGGGCCAGGTAAGCCTCGACCAGCTCCATGTCGATCTGGCGCGGATTGGCCATGGCCTCCAGCACGGCGGCCTTGGTGATGGCGTTGAAGGTGACGCGCTGAACCTCTGCGTTCTTGACCGCCTTCTTCTTGTTCAGGATCTCCAGCACGTGCCAGCTGATCGCCTCGCCCTCGCGGTCGGGGTCGGTGGCCAGGATGACGCGGTCCGAGCCCTTGGCCGCCTCTGCGATCTCGCTAAGACGCTTGGACGCCTTGGCGTCGACCTCCCAGGACATGGCGAAATCCTCGTCGGGCAGGACCGAGCCATCCTTGGACGGCAGGTCGCGGACATGGCCGTAGGAGGCCAGGACTTTAAAGTCCGAACCCAGGTATTTGTTGATGGTCTTGGCCTTGGCGGGGCTCTCGACGATGACGAGATTCATATGGTGTCGCGTTCCTGAAGAGGGCGCGGAACGTGGTTGGCCCGGAGCGTCGTGTCAATCAGGCGGGCGAAAAGGCCGCTGGGCTGCGCAATCAGGGTCTTGCGGCGCATCGTATGGTTGTGATTATCTCTGATGCACATCCATTGGACGAAACATGGCCAGTCGATCCCAGCCCGCTGAACCCTCGCTCGCTGACTCCTCGCCAGGAGGCGTCGCGTCGAGCGCCGCGATCGACGGCCTGCCGGACGACTATCCGGTGCGCGACTATGTGGGCAGCATGTCCGCCGAACTGGCCCGCATGGCGCGCTGGGATGGGGACGAGGCGCTGGCGCGCGTGCTCGAGGCGGCGGTACGCCTGGCCGAGCAGCCGGTGCCCCGGCCCGAACCCATCGCCTTGGAGCGGGCGCCCAAGACGGGACACGGCTAAGCTTAGGCAGAAGCGACCAGCCCGCCCGGCAGCAGCTCGGCACGGCCCGCCAGGCTGAGCTCCAGCAGGGCTGCGGCGGCGTCTGCCGCGCTTACGCCTGCCGCTCGCGCCAGTTCGTCGCGCGGGGTCGGCGTCGGCGACAGCAGGGCGGCGATCCGCTCGATAAGGGCGTCGTCCACGTCGCCTTCCGGGCCGACGAAGCCGTCGCCGGGCGGTTCACACAGCGTGCGAAGGGTGGACAGGGCGCGCTCGACATCCTCGACCCCTTCGCAGAGGGCCGCGCCCTGGCGGATCAGCTCATTGGGGCCGCGCGCGCGCGGATCGAGCGGTGAACCCGGCACGGCCAGAACCTCGCGTCCCTGTTCGGCGGCCAGGCGCGCGGTGATCAGGGATCCTGACCGCAATTCGGCCTCGACCACGATCACGGCGCGCGACAGGCCCGAGATGATGCGGTTGCGGCGGGGGAAGTCGCGGGCCTGGGCGCGGGCGCCGACAGGGCTTTCGGACACCAGGCAGCCGCGCTCGGCGATGCGGCGGTAAAGGTCGGCGTTGTCGGACGGATAGATGTCGTCGATCCCGCCGCCTAGGACGGCGACCGTTCCCGTCGGCAGCGAACCCTCGTGGGCGGCCGCGTCCACACCCCGCGCCAGGCCCGAGACGACGACATGGCCGGCCTCGCCCAACTGCTGCGACAGGCCGCGGGCGATGCGCTGGCCGCCGGCCGAGGCGATGCGGGCGCCGACCACGGCCACGCAGTCGCCCGACAGCAGGGCGGCGTCGCCCAGCGTCCAGATCAGCGGCGGGGGCGGATCAACGGCCGTCAGGCGCGGCGGATAGTCGGGCTCGCCCAGAACGATCAGGCGCGCGCCCAGTCTGTCGCCGGCCGCCAGCTCGGCTTCTACACGGGCGACAGGCGGCGGGGTCAGTTCGCGCCCGGCGCGGCGCGACATGTCGGGCAGGGCCTCTATCGCGCGCTCGGCCGTGCCAAACCGGCCAATCAGTTGGGAAAAGGCGACAGGGCCGACGCGGTCGGTGCGCGCCAGCCTGAGCCGGGCGAAACGCTCGGCGGCCGTCAGGCTCACGCCTTCTTCGCGCCGATGCGGGGTTCCTGCCCCTTGAGCAGCCGCCCGATGTTCTCGTGGTGGCGGATGTAGATCAGCACGGCGGTGAAGACCGCCAGCAGCAGGATCGGCGGCGCAGCGGGCAGGCCGAGCGCGGGCAGGGGGAGCAGGGCGTAAAGCGGCGTCGCCGCCGCCGCGATCAGAGCCGCCAGCGACGAGAAGCGAAGCAGAAAGGCGACCATCAGCCACGTCGCCGCCGCCAGCAGTCCCAGCGGCCAGGCGGCGGCCAGGATCAGGCCGAAGAAGGTGGCCACGCCCTTGCCGCCCTTGAAGCCCAGCCAGATTGGAAACAGATGGCCCAGGAAGGCCGCGCCGCCCGCCACGGCCCCGGCCGCTTCGGACCCCAGCAGATGGCGCGCCAGCAACAGGGCGACCGCCCCCTTGCCTGCATCCAGTATCAGGGTCGCCAGCGCCAGGTCCTTGCGGCCGGTCCTCAGCACGTTGGTCGCGCCGATATTGCCCGAGCCGATGTTGCGCACATCGCCCGTGCCGGCCGCCCGCGTCAGGATCACGCCGAACGGGATCGAGCCCAGCAGATAGCCGGCGACCGCCACCAGTCCGAAGGTTACGAGCGCGGCGCCCGCCAGATCCTGCACGTCGTCCCCCTGAATCGTTCGATGGAGCCTAGCACAGGCGTCGGCCCGGCATAGTTCAGTCGCGCATGAAGACGGCGCGCCCGCCCACAAAGGTGCGTTCGACCCGCCCTTGCAGGCGTCGGCCGTCGAACGGCGAGTTCTTGGACTTGGAGCGCAGGGCGTCGGCGTCGATCACCACCGGCGCGTTCGGATCGAAAAGCACCAGGTCGGCCGGCGCGTCGGCCTCCAGCAAGCCGGCCTCCAGCCCCAGCAGGGCCGCCGGCCCTTGGGTCAGCGGCCGCAGCACGTCCAGCAGATCCACGCCCTCCTGATGATGCAGCGTCAGGGCGGCGGGAAGCAGGGTCTCCAGCCCCACCGCGCCGGCGGCGGCATCGGCGAATGGACGGCGCTTGTCTTCGGCGGGCGCGGGCGTGTGAGCGGACGTGATCACGTCGACCAGCCCGTCGCGCAGCGCCTCGACGAGCGCGCGGCGATCGCTTTCGGCCCGCAGCGGCGGATCGAGCCGGTAGAAGGTACGATAGTCGCCGATGTCCACCTCGTTGAAGCACAGGTGGTTGATCGAGGCGGAGGCCGCGACCTCGAGACCCCGCGCGCGGGCCCGCGCCAGCACTTCCAGCGCGCCTTCGGTCGAGATCTGATCCACCAGGAAGCGCGCGCCGGTCTGTTCGACCAGGGCCAGGTCGCGCTCCAGCTGGATGCGTTCGGCGATGGCCGGCTGACCTGCCAGGCCCAGACGGCTGGCCAGTTCGCCCGAGGTGGCGACGGCGCCTTCGCTCAGCCACGGCTCGGCCGGGCGGCAGGCGATTAGGGCGTTGAAGGCGGCGGCGTAGCTCATCACGCGCATCAGTGTGCGGGTGTTGGCGATGACCCGGTCGCCGTCGGTGAAATACAGCGCCCCGACCTCGTCCATCAGGCCGATCTCGGCCATGCGCGTGCCGTCGCGGCCTTGCGTGGCGGCGCCGGCGACCCGGACATTGACCAGGTTCAGCGCCGCGCCGCGCCGCTGGATGAAGTCCACCATCGCCGGGTCGTCCACCGCCGGCTCGGCGTCCGGCTGGACGACGATGGTGGTGACGCCGCCGGCCGCGGCCGACAGGGCGGCGGACTTCAACGTCTCCTTGGGCTCGGCGCCCGGCTCGCCCGTCGTGACGCGGATGTCGATCAGGCCCGGCGCCAGGCACAAGCCTTGCGCGTCGATGATCTCGGCCTCGTCGGGCCGATGCGTGGCCTGGCCGTGGACGACCTCCACGATCCGCCCATCGGCGACCAGCACGGCGCCGGGGCCGTCGTAGTCCGAGGCCGGGTCCAGCAGGCGGGCGTTGATGATCGCCAGCGGCTTCATTGCGCGGCCTCCGTGCGCGCAGACAGCGACGCCAGCACGGCCATGCGCGCGGCGACGCCCATCTCGACCTGCTCCTGGATCAGAGAGACCGACAGATCGTCCGCCACGTCCGAATCGATTTCGACGCCCCGGTTCATCGGGCCGGGATGCATGACTTTCGCGCCCGGCGCAGCCCAGGTCAGCTTCTCGCGGTCCAGACCCCAGAAGCGGAAATACTCCCGCGTCGAGGGGATCAGCGCGCCCTCCATACGCTCCAGCTGAAGGCGCAGCATCATCACGACGTCGCAGCCGGCCAGGCCCTCGCGCATATCGTGGAAGACCTCGCAGCCCCAGCGGTCAGCGTCGCCGGGGATCAGGGTTGGCGGCCCCACCAGCCGGACCCGCGCGCCCATCATCTGCAGCAGGGCGACGTTGGAGCGGGCCACGCGGCTGTGGGCCACGTCGCCGCAGATCGCCACCGTCAGGCTGGTCACGTCGCCAAAGGCGCGGCGCAGGGTCAGCAAATCCAGAAGGGCCTGGGTCGGGTGTTCGTGACGCCCGTCGCCGGCGTTGACGACGGCGCAGCCGACCTTCTGGCTCAGCAGGGCGGCGGCGCCCGAGGCGGCATGGCGCACCACCAGCACGTCAGGGCGCATGGCGTTCAGCGTCACCGCCGTGTCGATCAGCGTCTCGCCCTTCTTCACCGAGGATGCGGCGACCGGCATGGTCACGACCTCGGCGCCCAGGCGTTTGGCCGCGATCTCGAACGAGGCCGAGGTGCGGGTCGAGTTCTCGAAGAAGAGATTGACCACCGTGCGCCCGCGCATCAGGTCCAGCGGCGCGGCGCCTGCGCGGTTCAGCGTGGCGTAGGTGTCGGCCAGATCCAGCAGCTCTGTCGCCGTCGCTGGGTTCAAGTCCGCTGCGGACAGGAAATGGGCGCGGGGAAACGGCGCAGGCCGGTTCGGATCAATCTCGGTGACGTCGGCCTGGGTCATCGAAGCGCGGCTATAGGCGACGCACGCGCCGATGGGAAGGGAAGGCGGTCTATCCGCGCAAGCGATCGAGCGCCCCTTGCAGGATCCAGGCTGCGGCGGTGCGGTCCACGACGTCGGCGCGGCGCTTGCGCGTCAGGTCCAGCTCGTCGATCAGGAAGCGCTCGACCGCGCTGGTCGATAGCCGCTCGTCCTGAAAGGCGACGGGCGTGGGGCGGATGCGGTCCAGGTTGCGCGCAAAGGCCCGGCAGGACTGGGCGCGCGGCCCTTCTGTCCCGTCCATGTTTAGCGGCAGGCCGATGACCAGAGCCGAAGCGTTTCGCCCGGCCATCAGCTTCAGCACCGCCTCGGCGTCCTGGGTGAACTTGACCTTGCGCACCAGCTGCAGCGGACTGGCGATCATGCGGCTGGCGTCGGAGGCGGCCACGCCGATGGTCTTTTCGCCCAGGTCCAGGCCCAGCCACGGGGTGTTCGGCGGGCAGGCGGCGGGCAGGTCGGCGAGGTCGAACACGGGCATGGGCTGGCGCTAGGCCCCCGAAGGCCCGGTGTCAAAGCGTTTGGGCCGCTCCGTCGCTTGTGATTTGGCCCCTGTGCGGCTAGTCCCGCGAGCTTGACCCCGTTACGTCTGGAGAGCCGCATGGCCATCGACGCCGCGACGGTGCGCAAGGTCGCGCACCTCGCCCGCATCAAGACCCCCGAGGACCGGCTGGAAACCCTGGCCGGAGAGCTGAACGGCATCCTGCAGTGGATCGAGCAGTTGGACGAGGTGGATATCGAAGGCGCGGAGCCCATGACCTCGAACGTCAGCCAGCCGCTGCGCCTGCGCGACGACGTGGTCACCGACGGCGGCAAGATCGACGCCGTCCTGTCGAACGCGCCCAAGAGCGCCGACGGCTTCTTCGTGGTTCCCAAGGTGGTCGAATAGTCATGAGTGACCTGACGAAACTGACCCTTAAGGGGGCCGTGGACGGCCTCAAGGCCAAGGACTTCTCGTCCGAAGAGATCACCCGTGCCTTCCTGTCCAACATCGAGGCCGCAAACCCGACGTTGAACGCCTATGTCGAGGTGACGGCGGACAAGGCGCTGGACATGGCGCGCGTGTCCGACGCCCGGATCGCCTCCGGCGAGGCGGGTGCGCTGGAAGGCGCGCCGCTGGGGATCAAGGACCTGTTCTGCACCGACGGCGTCCAGACCTCGGCCGGGTCGAACATGCTGCGCGGCTTCGTGCCGCCGTATGAATCGACCGTCACCGCCAATCTTTGGCGCGACGGGGCGGTCATGCTGGGCAAGCTGAACATGGACGAGTTCGCCATGGGCTCGTCCAACGAGACCTCGGCGTTCGGCGCGGTGAAGAACCCGTGGAAGTCCAAAGCCTCGAACGCGGAACTGACGCCGGGCGGATCGTCGGGCGGGTCGGCCTCGGCCGTCGCGGGCGATCTGTGCCTGGCCGCCACGGCCTCGGACACCGGCGGGTCGATCCGCCAGCCTGCGGCCTTCACCGGCACGGTGGGCATCAAGCCGACCTATGGCCGCGCCAGCCGGTTCGGCATGGTGGCCTTCGCCTCATCGCTGGATCAGGCCGGGCCGATCACCAAGACGGTCGAGGACGCGGCGGTGCTGCTGCGCTCCATGTGCTCGTTCGATCCGAAGGATTCGACCAGCCTCGACATCGAGACGCCGGACTGGACGCAGTCGCTGGGCAAGGGCGTGAAGGGCCTGCGCATCGGGGTGCCGCGCGAATACGTCGTCGACGGCATGCCGGCCGAGGTTCAGGCGCTGTGGGACCAGGGGGTGCAGTGGCTGCGCGACGCCGGCGCCGAGATCGTCGACATCACCCTGCCGCACACCAAATACGCCCTGCCGACCTATTACATCGTGGCCCCGGCCGAGGCGTCGTCGAACCTGGCCCGCTATGACGGCATGCGCTTCGGCCACCGCGCCGAGGGCGCCAAGTCGCTGACCGACCTGTATGAATCGAGCCGCGCAGAGGGCTTCGGCAAGGAGGTCCAGCGGCGCCTGACGATCGGCGCCTATGTGCTGTCGGCCGGCTTCTACGACGCCTATTACGTCAAGGCGCTGAAGGTGCGTCGCCGCATCGCCCAGGACTTCGACAACGTCTGGGGCCAGGTGGACGCCATCCTGACGCCCTCGACTCCGTCAGCGGCCTTTGCGCTGGGCGACAAGCAGATCGACCCGGTGACTATGTATCTGAACGACGTCTTCACGGTGACGGCCAACCTGGCCGGCCTGCCGGGCATTTCGGTGCCGGCGGGCGTGGACTCCGGCGGCCTGCCGCTGGGTCTGCAGGTCATCGGCAAGGCGCTGGACGAGGCGACCGTCTTCCAGGTCGCCGACGCGCTGGAACAGGCCGCGGGCTTCACCGCGCGTCCGGACAAGTGGTGGTGAGCATGAGCGAGAACACCAAACTCATCCAAGGCCGCACCGGCGCCTGGGAAATCGTCATGGGGCTGGAGATCCACGCCCAGGTGGCGTCGAAGGCCAAGCTGTTCTCGGGCGCGGCCGTCGGCTTCGGCGCGGGGCCGAACGAGCAGGTGTCGCTGGTTGACGCCGGCTTTCCCGGCATGCTGCCGACGCTGAACAAGCATTGCGTTGAGCAGGCGGTTAAGACCGGTCTGGGCCTGAAGGCCAAGATCAACACCTTCAGCCAGTTCGACCGGAAGAACTATTTCTATCCCGACCTGCCGACCGGCTATCAGATCAGCCAGCTGTATCACCCGATCGTGGGCGAGGGCGTGGTCGAGGTGGAGGCCGAGGACGGCAGCTTCTTCAACGTCGGCATCGAGCGCCTGCACCTGGAGCAGGACGCGGGCAAGCTGATCCACGACCTGTCGCCGTCCGAAAGCTATGTCGACCTGAACCGGGCCGGCACGGCGCTGATGGAGATCGTCTCCAAGCCCGACCTGCGCAGCCCCGAAGAAGCGGTCGCTTACGTCAAGAAGATCCGGACCATCCTGATCTATCTGGGCGCCTGCGACGGCGACATGGAGAAGGGCAATCTGCGCGCCGATGTGAACGTCTCGGTCTGCCGCGAGGGCGGCTACGAGAAGTTCAAGGCGACCGGCGACTTCAGCCACCTGGGCACGCGCTGCGAGATCAAGAACGTCAACAGCTTCCGCTTCATTTCTCAGGCGATCAATTATGAGGCGCGCCGCCAGATCGAGATCCTGGAGGACGGCGGCAAGATCGATCAGGAGACGCGCCTGTACGATCCGACGGCGGGCGAGACCCGGTCGATGCGGTCCAAGGAAGAGGCGCACGACTATCGCTATTTCCCGGATCCCGACCTGCTGCCGCTTGAGCTGGAGCAGGCCTGGATCGACGAGATCCGCGCCGATCTGCCGGAACTGCCGGACGAAAAGCGCAGGCGCCTGATGAGCGAATACGGCCTGTCGCAATACGATGCGGTGGTGCTGATCTCGGAGCAGGCCAAGGCCGATTATTTCGAAGCCGCCGCGAAAGGCCGCGACGCCAAGCTGGTCGCCAACTGGGTGACGAACGAGCTGTCCGCGCGCCTGTCGGCCGACGGCCGCGACTTCGCCGACAGCCCGGTCCCGGCCGACCATGTGGCGCAGCTGGTCGAGCTGATCGAGACGAACGTCATCTCCTCCAAGATCGCCAAGGAGGTGTTCGATCACGTCTGGAACGGCGAAGGCTCGCCCGCCGAGGTGGTCGACAAGCACGGCCTGAAGCAGGTGACCGACACCGGCGCGATCGAAAAGGCCGTGGACGAGATCATCGCCGCCAACCCGGACAAGGCCGCCGCCGTCGCCGAGAAGCCTCAGGCCATCGGCTGGTTCGTGGGTCAGGTCATGAAGGCCACGGGCGGCAAGGCCAATCCGGCCGCCGTCAACGACATCCTGAAGGCCAAGCTGGGGCTGTAAGCCCCAGCGAGGTTCAGATCGGGCCCAGCACGCGGTTCACATGGGCCATCTTGCGGCCGGGGCGGGCCTCGGCCTTGCCGTACAGGTGCAGGCGGACGTCGTCTTTGGCGGCCAGGTCGCGCCATTGCTCGACCGCATCGCCCAGAAGGTTGGTCATCTCGACGCGGGCGTGCGCCTCGGTCGGGCCCAGGGGCCAGCCCATGACGGCGCGGACGTGCTGTTCGAACTGGTCGCAGACGCAGCCGTCCTGGGTCCAGTGGCCGGTGTTATGCACGCGCGGGGCGATCTCGTTGACCAGCAGCACCGCCTCGCCGTCGTCGGCCGACAGGTCGAACAGTTCGATGCCGACGACGCCGACGTAATCCAGACCCTCAAGCACCGCCTCGGCGATGGCGCGGGCGCGGCGCTGAACGGCGTCTGAGGCTAGGGCGGGGGCCGTGGTGACGGCCAGAACCCCGCCCGAATGGACGTTCTCGCCCAGCGGATAGACGGCGGTGCGCCCGTCGTCGCTACGCGCGGCGATCACCGACAGTTCGCGCACGAACGGGGCGGCGGCCTCCAGCACGGCGGGGCGGCCAGCCATGGCCTCGAAGGCTGGGGCGATGTCGTCGGCCGAACGGATCCAGGCCTGGCCCTTGCCGTCATAGCCCTCGCGCCGCGTCTTGAGCACGGCGGGCAGGCCAAGGCGCTCAAGGCCATGCTGGAGGTCCGACAAATCGTCGACGGCGACGAAATCGACCGTCGGGGCGCCGGCGCCATTCAGAAAGGTCTTCTCTTCCATCCGGTCCTGCGCGACGGCCAGGGCGCGCGGGCCGGGCGCAACGCGGGCGCCGGCGGCCGCCAGCCGTTCCAGCGAGGCGGCGGGCACGTTCTCGAACTCGAAGGTCACGACCGGGCAGAGGCGGCCCAACTCGCCCAGCGCGTCGGGGTCGTCATAGGCGGCGGTGATCTGCCGCGCCGAGACGCGGCCAGCCGGGCTGTCGGGCTCGGGCTCCAGGATCACCACATCGAAGCCCAGGCGCGAGGCGGCCTGACTGATCATCCGGCCCAGCTGGCCGCCGCCGACGATCCCGAGCGTCGATCCGGGGGGCAGGGTAGCGGGCGTCCGGCGCATCAGTCCTCGACCGTTTCGGCCACGGCGTCGGTGCGCGCCTGGCGATAGGCGGCCAGGCGCTGGGCCACGCCCTCGTCCGACAGGGCCAGGATCTGGGCGGCAAGGATGCCGGCGTTGGTCGCGCCCGCCTCGCCGATGGCCAGGGTGGCGACGGGCACGCCGCCGGGCATCTGGACGATGGAGAGCAGGGAATCGAGGCCCTTCAGCGCCTTAGACTTCACCGGCACGCCCAGCACGGGCAGTTCGGTCATGGAGGCGGCCATGCCCGGCAAGTGCGCAGCCCCGCCGGCGCCGGCGATGACGACCTTGAAGCCGGCGGCCTTGGCGCCTGTGGCGAAGTCGTAAAGGCGCTGAGGCGTGCGGTGAGCGCTGACCACGCGGGCCTCCCAGGCCACGCCGATCTCGTCGAGCGCATCGGCGGCCAGCTTCATCGTGGGCCAGTCCGAGCGGCTGCCCATGATGATGGCAACGGGCGGGGTCGAGGTCGCCATGAGATCAGCCCTCCAGCGGGAAAGGGGCCGGTTACAGCAGCCGCGTTGCGCCCGCAACCAACCGCGTTAGCATCAGCGCGCGCGGCTCGGGGGTGAGTCGCGTTCTGCGGAGCCCGCCTCGCCTTGACCGACACGGCCGAAGCCGACCTGAAGAGCGAGCTCGAGCGCCTGCGCGCCGAGGTGGAGGCCCTGCGCCTGCGGGCCGAGGCGGCGGAAGCTGCGGCGGACCACGACGTTCTGACCCCGGCGCTGAACCGACGAGGGTTCGTCTCCGTGCTGCAGCGCCAGATGGCCTATTGCCAGCGGCACGAGACGCCGGCGGTGCTGCTCTATCTCGATCTCGACGGCTTCAAGGGCGTCAACGACCGGCTGGGCCACGCGGCGGGCGACGCCGCTCTGGTATGGGTGGCGCGGATGCTGATGGAGAATCTGCGCGAATCCGATGCGGTCGGCCGCATGGGTGGCGACGAGTTCGCCGTGCTCATGATGAACGCCGGGGCCGAAGAGGGGCGGGATAAGGCCCAGCGTCTGAAGGCGGCGTTCCAGACCGATCCGTTTGTCTGGCAGGGCGAGCCCGCGATGCTGGGCGGCTCCTTCGGCGTTCGCGCCTATGCCGGGCAGGGCGACCCCGAAGTCTGGCTGGCCGAAGCCGACGCCGCCATGTGGGTCAGGAAACGCGGGCGCTGACGAGCGTCAGGCGATGATGTCGGGCAGGATGCGCCCTTCGATCTTCACGATTTCGTCGCGCAGGGTCAGCTTCTTGCGCTTCATCCGAGCGATCATCAGCTGGTCCGGCACCGGCATATGGCCCAGCGCCTCGATGGAGGCGTCCAGGTCGGCGTGCTCCTGCTGAAGCGCCTTCAGCCGGGCGCGCAGAGCCTCTTCGGCTTCATTGATCGGATCGTCGTCGTTCATCAGTCGGCCCCGGACCGTCGCTGTATAGCCGACGCACGGTCAGGCCGGAAGCATCTCGGCGAGCTGTGTCAGCGCCGGGCGGGGCAAGGCCTCGCCCCAGGCCCGCGACACAGCCACCAGGCCCTTCAGTGGAGAGGCGGGCGATCCGGCAGGCGCAGGGGCGAGCGCCTCCAGAGCCTCCAGCAGACGGCGCTCGGCGGCCAGTTCGACCGCCTTGACCTGACCGCGCACGGCCTCGCGCGCGCTGTCGTCCATGTCGGGTCGGCGGACCTTGAGTTCGCGGCGGATCAGCCGCAGCGGCGTGATCGCCGTGTCGGACCAGACCCGAGCGGTGTCAGTCGCGGCATCCACGTCATCCTCGTCCAGCGCCCGCCCTGTCGATGCACACCAGCCGGCGTAGAGCAGCAGGCAGACGTTCTGCCCGTGGACATCCTGCAGGGCCAGGCAGGTTTTGGACACGCCGTCGGCCGCATAGGCCTTGAGCGCCCAGTCCCACAGGCTCACGCCTTTAGCCCCGACCAGCGGGTGACGGGGGCCCAATCCAGACCGAACAGGTCCAGGGCGCGGCCCACCGACTGATCGACCATGGCCTCTATCGAATCGGGCCGGGCGTAGAAGGCGGGCAGGGGCGGGGCGATGACGGCGCCCATTTCGGCGAGCGCCGTAAGGGTGCGCAGGTGGCCCAGGTGCAGCGGCGTCTCGCGCACCATCAGCACCAGCCGGCGACGCTCTTTCAGGGCCACGTCGGCGGCGCGGGTCAGAAGGGTGGTCGTCACCCCCGTGGCGATCTCGCCCATGGTGCGCACCGAGCAGGGCGCGACGATCATCCCCAGGGTCTTGAACGAGCCCGACGCGATGGTCGCGCCGACATCGGCGAGGCGGTGCACCACATCGGCCCGGCCGGTGAGGTCGTCGGCGCTCAGATCCGTCTCCTGCGACAATGTCAGCAGGGCGGCCTTGGAGACGACGAGATGGCTTTCGACGCCGAGCTCGCGCAGTGCATCCAGCGTGCGCACACCGTAGATCACGCCGGAAGCGCCTGAAATGCCGACAATAATCCGACGAGGCGGGTTTTGTACGGCTCCGTTCACGTTCTCGGCCATTTTCACCGTCAGGCTGCTTATGTCCGGAGCGGGCGCGGCGTCACCAACTTGTGATTCCACAGCCTGTCAATCCGGGCGCTCACTGTGTGGTCCCTTAGCCATGGAGGCGCAAGCCATGACCATCGATGCTCGTATCCGCGAACTGGGAAATCGTCACCGCCAGCTGGAGGAAACCCTCCGACAGGAAATGGTGCGGCCGGCCGTGGACTCGCTGCAGGTCAGGGAGCTCAAGCAGCGAAAGCTGCGGCTCAAGGAGGAAATCACCAGTCTGGAGGCCAGGTTGAACTGACCCGGTCCCCCCTCTGAAAACGGAAACGGCCCCGGAGAGCGATCTCCGGGGCCGATTTCATGAGCGTGAGGCCGCGATCAGTCCTTGGGTCCAAAGACCGATTCAGCGGTCGGCTCGGCGCCGCGACGCTCGCGGGCTTCCGGCACGAACTCGGGTTCGGCCGGTTCAGCCTCGACGGGCTGAAGGGCGGCGCCGCCGTTCTTGGCGTCGTCCTTGGCCTTCTTGTCAGCGGCTTTCCTGACCACTTCGTCGAGTTGCAACTGACCCACCAAGCCCAGGGTCACCGGATCGACCGGCTTGATGTTGGCCGAGTTCCAGTGGGTGCGGCTGCGCACGCTCTCGATGGTCGACTTTGTGGTGCCCAGCAGCTTGGCGATCTGGGCGTCGGTCACCTCGGGGTGGTTGCGTACGAACCAGGCGATGGCGTCGGGGCGGTCCTGGCGGCGCGACACGGGGGTGTAGCGAGGCGCCGGCTTGGCCGACTTCAGCAGCTCGGCGTGGCGGCTGACGACCGCCTTCATCCGATAGGTCGAATCGGCCTGAGCCTTGTCCAGCTCTTCACGGGTCAGCTGGCCGTTGACCAGCGGATCGGCGCCGCGGATGTCGCGGGCCACGTCGCCGTCGGCGATGCCGCGCACTTCCAGCGGATGAAGGCCGCAAAAATCGGCGATCTGCTCGAACGTCAGCGACGTGTTGTCCACCATCCACACCGCGGTGGCCTTGGGCATGAGGATGTCGGTCATGGGGTTGATCCCGTTCATGGTTTTGGCGGCCCGCCGGGGCGCCGGATACGACGGCGCCCGACCTTTCGGCCGGGCGCGATAGCCGATCATAGGCTGAAATCCGTCAAAAGAAAACGCCGTCCGACATCTGCATACAGCTACGGTTCATCGGCTATGTTGAACTCTGTTCTCACACGACGCGTTGGGCGTCTGGGACAGGAGAGGGAGATCGACCATGTTCCTCAGTGCAGCGGCCGCCATGGCCATGATGATGACGCCGGCGGCGCCTTTGCCGCAGTATCAGACGCGAGCCGCGCCGCGCGGCAGCTACGCCCAAAGCTGTTCGGGCGCCTACACCAACCAGGGCCGCCTCTATGCCGACTGTCGCGATGAGCGCGGCCAGATCCGCGGCACCTCGATCGAGCTGAACCGGTGTTCCGACGCCGACATCGCTAACGTGAACGGCTTGCTGGTCTGCGGGCGGGTTCGCGGCGACTATGAAGGCGGCGGTCGCCCCGGAGGGCCGGGCGGCGGCTGGGGCGGACCGGGGCAGGGCGGCCCCGGCTGGGGCGGCGGACGCAACAGCATCACCGTCTATGAAGACTCCAACTTCCGCGGACGCTCCATGAGCTTCAACGAGGCGATCCCCGACCTGCGCAACAGCGGTCTTAACGACCGCATCAGCTCGATGCAGCTGCGCGGTGGCGCCTGGGAGGTGTGCACCGACGCCCGCTTCCGCGGCGATTGCCGGGTCGTTTCCGGCGACGTGCGCAACCTGGATCGCGCCTTCAACGACAAGATCTCGTCGCTGCGCCCCGCGCGGGGCGGCGGTCGCTGGTGATCTGACCGGGCGGTCAGTCGAGGGTGAGCACCACCTTGCCGACGTGGCCGCCCGCCTCCAGCCGCGCATGGGCGTCGCCCGCGCGCGCCAGCGGAAAGGTCGCCTCGATCCTCGGGGCGACTTTTCTCTGTTCGACCCAAGGCCAGACGCTGCTTTCGACCGCCTGCGCCAACCGGGCCTTTTCGTGGGCGGGGCGCGCCCGCAAGGTCGATCCCGTTAGAACGATCCGCTTCAGCATCAGCCGCATCAGATCGATCCGGGCCTGGGCCCCGGTCAGGGTGGCGATGACGACCCAGCGCCCCCCGGGTTTCAGCGCCTTCAGGTTCAGTTCGGCGTAGTCGGCCCCGACCATGTCCAGGACCACGTCTGCGCCGCCTTCGGTCGCGATGCCCGCCGCCAGGTCGTCTTTCGTCGCGTCCAGGCTGACGTCAGCCCCGAGTTCCGCGGCGGCGCGAGCCTTGTCGGCGCCGCGCGATGTGGCGATGACGCGCGCACCCGCCGCCTTGGCCATATGGATGGCCGTCACGCCGATGCCCGAGGTGGCGCCATGCAGCAGCAGGGTCTCGCCGGCTTTGAGCCCGCCCGCCTCGAACACATTGGCCCAGACGGTGAAGAGGGTCTCCGGCAAGGCGGCGGCGTGGACGAAGTCTAGCCCGGCCGGGATCGGCAGGACGTGGCGCGCGTCGACCACGGCGTAGTCGGCATACCCGCCGCCGCCCAGAAGCGCGCAGACCCGGTCGCCGGGCCTCCAGCGCGTCACCCCGTCGCCTGTCGCCTCTATCTCGCCGGCGACTTCGAGCCCCAGTATGTCCGAGGCGCCCACAGGCGGCGGATAGCCGCCCTGGCGCTGAAGCAGGTCGGGACGGTTCACGCCGGCCGCACGCACGCGGATGCGCACCTCGCCCGGACCGGGCAGGGGCGTGGGCCGCTCGGAGATCTGCAGCGCCTGGGCCGGGCCGCTGCCGCCCTCGATTTCGATCACCCGCATTGCTCGCCCTTGCCAAAAGCCTCGTCCGAGGTCTGAGATAGGGGCTCGGCCAGCGTCTGACCACGGAGGCGACCATGACGTTCGACGACCTGGACCCGCGTCCTCAGCGCGGCGCAGCCCTAAAGGCCCTCGGCCGCGAGGATCTGGACCTCTATGCCGTGGAGGAACTCCAGGAGCGGATCTCGGACCTGGAGGCTGAGATCGCGCGATCGCGCGCTGCAATCGAGACCAAGGCGTCCAAAAAGTCGGCGGCAGACGCCCTGTTCAACTTCGGCTCCTGATGGCGTCGAATCCCGCGCCGTGGCATGACGGTTGCAGACGATCCGGTCGGCGGCGCCGCTTCTGGCCCGTATCGAGCCGAGCGCCCAAAGAGTAGTCCATGGCCATGAGTGAGAGGGTTCCGGGATCAGACGCGGCAACCAGCGGGCGCACGCGCTCGACGGTGGTGCGCGACTTCGCCCGGTCCGAACTGTTCGATCGCACCTTCCAGGAAGGCATGGATCTGGTCGAAGAGACCGCCGCCTATCTGGACGGCGACGGGCGACGCGAGTCCCGCCTGCTGTCGCGCACGGCGGCCCTGGCTTACGCCGGCGAGAGCATGAAGCTGACCACGCGACTGATGCAGGTCGCTTCCTGGCTGCTGGTCCAGCGGGCGGTGAAGGAAGGCGACATGACATCGGACGCGGCCTGCGAGCCGCGCTATCGACTGAACGCGCGTGTGGTCGAAGAGACGCCTACCCATCCCGAGCTGCCGATCGCGCTGATCGAGTATCTGGTGCGCGCTGAAAAGCTGCACGATCGGGTGCTGTATCTGGACCAGCAAATGTATCTGGACGGCGCGGCCGAGGAGCCGGCCAACCCGGTCCTCAGCCAGTTCGACCGGCTTCAGGCGGCCTTCGGCGGCTAAACCCTACGGCCCGACATCGTTGGCGTCGCGCTGACCGTCGTCGATCGGACGCGGCAGGCTGACGGCGATCCCCAGCGCCTTGGCCAGCGTCTCGTCGCGGCGATAGACATCTTCGCGGAAGGCGACGCGGCCCTGGCCGTCGACGAAGGCCGTCCAGTACAGCAATCGCACGCCGATATCGCGGCCGGTCGTGACCCGGGTCGTGCGGCGGCTGGCCTGAGCGTCGTCGAACTGACCCAGCTTCGCCGGATCGGGCTCGAGCAGCAGACGTGCGAACTCCACCGCGCCCTGAACCCGCACGCATCCGTGGCTGCGGTGGCGATAGGCGTTGTTGAACGCGGGCTTGGACGGGGTGTCGTGCAGGAAGATGGCGTAGCTGTCCTGCAGCTCGAACTTCACATAGCCCAGGGCGGACTTCGGTCCTGCGCGCTGAATGACCGTGCCGTTCTGAACATACATGTCGTTGGCCGCGAGATAGCCGGGGCCCTTGGGCAGAATCTCGCGCCGCGCGATGCCGGCCGGCACGTACCAGGGCGGATTGGCCACGACTGAGGCGAACGGCTTCTCGAGGCTGGGGGTCTGGTTTTCGGGCGTGCCGACGACGACGCGGTTGGAGTGAACCGGGCGGCCGTCCTTCCAGTAGACCATGATGGCGGCGGCGGTGTTGACCTCGATCCGTTCGGGATTGACGTCGCGCTTGAGCCAGCGACGGCGTTCCAGGTTCAGGGCGATCTGGCGGGCGCGATCCTCGGCAGAGGCCGACAGCGACCGCTGGGTCGCCGCGCCGATGCGGCCGTCGGCGCCCAGGCCGTGGCGAGTCTGAAAGCTGCGAACGGCCCCCTGAAGTTCCGAGCCATAGGTGACACCCTGCGATGTCAGGCGCGCGCCGTCGGCCTGGGACAGGTCGCCCTCGGCCACCAGGCGGCGGATCAGGGCGGTGATGCGTCGATCGCTGGATCCCGGTTCGATGATCGGCCCGGCCGCAAAGGCTGGCCAGCCGCCGTCGCGCACCAGACGGCTGTAGCGGACATAGCCGGAGGACAGGTTGGAATAGCCGATGTCCGTCGGCGCCAGGCCTTCGAACCAGTCTGGCAGGCGGTTGGCGGCGGCCGCGTCGGTCAGGCCTTTGGGCAGGTCGACGCGGTTTTTCTGCATCTCCCACAGCTCTTCGACAGTTTCCGGCCGCACCCGGCCCTCGGCCAGCACGCGGGCATAGGTCAGGGCCGCCGCCGTGGCGCGGATCTCGGCGGAGTTCGCGTCGGCCGCCAGGCCCACGAAGTCGAAGAAGTCGTTAGCCGCCAAGCCATGGCGCTCGGCGCCGCTGGCCACGGTTTGCAGCGCGCGCAGGCGTTCGGCCGTCCAGATCGGCCGCCAGCCGGTGATCTCATAGACCGCGCGCACATCGGGTTGCAGCGCTTCGGGCAGTCGGCCGAGCTGGCCGTTGAAATTGTCGTAGAAGGCCTGTGCCTGGCCGCCCTGGGGCGCGATGCGCACCTGCTGGGCGGTCGCCTGACCAGCGGCCATCAGCCCCGCCATGGCCGCGCCCAGACCCAGTTCCCGTCGATTCATCGCAGTCGCTCTTGTTTGATCCGGCAGCGGCCCGACGCCCGCGCCTCCATGGCCAACGCGGCTCAACTTACCGGCGTTCCGGGTAAACAAAAAGGCGTCGGTCCTGCGACCGACGCCCTCTGTATTTCGATTGCCGCAGAGACTGCGGCAGGAATGGCTCACTTCTTGATGAAGCCGCCGAACTTGTTGTTGAAGCGCGAGACGCGGCCGCCGCGGTCCATCAGGTGCTGGTTGCCGCCGGTCCAGGCCGGGTGCGTCGACGGGTCGATGTCCAGGTTCAGGGTCGCGCCCTCTTTGCCGTAGGTCGAACGGGTCTGATAGGTCGTGCCGTCCGTCATCACCACGGTGATGAAGTGGTAGTCGGGGTGCGTGTCCGCTTTCATGGTCGTCGGTCCGGTCTCTGGCGCGTCGACGATCCCGACCGTCGTTTGCGCATAAAATGAGAGAACCCGCCGAACGCGCGGCGGGAATGAGCGGCGGCGTTTACACCGGGCGCCGTTTGGGGGCAAGAGGCGCGCCATGACCGACGCTTCCGCCTCGAACCGCTTCGCCACGCCCGACGTCCGCGAACGGCCGGGCGCCGGTGCTCAACTCGCATTCCAGATCGGCGAGGCGACCGAGCGTCGAGAGAAGCGTCGCGATGTGAGGCCTCTGGCGCGGCTGTGGCCCTTCCTGATGCGGCACAAGCTCAACGCCCTGATCGCGGCTTTCTGGCTGCTGGCGTCGACCGTGGCTTCACTTGCGCTCACCGCATCGGCGCGCGGAGCGATCGATCACGGGTTCGAGGACGGAGGCAGCCAGATCAATTTCTGGTTCATGCTGCTGGGCGCCAACGCCCTGGCGCTCGGCGTCGCCTCGGCGGTCCGGTACTTCTATGTGACCAAGACCGGCGAGCGGATCATCGCGGACCTGCGCAAGGCTCTGTTCGACCGCATCCTGACGCTGGACCCCTCATTCTTCGCGCGGATACGCACGGGCGAGGTGCTGTCGCGGCTGACGACGGACATTCAGCTGGTGGACACCCTGTTGACGACCTCGGTGTCGTTCGCGCTGAGAAACTTCCTGACCCTGGTGGGCGGCACCATCCTGCTGTTCATCGTCAGTCCCAAGCTGACCGGCCTGGTGCTGCTGGTCGTGCCGCTGTTGCTGGGGCCGCTGTTCCTGTTCGGGCGGCGCGTGCGGCGTCTGACCGTCCAGTCCCAGGACCAGTTCGCGGGCGCCGTCGGCTTCGCCGGCGAGAGCGTCGACGCGCTGGAGACTGTGCAGGCCTTCGGCCGCGAGGCCTCGGCCGGATCGCGGTTCGGCCAGGCGGTGGAGACGGCCTTCGGCATCTCCCTGACCCGCATGCGGGCGCGGGCCTGGATGACCGCCATGATCATCACGGTGATGTTCGGCGGGGTGACCCTGGTGCTGTGGCTTGGCGCGCAGGACGTGCTGGCCGGACGCATGACGCCGGGCGCCCTGCTGCAGTTCGTGCTGCTGTCGGTCTTCACCGCCGGAGCCGTCGGCGCGCTGGGCGAGGCCTGGGGCGATGTGCAGAAGGCGGCGGGCGCCATGGAGCGGATCGACGAGCTGATGCGCGCCGTGCCCGCTATCGCTCCCTCAGCCGCGCCCGTGACCCTGCCCGAGCCGCCGCTGGGCGAGCTGTCGATGTCGGCGGTGCAGTTCACCTATCCCGGCCGGCCGGATCTTCCGGCGCTGAAGGGCTTTTCCCTGACTGTGCGGTCGGGCGAGACGGTGGCGCTGGTGGGTCCGTCGGGGGCGGGCAAGTCGACGGTGTTCCGGCTGCTGCTGCGCTTCTATGATCCTCAGTCGGGCGTTGTGTCGGTCGACGGCGTGGATATTCGGCAGGCCGATCCGACGGCGGTGCGCAACCGCTTCGCCTGGGTGTCGCAAGAGGCGCCTCTCTTCTCGGGCTCGGCTCTGGAGAACATCCGCTTCGGCCGCGAAGCCGCGACAGAGGAAGAGGCCCGCGCCGTGGCGGACGAGGCCCAGGCGCTGGGCTTCATCGACGCCCTGCCGGAGGGCTTCGCCACGCCTCTTGGCGAGCGGGCCAAGACCCTGTCGGGCGGTCAGCGCCAGCGCCTGGCCATCGCCCGCGCCCTGGCGCGTCAGGCGCCGATCCTGCTGCTGGACGAGGCGACTTCGGCCTTGGACGCGGAGAACGAGCGGTTGGTGCAGGCCGCCCTCGACAAGGCGATGCAGAGCCGCACCACCGTCGTCATCGCCCACCGACTGGCCACCGTCCTGCGCGCCGACCGGATTGTGGTCATGGAGGACGGCCGCGTGGCGGAGGAGGGAACCCACGCCGAACTGATGGCTCGCAGCGGCCTCTACGCCCGCCTGGCCCGACTGCAGTTCCGCGACGACTGAGGCCGGGCACGCCTCACTGTTTCTCGACAAAGGTGTCGATGACCTTCTTCTCGCCGGCCTTGTCGAAGGCGACGATCAGCTTATTGCCCTCGACGGCGCGCACGGCGCCGTAGCCGAACTTCTGATGGAAGACGCGGTCGCCGCGATTCCAGCCCGAGCCGGCCTTGGGGTCGGCGGTGGCGACCAGGCGGCCGTCGCCCTCGATCAGGGCGTGGCGGGCCTGGGCTGTGCCAGAGCGCGGCGTCTGGGTCGAGGCGAAGGCCTGGCCGCGCTTCCAGCCGGGCGATGAATAGCCCGAGCCGAACGACGGAGCCTCGTCCCAGCGGCTCTTGGCCTCCTTCATGCCGGTCGAGGCGCCGTAATAGCCGGTGTCGGATTGAGCCTCGACATTGGCGATGGGCAGTTCGTCGACGAAGCGGCTGGGCAGCTGCGACGTCCAGCGGCCATAGACCAGACGATTGGCGGCGAAGCTGATGCGGGCGTCCTCGCGGGCGCGGGTGACGCCGACGTAGGCGAGGCGGCGTTCCTCCTCCAGGCCCTTTTCACCCTTCTCGTCGATGGAGCGCTGGCTGGGAAAGACGCCTTCCTCCCAGCCGGGCAGGAAGACCAGGGGGAACTCCAGCCCCTTGGCGCCGTGGAGGGTCATGATCTGCACCGAATCCGCGCTTTCGCCGCGGTCGAGGTCCATGACCAGCGAGACGTGCTCCAGATAGGCCTGTAGCGTGTCAAACTGCTGCATCGACTGGACCAGCTCTTTCAGGTTGTCGAGCCGGGTCTGGCCGCTGGTGCGGTCGGCCTTCTGCATGTCGGTGTAGCCGCTTTCCTCCAGCACGGTTTCCAGCACCTGCCAGTGGGTGGTGTCGGCGGCCAGCGCGCGCCAGCGGTCGAGATCGCGCACGAAGTTCGACAGGGCCGTGCGGGTGCGGGCCTGCAGTTCATCGGAGCCGATCAACGGGCGCACGGCCGTCATGGCCGAAACGCCGCCGACGCGGGCGATGTGCAGAATCTTCTGCACCGAGGTGTCGCCGATGCCGCGCTTGGGCACGTTGACGATGCGCTCGAACGCCAGATCGTCGTCCTCGGACTGCACCAGGCGCAGATAGGCGTGGGCATCTCGGATCTCGGCCCGTTCGAAGAAGCGCGGTCCGCCGATGACGGTGTAGGGGATCGCCAGCATGACGAAACGCTCTTCGAACGCCCGCATCTGGAACGAGGCGCGCACCAGAACGGCCATGTCACCGTAGCGCCGGCCCTGTTTCCGGGCGGTCTCTATCTCGTCGGCGATCAGCCGCGCCTCGGCGTCGCCGTCCCACAGACCGCGCACCCGGACCTTGTCGCCACCCTCGGCCTCGGTCCACAGCGTCTTGCCCAGTCGGTCGCGGTTGGCCGCGATCAGGCCGGACGCAGCGCCCAGGATGTGACTGGTCGAGCGGTAGTTACGCTCCAGCTTGACGATTTTGGCGCCCGGAAAATCCCGCTCGAAGCGCAGGATGTTGTCCACCTCGGCCCCACGCCAGCCGTAGATGGACTGATCGTCGTCCCCGACGCAGCAGACGTTGCCCGTGGACGAGGTGAGCAGCCGCAGCCACAGATATTGTGCGACGTTGGTGTCCTGATACTCGTCCACGAGAATGTATTTGAAGCGCCGCCGATATTCCTCAGCCAAATCGGCGTTTTGAGATAGGATCGTGAGGTTGTGCAGCAGCAGGTCGCCGAAGTCGCAGGCGTTCAGCGCGCGCAGCCGGGCCTGATAGGCGCCGTACAGCGACTGGCCCTTGCCGTTGGCGAAGTCCTCGCCGGGCGGCAGCTTCTCGGGCGTCCAGCCGCGGTTCTTCCAGTGATCGATCAGCCCGGCCAGCGAGCGCGGCGTCCACCGCTTGGTGTCGATGTTGGCGGCTTCCAGCAGCTGTTTCAGCAGCCGCTCCTGGTCATCGGTGTCCAGGATGGTGAAGCTGGATTTCAGCCCCACCAGCTCGGCGTGGCGACGCAGGATCTGTGCGGCGATCGAGTGGAAGGTGCCCAGCCAGCGCAATCCCTCGGCAGAGGGGCCGATCAGGGCGGTGATCCGCTCGCGCATCTCTCGCGCGGCCTTGTTGGTGAAGGTGACGGCCAGCAGTTCCCACGGCCGCGCGCGGCCTGTGGCCAGGATGTGCGCCAGCCGCGTCGTCAGAACCCGTGTCTTTCCCGTGCCGGCGCCGGCCAGCACCAGCACCGGGCCCTCGGTCGTCTCGACCGCCAGCCTCTGTTCGGGGTTCAGCCCGGACAGATAGTCCTGCGCCTCGCCGGCGGGCGGCCGGGCGCGGGCAAGGTCGGAAATGCGGGGAGCGGGCAGGTCGGTCAAAAGCGGTCTCTGTCGGAATCGAAAGGAGAACATAAGCAGCACGACGGCCAAAGTCAGGCCGCTTGAATTCCACGGGGCCGAGACAAGCGGAACCGTAAGCTCGGAGCTGTCGTTTCGGCAGCGTCATTCACTGGGAGGAGAAACCCTTATGGCTGAGAATTCGAGCGGCGGCGGCAACGCCGGCCTTGCCTTCATCGTCGGCGGCCTGTTGGTCGTGGTGGCCATCGTGGCCTGGTTCGTGTTCGCACGCGGCGGCGCGCCTGAAACCAAACAGGTCGATGTTGACGTCAGTCTGCCGGAAGTGTCGGCGCCTGCCGCTCCCAGCGGGAACTGATCATGACTGATCCCAACCTGCCGCCACGCGAGCCGGATCGCGTCGTTCACCAGACCACGGTTCATACCACCGCGCCCGAAAAGAAGAGCGGTGGCGGCGCCTTGGCCTTCATCATCGGCGGCTTGGTGGTCGCCGTGGCGGTGATCGCCTTCCTGGTCTGGCGGGGCTCCGTGCCCGCGCCGATGGAGGCCGCGCCCAGCGAGATCAACGTCGATGTCGATCTGCCGCGGCCCGAGCTTCCGACGGTCAATCCGCCTACCGTGCCGACGCCCAGCCCGGCCCCGGCCAACTAATAGGCCGGTGTGTCCGAGTTCAGCGCCCACAGGGGAAGGTGAAGCACACGCGTCGCCGCCTCAACGTGGGCGCTGTCCAGCCTCAGCCGACCCGCCTCGACCAGGCGGAGTTCGGCGGGGCTGAGGCCGATGTGTCGGCCAAGTTCTTCGATCTCCATGCCGCGGTGCGTCCGCCAGCGTCGGAGCCGGCCGCCCAGGGCGGTCTGCTCGGGATCCGACGCTGGCAGATCAACGATCATCGCGGAGGCGAGAAGGTCATGCAGCGTCTTCCTCGGCCGCCTTGACCTCGGCGTCGCCGTCCGGCTCGACCCATGATTCCTGACAGCGCTTTCGCAGGGCCGAGGTGATGGTCGAGCCGTAAAGCGAATCCTGGATCCGATCGTAGCCCTCGTTCTTCAGGGCTTGCTTGACGTCGCCGACGGTACGGCAGGATCCGCTTTCAGCGAGTTGATAGGCGCGTTCTAGAGTCGTGGCACGAAAAGTCATACGGCCAAGATAGGGGCTATAACCTCAGAAATAAACGCTCACGCCCGCAACAACGGCGTCATCGTACTGTCGGCCCAGATCATCGACGTTGGTCGAATGGTATCGGACGTCCAGTTCCAGGTTGTTGGTGAAGGCGTAGGTCACACCCGCATTCCAACCCGTATAATCGGGCGCATTGTCCTGTTCGCGACGGCCCAGGGCGATCGTTCCCCCCAGTTTGTCGGTGAAGTCCCAGCCCACGCGGGCTTCAACCCAGGTCCACGCTTCGGTCGAACCGCCGCCGTCCGGCGAATGCTGGAGTTGCAGCCGGGCCTCGGCCGGGCCAATCGAGCGCGAGACGTTCGCCGTGAATTCCCAGTAGTCGTCGTCATAGCCGGCGTCGGCGCCGGCGCGCCACTTGTAGGCCGCGCTGAGGTCCAGATCGAAGCCAGCGGCCTGAGGGCGGATGCCGGCGGTCAGATCCGTCTCGAGGCGCGAACCTCCAGCCTTGATGGTCTCGACGCCGGGCGAAACGTAGAACAGGCCGTCCGCGCTGGTCCATTCGGCCAGGGCCCAGGCGTAGGGATCGCCGTCGGACTTGGATGCGTCCTTGGAGCGGTTGTCGGTCGCCGCGCCGACCCCAAAGGTCCAGCCGCCAGTCGACGGGTTTTCCTGAGCCAAGACAGGCGTCGCCAGGGCGGCGGTGAGGGCGGCGATCGTGGCGGTGCGGAGCATGACGGGCCTTCCGATGGTTCGGTCGGCGGCCCTCTTAGCCGAACTGCGACGAAGATGCGAAGGCGGAAGCCGCCTCGGCGTATTCGTTCCGCAGGCGGGCGACCAGATCGGCGGTCGAGGGGATGTCGTGGACCGCGCCCGCGCCCTGGCCGGCGGACCACACGGTCTTCCACGCCTTGGCCTCGTCGCCCATGTCCAGCTTGTGCTCGGGCAGGGACTTGGGATCGACGCCGTTCTGGATCAGCGACGGGGTCATGAAGTTGGCCGGAATGCCCGACACGGCGGGCGTGTAGGTGATGTCCATGGAGCCGGCCTCGACCACCATCTGCTTGTAGGCCTCGGGCGCGCTGCTCTCGCCGGTGGCGATGAAGCGGGTGCCCATATAGGCGAAGTCGCAGCCCAGCATCTGGGTGGCCGCCACGTCGCGGCCGGTCGACAGACAGCCCGACAGGATCAGCGTCCCGTCAAAGAAGCGGCGGACTTCCTCGATTAGGGCGAAGGGGTTCACCACCCCGGCGTGCCCGCCCGCGCCGTTGGCGACCATGATCAGGCCGTCGACGCCGGCCTCGGCGGCTTTTCTGGCGTGGCGCACGTTTGCGATGTCGTGGAACACCACGCCGCCATAGCCGTGCACCGCGTCCACCAGATCTCGCACGGCGCCCAGCGAGGTGATGATCAGCGGCACCTGCTCCTCGACCGAGACCTGCAGGTCGGCCATCAGGCGCGGGTTGGTCGGGTGGACGATATGATTGACGCCGAAGGCCGCCGCGTCGGCGTTGCGACGCGCCTTGATGTCGTGCAACCACTCCCGATAGCCCTCGGTCGTCCGCTGGTTCAGCGACGGGAAAGTGCCAATGACGCCGGCGTTGCAGCACTCGACCACCAGGTCAGGACCGGACACCAGGAACATGGGCGCGGCGATGACCGGCAGCTTGAGGCCGGCTTGCAGCGAGGCGGGAATAGCCACGGGCGTCTCCTGAAGAGCGTTTTGTTTGGCTACGCTTAGCGGGCTGTCGCGGGGGAAGGCAATCGTGGGACTACGTGATGCATGCAATTACAACGGCGGCGCGATGACCGGTCTGTGCTCGGCAATGGTCGGAACGTCTTCGATCGGTCCCATCGGCAGGGGCCGACCCTGTGCGTCCAGCTGGACTGGAAAGGTCAATCGGAAAGTCGCGTCACCGAAATCGTGAGGCGGACTGACCTGAAGTCGCCGTTCGGCATAGCGCGCAGCCATGCGTCCGAGACCCAGGCCTTTCGGGTGTTCGTCAATCGATCTGCAGGCCGGCTTGGCAGAACGGTAGGTCCTGCATTCAACAGTGACGAAGGCGTCCGCCGGCGTAGTCCGCTGCGGCGCAGTTACAGGCAGTGGCGTCCCACAACCCCCAAGGGCAGCCAAGCCCGCTACAGCTTTCCAGAGGCGCCACGAGTGTATCGCCATTATGACCCGCGTCCCGAGCGGTTGCGCCGTTGCCGGGGTTGATCGCCATCCAACTGGAAGCGGATGGCGACGCGGAATCGATTGTCGCTTTCGACCCTGGCGCCGTGTGCGGCCACGCGGCGGTTTTGGACAATTCGCAGGGCCGCTTCGCCGAAACCCTGACGCTCATGGGTTTCGGAAATAACGCGGCAGTCCTGTGGGCGGCCCCGCGGTCCCCTGATGCATTCGACCACCGCAACGGCTTGGCCGGCCGGTAGGATCGCCGAACTTGGCGCTTCGGCCGGGACGTCTTGCAGACCAAGGCTCAACAGCGCGGCGAGGATCGACATTCGCGTCTCCAATGACGATGCGATCCCCTGATCCAATCAGCAAATGGCGGCGATGAAAACTCCGTGCTACGGCGCGGATCATGACCACCGACACCACCGGCCTCTCGCAACTCGGCCGTCAGATCGAAGCGCCTGTGAGCCCCGAGACGGCTGAGCTGGAGCGCGTGCCCAATCCGCATCCGGGGACGCTCTACGCCGCGCGCTTCACGGCGCCGGAATTCACCAGCCTTTGCCCGGTGACCGGCCAGCCCGACTTCGCCCACTTGGTGATCGACTATGTGCCCGGCGACTGGCTGGTCGAATCCAAGAGCCTGAAGCTGTATCTGACCAGCTTCCGCAATCACGGCGCCTTCCACGAGGACTGCACCGTGGCGATAGGCAAGCGGCTGGCGGACCTGCTGGCGCCGACCTGGCTGCGGATCGGCGGCTATTGGTATCCGCGCGGCGGCATTCCCATCGACGTCTTCTGGCAGACGGGTCCGGCGCCCGAGGGCCTGTGGCTGCCCGATCAGGGCGTGCCGACCTATCGCGGACGGGGCTGACGCGTGACCGAGCCCCGGCGTCTGCCGCTGGAGGCCTGGGGGCGACGGTGGCTGGCGGGGGCGCAACGGTGGGCCGATCGCGGGCGGTGGCGCGGCTACGCGTTCGAGTTCCTGATGTTCGGGATCAAGCAGGGCTGGGCCTGTCTTTTCGGCGCGCTGATGCTGGCCCTGCTGCTGGGGACCTATCTGTTCTGGCCGCAGGGCGCGCCGCTGGCGCGCTACGATTTCCTGACGCTGGGCGCCGTGGCGATCCAGGCCGCCATGCTGACGCTGAAGCTCGAAAGCTGGGAAGAGGCCAGGGTGATCCTGGTCTTCCACGTCGTCGGCACGGTGATGGAGCTGTTCAAGACGGCGCACGGATCGTGGCTGTATCCCGAGCCCAGCCTGCTGAGGATCGGCGAGGTGCCGCTGTTCTCGGGCTTCATGTATGCGGCGGTCGGCAGCTATATCGCCCGCATCTGGCGCATCTTCGACATCCGCTTCACCCACTATCCTCCGCTGTGGACCACCTGGCTGTTGGCGGCGGCGATCTATGTGAACTTCTTCGCCCATCACTGGCTGCCGGACATTCGCGCCGGGCTGTTCCTGGCGACCGCCGTCCTTTTCGGGCGAGGATGGTTCTTCTTCACGCCGGACCGGCGCCGGCGGTCGATGCCGTTCCTGCTGGGCTTCTTTCTGGTCGCGCTGTTCATCTGGTTCGCCGAGAACATCGGCACCTATGCGCGGGCCTGGACCTATCCGGATCAGGCCGACGGCTGGTCGCCGGTGTCGATCGCCAAGCTGGGCAGCTGGTTCCTGCTTATGATGATCAGCGTCGTGCTGGTGTCGCTGGTGCACCGGCCCGAGCCGGAGGTTCAGGCCCGCCGGACCGGAGACGTCGCGCCGTCCGCCTGAAGCCTAACGCCCTGACGTCCCGCGAAGATCAGCACGTCGAGCGCCGGATCGCCGGCCCAGCGGGTCAGGGTCTCCTGATAGGGGTTGCGTCGCCAGTCATGCGGGCGGGCCGGGTCGCACTCGACGATCAGGCGGCCCGGCTCCGAATGCATCAGGAAGCCCGCCGTAGTCGGCTTCCACGCGCCGTCCAGCGCTTCGGTCAGCAGCCAGATGCAGTTGAAGATGCGGCAGGCGTCGGGGCGGACCTCATAGGCGTCGCAGCCCGAGGCGCGCCGGAAGTGGCGGCACCAGCGCCCGGCCGGCTTGGTCAGGGCTGCGACGCCCATCAGCTTGCAGCACAGGCCGCAGTCGCCGCAGGTCTTCGGAGGGGGCGGGGCGCTCAGCACAGACAATCGGCGGCCTTTCTGGAACGCAGAGGCTTGCGCGAACGGACGATCCGGTCAAACCTGCGAACGGTTCGCACTCGCATGGAGGGGCGCATGATCGTCCTGACAGACGCCCGAAGCCTGGCCCGTGTTCTTCTGGCCGATTGTTCGGCGGCGCACACGCGCCTATCTTGCCCGGATGAACGCGCGTTGGACCCCAGACAGCTGGAGATCAAAACCTGTCCTGCAAATGCCGCAGGACTATCCGGACCCGCACGCCCTGGCGGCGGTCGAGGATGAGCTGCGGGCGCTGCCGCCCCTGGTGTTCGCCGGCGAGGCGCGGACCCTGACGTCCAAGCTGGCGCAGGTCGAGGCGGGCGAGGCGTTCCTGCTGCAGGGCGGCGACTGCGCCGAGAGCTTCAAGGAGTTCTCGACCGACAATATTCGGGACACCTTCCGCCTGATCCTTCAGATGGCGGTGGTACTGACCTTCGCCGGCCGCAAGCCGGTGGTGAAGGTGGGCCGCATCGCCGGCCAGTTCGCCAAGCCGCGCTCCTCGGGCGTCGAAAAGATCGGCGACGTCGAGCTGCCCAGCTATCGCGGCGACATCATCAACGGCATGGCCTTCACGCCTCAGGACCGAATTCCCGATCCGCAGCGTCTGATCCGCGCCTACAACCAGTCGGCCTCGACCCTGAACCTGCTGCGCGCCTTCGCAGGCGGAGGCTATGCCGACCTGCACAACATCCACCGCTGGACGCTGGGCTTCGCCGCCGACGGCTCAGGGGCGGCCTACCGCGACCTAGCCGACAAGATCACCGAGGCCCTGGCCTTCATGGAGGCGGTTGGCGTCACGCCCGAGACGCATCCAGACCTGAGCCGTGTCGAGGTCTTCACCAGCCACGAAGCCCTGCTGCTGAACCTGGAAAGCGCGCTGACCCGCCTGGACGGCGCTTCGGGCGAATGGTTCGACACCTCGGCCCATATGCTGTGGATCGGCGAGCGCACGCGTCAGCTGGACGGCGCCCACGTCGAGTTCATGCGCGGCATCAAGAACCCCATCGGCGTCAAATGCGGGCCGACGATGGAGCCCGACGACCTGCTGCCGCTGATCGACGCCCTGAACCCGGACAACACGCCAGGCCGCCTGACGCTGATCGGCCGGTTCGGTCACGAGAAGGTGGGCGAGCGCCTGCCCAGGCTGATGCGCGCGGTCAAGGCGGCGGGCAAGCGCGTGGTCTGGTCGATCGACCCCATGCACGGCAACACGCTGAAAGCCGCCAACGGCTTCAAGACCCGACCGTTCGACCGCATCATGGGCGAGGTTCGCACCTTCATCGACGTGGCGGAGGCTGAGGCGGTCCACCCGGGCGGCGTGCATCTGGAGATGACCGGCCAGAACGTCACCGAGTGCCTGGGCGGCGCGCAGGCGGTGACCGAGGACGACCTGTCCAGCCGTTATCACACCCACTGCGACCCGCGCCTGAACGCCGACCAGGCGCTGGAGCTGGCCTTCCTGGTGGCCGAGCGTCTGAAGAGCGGGCGCCTGGCGCGCGCGGCGGCGGCCTGACCGCCGTGAGCGACGCCGCGACACCGGGCCGCGTCGCCTATCAGGGCGCGCCGGGGTCGTTCAGCCACGAGGCCTGTCTGGCTCTGAGGCCATGGGACGAAGCCGTGGGCTTCGACAGCTTCGCTGACGCAATTGAGGCGCTGCGTTCGGGTGACTGCGGCTGCGCCCTTATTCCTGTCGAGAACACCACCATCGGCGTGGTCGAGCCCGCCGCCAGTCTGGTGCGCGAAGCGGGGTTCCAGATCGTAAGCGAGGTCTGGCGGCCCATCCGGCTGGCGCTGATGGCGGCGCCTGGTGCGCGGCTTTCGGACATCCGCACGGCGGAAAGCCATCCGGCGGCGCTGGGTCAATGTGTGCGCGGCCTGGCGGAGCTTAGGATCAGCGCCATCGAGGCGTTTGATACGGCCGGGGCTGCCCGGGCGGTCGCGGAGGGGGGCGATCCAACCCGCGCCGCAGTGGCTCCGGCGGGTGCGGCGGATGCGTATGGTCTGGTGGTTCTGCGCAACGACCTTCAGGATTCATCGGATAATCGAACACGGTTTGTGCTGCTTCACGCCGCCAGAGCTTGACGGTGCACGAATTTTCCAGTCATCACGAGGCTTGGATCGCATCTGATCCCACCAACCGGACCGGACCCATGTCCTCGCTGCGCGCCCTGATGACCCTTGAAACCACCTCGCGCGCGGTGGCCGGCTTCTATTTCGGCCAACTCTATACCGGCTTTCGATACGCCGGCTGAGGCGTCGGGCTCACTTCAGCTCTGACCGCCTCGCCGGCGACCGTCCCTGACCGGGACGGCGACGCACGCCCGCGTCTGGCGGGCATTCCTCATCGAAGCACCCATGCCGAAAGCCTTCCCATGCCCAAGTCCTCGCTCCAGCAAGTCTGGCCCGAAATCAGTCCCGATCAGATGGCCCTCGCGGCCCTTCGTCACGAGATCGATGAGCTCGACGATCAACTGCTGAGCCTGCTCGAGCGCCGTCTGGCCATCGCCGCCCGCGTCGGCCGCGCCAAGGACGCTCCGGCCGGCCCCCACACCAAGCTGCGGCCCGATCGCGAACAGGCCGTGCTGGGCCGCATGTTGAGCCGCTGCAGACCCGAGAACGCCGAGGCGGTCGAACATTTGTGGCGCGAAGTCGTGGGCTGGGGTTTGGCCCGACAGGGCCGGCTTCTGGTCCAGGTCTGGTCGCCGGTCGAGCCCGCCCGAGCCTTTGACGGCGCGCGGCTGCGTTTCGGCGCGGCGGCCGACATCCGCATGGTGCGCGACCCGCAGGCGGCCCTCGCCCATGCGGCGGAGGGGCAGGGGATTGCCGTGATGGCCATCAACACTGACGACGCCTGGTGGATCGACCTGCGTCGGGCCTGGTCCAGCCTCAGCGTCTTCGACGGCTATGGCGGCGAGACGCCGACCTCGCTGGCGGTGGGCCTGATCGACCCTCCAGCCCTTCCCAAGGGCCGCCGTGTTGTTGTGACGGCTGGCGGCGACGCCGGCGACGGCTCGGGCGCGCGGCGCTGGGGCCTGAACACCCACCATGGCTGGACCCTGGCCCTGACCGACGCACCGCTTTCGCCGGGCGAGGCTGAGGGCTGCGTGGGCGCGATCGGCTAGAGGCGGTCGGCCATGAAGGCTGAGAAGGCGTCCTCGTCCTCGAACCGGGCCACGACGGGCCAGGCCACGGCCTTGCGCCGCCAGTCTGCGGGAAGGCGCACCCAGTCCTTCTCAGTCGTGACCAAGCCGGCGCCGAACACCGCCGCGCGGTCTTCTAGGAAAGCCAAGTCGGACAGCTTCCACGCGGCGTGGTCGGGATAGGGGGCGAAGTCCTTGAGGTCGCAGCCGGCGGCGATCAGCGACCGCTCGACCTTCCAGGGCTTGGCCACGCCGGCGAAGCCGACCTGGGGGCCGGGGGGCGGCGGGCCCAGAGGCTCCAGCCGAGCGATAAAGACCGGCAGGTCGCCAAACAGCGCCACCAGTTGGGGATCGGCGGCGTCTAGGTCGGCCGGCAGCAGGATGACCACCGCGTCCGCGCGCGCCAGCCCGGCCTTCAGCGGCTCGCGCATGGGGCCGGATGGGAAGACCGAGCCGTCGCCGAAGGGCCATTCATCGTTGCGCGTCTCGCCGTCGACCACGATCAGCGACAAGGTCTTGCCCAGGGTCGGGTTCTGATGCGCGTCGTCCAGCACGAGGGCCTGGGCCCCGGCGGCAGCCGCCGCGCGAGCGCCGGCCACACGGTCGCGCGCGATCCAGGCGGGCGCGTCGCCCGCCAGCATCAGGGGTTCGTCGCCCACATCCTCGGCCGTGTGGCGCGCAGGATCGACTTGGGCCGGCCCCTGGAGCCGTCCGCCATAGCCGCGCGACAGGGCGTGGGCCTCCACGCCTGACCGGCGCAGCAGGCGCAGCACCTCGCGCGCCACCGGCGTCTTGCCCGAGCCGCCAACCGTCAGATTGCCGATGGAGATGACCGCCGCGCCGGGGTCAACCGGCGTCGTCCTGCTAACCCGGCGCGCGGTTGCGGCCGCCCAGATCCACGACAGAGGCTTGAGCGCCGCCCGCGTCACCGGCGCGTGACGGCCCTCGCGGCTGTACCACCAGCGCGGCGTGGACAGCTTCATCGGGCGCGCCTGACCGGGGCTGCGGGCAGATGCGCCTGAAGCGTCAGCCACAGACGATCCAGACCCGAACCGGCCTCGGCGGCGGCTCGCCGCGCTCGCTCGCCCATGTCGCGGGCGCCTTGGGGATCGGCCAGAAGGGGGCCGACGACCGAGGGCAACTGGGCGGGCGAGGGCACGCTGGCCAGGCCGCCGGCGTCACGCAGGGCGCGCGTCACCTCGGCCCAGTTGGAGGCGTCCGGCCCGGTCACCACGGGCTTGCCCAGGCGCGCGGGCTCCAGCGGATTGTGCCCGCCCACCGTGCGGCCGCTGAGCGCCGGAGCGAAGGAGCCGCCCATGACCACCACGTCCGCCAGCCGCAGGAAGACCCCCAGTTCGCCCAGGGTGTCAGCGATGTAGAGGTCCGTTTCTTCCGTCACCGGCTCGCCGGCCGAGCGGCGCGCAAAGCCGTAGCCGTCTCTGCTGAGCGCCTGGGCGATGGCGGCTCCGCGCTCGGGGTGGCGGGGCACGACGATCAAGAACAGCCGGTCCGCCAGCCGATCCAGCGCGCGCACGATGGCGATCTCTTCGTCGTCGTGGGTCGAGGCGGCCACCACGACCGGCCGGTCGTCGATCAGGGCCGACAGCTGCGAAAACGCCGCCTTGTTATAGGGCAGTTCACCGCCCGACAGCTTCAGATTGACCTGCCCATCCACCCGCGCGCCCATGGCCGACAGGCGTTGCGCGCTGGCCTCGTCCTGGGGCCAGACGTGGGCGAAGGCGCCGAGCAGCCGCTTGGCCATGGCCGGCGCGCGCCGCCAGCCATCGGCGGTCTTCTGGGTGATGCGCGCGCTGACCAGCGCCAGCGGAACGCCGCGCGCCTGCGCCGCCGTCAGCAGATTGGGCCACAGCTCGCTTTCGACGAAGACGCCCAGGGTCGGCCGCCAGTGGCTCAGGAAGGCGGCGACCGCTGCGGGGCCGTCGACCGGGGCGAACTGATGGATGACGCCCGTCGGCAGACGCGTCTTCAGCACCTCGGCCGAGGTCAGGGTGCCGGTGGTGACCAGAACCGCCACGTCCGGCCGTTCGCGTCGAATGCGCTCGGCCAGCGGCAGGATCGACAGAGCTTCGCCGACGCTGACCCCGTGCAGCCAGACCAGAGGGCCGTGGGGACGGACCGCAGGCGTCCGACCCAGCCGCTCGTCCACGCGCCGCGTATCCTCCTTGCCCCGTTTCACGCGCGCGTCGAGCAGGCGAGGAGCCAGCGGCTCGAGAGCGCGGGTTAAAAGGCGATAGGCCAGAAGGGCGGGGCTGAAGGCCATCAGCCAGGCTCCAGTCCGGTCAGGGCGTCGGCGCGGGCTTCGACCGCATTCAGGCGGGTCGTCCAGTCGGTCGCGACCTCTGACAGCTCGGCGCCGGTGGGATAGTCCGCCACGTCCCAGACGATCGCGCCGCGCCCAAACGGCAGGGGCAGGACGGCCTTGTCCCAGCTGTCCAAGCGGATCGCAGGCTTGCACGACAGGCCGATGAACAGCACCGGCGCGCCTGACAGCTTGGCCAGCAGCGGCAGGCCCTCGGCCATCTGGCGGGCCGGGCCGCGCGGACCGTCGGGCGTGATGGCCAGGGCGCCGACCTTCAGCTGTTTCAGCCCGTCGCGCAGCGCCTGTGTCCCCCCCTTGGCCCTTGCTGTCTTGTCCTTGGCCGCCTTGTCCTTGTTCGCCGACGAACCGCGGATGGCCGGGAAGCCCTGGCGCGCGACCGCCTTGGCGATGAACTGGCCGTCGGGGCTGAGCGAAATCAGCCCCTTGGCGGGAGTCGCACGATCCAGAGGCCAGCAGGCGGGCGCCAGGCCGATGCGCGAGTGCCAAAAGGCGCACAGCACCCCGCCGCCGCGCTTCCAGATGGTCTCGGCGACATCCTGGTTTTCGTGCGTCCAGCGGATGGTGGCGAAACAGAAGCGCATCCAGGTCGCCAGGGTCCAGGCCAGGGCAGACTGGATGACGGGGTTTCTCAGCGGCCTCATGTCAGGCTCGCCACGTCGTCACGCTCGCCGTCCAGAGACTGCTGCCGGGCAAGGCGGGAATAGAGGCCGCCGCGCGACACGAGGGCGTCGTGCGAGCCCTCTTCGACCACCCGGCCAGCGTCCAACACATAGATGCGATCAGCCTTGCGCACGGTCGACAGACGGTGGGCGATCAGCAGGGTGGCGCGGCCGTCCATCAGCCGCTCCAGCGCCGCCTGGACCAGGGCCTCGCTCTCGGTGTCGAGTGCGCTGGTGGCTTCGTCCAACAGCAGGATCGGCGCGTCCTTCAGGAAGGCGCGGGCGATGGCGATGCGCTGGCGCTGGCCGCCGGACAGTCGCAGGCCGGCTTCGCCCACGCGGGTGTCGTAGCCCTGCGGCAGGGCGGTGATGAAGTCGTGCGCGGCAGCGGCGCGGGCGGCCTGCTCGACCGCATCCTGGGAGGCGCCGTCACGGCCGTAGGCGATGTTGGCGGCGATGGTGTCGTCGAACAGGAAGGGCTCTTGGGTCACCAGGGCGATGTGTGCCCGCAGATCGACCAGGCTGAGATCGCGAATGTCGCGCCCGTTCAGGGCCACTCGCCCGCCGGTCACGTCGTAGAAGCGCGGCAGCAGCGACAGGACGGTGGACTTGCCTCCGCCTGACGGGCCGACCAAGGCGACCGTCTCGCCGGGTGCGACGTGAAGCGAGACGTTCGACAGCGTGACGGCCGAGCCGCCATAGCTGAAGTCCACGCCTTCCAGCGCCACGGTCGCCGGACCGGGCTGGATGCGCTCGACCGACGCCGCCTCGCGGATCTCGGGCTGGATGTCGAGGGCGCGAAACAGACGGCGCGAGGCGGCAAAGCCTTCGGACATCACGGTCGCCAGATTGGTCACCTGGCGCAGCGACTGACCGGCCAGCATGACCAGGGCGATGAAGGCGGCGAAGGCGCCGACGGTCATCTGGCCCTGGCTGGCGCTCCAGCCCGCATAGGCCATGACGGCCGCGACGATGACATAGGCGACGATGTCGCTGGCTGGACCGGCAAAGGCGCGCGAATCGGCGCCCTTGATGACGTGGCGCTGGCGCCGATCGATGACGGCGGCGACACGCGCCTCCTCGGCGGCCTCGCGGTTCTCGATCTTGATGACCCGCACGCCGTCCAGGCTTTCCATCAGGGCGCTGGAGAGGGTCTCGGTTTCTGCCATCGCCCCGCGCGCGGCCTTGCGCGACTTCTTGCCGAAACGCCGGATGATCCAGTTCACCGCCGGGATGCCCAGAAGCACGATCAGCGTCAGCGGCAGATCGATGAAGCCCATGGCGATGATGACGCCGACGAGTGTCAGGCCGTGCTGGGTGTAGTTCACGACCCCCGTGGTGAACGCCTCGCGCACCAGATTGGCGTCGAACAGCACCGATGAGACGAAGCCGCCTGAGTGCTGGCTGCGCAGTCTGGCCAGGTCGGCCCGCACCATGCCCGAGAACAACTGCTTCTGGATGTCGCCCACCACCCCGTGACCCAGACGGTTCACCAAGGCCGACTGGCCCGCCATGGCGAAGGAGCGGATCATCGACAGCACGACGATGATCAGGGGAATGATGATCAGGGCCTGGTCACGTGGGACGCTCAGCACGCCCCAAATCCGCTCCGGCTGGGGGGCTGTGGTGAACAGGATGTCGATCGCCGGTTCCAGGAACTTGAGCAGCAGCGCCGTCAGGCCGCCGGCCAGGGCCGCCAGCGCCATGGAGGCGTAAAGGGCGGTCTGATGATTGGACAGATAGTCGCGCCAGATGCGCCGCAACAGCGGGCGCAGCGGCTCTCGATCATCGTCGGCGGGCGTCGTCATCGGACGGAGGTCGGACGGCGCGGCCCCCAAGTCAAGCGCGCCGGTGACGAGGGCGGTCCGCGCCTCTATGAAGCGGACATGGGGCGATACGATCTGACCACGCGCGCCGGGCGCTTTAAGGCGCACTGGGACTATGTCTGGAAGGATCATGCCTTCCTGCGGCGCTTCTTCATGAACGCCCACTGGCTAGGCCCGGACCTGGTCAGAACCAACCAGCCGTCGCCCCGTCAGCTGGCCTATTGGAAGGCGCAGGGCGTCAAGACGGTCATCAATCTGCGCGGCGTGCGCGACGAGGCCTATTATGCGCTGGAGAAGGACGCCTGCGCCCGGCTGGGCCTGACCCTGATCGACGCGCCCCTGGACTCACGCGACCCGCCCCAGCCGGACCGGGTCAGGCGCGCGCGGGACCTGTTCCGCACCATCGAATATCCGGCCCTGATCCACTGCAAGTCTGGCGCTGATCGGGCCGGCATGATGGCGGTGCTGTATCGCCACTTCCATCTTGGCGAGCCGATGTCGATCGCCATCAAGCAGCTCGACAAGAAGTACCTGCACCACCGCGAGGGCCTTACTGGGGTGTTGGACTATACGCTGGAGAAATATCTCCACGAGGTCGAACCGACGGGCGTGTCCTTCGCCGAATGGATCGACAGCGACGCCTATGATCCCAAGGCCATCCGAGCCGAGTTCAAGGCGCAGTGGTGGGGCAGGCTGCTGACAGAACGGCTTCTGAAGCGCGAATAAGCTTCAACCCCAGGGGCCGCGTGGTCCGCGATGCTGGTCCTGATCGCTGCGTTCGCCGGCGATCTCCGCTTGCCGTCGAGCTTTGCGGTCGGCCTCCCACTGGCTGAACCAGCGCGCATAGCGACGCTCGCGGCCCAGCACCATTATCCAGAAGGCCAGCAGCAACAGCATGCTGACCAGGCCCATCATCTGCTGGGCGTCGAAGGTCTGTCCGAAAAGGGTCAAGGGCGCGGGGCTCCAGGTCGATCGGAGGGCGTATCGACGGGCTGCGGCGGGATCGGATCGACTGCCGGCTGTTCCGCCGAGTGAACGGGATCGTTCCAGGCGGTGTCCTGCTCAAGGCGCTCGTCAGGCGTACGGTCGGTTTTCCTGCGGCTGATCCAGACGATGACGCCGACGGCGACAGCGCCTAGCGCCAGGATGATCAACAGAGTTTCCATGGTCGTCTCCCTCGCGAGCCTATGTCGAAGCAGCGCGCGAGGAAAACGCCGGTTCCGCTCAGGCGTGCGGCGCGTCGCCGCGCGGGTCGATCAGCTTGTGCGCATGCAGGATGAAGAAGCGCATGTGCGCGTTGTCCACAGTCGCCTGGGCCCGCGCCTTCCAGGCCTTCTTGGCCTCATCATAGCTCCCGAAGGCGCCGACGAATTCGACCTGCGACAGGTCGCGGAAGACAGGCGTGTCCACGGCGCGCAGTTCGCCGCCGATGACGAGATGAAGCAGTTGCGGGTCTTGGGCGTCGGCCATGGACGTCTCCGAAAGGCGAGCAAAGGGTATGCGGCAGCGCATTAGGCCGTGCGGGCCTCAGGATCAACCGCACCCTTGGTCGCCGCCTACAGTCCCAGAGGGATGGAGGCGCAGCGTTTCAGGATCAGGGAATGCAGGGCGGGGGCCGAACAGACCAGACTGGCCTGGCGCGGATCGGCGCGATTGAAGCGCCACGGGCGGCCGTGATGGTCGCTGACTAGAGCACCAGCCTCCTCGGCGATCAGGGCGCCGGCGCAGACGTCCCAGTCCCATTTGGGCGACAGCGCGATGGCGGCGTCGAACGCGCCGGCGGCGACCAGGGCCATGCGGTAGGCCAGGGCGTTGCGCTTCTCCAGCCGCATGACCGGCCACGGTTCGGGCCAGTGCGGCCCCTCCATCAGCCGGGCGTCAGCCAGAACCGAGGCGTCGTCCAGCGTCTCGGTGTCCGATGCGGTGATCGGCCGGCCGTTCAGCCGCGCGCCGCCGCCCAGCACGGCTTCGAAGGTCTCGTTCAGAGCCGGCGCATGGATGACCGCCGCGACCGGCCTCCCGTCCTCGACGACCGCAATCGGAATGCACCACCACGGCTTGTTCTTCATATAGGCCACGGTGCCGTCGATGGGGTCGACGACGAAGATCCGGCGGGCTTCGAGCCGATCGGCGCTGTCGGCCGTCTCTTCGGACAGCCAGCCATAGTCGGGGCGGGCGCTCAGTAGGGCTTCGCGCAGCAACTGATCGACCGCCAGATCGGCGTTGGTGACAGGCGAGCCGCCGCTCTTGGACCAGACCTTCAGGCCCGCGTCCCGCTCGGTCAGGGCGCGTTCGCCGGCGACCAGCACTACGGTGCGGATCAGCTCCAGGTCGGCGCGTCGATCCAGCAGGTCCTGCGCGGCGGCGGCCTCGGTCATTTGCCCGCGATGGCGACCGCGTCGAACAGAAGCGACGGGCTGTTGAACGACCCGCGGAACTCCAGGTCGGAGCCGCGCTGCAGCCGGGCATAGAGGTCGATCAGCTTTCCGGCGACCGTGACTTCGCTGACCGGATAGGCGATCGCACCGTTTTCGAACCAGAAGCCCGACACCCCGGCCGACCAGTCGCCGGTGTTGGGATTCAGCGACGGCCCGAACATCGAGGTGACCAGAAGACCGGTTCCGGCGTCGCCCATCAGGGCCGCCAGGTCGCGCTCGCCGGGCTCAAGATGCAGATTGTGCGTCGAGACGCCGGGCGGACCGGCGAGGCCGCGCGAGGCGTGGCCGGTCGAGGCCAGGCTCAGCTGGGCTGCGGCGGCCGAGTTCAAAAGCCATGTGGTCAGCCGTCCATCCTGGACCAGGGCGCGCCGTTCGACCGCCACGCCTTCGTCGTCGAACGGGGTCGAGCCCATGCCGCGCGGCCGGAAGGGGTCGTCGATCAAATCGACGCCGGCTGGCAGCACCAGCTGGCCCATCCGGTCCTTCAGGAACGAGCTGCCGCGCGCGATCGACGGGCCGGAGATGGCGCCGACCATAGGCGACAACACCTGGGTCGCTACGCGATTCTCGAAGATCACGGGGGCGGTGGTCGAGGCGATCTTGCGCGGGCCCACGCGCGCCACGGCGCGGCGTCCGGCCTCGCCGCCGATCTCGTCGGCGCCGGGCAGGTCCGACAGGTGTCGGGACGAGCGGTATTCACCGCCGCGCTCCATGGCGCCGTCCTTCTCGGCGATGACCCCGGCGCCCAGCGAGAAGCCGCTGCCGCGATAGACGCCCTCGAAACCGTGCGAGGTCAGGTGACGCCAGGCGCTGGTCGACCACGAGGCGTGACCGCCCTCGGACTTGGCCACGCCTTCGACCGCCAAGGCGGCGGCCTCGGTCTCGGCGGCGGCGGCTTCAAGCTCGGCGGCCGATCGTTCGGAGGCGTCGTACAGGTCAAGGTCGGGGTAGGGGCCGTGCGCCAACCGGTCCTCGGGGGCCAGGGCGGCGTAGGGATCTTCCGGTGCGAGCCTGGCCATGGCGACCGCGCGTTCGACCAGCCGCGTGCGGGTGGCGTCAGACAGGTCCGAGGCGGACACGGAGGCCTGACGGCGGCCGATGAAGACGCGCAGGCCCAGGTCGCGCGCCTCTTCCCGTTCGACGTCCTCGAGCTGGCCATTGCGCACGCCTACCGACAGGGCCTGCCGCTCGGAGGTGACAGCCTCGGCGGCGTCGGCGCCGGCCTTCAGCGCGGACTGGATCAGATCGGACAGCAGGTCGGGGAGGGCTTCAGTCATGCCCCGATATGGCGGACGGGGCGGGGCCTCGCAACCGCGCGGCTCAGATGACGGCGAAGGCGATCAGCGCCACGGCGGCCGTGAGCAGGGCCAGCCACGTCAGCAGCATGCCCAGCACCCGGCCCAGGGACGGCCCCTTCTGAAACAGCAGGCCCGCGGCATGGACGGCCCGCCCGACCAGCAGGGTCGCGCCCAGAGCATGGATCATCCACACCGGCGAACCGACCAGGGCCAGAAGGATCAGCGCGACCAGGCCGGCCGGCACATATTCCGTCGCGTTGCCGAAAGCGCGCGCGGCCGCCGTCATCTCGGGATGGCCGCCGTCCCCGAACGCCACCAGATGCCGCCGCCTGCGCCTAACCACCAGACCGGACAGGCCCAGCAGGAACAGGATCAGAAGACCCGCCCACAGCGCCGCCGCGTGCAGCGCCAGATCGACGCCGTGGATGGCCTCCAGAACGTCGACGTTCATTGCTCGCGGCCCACGGGATACAGGCGGAACCGCTGATCGTAGAAGGGCGTGCGCTCATAGAACCAGGCGAGGCGGGCGTCGGCGTTGGCCGCGAAGTCCGGCTCGGCCGCCAGCTTGGCGTCGAACTCGGCCTTCAGCGCCGGATCGGCGTCCAGCATCCGATCGGCCAGAGGCGCGATGGCGTAGGCTTCGATGTATTCGACGCGGCTCAGCACTTCGGGGAACAGGCCCCAGGCGAAGAAGCTTTCGGTCGACTGCGGCTCCAGCAGCAGGACCACGATGTCGCCCAGCGGCTGGTCGGTCGGCACGCGAACGGAACCCTTGGGGAAGGTCCAATCCATGCGCTCGGCCTCGACGCCCGAGACGGTGACGCCGACGTGTCCCTCGTTGGCGCGCGACGCCAGACGGGGCTCCTGCAGGCGCAGCATCTCGACATCGGCCACGCGCGGCTCGGACAGAACCTCCATCTGCACACCGTGCGCGCGCAGGCGCTCGATGATGTCGGGGCGGTGGCCCGGCACCCAGTAGGCGGTCGGGCGCTTAAGCGTCAGCGTCGGGCTGGAGCCGTAGAAGGGCACCTGCCACACCTCCGGGTCGGCCTGACCGAGCCAGCGGATCTCGCGGCGACCGGACGACGGGCTGTCATAGTGATCGTACAGGATGCCCGTGAAGGCGCGAGTCGACGACGGCTGGTTGTCGGCGACGAAGTTAGTCGGGATCTCAGTGGGCCGAAGAGCCTGATCGGCGGCGATGGCGGTGCGCAGCGCGGCGCCGTCCCGAGCCAGGCGGCGCATCGATTCCTCGATCAGCACATAGGTGCCGAGCACGCGCTGCTCATAGGGTTTGAGGCTGTGGTTCTCGATCAGGACCGTGGGCACGTGGGCCGCCGAACCCCAGCCGTTGGAAAACCGCTCGCCCAGGCCGCCGTCGGACAGGCCCTTCTTCGGATCCTGATCGTCCAGGCCAAAGACCAGTTCGCCGGGGATGTGGCCCTGGGCCTCCAGCGCGTCATTCATGGCCGGCTTGAACACATCGTCCAGCCAAGCCGAAATGGCCGGGGAACGGGTGAAGGTCCCATTCTCGCCGTTGAAGCCGAAAGTGACGTCGTACTGGTAGTCCATGCCGTCGGTGACGTGGATGTCGAGATAAAGGTCCGGCCGATATTTCAGCACCAGGCCGCGCACGGCGCGCATCTCAGCCTGATCCATCTTCAGATAGTCGCGGTTCAGGTTCTGATTGGTGGCGGTGTTGCGCCAGCCCTGGATGCGTGGCCCGCGCTGATTGGGGCGCGAGTAGGCGCTGGCCCGCTCGTGACCGTCCACGCTCAGGATCGGGATCAGGATCAGGTTGACGCGGTCCAGCAGATCCGACTTGCCGTAGAAGGCCATGTCGCGCAGCAGCATCATGCCCGCGTCCTTGCCGTCGATTTCGCCGGGGTGGATGCCGGCCTGGGCCAGCAGCACCGGCTTGGACGGATCGAACTGGGCGCCGTCCTTGGAGGCGATGACGGCGTAGATCGGACGGCCTTCGGGCGAGACCCCGAACTCCTCGATGCGGATCAGGTCCGACGCCTGATCCAGTCGGTGGAACCAGGCGCGCGTGTCGGCGTAATCCGGGCTGAAGTCGAGGGCGGGGTCACGCTCGAAGTCGGTCGCCCAGCGATCACCGGGCTCACGCAGCAGGGCGCGGCTGGCTCCGTTCCATTCCGGCGCCGGCGGCAGGAAGGCCTGATCCCAAGGCGCAGCGTTGGGCACGGAATGGTCCTGGGACATGGCGGGGCTCGCTGCGAGGGCCGCGAGGGCGGCGATCAGTGACGTGAGGCGCATGCGCGCGTTCATCCGCCCTCTCGGCGCGCGTGGCAAGCCACGTCAGGTCTGAAGATCAGCCCCCCAGCTGCTGATTCAGGCGTTCGACCTCACGCTGTTCGCGCTCACGGCGCTGATTCAGTTGCGAGAGTCGACGTTCCTGAGCGGGGGTCAGAACCGCGCCGCCTTCGCGCGCGGTTTCCAGCTCCGAGATGGAGCTTTCGAGTTCCATGAGGCGATCCTCGGCCTCGTAAAGGCGGTTCTGAAGGCGCGTCTCGCGCGTCTCGCGCGGCGGCTGTGAGTTGGCGCGCGCGGCGTTGCGGCCGGCGAGGACCTGAGCCTCTGCAGTGACGGGGACGGACACGACCGGGGCGGCGAGGGTTAGAGCCAGTACGGTGGCGGCGATGCGGATCATTAAACTACTCGGCTTTGCGGCTGGGAGCGGAAGCCGAGTTCAGATTACATCGCGGTCATGTGCAAGCGCCTTTTTTGTCACAATTTCTTTTTCGAGGGCCAGATAGGGCTGGCGTCGCCGGGAAGACCCAGGCGATCCCATATCTCCGACACTCGCTCGATCACGCCCTCGTCCATGCGGATTTCCTCTCCCCATTCGCGCTTGGTCTCGGGCTCCCACTTGTCTGTAGCGTCCAGACCGATCTTGGAGCCCAGGCCGCTCTCGGGGCTGGCGAAGTCGAGGTAGTCGATGGGCGTCGACTCGATCACTGTGATGTCGCGCGCCGGGTCCATCTTGGTCGAGATGGCCCACATGACGTCCTTCCAGTCGCGGGCGTCGATGTCGTGGTCCACGACGATCACCCACTTGGTGTACATGAACTGGCGCAGATAGCTCCAGACGCCCAGCATCACGCGCTTGGCGTGGCCCGGATAGGCCTTCTTCATGGACACTACGGCGATGCGGTAGCTGCAGCCCTCGGGCGGCAGCCAGAAATCGACGATCTCTGGAAACTGCTGGCGCAGCAGGGGAATGAAGACCTCGTTCAGCGCCTCGCCCAGCACCGAGGGCTCGTCCGGCGGGCGGCCGGTGAAGGTGGTCAGATAGATCGGGTCGCGGCGCATGGTGATCGCCGTCACCTGAAACACCGGGAAGGTTTCGACCGAATTGTAGTAGCCCGTGTGGTCGCCATAGGGGCCTTCCGCCGCGTGTTCGTTCAGCAGCACATGGCCCTCCAGCACGATCTCGGCGTTGGCCGGCACCATCAGCGGCACCGTCTTGCAAGGGACCAGCTCGGCCTTGGCGCCGCGCATAAGGCCAGCGAACTGATACTCGGAAAGCGTGTCCGGCACAGGCGTGACCGCCGCCAGAATGGTCCCAGGATCAGCCCCCAGCACGACCGCGCAGGGCAGGGGCTCGGTTGGCCGGGCCTTCTTGTGCCGGGCGTAGTGCTGCGCCCCGCCGCGATGCGCCAGCCAGCGCATGATGGCCTTGTCCTTGCCCAGCACCTGCATCCGATAGATGCCCAGGTTGAAGTCGTCCTCTCGGTCGTCGGACGGCCCCTTGGTCACGACCAGGCCCCAGGTGATCAGGGGCGCCGGCTCGCTGGGCCAGCAGCCCTGGATCGGCAGGCGGGTCAGATCGATCTGATCGCCGGTCAGCACGACCTCCTGCACCGGCGCCTTCTTCACCGTCTTGGGGCGCATGGCCATGACGGTCTGCATCAAGGGCAGCATCTCCATGGCGTCGCCCAGGCCGCGCGGCGGCGTCGGATTGCGCAGGAAGGCCAGCAGTTCGCCGACCTCACGCAGCTCGGCGGCGGTGGTGCGGTTCTTCTTCTCCAGCGTCACGCCCATGGCGACGCGCTTCACCGTGCCGAACAGGTTGGCCAGGCAGGGGATGGGGCTGATCGAGCCGTCGGGCATAATCGGCTGTTCGAAGATGACCGCCGGGCCGCCGTTGCGCAGCAGCCGGGTCTGGATCTCGGTCATCTCCAGATGGGTCGAAACGGGCTCGGTGACGCGCACCAGCTCGCCCTCCGCCTCAAGAATGTCGATGAAATCGCGAAGGGACTTGTAGGCCATGGGCTGACGCTTAAGCGGCCCGGCGGTCCGTGTCACCTCGTCCAAAGACGCGATCCAGCAGGACGAGGAACAGGCCGATAACCAGGAAGACCACCAGGATCAGGCCGGCCCAGCCCGCCGTCCGCACCCAGCCCTGCTGGTCGACATTAAGAAACCAATAGGGCCGCCAGCCGCTTGTCAGGCCGTGAACCAGCGTCCAGCCGGTGTAGCCCAGCGGATAGGCGAGCCATTTCAGCGGGTCGATCCAGCACAGTCGGCCCTTGGACGTGAACAACAGCCAGTCGGCCCAGAAGGCCAGCGGCATGACGGTGTGCAGCGCCACGTCAGCGACCAGCTGCCAGCCCTGTGGATCCCAGACCCGCGCCAGCAGCAGGTGATAGATCAACCCAACGACGCCGATATAGAGCGCCACGGCGGCGCGCACGCCCTCGCTGCCGGCCCAGCGCCCTAGCCGTGTGCGTGGCCACAGCGCCGGCGCGGCCAGGGCCACGACCACCAGGACGTTGGTCAGGATGGTGAAGAAGCTGAAGAATCGAAGGGTGGCTTCGCCCCCAGCACCGGCCGGCTGGCCGCCGATCATCAGGCCATACTGCAGCGCCAAGGCGCCCGCGCCGATCAGGGCGAACAGGGTGCGCCAGGCGCGCGCGAGGCCGGGGCGGGCGATAATCATCACTGCAGCAGGCGCTCGTCCCGTGCGGCTGTCAATCTGCGGCGAAGCTTCGATCCCCGGCAGTCCATTCCAGCGCGAGCAGGCGGCAAGCCGAGGCCAGAGGTCGTCTGCCGCGGCGCTCGTCCAGGCGGATCAGCAGCGCCGAACGACCAAACCCGAGTTCAGTCCCGATCCGGTCCAGCACGGCCCAGAACTCAGGCTCCAGCGCGACCGAGGTGGCGTGCCCTGACAGCAGGACCGACCGCTTGACCAATCCGCTCAAGGGGCGCTGACGCCCACAAGAACGATGTCGACCCGATCCGGCGCACCGCGCGTCAGCACGGAATGGCGGGTGTCGGTGGTGAACCGGAGCGCGCCCGCCGGATCGCGGATTTCCGCACGCACGGCGTACTCATGGCGCGGATCGAGATCTAAAGCCGGGGTCGAAAGCTGCACGGCATAGGGCGGCCCACGCCCTTCCAGATCCACCGTCGCTTCCGCCAAAGTGCGCGACGGCGCGTCGGCCAGGCTTACGTCGTCCAGGGTCACCTTCAGCGTATGGCCCGGCGGCAGCAGGATGCGTTCACGATAGGTGACGGTGACATCCACCGTCCTCTGCTCCGGCTGGGCCGGCGGCGTGGCGGCGCATCCGGCGATGACGCCGGCGAGCGGCGCAATGAGGGCGAGACGCATGGGAGGTTCTCCTGTGGGGACAGTCTACCTTAAAACGATCTTCGTCACAGACGGATGCGAGACGTGTAGCGCGCGGCCGAAAATCGGGTGCTAGAGGCCGGTCGTGAGCACTTCGAATCGCACCGCCATGCCGGCTTCCGTCTTCGCTCTTGGGGGCGTGGCGGTTTGCGCCCTGATCTGGGGCACGACCTGGTACGCGATCACCCATCAGCTCGGCGCGGTGGACCCGGTGGTGTCCGTCGTTATGCGTTTCGGTCTCGCGGCGGCGATCCTTTTCGCGGTGGTGAAGTTCACGGGCGGGCGTATCGGCCTGACCACACGTCAGCACCTGGCCGTGCTGGGGCAGGGCGGCTTCGCCTTTTCGGTCAGCTATCTCTGCGTCTACCGCGCCGAGGAGAACATCGCTTCGGCGATTGTCGCGGTGATTTTTGCGGCCCTGGCCTTCGTCAACCTTGTGCTGTTTCGTCTGGCATCGGGCCAGAAGGCGGCGGCGTCGGCCTGGCTGGGCGCTGCGCTGGGCGTCATCGGCGTCGCGGTGTTGTCGGGCGGGGAAATCCTGCGCGCCGGGCTCAGCGAACGGGCGGCGCTGGGCGTCGGCCTTTCGATCGTGGCTGTGATCGCCTCGGCGTTCGGCAACTGGTTCGCGTGGCGTGGACAGCAGGCGGGCGCTGGCGTTTTGGCGGGCACGGCCTGGGCGATGGCCTACGGCACGGGGCTTCTGGCCCTGTTCGGGCTGGCGACCGGCGTGTCCTGGGCGGTGGAGTGGACGCCGGCCTATGTGGTCTCGCTGCTCTATCTGTCCCTGTTCGGCTCGGTGATCGCGTTCGGCCTGTATTTCACCATCGCCAGAGCGCGGGGTTATGCGCTGGCCAGCTATATCTCCGCCCTGACGCCGCCGATCGCCATGGGCGTGTCGGTGCTGTTCGAGGGCGCGCGCTTCGGACCTAGCGCGCTGGCGGGCCTGGCGCTCGTGCTGGCGGGACAACTGGCCCTGATGCGGGCCAACCGGAAGGTCAGGCGCTGACCAGCAGCGAAAGCTGGCGCGCCGACATCTCGCGCCCGCCTTCCTCGATCTCGCGATCCAGCAGTCGGGTGGGATAGTCGCCGGTGAAATAGTGGTCTGTGAACTGGGGCTGGGTCGCGTGGCGGCCGTCTTCGCCCAGCGCTCGGTAAAGGCCGTCGATCGACAGGAAACCAAGCGAATCGACTTCCAGCTCCTTGGTCATCTCCTCCAGCGTTCGGTTGGCGGCCATCAGCTGGCTGCGCTCTGGCATGTCGATGCCGTAGAAGTCCGGATACAGGATCTGCGGGCTGGCCGAGCGCAGGTGGACCTCGGCCGCGCCTGCGGCGCGTACGGCGCGAACCAGCTTCAGCGAGGTGGTACCGCGCACGATCGAGTCGTCGATCAGCACGACCCGTTTGCCAGCGAGCGCCGCCTTGTTGGGGCTGTGTTTCATGCGCACGCCCTTCTGACGCGCGCCCTGGCTGGGCTGGATGAAGGTGCGGCCCAGGTAGTGGCTGCGGATGATGCCCATCTCGAACGGGATGCCGCTTTCCTGGGCGTAGCCGAGTGCGGCAGGCACGCCTGAATCGGGCACCGGGACCACGATGTCCGCCTCGACGGCGTGTTCGCGCGCCAGAACGCGGCCCATCTCCTTGCGGACCTCATAGACGGACCGGCCGTTCACGATGGAATCGGGGCGTGAGAAGTAAACGTATTCGAACATGCAGGGGCGCGCGGCCCCGACGGCGAAAGGCTTGAGCGAGCGCAGGCCCTGATCGTCGATGACAACCACCTCGCCGTGTTCGACGTCCCGCACGAATTCGGCGCCGATCATGTCCAGCGCGCACGTTTCTGACGCCAGCACCCAGGTCTCGCCGACCTTGCCCAGCACCAGCGGACGGATTCCCAGCGGATCGCGCGCGCCGATCATCTTGCTGCGCGTCTGAGCGACCAGGGCGTAGCCGCCCTCGATCCGACCCAGGGCGTCGATGAAGCGGTCGACGATCTTGGCCTTACGGCTCCGAGCGATGAGATGAAGGATCACTTCGGAATCGGAGGTCGACTGGAAGATGGCGCCTTCGCCGACCAGTTGCTTCCGCAGAAAATGGAAGTTCGTCAGGTTGCCGTTGTGAGCGATGGCGATGCCGCCCTGGTCCAGGTCGGCGAACATCGGCTGAATGTTTCGCAGGAAGCTGCCGCCCGCTGTGGAATAGCGGGTGTGGCCTACCGCCGCCGAGCCGGGCATGCGCTGCGACAGGTCCGCGCCGCCGAAGGCTTCGCCGACCAGGCCCATGTGCCTCTCGGTGTGGAACCGGGCATCCTTGACGCTGGCGATCCCGCAAGCCTCCTGGCCGCGATGCTGAAGCGCGTGCAGGCCCAGGGCGACGATGGACGAGGCTTCGTCGGCCTCGGCGCCCCACGCGCCGCAGACGCCGCACTCAAGGCGCAGCGCGTCATCCTCGGGATCGCGCGCGTGGGCGCGGTGAACGACGGGTTCGGCGATCATGTGGTCCATCGTCGGGCTCCGATTGACCTGTTTTGGGGGCGCGAGGGCGAGGTATTCCTGGATTAGGGCCGGGGCAAGTCCGGATCGTCGGAAAAGCCGCGTCGGATCGATCCGTCGACCAGGGGGGTGACGGCGTCGACGCCCCGGCCGAGCCCCGGCAGGATCCACTGGATGGCGTGGGCGGAGCGCACGCTGAGACCATAGGAGAACGCCTCGTCCAGCCAGCGCGGAGAGCGGTCGCCGGGCAGGCCGGCCGCCACCGTCAGGTGCACCGCGCCGATCAGCAGCAGGCCCCGCGCCGCGCCGATGACGACGCCGAACAGCCGGTCGATCGCGCCCAGCGCGCCGTGCGCCTTGGCGCCCTTGGACAGGGCCGAACCGACAAGACGCAGCAGGAAATAGACGAGAAAGAAGCCGACGATCACCGCCACGACCGAGCCGATCCAGTCGGGATCGATCAGGCCGCGCATGACCGGAGCTGTGACGGGCAGGGCGATCAGGGCGACGAAGGCGGCCAGGATGGCGCTGAGCAGGCTGACCAGTTCGCGCACGCCGCCGCGAACCGCTCCGGCCGCGACCGAGGCGATCAGCACGATGGCGACGAAGAGGTCGTATCCGGTCACGGCGTCAGTCGTAGCGGTTCTGCGAGATTCGTTCGACGACTTCCGTCAGCCGCGTCATCGAGGTCAGGCTGACGCCCGGCGCCTTGACGGTCAGGGGCGGCGTAAGGGCCTGGTCGAAGCCGAGCTTCTGCGCCTCGCGCAGACGGGCCTCGGCGCGGCCGACGGCGCGGACCTCTCCCGACAGGCTGATCTCGCCAAAGGCGACGCAGCCCTGGGGCAGGGGCAGATCCACCGCCGAACTGATCAGGGCGGCCGCGGCCGCCAGGTCGGCGGCCGGTTCACTGATCCGCAAGCCGCCCGCTACGTTCAGATAGACGTCCTGGTCGCCAAAGCCGAAGCCGCAACGCGCCTCCAGCACGGCCAGCACCATGTTCAGCCGCCCTGTGTCCCAGCCGATGACGGCCCGGCGCGGCGTGCCGTAGGCGGACTTGGAGACCAGGGCCTGAATCTCGACCAGAACGGGGCGCGAGCCCTCGATGCCGGCGAAGACAGCGGCCCCCGGCGCGCGGTCCTTGCCTTCGCCCAAGAACAGGACCGACGGATTGGCGACCTCGCGCAGGCCGGCGTCGCCCATTTCGAACACGCCGATCTCGTCAGTCGCGCCGAAGCGGTTCTTGCCGGCGCGCAGGATGCGGAAGGGATAGCCGCGTTCGCCTTCGAAGCTGAGGACGGCGTCGACCATATGCTCGACCACCCGCGGGCCGGCGATCTGTCCGTCCTTGGTGACATGGCCGACCAGGACGACGGCGACGCCCTGCGACTTGGCCAGCCTTACCAGTTCGCCGGCGCAGGCGCGCACCTGGGTCACCGAGCCGGGGCCGGCCTCGTGGGCGTCGGACCACAGGGTCTGAATGGAATCGATGATGACGATGTCGAACGTCTCGCGCTTCAGCGTAGCGATGATCTCGCGAAGCGCCGTGGCCGAGGCCAGGTTCACCGGCGCGGTCTCCAGACCCATGCGCTTGGCGCGGGCGCGGATCTGCTCGATCGCCTCCTCGCCCGAGATGTAGGCCACCCTGGCCCCGCGCAGAGCCGCCTTGGCGGTGACCTCGAGCAGCAGGGTGGACTTGCCCACGCCCGGATCGCCGCCCAGCAGAAGGGCCAAGCCGGGGACCACGCCACCGCCGCAGACCCGGTCGAACTCGGTCACGCCGGTCAGGATGCGCGGCGGCTCGGGCGTGTCGGACTGCAACGTCTCGAACTGCACGCCGCGCGTTCGTCTGACCGCCGCTGGCTTCAGAGCGCCGGGCGGGGCCGAGCGGCTCTCCTCGACAATGGAGTTCCACTGTCCGCAGGCCCCGCACTGCCCGGACCATTTCCCGTGCACAGCCCCGCAGGACTGGCAGACATAGATCGCACCGTCTCTCGCCATGGGGGGTGCTTACAGCATGGCCGGGCAAGGCGTCAGCCGCCGTCTGAAGCGGTGCGTCCGATGCTGACGCAGACCTGCGTCGCTTGACTTGGCGGGACGGGGGCGCGACCTAGCCGCCTCGCATTCCAAGGTTTCCGATCCCATGACCGTCAAGGTTCGTTTCGCCCCGTCGCCCACGGGCCGGCTGCACGTCGGCAATGTGCGCACCGCCCTCGTGAACTGGATGTTCGCCAAAGGGCAGGGTGGTCAGTTCGTGCTGCGCATCGACGACACCGACCTGGCCCGCTCCACGCGCGAGTTCGAGCAGGGGATCGAGGACGACCTGACCTGGCTGGGTCTGGTCTGGGACGAACGCCACAACCAGTCCAAGCGTTTCGATCGCTACGATGCCGCGGCCGAGGCGCTGAAGGCGACCGGGCGTCTATACGCCTGCTACGACACCTCCGAAGAGCTGGATCGCCGGCGCAAGGTGCAGCTGTCGCGCGGCCTGCCGCCGATCTACGACCGCGCGGGTCTCAGCCTGACGGACCAGCAGAAGGCCGCGTTCGAGGCCGAGGGCCGCAAGCCGCACTGGCGCTTCAAGCTGGACGGCCGCCGCGTCGCCTGGGAAGACCTGTCGCGCGGCCACGCCGAGGTCGATACGGCCTCGATGTCCGACCCCGTCCTGATCCGCGAGGACGGGCTGTTCCTCTACACCCTGCCGTCGGTCGTGGACGACCTGGATATGGCGATCACCTACGTGATCCGGGGCGAGGATCACGTCACCAACACCGGGGCGCAGATCGAGATTTTCGAGGCGCTCATCGCTACGGGCTGGGCGGGCGTTTTGCCGGGCTTTGCGCATATGCCGCTGCTGGTCGGCGCCGACGGCCAGGCCCTGTCCAAACGCCTGGGCTCGCTGTCGATCGCCGACATGCGCGACCAGGGCTATGAGGCCATCGCCATCACCAGCCACCTGGGGCGGATCGGCACCTCGGACCCGCTGGAGTTCGCGACCTCGATCGAGGCGCTGGGCCAGGGCTTCGCCTTCTCCAAGATGGGTCGGTCGCCGGCGCGCTATGACACGGCCGACCTGGACCGTCTCAACGCCCAGGCGCTGCACGCCCTCAGCTATGCGGAGGCTCAGCCGCGGCTGCAGACGCTGGGTTGCGATCTCGGCGAGGCGTTCTGGAACGCCGTGAAGCCGAACCTGGGCAAGTTCGCCGAGGTCGAGCAGATGGCCGCCATCGTGCGTGGCCCGGTTGCACCGGTCATCGAAGACGTCGCCTTCGCCGAGGCGGCGCTGCGTCTGCTGCCCGAGACGCTGGACGATCAGGCGTGGAGTGTCTGGACCCAGGCGGTCAAGGCCGAGACGGGCGCCAAGGGCAAGGCCCTGTTCATGCCGCTGCGGCTGGCGCTGACCGGACAGGCGCATGGCCCCGACATGGCGGCGATCACGCCCTTGATCGGCCGCGAGGCGATCCAGAAACGGCTGCGCGGGGAGGCGGGCTGACCAAGAAAAAGGGCCGGGTTGGAATGCTCCAGCCCGGCCCCTCTGACTTCTGCGGCTTGAACGCTTAGGCGTTGCAGGCGGCCAGTTCGGCTTCGGTCAGGGCGACGCCCTTGTAGGTGAAGGCGGTCAGCTGACCCAGACGCTGAGCGACGCGGCGGCAGGCGCGCGGCGCGGGCTGGTTGGAACCGCCGGTGGCGGTGCAGGCCGAGCCTTCGCAGCGCCAGGTGGCGCCGTCGATGATGGTGCGGCCGGCCGGAGCCTTGGCGGCGTCCGCCAGGGTGGCGCTGCTGGCCGGGGCTTGAGCAAAGGCGGGAGCGGCCGCGAACAGGGCGGCGGCGACGAGAAGGGCGCGCATGAGGCGTCTCCGACAAAGAACCGGGGCGCGACAGGGCCCCACCGCGTCAATGTCCGTTTTCCAAGAAAACTGTCAAGGCGCGTTTCGAATGAAAACGCACGGACGAGACTGACCAATGGTTACTTATCGGTGATCATGTCGCAAGTGCGGCCGTATCGCGCGTCTCTGTCAAAGCGTCCAGAACGCCCGCCACATCGTCACGCACGATCCACGCGTCCATAAAGCCCGCAGGTGTCATGCCCTCGGCGACGCTGTGTCGCATCAGGGCGAAGAAGCCGTCCCAGAAGCCGTCGATGTTGAGGAAAATGACCGGCTTGGCGTGCAAGTCCAGCCGCTTCCACGACAGCAATTCGACCACCTCTTCCAGCGTACCGACGCCGCCCGGCGCGACCACGAAGACGTCGGACTGATCGTACATCAGCTGTTTGCGCTCGTGCATGGAGGTGACGACCACGGTCTCGACCTCGTCGAACAGCCGCTCCCGGCTGCGCAGGAAGGCCGGCATGATGCCGAGCACGCGTCCGCCGGCGTCATGGGCTCCGCGCGCGGCGGATCCCATAAGCCCCACGCCGCCGCCGCCGTACACCAGCCGCCAGCCTGCCTGCGCTACGCCTGCGCCGAATTCGCCGGCCGCCTGATGATAATCAGCGCGCACAGCTTCGGAGGCCCCGCAAAACAGACAGACGGACGGGCCATCGAAGGGAGCGATCGGAACAGGGGAAAGCGGCATGGGACCTCGTCGGGATGGCAGACAGCCCGCAGGTCGCGCTATCTGGCTTTGCAACAGGGCATAAAGGGTCGCGCGCCATGATGAAACGTCTGTGTCCGCTCGCCTTCGCCATGCTGGCGGCGGCCTGCTCGCCTGCTCCCGACCAGGCCGGAATGGAGGCGGTCGGCAGTCAGGCTGACGCCTGGCTGCAGCCGCCTGTTGTCGAGCAGGTGTCGCGAACGACGGCCGGCCTGTCGGTCACCGGCGTCGCTGGACCCGGCGCGCGCGTGGTCCTGCGTGGCGCCGCCGGCCAGGCGTTTGCAGCCGCAGCTGACCAGAATGGGCGATTCGACGTGCGGCTGGATCCCGGTTCGACTGACCTGATCCTGACGCCTGAGGTCCAGAACGGCCAGGACACCGCCACCTCTCCCAGCCGTCTGGCGCTGCTGGCTTCGGGCCCGGCGGCTGTGCTGACCGTCGGCGACGCCACGCGCCGCCTGGACGGTGAGCCAGGAGGGCTGGACGCGGCGGACGATGACGGTCGCCTTGTGATCCTGTCGGGCCGAACCGCAGTCAATGCAGCCGTCGTGGTCGAGATTGACGGCGAGGGTCGCGAGGTCACGGCGGATGCAACGGGTCGATGGACGCTGGCGGCGCCCGCGGGCGCCTCGGCTGTCGCCGTCGGAGGACGCGGCTATCGGTTGCCATCGCTGACCGCAGGGGACGGCGGGGTGTCGAGGGCGGGCGAGGGGTGGCTGGTTCGCTGGTCGCCGCCGGGCGAGGGAAGCCAGGCAGTCTGGCTGCCGGATCGACCTTAATCCCGCATTAACCAAAGCAGTCGAAGAGGGCGGTGTCTTCAGATTGCGTTTCGAGGACACCCACCATCACCGAACCACTTTTCAAAACCCGGCGCCGCCCGCGCCGGGATTTTTTTTTATGCGGCTTGAGCCGTCGCCGGCACGTCTTCCAGCGCGACTGGCTTCTGGAAGTGGTAGCCCTGCAGATAGTGGGCCCCGGCGATGCGCAGGAATTCGGCCTGTTCGGCTGTCTCCACGCCCTCGCAGACCACCTTCATGCCCAGCGCCCGTCCGACGCCGACGACGGCGTGGATGATGGCGGCCGAGGCCGTGTCCACGCTGCACCGCTCCACGAAGCTGCGATCGATCTTGAGGGTGGTGAACTTGAGCTCTCGCAGGGCGTGCAAGCTAGTGTAGCCTGCGCCGAAATCGTCGAGAGCCACGCCGAAACCGGCCGAGCGCAAGGCCTCGATCGAAATGCGGGCGCGGCTGATGTCCAGCATGGCCGTCTCGGTGACTTCGATTTCAAGGCGAGATGGCGGGAAGGCGCAACGTCGCGCCAGCTCGCTGACGCGCCGGGCGAAGCCAGGTTCCTGGAACTCCGAGGCGGAGGCGTTTACCGAGACGCGAAGGTCTGGCCGCGCGCGCGCCTGCGTCATTGCGCGCTCGAGCACGAAGTCGGTGAGGCGCGACACCGCACCTTCAGCCTCCAACTGAGGAATGAAGTCGTCCGGGAAGCGCCGACGACCGTCGGCCTCGGTCCAGCGCACCAAAGCCTCGACCTTGCCCGAGAAGCCCCCTGTCCGCTCGAACAGCGGCTGGTAGACGACATGCAGCGCGCCTCGGCCGAGGGCCTCCTCGACCTGCCGGGCCATTGCGGGTGTATCGGCTAACTGTGCGCTGGTCAGAGCCTTGAGCGTCGCGTCGAGCACGACCCTCAATGGCTGGGTGGAGGGCGACTGGGCGTCGCGCGCCGAGGTCTCGAGCGCCATGGCCTTTTCAGCCACGGCGCGGGCGCCCAGGCTCAGGCTCATGGACTTCAGCGCGTGGGCGGCGCGGGCCAGTTCGGACCTGTCTCCGCACGCCTCGGCCGCCTCGGCCTCCGCCATGCGCAGGGGCGCGTTCTCGAGATACAGGGACTGAACGCGCTCGACGAAGTCCGCACGGCCGGCTTCGGCCATGGCCTGAAGTTCGCCACACACGACCGGATCGAACAGGGACGGATCGATCGAGGCGGCCGGCTTGTCCGCTCCGACCGAAGGCGCCGCTGAAGCGGTCTTGGTCACTGGTTTCGGCTCGGCGGCTCGATCGGGATGAAAGCGCCCCAATACCCGACGCAGGTCGTCCAAGGTGAAGGGTTTGTGGATGACGTCATCCATGCCGCAGTCACGCCAGGCCAGGGCGCCTGCGCCGACCACATGGGCGGTCAGGGCGACGATCACGGCGCGGGGACGGCCTGTCCTGGCTTCGTCAGCGCGGATCCGCCGCGTGGCCTCGAAACCGTCCATGATCGGCATGGAGCCGTCCATGAGCACGAGGTCGAAGGTTTCAACGCTCACCCGCTCAACCGCATCCACGCCGTCGGCGGCGGTGAAGGTCTCGACCTCGAGCCGGCCAAGAGCCTCGCACGCGACCTCACGGTTGACGTCGGAATCGTCGACGACCAGCACGCGCAGGCCGGGGAAGGCGGGACCGGCGGCTGGGCGCGGCTTGATTCCGGCCAGCCTCGGTCGCTCGCCGGCGTGCAGCTGGGTCAGCACGGAGAGGATGTCGTCGCGTCGCAACGGCCTGGCCAGGACGCAGGCGTCCGGCGCCTGAGCCCGCGCCGCGTCGGCGGAATGTTCGCCGTCTCGCACGATGATGCTCGTCATGGCGTCGACGCCAGCCGCGTCGTCGACAAAGCGAGCGTCGCCCGGATCGGTCGTCCGCTGAACGCCCAGGGCCTGCAGGTAGAGATCCAGGGCCTTTCCGGTCTGTCCGGCGACCTTGATCGCCACCGCCCAGTCCTGCCGGAAGGGAAGGAGCGCCGGCGCCGCCTCAGCCGGCTGCAGCGGCACGGAGAAGGCGAAGCTCGATCCTCGAGCCAGGGCGCTGCTCAACCGCCATTCGCCCTCCATCGCCTTCACCAGGCGGTCGCAGATCGCCAGGCCCAGGCCCGTGCCGCCGTGCTTGCGCGTCGTGGTCTGATCGACCTGGGTGAAAGCCTCGAACAGGGTAGCCAGGCGGTCCTGGGGGATGCCCGGCCCGGTGTCGCGCACCGCCAGCATGATCCGCCCGGCCGCGCGCGGGTCGCGATAGGCCGCGATCAGGACACCGCCCGTGTCGGTGAACTTGATGGCGTTGTTGGCGAGATTGCTCAGCACTTGGCGCAAACGGGTCGGATCGCCCAGCACCGGGGGCAGGCGCGGATCGACGAAGACCGCCAGGTCCAGGCCCTTGGCCAGTGCCTTTTCCGAGAACAGGCTGGCGACGTCATCGGCGATTTCGGCCAGATCCATGGGAATGGATTCCAGCTCCATCTTGCCGGCTTCGACCTTCGAAAAGTCGAGGATGTCGTTGATGACGCCCAAGAGCGACCGTCCCGACTTGGCGATGACGTCGGCGTGCCGCTGCTGGCGCGCCGGCAGATCTGAGGCCGCCAGAAGGTCGCTGAGCGCCAGGATGCCGTTCAGGGGCGTCCGGATTTCGTGGCTCATCACGGCCAGGAAGTCGGATTTGGCTGCATTGGCTTGCTCTGCCGCGTCCCGCGCTACCACCAGCTCGGCCGTTCGTTCGGCCACCTGGGTCTCCAGGGTCTCCACGTGGGCGGCGATGCGGGCGTCGCGCTCGCGGATGCCATGCAGAAGACTGTCGAACCCCGAAACCAGTTCGGCCACTTCGCCCTCGGCGCGGATGTCCACGGCCGTCGAATAATCGCCGCTGCGATCGACGCCTCGGATCAGGCCGGCCAGAGCGACGATGGGGGCGGAGATGCGTCGGCTCATGCGCGCGGCGACTGCCAGACCCGCGATCAGGGCGGCCACGGCGCCGGCCAGGGTCGCCCAGATCGTCGACAGCACGCGGTCGCGCAACTCGGGCGTCTGGCCGAAGACCGTCACGCTGCCCACCGGCTGACCCTGCGCAAGAATGGGCGCGTTGGCCTCCAGCGACCCGGTGTTGAGCAAAGACCACAGCGATGGGTCGACGCCGCTTGACGTTCGCGCGTCCGTCACCAGCCGTGCGCCCGTGCCCGTTTCAGCGATAAGGTCCCCGCGGGCGTCATCGACGCGGGCATAGCTGACCCCAGGCATTTGGGCGATCGAGCGCACCGCCTGGAAGGCGCGGGCCCGATCGTTTTCGCTGACTGCCTCGACCGACAAGGAGGCGATGACGCGGGCGGTCTGGGTTAGGCGTCCGGTTTCCAGCGCCGCTTGGCGGTTCAGGTCCATCCAGGTCGAAACCAGTGCGGTGACGACGAAAGACGCCGTCAGGGCGGCCAGAACCAGCATGACCAGTCGGCGGCCGATGGAACCGGCGGGGGGCGGGCGAAAGCGCAGCAAGACCAATTCCGAAGCGGCTGATTGTGCTGATGATACGCGCCGTTAATGACCCGAGGCTTAAGCTTGAGGCCTGGTCGGGGGATCAGCAGGAGGCCGCGCGCCTCCGGGACAAACGGCATGAGTGATTTCTTCTATGTCCTGGATGAGGAGGCGCGCCTTCTCTTCGTCGATGACGATCCCATCCTGCGGGAGTTCGCTCGCGTGAACCTGGCCTCGGCCAGCGCCAGCGTCGATGTGGCGCAAGATGGCGTCGAGGCGTTACAGATGCTGGCGGCGCGCAGTTACGACCTGGTCCTGACCGATCTAGAGATGCCGCGCATGGACGGGTTCCAACTGCTGGCGGCCATCCGCGCGGACGCGGCGTTGAAGCACCTGCCGGTCGTGGTCGAAACGGGACGAGAGGACGTCGAAGCCATTGACCGCGCCTTCCGCGCTGGCGCGACGGCATTCGTGACCAAGCCGCTGAACTGGCGGCTGCTGACCTATCAGCTTCGCTTCACCCTGAGGTCGGCCAAGGCGGACCGTCAGCTGCGCGCAGCCAGCGCCCAGCTTATCGCGCGGCTGGAGGGGCGGTCGGCGAAGACCGCGGCTTGATTCGTCGGCATCAGTCGGCGGCGTCGGGCGTGAACTGAATGGTGTGGGCGAACTGAAGATCACGCGGGGGCGGCGTGACCTGGGCGTCGCGCATCAGGGCCACGGCGGCCTCGCCAAAGCCCAGGCCTGGGTGTGTTTCGCCAAGCACATGACAGTTTTCAACCCGACCGCTGATCCGCGCCGTGCATTCCAGGGTGACCGCGACGCCGGCGAGGATGGCTGCGTTTTCGCGCTTGCTCGCCACGGCAGCTGCCTTGCGAGGCTCGGCCACTGAAGGCGCCTTGTGAGCGGGCTCAGCGAAGAGGGCGGCGGCGAAGAGCAGTTCCAGCATTTCAGTCTCCTGGTCGGGAGTCGAATGGCCGGGCGCATCTTCGGTTCCGGCGCAGGGCTCTGGAATGCGCTGGACCGCCTATGAAAAACAGCCCAGCGGCCAATGCGAGCGTCAGGCGAGCATTCGCACCTTGGGCTCGCGATCCCACTGCCGAGTCCGTGCGGGTTCGATGAAGCCATCGGCCTTGCCGGACAGGTCGACCACGCCGTCGTCCGGCTCGACCCCCGCCTTGTCCAGCAAGGGTTGCGCCGCAGGGGTGTGCCCAATGGCCTTCAGGTGGCCGAAGGCGTCCTTGGCGAAATCGACCGCGGCGCCTTCCTTCATCAGCATGGCGCAGCCTTCGTCCGACAGGACGATGGCGACCGCGTCGAACAGCACAGAGGGGCTGCCCGCCAACTGGCCGTCGGCGGCCAGGGTGGAGCCGTCCTTCAGCTTGGCGCCGCCGATCTTGGGCGCAACGATGAAGACCGAGCCGCCGTCCCCTTCCACGGCCTTGCGAACCGCATCGACCACCGCGCCGTCGGACCCGTCGGCGATCAGGATGGCGACCTTGCGGCCCTCCAGAGTGTCCGGATACTTGCCGACGATGCGAAGGGCCGGCGAGGCATCCAGATCGATGGGCGCGACCGCCGGATCCGACGGCGCGGGCAGCGGCAGGTTCAGGCCGTCCGCGACCCGCTGCGCCAGGGTATCGTCCACGTTCTGGAGGTTGGACAGCACGCGCTCGCGCACATGGGCCAGCGAAACCTTGGACAGTTCGAACACCAGGGCGCTGGCCATGTGCGCCTGTTCGATCTCGGTCTGAGAGCGGAAGAAAAGCCGCGCCTGGCTGTAGTGGTCGGCGAAGCTTTCGGCGCGCAGGCGAACCTTTTCGCCTTTCTGCGGGATGGGCGCGGTGCGGAAGCCGCCCTTGGGGTCCTCGCGCGGGCCGCCGTCCTCGCGGGCGTCGGCCAGGCTGTTCGGCTCATAGTTGGCCCGACCCTTGAAGACCTGCGTCTGCATCTGGCCGTCACGCTGGAAGTTCTGGAACGGGCAGCCCTTGGCCTGGTTGATCGGCAGCTGGTGGAAGTTGACCGTGCCTAGGCGCGACAGCTGGGTGTCCTGATAGGAGAACAGCCGGCCCTGCAGCAGCGGGTCTTCCGAGAAATCGACGCCTGGCACGATGTTGGTCGGCAGGAAGGCGACCTGTTCGGTCTCGGCGAAGAAGTTGTCCGGGTTGCGGTCCAGCACCATGCGGCCAACGACGCGGATCGGGTGATCCTCCTCGGGGATCAGCTTGGTGGCGTCAAGGATGTCGAAGGGCAGGGCGTCGGCCTCGGCCTGGCTCAGCAGTTGCACGCCGAACTCCCACTCGGGGAAGTCGCCCTGGTCGATGGCTTCGAACAGATCGCGGCGGTGATAGTCAGGATCGGCGCCGGCGATCTTGACCGCCTCGTCCCAGCAGGTCGACTGCGTGCCCAGCTTGGGCCGCCAGTGGAACTTGACGAAGGTGGCTTCGCCCTCGGCGTTGATCAGCCGGAAAGTGTTGACGCCGAAGCCCTCGATCATCCGCAGCGAGCGCGGAATGGTCCGGTCCGACATGGCCCACATCACCATGTGGGTGCTCTCGGGCATCAGGCCGATGAAGTCCCAGAAGGTGTCGTGCGCGCTGGCGGCCTGCGGATAGCCGCGATCGGCCTCCATCTTCACGGCGTGGATCAGGTCGGGGAACTTGATCGCGTCCTGGATGAAGAAGACCGGGATGTTGTTGCCCACCAAGTCCCAGTTGCCTTCGGTGGTGTAGAACTTGACCGCGAAGCCGCGCACGTCGCGCGGCGTGTCGACAGACCCGGCGCCGCCGGCGACGGTGGAGAAGCGGGTGAAGACCTCGGTCTTCTTGCCGACCTCGGTCAGCACCTTGGCGGTGGTGAAGTCGGCCAGGCTTTCGGTCAGCTCGAAATAGCCGTGGGCGGCCGAGCCGCGGGCGTGAACGATCCGCTCGGGAATGCGCTCGTGGTCGAAATGCTGGATTTTCTCGCGAAGGATGAAGTCTTCCAGCAGGGTCGAACCGCGCGGGCCGGCCTTGAGGGAGTTCTGATTGTCGCTGATCGGCGCGCCGTGGTTGGTCGTGGTGCGGGTTTCAGGGGCCGAGGCGCTTTGATGCAGTTCTCCGCCATGTCCAGTTTCAGTGGTTGCAGGCGACGCGGCGTCGGTCTTGGATTGTTTGGAGGTCATCGGTGGTTGTCCTGACAAGGCCTGCGAGGGAGAACGGCGTAGTCGCGCGGCGTCGGATTGAGGCCAACGCACAGGGATTAGGTGTTCAGAGAGGCGCGACACGGATGCCTTCGGCGGCGAGGCTTCCCGCCGCGCCGGCAGCAGAACCTTAAGCCGCTCGGGCTCTGCCGGTTCCTATGTCGGCAGGCCGACATCGCAGGCTGCATCCGCTGGAGCGAATTGCTGCGTCGCCATTAGAACCCTGAACGGGGCCCGCAGAGAGAACGCGCCTGAAAACCTCAAGTGTGGCAGTGGGGAGGGGCAGGGCGTTGTCGGAGATCAAATCTCGAAAACAACAACTTATGCCCGAGTGGCTCCGCGGGTAGGATTCGAACCTACGACCAGCCGATTAACAGTCGGCTGCTCTACCACTGAGCTACCGCGGAACAGCTGCTCGGGAGGCGGGCCTATAGCAGCGGGCTTCCGGATCGTGCAACGGGAAATATGACTGAATTGAACCTGATTTCGATCCGAGACGCCGACGACCCCCGCATCGCCGCCTTTCGCGACATTCGCGAGCGCGATCTGACGGGGCGCGAGGGGCTGTTCGTCGCGGAGGGCGAGGTGGTGCTGCGCGTACTCGCGTCGGCGGGGTCGCTGTGCCGCCCGCGCGCGGTGCTGATCGCCGAGCAGCGTCTGGAGAAAGTGCGCCCGATTCTGGAGGCCCTGCCGGAAGGCGCTCCGATCCATCTGGCGCCGCAGGGCGTGCTGGACGCGATCGCCGGCTTTCACCTGCACCGCGGCATCCTGGCGGTGGGCGAGAAGCCCAAAGCGCGGTCGCTGGATTCGATCCTCGATGAAATGGGGCAGGGCGGGGTGCTGGTCGCGGCCTGCGGCATCGGCAACCACGACAACATGGGCGGCCTGTTCCGCAATGCGGCGGCGTTTGGCGCGAGCGGTCTGTTGCTGGACGACCGCTGCTGCGATCCGTTCTACCGCAAGGCCATTAGGGTTTCGGCCGGCGCCGTGCTGCGAACACCCATGGCTGTGGCGGGGTCAGGCCAAGCTATGGTCGAGGCGCTGCTCGCGCGCGGCGTCGAGGTGCTGGCCTTTACACCGGGCGCGGGTGATCGGCTGGCCGCGCTGTCGCGTTCGAACATGCCCCGGGCGATTCTGATGGGATCGGAAGGGCCGGGCCTGCCCGATTCGATCATCGCGCGCTGCCGGGCGGTGCGGATCCCCATGGCGGGCGGATTCGATTCGCTGAACGTCGCCGCGACCAGCGCGGTGGCCCTGCACCAGCTGACGCAGGTCGATCTGTAGATCTGGAGGGAAACTCGCGATGGAGGCCTGACCGGGAATCGAACCCGGGTGCAAGGATTTGCAGTCCTCTGCGTCACCACTCCGCCATCAGGCCGTCACCTCGAAAGGCGCCGCTCCATCGCGAGGCGGGTTCGCTATCAGATCGGATTGTCCCCTGCAACGCACGGACCTATAAGCGCCTTCGATTTCGCCCCTTTTTGTCGGGGGCCTGCCCAAGGACTCTGGATCGATGGATTTCGCCGCCGCGCGCAAGGTCATGGTGGACTCGCAAGTCCGCGTGAACGACGTCACCGATCGCGCCATCCAGGGGGCCATGCTGGCCGTCGAGCGCGAACGCTATTGCGCCGCTGATCGCCAGGCTTCGGCCTATGCCGACGTGACTCCGCAGATCGCGGGCGGTCGCAAGCTGATGCTGCCGCGCGATCTGTCCAAGCTGCTCCAGGCGCTGGACGCGCGCGAGGGCGAGCGCGCCCTGGCGGTCGCCGGCCCCTACGCCGCCGCCGTGCTGAGCCGCATGGGCCTGAAGGCCACCGCCCAGGATTCGGCCGAGGTGCTGGCCGTCGCGTCCGCCGCCCTTGCCGATGACGGCGTCGCGACGGTCGAGGGCGACCTGAGCCAGCCGGCGGGCGAGGGCTGGGACGTCATGATCAGCGAGGGCGCGGTCACGCATCGTCCGCAGACCTGGATCGACGCCTTGCGCGTCGGCGGGCGTCTGGCGGTGGTCGAGCGCACCGGGCCGGTGGGCAAGGCCGTGCTGTACGTGCGCGGCGAACAGGGCGTGTCGCGGCGCGAACTGTTCGACGCTGCGGCTCCGGTTCTGGACGTCTTCACCCCGGCCCCGGCCTTTGCGCTTTAGAAGCGACGGGTTCTCCTGGCGCTCGCGTGAAAAAAACTTAACTGGCGCGGAGCGAGCCTAGGCCGCAACACACGCCGGAAGAATGGGGCGCGCGATCTCTTGACCGCGCCAGGCTGAGGATTGGTCATGTTCAAACGCTCCCGCGCGCTCGCCACAGCCGCCGTGGTCGCCCTGACGATGGGCGCGGCGCCGGCCTCGGCCTGGGCCGACACGCTGCAGGAGGCCATCGCTCTGGCCTACCGCACCAATCCGACCCTGCTGGCGCAGCGCGCCAACCAGCGCGCCTTGGACGAGACCATCGTCCAGGCACGATCGGGCCTGCGCCCGACCATCACGGGCTCCGCGGGCGCGACCTACGCCCGCACCGACAGCCAGGGTGGCCAGGCGATCGACCTGGACGGCGACGGCGTGCCCGACACGGTTTCGCCGGGGGGCGTTTCCGAGAGCGAGAGCCTCAACGCCGGCGTCAGTCTGGGCCAGAACATCTGGACCGGCGGCCGCACCAGCCTGGGCATCTCCGCCGCCGAGGCCAATGTCCGCGCCGGGCGCGAGAACCTTCGCGCGGTCGAGCAGTCGGTCATGGCCTCGGTCATCCAGGCCTACGCCGATGTGGTGCGCGACGTGGAGATCCTGCGCATCCGCCAGGACAACATCACCGTCCTGAACCGCCAACTCGACGAGTCGAACGCGCGGTTCGAGGTCGGCGAGATCACCCGCACCGACGTGGCCCAGTCCGAAGCACGCCTGGCCCAGTCGCAGGCCGATCTGGCCAACGCCCAGGCGCAGTTGTCGACGTCGCGCGCCGCCTACGCAGCCGTTGTCGGCCAGGCGCCGGCGGACATGGAGGCGCTGCCGGTGCTGCCGGGCCTGCCGACTGACTTCGACGACGCCATGGCCGTCGGGCTGGCCGAGAACCCGCAGGTTCTGGCGGCTCTCTACAATCAGCGAGCGGCCGAGGCGCAGGTTGCCTTGGCGCGCGCCGAGTATCTGCCCTCGGTTCGGGCGACGGCCTCTTACGGCGGGTCCAGCAGCGACTTCGGCAGCATCGACCTGGCCGAACGCACGCAGTTTCAGGCTGGTGCGACTCTCTCCGTGCCGCTGTTCACCGGCGGGCTGAACCGGTCGCGCGTCGCCCAGGCGCTTGAGCAAGCCAACGCCGCCCAGATCGGCGTCGAAGGTCAGCGGCGCACGCTGCTGCAGAGCATTTCCAGCGCCTTTGCCCAGACGGTGTCGGCGCGATCGACGCTCCAGGCCGGCAATGAGGCGGTGCGCGCCGCCTCGGTCGCCGCAGAAGGTGTGCGCCAGGAGGCCCAGGTCGGCCTGCGCACGACCCTGGACGTCCTGAACCAGGAACTGGAGCTGCGCGCCGCACAGGTGACCTTGGCCGCCGCCCGCCGCAACGAATACGTCGCCCAAGCCCAGCTGCTGGCCGCCATGGGCCGGTTGGGCGGCCCGAACCTGGATCCCACGATCGAGGCCTATGACGCGGAGGCCAATCTGCGCCGCGTGCGCAACCGCGGCGCCCTGCCGTGGGACGGCGTGATCGAGGCGATCGACCGCATCGCGGCCCCGCCGGTGCTCCCGGCCAACGATGCGGAAGACGCTCCGATTGATCGGCAGTTGAAGGGCGACGTGGTCCGGACCGCGCCGCAAAACTGATCATCAGTCGCCTGTCAGGCGAAAAAGCCCCGTTGATTCCGGCGGGCGTTGATGCGACGACAGGACGACCGGGGGCGGGCGGCAGCGACGTTCGACGACCCGTCAGGATTCGCTGAGGATGTCCGTCATGACCGATCAGTCCGCTCAGGAACCGACGATGGAGGAAATCCTCGCGTCGATCCGCCGGATCATCTCCGAGGACGACGCTCCGGCCGAGGCGCCCGCCGGCGAAGAGCCCGCGCCCGCCGCCGAGCCTGAACCCGAACCCGCGCCTTCGCCGGCGCTGATGGACGAGACCCCCTCGGTCCAGGCCGAGGAAGAGGTGCTGGAGCTGACCGAGCGCGCCGAGCCCGAGCAGATCGGCGACCTGGATGTGGCCGAGGCCCAGCCTTTCCCGGCCGCCGAACCCGAGCCGGAGCCCGCGCCTCAGCCCGCGCCGGCCGCCAGCCCCTATGATTCCCTGGTCGGCGACAGCGCCGCCGCCAGCGCCGCCTCTGCTTTCGCCGGCCTGGCCGCCACCTTCCAGAAGCCCGAGGCCCCCGCGGCGCGCGGCCCGGACCTCAACTTCGCCAGCGGCTCGACCGTCGAGGCCATGGTCGCCGAAATGCTGCGCCCGATGCTGAAGGACTGGCTGGACGCCAATCTGCCCGGCATCGTCGAGGCCCAGGTACGCAAGGAAGTCGAACGCATCGCCCGCAACGCCGGCTGACCCTTCCTGATTGACGACGTCATGGGGCGGCTCCGCGAGGCGGGGCCGCCCTTTTCTTTTGCGCCGCTGGACAGCGGCGCCCTCATCCCCGAAACGACACCCATGCTCGACAAGACCTTTGATCCCCAGGCCGCCGAACCCCGTCTCTATGATCAGTGGGAGGCTTCGGGCCTGTTCGCCCCGCGCCAGGATACGGCGGCCCAGGCCTATTCCATCGTCATCCCGCCGCCGAACGTGACGGGCTCTCTGCACATCGGCCACGCACTGAACAACACGCTGCAGGACATTCTGGCCCGCTATCACCGGATGCGCGGCAAGGCGGTGCTGTGGCTGCCGGGCACCGATCACGCCGGCATCGCCACCCAGATGGTGGTCGAACGCAAGCTGGCGGCCGAAGGCAACGTCAGCCGCCGCGACCTGGGCCGTGACGCCTTCATCGAGAAGGTCTGGGACTGGAAGGCGGAATCCGGCGGGACCATCGTGCGCCAACTGCGCCGCCTGGGCGCCAGCTGCGACTGGAGCCGCGAACGTTTCACCCTGGACGAGGGCCTGAACGCCGCCGTCCGCAAGGTCTTCGTCCAGCTGCACAAGGACGGCCTGATCTATCGCGACAAGCGGCTGGTGAACTGGGACCCGCATTTCCAGACTGCCATTTCGGACCTGGAGGTCGAGCAGAAGGAGGTCGACGGCGCCTATTGGCACTTCGCCTATCCGCTGGCCGACGGCGTGACCTATGAGCATCCGCTTGCTTTCGACGAGGACGGCAAGGCGAGCGAATTCGAGACGCGCGACTACATCGTGGTCGCCACGACCCGCCCCGAAACCATGCTGGGCGACACCGGCGTCGCCGTGCATCCCGACGACGGGCGCTATTCGGGGTTGGTGGGCAAGTTCGTGACCCTGCCGATCACCGGCCGTCGCATCCCGATCGTCGCCGACGACTACGCCGATCCGACCAAGGGTTCGGGCGCGGTGAAGATCACGCCGGCGCACGACTTCAACGACTTCGGCGTGGGCAAGCGGGCGGGGCTCGACGCTCTGAACGTCATGGATTCCGAAGCGCGCATAACGGACGCAGACTCGCCTGAGGTGCCGGCTGAGTTTGTGGGCCTTGACCGTTTTGCGGCGCGGAAGGCCATCGTCGCCCGCGCCGAGGAAGACGGCTGGCTGAAGGAGATCGAGAAGACCCGCCACATGGTGCCGCACGGCGACCGCTCGGGCGTGGTGATCGAGCCGTGGCTGACGGATCAGTGGTACGTTGACGCCCATACGCTGGCTCAGCCCGCGCTAAAGGCGGTGGAGCATGGCGACACGGTCTTCGAACCAAAGTCCTACGAGAAGATCTACTTCGAGTGGCTACGCAACATCGAGCCGTGGTGCATTTCGCGCCAACTGTGGTGGGGCCACCGCATTCCAGCATGGTTTGGCCCTCCCGCAGGCGAAAACGGCAAATGGGAGAGTGGGCCGTTTAAAATCTTCGTTGCCGAGAGTGCGGCCGAGGCGATTGCTCAGGCCGAGGCCTTCTACGGTTGCCCAGCTACCGAAAGCGATGCTGTCGGTTGGGAGGGTGGCGAGCCGTTGGATAGCTCCGACTATCCGTACACTTCAGTTCGGCTTGCCCAGGACGAGGACGTCCTAGACACCTGGTTCTCTTCGGCCCTGTGGCCGTTCTCGACCATGGGCTGGCCCGAGAAGACCGAGGACCTGGAGCGGTTCTATCCCACCAGCGACCTGGTCACGGCGGCGGACATCATCTTCTTCTGGGTCGCCCGGATGATGATGATGGGCCTGCACTTCATGGATGAGGTCCCGTTCAAGCGGGTCATCATCAACGGCCTGGTCCGCGACGAGAAGGGCCAGAAGATGTCGAAGTCCAAGGGCAACGTCATCGACCCACTCAGCATCATCGACGAGCTGGGCGCCGACCCCTTGCGCTTCACCATGGCCATCCTGTCGGGCACGCGCGACATTAAGTTGTCGAAGCAACGCATTGAAGGCTATCGCAACTTCGGCACCAAGCTGTGGAACGCCTCTCGCTTCGCCCAGATGAACGAGGCCGCGCGCGTTGAGGGCTTCGATCCGGCGACGGTCGAGCAGACCATCAACCGCTGGATCCGCGGCGAACTGACCAAGGCCGAGCGCCAGGTGTCGGCGGCGGTGGAGGGCGGCCGGTTCGACGACGCGGCCAGCGCCCTGTACCGCTTCATCTGGAATGTCTTCTGCGACTGGTATCTGGAGCTGGCCAAGCCGGTGTTCCAGGGCGCCGACGAGGCGGCCAAGGCCGAGACCCGTGCCATGACGGCCTGGACGCTGGATCAGACGCTGAAGCTGCTACACCCGGTCATGCCCTACATCACCGAGGAGCTGTGGGCTCAGCTGGGCGGCGAGGGTCTCCTGATGGGCCAGCCCTGGCCCGAGCTGCCCGACGCCTTCATCGACGCCGGCGCCGAGGCCGAGATCGGCTGGCTGGTCGATCTGGTCACCGAGGTTCGCGCCCTGCGCGGAGAGATGAATGTGCCGCCGTCCGCCAAGCCGCCGCTGACTTTCGTCGCGTCGACCGCCGAGACAGAAGCACTGATCGTGCGCCACCGCGACCTGATCTTGACCCTGGCGCGCGTGTCGGCGGTCGAAGCGGCCCAGACCGCGCCCGAGGGGGCCGTGACCTTCATGTCGGGCGCGACAACGGCCGCCCTGTCGTTGGCCGGGATCATCGACCTGACGGCCGAGAAAGCGCGGTTGGAAAAGGAAATCGCCGCCTTCGACAGCGACATCGCCCATGTGAACAAAAAGCTGGGCAACCCCAACTTCGTGTCACGCGCCGCTGCCGAAGTGGTCGAGGAGCAGCGGACCAAGCTGGCCGAGGCGGAAGCCGGCAAGGCCAGGCTGCAGGCGGCCCTCGGCCGACTGAGCGAGATCGCTTGAAGACGCGCATCGACCAGCTCCTGGTCGCCCGCGGCTTGTTCGACACGCGCGCCCGGGCCCGAGCCGCGATCGAGGCCGGGCGAGTGATGGTTGACGGCCGTACGGTCGCCAAGCCGTCGGAGCAGGTGGCGGACGATGCGGCCATCCAAGCCGAGGCCGCGCATCGCTGGGTCGGTCGCGGCGCGCTCAAGCTGGATCACGCCCTGAACCTGTGGCCTGTTCCGGTCGAGGGCAGGGTGGTGCTGGACGTCGGAGCCTCCACCGGCGGCTTCACCGAGGTCTGCCTGGATCGCGGCGCGGCGCGGGTGTTCGCGGTCGATGTCGGATTTGGCCAGATGCATCCCTCGGTTTCCGGTGACCCGCGTGTGACGAATCTGGAGCGCACTGACGCTCGCGACCTGACGGCTCAGATCATCACCGCACCGCCAGAGCTGATCGTCTGCGACGCCAGCTTCATCAGCCTAGCCAAGGTTCTGCCTGGGGCTCTGGCCTTGGCCGCCCCGCATGCGGACCTGATCACCCTGGTGAAGCCCCAGTTCGAGCAGGACGGTCCCGGCGGCGTCGGCAAGAAGGGCGTCGTCAAGGACGCGGACGCACAGCGCGGAGCCCTCGAGGGCGCCAAGGCCTGGCTGGAGTCTGCGGGCTGGTGCGTGAAAGCCGATGCCGAAAGTCCCATTCTCGGCGGTGACGGCAACGTCGAATATCTGGTCTGGGCGTCCCGCGGCTAGAGTGCGTCGCGCCAGGCGGCGAGGCCGACCTCCAGGTCCACGATGAGATCGGCGGGATTTTCCAAGCCAACGTGCAGGCGCAGGAGTGCTCCCTCCAGCGCGGGCGGATGGGCGCGCATGGTCAGTTGCGGGGTCTCATGTGTGATTAGGCTCTCGAATCCGCCCCAGGAGTAGCCGAGACCGAACAACGAGAGGGCCGACATAAGAGCATGGGCGCTGGCCGTGTCGCCGCCCTGCATGACCACGCCCACCAGGCCGGCCGAACCTGCATAATCGCGCGTCCAGAGATCATGGCCGGGCGCGTCGGGCAGGGCAGGGTGCAGGACGCGGGCGACCTCGGGCCGAGCCGCGAGCCAGCGCGCGACCTCAAGCCCCGAGCGGCCCTGTTCGGCGTAGCGGACGGGCAGGGTGCGCAGCCCCCGAAGCGCCAGCCAGGCGTCGTCAGGCGAAACGTGCCAGCCGAGATCCTCGACCGTTTCGGCAACCACGCGAGAGATTGCTGGATCGGCGGCCGCGATCGAGCCCATTAACACGTCCGAATGGCCGGCGACGTATTTGGTGAGGGCCTGAACCGAGACATCGACTCCATGCGCCAGGGGCTTGAAGGCCAGGCCGGCCGCCCAGGTGTTGTCCATCACCGTCAGCACGCCGCGTGCGCGGCAGGCCTGGGCCAAGGCGGGCACGTCCAGCATCTCGAAGGTGAGAGAAGTCGGCGACTCGATCAGCACCAGCCGGGTGCGTTCGCCGATAAGGTCCGCCACGGCCGCGCTGTCGGCCTCGGCCGGATGGAAGCGCGTGGTCACGCCGCGCGCCGCCATGTGTCGGGTCAGGAATCGCCGGCTGGGGCCGTACAGGGCGTCGGTGGTCAGAACTTCGTCGCCGGGCTTGAGCAGCGCCAGCAGCGGCACGGTCACCGCTGAAAGACCCGAGGGGGTCAGGTGGACCTGATGGGCGCCCTCCAGGTCGGCCAGGGCGCCGCGAAGGGCACGGGCGGCCGAGCCGCCGTCCAGACCGTACACGGGGCCTAGTGATGGGTCGCGCATCCACTCCGGCTGATCGCTGAGCATGGTGGAGGCGCGCTCGATCGGCGGATTGACCGGTCGGCGGCCCGCACCCCGCTTCGTGGCCGAGGCGATCAGGCGCGTGCGGTCGGAAAGCGGCTTCATCGGGACCTTCACGGGTTGCGGCGAGGGCTCGACAAGGCTCTAAAGCGGGCGGGGGCGCAAGCGGAAGAGGGCGCCATGCGGATCAGGACGACAGGGCTGGCGGCGATCATGGCCGCGCTGGCCCTTGCAGGATGCGGCCGAGGCGAAGGTCCGGTCGAGGACGCCGCGGCGCCCGAGGGCGACGCGGCGGTGGCCGCGCGTCCGCACACGCCGGGCGACAGCGAGACCCTGCGCGCCATCAAGCAGCGCGGGCGCGTGAACTGCGGCGTCAATCCGGGGCTGATCGGCTTTGCCTACACCGACAATCGCGGCGAGTGGCGCGGTTTTGACGTGGACTTCTGCCGGGCGCTTGCCGCCGCTGTGCTGGGCGATCCACGCGCGGTGCGGTTCGTGCCGCTGAACGCCGAGCAGAGGTTCGAGGCCCTGCGCACCGGGCGGGTCGACGTGCTTTGGCGCAATACGTCGTGGACCCTGACGCGGGAGGCGGGCGACGCGCTGACCTTCGCGGGGATCAACTATTACGACGGCCAGGGATTTCTGGTCCGGCGCTCGCTGAACCTGAACAGCGCGTCCGAGCTGAATGGCGCGCGGGTGTGCGTGCAGTCCGGCTCGACCAGTGAACTGAACGTCGGCGACTATTTCCGCAGCCGGGGAATCGAATACCGCCCGGTAGTCCTGCGCACCGAGGAAGAGGCGCGTCAGGCCTATGCGCGCGAAGACTGCGACGCGCTGACGGCCGATATTTCGGCCCTGGCCGCCGCGCGGGTCAGCCTGACCAATCAACAGGCGCACGCCGTCCTGCCTGACGTCATCTCCAAGGAGCCGCTGGGCCCGGTGGTGCGGCGTGAGGACGAAGGCTGGGCCTCAATAGTCCGCTGGACGCTGAATGCGCTCATCCTGGCCGAGGAACTGGGCGTCACCGACGACAACGTCGCTCAGTTGGCGCGCGAGAGCGGCGATCCGCGCATCCGCCGCATGCTGGGCCGCGAGGGCGAGTTCGGGGCCATGCTCGGCTTGCCGAACGACTGGGCGCAGAAGGCCATCGCCGCCACCGGCAACTATGGCGAAATCTTTGACCGAAACCTGGGTTCGCAATCAACGCTCGACCTGGCGCGCGGCCTCAATGCACAATGGAACGCTCGACCGGGCGGCCTGATCTACGGCCTGCCGATTCGATAGGCGACACGACGCGCCCAAGGCGCCGACCTCTAGGGGGAAGAATGGAAACGCAAGCGAAGCGGGGCCTGCCGCTGCACTGGCTGATGCTTATCGGCTTCATGGTTGGCCTGGTGGGCGGGCTGATCGTCCACGTCGCCGTGGGCGCCGACGCGGGCTGGGTCGTCTGGCTGACCAGCAACATCACCGGACCGGCGGGTCAGATCTTTCTGAAGCTGCTGTTCATGCTGGTGTTGCCTCTGCTGTTCTCGGCCCTGGTGGTCGGGGTTGCCGAGATGGGCGACCTCAAGACGCTGGGCAACACCGGGATCAAGAGCCTGCTGTTCACGGTGGTGGTGTCTGCCATCGCCGTCGTCATCGGCCTGGTGATGGTCAATGTGTTCAGGCCGGGCGACGGCATCGACCCGACCATCGCCCAGCAGCTGCTTGCCCAAGGCGCCAGCGGCGCGGCGGCTATCGTCGGCAGTGCGCCAGAGTCGGTTCAGGCGGCGGACTTCTTCCTGGACCTGATCCCGTCGAACGTCTTCACCGCCATGGCGAACAACGAGATTCTGCCGGTCATGGTGTTCGCCCTGTTCTTCGGCGTCGGCCTGGTCATGGCCAAGAGCGCCGCCACCGACCGCTTGAAGCAGGGGATCGAGGGGGTGTTCGAGGTGATGATGAAGCTCATCAACCTCGTCATCAAACTGGCGCCCTTCGCCATCGCCGCCCTGATGTTCAACCTGGCCGCCCTGTTCGGCTGGGATCTTCTGATCGTGCTGGCGCGCTACGTGGCCGTGGCCGTGGGCGCCATGGCGATCCACATGTTCGTGGTCTATCCGATCTTCGTCGCTACCCTGGGCGGCGCGTCGCCGCTGAAGTTCTTCAAGGACATTCGCGAGGCCATCGTGGTGGCCTTTTCGACCGCCTCTTCCAACGCCAGCCTGCCGGTGTCGCTACGCGTCGCCGAGCAGAACCTGGGTCTCCCGCGCAAGATTTCGCGCTTCGTTCTGACGGTGGGCGCGACCGCCAACCAGAACGGCACCGCTCTGTTCGAGGGCGTCACGGTGCTGTTCCTGGCCCAGGTCTTCGGCGTCGAGCTGACCATCGCTCAGCAGTTCATCGTCATGCTGGTCTGCATCCTGGGCGGCGTGGGCACGGCGGGCGTGCCTGCCGGATCTCTGCCCGTGGTGGCGATGATCCTGGCCATGGTCGGCGTGCCGCCCGAAGGCATCGGCCTGATCCTGGGCGTCGACCGCTTCCTCGACATGTGCCGCACCACCCTGAACGTCACCGGCGATCTGGTGGTGGCCCAGGTAGTGTCGCGCGGTCACGAAGACGAGCCCGAAATCCCCGATGGGGAGCCGGAACCGATCGCGCCCCAGGTCGCCTGACTCCATCTTGCGACCCGGCGTCATCCAGCCCAGGATGACGCCGGAACGCGGGGAGGCGGGACATGCGATTGATGCTGCTGGCAGGGACGGCGATCGCCGCCCTGACGATCGGCCCGCAGGCCGTGGCCGACGCCACCGCTGACCGCGCCGCGCGCGATCTGATCGAGCGTCCCCAGGTCTGCGGCCGGGTCGGCTCGGCCGTTGACGCCACGCCCAGCGGCGACATGGTCATGGTCGACGGCTTCGGAACCGGCGGGTTCAAGATCGACACCGCCACTCCCGAGGCCCAAGCCTGGTTCGACCATGGAGTGAAGCTGCGCTGGGCCTTTGAGCACTCCGAATCCGTGCGGGCCTTCCGCAAGGCGAGGGCGCTAGATCCGAACTGCGGCCTGTGCGCCTGGGGCGAGGCCTGGGCTCTGGGGCCGAACCTGAACGGCGGCGGCAACGACAAGGCGTCGCTGGACGCCGCTCTGACCGCCGCGCGGGACGCGCGCCGCCTGGCTCGCGGCGCCACGCCGATGCAGAAGCGCATGATCGACGCCCTGATCCAGCGCTATTCCGGCCGCGAAGACACCCGCTCAGAGCGTTTCGCCCGCGCCATGGACCGTATCGCGCGCGCCCATCCCGATGACGTCTCGGTTGCGGCCGTAACCGCCGACGCCTGGATGCTGAACGCCGACGAATGGTGGGATAAGGACGGCAAGGCCGCCGATCCGGGCATCACCCGCGCCATGCAGATGCTGGAGCACGCCCTGTCGATCAACGCAGACGATCCGGGCGCCATCCATCTGTACATCCACCTGACCGAATGGTCCGACGATCCGCACAAGGCGATTCCGTACGGCGAGAAGCTGGCGCGGCTGGCGCCGGGAGCCAGCCACCTAGTGCACATGCCGTCGCACACCTTCTTCCGCGTCGGGCGCTATCGCGAGGCGATGATGTCCAACGTCCAGGCCGTGGCGCTGGACAAGCGCTACGACCGGCTGGCGACGCCTCCGGGCGGGGTGAAGGGCATGCCGCTGCATGGACACAACATCCACTTCGGCATGGGCGGCGCCCTGATGGCCGGCGGGGCGGAGGAGGGGCTGAAGCTGGCGGACGGTTTCCTGTCGACCTATTCCGAACTGGTGCAGCCGCCGACCCAGGGCGAGGGCGACCGGCTGCTGTGGCGTCAGATGATGGCCAACAACGCCTATGCGCTCTACGGCCGCTACGCCGATCAGGACCGCGTTGCGGCGCTGGCTGAACCGGCTGTCGAACGACCCATGATGCGCATCAGCTGGCGCTATGCGCGTGGCGAGGCCGCGGCCCGCAGAGGGGATGCCGCCGCCGTGCGCGCCGAGGCCCAGGCCATCCGCGACATACGAGTGGCCGCCGGCTTCAGCGGACCCCAGGCCGAGATGCGCGCCGCCTTCGTCGAACTGTCACAGCGTGTGCTGGAAGGCCGCGCCGCCATGATCGAGGGCAATGCGCCGGCGGCCATCGCCGCCTTCGCCCGCGCCGCCGAGATCCAGGCCATGGGCGGCTCGGAGGGCGGCGATCCGCCCATCGTCTGGTATCCGACGCGCCGCAGCCTGGCGGCGGCCATGCTGGCGAACGGCGACGCGGTCGGCGCCAAGGCCAAGATACTGGAGCTGCTGACGGACTGGCCCCGTGATCCCTACAGCTATTTCGTCCTGGCTCAGGCCGAGACCTCCATGGGTGATCCTTCAGCCGCTGAGGCCGCTTTGGCGAAAATGCGCGTGGAATGGATCGGCGACGAGATGTCTCTGGCATTGAGCTGAGACACAGACAGAGACACCGCCCGGGCCACCGGACGGCGTCTCTGCTGGATCGGTTTTAGAAGCGGAAGCTGGCGCGCAGCAGCAGGCTGTAGCGGACGTAGTCTTCCAGCAGTTCCGCGTCGGCGGTTATCGACAGCATGCCCAAGTCGTTGCCGACGTTCAGGCGGAAGCCAAGGATCGGTCCGCCGCCCTCGATGGTGGCCGGCGAGAGACGGAAGTCTGGGCCGCCCGAGGCGAACCGGGCGATGGTCTCGCCGGCGTCGACGGAGATGTTCTGGCGCCAGCCGACACGCAGCTCGGGCCGCAGCCAGCCGTTCTCGCCGAAACCATAGCCCACGTTCATCGCCGCGATGGCGGAGAACAGGTGGCCGTCCCGCTTGTCGATATCCAGGTCGAAGCCGTCACCGCCACCACGTTCGGTGTGGGCGTCTTCATTCAGCGAGAAATATTCCAGATAGACTTCCGGGCGGACGTTCACGCGACCGAAGGTGCGCTCGTAGGAGGCGCCGCCCGCTGCAGCCAAGGTGAAGCCGTGCCAGTCGGATTCGGTGCGCAGGTTCAGACCTTCGCCGACCAGCTGGCGGGTGGAGTCGAAGCTGGCGTAGCCGCCGGCCGCCCGCGCCCAAGTGGTCCAGTATTGACCCTGTGCGCGCCAATACAGGCCCAGCTCGAACAGGCTGGCGGACAGGCGCTCCTCGGCCTCGGCCTCCGGGTCTTCCAAGTCCGAAGACGTGAAGGCGGTCGAGATGCCGATGGCGCCGTAGCCCGTGCCGCGCTCGATGCCGCCGGCGAAGCCGAAGCCTTCGGAACGGAAGCCGTAGGTGTCGGTCTTGTCCTTGTCGGCGTAGAAGTTGATTTCCTGGATCCAGGCGCTGGTTTCGCCCGGCGCTGCGGAGGCGTTGCGACCGGTGAGCGCCCGCGTGACGGCGTCGACGCCCGAGGCAAGTGACAGCAGCGGTCCGCCCGAATGATCCGGCAGCATCTGCTCATAGAGATTGATGAAGCCGTCGCGATCCAGCTGTTCCAGGAAGGCGTTGCGGATGACCTCGTTGGAATAGAGCGACTGATAGAAGGAATCGAAGGCCTGGCGCTCGACGGCGATCAGATCAGCCTCGTCGGCGGTGCGCCGACGAACATCCACGAACACCTCGCCGGCTGGAATGTCCGCACCGCCTTCCACAACGAAAAGATAAGGCGAGCTGGCCTGGATCGTATTCTGATCCAGAGCGCCGATGTTCAGCGAACCCGCACGGATAAGGCTGAAACGCTGGGGATCGTCCACGAGCGAGTTGAATCGCACGCCCACAGTCGCGCCGTCGGCGATGTTCGCTGCGCCCGCCACGTCGAAACCATTGGCCACGCCAGCCTGCGGATCGACCGTCACCACCAGCTCGCCCTCAGATCCCACATTCAGGCTGCTGATCGACTGAGCTTCCGATTGAGTTGCGACCAGTCGTCCGTTGGAAATGTCGAGATCGAGCTGTCCGTCGCCGCTGTAGACGCCGCCACGAACGACAGCACCGCCCGAGATCGACAGACGATCAGCGCCATCTCCGAAATAGATGTCGCCGACGACGGAGCCATTACGGATATCCACGGTGTCGGCGCCAGACCCCAAAAGGATGGCTCCGATGGTGATCGGCTCGTTTAGGTCCGGCACGCCGTCGCCGTCGGTGTCGGCGGAGTCATCGTCATCGTCCGCTAAAACGCCATCCTGCAAGAAGCTGACGCCGGTTGTGTTGGCCCGGACGTCAACGGCGACCGCTCTGCCGGTGGCCGGCGTGCCGTCCTCGTTCGCGCCGAGGGTGGCCTGCAGAGAGCCGAAGTTGGTGATCGACGACAGAGAACCACTCAGATCCAGGATGCTGGTCGTGCTGGCGTTGCCGCCACCCGACGTGGCCAGCATGCTGCCGCGGTTTTCCAAGGACGTCAGGCTGGCGCCCTGGTCGATCAACAGGTTGACGATCCGGCTGTCGGTTTGGGTGGAGGCGCCGGCGCTGATCGTGCCGGTGTTGATCAAGGTCGGCGTGTTCGCGCCGGCCGCCAGGTGAATGGTCGTCGCGTCCGCCTCGAACGACAAAACGGCGATCGACCCTTCGTTTCGGATACCCCCTTCGATGGCGACCTGACCGCCGTTCTCAGCGCCAAAGCGCAGCGCGGTAGGAGAGACCTCGTCGTAGACCCCGAGCCCCGTGATCTGACCTCGGTTGATGAAGCCGTACGCGTTATCACCAGTTCCAGCGACGCCTAGGGTGATGTCACGATCATCCGCTCCCACCAAGATGGCAGGAGCGGCGCCGAAGCTGGTGATCGAACCGGTGCCTTCGGCCGAATCCAGAATGCCGTCTCCGTCTGCATCGGTCTGGCCTTCGACGGCCTCCGGCGGGCGGTCAACAATTACCCCGCGGGCGATATTGGCCGCCACCCGCACGGCAGGGCCGCCCTGGAGCAGGTCGTCGGGATCCAGGCCGGCGATGAACTCATCGGACCCACGCGAAGTGTAGCGATATCCCGAAGCCGAGATTTCACCCTGGATGGCCAGCCGGTCGCCGACATCGCCTCCGACCGAAATCGCAGTCGCATTGGCGCCGGAGACCGAAACGGGTCCGCTGATGTTCACTGGCCCGCTGATCGCGCCCGTGGTGCGGATGCCGATTGAATCGTCACCAACGACTCGAATGGTTCCCAGCGACTGCAGACGTCCGTCCAGATCGCTTTCAACCGAAATGCCGTAGGACTGATTGCCCTCGACCTGCATAGCAGCGCTGGCGCTCAGCAGAATGTCGCCTGTGACGACGCCGGGGCCGGTAACGCGCACGCCGTAACGTCCCGTGCCGGTGGCCCAGGGTCCGTCCAGATCGCCGTCTCCATCCGTGTCGGGATAGGTTTCGATGCTGTCCGAAACCAGGATCGAACCGCTGATGTTCAGATTGCTGGTCGAGCCGCCCTGTACGAGAATGCCGGTCGCGCCATCCGCAGCGTTGGCCATCGTGATGCTGGATCCCGAATCCAGCGTCACATCGTGATTGGAATTAACCGTCAGCGCTGTCCCGGACGTCACCGCAATAGACCCGCCGCTGGCAAGGCGAATGCTGTCCGGCCCCGTCCCCGTCGCATTGGCGGTCGTGATGGGCGTCGTGCGGGCGTTGGAGATCACCACCTGCGCCTGGGCGCCCGCAGCGATCGTCAGAGGGGCGATCGCAACGGCGGTCGCAAGAAGAATACGCATTCGGAAAGCAATCCCTGTGGCCACGCGCGCAAGGTGTGACGCCGCCCTTAACAGGGTTCGCGCCAGCATGTCCCAAGTTTCTCGAATTTGAGGCGAATGCAAGGCCGACGACGTTCGGCGGACGGTTTCAGGGCGCTCTTGAGCTTCACCTTTCGCGGGAGTAGGGCGGATCATGACTTCCGTGCTCAAAACCCGGCGACGCATCCAAAAACGACGGTCGAGCGTTGCTGCCGCCGGAGCGGATGGAACCCCAAACATGAGCATGACCGGTCTTGAGGTGCAGGAAAGCGAGCTGCGCCTGATCCGTGACGAGGACGTGGTGGAGACGCTGCGCGCGCTGAAGGTCGCCTCGGCGGTCGATGAGCGGCCGCGCCTGGTGGACACCACCATGCTGTTTGCACCGCGTTCGGGCGGGGTGAAGCGTTATCTGCTGTCCAAGAAGGCGTGGCTGGAGGCGAACCGGCCCGGCGTGGCACATACGCTGATCGTGCCCGGCGCCTCACACAAGGCAGGTTCGGGCGGCGTGGTGCGCCTGCATGCGGCCAAGCTGCCGTTTGGCGACGGCTATCGCTGGCCCAGTTCGGTGCGCAAATGGGGCGCCTGGGTGGCGGCGGCCAAGCCCAGCATCATCGAGGCGGGCGACCCATACACGCCGGGGCAGGGCGCCTTGGAGGCGGGCCAGCGCGCCGGCTGCCCCGTGGTCGGCTTCTGCCATTCGGACCCGGCGGGCCTGGCCGCGCTGCATTTTGGAGAGTGGGCCAAGAAGCCGGTCGAGAAGCGCTGGGCCAGGCTGTTCGGCCAGTTCGACCGCGTGGTGTCGCCCAGCCGCTTCATCGCGCGCCGGCTGGAGGAAGCGGGCGTTGGCAACATCGTCATCCGGCCCCTGGGCGTCGAGATCGACACCTTCCGCCCGGATCGGCGCGACCGAGACTGGCTGTTGAAAAAGCTGGACCTGCCTGACAGCGTGCGGCTGCTGTGCTTCGCCGGCCGTCCGGCGCGCGAGAAGAACATCGACGTGCTGATCGACGCGGTTCAGATGCTGGGCGATCCGTACCACCTGGTGCTGGTCGGCGCGGGCGCCGGCATGCCGGCCGAGGAGCGGGTGATCTCGCTGCCCTACGAAAAGGATCCGGCCCGAGTGGCGCGCATCATCGCCAGCTGCGACGCCTTTGTGCACGCCAATGACAAGGAGCCCTTCGGCCTGATCGTGCTGGAGGCCATGGCCTGCGGCCGGCCCGTGGTGGGCGTCAACGCCGGCGGCGTGGCCGAGACGGTCGACGAATCAGTGGGCCAGCTGTCGGCCAGCGCCGATCCGCGCGCCTATGCCGAGGCGGTCTCGGCCCTGTTCGAGCGCGACATCGATCTGATCGGCCGCAATGCGCGCGTGAAGACTGTCGAGCAGTTCGCCTGGAACCGCGTCTTCGAGGACCTGAGCATGGTCTATGGCGACCTGACGGGACAGGCGGCCTTCGTGCAGCCGGGCGAGGCATTGCCCGTTCAGTGATGCGCTCAGCGCGGAAACGAAAAAGCGCGCCCCGATCGCTCGGTGCGCGCTTTTTTCGTGGGCATTTTGGAGAGGGGAAGGGCGGTGCGCCATCCCTTCGTTTCAGAAGGAATGGCGCGAGTGACGGGGCTCGAACCCGCGACCTCCGGCGTGACAGGCCGGCACTCTAACCAACTGAGCTACACCCGCGTTTCCCGGCCGAAGCAGCGTTGCGCCCCGGCGAGGGGCGTCGTTTAGGCGGCGCCCCTTTTCACGTCAACACTCTTTTTCCCGAAATCATCGTGCGGCTTCGACAGGCGCCGCCGGGCCAACCGGATTGGCCAGCTGGGCGGCCTCGGCGGGCGTGGGCATCACGTAGTGGACGCCTGCGCCCGGGCCCAACGGAAGGTTCAGCGCCGCCCAGCTCGCGGTCAGGATCGAACCCACGATCAGGAAGGCGAGCGAGTAGGGCACCATCAGCGCCATCAGGCTGCCCAGGCCGAAGGTCTTGTCCCAGCGCTGGCAGAAGGCCAGGACGAGCGGGAAATAGACCATCAGGGGCGTGACGATGTTGGTGATCGAATCGCCCATGCGGTAGGCGGCCGTCGTCATCTCGGGGCTGATGCCCAAGAGCATCAGCATGGGCACCAATATCGGCGCCAGCAGCGCCCACTTGGCCGAGGCCGAGCCCACGAAGATGTTGATCAGGCCGCTGACGATGACGATGGCGAACAGCAGGCCGAAGGTGTTGAGGCCCGAGTTGCTGATCATCTCGGCGCCCGCGACGGCCATGATGGCCCCCAGGTTCGACCAGTTGAACATGGCCACGAAGTGAGCCGCCACGAAGGCCAGGACGACGTAGGGCGCCATGTCAGCCATGGCCTGGGTCGTCATCTTAACGATGTCGCGGTGCGACTTCACCGTGCCGGCCGCCACTCCATAGGCGACGCCGGTGGCCAGGAAGAGCGCGAAGAAGGCCGCGACCAGGGACTGATAGAAGGGCGCCAGACGCTGAGCCGAGGTTTCTCCCTCCGGATCGAACAGGGCGGCGCCAGGCGCCAGGGTCAGCCAGGCCCACAGGCCGATGACCGCCAGCAGAGCCAGGCCCGCCCAGACCAGACCCTTGCGCTCGGGCTTGGACAGTTCGCCTTCGTCCAGCTTGACCGGAGCGTCCGACGACGGGGTCCAGGCGCCCAGGCGCGGCTCGATGATGCGGTCGGTCACCCACCAGCCCAGCGGCACGAACATGCAGGTCATGGCGATGATGAACCACCAGTTGCCCGCCGGATTCATCTGCCAGGACGGATCGATCAGATGGGCCGCGGTTTCGGTGATGCCCAGCAGCAGCACGTCCAGCTGTCCCGGCATGATGTTAGCCGAGAAGGCGGCCGACACGCCGGCGAAAGCCGCCGAGATGCCCACGATCGGATGCCGTCCGGCCGCCGCATAGAGTACGCCCGCCAGCGGCACGAGCACGACGTAGCCCGCGTCCACCGCATGGCTGCTGAGGATGGCGATGAAGATAATGATCGGTGTCAGCAGCTTGGTCGGCGCCTTGCGCACCCCGGCGCGCATAGCGGCCGAGAATAGGCCGGTGCGCTCGGCGACGCCCGCGCCGAGCATGACCACCAACACATAACCAAGGGGCGCAAAGCCGGTCAGGGTCCGGGGCATTTCGACCAGCAACTGTCGCAGGTTGTCGGGCGACAGCAGGTTCTGCGCGGTGATCGGCTCCTGCGTCACAGGATTGACCGTCGACCAACCCATCCAGGCGCCCAGCACGCTGATCGCCATTAACAGACCGATCAGCCAGACGAACAGAAAGACCGGGTCGGGCAGGCGATTGCCCGTGCGCTCGACGAAGTTCAGAAGTCGGGTGCCGACGCTCATCAAAAGACCCTCAAAACAGCTTTGCCGCATAGGGCAGGGCGAAGGCGCGGGCGGCAACCGCACAGGCCGCGACAAATTGGCCTGCCGAATTGCGAACCGTTCGCACAAAAACCTTTGCGCACATGGGTTTGAACCCCGGCGGGGTTGGGTCTAGAAAGCGCCGATTCCGCCATCCCTCCCTGGCGGGCGAGGCTTGTCTCGAATGAACGAATTTCTGCTGGAATATCTGCCGATCGTGGTTTTTGCCGGGATCGCGACCGTGCTGGGCCTGGGATTCATCCTGGCTGCGTGGGTCATGGCTCCGAAAAACCCCGATGCCGAGAAGCTGTCGGCCTATGAGTGCGGCTTCAACGCCTTCGATGACGCGCGCATGAAGTTCGACGTGCGTTTCTATCTGGTGTCGATCCTGTTCATCATCTTCGATCTGGAAGTGGCCTTCCTGTTCCCGTGGGCCGTGGCGATGTTCGACCTGTCGCGCGGCGGAATGATCTTCGCCTTCTGGTCGATGATGATCTTCCTCGGCGTGCTGACCGTCGGGTTCCTCTACGAATGGAAGAAGGGAGCCCTGGAATGGGAGTGATCGCGCCTTCCACGCCCGTTCCGACCCTGCTGGGTCCCAACGGCTCGCCCCTGGTTCCCGCCGGCCAAAGCTATGGTTCCGGCGCGCGGTCGACCGTCGAGGGCTATGATCCCAAGATTCACGACAAGTTCTTCGAGGCGGTGAACACCGAACTGGGCGAGCGCGGCTTCCTGACCGCCTCCCTGGACGACGTCATCACCTGGGCGCGCACCGGCTCGCTGATGTGGATGACCTTCGGCCTGGCCTGCTGCGCCGTCGAGATGATTCAGATGTCCATGCCGCGCTTCGACGTCGAGCGCTTCGGCATGGCCCCTCGCGGCAGCCCGCGTCAGTCCGACCTGATGATCGTGGCCGGCACCCTGACCAACAAGATGGCGCCCGCCCTGCGCAAGGTTTACGACCAGATGCCGGACCCGCGCTACGTCGTGTCCATGGGCAGCTGCGCCAATGGCGGCGGCTATTATCATTACAGTTACAGCGTCGTGCGCGGCTGCGACCGGGTCGTGCCGGTCGACATCTATGTGCCGGGCTGCCCGCCGACCGCAGAAGCGCTGCTCTATGGGCTGCTGCAGCTGCAGAAGAAGATCCGCCGCACGGGGACCATCGACCGATGAGCGTTCCGGTTTCCGGCCGCGCGGCCGACATCGCCGTTTCCGAGAGCGCCCTGACGCCGCTGGGCGCCGAGATGGTCGGCGAACTGGGCGTCGAGGCGCAGGTCGCGTTCGGCGAACTGACGCTGATCGCGCCGCGCGAGCGGATCGTGGAGGTGCTGACGGCGCTGCGTGACCGCTTCGAGTTCCAGCAGCTGCTGGACGTGTGCGGCGTGGACTTTCCCGACCGCGCGGAGCGGTTCGAGGTGGTCTATCACCTGCTCAGCATGACCCGGAACGTGCGTCTGCGGGTCAAGATCTCGACCGACGAGGTCAAGCCGGTGCCCACCGCCATCGGCGTCTATCCGGCGGCGGGATGGTTCGAGCGCGAGGCGTTCGACATGTACGGCATGATTTTCTCGGACCACCCCGACATGCGCCGCCTGCTGACCGACTATGGCTTCGAGGGGCATCCGCTGCGTAAGGACTTCCCGATGACGGGCTATGTCGAGGTCCGTTATGACGAAGAGCAGAAACGGGTGGTCTATGAGCCCGTCAAACTGACCCAGGAATTCCGGAACTTCGACTTCCTGTCCCCGTGGGAGGGCGCGGAGTATCCGCTGCCGCCGCTGCCGGGCGACGAGAAGGCCGAGGCGGGGAGCAAGGCCTGATGACCGACGTCATTCACCCTTCGGCGTCCATGGACGTGGATCCGTTCGAGAACGATGGCCGCACCGCGCATGCGCGCGAGATGGACGACCGCAAGTTCACCATCAACTTCGGCCCCCAGCACCCAGCCGCGCACGGCGTGCTGCGCCTAGTTCTTGAGCTGGACGGCGAGGTCGTGACGCGGGTCGATCCGCACATCGGCCTGCTGCACCGCGGCACTGAAAAACTGATGGAGGCGCGCACCTACCTCCAGAATGTGCCGTATCTGGACCGGCTGGACTACGTCTCGCCGATGAACCAGGAGCACGCCTTCTGCCTCGCCGTCGAACGGCTGCTGGGTGTCGAGGTGCCTTATCGCGCCCAGTTGATCCGGGTTCTGTTCTCCGAGATCGGCCGCATCCTTTCGCACATGCTGAACGTGACGACCCAAGCGCTGGACGTCGGGGCCCTGACCCCGCCGCTCTGGGGCTTCGAGGAGCGCGAGAAGCTGATGGTCTTCTACGAGCGCGCCTGCGGGGCGCGCCTGCACGCCAACTACTTCCGTCCTGGCGGCGTGCATCAGGATCTGACGCCGCAGCTGATCGACGACATCGCCCGCTGGTGCGAGGAGTTCCCTGCCGCGCTGCACGACATCGAGGCGCTGGTCACCGACAACCGCATCTTCAAGCAGCGCAACGTCGACATCGGCGTGGCGTCCAAGGAAGAGGCCCTGGCCTGGGGCTTCACCGGCGTGATGCTGCGCGGGTCCGACATCGCCTGGGACCTGCGCAAGTCGCAGCCCTACGAGTGCTACGCCGAGCTGGAGTTCGACATCGCCGTCGGCAAGAACGGCGACTGCTGGGACCGCTATCTGGTGCGCATCGAAGAGATGAAGCAGTCGGTGCGGATCATGGAGCAGTGCATCCACCGCCTGCGCAACTGCCCCGGCGATCCGGTCATGGTCGAGGACAACAAGATCGTGCCGCCGCGTCGCGGCGAGATGAAGCGGTCGATGGAAGCCCTGATCCATCACTTCAAACTGTACACCGAAGGCTTCCGCACGCCGGAAGGCGAGGTTTACGCTGCCGTCGAAGCGCCCAAGGGCGAGTTCGGCGTCTATCTGGTGTCCGACGGCACCAACAAGCCGTACCGGGTCAAGATCTCGGCCCCCGGCTTCCGCCACCTGCAGGCGATGGACTGGATGAACCGCGGCCATATGCTGGCCGACGTGTCCGCCATCCTGGGCTCGCTCGACATCGTTTTCGGAGAAGTGGACCGATGAGCGTTCGTCGTCTCGCCAAGGACCAGCCCGCCTCGTTCGCCTTTTCGGCCGACACCATGGCCAAGGCCGAATGGTGGATCGCCAAATATCCCTCGGACCGTCGTCAGTCGGCGGTGATCCCGATCCTGTGGCTGGTCCAGAAGCAGGAAGGCTGGGTCTCGGAGCCCGCCATCCGCGCCATCGGCGACCTGCTGGGCATGCCGTTCATCCGCGTGCTGGAAGTCGCGACCTTCTATACGATGTTCATGCTGGAGCCGGTCGGCAAGGCTGCGCTGATCCAGGTGTGCGGCACCACGCCGTGCATGCTGCGCGGCTCGGGCGAGTTGATGAAGGTCTGCAAGTCCAAGATCGGGCCCAAGGACACGCTGTCGGCCGACGGCCGCTTCACCTGGCAGGAAGTCGAGTGCCTGGGCGCCTGCGCCAATGCGCCGATGGCCCAGATCAACGACTACTATTTCGAGGACCTGACGGCCGAGACGATGGCCCAGATCATCGACGACTTCGCCGCCGGCAAGACGCCCAAGCCGGGCAGCCGCGTGGGCCGCGCGACGTCCGAGCCCGAGGACGGGGCCCTTACCCTGACCGATCCCAAACTTTATGACGGCTCGGCCGCCAAGCCCATCAAGACGCTGCCGAACAGCGAGCCCGCCAAGGAGCCTGCCTGATGTCTCGGCCGGACTTCAATGACGAAGACGCCGTGCGGGCCTATCGCAACGAGCTGCGCGCCGTCGGCCGGCGCGAGCGCCTGGCTGGCTTCGCCCTGGTCCTGCTCGGCGCCGTGGCCATTCTGATGGTCGAGCGCGCCGGCGCCGCCGGTCCGACCGTGCAGTGGGTCGGCTACGCCAGCCTGGCCGTGGGCTGGGCCCTGATGCTGGCGGCCATCGTCCAGCGCACCCGTTATCACCGCCGTCGCATGCGTGAGGTCTCCTGATGGTCGGCATTCTTCAGGACAAGGATCGCATCTTCACCAACCTGTACGGCCTCCAGGACTGGACGCTGGAAGGGGCGAAGACGCGCGGCGCGTGGAACGCCACCAAGGACATGCTCGACCTGGGTCGGGACTGGATCATCACCAACGTCAAGAACTCGGGCCTGCGCGGACGCGGCGGCGCGGGCTTCTCGACCGGCCTGAAGTGGTCCTTCATGCCCAAGGAGGTGAAGGACCGTCCGCACTACCTGGTCGTCAACGCCGACGAATCCGAACCCGGGACCGCCAAGGACCGGGAGATCATGCGCAACGATCCGCAACTGCTGATCGAAGGCTGCCTGATCGCCAGCTTCGCCATGCAGGCGCACGCCTGCTACATCTATCTGCGCGGCGAATATGTGCTGGAACGCGAGCGCATGGAGGCGGCGGTCAAGCAGGCCTATGAGGCCAGGCTGATCGGCAAGGACAACGTCCACGGCTGGGACTTCGACGTCTACATCCACCACGGCGCCGGCGCCTATATCTGCGGTGAAGAGACGGCCCTGCTGGAATCGCTGGAAGGCAAGAAGGGCCAGCCGCGCCTAAAGCCGCCGTTCCCGGCCGGTGCGGGCCTGTACGGCTGCCCGACCACGGTGAACAACGTCGAATCCATCGCCGTCGTCGGGACGATCCTGCGTCGCGGGGCGGAGTGGTTCGCCGGCTTCGGCCGTCCGAACAACACGGGCACCAAGCTGATGACCATCAGCGGCCACGTGAACCGGCCGTGCAATGTCGAAGAGGCCATGTCGATCCCGCTCAAGCAGCTGCTGGAAGAGCACTGTGGCGGCGTGCGCGGCGGCTGGGACAATCTGAAGGCCGTGATTCCGGGCGGATCGTCGGTGCCGCTGATCACGCGCGAGATGTCCGAGACGGCGCTGATGGACTTCGATTCCTTGCGCGAAATGCGCTCGGGCCTCGGCACGGCGGCGGTCATCGTCATGGACCAGTCGACCGACCTGGTGAAGGCGATCGCCCGCATCAGCTACTTCTACAAGCACGAGAGCTGCGGCCAGTGCACGCCGTGCCGCGAAGGCACCGGCTGGATGTGGCGCGTGCTGGAGCGGATGGCGATCGGCGAGGCGGACCCGTCCGAGATCGACCTGTTGCTGGACGTAGCCGGCCAGGTCGAGGGACACACCATCTGCGCGCTGGGCGACGCGGCCGCCTGGCCGGTCCAGGGCCTGATCCGTCACTTCCGTCACGAGATCGAAGAGCGCATCGCCAACTACCGCAGCCGCCGCGCGAAATTCGCCGGCCACGCGATCGCGGCGGAGTAGCGCATGCGCCTGACCCCGGTCATCGCGATCAGCCTGATCTCTCTCGCCGCCTGCGGCGAGCGGGCCGATGTGGCTGCGCCCAGCCCGACCGAACAGGTCGCGGCCCAGGCGCCGTCGTCGGACGGCGTGACCGCTGCTCCGGTCGTGCTGAACGCCGATCAGCTTCGCCAGGTCTGCCGCGCCGCCCTGGCGGCCGTGCATGGCCAGGATCTGTCGGCCGTGCAGGTCGAGGGCCTGACCGGTCAGGTGGTCTCGCTGAGCTGGCGCGCGCCGGTTGACGGCGGGGTCAGCCGCGCCGAATGCCGGGTCGAGGGCGACGTCGTCACCTGGCGTCTGACCAACACCGCCAATCCCGATCAGGGCCGCTGGATGAACCAGTCCGGCGACCCGGTGACCCGCTTCGCCCTGGGCGGCGAGGCTGTCGCCATCACCACGACGCTCCCGGATGGGACGACCGCCACGGAACAGTACGCCGTGGCCGCTGAGCAAGAGGCCCGCTGATGCCCGTCGCCAAGGTCAACGGCGTAGAGACTGAGTTCGAGCCCGGCATGACCGTGCTCCAGGTCGCCGAGCGCGCCGGACACGAGATTCCGCGCTTCTGCTATCACGAGCGGCTGTCGATCGCCGGCAACTGCCGGATGTGCCTGGTCGAGGTGAAGCCCGGACCGCCGAAACCGCAGGCGTCATGCGCCCTGCCGGCCGCCGAGGGGCAGGAAATCTTCACCGACACGCCGATGGTGAAGAAGGCCCGCGAAGGGGTGATGGAGTTCCTGCTCATCAACCACCCGCTGGACTGCCCGATCTGCGACCAGGGCGGCGAGTGCGACCTGCAGGACCAGGCCATGGGCTATGGCCGCGACGGCTCTCGCTATGCCGAGAACAAGCGCGCGGTCGAAGAAAAGAACATGGGTCCGACGGTGAAGACCTTCATGACGCGGTGCATCCAGTGCACCCGTTGTGTCCGCTTCATCACCGAGGTGGCGGGCGTGCCCGACATCGGCATGATCTCGCGCGGCGAGAGCGCCGAGATCACCACCTATCTGGAAAAGAACATCGACAGCGAGCTGTCGGGCAACGTCAACGACCTCTGCCCCGTCGGCGCCCTGACCCACCGGCCGTGGCAGTACCACTATCGCCCGTGGGAGCTGAAGAAGACCGAGACCATCGACGTGATGGACGCGCTCGGCTCCAACATCCGCGCCGATGCGCGCGGCGCCGAGGTCATGCGCGTGCTGCCGCGCGTCAACGAGGGCATCAACGAGGAATGGCTGTCGGACCGCAGCCGCTACGCCGTCGACGGCCTGCAGGCGCGTCGTCTGGACCGCCCGTGGCTGCGCGAGAACGGCAAGCTGCGTCCGGCTTCGTGGGACGAGGCGCTGAGCGCGGTGGCCGAACGCCTGAAGGCGGCGCCGGCGGACCGCATCGGCCTGGTGGCCGGCGACCTGCAGGACGCGGAATCAATGAAGGCGGCGCTGGACCTGTTCCGCGCGCTGGGCTCGGCCAATACGGACTGCCGTCAGGACGGCTCGTGGATCGGCTACGGTCCGCGCGAAGGCTGGCTGATGAACTCAGGCATCGCCGGGATCGAGAAGGCGGACGCCGTGCTGATCATCGGCGCGGATCCGCGCGTCGAGGCGCCGCTGCTGAACGCGCGCCTGCGCAAGGCATGGCTGAAGGGCGACGCCGAGATCGCCCTGATCGGCCAACAGGTCGATCTGACCTATGATTACAACTGGTTGGGCGCAGGAACGAAGACACTGGGCAAGCTGCCCAAGGCGGCTTCGGACTGGCTGTCCAAGGCCGAGCGGCCGGCGATCATCGTCGGCGCGGGTGCGCTGGCGGGCGAGGGCGGGGCGGCGACCCTGAACGCCATCGGAACGCTGGCGGCCAAGCTGGGTGTGGTGAAGGACGGCTGGAACGGCTTCAACGTGCTGCACACCGCCGCTGCGCGCGTCGGCGGCCTGGACATGGGCCTGGTGCCCGCCGAGGGCGGCCTGTCGGCGACCGACATGGTCAAAACCGGCGCGCTGGACGTGCTGTTCCTGCTGGGCGCCGACGAGATCGACGCCTCGGCCACCGGCGCCTTCAAGGTCTATCTGGGCAGCCACGGCGATCGCGGCGCGCACGGCGCCGACGTCATCCTGCCGGGCGCGGCCTATACCGAGAAGCCGGGCCTGTACGTCAACACCGAAGGCCGGGTGCAGATGGCCGACCGGGTCGTCTTCCCCAAGGGCGACGCCAAGGAAGACTGGGCCATCATTCGCGCCCTGTCGGAGCGCGTGGGCCAGACCCTGCCTTACGACACGCTGGACCAGCTGCGCGCCAAGTTGATGGCGGACCATCCGACGTTCGGCCGCATCGACTATCTGGCCCCGGCCGGCGGCTTCGACGTCGCGGCCCTGGGCGCCAAGGGCGAACTGGGCGAGCGCGACTTCGTCTCGCCGGTGCTCGACCCCTATCTGACCAACCCGATCGCGCGCGCCAGCGCGACCATGGCCGAACTGTCCGCCCAGCGCGTGCAGCCGGTCGCGATGGCGGCGGAGTAAGCCATGGACGCTGCGACCTCCTTCTGGACCACCCCTGTCGGCTGGACGCTCGCCACCGTCGGCGGGATTCTGCTCGTCACCGTCGGCATCCTGATCTCGCTGGCCTTCCTGCTGCTGGCGGACCGCAAGATCTGGGCGGGCGTGCAGATGCGCAAAGGCCCCAATGTGGTCGGCCCGTTCGGCCTGCTGCAGTCCTTCGCCGACTTCTTCAAGTTCGTGCTGAAAGAGATCATCATCCCCGCCGGCGCGGACAAGGTGGTGTTCATCCTGGCGCCGCTGATCACCTTCATCCTGGCCTTCATCGCGTGGGCGGTGATCCCGTTCGCGCCGGGCTGGGTGATCTCGGATCTGAACGTCGGCATCCTGTACATCTTCGCGATCAGCTCGCTGGGCGTGTACGGCATCATCATGGGCGGCTGGGCTTCGAACTCGAAGTATCCGTTCCTGGGCTCGCTGCGTTCGGCGGCGCAGATGGTGTCCTACGAAGTCTCGATCGGCCTGGTGATCATCAACGTCATCCTGCTGGCCGGGACGATGAACTTGACCGCGATCGTTACGCAGCAGCAGGGCTGGATCTGGAACTGGTTCGCCTTCGGCGGCGGCGCGGCGACCTGGCCGACCATCGTCGTGATGTTCCCGATGGCGATCGTCTTCTTCATCTCGGCCCTGGCCGAGACCAACCGCCCGCCGTTCGACCTGCCCGAGGCCGAATCCGAGCTCGTGGCCGGCTATCAGGTTGAGTACAGCTCGACGCCCTACCTACTGTTCATGATCGGCGAATACGCCAACATCGTCTTCATGTGCGCCATGATCAGCCTGCTGTTCTTCGGCGGCTGGCACCCAGGCTTCCCGACCGGCTTCCTGGACAGCTGGCCGACCTTCCTGGCCAACCTGTTCTATCTCGCCGTCTTCATGGGCAAGATCATCTTCTGGTTCATCATGATCGCCATGGTGAAGGCCTTCGTGCCGCGCTATCGCTACGACCAGCTGATGCGCTTGGGCTGGAAGATTTTCCTGCCGTCGTCGCTGGTCGCCGTGGTCATCGTCTCGGCCTGGCGCGTGTTCGCGGTGGGGGCGTGATGCGAGGTCTTTTCATCGGCCTGATGCTGATCGCGCCCGTGGCGGCGTGCGCGCCCTACGAGGCGCCGCCGGCGTCGGGCTATCAGTGGCAGCAGCGTCAGGACCGCATCGAGCGCCAGTGGCGCGACGAGCAGGCCAAAAAGGCTCCGGCCCAGACTTCAACCCCGACCGCCGCTCCCCCGGCTGAGGAAACCGCGTGATGTTCACCCGTATCGTCCAGGCGACCAAGGGCGCGATGATGCTGGACGTCATCGGCGCCATCGGCCTGTCGCTGAAGTACATGGCGCGCCCCAAGGCGACCGTGAACTATCCGTTCGAGCGCAATCCGCAGTCGCCGCGTTTCCGGGGCGAGCACGCGCTGCGCCGTTATGCGAACGGCGAAGAGCGCTGCATCGCCTGCAAGCTGTGCGAGGCCATCTGCCCGGCGCAGGCCATCACCATCGAGGCCGAACCGCGCGCCGACGGCAGCCGCCGCACGACGCGCTACGACATCGACATGGTCAAATGCATCTACTGCGGCCTGTGCCAGGAGGCATGCCCGGTGGACGCCATCGTGGAGGGCCCGAACTCGGAGTTCGCCGTCGAGACCCGTGAGGAGCTGCTCTATGACAAGCAGCGCCTGCTGGACAACGGCGACCGCTGGGAGCGGGTGATCGCTAAGAATCTGGAACTCGACGCTCCGTATC
>NZ_JBKBML010000008.1:0-115149 GCF_046295775.1 Brevundimonas sp. | reverse complement strand
CGCTCGCGACGGCGGTGACCAGCTTGGCGCCGTGCTTGGCGATGCCTTCGGCCTCGTACTTGCCGCCGACCATGAAGCCCGAGATGTTCTGCAGGAACAGCAGCGGAATCTTGCGCTTGCAAGCCAGTTCGATGAAGTGCGCGCCCTTCTGGGCGCTCTCGGAAAACAGCACGCCGTTGTTGGCCAGGATGGCGACCGGCTGGCCCCAGATGCGGGCGAAGCCGCAGACCAGGCTGGTTCCGTAAAGCGCCTTGAACTCGTCCAGCTCGGAGCCGTCCACGATTCGGGCGATGACCTCGCGCACGTCGTAGGGAGCGCGCACGTCGTCCGGGATCAGGCCGTACAGCTCCTCCGGGTCGAACAGCGGCGCGCGCGGCTCGCGCACATCCAGAGGCTGGGGCTTGATGGTGTTCAGATTGGCGACGATGGAGCGCACGATTTCCAGCGCATGTTCGTCGTTCTCGGCCACGTGGTCGACCACGCCTGAGCGGCGGCCGTGGGTCTCGGCGCCGCCCAGCTCCTCGGCCGAGATGACCTCGCCGGTCGCGGCCTTCACCAGCGGCGGGCCGGCCAGGAAGATGGTGCCCTGATTGCGCACGATCACCGTCTCGTCCGACATGGCCGGCACATAGGCCCCGCCGGCTGTGCAACTGCCCATGACACAGGCGATCTGGGGAATTTCGGCGGCGCTCATCCGCGCCTGATTGAAGAAGATGCGCCCGAAGTGGTCGCGGTCGGGAAAGACCTCGGCCTGATGCGGCAGATTGGCCCCGCCGGAATCGACCAGATAGACGCATGGCAGGCGGTTCTGCTCGGCGATTTCCTGGGCGCGCAGGTGCTTCTTGACCGTTAGCGGGAAGTAGGCCCCGCCCTTCACCGTGGGGTCGTTGCAAACGATCATGACCTCGCGGCCCGAGACCCGGCCAACGCCGCAGATCATGCCGGCGCCGGGCGCCTCGTCGCCGTACAAGCTGTTGGCGGCCAGCTGGCCGACCTCCAGGAAGGGCGAGCCGGGGTCCAGCAGGCGCTCGACCCGATCGCGCGGCAGCAGCTTGCCGCGCGAGACATGGCGCTCACGCGATTTTTCCGGACCGCCTAGCGCGGCCTTGGCGATCTTGTCCCTCAGCTCCTGGGCCAGGGCGCGATTGTGGGCGTCCAGGGCCTTGAAGCCGGGGCTGGAGCGGTCGAGGGCGGAGGTCAGACGAGGCATGGCCAAGGTCTAGCGAAGCCCGCCCCTCGCGAGAAGAAAAAACGCCCCGGAGACAGTGCTCCGGGGCGTCGATTTGCGAAGTTGAAGCCTGATCTACACGATCCTGCCGGACGCCAGCACCGCCAGCAGCAACAGGGCCACGATGTTGGTGATCTTGATCATCGGGTTCACCGCCGGACCGGCCGTGTCCTTGTAGGGATCGCCCACGGTGTCGCCGGTCACGGCGGCCTTGTGCGCCTCCGACCCCTTGGCGTGGACTTCGCCGTTCTTGTCGGTGAAGCCTTCCTCGATGACCTTCTTGGCGTTGTCCCAGGCCCCGCCGCCCGAGGTCATGGAGACCGCGACGAACAGGCCCGTGACGATCACCCCCATCAGCATGGCGCCCAGTGCGGCGAACGCGTTGGCCTTGTCCGGTTGGATAAACAGCACCGCCACGAACAACACGATCGGCGACAGCACCGGCAGAAGCGACGGCACGACCATCTCCCGGATCGCGGCGGAGGTCAGAATGTCGACCGCCTTGCCGTATTCGGGCTTGGTCTCATAGGTCATGATGCCCGGGTTCTCGCGGAACTGGCGACGCACCTCGGCCACGACGGATTCGGCCGCGCGGCCCACCGCCATCATCGACATTCCGCCGAACAGGAAGGGCAGCAGCCCCCCGAACAGCAGGCCGACGACGACGTACGGATTGGTCAGACCGAAGTCGATCGGTCCCATGCCCGCGAAGAAGGGATAGGCCTCGGCGTTGGAGGCGAAGTACTCCAGGTCCGAGGTGTAGGCCGCGAACAGCACCAGCGCCCCAAGGCCCGCCGAACCGATGGCGTAGCCCTTGGTCACGGCCTTGGTGGTGTTGCCCACCGCGTCCAGGGCGTCGGTCGAGTGACGCACGTCGGCCGGCAGGCCCGCCATTTCGGCGATGCCGCCGGCGTTGTCGGTGACCGGACCAAAGGCGTCCAGCGCCACAATCATGCCCGCCACGCCCAGCATGGTCGTGGTGGCGATGGCGATGCCGAACAGGCCGGCCAGTTGGAAGCTGGCGATGATGCCGACAATGATCGTCAGCGCCGGCAGGGCGGTCGACTCCAGCGAGACGGCCAGGCCCTGGATGACGTTGGTGCCATGGCCCGACACCGAGGCGTTGGCCACCGACCGCACCGGGCGGAAGTTCGAGCCGGTGTAGTATTCGGTGATCACCACGATCGCTGCGGTGACCGCCAGGCCGACGACGCCGGACCAGAACAGGCTCATGGGCGTGATCGCCAGGCCGTTGGCCGTTTCGACAACGCCCGGAACCAGGCTGTTGATCACCCACCAGACGGCGCCGACCGACAGCACGCCCGTCACGATCAGCCCCTGATATAGGGCGCCCATGATGTTGTTCTTCTTGCCCAGGCGCACGAAGAAGGTGCCGATGATGGAGGTCACGATGCAGATGCCGCAGATCGCCAGCGGCAGCAGCATCATCGCCTCGGCCACGCCGGGATCGTTGCGGAAGAAGATGGCGGCCAGGACCATGGTGGCGACCGTGGTCACCGCATAGGTCTCGAACAGGTCAGCGGCCATGCCGGCGCAGTCGCCGACGTTGTCGCCCACATTGTCGGCGATGGTGGCGGCGTTGCGGGGATCATCCTCGGGAATGCCGGCCTCGACCTTGCCCACCATGTCGCCACCCACGTCGGCGCCCTTGGTGAAGATGCCGCCGCCCAGCCGCGCGAAGATCGATATCAGCGAAGCGCCGAAGCCCAGAGCCACCAGGCCGTCGATGACCTCGCGGCCCACACGGTCCAGGCCCATGAACTCGGTCAGCACGGCGTAGTAGCCGGCTACGCCCAGAAGCGCGCCGCCCGCCACGAACATGCCGGTGATGGCGCCCGAGCGAAACGCCAGGTCCAGCCCGCCGGCCAGGCTCTTGGACGCCGCCTGGGCGGTGCGGACGTTCGCCCTGACCGAGATCAGCATGCCCGCGAAGCCCGCCGCGCCGGACAGGACCGCGCCGATCAGGAAGCCGACCGCCGCATAGGTCCCGATAAGAAAAAAGGCCGCGATGAGAATCACGACCCCGACCATTCCAATCGTCATGTACTGCCGCCGCAGATAGGCGGAGGCGCCTTCTTGGATCGCCGCGGCGATCTCTCTCATCTTGTCGTTGCCGGCGTCGGCCTTCAGCAGAGCGGCGGTCTGGACGGCGCCGTACAGCACCCCCAGCGCGCCGGCCGCGATGACCAGCCAAAGATAGTTCGTCATGGCGTTTCCAAGCCCTCGTGCAAAAACGCACGGATCCTTGGCGCGGCGGGCGTTATCGCCTCTGTCCGCCTTCCGGTCCCCCCGTGCGGTACGGACGCGACCGTGCGTCCCGCGGGAATTGCGGCGGAACCGTGCCATAGCGCGACATGAGGACGCAACCGCCCCTGAACAGGGTTATCCGCCCGTGCGGACTCCGGTGCGGCGGCGCGGGGTCTGCGAGACGATCTCGGCGCGCGTCACCGCCCCGCGCCCGCCGGCCGCCACGCCCGCACGAACGATGGCCGCCGCGAGGGCGCGCTCGTTCAGCCGGGTCCAGTCTCCGGGTACGGTGAAGGGCGTGCGATGCGCCGCCTTGACCACGGCGTCGCGGATGTACGGCTCCTTGAGCCGCATCTGTTCGACGGTCTTGCCCCCGCCCAGATGCAGGCGAATCGCCACGAAGACGTAGTTCCGGATGCGGCCGTCCTCGATCACCGGCAGACCGACGCCTGCGACGTTGAGCACCGGCGCGCCCTCGGGGGCCTTCTTGTCGCCAGCGAGCGCCGGGCCGGCGGCCAGGGCGGCGCCGGAGACGGCGGTCAGGGCGAGCAGGGCGCGGCGATCCATGCCCCACCTCATACCAGCGCGGCGTTGACGAAGCCTTGCTACTCGGCGGCTAGGGCAGCGGCGCGTTCGGCGTTCAGCCGGCGCGTCAAGCCCGCGTGCTGGTCCCACAGCGCTTGGGGCAGGCGATCACCGAACCTCGCGTAGAAGTCCGGGATCAGCGCGGCTTCCTCGGTCCAGATCTCGGCGTCCACGTCCAGCAGCGTCGCCAGCGCCTCGTCCGACATATCCAACCCATCCAGGTCCAGCGCGTCGCGCGTAGGCGTGCGGCCCACCGGCGTGTCCAGCGCCTCGGCCTCGCCGTCGATGCGTTCGGCGATCCACTTCAGCACGCGGGCGTTGTCGCCGAAGCCCGGCCAGACGAACTGGCCGTCTTGGTCCTTGCGGAACCAGTTGACGAAGAAGATGCGCGGCAGTTTCGCCGGGTCCCTGCCCTCGCCCATCTTCAGCCAGTGGGCGAAGTAGTCGCCCATGTTGTAGCCGCAGAACGGCAGCATGGCGAAGGGATCGCGCCGCAACTCGCCCACCTTGTTCTCAGCCGCTGCGGTGCCTTCCGACGCCACGGTCGAGCCCATGAAGACGCCGTGCTCCCAGTCGAAGGCCTCGGTCACCAGCGGCACGGCCGAAGCCCGCCGGCCGCCGAACAGGATGGCGTCGATCGGCACCCCCTTGGGGTCTTCCCACTCGGGGGCGATGGCGGGGCATTGGCCGGCGGGAGCGGCGAAGCGGGCGTTCGGATGCGCTGCGGGCTCGCCCGACGCGGGGTCGTGGGCCACGCCCTTCCAGTTGGTCAGGCCCTCGGGCGCCGTCTTGGACAGGCCCTCCCACCACACATCGCCGTCGGCGGTCAGGGCGGTGTTGGTGAAGATGGTGTTGGAGTTCAGCGTGGCCAGGGCGTTCTGGTTGGTGTTGCGGCTGGTGCCCGGCGCGACGCCGAAGAAGCCGGCCTCCGGATTGACCGCGTACAGCCGGCCGTCGTCGCCGAAGCGCATCCAGGCGATGTCGTCGCCCACCGTCTCGGCCTTCCAGCCGTCGAGGCTGGGCTGAAGCATGGCCAGGTTGGTCTTGCCGCAGGCCGAGGGGAAGGCGGCGGCGACATACTTCTGGCGGCCCTTAGGATCCGTCAGCTTCAGGATCAGCATGTGCTCGGCCAGCCAGCCCTCGTCGCGGGCCATGATCGAGGCGATGCGCAGGGCGTAGCATTTCTTGCCCAACAGGGCGTTGCCACCATAACCCGAGCCGTAGGACCAGATCTCGCGCGTCTCGGGGAAGTGGACGATCCACTTGTCGTCGTTGCACGGCCAGGCCACGTCGGCCTGCCCCTCGGCCAGCGGCGCGCCCAGGGTGTGGATCGCCGGCACGAAGACGCCGTCGTCGCTCAACTGCTCCAGGGCGGCGGCGCCCATGCGGGTCATCACCCCCATCGACACGGCGACATAGCCGCTGTCGGTGATCTCGACGCCCAGGGCGCTGATCTCGGACCCCAGCGGGCCCATGCAGAAGGGCACGACGTACATCGTCCGCCCGGCCATGCAGCCGTCGAACAGACCGTCCAGACGCGCGCGCATCTCGGTCGGTTCGGCCCAGTTGTTGGTCGGGCCGGCGTCGGCCTCGTTTTCCGGGCAGATGAAGGTGCGACTCTCGACGCGGGCCACGTCGCGCGGGTCCGAGGCGGCGTAGTAGCAGCCAGGGCGCTTGGTCTGATCGAGCGGCTTCAGCGTGCCCTTCTCGACCAGATCGGCGATGATCGTCGCCTTCTCGGCCTCCGAACCGTCGCACCAGTGGACCCGCGCGGGCTTGGTCAGAGCCGCGATGCGGCCGACCCATTCGATCAGACCGGCATGGCGAGTGGGCGCGGGCGACAGCCCGGGAATCGAGTCGATGGAAGTCACCTGAACGCTCCTGAACCTCATGGCGACCGGCGATCTGACGCCCCGTGTCGCAAAAGACCTTTGCGTCTCCGATTCCGGATCACGCAATGTTTCAGGGCCAATGACACCCGAGGCGACGCCGCGTCAACCGACGCAAGAATTCGCCCTGCAAGGGGAGTTGGAGAAGGGATTCAGGCAATTTCACCTCAGTCATCACCCACGCATCCCCGCGAAGGCGGGGATGCGCGGGGTCAGGACAGCATGACCCACGTGCATTTTCGCTCTAGGTCGGTGCAATGATCTTTTCGAGCCCTCCGCCCGACGCCCGCTTCTCGCCTGCCGCTGAGCGAAACACTCGGCCTATCCTTGAGGTGTTGCGGGCGCACCTGCCGGCCGAGGGCAGCGTGCTTGAGATCGCAGCCGGCACGGGCCAGCACGCCTGCGCCTTCGCGCTGGCTCTGCCCGGCCTGGACTGGACGCCCAGCGACCCCGATCCCGAAGCGCGCGCCAGCATCGCGGCCTGGCGCGGCGTGGCGGACGCGGCGAATCTGCGCGAGCCGCTTGCGCTGGATGTCAGGGAACGACAGTCGTGGCCCGACCGGCAGTGGTCAGCCATCGTCTGCATCAACATGGTGCACATCAGCCCGTGGGCGGCCACGGAAGCGCTGATGGAGATGGCGGGGCGCACTCTGGCACTCGCTGGCCTTCTGGCCCTGTACGGCCCCTATCGCGAAGCCGACACGCCGCTAGCTGAGTCGAACACCGCCTTCGACAAGAGCCTGAAGGCGCGAGACCCGGCCTGGGGTCTGAGAGACCGCGACGACGTGATCGCCCAGGCCAAGGTCCACGGCCTGGCCTTCACCCTGCGAAAGGCCCTGCCGGCCAACAACTTGATGCTGCTGTTCCGGCGGGCCTGACGTTCAGACGGATTAGCTGATCGCGCCGACCACGGCCGCGAGCTGGGCGCGGTCATTCATCAGGGCGACCTTGCCGTTGTGGAAGGCGGCGCCTTCGGCTTCGGCGGACACTTCAAGACGATCGGCGACCATGGCCACCGCGTCGCCAAAGGCCAGGATCGGCAGGTCCTTGGCGCGCGCCGCGTCGACCAGCGACAGCACAGCCGCCATGGAGGCTTCATCGGTCGAGCCGCCCGGCACGACCAGACCCTTCACAGCGCCGCTGGTGATGTCGGAAACGGTGGCGGTCGGCAGCACGGTCACGCCGCTGGCGCTCAGGCTGGCGTCGCCGGTGGACATAGGGGCCAGAGAGACGCCTTCGCCGCGCAACGCGGGCTCCATGTCTCCCAGCGGGCCGAAATCCATGTCGCGCCGCATGACCAGACCCATGCGAAGGCGGGTCGGAACGGGGCGGTTATAGCCGGTGCGGGAACGGGGGCCGGATGATGCGTTGCGTTGAGCGTACAAGACGTCTCCTTCGAGGGTTGTCGATCAGTATTTGACCATCCGATCATCAGAGATCGGACGAAGACCAAGCGAACTGTCTCGAAAACGAGAGGCGGCGCGTCTCGGCCGAAACCGGACGCGAACTCGACCGGTTCGCTGGAATGGTGGGGATATAGGGGGAATAACACCCGATTTCAACGCCGGCCTGACCGAGATAGTGTCAATGATCTCATAGCTGCGGGCTCTTGCGGCGACGGGTCGCCGGACCGTACACAACCGCCCGCACGGGAACCCGACCATGGCCTTCATCCGCACCTACGACGGCGACGAGCCGGTGCGCCTCAACAAGTGGCTGGGTCAGTCCGGCGTCTGCTCTCGTCGCGAGGCGGAAGCCCTTATCGCCGCCGGGCTGGTCTCCATCGACGGCGAGACGGTCACCGATGCCGGGCGCAAGATCAGCGCCGGCCAGACCCTGACCCTCAGCGACAGCGCCCAGCAGGCCCTGGCCGAAGGCGTCACCATCGTGATGCACAAGCCGCTGGGCTATGTCTCGGGCCAGCCCGAGCTGGACAAAATTCCGGCCGTGCGCCTGCTGACTGCCGAAAACCTGATCGGACCGGGCGAGCCGCCGGCGCGCGACGCCTCCCTGCCCCCGATCGGCCGGCTGGACCTGGATTCGCGCGGCTTGCTGCTGCTGTCATCGGACGGCGTGGTCGCCAAGGCGGTGATCGGCCCTCAGTCGGACCTGGAGAAAGAATATTTGGTCCGCGTCGCCGGCGACGTCACCGAAAAGGCTCTGGCCACCCTGCGCTACGGTCTGATGCTGGACGGGCGGGTGCTGCGCCGCGCCCGCGTCAGCCGTATGGATCCGCACCGCCTCCGCTTCATTCTTAAGGAAGGCCGCAACCGCCAGATCCGCCGGATGTGCGAGATGGTGGGCCTGGAGGTCACCGACCTGCTGCGCATCCGCATCGGGCCGATCCGTCTGGACAATATGCCCGAGGGACGCTGGCGCCTGCTGACGCCGGACGAGCGCACGGCCCTGACGCAGCCCCTTCCCGCCCCGTCGCCCCGGTCGTAAGGCAGACCCATGAGCCTGCGCCCCCTGTTCGTCACCCAGGTCTATGAGGCTTCCCTCGCGTCCGGCCGAGGTTTCGAAACCTTCAACGCGGGCCTGATCGACGCCTGTCGAATGCTGGCCGAAGAAGATCAGGCCGGCCGCCGCTGGTGCCGCGCGAACGGCTATCGCGGCTACACCTCCTACGGCTCGCTGACCGACCTGCCTCAGCGCATGCCCGAGTTCGCGGAGCTGAAGCGACACCTGGACAAGCACGCCGCCGCCTACGCCGCCCTGCTGAACTTCGATCTGGCGCGCAAGCCGCGGCTGGACAATCTGTGGGTCAACATCCTCAAGCCCGGAGGCGGCCACACCGGTCATATCCATCCTCACGCCTTCCTGAGCGGCACGGTCTATGTCGACGTCCCCGACGGCGCTTCGGCGCTGAAGCTGGAAGACCCCCGTCTGCCGATGATGATGGCCCGTCCCAGCGTCCACGGCGACGCCCCGGAGGCCGAACGCCCGTTCGTCTATCTGACCCCCCAGGCGGGCACGGTCCTGATGTGGGAAAGCTGGCTGCGCCACGAAGTCCCGACCAACGCCGCCCGCGCCGACCGTATCTCGATCAGCTTCAACTACGCCTGACGCCTTCAAACCGCCCCGGCGGGGCGCTACCGGTTTGCCCATCCGGCGCGCAATCGCTACATCCCGCGCCAACCTCCGCATTCGATCAGACGACAGGGCGCACCGCACCTCATGGCGCAGCAATACATTTTCCAGATGCAGGGCCTGACCAAGGCCTTTCCCGGCGGCAAAAAGATCTTCGAGAACATCTGGCTCAGCTTCTACAACGACGCCAAGATCGGCGTTGTCGGGGTCAACGGCTCGGGTAAATCGACCCTGCTGAAGATCATGGCCGGCCTGGACAAGGAGTTCACCGGCGAGGCCAAGGCCGCCGACGGCATCAAGCGCGGTTATCTGGAGCAGGAGCCCAAGCTCGACGACAGCCTGAACGTGCGCCAGAATGTCGAGGCCTGGTGCGAAGAAAAGCAGTGGGTCAACCGGTTCAACGCCATCGCCATGGAGATGGCCGAGGAATACTCCGACGAGCTTATGGAGGAGATGACCGCCCTCCAGGAGAAGATCGACGCCGGCGACGTTTGGGACATCGACAGCCGCATCGAAATGGCGATGGACGCCCTGCGCTGCCCGCCCGACGACTGGGAAGTCACCAACCTGTCGGGTGGTGAGAAGCGCCGCGTGGCCCTGGCCCGCCTGTTGCTTTCGAAGCCCGACATGCTGCTGATGGACGAACCGACCAACCACCTGGACGCCGAGTCGGTCGCCTGGCTGCAGCATCACCTGGAGAACTTCCCGGGCTGCGTCATCCTGGTGACCCACGACCGCTACTTCCTGGACCAAGTGACCAAGTGGACGCTGGAGCTGGATCGCGGCAAGGGCCACCCGCACGAGGGCAACTACTCCTCGTGGCTGGAAGCCAAGCAGAAGCGCGTGGTTCAGGAGCAGTCGGAATCCGAAGCCCGCCAGCGCGCCCTCACCCGCGAACTGGAATGGGTCCGTTCGGGCGCCAAGGCCCGACAGGCCAAGTCCAAGGCCCGTCTGGCCGCCTATGAGCGGATGGTCGACGAGCAGGAAAGCATGCGCGGCGCCCAGACCCATGCCCACATCCAGATTCCGCCCGGCCCCCGCCTGGGCAATGTGGTGCTGGAGGTCGAGGGCCTGCAGAAGTCCTACGGCGACAAGCTGCTGTTCGACAATCTGACCTTCAAGCTGCCGCCCAACGGCATCGTCGGCGTCATCGGCCCCAACGGCGCCGGCAAGTCGACCATGTTCAAGCTGATCACCGGCCAGGAAACGCCCGACGGCGGCTCCATCAAGGTCGGCGAGACGGTCAAGCTGGCCTATGTCGACCAGTCGCGCGACGACCTGAAGCCCGACGAGACCATCTGGCAGGCCATCTCGGGCGGCACCGACGTGATGATGGTCGGCAAGCGCGAGATCAACACGCGCGCCTATGTCGGCAGCTTCAACTTCAAGGGCGGCGACCAGCAGAAGAAGGTCGGCCAGCTGTCGGGCGGTGAGCGCAACCGCGTCCACCTGGCCAAGACTCTGGCGTCCGGCGGAAACCTGATCCTGCTCGACGAACCGACCAACGACCTGGATATCGAGACGCTGCAGAACCTGGAAGAGGCGCTCGAGCAGTTCGCCGGCTGCGCCGTGGTCATCTCCCACGACCGCTGGTTCCTGGACCGCCTGGCCACCCACATCCTGGCCTTCGAGGGCGACAGCCACGTCGAATGGTTCGAGGGCAACTTCGAGGCCTATGAGGAAGACAAGAAGCGTCGCCTCGGCACCGACGCCCTGATCCCGCACCGGATCAAGTTCCAGAAGTTCGGACGCTGATCCCGACACGCTGACAGAACGGCCTTCCGACACAGTCGGGAGGCCGTTTTTCTTTGGGCCGACGTGGGCTAGTCTTCGTTCATGACCCAACGCCCCGCCGTCCTGATCATGCAGCGGCATCTGGCGCCGCTGACCGGCTTTCTGGAAAGCCAGTACGATGTCTATCGCTTCTGGGAAGGCCCGCCGGTCGAGGCTCGGGACGACATCCGCGCCCTGATCGTGGCGGGCGAGTTCGAACTGGACAAGGCGCTGGTAGAACGGCTGCCAAAGCTGTCGCTGATCGCCTGTTTCACCTCGGGTTATGACGGCATCGACGTGGCTTGGTGCCGCGCGCGCGGGCTGGAGGTCACCCATGCGCCCGGCGTGAACCACGAGGATGTGGCGGACCACGCCCTGGGCCTGATCCTGGGTTCTCGCCGCGCGATCGTCAGCGGCGACCGCGCCCTGCGCGCCGGCGGCTGGACGCCGGAAAGCAAGAGCCTGAGCCCATCGCTGGCGGGCCAGAAACTGGGCGTCGTCGGCCTGGGCGGCATCGGCGAGGCCGTGGCCCTGAGGGCGCAAGCCTGTCGCATGGCGGTGTCGTGGTGGGGCCCGCGCGAAAAGCCGGATGCGGCCTGGCCCAAGGCCGCCAGCCTGCTGGACCTGGCCCGCGACAGCGACGTGCTGGTCGTCGCCTGCAAGGCCGACGAGACCAATCGCGGTCTGATTTCGCGCGAGGTTATCGAGGCGCTGGGGCCCGACGGCCTGCTGGTGAACGTCGCGCGCGGACAGTTGGTGGACGAGGACGCCCTGATCGCAGCCCTGAAGGCCGGTCGTCTGGGCGCGGCCGCGCTGGACGTGTTCGAGACCGAGCCGACCGATCCCGACTGCTGGGCCGATGTGCCCAACACGGTGCTGACCCCGCACACGGGCGGCGCGACGACGGCGGGCGTCCAGGGCATGCTCATGCTGATGCTTCAGAATCTGGCCGCCCATTTCGCCGGAGAACCGGTCAGAACCCCGGCTGCATAGGCAGTTTCTGCTTGCATAATCATATAAGGATATCCTTATATGATCGAATGACCCTGAGCGCCGAACAGACGGTTGAAGCCCTGCGTGCGGCCGGCGAGCCGACCCGCCTTCGCGTCCTGTCTCTCCTCGCCGCCGAGGAGCTTTCGGTCATGGAGCTGTCCAGCGTGCTGGAGCAGAGCCAGCCCCGGGTCTCGCGTCACCTGAAGCTGATGGCGGACGCCGGTCTGATCGAGCGCTTCCCCGACGGCGCGCGGGTCTACTACCGCCTGTCGCACGACGCCTTGCTGCGCGGTCTGATCGACACGGTGCTGGACCTTCTGGACGACGCCGCGGGCGAGGCCGACCACCGCCGGCTGGAGTTGGTCCGAAAGGACCGCGAGCAGGCCGCCACGGCCTATTTCGAACAGGTCGCGCCCCAGTGGGACCGCCTGCGCTCCCTCTACGTCAGCGAAAGCGCGGTCGAGGCCGCGCTGGAGCGCGCCGCCGGGCCCGGACCTTTCGAACGGGTCGTGGACCTGGGGACGGGTTCCGGCCGGATGCTGACCCTGTTCGGCAAGAAGGCGAAAATGGCCGTCGGCCTCGACCTCAGCCAGAACATGCTGAACATCGCCAGGGCCAATGTCTCCAAGGCCGGGCTGGACAAGGTCGAGCTGCGCCACGGCGACATCTTCGCCACCCGCCTGCCGGCCCAGAGCGCCGATCTGGTCGTGGTGCACCAGGTGCTGCACTACCTGGCCGACCCGGCCTCCGCCGTCGCCGAGGCGGCGCGGCTGGTGTCGCCGGGCGGACGGCTGCTGATCGTGGATTTCGCCCCGCACGATTTCGAGCACATGCGCGAGGCGCACCAGCATCGCCGGCTGGGCTTCGCCGACGCCGAGATCGCCGACTGGCTGGCCGACGCGGGCCTGACGTCGTCGGCGCCGATCGCCCTGCCGCCCGACAAGGAGGGGCTGACCGTCACCGTCTGGACGGGCGAACGTCCGGCCGTCGCCCAACGCAGGAGCGCCTGATGACCTCCCTGGCCCAGGCCCGCGCCCTGTTGCTGTCGCCGCTCGGCCCTGTGGCGCGCGCAGGCTCGAACCACGACGCCGTGCGCGTCTCCTTCGAGTTCTTCCCGCCCAAGACCGACGAGGCCGAGGCCAATCTGTGGAAGGCGATCCGGCGGCTGGAGCCCCTGAACCCGGCCTTCGTCTCGGTCACCTACGGCGCCGGCGGGTCGACACGCGAGCGCACGCACCGCACCGTTCAGCGGATCATCGCCGAGACCGCGCTTCGCCCCGCCGCTCACCTGACCTGCGTGGAAGCCAGCCGCGACGAGGTGGACGAGGTCATCGCGGGCTACAAGGCCATCGGCGTCGATCACATCGTCGCCCTGCGCGGCGATCCACCGGGCGGGGCTGGCATCGGCGGCGTCTATCGGCCCCGCAACGACGGCTACGCCAACGCCACCGAACTGACCCGAGCGATCAGCCGCGCAGGCGGGTTCGACATCACAGTCGGCGTCTATCCCGAACAGCATCCCGAGAGCCCCTCCATCGATCACGACATCGATGTGCTGAAGGCCAAGGTGGACGCCGGGGCGACCCGCGCGGTCAGCCAGTTCTTCTTCGACATCGACGCCTTTCTGCGGTTCCGCGACCGCGTTCGGGCGGCGGGCGTGACCATTCCGCTGATCCCCGGCGTGATGCCGGTGTCCAACTTCGCCGGCCTGACGCGCATGTGCGGCGCGTGCGGGGCCAGCATCCCCGACTGGCTCAAGGCGCATTTCGACGGGCTGGACGATGACTCCGAGACCCGCAAGCTGCTGGCCGCCTCGGTCGCCGCCGAGACCTGCGCGCGGCTGCAGGAAGAGGGCTTCTCCGACTTCCACTTCTACACCCTGAACCGGGCGGATCTGGTCTACGCCATCTGCCGGGTTCTGGGGGTGCGCGAAACCAAGGCGGCCGCCTAGATGACGTCTCCCCTCACCCGCCCCGAGCGGATCGCCGCCCTGCACGCGGCGGCCAAGGCGCGCATTCTCGTTCTGGACGGCAGCTGGGGCGTGATGATCCAGCGGCGCGGTCTGGAAGAGGTCGATTTCCGCGGCGATCGCTTCACGGCCACAAACGGCTATGACGAAAAGGAGCAGATGAAGGGGAACAACGACATCCTCTGCATCACCCGCCCCGACATCATCGCCGACCTGCATGACCAGTATTTCGAGGCCGGCGCCGACATCAGCGAGACCAACACCTTCTCGGCCACCACCATCGCCCAGGACGACTACCGCCTGGACGCCCAGGTCGTGTGGGACATCAACCTGGAAGGCGCCAAGCTCGCCCGCGCCTCGGCCGACCGCTGGACGGCGAAGGAGCCGCACAAGCCGCGCTTCGCCGCCGGTTCGATCGGCCCGCTGAACAAGATGCTGTCCATGTCGTCGGACGTGAACGACCCCGGCGCGCGGCTGGTCACCTTCGATCAGGTCTATGAGGCCTATCGCCATCAGGTGAAGGCCCTCAACGAGGGCGGCGTCGACCTGTATCTGATCGAGACCATCACCGACACGCTGAACTGCAAGGCCTGCATCAAGGCGATCAAGGATCTGGAGGACGAGGGGCTGGAGCCCCTGCCCATCTGGATCTCGGGCACCATCACCGACCGCTCGGGCCGCACGCTCTCGGGCCAGACGGCCGAAGCCTTCTGGAACAGCGTACGCCACGCCAAGCCGTTCGCCGTCGGCTTTAACTGCGCCTTGGGCGCCGATCTGATGCGCCCCTTCATCGCCGAACTGAGCCGCGTCGCCGACACCCTGGTCGCCGCCTACCCCAACGCCGGCCTGCCCAACGCCATGGGCCAGTATGACGAACAGCCCCACGAGACTGCCCACTTCATCGAGGAATGGGCCGCGTCGGGCCTGGTCAACATCGTCGGCGGCTGCTGCGGCACGACGCCGGACCACATCAGGCACGTGGCGGAAGAGGTCGGCCCGCTGAAGCCCCGAGCCATTCCAGAGCGTCCCGTGGCGATGCGCCTATCCGGCCTGGAGCCCTTTGAGTTGGTGGCATGACGTCGTCGTTAAACTACTTTCGTCGGGAAGCCGAAGCCCTCGCCGAAGCTATTGGATCCGTTCGCCCAGAAGGCGATGGGCTCGAAATCCGCATCCCGGCAGGCGGAGACGACCTCGAAATCGAGATCCAAGGCGGGTTCGTGTCTGTCAGTTGGCAAGCAATCTTCATTGAAGATGCGACCCCAAAGACCCGGCAGGAAGCGGATCTGCTTTTGGCAGTCTGCGACGCGGTGCTTGCGGGACGGGCACGGTCCGCTCGTTCCAAGGCGACCGCGATGCTGACCACGCGAGGTTACTCTAGCATTTGGAGCGCCCCGTGACAAAACCCGCGTTCAACTTCGCCGACCCGGACTTCGTCGCCAAATACATCGAGAAGGGGCCGCGCGCCTTCATGCCCGGCCAGCCCGGCGTGCTGCAGATGGCGGGCATCCTGCTGGGCGAGCGCGTGCCCGACGACGGCCATGTGCTGGTCGTGGGTGCTGGCGGTGGGCTGGATACCCAGGCCCTGGCCAAGGCCAGCCCCGGCTGGCGCTTCACCGGCGTCGATCCAGCCGGCAAGATGCTCGACCTCGCCCGGCATATCCTGGGCGAAGAGACGATGGCTCGCGTAGAGCTGATCGAGGGCGGCGTCGAGGCTGCGCCGGACGGTCCGTTCGATGGCGCGACGATGATCCTGGTGCTGGGCATCCTGCCGGACGACGGAGCCAAGCTGGCGACGCTGAAGGCCATTCGCCGCCGCCTGAAGACGGGCGCGCCCTTCGTTCTGGTCGATCGGTGCGACCGGGCGGACAATCCCCAGTTCGACCGCAACATGGACCGCTACGTCGCCTTTGCAGCGGCGAACGGCGTCGATCCAGAGACGCTGAAGAACGCCCGCGCCAGCCATCGCGGCAACCCGGGCATGGTCCCGGCCGAACGCGACGAGGTGCTGCTGGCGGAAGCGGGCTTCGCCGACATCGAGCACTTCTATCACGCCATGAACTGGCACGGCTGGGTGGCGTACGCGTGAGACCTGTCTTCATCAACGTCGGCGAACGCACCAACGTCACCGGCTCGGCCAAGTTCAGGAAGCTGGTGGTCGAGGGCGACTACGCCGCCGCCCTGAACGTCGCCCGCCAGCAGGTCGAGGCGGGCGCACAGATCATCGACGTTAACATGGACGAGGGCCTGCTAGACGGCGTCGTCGCCATGCGGACCTTCCTGAACCTGATCGCGGCCGAGCCCGACATCGCCCGCGTGCCGGTGATGATCGACAGCTCCAAATGGGAGGTGATCGAAGCGGGCCTGAAGTGCGTTCAGGGCAAGCCGATCGTGAACTCGATCTCGATGAAGTCGGGCGAGGCCGAGTTTCGCGAGCAGGCCGTCAAGTGCCTGCGCTACGGCGCCGCCGTCGTGGTCATGGCCTTCGACGAGGTGGGTCAGGCCGACACCGCCGCCCGCAAAATCGAGATCTGCACCCGCGCCTACAACATCCTGGTCAACGAGGTCGGTTTCCCGCCCGAGGACATCATCTTCGATCCCAACATCTTCGCCGTGGCGACGGGGATCGAGGAGCACGACAACTACGCGGTGGACTTCATCGAGGCGGTGAAGGTCATCAAGGCCACCCTGCCCTACGCCCGCGTCTCGGGGGGCGTGTCGAACGTCAGCTTCAGCTTCCGCGGCAACGAGCCCGTGCGCCGGGCGATCCACAGCGTCTTCCTGTACCACGCCATCAACGCGGGCATGGACATGGGCATCGTGAACGCCGGCGACCTGCCCGTCTATGACGACATCGACCCGGTGCTGAGGGAAGCCGTCGAGGACGTGATCCTGAACCGCCCGCAGCGGACCAATGTCTCCAACACCGAGCGGCTGGTGGACATGGCGCCCGGATACAAGTGCGAGAAGGGCGCGGCCAAGGTCGTGGACCTGAAGTGGCGCGAACAACCGGTCGGCAAGCGGATCGAACACGCCCTGGTCAACGGCATCACCGAATTCATCGAGGCCGACACCGAAGAGGCTCGCCTGGCGTCCGAACGCCCCTTGCACGTCATTGAAGGCCCGCTGATGGACGGCATGAACGTGGTCGGCGACCTGTTCGGCTCGGGCAAGATGTTCCTGCCGCAGGTGGTGAAGTCCGCCCGCGTGATGAAGCAGGCCGTGGCCTGGCTGGAACCCTTCATGGAGGCCGAGAAGGCCGGCAAGCCGCGCGAACAGGCCGGCCGCATCTTGATGGCCACGGTCAAGGGCGACGTCCACGACATCGGCAAGAACATCGTCGGCGTCGTGCTGCAGTGTAACAACTACGAGGTCATAGACCTGGGCGTCATGGTCCCGGCCGACCGCATCCTGGACGCCGCCGTCGAGCACAAGGTCGACATCATCGGCCTGTCCGGCCTCATCACGCCCTCGCTGGACGAGATGGTCTTCGTCGGCGCCGAGATGGAGCGGCGCGGCTTCGACATTCCGCTGCTGATCGGCGGCGCCACCACCAGCCGCACCCATACGGCGGTCAAGATCGAGCCCGCCTACGCCCGAGGCTCCACCACCTATGTCGTGGACGCCAGCCGCGCCGTCGGCGTGGTCTCGGGCCTGCTGTCGCCCACGGAAAAGGCTCGGAACGAGGCCGCCACGCGCGACGAATACATCCGCATCCGCGAGCAGTACGCGCGGGGCCAGGAGGTCAAGGCGCGGGCGTCCCTGCCCCAGGCCCGCGACAACCGCTTCCAGCTCGATCCGGCCCAACCTCGCCCCGGCAAGCCGGCCTTCATCGGCGTGCGCGCCTTCGACGCCTGGGACCTGCAGGACCTGGCCGACCACATCGATTGGACGCCCTTCTTCGCCAGCTGGGAGTTGATCGGCCGCTACCCCCTGATCCTGGACGACGAGATCGTCGGCGAGGCCGCGCGCGACCTGTTCATGGACGCCCAGGCGATGCTGAAACAGATTGTCGCCGAGAAGTGGTTCACCGCCAAAGGCGTCGTCGGCTTCTGGCCCGCTAGAGCGACAGGCGATGACATAGCCGTATTCGCCGACGAGAGCCGCAGCGAAGAGATCGCCCGCTTCCACACCCTGCGCCAGCAGATCAAGAAGTCGAACGGCAAGCCGAACCTGGCCCTGTCGGACTTCGTCGCCGAAGACGATCAGGACTACATCGGCGCCTTCGCCGTCACGGCCGGCCACGGCGAGCTGGAGATCGCCAAGCGGTTCAAGGACGCCGGCGACGACTATTCCGCCATCATGGCCACCGCCCTGGCCGACCGCCTGGCCGAGGCCTTCGCCGAGCGGCTGCACAAGCAAGTGCGGACTCAGCTGTGGGGCTATGCGCCCGACGAAGCGACCAGCGTCGACGACCTGATCGCCGAGAAATACCAGGGAATCCGCCCCGCCCCCGGATATCCGGCCCAGCCCGATCACACTGAAAAGGCGACGCTGTTCCGCCTGCTGAACGCCGGCGCCAACGCCGGCATGGCCCTGACCCAAAGCTTCGCCATGACGCCCCCGGCCTCGGTGTCAGGCCTCTATTTCGGCCATCCGGGCAGCCACTATTTCGGCGTCGGCAAGATCGACCGCGACCAGGTCCAGGACTACGCCGCCCGCAAGGGCTGGGACCTCGCCACCGCCGAACGCTGGCTGGCTCCCATCCTGAACTACGACCCGCAGGCGGCGCGCCGCGAACCGGCGGCCTAAGGGCCGGCGCGCCGCGGCGGCCGTCCACCACGCGTCCCTAACAACACAAAAGAAAAGGGCGGCGGTCCGAAGACCGCCGCCCCAATCCTGTCGGTAAACCGTCGCTTAGAAGCGGGCGGTCAAGCCGATCGAGTAACGACGACCCAGGGTGTCGTAGGTCGACGGGTCGGTGTTGGCCTGAACGCCCGGGGCATAAACCGGCGGTTGCTCGTCGGTGATGTTGTTCACCGTCGCACGCAGACTGACGGTGTCGTTCAGGTTCCAGCTGGCCAGGATGTCGAAGTAATCCTTGGAGGGGATTTCGTTCGCCGTTCCAAACTGGGTCATGCCGTCGATGTAGCGCCAGCGAGCGCCCAGCGAGACAGGACCATAGGCCCAGTTGATCGACGTCAGCGACTTCCATTCCGGGAAGGTGTTGCCGAACACGCTGTCGATCGTGTCGGTCCGGTCGATGAACGGACCGCCTGCGACGTCCTGACGCTCGAATCCTTCAAGCCAGCCAACGACGACGTTGAAGTCCAGCGTGCCCCAATCCGGGGCGCCGATGTCGGCCAGCACCAGACGCCAATCGACCTGCAGATCGACCCCGGACGTCTTCAGCGTGGCCAGGTTGGCCTGCAGTTCCTGCGCATTGACGACGTTGCCGGAAAGCGGGTCACGCTGGAACAGCTGGCAGAAGCCGTTGTTCGGGTCGTAGGTCGGGTTTTGCCCTTGGGCGTTAAAGCAGCCTTGCAGCTGGGTCGACGCCGCGACGGTGCCGATCACGTCCTTGATCTCGATGTTGTAATAATCGATCGAGGCCGAAATGCCCGACAGCCAGGGGTTCTGATACGGCGAGGTCAGAACCAAGCCGACATTGTACGAGTCCGAGGTTTCTTCGAACAGGTTCGGGTTGCCGCCCGACACGCCTTGGACCTGGTTGTTGGTGAACTGGTAGCTGTCGACGGCGCCAGCCGAGATGCCCTGCGCGATACACAGCGCACGAACCTGAGCCGCATTGGGCCCGTTCCGGTATGAGCTGCGAATGTCGCAAGGATCGCCGCCCAGGCCGGTGGCCGACACGGAGCCGATCGCGGGGAAGTTGGCGCCCCCGGCGGCGAACAGTTCGCCGATCGACGGCGCGCGGACGGCGCGCTGATAGCCGCCACGCAGGCGCAGCACGTCAAACATCTGCCAGTCGAGGTCGGCCTTGTAAGCCTCGGTGAAGCCGACAGTGTTGTAGTCCGACAGACGGTAGCCGAGGTTCAGATCAAGCTGCTGCACGAAGGGCAGATCGGCCAGGATCGGCACCAGGAATTCGGCGAAGTATTCGACCGAGTTGACCGAACCGAACAGCGCCGGCGAGGCGTTGAAGCCCGCGATTTCGGTTCCGCCGGTCGTGCCGCCGTCGGGACGGGTCACGACGGGATTGGTGCGCGCCAGCGACGCATCGGGACGGAACGCATAGTCCGTGCCGCGGTACTGAATGCCTGCCGCGAAACGCACGTCGCCGGCGGGCAGCTCGAACAGGCTGCCTTGCAGCGACGCCTCGACGATGTCCTGCTCCTGGACAGAGACGTTCTGCGAGGTCCGGCCGATGTAGGCCTGGCAAGCAGCCGAGAGATTGGCCTGGCCGACAAAGTCGAAGCCGCCGGCGCAGATCGACGCGCCGCCGTCCGCGGCGTCCAGCAGGGTCTGGACCGACGAACGCGACACGTTGCCGGTCTGGATCGTGATCTGCTCGCTGCGACCGCGCTGGGCGTAGATGTCATAGGTCCAGTCGCGCAGCCCGCGCAGCTTGCCGCGCACGCCGAAGGTCGCCTGATAGACGCTGTAGTCGTACTGGGCGTTGCGGCCGCCCAGGTCGGTGAAGCGGTAGTCCAGACGGAAAGAACCCGCCGGGTTAGGCCGCGCGTTCAAGAAGGCGCGCAGCTGCGGCGTGATGAAGGGGTTGGTCGAGGGCACGCGGAAGCCCGTAGGTCCCGCCGCAGGCGTCGCCGCCAGCTCTTGCGCCACGCTGTATTCCGAGAAGATGAACTCGCCATACAGTTCGACGTCGTCGTTCACGTCATAGGAAACGGAGCTGTAGGCGTTCCAGGCGTCAAGCGGGAGCTGCAGGTAGTTCAGCGGGCCGGTGTTGTAGAGGAAGTCCGGAGAGCGGTCGGCGAAGCCGTCGAAGTCGATGCCGCCCGGGCTCTGGAAGTTGCGGCGGCCGACATAGCTGAACAGCGATCCGTCATTGTTGAAGCCGAAGCTGCCGGTGTTGGCGATACAGGGCGCGGTCGCGTTCTGCGGCGTGGCGCAGATGGTCGGCGTGCCGAACACGCCGTTGACGAAGGCCTGGTTGGGGGCGTTGTTCGCATCGAACACCGTGTTGCCCAGCGGCGAGGCGCCAGAAGCGCCCGACACGGATGAAAACTCGCGGTCGGCGTTGAAGATCAGACCGCGCGTGGCGCGACCGACGGAGAAGACGGCGTGGCCGCGGTCATCCGCGAACCGGCTGCCCAGCGCGATCGAATAGCTTTCGGTATCGCCGTCGCTACGGTCGGTGATGCCATACTGGGCGTCCATGCGGACGCCCTCGAAGCGGGTGTCCAGGATGAAGTTGGCCACGCCGGCCACGGCGTCCGAGCCGTAAGCGGCCGAGGCGCCGCCCGAGATGACTTCGACGTTGCGGATCAAGGCGGTCGGCAGGACGTTCAGGTCGACGGCGCCGCCAGAGTTCGGCGAGATCAGTCGGCGGCCGTTGACCAGCACCAGGGTGCGGTTGGTGCCCAGGCCGCGCAGGTTGACGTTGGCCTGACCGCCGTTCGACGGGTTGTTCGAGGTCTGGTTCACCGAGGGCACGAACTGCGGCAGATCGTTGACGAGCGCGTCGATCGTCACCGCCCCTGTCGCTTGGAAGTCTTCCTGCGACACGGTCACGATCGGGCTAGCGGACTGATAGTCCTGACGCGTGATGCGCGAGCCGGTGACGACGATGTCGCTGACCTGAGCGGTTTGCTCCTCAGTGGGAGCTTCCTGAAGCGGCGCAACCTGGGCCGCCGCCATGCCGGGCGTGAACGCGACGGCCGCCAGGGCGCCGCCGATGAATGTCGTCTGCAGTAGACGCTGTCGCGTGGTGCGAATGGTCACGCCATTCCCTCCTGTCAAAATTCACCTCGGCAGTTCCCCGAGGCAATTCAGGGAGGTTAGCTGCTCGAAACGTCCAGACTAGTTATCGCCGCTTGCCGAACACAGAAACGTCGAAGATGTCACACGGCTGACACACCACTGCAATGTATTGATAGATATGCAGAAAGAGTGATTTTTTGCGACTTTGCAATGATATGCAGCCAATGGAAAGCCAATTTCGCGACATTCTGCCGCACCCGTGGGGCGTCTTCAATCGAGCTGGCGTCTCCCTTAGTCCAGCCCCACTTCTTCGGGAGTGGCCGGCGCCGCCGTCACGTTGTTCCGCACGCGGCGCGCGGCGTGTTCACAGCGTCCCGGCAGGCCATAGAACAGGCCGAAGGTCTGGCTGCGCGCCGCCTCGTCCGGATTGGCCAGAACCGGCGCCCACTTGGCCTGCGCCTCGGCGGCGGCGGACGCCGCGAGGCGTTTCATCTCGGGCGACGCCCGGCTTTCGGCCGCGACCAGGGCCCCGCGGAAATCGGCTGCTTCCAGCCTCCCCAGCTGCATGATCTCGCGGTCAAGCTCGTCGGGTTCGCTCAAGCTCTCGCCCGCCGCGACGTGGCCCGACACCAAGGCCTCGCACCAGGCAACCAGCGGGTAGTCCTCGCGAGGGGCGCCTGGCGGCAGGGACTGGGCATAGGCGATCGCCTCGCGCGTGCGTTCCGAAAGCACCGTCTCGCCGCGCGTTGCGGTGGCGATCGGCCCGTCCTGCGAAGGCTGGGCCTGACCCAGGGCGGCGGCGAGAGCGAGCGCGTGGATGATCATGTGGCTTTCAGTTCCCCGATTGGCGGTCTTGCGACCGATAGCAGGTCCCAACGCCCGAGGCCGCCCGATGGTTTGCACCGGCGCGCAAAAAAAGACGGCGGGTCGAAACCCGCCGCCTTGCTGTCCTTCCGATCCGAGGATCAGAAGCTGTAGCGCAGACCGAAGCGAACCGTGCGCGGCGCCTGATAGGAGCGCGACCGGCCGTAGTACGGAGCCCGCAGCGTCAGATCGTTGCCCGCCGTGCGGATCAGCCCCTGCTCGACCACGCGCGTGGTCTCGTCGTTGTCCAGCAGGTTGAAGATGTCGATCGAGGCCGACAGGGCGCCGCCGCGATCCGACTTGATCAGGTCGTACTTCATGTTGAGGTCGACCTGATAGGTCCAGTCCGTCTGGCCCTGAGAGCCGCGCGGCGTGGCGATGGTCGAGTTGTTCGGCCCCAGCGGGCAGAACCAGCCCGACGGCGTGCCGACCTGCGGGGCTAGCGGATCGACCGAGGTCGGCACCCGCCCGATGCAGCCGTAGTAGCGACCCGACTGCGCGGTGAAGTTGGCCCCGACGCTGAAGCGTTCCGTCGGCGCATAGGTGCCGAACAGCTTGATCGTGTGCCGGTGATGGTTCGGCAGATAACCGTAGCTGTTCAGCTGGTTGGCGGAGTGATCGTAGTCCTGGGTGATCGAGGTGTCGGTCTGACCGATGTCCGACTTGACCGCTCCCTCGTAGTTACCCTTGGACTCCGCCAGAGTGTAGGAGCCTTGCAGCCCCCAGACCCCATCGAAGGGCCGCTCGAAGGTGAACTCCAGCGCCTTGTAGGTGCGTTCGACCTCGGGCAGCGCCAGGTCATCCGCCGTCAGATCGATGTATTGCGGATTGTAGGCGGGGTTGGCGGAGCCGTCTTCCAGCGTGCGGGCGTCGCCCTGAAGGTCGATGAACACGCGCGCGCCACTGCCCGGATTGACCAAGACATATGGGAAGATGGAGGCGAAGGCCGCATCCCCCGGACCGGTCTGGCCGCAGGCGGTGTTGGTGCGCACGCAATAACGAACGACCGCATCGCCGATAGCGGTGTCTTCGATCGTGCTTTCCAGGTTGCGGTAGACGCCTCGCACGCCTGCGCGCCAGTCGGCGAACATGCCTTCAGTGAAGGTATGCTCGTATCCCAAGATGAACTCGCGCTCATACATGGGCTCGAGATCCTGCTCGATCACCGCGCGCGGATCCGGCGCGCCGGGCGGGCTGTAGTAGAGGATCTCCCGACGGGTGCCGAGTTGCGGCACGTTGCCGTTCAGAACCAGCGCGCCGGTCGGACCGCCCGTGCGGGTCGCATCGAAATACTCGTCCGTGTAGATTTCACCCGAAGAGGCGCGGATCGACGTATTGGTCGCGATCGGCAGGTAGTAGTCGCCGACCGAGCCGTAAACGCGATCCGTTCCCTGGTCGAACGGGTCCCAGTTGAAGCCGAGACGCGGGGCCCACTGGTTGTCCAGCTTGATGTAGCTGTCGCCATCGACGTTCTTGTAATCGTAGCGGTCGTTCCGCACGCCAAGCTGCAGGTTCAGGTTGGGCAGGATGTCCCAGGAGTCCTGAATGTAGAAGGCGGACTGTTCGGCGGTGAACTCGCCGTTGTTGGCGAAGGTCAGCACCTCGATACAGCCGGCTGCGGGCGTGCCGGCAGGGCAGTCTTCCGGCGCGAGCGCGTAATAAAGCGCGCCGCCCGAATAGGCGCTCTGAGCGGACGAAGTCAGATCCTCGCGGTCATAGCCGACGCGGAAGTGATGCTCGCCCATCAGATTGACGTAGAAATCCGCGTCGATGCGATAGGTGTCGCGGATGTCCTCGCCAGCGAGGTTGTAAGGCCCGGCGTGGATGCCGTTGGTGATGTAGTTACCGCCCGCCGCGACATAGTCGCGGATGCCGGGCAGTGCGATCGGATCGCCGTAATCCAGATAGCTGCTCTCGATGCGTCCATAGAGAGCCGACAGGGTGAACCAGTCGGTGAAGACGCCCGTGTATTTGTAGATTTGAGTCAGGCCGCCGGCGTCGGCGTACAGCGGCGCTGTCTCGGCGGTCTGGACATCGGTCTGTGCGTTGTAGGTTCGCGTGACCGAGGTCGTGGTGGTCTCGTCGTTCATGATCGTCGCCTCGATCCGGTGATCCGGATTGATGACGAAGTCGAGTTTGGCGGCCCAGCGCGGGTCGTCGTAGGACGAGAAGGTCTGGGTGCGCGTCGCGCCCGGCACGCCGGCCGTGTTCAAGGTGCGCGTGCGGGCCCCGGCGGTCTCCACGTCGCGCACATTGTACACGCCGAACAGGAACAGGTGGTCACGCCACAGAGGACCGCCGCCGTAGACGGTGTAGTCCTTGATGTCCGATCGGGAGTACTGATTGAAGACCTGCACGCCGGCGGAGTTGTTGCCGCCCTGCTGATAGGACAGGCCGCGCGACGACCGCAGGCCATTGGGCGTGTAATAGGCGCTGACGCCGCCGGTCCACTCGTTCGTGCCCGAACGGGTGACGATGTTCACCACGCCGCCGGTGCCCCGACCGTATTCGGCCTGATAGCCGCCGGTCTTGGTTTCGATCGTCTGAATGAAATCGAACGGCAGCTCGCCATAGCCCAGGAAGCTGCGCTGATCGGTGACGTTCAGGCCATTGATGTAATAAACGCTTTCAGCGGCGGAAGTGCCCGACAGCGACACCAGCCCTTGGTTCCGGCGCGAACTGGCCCCAATGGTGGCGTCCGGGAGGCTGGCCCCAGGCGTGAACAGGGTCACGGCGTTGATGCTGCGCCCGGTGGGCACACGCTCCGCGAACTCCTGGACATCGACCGTCAGACCGGTGTCGGTGCGGTTGAAGTCCTGAACGCGCCGCACGCCTGTCACGACGATGTCGGAGACTTGGGCGACGTCAGAGTCCGAGCTTAGCGTGAAGGCGTAGGTCGACGACCCCGGCTGTACGCTGATGCGTTGGTTGAGCGCGGCGAAACCGCTTTGTTGAATGCTCACCTGATACCCCCCAACCGCAAGGGCGGGGATGCGGAATGAGCCGTTTGCATCCGTCGTGGCGGTTCGGGTCGAACCTTGCGCCGAGGTCACGCTGATGCTGGCGCCGGCGATCGGGGCCCCGCCGCTGCTCGTCACCGTGCCCGAAAGCACGCCGGAAGTGTAATCCTGAGCCATCGCCATCGACGGCGTCATTACGACGACGGCAGGCGCGGCGGTCAGCGCCATGAGCGCGGCGCCGCCGAACATAGTGGAACGCAGCAAGCGCTCCCGGAAGGTGCGGGTTTTCAAACGTGGTCCTCCTGAGGCGGACCGCTCTGTGCGCGACAGAGCCGTCCGCAACCTTGTCAGGCCGCCCCAATGCGCCCCGACGCTGCGACCTTATGCCTCACCACTGCCTTGTTACAGCCCTGTAATGAGGAATGATTGCGCCTGTCACCCAAGCGACACACCTCGTTCAAGACATTGATATAATGGGATTTTTTGGATGACTCACCTTATTCGGCTCGACGACCTCGTTTTTGTGTCGCCACAAATCCTCGCCGAGGACATGGCTGAGCTGGCGCGACATGGCGTCGCACTCGTGGTGAGCCATCGCCCCGATGAAGAGGAGCCGGGTCAGCCGTCTTTTCGAGAATTAGAGGCCGCAGCGCGCGATGCCGGGTTGCGTTTGATCCACGCTCCCGTGCGAGGCTTGCCCCATGACGACGCCGTTGCCGCGACGGCGCAGGCTCTTGCGGACGCGAGCCCTGACCAAGCGGTGCTGCTGTTCTGTCGATCGGGCATGCGGTCCGCCGCTGCCTGGGCCATGGCGCGGGCGCGGCAGGGCGCGGACTCGCAGGCGCTCAGGGCTGCCGCGGCCGACGCCGGTTACGACCTGTCTCGCGTTCCGCTCTAGCGGCTGATGGCGACGCGCGTCGCGTAGGGCGCGGGCTCGGGCGTGCAGGACGCCACGACCAGCTGCGCCGCCATGAGACACAGGACGGCGGCTGCTATGGGCTGGAGCCGGTTTGACACAGCGAATAGGGTCGATCGCAGCATGAAACGCCTCGGAAGAAGATGACCGAGACGTTAACGCAAGGCCTGGGCCAGACCGCATGATCCCCTTCGTCCGCGACTTCGACTTCGTCTATGGCCGATGCGATCGGGTGTCGCCGCTGATCCGACGGCTGGTGGCGAACAACCCCGGCGCCTTCACCTTCGCTGGCACGGGGACTTACATCGTCGGCCGCGATGCACCCGGTGCGGAGGTGGCGGTCATCGACCCCGGCCCGCTGGACGAGGCGCATCTGGCCGCTCTTGTGGCCGCGGTCGAGGGCCAGAGGGTCATTCATGTGCTGGTCACCCACACCCACCGCGACCATGCTCCCCTCGCCCGCCCCTTCTCCAAGGCCGTAAGCGCGCCGATACTGGCGGCGCAGCCTCCGGCGCGCGACACCCACGCATCGGGGGGACTGGACGAGGACAACGACGACAGCTTCCAGCCTGACATCGTGCTGAAAGGCGGCGAACGTATCGCCGGCGACGGCTGGACCCTGGAGGCCCTGTTCACCCCTGGCCATGCTTCGAACCACATGGCGTTCGTGCTGGAGGAGGAGAACGCAATGTTCAGCGGCGATCACGTGATGGGCTGGTCCACGACCGTCGTGGCGCCTCCGGACGGCGACATGGCCGCCTATATGACCAGCCTGGATGCCGTAATCGAACGCGGCTTCAGCACCATCTGGCCAACGCATGGCGCGCCGATTACAGACCCCGAGCCCTTCCTGAAAGCCTATCGCGCGCACCGACTGGCGCGGGAGGCGCAGGTGTTGGAGCAGTTGGCGCGTGGGCCCGCCGCCATCGCCGACATGGTCCCATTTCTATACGCGGCGGTGGACAGCCGACTGTGGCCCGCCGCCTCGCTGTCGGTCCACGCCCATCTGATCAAGCTGGTGCGGGAGGGCCGCGTGCTGGCCGACCCGGCGCCCAAACTTCAGGCGACCTACCGCCTGCCCTGATCGGTCATTTCATCCAGTATCCGACGCGCCAGACGGCAGGCGACGTCGCCCTGAGGCTGGTCCTGATGCGCAATGACGCGGACATCCGTACGGCCGGGACGGATCCGCACCACCGCATCGTGTCCAAGGCCGAAGAAGTAGCCGTCACGATCCCCTTCGGCGCGGAAGGCGGCGAAGCCTATGACGTTGAACCCGGCCTGCCGCACAGCCCAGCCGGCCACCTCGGGGGCTATCTGCGTGGGTAACGGCTCCAGTCCCTCGCAAGCCACGCTCTGGCCGAGGGGCGAGGCGTTCGCCGCTGTGCGCGCGGCCATCAACTGGCGCGACAGGGCGGGCGGATCGGCCGGATCGGTCGTCACATCGTTCGGGCCGGGAACCGCCTTGGCCGACTGGGTGAAGAACACCAGCGCCGATCCCGCCGCCAGCACCAGGGCCAGAAGCGCCAAGACGCCGCGATCACGAATGTCGGCGCGTGCGATCAGCACCGCCGCCAGGGCCGCGAACAGACCCACGAAGATCAATCCGCGCACCACGGTCAGGACCAGCAGGCCGCGCGCCGTCTCCACGTCCAGCAGCCCGAACTGGCCGCCGAAAACGGCGATGGTGGTTACGATCAGCGGCAGCGCGGTGACCAGCAGCAGCGCCTTCAACCGCGATTGGGCCTTCTTGTCGGCGGCCGGATCAGCCATGCGGGATCAGCCCGCCGCCGGCAGACGATAGTCCTTCATCTGCTCGCGCAGCAGCTTCTTGTCGATCTTGCCGGTCGCGCCCAGCGGGATGTCGTCGACGAAGACCACGTCGTCCGGCATCCACCATTTGGCGATCTTGCCGTGCAGAAAGTCGAGGTGCTCCTGCTTGTCCTGGATCTCGCCGTCCTTCAGCTTGACCAGCAGCACGGGCCGTTCGTCCCACTTGGGATGCGCCGCGCCGATGACGGCCGCCAGGACGACCTTTGGGTGGCCCATGGCGAGGTTCTCGATCTCGATGGAGCTGATCCATTCGCCGCCGGACTTGATCACGTCCTTGGCGCGGTCCGTGATCTGCATGAAGCCCTGGGCGTCCACCGTTGAGACATCGCCTGTGTCGAAGAAGCCTTCGGTGTCCAGGATCTCGCCGCCCTCTTCCTTGAAATAGGCGCCGGCCACGGTCGGGCCCTTCACCATCAGGCGGCCGTAGGTCTTGCCGTCGTGCGGCATCTCCTGACCGGCATAGTTCTTGAGCTTGAGCTCGATGCCCAGCGGCGGCGTGCCCTGTTTGACCCGCCACTTCAGCTGTTCCTCGAACGGCAGGGCTTCGATCTCGGGCGGCATGTTGGACAGGGTGCCGATGGGCGAGGTCTCGGTCATGCCCCAGCCCTGCAGCACCTCGACGCCGAACTCGTCGTTGAAGGCGCGGATCAGGCTTTCCGGGACTGCAGAGCCGCCGATCAGCACGCGCTTGACCGTCGAGAGCTTCAGACTGTTGTCGCGCAGGTGGGTCAGCAGGCCCTGCCAGACCGTGGGCACGGCCGCCGAGAAGGTGACCTTCTCTTCCTCCAGCAACTCGTAGATCGCCGCACCGTCCATCCTCGCGCCCGGCATGACCAGCTTGGAGCCGGCGGCCGGCCCGCCGAAGGCGATGCCCCAGGCGTTGGCGTGGAACATCGGCACGACCGGCAGGATCACTTCCTTGGGCGTCGCGCCCAGCACGGTGGTCTGCAGGCCCAGCAGCGTGTGGATGAAGTTTGAGCGGTGCGAGTACAGCACGCCCTTCGGATTGCCCGTCGTGCCCGAGGTGTAGCAGAGGCCGCAGGCGGTGTTCTCGTCGAAGCCGCCCCAGGTCACATCCTCGGAGCCCTGCTCGACGATGGTTTCGTAGCAGTCTACGACCGGCAGCTGCGTCTGCGGCATATGGTCGGGATCGGTCATGACCACCACGCGCTCGACCGACGGGCAGTGCTTCAGGATCGCGTCCAGGAGCGGCACGAAGGTCAGGTCGACGAAGATGATGCGGTCTTCGGCGTGATTGATGATGTAGACCAGCTGCTCGGGGAACAGCCGCGGGTTCAGGGTGTGGCACACCGCCCCTATGCCCATGACGCCGTACCAGGTCTCGATGTGGTTGCCGGTGTTCCAGGCCAGGGTCGCGACGCGGTCGCCCGGCTTGATGCCCCACGCCAGCAGCGCGCTGGACACACGCTTCGCCCGGCGATGGATCTCGGCGTAATTGGTTCGGACGATCGGCCCTTCGACCGAGCGCGTCACCACTTCGCGGTGACCGTGCCAGTTCTTGGCGTGGTCAAGGATTTTGTCGACCGTCAGCGGCCAGTCCTGCATCAAACCCAGCATCGCGCATTCCCTCGGCGTTGCGCCGACCTTGATCGCGGCGCTTTTCAGCACGCTAGACGAAGTGATCAGCGTTAAGCAACGTGACGCGGCGTCAGGCCGGGCGCGACGGATGGTCCCGCGCCGGCCGCTGTGCCAGAAGGCCCGGCATGACGCTTCTGATCGCCATCACTGGCGGCTCGGGCTCGGGCAAGAGCACCCTGGCCGAGACCGTGGTCGCCGCCCTGCCCGCCGGCCGGGCCGTGCTGCTGCGCGAGGATTCTTACTACAAGGACGCCGCCAGCCTGCCGGACTTCGACGCGGCGACGTTCGACTTCGATGACGTGGCGGCGCGCGATCACGACCTGCTGATCCGTGATCTGACAGATCTCAAGTCGGGACGCGATGTCGTCGCTCCGGTCTATTCCTTCATCCATCACGGCCGCGAGCCGGGCGGCGAGCCGGTCTCGGCGACCGATGTCGTGGTGGTGGAGGGCGCGCACCTTCTTTGCACGCCGGACCTGGCCTGCCTGTTCGACATCAAGGTCTTCGTCGACACCCCCGCCGACATCCGCTTCATCCGCCGCCTCCTGCGCGACCAGGCCGAGCGCGGGCGCACCGCCCAGTCCGTGATCGAACAGTATCTGGGCACCGTCAGGCCCGGCCACGAACGGCTGACCGAACCCTCCAAGGTGCTGGCCGACTTCGTCGTCGCCGATGCGACGGCGGCTGTGCGGCTGACCGATCCGCATGCGGTCGTTCGTCTGGCGGCGCCCGTACTGGCCCATCCGCTGCTGGCGCCATTCATAGAACGCTGAAATTCGGACTTGCGGTTGTTCGGAGGCGGCGCGATCATGGCGCGCTGTCAGTGAGTTCGCATGACTATCGCTTCCAACGTCGACGACGACCCGCGCCGCGACACGGTTCTCCGTATCGCGCGCCGCTCGTTCACCGCCGACGGCTATTCCGTCACCCGGATGGAGCCTATCGCCCGTGAGGCGGGAGTTTCCACCGCGACCCTCTACGCGCTGTTTCCCTCCAAGGAGCACCTGTTCGCGGCGGTGATCGAGCGCGCGGCCGATGAGTTCGCCCAGCGCATGGACCGCGTCCGGGACGAGGCGCAAGGCGATGCTCGGCGCCAGTTGTCGCAATTCATGATCGGCTACGCCGGGTTCATGGGCGACCCTTTCATCCGCTCAATCTTTCGGCTGGTCATGGCCGAGCGGGGGCGCTTTCCCAAGCTGGCGCTGCATTTCTTCGAGCGGGGCCGTTCGGATTTCGGCGGCGTGTTGATGCAAGCCCTTCAGCGACTGAACGCGACCGGCGAACTGGCCGTGTCAAAGCCGTCCTGGGCCGCGGGCCAGCTTATGGGCATGATCGAACATCCGATCTTCTTCATGCCGCTGGTGACCGGCGACGAGCGTCAGGCGACGCGCAGCCACGATCAGATCGTTGAGGACGCCGTTGAAACCTTCATGGCTCGATACGGCGCCCGCTGAGCCTTTAGGCCCGGCGACGACCGCTCCAACGCTTGTTTGACGGCGCGGCCGGTGCGCCGGTCTTCCGGCGCTGCCGATCGCGCCAGACCTGCCAGGCCAGGGTCGCCAAAGCCAGCTTGCCGGCATTGCGGCCGGCCAAGCGGCGGCCGCCGCGGGACAGCAGAAGGCCGCCGATGATGGTGGCGATACGGGGGACGAACATGGCGGACTTCCTTGTGAGCCCGTCGATAACGGTCCAGTCCCCCGTCGGTTTCAGTAGCTCTGCAGCGGCCGGACATCCAGATCGCCGGCGCGGATGGCCGCGATCCCTTGCGCCGCAGCCAGGGCCCCGGCCGCCGTCGTGTAATAGGGGATCTTCATCATCAGAGCGGTCCGGCGCAGGCTGAAGCTGTCGGTCAGCGACTGCTTGCCCTCGGTCGTGTTGATGACCAACTGGACCTCGCCGTTCTTCATGGCATCGACGATGTGCGGACGGCCTTCCAGCACCTTCTTGACCAGGCCGACCTCTTCGCCCTGCTCGGCCAGATAGCCGTGGGTGCCCGAGGTGGCGATGACGCTGAACCCTTGAGCCTTCAGCGAGCGGACGGCCTCGAGGATGAAGGGCTTGTCGCCGTCCTTGACCGACACGAAGGCGCAGCCTTCGGTCGGCAGCACGGTGCCGCCGCCGATCTGGGACTTGGCGAAGGCGCGGGCGAAGGCGGGCGTCATGTCGGCCTCCCCATCGCGCTTCCAGTCCAGGCCCATGACCTCGCCGGTCGAGCGCATTTCCGGCCCCAGCACGGTGTCCACGCCGGCGAAGCGGGCGAACGGGAAGACCGCCTCCTTAACCGCGATGTGGTCGTAGGGTTTGTGCTCGAGTCCGAAGGACGAAAGCTTTTCGCCGGCCATCACCTTGGCGGCGATGGCGGCGATCGGCTGGCCGATGGTCTTGGCCACGAAGGGCGCCGTGCGGCTGGCGCGCGGGTTCACTTCCAGCACGAAGATGCGCGGGCTTTCGCTGTGCGGCTCTTCGATAGCGAACTGCACGTTCATCAGGCCGCGCACCTTCAGCGCCCTGGCCATTTCCGTCGTCTGGCGCATCAGCTCGGCCACCGTCTCTGCCGACAGCGAATAGGGCGGCATCGAACAGGCGCTGTCGCCCGAGTGCACGCCGGCCTCTTCGATATGCTCCAGCACGCCGGCGACGAAGACGGTTTCGTCGTCGCACAGCGCATCGACGTCCACCTCGGTGGCGCGGTTCAGATAGTGGTCGATCAGCACGGGATCGTCGCCCGACACGCGCATGGCCTCGTGGACGTAGCGGTCCAGCTGCTCGCGATCGTGGACGATCATCATGCCTCGGCCGCCCAGCACATAGGACGGTCGCAGCACGACGGGATAGCCGACCTCTTCGGCCTTGGCGGCGGCCTCCTCGGCAGAGCGGGCCAGGCCGTTCGGTGGCTGCATCAGGCCGATCTCGCCCAGCATCTGCTGGAAGCGCTCGCGGTCCTCGGCGAGGTCGATGGAGTCGACCGAGGTGCCCAGGATCGGCACGCCGTCTTCCTGCAGAGCGTGGGCCAGCTTAAGCGGCGTCTGCCCGCCGAACTGCACGACCACGCCGATGAGGTCGCCCTTGGACCGCTCGACGTCGATCAGCTCCAGCACGTCCTCGGCCGTCAGCGGCTCGAAATACAGGCGGTCGGAGGTGTCGTAGTCCGTCGAGACGGTCTCGGGGTTGCAGTTGACCATGATCGACTCGACGCCGATGTCGGCGAAGGCGAAGGCCGCGTGGCAGCAGCAGTAGTCGAACTCGATCCCCTGCCCGATACGGTTCGGACCGCCGCCCAGGATGACGGCTTTCCGGCGATCCGACGGCTCGGCCTCGCAGTACGGCGTCTGGCCCAGCACGCCCGTCTCATAGGTCGAATACATATAGGCGGTGGCCGAGGCGAACTCGGCGGCGCAGGTGTCGATGCGTTTGAAGACCGGACGCACGTCCAGGGCGCGGCGCGCCTTGCGCACCTCGGCCTCGGTCATGCCGGTCAGCTGGCCCAGGCGCGCGTCGGCGAAGCCCTTGGCCTTGAGACGACGAAACTCGGCGGCTTCGCGCGGCAGCCCCTTCACCCGCAGATGCCCCTCCTCGCGCACGATGTCGGCGATCTGGCGCAGGAACCAGGGCTCGTAGGCGCAGGCGGCCTGAACCTCTTCCACCGTCAGCCCGTGGCGGAAGGCTTGGGCGATGACGCGGATGCGGTCGGGCGTCGGACGGCCCAGGGCGCGCACCACGGCGTCGCGGATGGAGGCCTCCTCCTCCATCTCGGTCACGCCTTCGATCTCGATTTCGTCGAAGCCGGACAGGCCGGTCTCCAGTCCGCGCAGGGCCTTCTGCATCGACTCCTGGAAGGTGCGGCCGATGGCCATGACTTCGCCGACCGACTTCATCGCCGTGGTCAGCAGGGGCTCCGAACCCGGATACTTCTCAAAGGCGAAGCGCGGAATCTTCGTCACGACATAGTCGATCGACGGCTCGAAGCTGGCCGGCGTCACCTGGGTGATGTCGTTCTGCAGTTCGTCCAGCGTGTAGCCGACGGCCAGGCGCGCGGCGACCTTGGCGATCGGGAAGCCCGTGGCCTTGGACGCTAGGGCCGAAGAGCGCGACACGCGCGGGTTCATCTCGATCACGACCATGCGGCCGTCCGCCGGATTGATCGCCCACTGAACGTTCGAACCGCCCGTCTCGACCCCGATCTCACGCAGCACGTTGATCGAGCCCGTGCGCATCCGCTGGTACTCTTTGTCCGTCAGCGTCAGCGCCGGGGCGACGGTGATCGAGTCGCCGGTGTGGACGCCCATCGGGTCCACGTTTTCGATGGAGCAGACGATGATGCAGTTGTCCGCCGTGTCGCGGACGACCTCCATCTCATACTCTTTCCAGCCCAGGACGCTTTCCTCGACCAGCACCTCGGTCGTTGGCGACAGGTCCAGGCCGCGCTCCACGATCTCGCGGAATTCCTCGACATTATAGGCGATGCCGCCGCCGGTGCCCGCCAGGGTGAAGCTGGGGCGAATGATCGCCGGCAGGCCCACGAAGGCCAGGGCGTCGTCGCCCTCCTCCACCGTGTGGATGGCGCGCGAGCGCGGGCTCTCCAGGCCCAGCTTGTCCATGGCGTCGCGGAATTTCTGGCGGTCCTCGGCCTTGTCGATGACCTCGGCCTTGGCGCCGATCATTTCCACGCCATGGCGCGCCAGGGCGCCGGACTGCTCCAGCGCCAGCGCCGTGTTCAGCGCCGTCTGACCGCCCATGGTCGGCAACAGGGCGTCCGGCTTCTCCTTGGCGATGATCTTCTCGACCATCTCGGGCGTGATCGGCTCGATATAGGTGGCGTCGGCCACCTCCGGATCCGTCATGATGGTGGCGGGGTTCGAGTTCACCAGAATGACCCGGTAACCCTCGGCCTTCAGCGCCTTGCACGCCTGCACGCCGGAATAGTCGAACTCGCACGCCTGGCCAATGACGATCGGGCCGGCGCCGATGATGAGGATGGACTGGATGTCCGTACGCTTGGGCATCTGGAGCCTCTTTCCGTCAGTTCGTCACGACCGCGCACTCCCAGCCGTCATACTCCAGCTGGAAGGCCGCGGCCCAGGATTGCATCATCGAAGACACCGGCGCGAAGGATGTCTCGTCCACCGCCATCGTCGTCTCCAGAACCGTCTGGTCGTCGGCGCCGCGCGTGACGAAGCCGGCGCGCCGCGCCACCTCGTTCAGGTCGTCGTGGTCGCCGTCGCCGTGGAAATAGAAAAGCGTGTGCCGCGGGGTGACCCCGCTGTCGCCATGTTCGGCCAGCGCCGCGCGCACCATGGCGTCACGCTCGTCATGAGGAACATCGTGGGACAGCGCCGTCAGCCTTTCGCGCACGCGCGCGCCGGCCGCGATCATCGCTCGCGCCCGCCGTCGCCGGATTGTGGGTCAAGGGCGCGGTTTAGAGGGGGGGCCCCGCTCCTGCAAGCGAAACCCCACGTGACAAACATCAGACGTTTGAAGCGCCAGACTGCGACAAATCGTCTCCATTTTGTGACAATCTATTGTAAGCAAGTCACAATCTCACCGCAAAACGGTCGCATCGGGTTACGCGCCGGTCATGACCGCGCTACCCCACCCCCTTTCGCGGATCAATCACGACGCCGGCGCCCGGTCGTTCAGCACATCCGCCCCAGTCAGTATTCAGGACCCAATGATGACGCTACGACGCGCCCTTCTGACCGGCACGATCATCTCCGCCACCGCCCTAGCCGGCGTCGCCGCCGCCCAGACCCAGCCCGAGCCGCAGCCCGCGCAGGACGAAACCGCCACTGTCAGCGACATCGTGGTCACCGGCTCGCGCATTCGTTTGCAGGACTACACCCAGTCCAACCCGGTTCAGTCGGTCACGTCCGAGCAAATCGCTTATTCGGGCATCACCAACCTAACCGACTTCATCTCCGACTTCCCTGCCCTGGTCGGATCGTTCGACAGCCAGGACTCGGCCAACACCTCCGGATCGGCCTCGGCCGGCCTGAATCTGGCGGACCTTCGCAACCTCGGCACCAACCGCACCCTGGTGCTGGTCAACGGCCGTCGTCACGTCGCAGGCAGCCCCGGCAGCGCGGCGGTGGACATCAACACCATCCCGACCGCTCTGGTCGATCGTGTTGAAGTCCTGACCGGCGGCGCCTCGGCCCAATACGGCGCCGACGGCGTGTCCGGCGTGGTCAACTTCATCCTCAAGACCGACTTCGAGGGCGTCGATCTGCGCGCTCAGAGCGGCTGGACCGAGGACGGCGGCGGCCAGAAGACCTATTTCGGCGGCCTGATCGGCCACAACTTCCTGGACGGACGCCTCAACGCCACCCTCGGCTACGAGTATGACGACTCGCGCGCCATCAACGCCAGTGACCGCCGCTACACCCAGTCGGGCCGGCGCGCTGTGCTGGCCAACAACCCGGCCGACCCCCGCACCTTCGGCGGCCCTAGCGCCAATGACCCGAACATCGTCGATCAAATCCCGACGACCAACATACGCTACATCGACACGGCGCGCGGCGGGGCGGTGTTCACCAACTTCGCCACCGCGACCTCGACCGGCGGCGTCAGCTTCAACGGCGACGGCACGCCCTGGAATGACGGCATCTTCATCGGCGGCTTCTCGATGATCGGCGGCGACGGCACGCTCACCGACGACTTCGTCGATCAGTTGCTGCCGGGCCTGCGCCGCAATGCGGTCAACACGACCCTGAACTTCGAAGTCAGCCCGGCGCTGAACTTCTTCTTTGAGGGCAAGTTCGTTAACACCAAGACCCAGTTCCAGGCTCAGCCGACCTTCGACTACGGCATCCTGATCCCGATCGACAACGCCTTCATGCCGGCGTCGATCCGGGCGGACGCGCAGACCCCGGGCGGCTTTGGCGACTTCGTGCTGATGGGCCGTGACAACTTTGATCTCGGCTTCACCGGGACGCGCATCAACCGCGACACCTACCGCGCCGCGACGGGCATCAACGGTGATTTTGGCAGCGTGTTCAACTACGAGCTGTCGTATGTCTATGGTCGCACCGAGAACGACACCACCTACTACAACAACCGTCTGAACGACCGCTGGTTCGCTGCGATCGACGCGGTTGATGAGGGTCTCTTCCGTACTGGAGTGGCGAACGGCAATATCGTCTGCCGCACCAACCTCGATCCCAGCGCTGACCTGCTTTATGACGCCTTCACCGGCGGCAACAGCCCCAGCCGCGCCTTCACGTTCACGCCCGGAGCCAACAGCGGCTGCGTGGCCGCCAACGTGTTCGGCGACGGCAATATCTCGCAGGACGCGATCAACTGGATCAATCAGGACACGCAACGCCGCGCCATCATCGAGCAGGAGGTCGTTAGCGGCTTCGTCGCCGGCGACTCCTCGCCCTGGTTCAGCCTGCCGGCCGGTCCGATCGGATTCGCCATCGGCGCTGAATACCGTCAGGAGCGCAGCCGCTCCTACACCAGCGACATCGAAGCCCTGGCTGCGGCCGAAGGCGAGCCTATCTCCTGGGCGGGCGAAGGGGTCGATGTGATCGGCGCTTTCCACGTCAAGGAAGCGTTCGCGGAAGTGAACGTGCCCCTGCTGCGCGACCTGCCGTTCGCCCACAATCTGACCCTGGACGGCGCCTACCGCATCTCGGACTACTCGACCTCGGGACAGACCGAGGCCTGGAAGGCCGGCCTGCGCTGGAACCCGATCCAGGATCTTCTGTTCCGCGGCACGGTCGCCCGCGCCGTTCGCGCGCCGAACATCAGCGAACTGTTCCTCCCCACGGCTGAAACCTTCGCCCTGCTGGCCGATCCCTGCGATCGGGCGCGCATCCAGAGCGGCAACGAGTTCCGTCTGGCCAACTGCCAGGCGGCTCTGACCGCCGCCGGCATCACGACCCCGGCCGGCGAATGGACGACGTCGCTGTCGTCCTCGGTGCGCGGCGAGATCAGCGGCAACCCCGACTTGAATCCGGAAACGGCCGACACCTTCACCTATGGCGTCGTCTATTCGCCGAGCTGGCTGCCCGGCTTCAACGTCTCGCTGGACTACTACGACATCGACCTGGCCGATGCGATCAACGCGCCGTCGGCCCAGTTCATCGTTGACCAGTGCTACGACCAGCCGCAGCCGAACCAGTTCTGCGACCTAATCACGCGCAACAGCGTGGCGGGCTCGCCGACCCAGGGTTCGCTGAACTCGTTCCGCCAGACTATCCTGAACGTGTCGAACTATCAGACACGCGGTTACGACTTCACGATGCGTTACCTGCTGGATCCGGCCAACTTTGGCTATCAGGACGACATCGGCCGCCTGCAGCTCAGCCTGGCCGCGACCAAGCTGGATCGCCTGACCTTCATCGACGATCCTGAGTCCCCCAACGAGCGTTCCGGCTATCCGGAAGCGCCCGAATGGGTCGCTGCCTTCAACGCGACCTGGATGATCAAGGACTTCGCGTTCAACTATCGCTACGTCTATCAGGACGAAACCTACCGGGTTGCGCCTGAGACCGTCGCGGTGCGTCCGGACATCGTCACGCCGAACTTCTACGAATATTCGGCTCTGACGCGTCATGACATCCAGGCGCGCTGGAACGTCAGCGACCAGGTCACCGTCTACGGCGGCATCAACAACCTGCTGGGCCAAGAGCCTGATCTCGGCAGCGAATCGCTGCCGATCGGTGCGGAGGGCCGCTACTTCTACGTCGGCGCCACCATGCGTCTGGGTGCGCTCAGCTCGCTGAACCCCTTCGGACGCTAAACCCGTTCCACGGTTCGCATCATCGAAGACTTGAAAGGGCGGCTCGCGAGAGCCGCCCTTTTTCTTGACCTCAAGGCTGGAGGCGCTGGGCGTTCCAGGCCGCGCCGTCGCGCATGAACCGCAGTCGATCATGCAGTCGAAACGGCCGGTCGCGCCAGAACTCGACGGTGTGTGGGACGACGCGCCACCCCGTCCATCTTTCCGGCCGCGGCACTTCGCCGTCGCCGAATCGCGCTGTTTCACGGGCGACCGCAGCCTCAAGCGCGCGTCTGTCCGCGATCGACCGCGACTGATCTGAAGCCCAGGCGCCGATGCGGCTTTCACGGGCGCGACTGGCGAAATAGGCGTCGGCCTCTTGGGCGCTTACCGGTTCGACCGCACCCCTCACGCGCACCTGCCGACGCAGCGACTTCCAGTGGAACACCAGGGCCGCCGCCGGGCGCGCGTTCAGCTGCATCCCCTTGGCGCTCTCGCGGTTGGAGTAGAAGGTGAAGCCGCGCGCATCCACGTCCTTCAACAGCACCATGCGCGCATCGGGCAGGCCGTCGGCGTCGACGGTCGCCAGGGTCATGGCGTTGGGATCGTTGATCTCGTGCGCCCTCGCCTGCCCCAGCCATTCGATGAAGAGGCCGATCGGCTCCTCGCGGCTCCAGATGCTCTCGTCGCCATTGGCGGCCAGGGCGGCGGCGTAGTCGCGCGCGTACTCTTCGCGCGACGGGCTGGGCGGTATCACGGGCGTTGTCATGCTCGATGTTTAGGCCCGGGCGGCGGGCGTCGCCAAGCGATCACGGTTAAGCCGCTATTCACCCTGTTCAGCCAAGGCTCGGACATGGGCGACACGTCAGCCATGCCACCGCCTCTCAGCCTGGCCCAGGCCCGCGCCGTGCTGGGTCTGGACCGAGCCGACGCCCCCTCGCCCGCCGCCGCCTTCCGCGCCGCCGCCAAGGCCAGCCACCCCGACCGCGCGGGGGGCGACGCCGAGAGCTTTCGCCGCGTCGTCGAGGCCTGGACCGTCGTACGCGCGGCCGATCCGGGCGCAACGCGCCGCCTCCTTCCCGCGCCTGCGCCAGTGCTGCGTCTGACGCCGATGCAGGCCCTCCGCGGCGGCGAGGTCCGCAAGGGCGCGCATCTGCTGACCGTGCCGGCCGGCCTGCGCAGCGGCGATTGGGTGCGCGGCCCCGACCGTCAACGGCTCGTCGTTCTGGTGCAGCCGGCCGACGGCGTGAGCCTCGTGGGAGACGACCTCTATATGGACTGGGCTGTCGATCCGCGCCGCTTGGCCGATGGAGGCCGCATCGAGATCGACACCCACGCCGGCCTCCGTCCCGCCTGGATCGCGCCCGGCGGCGGCACGGGGCGGTTGCGCCTGGCCAATCTGGGCCTGCCCGCACGCGGATCACGCGCTCAGGGCCATCTGTTCGTCGCGCTTAAACCCTGCGCCGAAGCCGCCAGCGAGGCCGAGGATCTGCTGCTGCGGTTCAGCCGTGTCTGGACGCCGGCCCGCCGCGCGGCCTAAGCCTGAAGGCCATGTCGCACAACACCTTCGGCCATCTGTTTCGCGTGACCACCTGGGGCGAGAGCCACGGCCCGGCCATCGGCTGCGTGGTCGACGGCTGCCCGCCCCTGATCCCGCTGGCGGAAGGCGACATCCAGCCCTGGCTGGATCGCCGCAAGCCCGGCTCCAGCCGCTTCGTCACACAGCGCCGCGAGGACGACCAGGTCCGCATCCTGTCGGGCGTGTTCGATGACGGCGCCGGCCCCGTGACCACCGGCACGCCGATCAGCCTGATGATCGAGAACACCGATCAGCGGTCCAAGGACTATGGCGAGATCGCGCGCGCCTATCGTCCCGGTCACGCCGACTACGCCTATCAGACCAAGTATGGCGTGCGCGATCACCGTGGCGGCGGCCGATCCTCGGCGCGCGAGACCGCCTGCCGCGTCGCCGCCGGCGCAGTGGCTCGTCTGGTCCTGGGGCCGGACGTCCGCATCCGCGCCGGCGTGGTTCAGATCGGTCCGCACCGCATCACCCCTGACGCCATCGACTTCGACGCGGTCGAGCATAACCCGCTTTTCGCCGCATCGTCCGAGGTTGTCCCCGCCTGGGAGGCCTATCTGGACGAGGTGCGTAAGGCCGGCTCCTCCATCGGCGCGGTTGTCGCTCTGGAGGTGACGGGCGTTCCCGCCGGCTGGGGCGCGCCGCTCTACGCCAAGCTGGACGCCGAACTGGCCGCAGGCCTGATGTCGATCAACGCGGCGAAGGGCGTGGAGATCGGCGCAGGCTTCGAAGCGGCCGAACTGTCAGGCGAAGACAACGCCGACGAGATGCGCCTTGGACCCGACCGCGCGCCCGTCTTCCTGTCAAACCGCGCAGGCGGCGTGCTGGGCGGCATCTCGACCGGCCAGGCGATCACCGCCCGCGTGGCCTTCAAGCCCACCTCCTCGATCCTGACCACCCGACGCACGGTCACCCGCGACGGCGCGGAGACCGAGTTGCGCACCAAGGGCCGTCATGACCCCTGCGTGGCTCTGCGCGCCGTGCCGGTTGTCGAGGCCATGGCCGCCTGCGTCCTGGCCGACGCAATGCTTATGCATCGGGCCCAGGTCGACGCCCCCTTTTCGCAACAGTACTAGTTACCTATATAGGCCTCAGATCGGCGCAGACCGCGCCAGACACAGGAGGACCACCATGATCGACGTCCGCCGCTTCGACACGCTCGGAGGCGCCAACCACGGCTGGCTGCACGCCCGCCATCACTTCTCCTTCGCCAATTACTACGACCCGTCGCGGATGGGTTGGGGCCGGCTGCGCGTCTGGAATGATGACGAGATCGCGGCGCGGTCGGGCTTTCCGCCCCATCCCCACGCCGACATGGAGATCATCACCTACGTCCGCACCGGCGCGATCACCCACGAGGATTCGATAGGCAACAAGGGCCGCACCGGCGCGGGCGATGTTCAGGTCATGAGCGCAGGCACCGGCGTGCGTCACTCCGAGTTCAATCTCGAGGACGAGATGACCACCCTGTTCCAGATCTGGATCGAGACCGATCGGCCGGGCAGCCGGCCTGGATGGGGCCAGCGCGCCTTTCCCAAGGCCGACCGCTCGGGCCGGTTCAGCGTGCTGGCGTCCGGCGACCCCGCCGACGATGCCCTGTCGATCAACGCCGACGCCAAGGTGCTGGGCGCCACGCTGAAGGCGGGCGAGAGCCTGACCTATGACCTGGCCGCGGGCCGTCGCGCCTATCTGGTCCCGGCCGTCGGCGCGGTCGAGGTCAACGGCGTCGCCCTGAACGCCCGCGACGGCGCCGCCATCGCCGAGGAGGCCGCGATCACCGTGACCGCCACGGCCGACGCCGAACTGGTCATGGTGGACAGCCGCTAGGTCTGAGAGACGGCGCGCGGGCTTGCGCTCGCGCGCCGTACAGCCGATTTACCGGGCTAGTTCTTCACGAGGCCCGCCATGTCCGATCCCGTCGTCATCTGCTCCTTCGCCCGCACGCCCATGGGCGGCTTCCAGGGTGCCCTGTCGGGTGTCAAGGCGACAGAGCTGGGCGCGGCGGCGGTCAAGGCGGCGGTCGAGCGCGCGGGCGTTCCTGCCGAAAAAGTCGATCAGATCTACATGGGCTGCGTGCTGCCGGCCGGCCTGGGCCAGGCCCCGGCGCGTCAGGCCGCCATCGGCGCCGGTCTTGGACAGCACGTCGAAGCGACCACGGTCAACAAGATGTGCGGCTCGGGCCTGCAGGCGGCCATGATGGCGCATGACGCGCTCAAGGCGGGCTCGGCCGACGTGATCGTCGCCGGCGGCATGGAGTCCATGACCGGCGCCCCCTACGTCATGGCCAAGCACCGCTCGGGCGCCCGCATCGGCCACGACGTCATCTCCGACAGCATGTATCTGGATGGGCTGGAAGACGCCTACACCCCCGGCAAGCTGATGGGTGCCTTCGCCGAGGACTCGGCCGGCCAGTATCAGTTCACCCGCGAACAGCAGGACGACTACGCCATCGAGAGCCTGCGCCGCGCCAATGCGGCCATCGCCTCGGGCGCCTTCGCGGCCGAGATCGTCGCGGTCGAGGTCAAGACCCGAAAGGGCGTCGAGACGGTCAGCCAGGACGAGCAGCCGGGCAAGGCCAACCCTGAAAAGATCCCGACCCTGCGGCCAGCCTTCGCCAAGGACGGCACTATCACCGCCGCCAACGCCTCGTCGATCTCGGACGGCGCGGCCGCCCTGGTCATGACTCGCGAAAGCGTGGCCCGGTCGCTGGGTCTGCCCATCGTCGCCCGCGTTGTCAGCCATGCCGCCCACGCCCATGAGCCCGGCCTGTTCACCACCGCCCCCGTCCCGGCGATGAAGAAGGCGCTGGACAAGGCGGGCTGGAGCGTCGCCGATGTCGATCTGTGGGAGATCAACGAGGCCTTCGCCGTGGTCGCCATGATCGCCCAGAAGGAGTTGGGCATCGACCGCGACAAGCTGAACGTCAACGGCGGCGCCACCGCGCTGGGCCATCCGATCGGCGCTTCTGGCGCGCGCGTGCTCACGACCCTGCTCGCCGCACTTCAGGCGCGCGGCGGCAAGAAGGGCGTGGCCAGCCTGTGCATCGGCGGCGGCGAGGCCGTGGCCATGGCGGTCGAACTGGCCTGACGCGCCTTCAGAAGCGCTGACTCAGGTTCAGGCTGATCACCCGCCCGCGCGGATCGGCGACGACGGGGTCGTAGGCCAGGGCGAACTGCGCCAACGGCGGATCGCGGTCGGTTACATTGGCGACGGCCAGCCTGATCTCCAGGTCGTTTCGCACCGTGCGGGCATAGCTCAGGTCCAGCGTCGTCCAGCTGGCGATGTCCGCTCGCGTGATGCCCGCGCGATCGTTGCGATAGCCGTGGGTGTAGTTGACCGACAGGCCCATGCGGTCCCGCGCGCCCTGCCAGACAAGGGACGCCTGTCCTCGATTGCGCGGCATGGATCGGGCGAGAGTGTTCAGATTGGTCGAGCCCACTGCGGAAACGGGCGCCGCGCCGGGCGACAGGAGGATGTCATAGCGGTCGATATAGGTCCAGGTCGTCGTGGCCGAAATCCGCCCCCCCGCCAGGGGCCGCTCATAGTGCGCTCCCAAGTCCAGCCCCTGGGTGGTTACAGCCGAGGCGTTCACGAAGTTCAGCTGCACGAAGGTCAGGGCGCCATCAGGACCCCGCGTCACGCGCGCCTGAGCCGACGTGCCGGTCAGACCGTCGGCCGTATCGCGCGCCGCCTGATCGATGACCGCCTGGGCCGATTCCTTGACGACCAGGTCGTCGTAGTCGAACCGCCAACCGTCCAGCGTGAGCGCCAGCCCCTCGACCGGCGTCCACACTGCGCCAAACGTGGTGCTTTGCGAGGTCTCGGGCTTCAGGTCGCCCGAACCGGAAGTCAGAGTGTTGACGAAGACAAAGGCGCCGCGGTCGAACACGGAAGGCTGCGCCGCCTGAGCGCCTTGGGTGACGAAGACTGACGGCGCGCGGAAGGCCCGTCCCCAGGACGCTCTAAGGGCCAGTTCTCCCGTCGCCTGCCAGCGCGCGGCAAGCCGGGGGCTCAGGGCGTCCTGCCCACCCTGTGTTTCCTGACGAAGCGCGGCCTGGCCTTCGAGGGTGTCGCCCAATCGTCCGCGCAGCTCGGCGAACACGGCGTAGCCGGTCTGGCGACCGTCAAAATCCGGCGAAAAGCCGGCCGTCAGAAGCTCACCCGCGTTGACGAGGTCGCTCCAGTCGTGGCGAAACCGGCTCTGGCGCCACTGGGCGCCGACCACCGCGTCCAGCACGCCCCAACCGCCCTCGAACAGCCGACGATCCGCCTGCACATCCATCGTCGTCAGACCGGCGGCCCCACGAAGCCCTGTCGAGCCGATCAGACTGTCGATCAGTTCGGGCGAGTTGGCCGTGCCGGTCCCTAGATAGGCGCTGCCGAAGGGGTTGAAGTAGCGGCAGGTCCCGACACCCGGCCCGCCCGTCGCAACATCGCAATCGCCCCCGCCCAGGCCGTTCAGGGCGTTCTGCAGCGCCGAACCGATCACGTCGGGCTTGTCGTAGGCCACGTGCTGCCGGCTGGCCGTCGCCGAAGCGGCCCAGCGCCAGCCTGCCGTCTCGCCCGACAGGCCGCCGGCCAGACGCCAGGTGCGATAGTCGAACTCGGCGTCTGACGCACCAGCCTCGGCCCCCAGCAGCCGCCCCCGGAACAGCACCGCCTCGCCGAAGGGGTTGTCGGGATGCGAGGCCGGCACGGTCAGGCTGCGCGCCAGGATCGGCAACGAGGGCGACTGTCGCGCGCGCGTGAAGGTGTCGGAGACCGCCGCCTGGGCCCAGACCTGGACCGGGCCCGCATCGCCGCGCAGATCGGCGAACAGCTGGGTTCGCGTCTCCTCTGGAGCAAGATCGAAGAAGTCCGAGTAGTCCAGTCGACAGAAGACATCGCGCGGCCCGTTGCGAAAGGCCTCGGCGAACGCCGGGCTGTCGCAGTCGGGGTCAGGCGCGAAGCCTCCCGTGCTGGGCCGAAAATAGGATCCCGGCTGGCCATAGCTGGTCACCGCCGTCCAGGCGGCGCGGCCGTAGCGCTCAGCCTGCGTGAAGCCCCGCTCGTCGGACCCCAGCGCAGAGCGGTGGAAGTGCGATGCCGCCAGCGTCAGATCGACGCCCGCCAGGTTCAGACCGACAAGGGCCTGGACCGTCGTCTCGCCGAAGCCGCGCCCGAAGTCGTGAGAGACGCTGAACTCCGGGCGCTCCACGTCGCGTCGAGTGACGAAGTTGACCACCCCCGCCACGGCGTCCGAGCCATAGACGGCCGAGGCGCCGTCCTTGACCGTCTCGACCCGCTGGATCGCGATCATCGGAACGAGCGAGTTGACGTCGGTGAAGGCCGAGCCGTCGGTCGCGACGACCGCACTGTTGGTCCAACGGTGCCCATCGACCAGGACCAGGGTCGAGCCCAGGCCCAGGTTGCGCAGGTTGAACTGGGCCGTGCCGGAGCTCTGCGGCTGGTTCAGCTGATCGACCTGCGCTTCGGACCCCGAATTGGCCGTCAGCTGCCGAACCAGGCGCGAGGCGTCGCCGCCGGCCGCAACCACCGCGTCTCGATCCAGAATCTCGACCGGCGCCAGCCGCTGGGCGCCCGAAAGGCGCGAGCCGGTCACGACGATCTCGTCGACTTGGATTGGGGGCGCCGCCTGGGCCCACACAGGTCCGGCGAGCAGGCTTGAGCCGAGCACGGCGGCCTTGAGGCCGAAGCGAAGACGAATCGAGGAGGCGGACATGGTCGCGGCCTATAGGCCTGTCCGGCTCCGGAATCGACTAGGCTGTTTCGTCGCCCCAACCGCCCGCCAAGGCCTTGAACAGGGCGATCTGCAAGGTCACGACCTGAGCGTCCGAAGCGGCAAGCGCGGCCTCGGCGCCGGCCAGGGTGCGTTGGGCGTCCAACACGGTCAGGAAGCTGTCCGCGCCGGCGTCGAAGCGCAGGCGCGACAGGCGCGCGGCTTGCGCCGCCTGATCGCGCGCCTCGGTCAGGGCGTCGCGACGATCCAGCTCCTGCGCATAGGCTGACAGGGCGGTCTCGGTCTCCTGCAGGGCCGCCAGCACCGTCTGATCGAAGGTCGCGAGCGCCGCCTCGGCGTTGGCTCCGGCCGCCGCGATGCGCGAGCGCGCCACGGCGATGTTGGGGAAGGACCAGCTGATCAGCGGGCCAAAGCTCCAGCGGAACGAGGCGTCGTCGCCCAGGTCGCCCGCGTCCAGCGCCGTCGAGCCAATCGACCCGCCCAGGCTGATCGACGGATAGAGGGAGGCCGTGGCCACGTTCACCCGCGCGGCGGCGCCGGCCAGATTGCGCTCGGCGCGGCGCACATCGGGACGACGCGCCAGAAGCTGAGCGCCGTCGCCCACCGGGATGGCCTGGGTCAGGCGCGGCAGGCTGGTGCAGGCGCGCGCGGCCTGACTGGCCTCGGCCGGGGTGACCCCGGTCAGGGTCGCCAGGCGAAACAGGGCGGCGTCGCGCTGGGCGCGCAGCGGCGGGATGGTGGCCGCCGTCTGAGCCACGGCCGCACGGGCCCGCGAGGTGTCCAGGCCCGTCCCCGCGCCGGCGTCTAGCAGCCGCTGGGTCAGGCCGGCGGTCTCCTGCTGCAGGCTGAGCGAGCGCTCGGCCACAGCCACCTGCATGTTGAAGGCGCAGGCGTCGGCGTAGGCGCGGGCCGTTTCGGCCGCGACCGTGATGCGCACCACGTCGCGCGCGGCGGCGGCGGCGTCCGCATCGGCGCGCGCCGCGCGGATGGTCGAGCCGACCCGGCCGAACAGGTCGATCTCATAGGAGGCGTCCAGGCCGACACTGTAGGCCTCGCCTTCCACCGGCTGGCCGGTCGGCGAGGTCGAGCCCGGCGTGCGCGCCCGCTGGGCGGAGGCGCTGAGGCCGGTCGTGGGCAGACGACCCGCACGGGCTTCGGACAGCGAGGCCCGGACGGCGCGCAGATTGGCCTCCGCCGCCTCCAGCTCGTTGTTCTCGGCCAGGGCCTGGGCGACTAGGCCGTCCAGCGTGGCGTCCTGGTACAGCCGCCACCAGTCATCGCGCGGCGCGTCCGGCGTCACGGCGGCGTTCTGCGAGCCGATGAAGGCGCCCGACCCTGAGGAAGGGAGGGTCGGATCGGGCGCCTTCGGCCCGACCGCACAGCCGGCGACGAGCAGGCTCGAGGCGGCGGCGGTCAGGAACAGGGACCTGTTGAACATCAGGCGTCTCCGGTGCGGCCGGCGGCCGGCGCGGGCTCGTCGGGGTCGTAAGGGTCGTGCGGGGGCGCGCCATAGGTGGTCGGCAAGGCGCGCTCCTTCTCGGGGGGCTTGGGCAGTCGCGCCGCCAGGCCCCGGCAGATGACGTAGAAGACCGGCGTGAAGATCAGGCCGAAGAAGGTCACCCCCAGCATGCCCGACACCACCGCCGTGCCCAGGGATTGACGCATCTCCGCGCCCGGCCCGGTCGCCAGCATCAGCGGCAGCACGCCGAAGATGAAGGCGAAGGACGTCATCAGGATCGGCCGCAGGCGCGTCCGAGCCGCCGACACGGCCGCGTCGAAGCGGTTCATGCCTTCGTTCTCTTCGGCCTGTTTGGCGAACTCGACGATCAGGATGGCGTTCTTGGCCGCCAGGGCGATCAGAACCACCAGGCCGACCTGGACCAGGATGTTGTTGTCCAGGCCCGCCAGATTGACCCCGATCATGGCCGCCAGCACGCACATCGGCACGATCAGGATGACCGCCAGCGGCAGGGTGAAGGCCTCGTACTGGGCGGCCAGCACCAGGAAGACCAGCAGCACGGCCATGGCGAAGATCACCGACGCCCCGCCCGACGCGGCCTTCTCCTGCAAGGCCAGACCCGTCCATTCGTAGCCGAAGCCTTCAGGCAGGGTCTGGTCGGCCATCTGCTCCATGATGGTCAGCGCCTCGCCCGACGACACGCCCGGCGCCGCCTGACCCTGCAGCTCGGCCGCCGGGAACAGGTTGTAGCGCACGATGCGGGCGGGACCGGAGTCCTCACGCAGGTTGGCCACCGAGCCGATCGGCACCATCGCGCCCGAGGTCGAGCGGACCTTCAGGTTGGCGATGTCGGCCAGGTCGTCGCGATAGGCCGGCTCGGCCTGGGCGGTCACGCGGAAGGTGCGGCCCAGGAAGTTGAAGTCGTTGACGTAGGTCGAGCCCAGATAGGTGCCCAGGGTGTTGAACACCTCGGACGGCTGGACCCCCATCATCAGGGCGCGGTCGCGGTCGACGTCGGCCGCGATGCGCGGCGCGCCGGTGTTGTAGGTCGAGAAGACCTGCTGCACCTCGGTCGGGGATTGGGCCGCGGCGCCCATCATGGCGAAGGTGGCCCCTTCCAGTGCGCGATAGCCTGCGCCGGAACGGTCCTGGACCATCATGTTGAAGCCGTTGCCGGTGCCCAGACCCTGGACTGCGGGCGGCGCGATGACGAAGATCGACGCCTCCTCGATGCCCGAAACCGCGCCGGTGATGGCGCCGGCCAGGGCCGTGGCGCTCTGCTCCTTGGAACGCTCGCCATAGTCGTTGAGGCGCACGAACAGGGTCGCGGCGTTGGAGCCAAACGAGAAGCTGGAGCCGTCCAGGCCGGCGAAGGCGACCATGCCCTCGACGCCCTCGGTCTGGCCTATCAGCTCCTGAGCGCGGTTCATGACCGCCTCGGTGCGCTCGAGCGATGCGCCGGCCGGCAGCTGAATGACCCCGATCAGAACGCCCTGGTCCTGATCCGGAATGAAGCCCTGGGGTGTGTCGACCAGGCGCCAGGCCGTCAGGCCCAGCAGGCCGACGTAGACGATCAGCACCAGGGTGACGGTGCGCACCAACCGCGCCGTCAGGCGGCCATAGCGGTCCGACAGCCAGTCGAAGCCTTGGTTGAACTTACGGCCGGCATAGCCGCCGTAATACATCACCGTGCCCCAGGCGCCCTTCTTGCGGGCGTGCGGATCGTGGTCCTTGTGCGGCTTGAGCAGCAGCGCCGCCATGGCCGGAGACAGCGTCAGCGAGACGAACAGAGACACCACCGTCGCCGCCGCGATGGTTACGGCGAACTGGCGATAGAAGATGCCCGGAATGCCCGGCACGAACATGGTCGGCACGAACACCGCCACCAGCACCAGGCCGATCGCGATCAGGGCGCCCGACACCTCCTGCATGGAGCGATAGGCGGCCTCCTTGGGCGTCAGACCCTCTCGGATCAGGCGCTCGACGTTCTCGACCACGACGATGGCGTCATCGACCACGATGCCGACGGCCAGCACCAGGGCGAACAGCGACAGCGAGTTGATCGAATAACCGAGCATCAGCTGGACGGCGAAGGTGCTGACCAGGGCGATCGGGATGGCCACGATCGGAATGATGGCCGCACGCCAGTTCTGCAGGAACACCAGCACCACGATCACGACCAGGAAGACGGCCTCGATCAGAGTATGCTGCACCGACTCCACCGAGGCGGCGACGAACTCGGTCGGGTTATAGGCGATAGACACGTCCATGCCCGCCGGCAGTTCGGCCTTGATGGCGTCCAGCTCGGCGATGACGCGGTTGGCGGTGCCGAGCGCATTGGCGCCCGGCTGCTGGATCACGGCGACGCCGACGCCAAGCTGGCCGTCGAAATAGCCCTTGATGCCATAGTCCTGCGCGCCCAGCTCGACCCGCGCCACGTCGCGAACGCGCGTCACGCGGCCTTCGGCGTCCGTGCGGATGACGATGTTGGAGAACTGTTCGGGATCGTCGAGCCGGCCCTGGACCTGGATCGGCTGCTGGAATGCGGAGGCGTTGGTGGCGAACGGCGGCTGGCCGATGGCGCCGGCCGCGGCCTGCACGTTCTGGGCGCGAAGCGCGGTGACGATGTCGGTGGCCGTCAGATTGCGCGCAGCCGCCTTCGCCGGGTCGATCCAGACCCGCATCGAATAGTTGCCGCCGCCGAAGATCTGGACGTTGCCGACGCCCTCGACGCGCAGCAGGCGGTCGCGGATGGTCGAGTTGGCGTAGTTGCCGACGTAGTCGTTATCCAGGCTGCGGTCCGGCGAGGTGACGCCGGCGATCATCAGGAAGCCGCTCTCGGCCTTGTTGACGATCACGCCGCCCTGACGAACTTGCTCGGGCAGTCTCGGCTCGGCCAGGGCGATGCGGTTCTGAACCAGCACCTGGGCCGCATCCAGGTCCGTGCCCGGCTGGAAGGTGACGGTGATCGACACCGCCCCGTCCGAGGTCGAGGACGAGGTCAGATACAGCATCCCTTCGACGCCGTTGATCTCCTGCTCGATCGGCGCCGCCACGGTTTCGGCCACGGTCTCGGCCGAGGCGCCGGGATAGGCGGTGTTCACCGTGATCGTGGGGGGCGCGATCTCGGGATACTGCGAAAGCGGCAGCAGCGGATAGGCGAACATCCCCACCAGGGTGATGAACACCGCGATCACGCCCGCGAAGATCGGGCGGTCGATGAAGAAGCGTGAAATGTTCATCGGATCAGCGCGCCGCCGGAGCCGCGGCCGGCGCGGCGGCGGGGGCCGCCGACACCGTGCCGGAAATCGTGCCGGTCGCCGCCGGCGGGGCATAGGTGACCGGCGTCTGGTCTTCACGCGCCTGCGGCGTGATCGTGCCGTTCTGCGCCTGGACCTTCATGCCCGGCTGGATGCGCTGCAGGCCGTTGATGACCACGCGGTCCTGGGCCGTGATGCCCGACCGGATGACGCGCAGGCCGTCCACCAACGGGCCGAGTTGCACAGCCTTGGCCGTGACCGAGCCGTCGGCGGCCACGACCTGGACCACCCGGCGGGCGGCGTCGGTGCCGATGGCGGCGTCCGGCACCAGAAGGGCGTCATAGGCGGCGGCGCCGGCCACGCGGGCCTGGCCGAACATGCCGGGCTTCAGGAATCCGTCGGCGTTGGGCACCACGGCGCGCAGGCGAACCGTGCCCGAGCTGGCGTCGATGGCGTTGTCGGTGAAGTCCAGCGTGCCGGAACGGTTGAACGCCGCCTCATCCTGCAGACGGATCGACACCGGCGCGGCCCCGCTGGTGCGCGCCTGGCGCTGATATTTGAGCAGCAGGGCCTCGGAGCCTTCGAAGACGAAATAGATCGGCGAGGACGACACGATGGTCGTCAGCACGTCCGCGGCCGACGAGCCGCCGGCCACCAGATTGCCCGCGTCCACGCGGCGGTCCGACACGCGGCCCGAGGCCGGGGCGGTCACGCGGGTGAACTCGAGATTCAGCTGAGCCGTGCGGAGCGCCGCATTGGCGGCGGCGACATTAGCCCGAGCGCCCTCAAGCGCTCCACGATTGGCGTCGACCTCGGCCTGCGATACGGCCTGCGCGGCCAACAGGCCTTCGCTGCGGGTCAGGTTGGCCTGAGCCAGCGTCAGCTGGGCCTGGGCCTGCGACAGCTGGGCTCGCGCTGACGAGACGGCGGCTTGGGCCGGGCGCGGGTCCAGGGTGAACAGCAGTTGGCCCCGACGCACGAAATCGCCGTCCTTGAAGTGCACCGACTGGATGTAGCCGCCGACGCGCGCCTTCACATCGACCGTCTGCACCGCCTCGAAGCGGCCGGTGAATTCGTCCTGGTCCACGACCTGACGGGCTAGGGGGTTGGCCACCGTGACCGGCGCGGCCTGGGGCGCTGGGGCCTCTTCGCCACGCGAACAGCCGTAAAGCGCGCCCGTCATCATGACGGCCACGGCCAGCGTCATCTGCTTGCGCATTCGCGCTTCTCCGTTCGGGAATCCCACAACCGCCGGCCGAGGGGAGTCGGACGGGGTCAACGGGCGATGACTTAGGTGAGCCGCCCCACTCTTGTCAACAGGCGATGACATAGCCATAAGACCCGTGGGGACATTAACGGAGACGCCTGTATTGCCTGGCCCTCAAGCCTGCATCGCGCCGCGCCCGCGCAACGCCGCCGCCACGCGCGCGGCCATCCTGGACGCCGCGCGTACGCGTTTCGCCCGCGAAAGCTATGACGACGTCGGAATGCGCGACCTGGCGCGCGACGTCGGCGTCGATGCGGCGCTGATCAGCCGATACTTTGGCTCCAAGGAAGAGCTGTTCTCGGAGACGCTGGACAGCTGCTCCAGCGGCGGCGACCTGATGGACGGCGACCGCGCCACCTGGGGCGCCCGCGTGGCCGACCAGGTCGTCTATGGCAAAAAGGACGAGCAGGAGGCCCACAACAAACTGCAGGGCCTGCTGATCATGCTGCGGTCCGTCGGCTCGGCCCGCGCCAACGAACTGGTCAAGCAGTCCGCGTCAGATCGCTTCTACGGCCCCTTCGCCGTGTGGGTCGGCGGATCGGGCGCGGCCGTGCGCGCCCGCCTGGCCATCGGCCTGATCATGGGGCTGAGCATCAGCCGCGAGATGACCGGCGGCTTCAACCTGTCGCCCGACGAATGCGCGCAGTTGCGCGACCGGCTGGCGGTCGCGCTCCAGGGCCTGCTCGACGGCTGAAGCCGCTCAGGGCGCGGCCGGCGCCCCGCTCTGCGGCTTCAGATAGCGGTCCAGCCAGCCCGACATTTCCCACAGGGTGTGCCCGACCGACTCGCGCGCCCGATAACCGTGCGCCTCCAGCGGCAGGACGACATAGCGCGCGGTCGCGCCCTTGCCCTTCAGCGCCGCATAGAACCGTTCGCTCTGCACCGGGAAGGTGCCCGAGTTGTCGTCCGCCTCGCCGTGGATCAGCAGGATCGGCTCGTTGATCCGGTCGGCGTAGGTGAAGGGCGACATGGCGGTATAGGTCTCGGTCGCTTCCCAATAATCGCGCTGCTCCGCCTGGAAGCCAAAGGGCGTCAGGGTGCGGTTATAGGCGCCAGACCGCGCGATGCCGGTGGCGAACAGGTCGGTGTGCGCCAGCAGGTTGGCCGTCATGAAGGCGCCGTAGCTGTGGCCGCCCACGGCGATCCGGCCGCGCTCGGCCACGCCCATATCGACCACGGCGTCGACCGCCGCCTCGGCATTGGCGCGCAGCTGTTCGATGTAGGTGTCGTTCGGCTCGGCCCCGTCGCGGCCGATGATTGGCATGGCCGGGTTGTCCAGGATGGCGTAGCCCTGGGTCAGCAGGAACAGGTGGCTGGAGCCGCCGGGCCGTACGAAGCGGTTGCCGGAATCGACCACCTGGCCGGCCACGTCGGCGTCGGTGAACTCCGACGGATAGGCCCACATCAACAGCGGCAGCGGACCGTCGCGGTCCTTGTCGTAACCCGCCGGCAGGTACAGCACGCCCGACAGGTTCACGCCGTCGGCGCGCTGATAGGTGATGGTCTGGCGCGTCGCCCCGGCCAGTTGGGGCGCGGGGTCGGGGAAGTTGGTTAGCGCCGTGGGCTGGCCGCCCGACAGGTCGCGGATTTGCAGATTGGCCGGCAGGTCGCGCGTCTCGCGGCGCGTCACGACGCGACGGTTCTGGTCGTCCAGGAAGCCGACCAGGGTCTCGTACTCGCCGTCGGCCGAGGTCCACAGCCGCTGGGACTGGCCGCTGGCCAGATCGAGGCTGGCCAGGAAGGGGTATTCGCCCTGACGCGTGGCGCCCGCGCCGCTCATCAGAATCCCCTGCCCGTCCGGCGTGAACCGGATGGTGGAGGCGCCGCGGCCGTTGGGCTGCATCACCACCGAACCGGGGTCGTTGTAGCGGTCCTGATAGTTGCGCTCGATCAGCACCCGGCCTTGGCCGGGGTTGGACGGATCGACGACGTAGCGGGTCTCGTGACGCGTGTTGAACCAGCGGCTGTTGACCATCGCCAGGTCATCGCGCCCCCAGGCGGCGCCGGCGAAGCGCTCGTTCAGATCGATCAGGGTCGTGGGCTGGGCGGTGAAGGGCGCGGCCAGCATGAGGACGCGGTCGCGCACGGTCGCCTGGGCGCGGCTGTCGCCCCCGTCCTGGGCCTCGGTCCAGACCAGGGTCGCCGGCGCATCGGCGCGCCAGCTGATCGTGCGCGGCCCCGGCGCGACGGAGTCGAACGGGGTCGGGATGTTATCGCGCAGCGGCAGGTCCGCCACGCGGTGGACGACCCGACCGTTCAGGTCGGTCACGACCACATCCGCCGGGAATAGACCGGCCGGCACCACATAGCTGTAGGGCCGCTTGGCCACCGTCTGAAGAATGTGCCGGCCGTCGGGCGCGACCGAGAAGCCCAGAATGACGCCCGCCTGGCCGATCGCCCGAGGCTGACCGTTCAGCGGAGCCAGCATCAGCTGACCGGTGAAATAGTGATCGAAAAGGGCCTCGTCGGCGGGATCGGTCAGCAGGTCCTGATAGGTGCGGACTGGCGCGGCGCGGCCGCCGGTTTCGTCGATCAGCGGACCGGTCGGCGGACGGGTCACGTCCGGCGCGGCGCCGCGACCCGCCGGAATGGCGCGCACGATAAGGCCCGAGCTGTCCGGCAGCCAGTCCATGCCCGACCCCGCCGCCTGGTTCAGCACCGGACCGGTCAGCTTGCGCGCGCGGGCGCTCGCCACGTCGGCGACCCAGAGCTCCAGGCCCTGCGGCGTGTCCATCACCAGAGCCAGGCTCTTGCCGTCCGGCGACCAGCCGCCGGAGGTGAAGCGCGCATCGGCCGGCAGGGCGACGGCGCGCGGCTGACCGCCCTCGACCGTCTGGAAGCTGAGGCCCGTCAGCCAGGCCGTGCGGCTGTTGGCCGGGCCGTTGTTGCGCGGGTTGATGCGATAGCCGCCCAGGCGCAGCATCGGTTCGGCCAGTTCGGCGATGGGCGGCAGATTGGCGCGGTCATAGAGCGCCAGCGTCGTCCGGTCCGGGCTAAGGCTGGGCGTCGGCGACGGGCGCGCGTCCAGAATGTCGGCGATAGGCGCGGGCGGCTGCTGATAGACGGGGGCGGCGTCGTTGGCCGCTGGCGACTGCGCCTGAGCCAGCGCGGGCGTCGCGGCCAGCAGAACGAACATCGGCAGTACGACCTGCCCCATCAAACGGTTGCGCATCGTCGTCTCCCCCATCGGCCCGTCACGAAAAACGCGGGCCACCCGGTCTAGGTTACGCCGTAACGCAGGGTCAAGGCGCGATGCGACGGTCGCGCCCTTGCTCTAGACTTCACGCCGCGTTACGCACGATCAACGCCACTATATTCATCAGACGGTGAAAAAGGGAGCGCCGATGCGCAAGGTATTTCCGGATGTCCAATCCGCCCTGGAGGGCCTGACGTTCGACGGCATGACCGTGATGTCCGGCGGCTTCGGCCTGTGCGGCATTCCCGAGGGGCTGATCGCGGGCCTGCGCGACAGCGGCGTCAAGGGCCTGACGGTCATCTCCAACAACGCCGGCGTCGACGGCTTCGGCCTGGGCCAGCTGCTTGGCACGCGCCAGATCGCCAAGATGATCTCGTCCTACGTCGGCGAGAACAAGGAGTTCGAACGCCAGTATCTGGCCGGCGAGCTGGAGCTGGAGTTCAATCCCCAAGGCACCCTGGCCGAGCGCATCCGCGCGGGCGGCGCGGGCATCCCGGCCTTCTTCACCGCCACCGGCGTCGGCACCCTGGTCGCCGAGGGCAAGGAAGTGCGGAACTTCGACGGCCGCGACTACGTCATGGAGACCGGCCTGGTCGCCGACCTGTCGATCATCAAGGCCTGGAAGGCCGACGAGCGCGGCAATCTGGTGTTCCGCAAGACGGCCCGCAACTTCAACCCGATGATGGCGACGGCCGGCAAGGCCTGCGTCGTCGAGGTCGAGGAGATCGTGCCGACCGGCTCGCTGGATCCGGACCACATCCACACGCCGGGGATCTATGTGGACCGCATGGTCCAGACCGTCTCCGAGAAGCGCATCGAACAGCGCACTGTCCGTCAACGTGCCGTCGGCGCCGCCGCCGGATCGGAGGTCTGATCATGCCCCGCACCCGCGAACAGCTCGCCGAACGCGCCGCCAGGGAACTGCAGGACGGCTTCTATGTGAACCTGGGCATTGGCATTCCGACGCTCGTGGCCAACTACATCCCCGAGGGCATGACCGTGACGCTGCAAAGCGAGAACGGCATGCTGGGCATGGGCCCCTTCCCCTATGAGGGCGAAGAGGATGCCGACCTGATCAACGCTGGCAAACAGACCATTACGGCCATTCCCGAGAGCGCCTATTTCAGCTCGGCCGACAGCTTCGCCATGATCCGCGGCGGCCACATCAACCTGTCGATCCTGGGCGCTATGGAAGTGGCCGAGAACGGCGACATCGCCAACTGGATGATCCCCGGCAAGCTGGTGAAGGGCATGGGCGGCGCCATGGACCTGGTCGCCGGCGTCAAGCGCGTGGTCGTGGTCATGGACCACGCCAACAAGCACGGCCAGTCCAAGGTGCTGAAGGCCTGCACTCTGCCCCTGACCGGAACGGGCGTGGTCAGCCGCATCATCACCGACCTGTGCGTCTTCGACGTCAAGCCGGACGGCGCGGGCCTGGAGCTGATCGAACTGGCCGACGGCGTGACCCTGGACGAGGTCGCCGCCAAAACCGAGGCGACCTATACGGTCAAACCCGGCCTGGGCTGACAACGACGATCGGCAGGTCTGAAGGCGCGACGAGTCCGTCTACCGCGGATGCCTGCGGGCCATCGCCTGCCAGGTCTGTTCGGCCAGCTCCCGCAGGACGTCCAGGTCGATGTCGTCCAGCTTGTTGACGTAGAGACAGGCCACGCTGGTCTTGTGCCTGCCCAGGCGCGCCAGCAGCGGCTTGGCGTCCTCCGATCCCGGCATCTGGACATAGAGCGACAGGTTGGCCTTGCGCGGCGAGAACCCGATCCGGGGCCAGTCGCCCGTGGAGCTGCGATAGCTGCCGTAGCCGATGATCGCCGGCCCCCACATGACCGGGGCCTCGCCCGAAACCTCGGTCAACAGGGCGTTCATCGTCTGGGCGTCGGCGCGACGTCTGGGATTGTCCACGGCCGCGATGAAGTCATCGACCGAGGCGTCCGTGGGTCTGGTCTTGGGTTCGCCAGCCATCGCTAAAGCCCCTTCACGATCCCCTCGACCATCTTCTTGGCGTCGGCGAACAGCATCATGGTGTTGTCGCGGAAGAACAACTCGTTTTCGACCCCAGCGTAGCCCGAGCCCATGCCGCGCTTGATGAACAGGACGGTCCCGGCCTTCTCCACGTCCAGAATGGGCATGCCGTAGATGGGTGACTGCGGGTCGGTCTTGGCCGAGGGGTTGGTCACGTCGTTGGCGCCGATGACGAAGGCCACGTCGCAGGCGGCGAACTCGGCGTTGATGTCCTCCAGCTCGAACACCTCGTCATAGGGGACGTTGGCCTCGGCCAGCAGGACGTTCATGTGGCCCGGCATGCGGCCCGCGACGGGGTGGATGGCATACTTCACCTCGACGCCCTCCTCCTTCAGCTTGTCGGCCATTTCACGCAGAGCGTGCTGGGCCTGGGCCACCGCCATGCCGTAGCCGGGCACGATGATGACCTTCGACGCGTTCTTCATGATGAAGGCGGCGTCCTCGGCCGAGCCCTGTTTGACCGGGCGCGTCTCGACCGCGCCGCCGCCGCCCGCCACAGTATCTCCGCCGCCGAAGCCGCCCAGGATGACGCTGATGAAGCTGCGATTCATGCCCTTGCACATGATGTAGCTCAGGATCGCGCCAGACGAGCCGACCAGGGCGCCGGTAATGATCAGGGCGATGTTCTCCAGCGTGAAGCCCAGCGCCGCCGCGGCCCAGCCGGAATACGAGTTCAGCATCGACACCACGACCGGCATGTCCGCTCCGCCGATCGGGATGATCAGCGTCGCGCCCAGCACCAGGGCGATCAGGAACACGCCCCAAAAGGCCCAGGTCGCGGTTCCGCCCGAGCCGATCATCACTCCGATCAACAGCACCAGCGCCAAGGCCAGGCCGATGTTGATCAGGTGCCGCGCCGGCAGCAGGATCGGCGCGCCGCTCATGTTGCCGTTCAGCTTGGCGAAGGCGATGACCGAGCCGGTGAAGGTCACCGCCCCGATCGCGACGCCCAGGCTCAGCTCGATGATCGACAGGGTCTTGATGCCGCCCTCCGCCGTCATGATGCCGAAGGCGTCGGGCGCATAGACCGCGCCCACCGCCACCAGACAGGCGGCCAGGCCGACCAGCGAGTGGAAGGCGGCGACCAGCTGAGGCATCTGGGTCATCTGCACCCGACCGGCGATCAGCGCGCCCGCGCCGCCGCCGACGACCGCGCCGCCCAGGATCAGCGCCGCGGTCAGCAGGTCCAGCGCGCCCGAGCCCCACAGGGTCAGCAGCGTCACCCCGACCGCCAGCGCCATGCCGACCATGCCGTAGGTGTTGCCGCGCCGGCTGGTCTCCGGGCTGGACAGGCCTCTGAGGCTGAGGATGAACAGCACCCCTGCCGCCAGATAGGCCAGGGCTGCGATGGATGCGTTCATGGGCTCCCCCTCCCCGAGGCTCAGGTCAGAACACGTCGACGAAGGCGTCGCGTGAGGCGTCGCGCGTGCCGTCGGCGGTGGGCTGGCCGTTCTTAACCAGGGCGATGCCGACCGGCCCCTCGCCGCCCGTCTTCTTCAGCGTGCAGCGGCCGTTATCGGTGGGCAGGCGGCCTGGCTGAGGTCCAGTTCCGGTTCGCTGGTACCGGTTCAGCATGCGGCCCTCGATGGTCACCGGCCGAAAGCGGCAGTCCAGCGACCAGCTGGCGCCCTGGGGCGCCGCGACATGCCAGTGCAGGCCGCTGTCAGGGCGGACGCCGCCCCCCAGGCCTTGCGCGCTTGCGGGAGCGACGACGGCGATGGCGAACAGCAGGGCGAGGGTCGGCTTAAGCATGGAATGCACTCAGGTCTTGTCGAGGTTGGAGGTCCGGCCCAGACGCCACAGCGCCGCGCCGATGAAAAGAGGGCCGAAGACGACCATGCCCCAGTCGAACCAGGTCAGGGCCCGCTCCTGGGTGATGATCCGCACCAGGATGGCAGAGAAGATCAGCACCACGCCGGTGTCGTAGAAGCGCAGCTTGGCGATGGGCGTCGGCGCCTTGAGCCAGCCCCACACCCACAGGCCGACGCCGACCGCCGTGACGGCCCAGGACGCCTGAACGGCCAGGATGACAGGATCGGCGTTCAAGACGCCTCGCGCACCGGGCGCTCCTTCTTGCGGTACATGGCCAGCATTCGCCGCGTCACCATGAAGCCGCCGAAGATGTTGACGCTGGCCAGGGTCACGGCCGCCACGCCCGCACCCTTGGCGATCCAGGCGTTGGCCCCCTCGGCCTGCCCTGACACGGCCGCCGCCGCAATCAGACCGCCGACGATGATGACGCTGGAGATGGCGTTGGTCACCGCCATCAGCGGCGTGTGCAGCGCCGGCGTCACGCTCCAGACGACGTAATAGCCGACGAAGATCGCCAGCACGAAGATAGCCAGGCGGAAGACGGTGGGGTCGACGTGTTCCATCAGGCTCGGACCTCCAGTCTTGCGTCGATGCTGACGAGCAATCTCAGAACACCGCCGCTCAGGATTGATAGGATGAAAAACTCAAGCACCTTACCGACCGCGACGCCCGAACCGCCGCCATCAACGGCCAGCACAAACACGACCAAGATCGACAGGATTGGACCGCCGAGCATCACCAAGATCGAGAACGCGGCCAGGGCGGTTCTTAGTTTAGGAGAGATCACGCTCGCACCCCCTCGTGCATCACCTGGCCGGCGTGCGTCACCGCCGCCGCCTTGAGGATTTCCTCGTCCAAATCCAGCGCCAGCGCGCCGTCCCTGACCATCAGGCCGACGAAGGCGACCAGGTTGCGGGCATAGAGCGCAGAGGCGTCGGCGGCGATGCGGCCCGGCAGATTGGTCCAGCCGACGATCTTCACGCCATTCGCCGTGGTCACGACTTCGCCGGGCTTGGAGCCCTCGACGTTGCCGCCTGCCTCGACCGCCAGATCGACGATGACCGAGCCGGGCTTCATGGTCGCCACCTGCGCCGCCGTGACCAGCACCGGCGCAGCGCGGCCGGGGATCAGGGCGGTGGTGATGACGATGTCCTGCTTTTTGATGTGCTCGCCGGTCAGGACCGCCTGCTTGGCTTGATATTCGGCGCTCATGGGCTTGGCGTAGCCGCCGGCGGTCTGGGCGTTCCTGAACTCCTCGTCCTCGACGGCCAGGAACTTGGCGCCCAGGCTTTCGACCTGTTCCTTGGTCGCGGGCCGCACGTCCGTGGCCGTGACGACCGCGCCCAGGCGGCGGGCCGTGGCGATGGCCTGAAGCCCGGCCACGCCCACGCCTATCACGAAACATTTGGCGGCGGCGACCGTGCCCGCCGCCGTCATCATCATGGGAAAGCCCTTGCCATAGGCATAGGCCGCCTCGATCACCGCGCGATAGCCCGCCAGGTTCGCCTGAGACGACAGGGCGTCCATCACCTGGGCGCGAGTGATGCGCGGCACGAACTCCATCGCGAAGGCGGTGGCGCCGGCGCCGCGCAGGGCCTCGACGGTGTCGGCCTCGCGATGCGCGTCCAGCAGGGCGACGACCACGGCGCCGGCCTTCAGCGCGCTGATCTCCTGAGCGGTCGGGCCGCGCACCTTCAGCAGGATGTCGGCGCCGTCCAGGACCGCGTGGGTGTCCGGCAGGACGCGGGCGCCCGCCTCGGCGTAGTCGGCGTCGGGAATGGAAGAGCCCTGCCCCGTCCCGGCCTCGACCGCCACGGTTGCGCCTAGCGCGATCAGCTTCTTCACCGTCTCGGGCGTGACCGCGCAGCGGGTCTCGCCGTCGCGGCGTTCACGGGTCACGGCGATGGCGACGGCCAAGCGAATCCCTCCATCCAGAACGGATGGCGGAACGTTAGGCTGAATGGGAAGCGGGCGTCAAAGCGCCCAGGCCGTCAGCGGCTGATCAGTGCGCCTTGGGCTTGCGCGACTTCAGGACGATGAAGCCGATCACGCCGATCACGACCGAAGTGCCCAGCGCGGCGATGAAGCCGCCCGTGCTCATCAGCACGGCCACGAACAGGACCAGGCACACCACGAACAGCGAGCCCCACTTGGTCAGGAAGTTGAACAGGGCGAAGGTCGAGACCTGCTCGTTGATCTCCATCGAACCGCGCAGATAGGCCTCGGCGTCAGCGTCGGCTTCGGCAGTGGCGGGGTTGTGCGGATCGGCCATGGTCGTCTTCCGTGAGTCAGGCGGTGGCGGCCCTTATAGCGGCCTCGCCGCTGGGCTCAAGCCCGGTTCAGGCACCCAGATCCAGCGAGTAGCCGGCCGAGCGCACCGTGCGGATCGGATTGGGGCCGTCGCCGACGTTCAGCGCCTTGCGCAGGCGGCCGACGTGAACGTCCACGGTGCGCGCCTCGACATAGACGTCCGAGCCCCAGACCGCGTCGAGCAGCTGCTCGCGGCTGAAGACCCGGCCGGGATGCTGCATGAAGTGATCCAGCAGGCGGAACTCCGTCGGGCCCAAGTGCACCTCCTGTCCCGCACGGCGCACGCGGTGCGAGACGCGGTCGATCAGGATGTCGCCATGGGTGATCCGGTCGTCCGCCAGGCCCGGCCGGATGCGGCGCAGAACGGCGCGGATGCGCGCGGTCAGCTCCGTCATGGCGAACGGCTTGGTCATGTAGTCGTCGGCGCCGGTGTCCAGCCCTCGCACGCGGTCGGTCTCCTCGCCCCGCGCCGTCAGCATGATGATCGGCAGGTTGCGGGTTTCGGCGCGGCCGCGGATGCGGCGGCAGACCTCGATGCCCGACACCTTGGGCAGCATCCAGTCCAGCAGGACCAGATCGGGCAGGCGCTCGTCGATCTGGACCAGCCCCTCCTCTCCGTCGGCGGCGACGGCGACGTCGTAGCCTTCCTTCTCGAGATTGTACTGGAGGAGCGTCGACAGCGCGTCCTCGTCTTCCATCACCAGGATATAGGGCTGCACAGGTCGGCTCCGGTCGGGTCAGGCCAAGTCAGTCTTGAGGGATTTGAGGCACGGTCGGCGTGGGCGAATCCACGCCAGGCGTCGGGGTGAAGCGCGGGCGGTCGCCCTGGATCTCTTCTCCGACCACTTCGTAGTGGACGCTTTCGGCGATGTTGGTGGCGTGGTCGCCGATCCGTTCCAGGTTCTTGGCCATGAACAGCAGGTGCGTGCAGGCCGTGATCGTGCGCGGGTCCGCCATCATGTAGGTCAGCAGCTCGCGGAACAGGGCGTTGTAGTGTTCGTCCACCTCGTCGTCCGACGCCCAGACCGACAGGGCGCGTTGCACTTCCGAGGCCGTGTAGGCGTCCAGCACTTCACGCAGACGATTGGACACCAGCCGGCCCATGCGCTCGATCGAGCGGGTCAGGGGCTGGATCGGCTCGCCATCGGCCAGCACCAGGCTGCGCTTGGCGATGTTGGAGGCCAGGTCGCCCGTGCGTTCGAGGTCCACGGCCAGCTTCATCGAGCCCAGCGTGCGGCGCAGGTCAGAGGCCACGGGCTGGCGCAGGGCGATCAGACGGATGGCCTTGCGCTCGATGTCACGGTGAAGGGCGTCCAGCTTGTGGTCGCGCTCGATGACCGCGCGGGCTAGGGCCACATCGCGGCGCGCAACGGATTCGACGGCGTCGGCGACCTGAGCCTCGGCCAGGCCGCCCAGGCGCACGACCTCGGCGGTCAGTTGGTTCAGTTCGTCGCCGTAAGCCTTGACGGTGTGTTGGGTCATGGGGGCGATCCTAGCCGAAGCGGCCGGTGATGTAGTCGAGCGTGCGGCGCTCGCGCGGGTTGGTGAAGATGTCCTCAGTGTCGCCCATCTCGATCAGGCGGCCCATGTGGAAGAAGGCGGTGCGCTGGCTGACCCGCGCGGCCTGGGCCATGGAGTGGGTGACGATGACGATGCAGTAATTCTCGCGCAGTTCGTCGATCAGCTCCTCGATCCGCGCGGTGGCGATGGGGTCCAACGCCGAGCAGGGCTCGTCCATCAGGATCACTTCCGGCTCGACGGCGATGGCGCGGGCGATGACCAGACGCTGCTGCTGCCCGCCCGACAGGGCCGTGGCGGGGGCCTGCAGCCGGTCGGCGACCTCGTCCCACAGGCCGGCGCGCTTCAGCGCCCCTTGAACCACATCGTCCAACTCGCTCTTGGTCGAGGTCAGGCCGTGGATCTTGGGTCCGTAGGCGACGTTCTCATAGATCGATTTCGGGAACGGGTTGGGCTTCTGGAACACCATGCCCACCCGCGCGCGCAAAAGCACCGGGTCGACCGAGCGGGCGTTGACGTCCTCGCCGTCCATGGTGATCCGGCCCGTCACCTTGGCCCCGGCGATGGTGTCGTTCATGCGGTTCATGGTCCGCAGGAAGGTGGACTTGCCGCAACCAGACGGACCGATCAGCGCCGTAACCGCCTTGTCGGGCATGTCCAGGTCGACGTCGAACAGGGCCTGCTTGTCCCCATAGAAAACCGACACGCCGCGCGCCTCGATCTTAACCGGTCCGGGCGGCGGGCCGGCATGGGTCTTGACCTCTGGCGCGGGCATTCCGCGCTCGCCGGCGGTGGGCGCCGGCATTTCTTCGGGGCGGCCGGCCTCGGGCTGGGCGGCGGGCAGCACCTGGCCGCCCATGCGGGGAACCTGGGTCGGATCGGCCCCGCCGCCGGAGCCTTGCGCGGACTTGAAGGTCTTGAAGTTCATGCTCTTACCACCGACGCTCGAAGCGCCGCCTGAGAAGTATGGCCGCCGCGTTCATCACCACCATGAAGGCCAGCAGCACGATGATGGCCGCCGCGGTCCGTTCGTGGAACGCCCGCTCCGAGGCGTTCTCCCAGATATAGACCAGCGACGGCAGGGCGCCGGCCGGCTCGACGATCGAAGTCGGCAGGCCGGGGGTGAAGCTGACCATGCCGATCAGCAGCAGCGGCGCGGTTTCGCCCAGGGCGTGGGCCATGGAGATGATCGAGCCCGTCATGACGCCCGGCATGGCCAGAGGCAGGACGTGCTGGAACACGGTCTGGGTGCGGCTGGCGCCCATGGCCAGAGCCGCCTCGCGGATCGACGGCGGCACCGCCTTCAGAGACGAACGGGTGGCGATGATCAACGTCGGCAGAGCCATCAGCGCCAGCACCAGGCCCCCGACCAACGGGCTGGCGCGCGGCAGGTGCATGAAGTTGATGAACACCGCCAGGCCCAGCAGGCCGTAGACGATCGACGGCACGGCGGCGAGGTTGTTAATGTTGACCTCGATGAAGGCCGTGATCCGGTTGCGCGGTGAGAACTCCTCGAGCCAGATCGCCGCCCCGACGCCCAGCGGAATGGCGATCAGGGCCGTCACCAGAAGCATCAGCGCCGAGCCGATCACCGCGCCCAGCACGCCGGCCAGCTCGGGTTCGGTCGAGTCGCCATTGGTGAACAGGGCCGTGGCGAAGTGGCGCTGGACCACGTTCTCGGCCTTCATCCGGTCCAGCCAGTCCATTTGCTGGTCGCTGAGACGGCGCTGGGTCTCAGGCGTCGACCGCTTTATCTCGCCCTTGAAATACAGGTCCGCGTCGTCAGACAGCGGAGCCCGGATCTGGGTGTGACGGCCCAGCAATTCAGGGCTGCGCGACACGCGCTCGGCCGCCGCGAACTTCAACTCCGAGGAATAGAGCGACCGCAGCGCCGCCGCGTTCGATCCATCCGGGTCGGCCACGCCCCAGCGCGCCAGCTGCTGCTCGGCCACCAGCAGTTCGAAGTTGGTGCCGGCCGGATAGGCCCGGTCGATGCGGGTCGTGTCCATGTAGACGGGCACAGTGACGCTGTGGGCGGTGAAGGCCGAATAGCCCTGCAGTCCGATGCGGCCCAGCAGGATCACCAGGAAGGCGATGGCGAAGGCGATCGCCAGCCGGCCGTACAGCTTGAAGCGGCCCTCGCGGGCGTGACGGCGCTTCAGACCGGCTTCCAGCCGGCCCAGCCGTTCCGCCTGGGCGGCGGGCGTGGGGACGGAGGCGTCAGTCATACTGTTCGCGATACCTTTGCACGATGCGCTGGGCGATCAGGTTCAGCCCCAGGGTGGCGACGAACAGCGTCAGGCCCAGGCCGAAGGCGGCCAGCGTCTTGGGACTGTTGAACTCCTGGTCGCCGGTCAGCAGGGTGACGATCTGCACCGTGACCGTGGTCACCGTGTCCAGCGGATTGAAGGTCAGGCGGGCGGCTAGGCCGGCCGCCATGGTCACGATCATCGTCTCGCCGATGGCCCGCGACACGGCCAGCAGCAGGGCGCCCGAAATGCCCGGCAGGGCGGCGGGCAGCAGCACCCGCTTGACCGTCTCCGACTGGGTCGCGCCCATAGCGTAGGAGCCGTCGCGCAGGCTCTGCGGCACGGCGTTCAGGATGTCATCGGACAGGGAGCTGACGAAGGGGATCAGCATGATGCCCATGACCGCCCCGGCCACCAGCGCCATCTGGTTCTGGACCAGCATCAGATACTGCCCCAGCCCGTCCAGCGGGCCGCCGGCCAGTTGAGCCCCAATGCCGTTGAAGAAGGCCCGGAAGGCCGGCCCCACCGTCAGGGCGGCGAAGAAGCCGTAGACAACGGTCGGCACCCCCGCGAGCACCTCAAGCACCGGCTTGACCACCGCGCGCGTCACCGGCCCGGCGTATTCCGACAGATAGATGGCCGAGAACAGGCCGATGGGCGCGGCCACCGTCATGGCGATCAGCATGATCAACAGGGTGCCGGCGAACAGCGGCACGGCACCGAAGGCGCCCGAGGACCCGACCTGATCCGCGCGGATCGCGGTCTGCGGGCTCCACTGCGTGCCGAACAGGAAGTCGGTGGGCGGGACCGACTGGAAGAACCGCAAGGAATCCCAGGCAAGGGCCCCGATGATGCCCAGGGTGGTCAGGATGGCGACGACGGAACAGGCGAACAGCAGACCGCCGATCCAGCCCTCAACCCGATTGCGCGCGCGCATGGACGCCTTGATCTGGCTCAGCGCGAACAAGGCGCCCAGCATGGCCGCCAAGATGGCAGCCGCGGCTCCGCCCCATGACAGCGTCGCTTCTATGCGGTGGGCGCGGCGTCCCTCGGCCGGAAGCAGCTCGGCGTAGGGCTGCTCCCACAGTTGCTGGGCTTCCAGCCCCTGCCCCACCCGGTGGGCGTCGCCCATGAAGGCCTGGCGACGGAAGGGGTCAAGGTTCTGCACCGCTTCGGGTGCGCCCTCCAGCATCAGCGTCTGCGTGACCGGCCCGGCGGTCACCGCGCCCAGAACCATGAGGGCGATCGCAGGAGCCGCCGCCCAGATCAGCGCGTAGGCGGCATGCTGGTTCGGGCGCGAGTGCGGGCGCGCGCCGACCGATCGACGCACGGCCAAAGCCCGTCCGGCGGCGTATGCGCCCGCGACGACCAGAACCAGCAGGGCGAGAACGAGCCACAGCATGAGCAGAGGCGAGCGCCTTATTCCTTGGAGGCGCCCAGGCGCCGGACCGCCGGTCGGACCGGCGCGGCGGAAACTGCCTGCGATGCATCAGCGGATTAAGACGGCTGCATGACAGTTCGGTTACAGCGCAGGTTCCTCAACGACGGCGGACTGGCGCGAAGCCCCGGCTGCGGGGAACCAGGCGGTGAACGCGGCCCCTTCGCCCTTCACGCTTTCGACCATCAGCCCGCCGCCGTGGCGGTTCACGATATGCTTGACGATGGCCAGACCGAGCCCGGTCCCCTGCCTGTCGCCGCTCTTCTGGCCTTCGACGCGATAGAATCGCTCGGTCAAGCGCGGCAGGTGCTCGCGCGCCATCCCCGGCCCATGATCGCGCACCGTGACGGAAACATATCGGGCCGCGGCATCGTGGTCAGGCGTGACCAGCGACAACCTAGACGCGCCGTCCCAGCGGGACCCGCCGGCCTCGTCGCCAGTGAGGCCTGCGCGCAGCGTCAGATCGACCTCGCCGCCGGCCGGCGAATATTTCACGGCGTTGTCGATCAGGTTCTGGATCACCTGAACGATCTCGTCGCGCTCGCCCACGACTTCGCGCCCGTCGTCCCCGCCCTGAACGCGGATGCTGACCTCGCGCTCGCGCAGCAGAACGCTGACCGCGTCCACGACGTCGCTCGCCGCACGCTCAACGCGCACGCGGCCCGAGGGCGGGATGTGTTCATTGAGCTCGATCCGGCTCAATGACAGCAGATCCGCCACCAGCCGTCCCATGCGGTCCGCCTGCACGGCCATGATGTCGAGGAAACGGTCGCGCGCGACCGGATCGTCCTTGGCGTGGCCCTTCAGCGTTTCGATGAAGCCGCTCAGCGAGGCCAGCGGCGTGCGCAGTTCGTGGCTGGCGTTGGCCAGAAAGTCGACCCGCATCATCTCCATGCGCCGCGCGTCCGTTTCGTCGCGCAGAACCAGCAGGGCCAGGCGGCTGTCGTCAGCGGCGCCCAGCGGCCCCGTCGAAGCGCGCCAACGCCGATCCTTGGCGCCGCCCGGCGCATAATCGACCTTCTGAGCGATCTCGCCGAACAGGGCCTCGTCCACCGCCTCCAGCATCCGTGGATCACGCAGAGCCGAGAGGAACAGAGCGCCCGTGGCTGGAATGCGAAAGAGATCGCGCGCCGCGCGATTGGCCAGCACCACCCGTCGCCCGGCCAGATCGTCCGCCTCGTCGCCGGCGATGATGAGCATCGGATCGTCCACCGCCTCGAACACGCTTTCCAGCAATCCGGCGGGCGCGCTGACGGCTGAAGCGTCAAGCAGTCCCGGTTCGACCACGGCTGCAGCCTCGACACGCGGTCTGTTCAGAACCCAGGCCGAAAGCGCCACAAGGACCGCGCCGGGAACGAGCCAGATCGCAGCTGCGGGCTCGGCGGCCGCCGCGAAGATCATGACGCCGACCGCGACCCCCGCCGTTGCGCCTGCCGTCCACAGCCGGGACGTTCCCTGAGGCGCGACGGGAGACTGTGTGCTGTCAAACGGCATTTTCCGATCCGCGCGGCGATAGGGTCGAACGCTCGCCGGGCCCGTCTTTTCAGCCTGATCAGAAAGAGGTTTCAGCGCGTTCGTCCCCGGTTGTGGCGGCCGTTTGTGACATTTGACGCCCGGCGGCGGTCGGACGCCACGGTTTTTTCACCTATCGAGCCCATCCTGATGGACGATCGGGGAAACGCGTGCCTTTCAGCCCACAGGAAATTCTGACGCATCACGACTGGCGGCTCGTCCTGTTGGCGATCCTCGTCGGCTATGCGGGCGTCACCATGGCCTACAAGCTGCTGGCCGAGGCGCGCAAGGGGCCGCACCGGGGCCGCCGCATCAAGGGCCTGGGCGCCATGGTCGTCGGCAGCCTGGCCATCTGGACGATCCACTTCATCGCCATGCAGGGCTACGCCTTCGCCAGCCCGGTGCGTTACGACGTCGCGCTCACGGTTCTGTCGTATCTGACGGTGATCGGCTCGACGATCGTCACCTTCGTCATCTCGGTCAGCGGCAAGACCCGACCCTGGCGGGCCCTGGCGGGCTGCGCCGGGGCCCTGTTCTTTTCGTCCATGGTGGTGGTCAGCGTTTCGGGCCTGCAGGTTCAGGGTCGCATCGAATGGGACTGGCCACAGGTGGCCCTCGGTTATGTCGCGGCCTGCGCCCTGGCGGCCACGGCGGGCTGGCTGAACGACGCCCGCAATGTCGCCCGGCTGCTGCTGGCGTCCGCGGTGGCCACCAGCGCCGTCGTGGCGGCTCACTTTCTGATCATGCCGGCGCACGACGTGGTGTTCGATGTTGGGGCCCCCTTCGACGCCCGCGCGCTGTCGCCGGGCGCCATGCAGGTCTGGGTCACGGCGGCGGTGGCGGTCATCATCCTGATCGGCGGGTTCTTGGGCGGCCTGTTCTACTGGTCGCGCCACAGCGCCATCTCTCAGATCCGCGAAGCGGTCGAGGCGATGCCGGACGGTCTAGGCTTCTATGACGCCCACGATCGGCTGGTGCTGTGGAACGCGCGGTACGCCGAGGTGAATCCCGAGGTGGCGGGACAACTCCGCGCCGGCATGACCTTCCGTGAGCTGCTGGAGGTCGGTATCAGCCAGGACCTCTACGCCGAGGCGCGCGGCCGCGAGCAGGAGTGGATCGCCGAGCGCCTGCTGGCGCGCCGCGCCGTTCTGAACAGCATGGAGCAGCACACGACGACCGGGCGCTGGCTGCGGGTGCGGGACCGTCGCACCGCGGAAGGCGGCATCGTCACGGTCGTCAGCGATATCACCGAAATGAAGCGCGACGCCCAGGCCCTGGCCGAAGCGCGCGACGCCGCCGAAGACGCCAACCGCGCGAAGAGCCAGTTCCTGGCGAACATGAGCCACGAAATCCGAACGCCCCTGAACGGCGTCATCGGTCTGTCTCAGGTCTTGGCCCGGACCGAGTTGGACGAAGAGCAGCGGCGGATGTTGGAGCTGATCCAGTCCTCCAGCCGCACATTGCAGGCGCTGCTCAGCGACATCCTGGATCTGGCGCGGGTCGAATCCGGTCGGCTGACCCTCACCGCGGAAGATTTCGACCTGGGCGAGGCGGTGCGTGAGGCAGGCTGGCTCTACGCCGACGCGGCCCGCGACAAAGGTCTCAAATTCCTGCTCGACGTGGCGCCGGAGGCCGAGGTGTGGGTGCGCGGCGACGTGGTGCGCCTCAAGCAAGTTCTGACCAATCTGGTGTCGAACGCGGTCAAGTTCACGGGCGAGGGACTGGTCAGCCTTACGGTCGAGCCGGCCGCGCCGGTCGGAGGCCGCACGACCTTGCGCTTTACGGTGCAGGACACCGGCATCGGCTTCGACGAAGAGACGCGGCAGCGCCTTTTCAGCCGTTTCGAGCAGGCCGACGGCGCCATCACCCGGCGGTTCGGCGGCTCCGGCCTGGGGTTGGCCATCTGCAGCCAGCTGACCGAACTCATGGGTGGGTCGCTGGACTGCGAAAGCGAACCGGGCGGCGGGTCGGCCTTCATCCTGACCCTGCCGGTCGAGACCGTCGATGCGCCCCATGTCGCCACGCCCCGCGCCGGCCAAAAGGACGAGCCGCAGCAAGCCGCGTCGCGCCTGCGAGTGCTTTCGGCCGACGACCATCCGGTCAACCGCCGCGTCGTCGAACTGATGCTCCAGGGCGCCGGGGTGGATCTGGTGTCTGTATGCGATGGGCATGAGGCGCTTGAGGCCTACCGCCGTGAAGACTTCGACCTGGTCCTGATGGATATGCAGATGCCCGGCATGGACGGACTGACGGCGACGCGCGAAATCCGGCGTCACGCAGCCGAAACGGGAGGTCAGCGTCCCTGCATCGTCATGCTGACCGCCAACGCCCTGCCCGAACATGTCGAGGCAGGCCGATCGGCTGGCGCGGACCATCATCTGTCCAAGCCCTTCAGCGCCGAAGATCTGCTTGGCCTTCTACAGACCCTGCCTCAGCGCGTGGCGGAAGCGGCCTGACCTTCGTCGCCCAGAACGGCGCGCACCGCCGCTTCCAACACCACGTCGCGCCCATTGGCCACGTCGTCATAGGTCGGCGTCACCGCGAGGTCGGGCGTCACGCCCTGCTTTTCCAGCACAGCGCCCGACCCGGTGCGGAACTCGCTGACCCCGACCCGCAGCAATCCCCCGTCCGGCAGCTGATAGGCTACTGAACCGACCACGGCGCCGGCTGAGACCTGGCCGACGACCGGCCCCCGATCGTATTCCTGGAAGGCGGCGGCGAAGACCTCGGAAGCGCTGCCCGACAGGTCGGACTGCAAGACCGCCGCCGCCCCGGTCCAGGGCGTCCGCGCGCTCCGGGTTTGTCGGGCGACGCGCGGCACGGGCCCCAGATTGTAGTAGGCGAAGCGGACGCGCCGCTCGAAGAAGGCCCCCAGAATGGCGGCGGTGGCGTCCACCCGGCCGCCGCTGTTGCCGCGCAGGTCCACGATCACGGCGCGCGGCGGATCGGCCTGCGCCTCGGCCAGCCGGGCCAGCATCCAATCGCGCGACGCCGCGTCGAAGGTGCTGAAATGCAGCACCAGCACACCGTCCTCGCGCCGCTCGGCCACGCCCACTTCACGAGGCAGCGGCCGCGCCTCCATCTCGACCTCGTGTTCGCCCCCGTCGGCGTCGAGGAATTCGAAGCGGCGGAGCTGACCGGCGTAGCTGATGGTCCCGTCGAACGGCTCACCGTCGACCGTCGCGATCCGCCAGCCCGCCTTGACACCGGCGTCCGCGGCTGGTCCGTCCTGCCGAACGCGCGTCACGAAATAGCGCCGCTCGTCTGTTTCGGAGTGGACCGCCAGCGCCAGGGTCATGCCGAAGACGCGCGCCTCCTCGAGCCGGGCTTGGGCGCGCAGCCTGTTCACGCTGGGGCGAACAGCGACCGTGTGTCGATCGTCCAGCAGCCTCAGCGTTTCGTTCAAGGCGCGGTAGAAACCCGCCTCGTTTGGCTGAGCCAGAGCCTCCGCTCGACGTGCGGCCGCCTCGGCGCGAAAATCCACCCCATTGTAGGTTCGGTCGTAAAAACGTCGCGCGACCAGATCGACGGAGACGTCGAAGACGCGGGCGTTCATCGCCGCCCGTTCCGCGGAACCGTCCTGCAATGTCACGACTTCCGGCACGCGGTTTTCGTTGACCGCAGGCAGGGTCTGGCAGGCGGCCAGGCCGGCCAATACGAAGGCAAGGGCAAGGCGGCGCAGGCTGGCGATCATTCAGGCGGTCCCCTCGCGGCTGGGAGCGATCCTAGAGACCGCGCGCCGCCGCTGTCGAGGCGCGCTCGCTCCGTTCGGCCGCCAAGGTACGCAGGGCCAGGTCCAGGGCCGGATCGCGCCCCTCGCGCCGGTCGGCCCAGGTCGCGGCGACCTCGAGATCGGGCAGCACGCCGCGCTTCTCCAGCCGCACCCCGCCGCGCGTGACGAAGTCCGCCCGGCTGAGCGTCAGCCGCCCGCCGTCCGGCAGCGGCGTGTCTTGGGAGATCAGGACGGCGCCGGCTGTTCGCTCCCCCAACACGACGGCGCGCCCGGCCTCCTGCAAGGCGGCTGGCGTCAGTTCCGCCGCACTGCGGCTGGTGCGATCGACCAGGACCGCGACCTCGTGGTCGACCGGCCCCTCCAGCACGCCGCAACCCGCGACCGTGCGCAGCACCACTGCCCGTCCGGACCGTCCGGTGCGGGTCGCCCATTCGCGGTGCCGGGGCAGGAAGCACGACAGCACCGCGTCGGCCTCCATCAGCAGGCCACCGGGATTACCCCTCAGATCAAGCACCACGTCCGTCCCCGCAGGCGTCTGCGCCAGCTGCTCGCCCAGCCAGTCGCCCAACCCCCTTTCGAAAGCCGCGATGCGCAGCACCACCACCCCCGGCCGGGTCCGATCAGCGACAAACAGCGGCGGCGGCGGCATCACGCGGGGCGTCAGATCGACGATGTGCGCCCCGCCCTCCTCGTCGGTAAGGTCCAGCCGCACGGGCTCGCCATCCTGTATTCGAACGTCGGCGCCCCACGGCCGCCCATTGATCGCGTCCACCCGCCACCCCAGTTGGACGCCCGCTACGGCGGCGGGTGACCCTTCCCGCACCCGTTCTATGCGATAGACGTGGCCGCCGTCGGCGCGTTCTCGGGCGATGGTGACGCCCATGACCGCCCGGCTGGCGTAAAGGTCGGTCCGCGCCACTCCGGCCGGCGGCAGCGCTCCGGCATGGTCGTCGTCCAACAGGTCCAGCATGCGCCCAAGGACTTCGTAGAGTTGGCGGTCATCGCTCGCCGCCAGAGCCTGAGGCCGATAGGTCGCCCGCGCTGCTCGCCAGTCCACACCGTGCAGGCGCGGATCATAGTAGTCCCGCCGCACCTCGTTCCAGATGCGATCGAACACCTGCTGGTTCATCCGCGCCCGTTCCGCCGAGGGCGCGGCGGCAACACCTTCACGGGCCTGGACCGGCGAAGCGGCCGGCCCCACGCTGACAAGCGCCAGGATGGCGATCGCCGGCAACAGGCTTCGGTATGCGGTCGATAAGGTCATGCCCGCATTAGAAACGGCCTGACGGCGTCCACAAATCACGAATTCGCGGCCAATGCCGCCTATCCCCTTTGCGGCAGGGCGTAGGCGATGACGTAGTCGCCCTCCGGCGTCTCCATGAAGTGATGGCCGCCCGCCATGATGACCAGATATTCGCGGCCATTCTGCTCATAGATCATCGGATTGGCCTGGCCGCCCGCCGGCAAGACATCGGACCACACCGTTTCGCCCGTCTCGATGTCGATGGCGCGGATCAGGTCGTCGGTGGCCGCCGCGATGAAGATCAGCCCGCCGGCCGTGACCACGGCCCCGCCATTATTCGGCGTGCCGATCTCGACCGGCAGCATCGATGGGATGCCGAACGGACCGTTCTTGCGCGCCGTGCCGAACGGACGATCCCAGAAGGTCCGGCCGGTGCGCAAATCCAGCGCCCGGATGCCGCCATAGGGCGGCTGCTTGCACAGCAGACCCGTGAAGGGCACGCGCCAGCCGGCGTTGACGTCGATGGCGTAGGGCACGCCGATCTGCGGATCGCCCGCGCCCTCGGCGCCGCCCTTGGCCTGATAGCGCGGGTCGTCTCGGGGGAACCAGCCCCGGCGGTCGGCCTCTGCGCGCGGGACCAGCCGGTTGTGGTTGGGCATGTCGTTGTAGTTGGCCACGATCACGCCGCGCGTCGGATCGACGGCGATGCCGCCCCAGTCCGAACCGCCGTTGTAGCCCGGATACTGGATCCAGTACCGGTCAGCCGTCGGCGGGGTGAAATAGCCCTGATAGGCCGCGCGCTTGAACTGGATGCGGCAGAACATCTGGTCGATAGGCGACATGCCCCACATGTCGCGCTCGGTCAGGTCAGGCTTGCGCAGGGTGTGGAACAGCGAGAACGGCTGGGTCGGCGTGCGTTCCGACGGCTCCACCCCGCCCTGAGCCACAGGCCGCTCTTCGACGCCGTGCAGCGGCTGTCCGGTTCGGCGGTCCAGAATGTAGATGTCACCCTGTTTCGACGGCAGGATCACCGCCGGAACCACGCCGCCGGACGTCGGCATGTCCACGAGCGTCGCCTGCGATCCCAGATCGTAGTCCCAGACGTCCTTGTGAACCGTCTGGAAGTGCCAGCGCGGCTTGCCCGTGGTCACGTCCAGCGCCACCAGGGCGGTCGAATATTCGTTCTCGGCCGGCCGACGCAGGCCCGAATAGTAGTCCGCAGACGAGTTGCCCATCGGCAGATAGACCAGGCCAAGCGCCTCGTCGCCCGTCGCCATGGTCCACATGTTCGGCGTGCCGGGCGTATAGGTCTGACCTTCGGGCGGCAGGCCGGTCAGATCGGGCCGCATCATGTCCCAGGCGAAGCGCAGCGCGCCGGTCTCGACATCGAAGCCCTGGATCACGCCCGAGGCGTTCCAGCGACGCTGCCCGTCCAGCACCTGATGGCCCGTCACGATCACACCGCGCACCACGACCGGCGGCGAGGTGATGGAGACCATGCCCGGGAAGGGATCGCCCATGCCCGTCTTGATGCTGACCGCGCCATTGGTCCCGAAGTTCGGGCATGGGCGGCCGGTGGCGGCGTCCACGGCGATGATGCGGCCGTCCAGCGTGCCTTCGATCACCTTGGCGGCGCACGGCTGGGCCGGATCGGCGTTGGCCGTCGCGTGATAGGTCACGCCCCGACAAGCGGCGGTGTAGGGGATCTGCTCGTCCGCAACCTGCGGATCATAGGTCCACTTCTGCTGACCGGTGACGGCGTCCAGGGCGAACAGCAGGTTGCGGCCCGAGCAGAGATACAGGGTGTCGCCGATCTTCAGCGGCGTCGTCTCGGCCCCGAATCGCTCGCCCGGCAGGTCGCCCGTGCGAAAGGTCCAGGCGCGTTCCAGTTGGCTCACATTGGCCTTGGTGATGGCGGCGAGCGGCGAATAGCGCTGGGCGCTCGTGGCGCCGCCATAGGCCGGCCAGTCCGCGCCGGTCCGCGCCTCGGCGGGATCGCCCGCACCGCCTGCGCCGGCGCCCGGGACCGGGCTCATGACCGGATGGCGGTTCGCCTGGGCCACGGCGAACCCGCCGACAAGGCCCAGCACGACGATCGCCGCCAGCCCGCCGAAGGCGAGCTTGCCGCCGCCCCCATCGCGCTTCACCGCTGGGAAGCTCAGCACCACGAACACCAGCAGAACCAGCGGCGCGACCACGCGCGGCACCAGGGCCCAACCGTTCAAGCCGACTTCCCAGAAGGCCCAGGCCAGGGTGCCGATGAAAATCAGGATGTAGAGCCAGGCGCCCGACGGCTTCAGCGCCGCCAGCAGCGCGCCCGAGATCACCATCAACAAGCCAGTCACGATGTAATAGGACGAGCCGCCGGCCGCGATCAGCATTCCGCCGCCGACCGTCAGCACCAGGCCGATGAGGGCGATCACCACCCCCAGCAGTCGAACCAGGACACTGCCCGGTCCCCTGCCCCGCTCTATGGACGACATGGCCTTCCCCTCCGCAAACGCTCCGCCATTGCACGCAATGCGGCGGTCCGACGTGCGTTCCGACGCAGACGCATTTTCCTGGGCCTGGCCGATTCGCCGCGTCGCGCGTTCAGCCGCCATGCATGGTGAACTCGAAACCTATCAGAAGAAGCGGAACTTCGCGGCCACGCCCGAGCCGAAGGGCAGGAAGGCGCGCGGCAAGCCGAATGCGCTGCGCTATCTGATCCAGCGCCACGCGGCCACGCGTCTGCACTACGACTTCCGCATCGAGCACGATGGCGTGCTGAAATCCTGGGCCGTGACCAAGGCCCCGTCCCGCGATCCCGCTGTCAAACGTCTCGCGGTCGAGGTCGAGGATCATCCGCTCGACTACGGCGGCTTCGAAGGCACCATCCCTTCCGGCAACTACGGCGCCGGCACGGTGCAGATGTGGGACGAAGGGCGCTGGACGCCCCAGGACGAGGACCTGGACGCCGCCTTCAAGAAGGGCGTGCTGAAGCTGACGCTGGATGGCGAACGGCTGAAGGGAGGCTGGGCGCTGATCCGCCTCAAGTCCGATCGCGGCAAGCCGTCAAAGCGCTCCAACTGGCTGCTCATCAAGGAAAAGGACGAACACGCCGTGGAGGGCGAAGGCGACGCCCTGGCCGAGATCGACGCCTCGGTGACGACCGGCCGAAGCCTGGCCGAGATCGCGGACGGCTCCAAACAGTGGACCGCATCCAAGCCGACGGGCCGCAAGGCGCCGCCCAAGCCGAAACCGTCCAAGGCTCAGACGTCCACCGCCCGCAAGCCGCACGCCTTTGTGCCGATCCAGTTCGCCAAGGTCGTGGACCATCCGCCCGGCGCGGCGGGCTGGGTGCACGAGATCAAGTTCGACGGCTACCGCATCCAGATCTCGCCCGGCGGCGGCAAGGCGACCCTGCGCACGCGCAATGGCCTGGACTGGACCGATCGCTTCTCGGCCCTGGCGGAACAGGCGGCCGCCTGGCCCGACGCCGTGATCGACGGCGAGCTTTGCGCGCTGGACGACGACCATATGCCCGACTTCTCGGCCCTGCAGACGGCGATCTCAGACGGGAAGACGGACGGCCTGATCTATTTCGCTTTCGATCTGCTGTTCGAGGGCTCCGAGGATTTGCGCGCCCTGCCCCTGTCGCATCGCAAGGCGCGGCTTCAGGCCTATGTCGATCGGGTGGGCAAGTCCGGCCCGAAACTGCGGTTCGTCGACCATTTCGCCTCGTCCGGCGAGGCGGTGCTTAAAAGCGCCTGCCGCATGGACCTGGAAGGGGTCATCTCCAAGAAGCTGGACGCGCCCTACGCCGCCGGCCGGTCTTCGACCTGGGTCAAGTCGAAATGCCGGGGGCGTGACGAGGTGGTCATCGGCGGCTGGTCGTCCGAGGGGGGCGCGCGGTTCCGGTCGCTTCTGGTCGGGGTAAAGGACAAGGGCGGCCTGCGCTATATGGGTCGCGTCGGGACAGGCTATTCCCAAGCCCTGCTCAAGACCCTGGTCCCCGCGCTCAAGGCGCAGGGCGCGAACAAGAGCCCCTTTGTCGGCGCCGGCGCACCCAAGGGCGGGCGCGACATCCATTGGCTCAAGCCCGTCCTGGTGGCCGAGATCGAACATGCGGGCGTCACCGAGGGCGGCTCCGTCCGCCAGGCCGCCTTCAAGGGCCTGCGCGAGGACAAGCCCGCCAAGGAGGTGACCGCAGAGCCTCAGGCCCCGGCGTCGACCACGGCCTCCCTTCCGAAGGCGAAGGCGCGCGGCAAGGACAAGGTCGTGGTGGCGGGCGTGACGATCTCCAGTCCCGACAAGGTGCTGTGGCCCGCGCGCGACGGCCGGCCGGCCGTCACCAAGGCCGATCTGGCGCGCTACTACGAGATGGCGGCCGACCGCATCCTGCCGCACGTCGCCGACCGGCCGGTGTCCATCATCCGCGCGCCGGAGGGTATCGAGGGCGAGACCTTCTTCCAGCGCCACGCCATGGCTGGCCACAGCCCGCGTCTGAAGCTGATCGACGTGAAGGAGCGCAAACCCTACGTCGGCGTGGTCGATGTCGGCGGCCTGGTCGCCATCGGACAGTCCGGCGGGCTGGAGCTTCACCCGTGGGGCTGCCGACCGGGCGATCCCGAGACGCCGGACCAGATCACCTTCGATCTGGACCCCGACGAAGGCCTGAACTTCGACGATGTCATCGCGGCGGCCCGCCTGCTTAAGCCACGCCTGGAGGAACTGGGCCTGACGCCCTTCGTCAAGACGACCGGCGGCAAGGGTCTGCACGTCGTCGTACCCATCAAGTCCGACGGACGAAGCCGTGTCGAATGGGATCAGGCCAAGGCCTTCGCCAAGGCGGTGTCCGAGGCGCTCAAGACCGAACACCCCGACCGGTTCACGACGACCCTCGCCAAGAAGGCGCGCGGCGGGAAAATCTTCCTGGACTATCTGCGCAACGGCCGCATGGCGACGGCGGTCGCACCCTGGTCGCCCCGCGCCCGGCCGGGCGCCGGCGTCGCCTTCCCGCTGTCCTGGGGTCAGGTGAAGAAGGGGCTCGACCCCGCCGCCTTCACCCTGCGCGACGCGGCGACGCTGCTGAAAAAGCCGGATCCATGGAAGGATTTCCGCAAGGCCGAGGCCAGCCTGAGGCCTGCACTTAAAGTGATGCTCTAGCCGAACAGCGCGCGTTCGAAGGCCTCGCCCGCCCGGCCGGCGGCCTTTGGGCCCAAGGCCGCGCTGGCGGTGCGGCCCGAGGCCAGAACACGGCGCAGCGCCTGTCGGACGTCCTCGCCCGTAACGGCCGCGACTTGCGCTGCCTGCTCCTGCGGCGACAGAGGCGCGCCGTGGATCAGGGTCTGGACCGCCACACGACCGGCGCGGGCCATGGGCGATTCCTCGGCCATCCACAAACCGGCGGTCTGGACCGCGCGGGCGCGATCCAGTTCGGCCGGGGTCGGGCCCTCGTCGGCGAGCGTGCGGATTTCGGCGGCGCAAACCTCGGCCAGCTCGACGGCCCGGTCCGCCGCCGCGCCCGCATAGACGCCCAGCAGACCGCCGTCCTCATAGGGTTCGTGATAGGCGTCGATGGCGTAGGCCAGGCCGCGCTCTTCGCGCGCGCTCTGAAACAGGCGCGAAGCCATGCCTCCTCCCAGGATTTCGACCGCCAGCCGCAGGGCCGGCAGGTCCGGGTCGACTGCCGACAGCGACGGCAGCTGAAATACGAGATTAGCCTGTTCGATCCGGCGGGCCAGCTTCGTATGGCCGCCGACGAAGCGCGCCGGCTCAGGCTCGGCGCCGGGCCCGGTCCGCGCCGAGCCGAAGGCCTGTTCAGCCAGGTCCAGCAGACTATCCTCGTCCACCGCCCCGGAGACGGCCAGGACCATGCGCTCGGGCGCGTACAGGCTGGCGCGCCAGACTTCCATGCTGGACTTGTCGGCAGGCGCCAGAGAGGCCACCGAGCCCAAGATCGGGCGGCCCAGCGACTGGCCCTGGAACGCGCGGGTCTGCGCCATCTCGAAGACGTGGTCGTCAGGCGTGTCGAAAGCCTCGGCGATCTCCTGGGCGACCACGTCCTTTTCGCGCTCGATTTCGGCGGGATCCAACCGGGGCCGCAGCATCAGATCCGACACCACCTGCACCGCGCGAGGCAGGGCCTCGGCCATGCCGCGCACTTCGAAGCTGGTGCGTTCATAGCCGGTTGCGGCGTTGATCGAGCCGCCCTCGGCCTCGATCCGCTCGACGATCTCGCGCGCCGACATGTCGCCCGCGCCCTTGAACACCAGATGCTCGAGCAGGTGCGACCAGCCGGACTGGCTCTCGCTTTCCCAGCGCGAGCCGCCGCGCACGGCGGCGACCAGGGCAAAGCTCTTGAGGCCCGGCATGGGATCGGCCACGACCCGCACGCCGTTGGAAAGTGAATGCGCCCGGCTCATACCTGATCGGGCGCCTTTCTGAACCGCCGCATCACCATCGCGACGTAGAAGCCGGCCAGAACGAGGGCCAGGCCGAACCAGGTCACCGCATAGCCGAGATGGTTGTTCGAAAAGGCCGCGGGCGGCGAAACGGGCCGCAGCGCCGCCAGCTCAGGGTTCGTCGGCGTCTCGGCAAAGATCAGCAGGTCAGACACCGGTCCCTGAACCTCCAGGGCCGCGGCCATCGCCGCCTCGTCACGCGCATAGAACCGGCCGTTGGACGGGGGCGGCGCCATGGCGGGCGCATCCGGCGCGTGGCGCAGCTGGCCGACGAAGGCCGTCGGCAGGGTCGAGGGTTCGACCTGCGGGCGCGTCGTCACCGAATCGGACACGAAACCCCGGTCGATCAGGAAGGCCTGGGTCACGCCGGCCGGACGGCACGCCGAGATCAGCCGCACGCCCGCCTCCCCGTCCAGGATGGTCTGCAGCTCGACATAGGGGGCCGAGGCCAGGCCGGGGCAGGCCAGCACCACCTTGCGGAAGTCCAGGTCGCCGCCTTCGGCCAGCACGGTCTCGATCGGCTGGGCCGGACGGGCCGCCGCAGCTTCGGCTTGAGCGATCAGGCCGTTCTTCCAGCCCATGCGCTGGGCCTGCCAGACCCCCAGCGAAATCAGCACCGCCAGAAGGACGGCCGTCGCGGCGGTCAGACCCCAGGGAAAGCGCTTCATTGTCCGTTCGTCCCGTTCCTCATCTGCAAGGCGATCATCAGCCCCTTGCCGGGCCGCATCAGGCCCAGCGACAGCGCGCCTACCAACGGCAGGGTCACCAGCAGCATGAGCCATATGGGCGGATCATAGGCGATCTGCACCGCGAGCGCCGAGAACACGACCAAGCCGCCAGCGATCTGCATGATGAAGACCGCCGCGCCGTCGCCGGTGTTCATGCGGCTGAAGTCAAACCCGCACGCCTCGCAGCGCTCAACCACCTTCAGAAAGCCCGCGAACAGCGGCCCTCGCCCGCAGTTGGGACACCGACAAAGCAGACCGGCGCGGATCGGATCGATCCGCGCCGGTTGGGACGTCTCAGGCTCGGTTGGGATCAACCGAAGACGACGTAGACAAAGGCGAACAGGAACAGCCAGACCACGTCCACGAAGTGCCAGTACCAGGCCGCCGCCTCGAAGCCGAAATGCTTCTCGGGGCTCATCTGGCCGGCCAGCAGGCGCAGCAGGCAGACGATCAGGAAGATGGTGCCGATCAGGACGTGGAAGCCGTGGAAGCCCGTCGCCATGAAGAAGATCGAACCGTACAGGCCCGAGTTGATCGCGGCGTCGTTGAAGAACAGGTCTTCGTGCAGGATGTGATAATATTCGTACACCTGAACGCAGGTGAAGAAGACACCGAGCACGACCGTCAGGGCCAGGCCGATCTTGGCTTCCTTGCGGTTGCCGACTTGAAGCGCGTGGTGAGCCCAGGTCACGGTGCAGCCCGACAGCAGCAGGGTGACGGTGTTCAGCAGCGGCAGGTGCCAGGGGTCCAGAACCTCGACGCCGGCGGGCGGCCAGGTCGACCAGGCGGCGGCGGTGTCGGCCCAGGTGCCGACTTCCGGGATCAGCGTCCGCGAATCCGCGAACAGGGTCATATCGAAGAACATCCAGAAGAAGGCGGCGAAGAACATCACTTCCGAAGCGATGAAAAGCACCATGCCGTAGCGCAGGCCCAACGACACGACCGGGGTGTGGTCGCCGGCGCGGCTTTCCTTGATGACGTCGGCCCACCAGCCGAACATCGACACCAGAACGCCCGCCAGGCCGGCGAAGAACAGCGCCTTGTCACCCTTGGCCAGCAGGACCGCCAGGCCCTCGGCGTCGGCGCTGACCAAACCCTTCATCCAGACGACCGCTCCGATCATCATGATCGTGACGGCGGCCGAGCTGACCAGGGGCCAGGGGCTGGGGTTGACCAGGTGGTAGTCGTGGTGCGGAGCGGCGTGGGCCATCGAGGGTCTTCTCTTGGATACGCGAGAGTCGGTTCAGTGAGGGGCTATAGCGTCGCCTATCCGACTGCGCCAGAGGCCGCCGGCCCCGATTTCGCCCCGATCGAGGCTGTGCGCGTGGGGTTCGTCTCGCCCTTGGTCGGATAGAAGGTGTAGCTCAGGGTGATCTCCTTGATCCCCTGGGCCTCGCGGTCGGTCGCGATCTCCGGCGCGACAAAGTACTGGACCGGGAACTGCACGGTCTGGCCCGGCTCGATCGTCTGACCGTCAAAGCAGAAGCACTGCAGCTTCTGGAAGTAAGCGCCCGCGTTCTCCGGCACGACGTTGTAGGACGCCGTGGCGTGGATCGGCTGATCCGAGGTGTTGGTCACGTCGAAAAAGGCCATGCCAGTGTCGCCGATCTGGACCCGCTGGCTGACCTGTTCGGCGCGGAAGTCCATGGGCAGGCCGCGCACATTGGTGTCGAAGCGGACCAGGACCGTGTCTTCCAGCACCTTGTCCGGCGCGGCGTCGGCGCGCATCACCGTGCCGTTGAAGCCCGTCACCTGACAGAACAGCTGATAGAGCGGCACGGCGGCGAAAGCGGCGCCGGTCATGAACATGACCCCGCCGGCGCAGGCGATGGCGATCAGATTCTTGCGGCGAGCCAGCTTGGCTGCGGGACCGGTCACGGGCGAGCCTCCGTCGAGGGCTGGAAGGCGACGGCCGCCGGCGCGGTGGCTGGCGCAGGCCCGGGCGCCACGACGGCGGCGGCGGCCAGACCGGCCTCGCGCTCGGCCTTGCCGGCCTCGATGTTGCGCCGCAGGTTCAGCACCGTGACGATGAACACCAGCACGATGAAGGCCACCAGCGCGCCCGCGATGGCCAAGTTGCGCCGCTTGCGGGCGGCCAGTTGATCGTCGGTCAGTCGCATCGGTTTACAGTCCCAAGCCCGGCAGGCGTTCGACAAGCAGCGCCGCGAACAGGGCCATCAGATACAGGATGGAAAAGGCGAACAGGTTGCGCGCCGGTTTGGCCTCGGCGCGCACGTCATACAATGCGGCCTCTCGCCCCACGGCCTCCGCTTTGTCAGGCTGATCGCCGGCGCGCGAACGCCATAAGCGAAACGCCAGCCCCAAGAAGCCCAGACCGCCCAAGACCGAGACGACCAGATAGATCAGCCCGCCCAGGCCGACGAAGGCGGGTGCGATCGCCACGGGCACGAAAATCAGGCTGTAGATCAGGATCTGCAGGCGCGTTGACTTGGCGCCGCGCGCCACCGGCATCATCGGAATGCCGGCCTTGGCGTAGTCACCAGCCGAATACAGCGCCAGCGCCCAGCTGTGAGGCGGCGTCCACAGGAAGATGATGAGGAACAGCAGCCAGGCCTGCCAAGGCGCCTGGCCGGTCGCCGCCGCCCATCCGATCACGGGCGGAAAGGCGCCCGCCGCCCCGCCGATGACGATGTTCTGAGGCGTCCGCCGCTTGAGCAGCAGGGTGTAGAAGGCCGCGTAATAGACGATGGTCAGGGCCAGCAAGCCCCCGGCCAGCCAGTTCGTCGTCATGCCCAGCAGCATGACCGAAAAGACCGACAGGATGATCCCGAACGTCATGGCGTCGCCGCGCGGGATGCGGCCCGCCGCGACCGGGCGGCCGCGCGTGCGGCGCATAAGAGCGTCGGTCTCGCCTTCCAAGGCCATGTTCAGCGCGCCCGCGGCGCCCGCGCCCACAGCGATGCACAGCACCGCCAGCGCAGACGAGATCGGGTCAAGATCTCCGCCGGCGACCACCAGCCCGGTCACGGCCGTGAAGATGACCAGCGACATCACGCGCGGCTTCAGCAGCTGGAAGAAATCTTCCGGCTGGGCGGTCGATACGGTGACGGGGGCGTCGGCCTTCATGCGGAACTCTCTACTCCCTCGCCGGGGCTGCGCGAAGCGTCGCAGGCCGGAAAGCGGAGAGGCCGCCCCTTCTCGCGAAGGAACGGCCCCTGTCGTTTGGCCGAGACCCGGCCTGGCTTAGTGCTCGTCGGCCTTGACCACGGGCAGTTCGTTGAACTGGTGGTGCGGCGGCGGCGAGGACAGCGTCCACTCCAGCGTGGTGGCGCCTTCACCCCAAGGATTGGCCACGCCCGGACGACGGCGGATGGCGGCTTCCAGCAGCATGATCAGGAACACGCCCACGCCCACGATGGTGATGACGTAGCCGACGGTCGAAACGTGGTTCCAGAGCGTATAGGCCTCCGGATAATCGACGTAGCGGCGCGGCATGCCCTGCAGACCCAGGAAGTGCTGCGGGAAGAACACCAGGTTCACGCCCACGAACATGATCCAGAAGTGCGCGGCGCCCAGGAACTCGTTGTACTTCACCCCGAACATCTTCTCGAACCAGTAGTAGAAGCCCGCGAAGATGGCGAACACGGCGCCCAGCGACAGCACGTAGTGGAAGTGCGCCACGACGTAATAGGTGTCGTGCAGGCTGTAGTCGATGCCGGCGTTCGACAGCACCACGCCGGTCACGCCGCCGACAGTGAACAGGAAGATGAAGCCAATCGCCCACAGCATGGGCGTCTTGAAGCTGACCGAACCGCCCCACATGGTGGCGATCCAGCTGAAGATCTTCACCCCCGTCGGCACCGCGATAATCATGGTCGCGGCGATGAAGTAGGCGCGCAGATTGATCGACATGCCGACCGTGTACATGTGGTGCGCCCACACGATGAAGCCGACGAAGCCGATGGCCACCATGGCGTAGGCCATGGCCAGATAACCGAACACCGGCTTCTTGGAGAAGGTCGAGACGATGTGGCTGATGATGCCGAAGCCCGGCAGGATCAGGATGTACACCTCGGGGTGGCCGAAGAACCAGAACAGGTGCTGGAACATCACCGGGTCGCCGCCGCCGGCGGGGTCGAAGAACGACGTGCCGAAGTTGCGGTCGGTCAGCAGCATGGTGATGGCGCCGGCCAGGACCGGCAGCGACAGCAGCAGCAGGAAGGCGGTGATCAGCACCGACCAGGCGAACAGCGGCATCCGGTGCAGAGTCATGCCCGGCGCGCGCATGTTGAAGATGGTGGTGATGAAGTTGATCGCGCCCAGGATCGAGCTGGCGCCCGCCACGTGCAGCGAGAAGATCGCCAGATCCATGGCCGGGCCGGTGTGGCCGGTCGTCGATAGCGGCGGATAGATGGTCCAGCCGCCGCCGAAGCCCTGACCTGGCCCGCCATCCACGAACAGACTCAGGCACAGCAGGATCCACGCCGCCACCAGCAGCCAGAACGAGATGTTGTTCATGCGCGGGAAGGCCATGTCCGGCGCGCCGATCATGATCGGCACGAACCAGTTGCCGAAACCGCCGATCATGGCGGGCATGACCATGAAGAAGATCATGATCAGGGCGTGGGCCGTCACGGTGACGTTGTAGCCGTGCTTGGACGCCTCGACGATGCCGAGGTGCTGGATGATCGAGCCTTCACGGAAGATCTGAATGCCCGGCTCGGCCAGTTCCCAGCGGATCAGGCCCGACAGAGCGCCGCCGACCAGTCCCGCCATGATGGCGAAGATCAGGTACAGGGTGCCGATGTCCTTGTGATTGGTCGACAGGAACCAGCGGGTGAAGAAACCCGGCTTGTGGTCGTGCTCGGCGTGGGCGTCGTGCCCTGGGCCGGACGAGGTGTGGTCGTGGGTCGCGGTGGCCATGGTCTTGGGCTCTTCCGTCTCGTCTTACTGGGCCGCGGGCGCGGCGGGCGCGGTCGCGGGCGCCGCGGCCGGCTGAGCGGTCGGGGTGGTGGCGGTCTGGGCGGTGGGGATCGCAGCGCCCTCTTCGGTGGTCGGGCCCGTCGAGGCCGTGCCGGTGACGGGCGCGCCCGTCGTGCCGGCGGCGACCTGGGCGGCGGTGCCGCCCGGCGCGGCCTCGGCCGAGGCCGGGGTCATGGAGCCGCCCTTGGACGCCACCCAGGCGGCGAACTCGGCCTGGCTGACGACATTGACCTGGATCGGCATGAAGGCGTGATCGACGCCGCACAGTTCCGAGCACTGGCCGTAATAGATGCCGGGACGCTCGGCGCGGAACCAGGTTTCGTTCACTCGGCCGGGGATGGCGTCGATCTTGACGCCGAAGGCCGGCACGGCGACGGCGTGGATCACGTCGGAGGCCGTCACCAGCAGACGGACGGTCTGACCCACCGGCACCACCATCGGCTCATCGGCGGCCAGGCGGAACAACTGCGGCGTGGTCTGGTCGGCCGGCAGCATGTTGGAGATGTACTCCGGCACGCCCTGGTCGGGATACTCATAGGCCCAGTTCCACTGGTTGCCCGTGACCTTAACCGTCAGGTCCGGCTCCGGCATGTTGTGATAGGCGAACAGCAGGCGGAACGAGAACAGGGCGATGAAGACGAGGATCAGGACGGGCACGACCGTCCAGATGATCTCGACCATCGTGTTGTGGCTCCACTTGGCCGGGGTCGGGTTCCGCTTGGCGTTGTAGCGGATCACGATCCAGCCCAGCAGGCCAAGCACCAGCAGGCAGATCACCGTGATGATCGGCAGCAGGATGATATTGTGGAAGAAGTGCGCCTGCTCCTTGAGCGGCGACGCCGCCGGCTGCAGCCCGATACCGTCCGGCGTCGGCTGCCCCATCAAGGGCTGAGCCCAGGCCGGCGTGGCGGCGAAAACAGCCAGGGACAAAGAGGCGACAGCGCCTCCGATCATGCCCCGGGCCCGCGTGCCCATCCCCATTCTCGACGTCCTCATAAAACCGTTTGTCGTTCGCTGTTTGAGAGCCAGTCGCAAACAGGCGCGAAGGCCCGGAAGCCGTCGCGGTTCATGGGCCGGTCCCTATCGGATCGACTTGCGCTTGCCAAGCGATGACCGCGTACCGCGACGCCGGACCGCAATGTTAAAACGTCGTCATGTTATGACAGCTACCTTGCAGCGCACGATACCTTGCGATAGGTAATCGGCATCCAAGGAGGCCACGGGATGCCCGAGACCATCGACATTCAACTGAAGAAAGGGGTGCTGGGCCTCTGCGTTCTGGCCCTGCTCGCCCGAAGCGACAGCTACGCCTACGAAATCGCCAGCCGCCTGTCCGACGCGATCGGCATGGGCGAAGGCACCATCTATCCGCTGATGCGCCGGATGCAGACCGACGGACTGGTCGAGACCTATCTGGTCGAATCATCGGCGGGCCCCTCGCGGAAATACTATCGCCTGACCCCAGCCGGCCGCGCCGCGCTGGGGGGTCAGAGCGCCGAATGGCGGGCCTTCGCCCGCGCGGTGGACGCCCTGGTCGCCGACACCGCACCCATAGCGGCGGGCGCGCCGGTCGAACCCGCCGCCCTCGCCGACCAGACCCAAAGGGGAGACGCCTGATGACCCGCGAAGAATTTCTGTCCCGCCTGAAGCGCGGCCTCGTCGGCCTGCCGATGTCGAGCCAGGCCGAGATCCTGAGCGACTACGAGACCCACTTCGACGACGGCCGGGCCGCCGGCCGCACCGAGGCCGAGGTTTCGGCCGCCCTGGGCGATCCCGACCGCCTGGCGCGCGAGCTGAAGGCGGAGGCCGGCTTCAAGCGCTGGCGCGAGGAGAAGAACCCCTCGGCCGCCGCCGGCGCCGTGATGGCCCTGGTCGGACTTGGCGCGCTGGACATCCTGATCCTGCTGCCCCTGCTGACCGCCGTGGTCAGCGCCATGGCCGGCTTCTATCTGGCGGGCGCGGGCGTCTTCATCGCCGGCGGCGGCATCATGGTCGCCGGGCCCTTCTTCGGACCGCCTGGAGGCCCGCTGTTCGCCATCCTGCTGGGCCTGGGGATGATGGGCGCCGCGATCGCGGGCCTGGCCCTGCTGACCATCTTCGCGGTCTGGCTGGTCAACGGCTTGATCTGGTTCGCCCGCCTGCACTACCGCCTGCTGAAGCCCGCGCTCGCCAACACCGACGGCCCCTCGGCCGACGCTCGTCTCTAAGGGAGGACGTCACATGATCCGCAATCTTCTGATCGTCGCCGGCGCAGGCGTCGTGCTCGCCATCGTCGGTTTCGCCGGAGCCGCCGGCGTCGGCGGCGCCGACATGGCCCGCAACGGCTGGAACTGGACCCTGGTCGGCAGCGACGGCGAGCGTGTCAGTTTCCACCGCGACGGCTCCAACAGCTGGCGCGTGGACGTCAACGAGGAGGGCCAGACCGCCGAGACCATCACGCGCAATCTAGATTGGACCGGCGGCGACCTTCTGGCCGTCGATCTGCCCGCCGACGTGGTGCACATGCAGGGCGCCGAGGCCGGGGTGCTGATCGAAGGCTCCCGCAACCTTGTCGACCGTGTCACCCTTACCGACGGCCGCCTGTCCCTTGCGCAAGGCCCCTCCCAGCGCGGCCGGCTTCGCGTCACCGTCACCGCGCCGTCGGTGAGCCGCTTCGAGGTCAACGGCTCGGGCGACCTCTCCATCCGCGGCTATGACCAGCCGTCGATCAGCGTCAGCGTCAACGGCTCGGGCGATATCGAAGCCGACGGCCGCGCCCAGACTGCCGAGATCGCGGTCTCCGGCTCCGGCGACGTCGACCTGTCGCCCATGACGCTGGAGCAGGCGCGCGCGTCGATCAACGGCTCGGGCGAGGCGCGGCTGGGGCCCACGCAGTCGGCCGAACTGATCGTCTCCGGCTCGGGCGACATCGTCCTGACCCGGGAGCCAGCGCGCACCACCACCGATGTGTCCGGCTCGGGCCGGGTGCGCCGGGACTAGAAGACCATGAGGGGGCGTTCGCGCCCCCTCCCCCGTGACGAACCGGTCGCCAGCCCCTATCTGTCGGTCATGAGCACCACCGCCCTCGATCCCGCCATCCTTGAAACCGCCGGGGTCGACCCCGACGAGGCCCGCGCCATCCTGTCCTTGGCCCTTCAAGGCGCCGACGACGGCGAACTGTTCCTGGAAAGGTCCGAGAGCGAATCGCTGGTGTTCGATGACGGCCGGCTCAAGGCCGCGGCCTATGACGCGACCGAGGGCTTCGGCCTGCGGGTGGTGGCGGGCGAAACCGCCGGCTACGCCCACGCCAATGAAATCTCCGTCGCCGCGCTGGGCCGCGCCGCCGACAGCGCCGCCCTGGCCAAGGCCGGCCACGCCGCCCGCGTCGCCGAAGGCCCGCTGGCCACCAATCAGAAGCTTTACGGCGAGATCGACCCCCTCGCCTCGCCCGCCTTCTCCGACAAGATCGCCCTGCTGGCCGAGATCGACGCCTTCGCCCGCGCCCGCGATCCGCGCGTGGTCCAGGTCTCGGCCTCGCTGGTTGGCGAACGCCGCCATATCGAGATCCTGCGGGCCGACGACCGCGCCGTGCGCGACATTCGGCCCTTGGTGCGGCTGAACGTGTCGGTCACCGTCGAGCAGAACGGCCGGCGCGAGACCGCCTCGTCCGGCGCCGGCGGCCGCGCGGGCTTCGAGGAATTGGTCGCGCCCCAGCGCTGGCAGGCCCAGGTCGACGAGGCCTTGCGTCAGGCCCTGGTCAATCTGGACGCCGTCGACTGCCCCGCCGGGGAGATGGACGTAGTCCTGGGCGCCGGCTGGCCCGGCGTGCTGCTGCACGAAGCGGTCGGCCACGGCTTCGAGGGCGACTTCCACCGCAAGGGCTCGTCGGTGTTCAACGGCATGATGGGCAAGCGCGTCGCCGCGCCCGGCGTGACCGTGGTCGACGACGGCTCGATCGCCGGCCGTCGCGGCTCTCTGTCCGTGGATGACGAAGGTACGCCGACCTCGCGCACCGTGCTGATCGAGGACGGCATCATGGTCGGCCTGATGCACGACCGGTTGTCGGCGCGTCAGCTGAACACCCGCGCCACCGGCAACGGCCGGCGCCAGTCCTTCGCCCACATGCCCATGCCGCGCATGACCAATACCTTCATGGAAGGCGGCAAGGACAGCCAGGCCGACATGATCGCGTCGACCAAGCGCGGCCTCTACGCCGCCAACTTCGGCGGCGGGCAGGTGGACATCACCAACGGCAAGTTCGTGTTCCAGTGCACCGAGGCCTATCTGATCGAGGACGGCCGGATCACCGCCCCGGTGCGCGGCGCCACCCTGATCGGCGACGGCGCCACGGCCCTGACGCGCATCGAGATGATCGGCGACGACTTCGCCTTCGATCCGGGCGTCGGCGTCTGCGGCAAGGCCGGCCAGGGCGTGCCCGTCGGCATCGGCCAGCCCAGCCTCAAGATCGGCGGCCTGACCGTTGGCGGCACCGCCGTCTGATCAGGCCTCGATCAGCCAGGGCCTGACCTTGGCCACCAGCTCCGGCGTCGGACGGCGCGGGCGACCATCCAGGTGGATGCACACGGCGGTCACCTCGGCCCGGCACAGCACCTCGTCGCCGCGCGTGATAGTCTGGCTGATCATCAGCCGGGGGCCCTTCACCGCATCATAGGTGGTGCGCACCACCAGGGCGTCGTCGATGTGCGCCGGCTTGACGAACTGCAACTGCATCTCCGCCACGACGAAGGCCAGCGGCGGCTGGGCGTCCAGAAGCTCGGCGTGCCCCACGCCCGCCATGCGCAGGAAGTCCGACCGACCCCGCTCAAAATAGCGCACGTAGTTGGCGTGGTAGACTAGGCCGGTGAAGTCGGTGTCCTCGTAATAGACGCGCACGGGCAGACGGTGTTCACGGCCTTCGAAGCGGCCCGCTGTCGGCTGGTCGGTCATCGCGTCGGACGTTTCGGAAAGTCGGGGCAAAAGCGGTCTCTCGTATCGGCGAACTCGGCCGGCAGCGGGTCGTCGCCGAACAGGATGCGCTGCGGCCGCGAAACGAACGCGACGGCCCCGCCGCCCGGCGGTCCTGCGTAGCCGCACACAACCCGCCCCTGTCCATCCTGAAGGAAGCGCACCTCCCAGGCCGCGCCGCGCTCGGCGTGGATCTGGCGTTCGGCGCGGGCGCCGGCCGCTTCGGGTCTCGGCTGCCCCCCGCCGGTCACGCGCCACAGGACCACCAGGCCCAGCACGACCACCGCCGCCCCAAGCACCGCAATCAGCCGATCTGTGCGGATGCGCCTCTGCATCGCAACAGAATGTCCCGCTTCGGCCGCCGGGTGAACCCGCGAAATGGTTCAGTCGAATAGGTCGCCCACCGCCGGCGGCGCCTTGGGCGCGGTCAGGCCCAGGTGTTCGTAGGCCCTCGCGCAGGCCATTCGGCCCCTCGGCGTGCGCTGAATGAAGCCCTGCTGCAGCAGATAAGGCTCGATCACGTCCTCGACCGCGTCGCGCGCCTCGGCGATCGCGGCGGCCAGGGTGTCCATGCCGACCGGCCCGCCGCCATAATTCTCGATGAGCGCCTTCAGGAAGCGGCGGTCCAGCGAATCCAGGCCCGCCTCGTCCACCTCCAGCCGGGCCAGAGCCCGCGCGGCGGCCAGATGATCGATCGTTTTGGCTCCGTCGGCGGCGGCGAAGTCGCGCACCCGCCTCAGCAGCCGACCCGCGACACGCGGCGTGCCGCGCGACCGCCGGGCGATCTCCAGAGCCCCGTCCTCGCTGATCGGCGCGCCCATCTTGCGGGCAGCCCCGCGGATCACGGCCGTCAGCTCCTCGGCGGTGTAGAACTCCAGCCTCAGCGGAATGCCGAAGCGGTCCCTCAGCGGCGTAGCCAGCAGTCCGGCCCGTGTCGTCGCCCCGACCAGGGTGAAGGGCGCCAAATCGATACGCACGCTGCGCGCCGACGGCCCCTCGCCGATGATCAGGTCCAGCACATGGTCCTCCATGGCTGGATACAGGATCTCCTCCACCGCCGGGTTCAGGCGGTGGATCTCGTCGATGAACAGGACGTCGCGCGGCTCCAGATTGGTCAGGATCGCCGCCAGGTCGCCCGCCTTGGCCAGGATCGGCCCGGACGTGGCCCGAAAGCCCACGCCCAGTTCTCGCGCCACGATCTGCGCCAGCGTCGTCTTGCCCAGGCCCGGCGGGCCGAACAGCAGCACATGGTCCAGCGCCTCGGCCCGGCCGCGCGCGGCGTCGATGAAGACCTTCAGATTGCCCTTGGCCTGCGACTGGCCGACGAACTCCCCCAGCGTCTGCGGCCGCAAGGCGCGGTCATAGGTTTCCCCAGGGGCCGGCGCCGGCGAGATGATGCGTTCGTCGCTCACCGCCCCAGCTCCTGCAGGGCGGCGCGGATCACGGCGGACAGTTCGGCGTCTTCGCCCAGGCGCATCAGGGCGTGATCAACGCCGCGGCGTGCATTGACCTCGGCGATGCCCAGGCCCAGCAGGGCAGCCACCGCTTCGCCGGTCAGGCTGGGCGCGGGCGGCGCGAGCTCGACATGCATCCCCGGCGCGGACGGCGTGAACGACACGTCACCCAGCGGCTTGCCCTTCAGCTCGGTGACGATGCGCAGCGCCAGTTTCGGGCCGACGCCATTGGCGCGGCCGACCGCCGCCTTGTCCTCGCGCGCCACCGCGCCGGCCAGTTCGACCGGCGGCATCACGTCCAGCACCGACAGCGCCGCCTTGGGCCCCACACCCTGCACGCCCGTCAAGGTGACAAAGGCGCGACGCTCGCCGCGTTCCAGGAAGCCATAGAGCCTCGGCCCGTTCTCGGCCGACCAGGCGCTTTCGACGTGCAGGATGGCCTCGTCGCCCGGCGCCGGCAGGCGGGCCAGGGTGCGCGCGCCGCACATGACGACATAGCCGACCCCGCCGCAGTCGATCAGGCAGTGGCCCTCCTCCACCTCGACCACCGTGCCGCGCAGCCGGCCGATCATGCCGCCGCTCCCGCCATCAGCGCGCGCTTGCGCAGCTGGGCATGGGTGATCGCCACGGCCAGGGCGTCGGCGGCGTCAGCCGTCACATCGCCGGCGGCCGGCAGCAGACGCTTCACCATGAAGGCGATCTGGCTCTTGTCGGCATGGCCGGCCCCGACGACCGCCTTCTTGATCAGATTGGGCGCATACTCCGCTACCGGCAGGCCGCGCCTTGCGGGCGCCAGCATGACCGCCGCGCGGGCATGACCGAGTTTGAGTGTCGAGGACGGGTTCATGTTGACGAACACCTCCTCCACCGCCGCCTCGTCGCAGGCGTGATCGGCGCAGATCATCGACAGCGACTCCATTAGATGCAGCAGCCGTTCGGCGAAGGGTGCCTTGTCGGACGGCGCGACCACCCCGTGCGCGATCCAGCGCAGGCGCGAGCCCTCGCAAGCGATCACGCCCCAGCCGGTGCGGCGCAGGCCGGGGTCCAGGCCCAGGATGCGGATCGTTTCGTTCGCCATCCGTTCCTCATGCCCGACTCGGCGTTTATGAACAACTAACCAAGACCTAGTCGTCGCGCGGCATCACCGAAAAGCCCGCCAGACCCTCGCGGCCCGCCAGCTGCTTCACCAAGCCGTCCACGTTCAGCGGCACCGGCCCGCGCGCTTTGATGTGATGTTCGTGCACCGCCCCGTCCGGGCTCATGACATGGCCGATGCGCAGCGCCTTGAGCCCGTTGTCCGACAGAAGCCGCCGCAGGGTCGTCTCACACGGCGCGTCCGGCCGACTCCACCGCAAGGTGACGTCCAACACGCCCACATGCGGCAGGCGCGCGTCCAGGAAACGCAGGATGGCCAGCACCAGCAGCGTCGCCCCCGCCGCCGTCAGCGCCAGGTCGAGCATGCCCACGCCGAACATCATGCCGATAGCCGACGTGGTCCACAGCGACGCCGCCGTGGTCAGGCCGTGGACCGAGAAGCCCTCGCGGAAGATCACCCCGGCGCAGAGGAAGCCGATGCCGGTCAGTATGCCGTGCGACATACGGGTCGGGTCGATGACCAGGTTCTGGCCCGGCAAGCCGACGAAGCTCCACGTCGCCTGATGCATGGCCGCCAGCATCAGCACGCACGAGGTCATGCACACCAGGATGTGGGTGCGGAACCCCGCCGGATGGCCGTGATAGGTGCGCTCAACCCCGATCAACCCGCCTGCGGTCATCGCCGCCGCCACGGGCCAAGCCAACGCCAAGTCGATCATCATGCCCCTCCCCGCGCCGCCTCTGCGGACGGCCGAACCGAGGATGCTGAACCGCGTCGCGGCGGCCTGCAAGCGGCCTCAGTCGTCGCGCGGATCCAGCACGAAGTCACAGACGCCGCCGATGCCGCACAGGCTGTCGGCCAGGGCTTTCAGCTCCGCCTCGCCATGCACCTTCATGCGCCAGGTCCGGCGGATGACGGCGCCGCCCTCGGCCAGTTCAATCCGATCGTGGCGGACCTCCGAACCGTGCCGGGCCAGAGCGGCCTCGACCTCGGCCTGAGGCGACGGGCCTTCGCGCCGCCAGCTGACCGCCACATCGGTCAGCACCCGTGAGGGCAGCTGGCGATTGACCAGCCGCAGCCCGACCAGGATCAAGGCCGTCACCGCTGTGCCGACGGCCCCGAGCGTGAACAGCCCCGCTCCGAACAGTAGTCCCAGCGCCGAGGTGATCCACAGCGACGCCGCCGTCGTCAGCCCGTGGATCGAGAAACCCGAGCGGAAGATGACGCCGGCGCATAGAAAGCCGATACCCGTCAGCACCCCGTGCGCCATGCGCGTGGGATCGGTGACGATGTTCTCGTCCGGCAGGGCCCGGAACGCCCAGTCGCCCTGCGACATGGCCGCCAACATCAGCAGGGACGAAGCCAGGCAAACCAGAATATGCGTACGAAACCCCGCCGCCCGGCCGCGCCACTCGCGCTCAAAGCCGATCAGCCCCCCGGCGACGACCGAGGCCGCGAGGGCCGACAGGGTGAAGGGCCAGTGCATAAATCAGGTCGAAGCTGTTGTTACAGCACGATCAATCGCCGGCCCGACGAGTCTCGCTCCCGCAGCGGCTACGCCGATGACCAGCGCCCCGGCCACGATCCAGGCGATAAGCTTCACCCTGCGCCACGGCTTGCCAGCCAGCGGAGGGGCGTCGTCGCCAGGCAGGGCGACCCGGACATCAGGATCGGGTTCAGGCTCAGCCATGTTTCTCTATGTAGGCGTCAGGATCCTTGTTGACCGGCTTGACGCCGGTGATGTGCTCGGCCTCGAAGGCGGCGTACTTCACCGCCAGCTCGTGCCGGGTGTCCAGCGAAGCGTTGATGCGGAAGTCGGTCAGACCCTGCCGCTCCTCCTCGCCCATGTGCTTGGAGTTGACCACATTGGCCTCGCCGACCGCGTCCAGCCAGGCCTGGGTGCCGACCTTGTGCTGTTCGACGGCTTTCACCGCGTCGCGCAGCTTGTTGTGATCCTCGATGGCGTCTTCGGTTTCGCCCTCGACCGTGCCGTCCTCGGCGTCGTTGGCGCCCTCGCCCAGCTTCAGCAGCTCAGGGTAAAAGAACCGCTCCTCGGCCTCGGCGTGCGCGTCCAGAAAGGCCGACAGCCGGCCCCAGACCTTGGTCAGGGCGTCTGTGTCCTTGGGATCGATCTGCTCGATGATCGAGAACAGCCGTCGTTGCTCGGCGTGGTCGTCGAGAATCAGCTGGCAGATGTCCATGGAGCGCCCCTTCAGTTTAACGCCACGCTTGAACCCTCGGAGTGTCGACGGGTTCCGGGCGCCGGCTTGTCGTCATGGTCGCATCGGAGCAGACTGAACGATCATCGATCTGCGAAAGAGGCCCAGTCATGCGTGCGTCTCTCTGCGTAACCCTGATCCTGATCGCCGGGTCGGCGTCGCCCGCCGCTGGTCAGGACGTGCGTTCCCGCTTCCTCGAGACCTGCCGGGCCGAAGTGGTCGCGGCCAACCCTCAAGGCGCAGCCTGGGCCGATCAGGAATGCGGCGATCGCTGGACGGCCGCCATGCGGTCCAATCCCGCCGTGGACGCCCTGCTCTCGCTTTTCAGGGAGGGATCAACGTCTCCCCGAACCGCCGCCGAGATCCGCGCGCGCGCGACGCCCGTGAACTGGTCCGGACCGGAGGGCCGCCTCGGCCCGTTCGTCGCCAGCGTGGAAGACTCTGACCTTGCGCTCAATCTGGCGTGGCAGGCGCAGGGCGAGCCGTCGCCGTTCGATGTGCCGTCGGCCTTGCGCGTGCGCGGCGCGCAGTTGACGCGCATCGGCTGCTACGGCTTCGGCTTTGGCGAGCAGACCCACGTCTATCGCGTGGACCTGACGGGCCACGCGCCCTTCGCCCTGACGGTCTATTCGCGCGAAGCCCCGACGGCGTCGGCCTTCTCAAGCTATTCGGTTTCGGCGCGCGCCGACCGGGTCATCCCCACCCTGGCGCAGCTGCAGGCCGATCCAGACGTGGAGTGGCGGCCCGACTGCGGCTGATCAGCCCGCGTACTTCGCCGCGTCCTCGTCGGAGATATCCTCGTTGGAATAGACGGCCGAGACGTCGTCCTCGGCATCCAGCGCGTCCAGCAGCTTGAACAGCGTGCCGACCGCGTCGCCGGTGACCGGCACTTCCGACTGGGGCTTCCAGACGATGGCGGTGGACTTCGGGTCGCCCAGCACCTTGGACATGGCGTCGGCGACCTCGTTCAGATCCTCGAAGGCGGTCCAGATGGTATGTCCGGGCGCGTCCTCGTAGATGTCGGGCTTGACCAGGTCGCTTTCGACGTCCTGGGCGCCGGCCTCGATCGCCGCCTCCATGACGGCGTCCTCGGTCCCGGCCTCGGCGGCGTAGGTGATCTTGCCCACCTTGTCCCACATGAAGGCGACCGAGTTCATCTCGCCCAGCGCCCCGCCGTTCTTCGAGAAGGCCGCCCGGATATTGGAGCCCGCACGGTTGCGGTTGTCGGTCAGGGCCTCGACGATGATGCCCACGCCGCCGGGCCCGCGGCCCTCGTAGCGGATCTCCTCCATCGTATCGACGTCGCCGCCCGACGCCTTGTTGATGGCGCGCTGAATGACGTCCTTGGGCAGGCTTTCCGCCTTGGCGTTGTTCACCGCCAGGCGCAGGCGCGGGTTCAGGGCCGGATCGGGCATGCCGGACTTGGCAGCCACGGTGATGTCGCGCGACAGCTTGGAGAACAGCTTGGAGCGCTGCGCATCGGCGCGCCCCTTGCGGTGCATGATGTTCTTGAACTTGGAATGGCCGGCCATGGGATCGTCTTCAGCAGTCTGAAACTTGTGAGGCGCTCCCTAGCGGATGGGCGGCATCGTGTCACGACGCCGACCGGAACCGCCGCCACGGCGACGGATTACGTCGCCAGGACCACGCGAAGGGAGGCCGCCATGGGCGCCGAAGAAGCTCTGATCGACGACTACGACGACTATGAGGAAGCCGACATTGTCGAATGGTACGAGGCCAAGCCCGTCACCGTTTCAACGGCGGTGGCCACCGGCTCCATCGTCGCCGCCTTCACCTTCGGCGTGCTGACAGCCGTGGGCGCCCTGGCCCTGCTGGGCCACTTCGACGACTGACGAGGTTCTGAAGGCGGCTAGTCCGCCTTCAGGTTCTCCACCACTGCCCGCAGCTTGGCCGGCAGCGGCTTAGGCCTGCGCGTGTCGGCGTCGACATAAACGTGGACGAAATGGCCGATGGCGGCCGGGGCGCTGGCGCTGCGCTTGAAGACGGCGAAGCCATAGGTGACGCTGGACGTCCCGATCCGGTCGACCTTGATGCCGACCTCGATCACGTCTGGGAACTTCAGCGACGAGGTGTAACGGCAGCCCGAATCCACCACCAAGCCGATCGACTCATCCAGAGCCCCCGCGATCAGCAGGTGCGCATTCACCGCCGAATCGACGAACTCGTAGAACTTGGCGTTGTTGATGTGGCCATACTGGTCGTTGTCGGCCCAGCGGGTCGAGACCATGTGAAAGGCCTTGTAGGTGGCCCGCTCGGCCAGAGCGCCCTCGTCTCTTTTAGGCATATCCGCTCCGCTTCCTTTTTGCGCTACCGCGACCCGCACGGCGGGCCGCTGCTTGAGCGCGTTTCCTCCGCCCGATCTGCGCCGGCCGACCTGGACCGTCAGGCTTGGCCGACGCGGCGTCAAGCGCCTAGCGTACCGTCAGGAGGCTCCGCCATGATCCAGACCCGCGCCGCCGTGCTCCGCGCCATAGGCGCCGCCCGGCCCTATGCCGACAGCCGGCCGCTGACGATCGAGACGGTCACGCTGGATCCGCCCGACCCCGGCGAAGTGCTGGTGGCCATCAAGGCGGCGGGCCTGTGCCACTCCGACCTCAGCGTCATCAACGGCGACCGCCCCCGTCCCCTGCCCATGGCTCTGGGTCACGAGGCGGCCGGAGTAGTCGAGGCGCTGGGCGAGGGCGTGAACGACCTGATGATCGGCGATCACGTGGCCATGGTGTTCATGCCGTCTTGCGGCCACTGCGATCCCTGCGCGGGAGGTCGGCCCGCCCTGTGCGAGCCCGGCGCGGCGGCAAACGGCAAGGGAGAACTGCTGACCGGCCATCGGGCGCTGCATGACGCGGCAGGGGCGTCGCTGAACCACCATCTGGGCTGCTCGGCCTTTGCGGACCGGGCCGTGGTGTCGCGCCGCTCGCTGGTGAAGATCGATCCCGACCTGCCGTTCGAAATCGCCGCCCTGTTCGGCTGCGCCGTCCTGACCGGCGTCGGCGCGGTGGTGAACACCGCCGGCGTGCGCCCGGGCCAGGCCGTGGTCGTGGTCGGCCTGGGCGGGGTCGGCCTGGCCAGCGTGCTTGGGGCGCTGGCCGCCGGGGCCTCGCCCGTCGTGGCGGTCGATCTTAACCCCGACAAGCTGGCGCTGGCGGCCTCGTTCGGCGCGGTCCGCACGGTTGACGCCCCCGCCCCCGACGCGGTCGAGCAGGTCCGCGCCCTGACGAATGGCGGGGCCGACGTGGCGCTGGAGATGGCCGGTTCGGTTCGCGCGCTGGAGGCCGCCTGGAAGATGACCCGGCGCGGCGGGACCACCGTCACCGCCGGCCTGCCGCCGCCCGACGCGGCCCTGGCGGTCAACATCGTGAACCTGGTCGGCGAAGAGCGGACTCTGAAGGGCTCCTACATCGGAACCTGCGTCCCCAGCCGCGACATTCCCCGCTACGTCGCCCTGTACCGCGACGGCCGCCTGCCCGTCGACCGACTGCTGTCCGGCGTCATCGGCCTGGAAGACATCAACGCAGGCTTCGACCGCCTGCACGCCGGAGAGGTGGCGCGGCTGGTTGTCGAGATGAGGTAGCTGGCGACGGTAGCGTCGTTCTCTCGGAGAAGGTCCAAAACCATCCATCCATGGGTGTCGCAGGCTGCTTCGACAGACTAAGACCCCGGAATGAGCATGCCGACTGACTTCGAAAAGGCCCTCCTGGAACAGGAGTTCGTCTTTCCATCCGACCCGCCGGTTCGGCAACGCAAGGTCACGGAAGTGTCGGCCCATGCGCGCCTTCAGTTCAAGACGATCGACGACCAGATCGCCTGCGGCGTCCATATCCTGGAGCCGGGCGCTCCAGGCGGATCGGCGGAGCTGCTGATCGACGCCTCGGGGTGCGAGCATGAGTGTCGCCTGACGTTCAGACTGGACGCCCTGTCCCCCTACATGATCTCAGCCAATCCAGAGGCCGAACTGGACATGGTCTTCATGTTCACGGCCAAGGCCAGCGGAGCCGAGGGTATGGAACCGCCGATCCGTCAGGTGACCCTGTTCGAATACGCTCCCGACGGCGTGCTGCGCGTCGCTCACAAGATACGCAAGAAGGCTCCGCTGACCCAGGCTTTCGCGGCCCAGACGTTCACGAGCGATCTTCCCGCGGCTTCAGGGCCGATTGGCTTTTACGAGTTCGGGGTGATTATCGCCCCCCGCGCCTCCGCCTTCGTCGTCAAGAGCGCTGGCGCCCGCCTGGGCCGGATGCTGAACCGAAATGCCGAGATATCGCAGAGCGGCGCCCGCCTGCAGGGGGTGATCCCCGATGAGGCGCCGGCCTCGGTCGTTCTGCGGCTGCCGGACGAGAGCTTGGAGATCCCGGTGCGCGCGCAGGACTTCACCCTGATCGCGCATGAGCGGCATGTGGAGTTTGACGCCCCTCTGGCGCGGCTGGCGCAACCGGCTCGCACCGACGCTTCGGCCGGCCACGCCCTGCTTATGATCGACGGACGTCTTGCCGGGTTCACGCGGATTGACCTGCCACGGTCTGAAGACGCCAAGGCGCCCGCAGATCCAGGAGACTTGGACGCACGCGCCCTGGTGGCGCAGGCCGAGGCGGCCATCAGGGCGTCACGGAACTTCGAAGGCCTGGCGCTGCTGGATCAGGCGTGTGCTCTCACCACTCAGCATGACCGCAGCCTCGCGCGGCTGCGGATGCGCGCCCTCATCAATCTACGCCGTTTCGACGAGGCGATTGACCTATTCGAGTCTCTGGACGCCCGCCTTCAGAACGAAGCCGCTATGTCGAGGCCTGCGCCAACCTGCGTGATCTGGAGCGAGCTCGCAGCGAGCTGCGCAAGGTGATGTTGCTGGATCGCGGCAAGGCGGTGGCCAACATAGCCGCCCTGTATCGCTTCGCGCCGCTGCTGCCGCCCGATCAGCGGTCCATGATGACTGATCTCATGGCCTCGGCAGCGCCCGAAGCTCGCGCGCAGGCGACCGTGATCATGCGTTGCGCCCACGACTACATTCAGGCCGGCGACTGGAAGGGATATTTCGACCTAATCGGCGTGCTGGACGGGTTCGATCTCAGCTCCGGTGAGCATGGCCGCATGGCGTTGCTGCGGGCGCAGTTGGCGTTCCGTCTGGGCGACGCAACCGCCATGGTCGATCAGTTGAATGCGGCCCTGACGCTGCTCAAGGCGTCGCCTATCCGCATGCTTGAGCCGCGGCGCGGGCTGACGCTGGACAACATCGAGGGGACCGAGGCGCAAACCCGATCCGACGGCCCCCTGGTCTCGGTCATGATGACCTCGTTCAACAGCGCCGAAACCATCGGCTACGCCATCCAGTCCATCCTGGGCCAGACCCACGCCAATCTCGAGCTGTTGGTGATCGACGACGCCAGCACCGACAACTCCGCCGAGATCATCAGTGGCTACGCCAAGCGCGACCCGCGCGTGGTTCCCATCCTGTCCTCAACGAACGCCGGGACCTACGTCTCCAAAAACCTCGCCCTGTCGCAGGCGCGCGGCGAGTTCGTGACCTGTCAGGACTCCGACGACTGGGCGCACCCCCGCAAGCTGCAGGCCAGCGTGGCGAGGCTGTCGGCCAATCCTCGCCTGGTAGCCACCGGCGTGCAGCATGTACGAATGTCGCCCGAGGCCGGCCTGCAGTTTCGCGCCGACTACGTTCGGCCGGACGCGTCGTCTCTGATGTATCGAGCACATCCGGTGCGGCGTTCGATCGGCTTTTACGATTCCGTTCGAGCCGGCGCCGACTCCGAGTTCCAACGTCGCCTGGAACTCAGCTTCGGCCGCACGGCCGTTCAATACGGGCAGGAACTGCTGTCGTTGGTGTTGTGGTCCAGCGGCTCGCTGTCGGGTGGCGGCGATTTCGCCATCGACGACGACTCTGGCGTCCTTCCGCCCGCACGCAACGCCTACCGGCAGAGCTTCGTCCAGTGGCATGAGCAGAGTGAAAGCCACCACATCGACTTTCCCCTGACGAGCCGCCCGTTCGAAGCCCCCGCGTCCATGCTCCCCGAGCGCGGTTAAAGCAGCGTGGCTATGGCTACATAGACGGAAGACTGGCGACCCCGGCAGGACTCCAACCTGCGACCTCGGCTTTAGGAAAGCCTTGCTCTATGCAGCTGAGCTACGGGGCCGTCGGGGGGCTGACTAGCGGTTTGGACAGCGCGCGGGAAGCCCTTTGGGCGACTGCGTTTCCGCCTTGTGGTTAAGGCGCGTTAAGCTACCCTATCTTGTAGGGAACAAATCCCGAATCGGGCCGTGTCGGTGATTCGGTCCCGATTCGTTTCGCGCCTGTTCCGCTCCTTTCAGCTTCAGCGTTAATGATCGAAGGCGGCGCTTGAGGAACCCGACGTTCGTCGCCACCTTGAAGCCGTCATGAGTGATCGCTCGACAGGCCAGGCTCCCTCGCGCGTCACTGCGGTGCTGGGGCCCACGAACACCGGCAAGACGCATCTGGCGGTCGAGCGGATGCTGGGGCACGCCTCGGGCATGATCGGCCTGCCGCTGCGGCTTCTGGCGCGCGAGATCTATGACCGCATCGTCGCGCGGCGCGGGGCGGCGGCCGTGGCGCTGATCACGGGCGAAGAGAAGATCGTGCCGGACCGGCCGCATTATTTCGTCTGCACCGTCGAGGCCATGCCGCTGGAGCGGTCGGTCGAGTTCGTGGCGGTGGACGAGATCCAGCTGGCGGCCGATCCGGAACGCGGCCACGTCTTCACCCAGCGGTTGCTGCACGCCCGCGGCCGGTTTGAGACCATGTTCCTGGGCGCGGCGACCATGGCGCCGCTGATCCGGCAGCTGGTCCCGGACGCCGAGATCGTGTCGCGCGATCGACTGTCGACGCTCAGCTACGCCGGCTCCAAGAAGCTGACCCGCCTGCCGCCGCGCAGCGCCGTGGTCGCCTTCTCGACCGATCAGGTCTACGCCATCGCCGAGCTGATCCGGCGGCAACGCGGCGGCGCGGCGGTGGTCATGGGTTCGCTCAGCCCCCGCACGCGCAACGCCCAGGTCGAACTGTTCCAGTCGGGCGAGGTTGATTTCCTGGTCGCCACCGACGCCATCGGCATGGGGCTGAACATGGACGTCGACCATGTGGCCTTTGCCGGGATGCGCAAGTTCGACGGTCGGCGCACGCGCTGGCTGCACGCCCACGAGATCGGCCAGATCGCTGGTCGCGCCGGCCGTCACCTGCGCGACGGCACCTGGGGCGTGACCGGCGAAGCCCAGGAGCCCGACGAAGACATTCTGGAACAGGTCGCCGAGCACCGGTTCGAGCCGATCGAGGCGGCGGAATGGAGAAATGCGCGGCTGGACTTCGACAGCCTGCCCGATCTGCTGCGCTCTCTGACCGTCTCGCCGGGCGTGGGCGGCCTCAGCCTGACGGCGGAGGCGCTGGACGAGACCCTGCTGCGCCGGGCGATGAAGGACGAGGAGGTGCGCCGCATCGGTCGCTCGCGCGGCGCGATCATGCGGCTGTGGGAGACCTGTCAGCTGCCGGACTTCCAGAAGACCACGCTGGACGCCCACGCCCGGCTGGCGAAGGATATCTTCCAGGCGCTGACGCGCGGTCGCGGGCGGCTGGACCAGGACTGGTTCGCACCCCGCTTCGCCGACGTGGATCGCGACGACGGGCAGATCGACCAGCTGTCCGCACGGCTCGCGGGCGTCCGGACGCTCAGCTACATCGCCAACCGACCCGACTGGCTGGATGGCGCCATGCACTGGCGCCAGCGGACCAAGGAACTGGAGGTGCGTCTGTCTGACGTTCTGCACGAACGCCTGACGGCCCGCTTCGTGGATCGGCGCACCACCGCCCTGATGCGCGCGCTGAACGTGCACGACGAGACCATGGCCGGCGTGGGCGAGGACGGCGAGGTGACGGTCGAGGGTCAGTTGGTCGGGCGACTGGACGGCGTGCGCTTCACCAGCGAAGCGGGCGGCTCGACCCTGTCGGACCGCACCCTGCGCCAGGCCGCGCATCGCGTCGTCGGGCCCGAGATCGCGCGTCGGCTGGGCCGTCTGGCCGCCGACGAGGACGCCGCCTTTTTCGTCACGCCCGCCGGCGAGGTGCTGTGGCGCGGAGCGCTGGCGGCGCGGGTCGTCACCACGCCCCAGGGCGCCGATCCCTTCGCGCCTCAGGTGCGCCTGATCGGCGACCTGGGGCCTCAGCCGGCGCGGGAGCGGGCGGCGCGGCGGCTGGAGGCCTGGCTGGCGGCCGAGGCGGGCCGGGCGCTACGCGAACTGCGCAGGCTGCGTCATGCCGTGGAGAGCGGCGCGCTGAAGGGCCTGCCGCGCGGCATCGCCTTCCGCCTTATCGAGGCCGGCGGCCTGATCGACCGTCGTGACGTCGAGCGCGACCTGCACGCCCTCAGCCAGGTCGAGCGGCGAACTCTGCGCAGCTTCGCCGTGCGTGTCGGCGTGCACTCCGTCTGGCTGCCCGGCGCAATAAAGCCGCGGGGCCGCGCCTTCGCCCAGGCGTTCGCGCCCGCTCCGCTTCTGGCGTCGCCCGATAGCCCCACCGCTCTAATGCCAGCGCCGATTGAAGCGCCCTCCCCTCGCGCGCTCTCTGCCCTCGGCCTGCGCGGCGTGGGCGCGTGGTTGGCGCCGCTGGAGGCGCTTGAACGGATGGCGGAGATGCGCGCCGCGAATGACGGACGCCTGTCGGATCAGGCGCTCGCTGAACTTGCTTGGACCGAGTCGCAGGCGCGCGCCGTGATCGCCGCCTTGAAGACTGAGCGCGCCAAGCAGCCCGACAGGCCAGGTCGCAAGCCGCCACAGCCGAAGGACACACCCTTCGCCGCCTTGGCTGCGCTCACCGCACCCGCCGCCCCCAGAAAAGCTCGACGGACGGCCAGGCGCCGCCCGTCATCGGCGAAATCTGCTCAAAAATGAGCGGGGCTTCCGTTTCGTGCCGCATCGACGTTTGGCTGTGGCGCGCGCGGTTCGCGCGGACGCGGACGCTGGCTGCGGGACTGGTGGAGCGAGGCGCGGTGCGGCTGACCCACAACGGCGCGCAGAGCCGTCTCGACAAGCCCAGCCGGTCGGTCCACGTCGGCGACGAACTGGTCTTCGTCCTGGGCGGGCGCCTGCACGCCTTGCGCGTCGTCGCCCTGGGCGACCGGCGCGGGCCCGCCGAAGAAGCCCGCGCCCTTTACGAGCTTCTTGACGCCCGCTGACCGCCCGTCTCCCCGGCGAAGGCCGGGGTCCAGAAGATCGGGCGCCGCGAGTGCCGTTCTGGGCCCCGGCCTTCGCCGGGGAGACGGATTTGGCCTTATTGTTTCAGAACGAACTCACCCTCGAGGTGCAGCTCAACCTCGTCGCCGATGGCAGGCAGGGCGTAGTTGATGCCGAACTCCGAGCGCTTGATGGTCGCTTCGCCGTCGAAGCCGACCTTGTAGCCGCCGCCCATGGCCGGCCCGGCCTGGTTGAACTTGACCTCCATCTTCACCGGACGCGTGACGCCGCGCAGGGTCAGTTCGCCGTAGACGTCGGCCTCGGTCGCATCGTCGCTGTCGATCTCGATGCGGGTCGAGCGGAAGCTGGCCGTGGGATGGTTGGCGGTGTCGAAGAAGTCCGCCGTCTGCAGGTGGCGATCCAGCCCGTCCGAGTTGGACGCGACGTCGGTCAGCGGGATCGTCGCCGTCAGCGTGCCGGCCGAGGGATTGGCCGGGTCGATACTGAGCTCGGCCTGCACGTTCACGAACTGGCCGATGTAGGTCGAGAAGCCCAGATGATCGACCTTCCAGGTGATCTTGCCGTGCGCCGAGTCCAGCGCATAGGCGCCGGCGCGCACCTCGGCGGGGTTCTTGGTGTTGGCCGATTGCGCCACGACGCCGCCGGACGCCAGCAGGCTGAGGGCGGCCGCGCCGGCCAGAAGCGGTTTGAACAGGGTCTTCATAAGCGGTCTCCGGGGGATGATCTGTAATCGACATTGATGCGGATTGAGCCGTCCGGCGTCAAGCCGGTGTTGACATGCAGGCGGGCGGCGGCCATGTCCCCGGCCTCTCCCAACCTGACGCCGCGCGCCCCTCGCCCATGACCTACATCGTCACCGACGCCTGCGTGAAATGTAAGTTCATGGACTGCGTCGAGGTGTGTCCGGTGGACTGCTTCTACGAGGGCGAGAACTTCCTGGTCATCGCGCCCGACGAATGCATCGACTGCGGCGTGTGCGAGCCCGAATGCCCCGTCGACGCCATCGTGCCCGATACCGAGGACGAGCCGGACGGCAAGTGGCTGCAGGTCAATGCGGAATACGCCAAGGCCTGGCCCAACATCACGGTCAAGGGCACGCCCCCGGCCGACCGCGAGCAGTATGAGCGCGAAACCGGCAAGTTCGAGAAGTATTTCAGCCCCAAGCCCGGCAAGGGCTCCTGACGGCCTTCGGCACTGGAATTCGCCCCTGCGCGTCTGTCGCGCTGTGGATGTTTTGAAATTCCCGCATTTTGTGATAGGTTACTGTCATTGGGTCGGGCGGTAAGCGAATTCCTCGCGCCGCCCGCGTTTGCGAATGAATCCCGTCCATAGCAGGCGGGATCGGCCAGAGGTTTGGTGATCCGTTTCCGCTTCGACAACTGAATTCATCCGCCCCGACGAACCTCTCGCCGGACCGGACGATCTGTTGTCCCTGCGCCTTCGCCTCGCCCTTCCCTGTTGCCGGGAAAGGACTGACATGACGAACAAGAGCGGTCTGGAGTTCAAGGTCGGCGACGCCGTCGTTTATCCCGCCCACGGCGTCGGCAAGGTCGCCGCCGTCGAGACGCAGGAAGTCGCGGGCATGAGCCTGGAAGTCTATGTGGTCACCTTCGACCACGAGAAGATGACCCTGCGCGTTCCGACCAAGAAGGCCGCCACAGCCGGCCTGCGTTCCCTGGCCGCCGACGACACCGTCACCCGCGCCCTGACCACGCTGAAGGGCCGCGCCCGCGTCAAGCGCACCATGTGGTCGCGCCGCGCCCAGGAATATGAAGCCAAGATCAACTCGGGCGACCTGATTTCGATCGCCGAAGTGGTCCGCGACCTGCACCGCGCCGACACCCAGCCGGAACAGTCCTATTCCGAGCGCCAGCTCTATGAATCGGCTCTGGACCGCATGGCCCGCGAAGTCGCCGCCGCCAACAAGATCGACAAGGACGCCGCCGTCGAGTTGCTGGCCAAGTCGCTCAGCGCCAAGAAGCCGATCGTCCCGGCCGCCGAAGCCGCCTGATCGGCTGACACCTCAGACCATGGAAAAGGCCCGGGTTCGCCCGGGCCTTTTTTCGTTCACGCCCTGAGGCCGCGCAGGGCCAGACCGTGACGATAGGCGGCGATGTCGGCCAGCACGGCGTCCAGCGCGCCCTGGACCCGGTCCAGCGCCGCCGGCGCCATGGGCGGATCGGCGGCCTCGGCCTCGGCGCACAGAACCGCCAGCTGTCGGGCGCCCACGCCCCCCGCCGTGCCCTTCAGCGTATGCACCGCGTCGCGCCAACCCTCGATCTCGGGTCGCAACAGGCGCGACCACATCGCCGCCTGCTCGACGAACAGGCCAAGAACCTCTTCGGATACGCCGTCGTCGCCCCCGGTCGTGGCCTCAAGGACGGTGAAGTCAACCGCGCCGGTCAGATCTCGCAAAGCCATCCCGGCCTCCCTTCGCGCCTCCCTGCGTCAAGAAGGCCGCCCCATTCAGAAACGGCTTGCGCCCCGCAACGCAAGCCTCTACATGCAGCCCCCTTCGGACAAGCGCCGAAGCCAGACGACCGGTACGGGTGATTAGCTCAGTTGGTAGAGCAGCTGACTCTTAATCAGCGGGTCCACAGTTCGAACCTGTGATCACCCACCATCGTCTCTTTCGTTTCAGTGGTTGTCGCAGCCCTCGCCTGGCCGATGCGCGTGGGCGAATGTCCCTCCAGCATTGCGAGCCGGCCACGCTTCGCCGCGCACCTTCGCGATAGCCGACCTTTTTCAACAGCCGCCATGGGTGGTTTGCGGACGTTAGCTCTGACATCCTTGTTGCGCGGACAGATTACGAGGCATCAACCTATGGCACGTACACGTGTGGTCGAAGGAGCGGTCTTCGAAGTCCCGGTCAGCGGGGGCCGATTCACCTACGCGCAGGCCCTAAGCGAACCTCTGGTAGGCTTCTACGAGGGTTGCTTTTCCGACGCTCAGCCTGTGGAGAGCATCGCGGGCCTTCCGTTCAAGCTCCGCCTATGGGTCCACCGTGACGCCTTCAAGCGTTGGCGGAAGATCGGCACTGCGCCCGTCGCCGCCGAGGTGAATGACCAGTGGTTCTATATCCAAGACGCACTGACGAAGTCAGTTGAACTCTATCAACACGGGACAGGCCTCAGACGTCCAGTTGACGCCCCCCTCGGCGACTTCGAGGCCGCAGCAGTCTGGGGCCCGGAACAGATCGAGGAACGACTCGCGGATGAGGCGAGCGGCCACCGCAGCCGGAATGCAACTGCTATGCTGGAACTGGCTCAAAGCGGACTTGCCCAACGTCGATAACGGGTCGAGAGCAGACCGTCGCCTATGGGCCGGGAGCGGACTTCACTTCATGAAGATGTAGGCGATCAGTGCCTCAGAGGACGCAGGCAAGTGGCCCTGGGCCTCCGAGGGGCTGAGCCTCAACTTCCCCCTCTTCGCTTTATGCGAGCGCTTTTCCAGAACATGGGTTGCGACGCTATGAAGCCATGACCGCACCACTTCGGTGCCGGTGGGCACTTCTTCCATCCCAACGATTATGACATCCCGCTTCGCACCGACGCCAAGCTCGACGCGGTGACCGGCGGCCGTCATTGCGAACCCTTCTTTGTCTTCGACCCACCAGTATTCCAGGTGAGCGCAAGCATCGCCGGCGTGGCGGAAGATGCTCACATCACCGGCCACTGTTTCGTCGGGGCTTTCATTCACGACCACGATTTCGGAGAGCCAGTTGTCCGTCATCCGTTGAACGTGCCCGCCGGTTTGAATGGCCGCAATGGGTCGAAGGCGGTCATACGCAGTCAGGTCCAAATCGGACGCGGCCTGCCCATCCAAGGCGGCGCTGAGGCCAGATCTGATTCTGGAGCGCCCCTCGGCCCGAGGCGTCGATATCGGCGATTTGCGACCGGTCCGGCCATTCGCCAGTGGAAGCCTCGGCCGGGGCCGCCCGTCGCATTTAGGCAATTCGGTCAGCCTGCGGAGAGCCGTTGACTTTGGGGCGGTCCTGAGTATGTTCCGCGCCTCTCATTTCAAGCGGCTTTCGCCGTCGCAAGGGTAATTGTCCGATGGCCAAACCGGCTTCCATCAAGATCCGCCTGAACTCCACGGCGGACACCGGCTTCTTCTACGTGACCAAGAAGAACGCCCGCACCATGACCGAGAAGATGGTCGTCAAGAAGTACGACCCGGTCGTGCGCAAGCACGTCGAGTTCAAGGAAGGCAAGATCAAGTAAGATCTGCCGCTCTGTGATTTGAAGACGCCCGGTCCCACGACCGGGCGTTTTTTTGTCCGAAGGATCAGGCCGCGCGGGCGATGACCTGGTCGCGACCTCGGGCCTTGGCCTCGTAGACGCCTTCGTCGCCGCGCTTGAGCAGGGCCTCGGGCGTATCGCCCTCGCCCAGGCTGGCGGCCACGCCCACAGACACGGTGATGGACAACTGCTCGCGGCCGCCCATGACGCGGAAGGGGCTGGCGGCGATGTCACGACGAATGCGGTCGGCGATGCGGTGGGCGTCATCCAGGGTCGTGCCCGGCATGACCACCACGAACTCCTCCCCGCCCAGTCGGCACGGCAGATCGACGGCGCGCACATTGGTCGCCAGCCGCACGGCGAACTCCTGCAGCACCTCGTCGCCGGCGTCGTGGCCGAAGCCGTCGTTCACCGCCTTGAAGTGATCGATGTCCAGCACCAGCACGGCCACGGGCTCCCCGCCTCGGCCGGCGCGACTGACCAGTCCTTGCAGCTGTCCGGCCATGTAGCGGCGGTTGTGCAGGCCGGTCAGGGCGTCGGTGACCGCCATCTCCAGGCTGTAGTCCAGCTTTTCGCGCAGGAAATCGGCGTATCGCTTGCGACGCACCTGGGTGCGCACCCGCGCGGCCAATTCTTCCGAATCGACAGGCCGCGGCAGGATGTCGTTGGCTCCCAGCTCCAGCGCCTTGACCAGGCGCGGCCGGTCCAGCGGATCGACCACGGCCAGGATCGGCAGCTTGCGGGTGCCCGGCGCAGAGCGCGCCTGGGCGATCAGCCGCAGGCCGTCGAAACCTTCGCTGGTGGTGTCCACGATCATCAGATCGATGGGGCCGGCGGCGGCGGCCAGGGCCTTTTCTGGATCGGCCTCGACCATCGGTCGGTGCTCCTTGGCCAGCTCCACCGCCATACGCTCCAGCTGAAGCGCGTCGTCGTCGACGACCAGCACGCGCCCGCCCGAGCCGCGCAGGCGGGCCGCGCCCTCGATATTGACGCCCAGGCGCCGGCCGCTCTCCTCGCGTTCGCGCAGCTCGTCAGTGACCTCCTTGAGCCGGGTCAGCGACTTGACGCGCGCGAACAGGACCACGTCGTCGATCGGCTTGGTGACGAAATCGTCGGCGCCGGCGTCCAGGCCCTTGATGCGGTCGTCCCGCCCATCCAGGGCCGTGACGAGAACCACGGGAATATGGCGCGTCGCTGGATCGGCCTTCAGACGCCGACAGGTCTCGAACCCGTCCATGCCCGGCATCATGACGTCGAGGAGCACCAGATCAGGCTGATGCTCGGCCGCCATGGCTAGGGCGGTGACGCCGTCATGGCACGACAAAGCCTCATAGTACTCCAGCGTCAGCTTGGCCTCGAGCAGGCGGACGTTCACGTCGACGTCGTCGACGACTAGGATGCGTGCGCTCATGCCGCCACCTGGCCCAGGTGGCGCCGCACCGTCTCAAGGAAGTGCATCACCGAGATCGGTTTGGAGATATAGGCTTCGCAGCCGCCCTGACGGATGCGCTCCTCGTCGCCCTTCATGGCGAAGGCGGTGACGGCGATGACCGGGATGTGGCGCAGCTCTTCGTCGTCCTTGAGCCATTTGGTCACTTCCAGCCCCGAGATCTCGGGCAGCTGGATGTCCATCAGGATCAGGTCGGGGCGATGCTCGCGCGCGATCGCCAGCGCCTGCAGCCCTTCGCGGGTCTGCAGGGTGCGATAGCCCTGAGAATCGAGCAGATCATGAAAGAGCTTCATGTTCAGCTCGTTATCCTCGACGATGAGGACGGTCTTGGACATCACCACCCGGTTTGGGACACGAGGCTTGTTCGCCTTCTGGAGATGCGATCATCGCGATCCAGTCTTAAGTTGGGGTGAAGTTGAGTCTCCAAGTTGCGCTATCGCGCTTCGCGCTGCTTGAGCGCGGAAGGTTTCCGATGAAGGCCATCTGCCGGGATTGCGAGTGGACGGGGGCCGAAGCGCCCTCCCCGCGCCGTTGTCCGACGTGTGGCTCGCCGCGCCTGCTGGCGGATCCCGAACTGGACCAGCTTTCGATCGCCCACATGGACTGCGACGCCTTCTACGCCTCGGTGGAGAAGCGCGATCGTCCCGAATTACGCGACAAGCCGGTGATCGTCGGCGGCGGCAAACGCGGCGTGGTGTCGACCGCCTGCTACATTGCGCGTCTGTATGGCGTGGGCTCGGCCATGCCGATGTTCAAGGCGCTGAAGGCTTGCCCCGACGCGGTGGTGATCAAGCCCGACTTCACCAAATACGTCGCCGAGTCCAAGCGCATCCTGGGCGCCCTGGCCAAGCTGACGCCTCTGATCCAGACCCTGTCTCTGGACGAGGCCTGGGTCGATCTGTCGGGCACGGAACGCCTGAACGGCGGTCCGCCCGTGCTGCAACTGGTCCGCGCCCAGAACTGGATCGAGCGTGAGACGGGTCTGACCGTCTCCATCGGCCTGGCGCCCAACCGCTTCCTGGCCAAGATCGCGTCTGAGCTGGACAAGCCGCGCGGCTTTTCGGTGATCGGCGCGGCGGGCGCCCAGGCCCTGCTTGCGCCGCGCCCTGTGACCATCCTGCCCGGCGTCGGTCCCATCTTTGGCCGCACCCTGCGCAGCGACGGCTTCGCCACGGTCGGCGACTTGGCCCGCGCGGATCCCCAGGACCTGATCCGGCGCTATGGCGAGAGCGGCCTGCGGCTGCACGACCTGGCCCACGCCCGCGATGCGCGGCCGGTAAATCCCGACCGTGACCGCAAGGGCATGAGCGCCGAGACCACCTTCAATGAGGATCTCACGGACCCCGCCGCCCTTGAGGCCGAGCTGTGGCCGCTGTGCGAAAAGCTGGCGGCCAAGGCCAGGCGGGACGGCGTCGCCAGCCGCGTGGTGGTGTTGAAGCTGCGGCGCACCGACTTCAAGATCGTCACCCGACGCATCACCGAGCCCGACCCGATCCAGACTGCGCGAGGGCTGTTCGCGGCGGCTCGCGCCCTGCTGAAGCCGGAGCTGGGGCGCCCCTACAGGCTCATCGGGGTGGGCATGGCGGACATTCAGGACGCCGAGGATGCACCAGCGGCCCTGTTCGAAAGCGCCGGCGCGCGAACGCTGAAAACCGAGCGCGCCATCGACGCCCTGCGAGACCGTTTCGGCGGCGACGCGGTCATCGCCGGCCGCGCCCTTGAGCCCAAGCCGCCCCGCTAGAGCAGGCCAGAGTTCTTGGGCAGTTCCTTATGACGATGAACCCGCACGGCCATCACTAGGCCGAAGCCCACCATCAGAGTCATCATCGACGAGCCCCCGTAGGACAGGAGCGGCATGGGCACGCCCACCACCGGCGCCAGCCCCATCACCATCGCGCCGTTGATCAGGACGAACAGGGCGAAGGTCGCGGTGATGCCCGACGCCGCCATCCGCCCGAAGTGGCTGTAGCTCAGCGACGCGATCCGCAGGGAGATCAGCACGATCCCCGCATAGACCAGCAGGATCGAAAAAGAGCCGACGAAGCCGAACTCTTCCGACAGGGCGGAAAAGATGAAGTCGGTGTGCCGCTCTGGCAGGAACTCCAGCTGGCTCTGGCTGCCCAAGCCGAAGCCCTTGCCCAGGAGGCCGCCCGAGCCCAGGGCGATCTTCGACTGGATGATGTTGTAGCCGGTGCCCGCCGGGTCACTTTCAGGATTCAGGAAGGTCAGCACGCGATTGCGCTGATAGTCGTGCATCACGAACATCACGAAGGGCGGAATGATCGCCGCCGCCGCCGCCGCGCCCGCTGCGATGATGCGCCAGCTCAGTCCAGCCAGGAACATCATGGCCGCGCCGGTCAGGCCGATCATCATGGCCGAGCCCAGGTCGGGCTGTTTCGCCACCAGGATGAAGGGCACGCCGATCATGCCGGCGGGGATCAGCAGCTTCCACGACAGCCGCGCCTCGGCCGCCGTATGGCTGTGGTACCAGCGGGCCAGGGCCAGAACGAGCCCGAACTTGACGAACTCGGCCGGCTGCAGCCGGATGAAGCCCAGGTTCAGCCAGTTGCGCGCGCCGCCGGCCACATAGCCCAGCGGCGTGAACTCGGTCATCAGCACCAGCAGCAGGAACAGGGCATACAGCGGATAGGCCGCCCTGAACCACCACTTCAGATCGATCAGGGCCAGGGCGATCATCACCGCCGTCATGATCGCAAAGCGCACGGCGTGGTCGAGGGCCCAGGGGCTCCAGCCGCCGCCGACGGAATACAGGATCACCGCGCCCGCGCCGCCGACCATTGCCAGCAGGATCACCAGCCGCCAGTCGATCTCGCCCAGCTTGACCGACAGCCGGTCTCGCTGGCCGGGCCGCGTCAGAGCCGACGCGGTCATTCGCCGGTTCCCGGCGCGATCGTGGGCGGGCCGTTCGCCAGCAGGTCGGTCACCTCGTGAGCGCCGGGATCGTCGCTTTCGACAAAGCCCTCGGTCTCGATCCGGGCGCGGATTTCCGGATCCTTGAGCAGGGCCACCTTCATCACTTCGCGCGCGCGCGGCGCGCCGGCGGTGCCGCCCCCCATGCCGCCGTGCTGAACGATGACCGAGACGGCGTAGCGCGGATTGTCGATCGGGGCGTAGGCGATGAACAGATTATGGTCCTTCTCGGCCCAGGGCCGTCCAGCGCCCTTGCGCGAGCCCGAGCCATAGTTGCGCGCCTGGGCGGTGCCGGTCTTGCCGGCCATTCGTACGGGGCCCAGGCCGAGCTGGCTGTTGCGGAAGGCCGTGCCGCCGGCCTCCGTCACCGCGTTCATGCCGTCACGCAGAACCTGCATATGGGCCGGATCGAAGGTCAGATCCTCGAACGGCGCCTGCGGACGCTCGACGCCGCCGACCGACTTGATCAGACGCGGCATGACCTTCTTGCTGCCGTTCGCCATCCGCGCCGTATAGACCGCCAGCTGCAGCGCGTTGACCGTCAGGGCGCCCTGGCCGATGCCATAGCTCGGGTTCTCGCCCGGATACCAGTTGGGATCGCCGCGCACCGGATTGCGCCGCCGCCAGTCCCGATCGGGCACCAGACCCTCGTTCTGACCGCCGATGCCGATGTCGAACTCCTGGCCGAAGCCCATGCGCCGCGCCGTCTCCGCGATGGCGTCTGGCCCCATCTCGACCGCCAGGGTCATGAAGTAGACGTTGCAGGAGTTCTTGATCGCCTCGCGCATGTCCTGCGAGCCGTGGGTGGCGTGACAGGCGAACCGCCGTCCCAGATAGAAGCCGCCGGAGCAATGGATCCGGCGGTTGGGATTGGTGCCGCGCATCAGCGCCGCCAGGCCGGTCACCGGCTTGAAGGTCGAACCCGGCGCGAACACGCCGGTCGTCGACTTGTCGAGCAGCGGCCGACGCTCATAGTCGGCCCAGGCGCGATAGACCGGCCCCGGCACGCCAGACACGAAAAGGTTCGGATCGAATGAGGGCGACGACACCATGGTCAGGATGTCGCCGTTTCGCACGTCCATCACGACGCAGCCGCCCGACTCCTCGCCAAAGACCTCCAGAGCCCGGCGCTGGACGTCGGCGTCCAGGGTCAGAACGACCTCTTGGCCCGCCACGGGCGGGCGCGAGCCCCCGGCATCCTCGGCCACGACCCGCCCCCGAGCATCCACCTCTACGCGATTGCCGCCGGCTTCGCCGCGCAGTTCGGCGTCTAGCGCACGCTCGACCCCCTGCCGCCCGATGCGGAAACTGGGGTTGAACAGAATAGTCGGAATCTCTTCGCCTCGATCTCGAAGAGCCTTGACGTCGCGGTCCGACACCTTGGCCACATAGCCCAGCACATGCGCGAAGGCGCCGCCATAAGGATAGAACCGCGCCTCGTTCATGTCGGCCATCACACCCGGCAGGTCGGCGGCGTGCAGATTGACCTTGGCGAACTCCTCCCAGGTCAGGTCGCTCTTGACCGGAACAGGGTTGAAGCGTGGCGCGGCGTTGACTTCGCGAATGATGGTGCGACGGCGTTCCAGCGTATCGGGCAGCAGTCGGCCCAAAAGGTCCAGCGTCTGGTCCAGATCCTTGGTTTCGTCACGGACCACCAGAACCCGGAAGCTAGGCCGGTTGCCGGCCAGCACCACGCCGTTCCGGTCCTTGATCAGGCCGCGCGGCGGCGGCACCAGGCGGAAGTTGAACTGGTTGCGCGCCGAAAGCGTGGTGTATTCCGCTGCCTGCACGACCTGCAGCTGGCCCAGCCGTCCCGCCAGGGCGGTCAGTCCCAGCGCCGTCGCCCCGCCGACCAGCAGGGTCCGGCGCAGGAAGGAGCCCTGACGCTCGTTCGGATCCGAGAACATGATCGAAGGTTCTGAGCTCATCGGAACCGCACGTCGCCATCGTCGAACCGCTGGATCAACCAGTCGGCCAGGGGAAAGAGCAGAAGCGTGGCGACCGCCTGCCACAGGACCGCGATCAGACTGGGCGCCACGCCTGTACGCAGACTGACGATCAGATAGGCCAGAAGAAAGGCAAGACTGACCAACCCGGCGTACCAAGCGAACAACATCAGCGTCGCCTGCCCCGCCAACAGATTGCGCGACAGCAAGGCCGCGCCATGCACGACCAGGAGAGCCACCGCCCACAGGCCCAGCGGCCCGCCCATCACCAAATCCAGGAACAGACCCAGCGCCAGCACCACCCAAGGCGCCAGCACCGAAGGCCGGATCAGCGGCCAGGCGAAGGCCAGCACCATCGGCAGCACGGGCTCAGGCAGCTTCAACCCGAACACCTGCAGCGGCGTGGTCAGCACAAGGGTCGCCGCAGCAGCGACCAGCGCCGGTCCGGCCAGCCACTGCAAAGGGCCGACGACTCGGACGGCGCCGCGCCTCATCCGTTGTCTCCGTCAGCATCAGGCGAGGTCGGCGCGGGCTCGACAGGCGCCGGCTGGGGCTGAGGCGGGGCGGGCGGCGGCGCCGGGCGCGCAGTGGCCGCAGGCGGCGGAGCGGTTCGCGGGGTCGGCGGCGACGCCACGGGCGCCGTGACG